>NZ_JBEZGC010000002.1:0-1143334 GCF_040649795.1 Nonomuraea sp. NPDC048881
GCGAAGGTGAGAACTTAAGCGCCGGTAAACGGCGGTGGTAACTATAACCATCCTAAGGTAGCGAAATTCCTTGTCGGGTAAGTTCCGACCTGCACGAATGGCGTAACGACTTCCCCGCTGTCTCAACCGCAGACCCGGCGAAATTGCACTACGAGTAAAGATGCTCGTTACGCGCAGCAGGACGGAAAGACCCCGGGACCTTCACTACAGCTTGACATTGGCGTTTGGAGCGTCTTGTGTAGGATAGGTGGGAGACTGGGAAGCTCGGACGCTAGTTCGGGTGGAGTCATTGGTGAAATACCACTCTGGTCGTTTTGAACGTCTAACTCTGGTCCGTGATCCGGATCGGGGACAGTGTCTGGTGGGTAGTTTAACTGGGGCGGTTGCCTCCTAAAGAGTAACGGAGGCGCCCAAAGGTTCCCTCAGCCTGGTTGGCAATCAGGTGTTGAGTGTAAGTGCACAAGGGAGCTTGACTGTGAGACTGACGGGTCGAGCAGGAGCGAAAGCTGGGACTAGTGATCCGGCATCGGCGTGTGGAAGCGGTGTCGCTCAACGGCTAAAAGGTACCCCGGGGATAACAGGCTGATCTTCCCCAAGAGTCCATATCGACGGGATGGTTTGGCACCTCGATGTCGGCTCGTCGCATCCTGGGGCTGGAGTAGGTCCCAAGGGTTGGGCTGTTCGCCCATTAAAGCGGTACGCGAGCTGGGTTTAGAACGTCGCGAGACAGTTCGGTCCCTATCCGCTGCGCGCGCAGGAGACTTGAAAGGGGCTGTCCCTAGTACGAGAGGACCGGGACGGACGAACCTCTGGTGTGCCAGTTGTACCGCCAGGTGCACGGCTGGTTGGCTACGTTCGGAAGGGATAACCGCTGAAAGCATCTAAGCGGGAAGCTCGCCTTGAGATGAGGTCTCCCACCACGAGAGTGGGTAAGGCTCCCGGTAGACGACCGGGTTGATAGGCCGGAGGTGGAAGCACGGTAACGTGTGGAGCTGACCGGTACTAATAGGCCGAGGACTTGACCTCAAAGCTTTTTTGCTCGCGTCCACTAGGCAATTCTGAGACAGCAAACGGCGTTGTTCGTTTGACAGTTTCATAGGGTTACGGCGGTTATGGCGGGAAGGAAACACCCGGTTACATTCCGAACCCGGAAGTTAAGCTTCTCTGCGCCGATGGTACTGCACTCGGGAGGGTGTGGGAGAGTAGGTCACCGCCGGACAATCTTTCGAAAGGGCCCCACACACTTGTGTGGGGCCCTTTCGCATTCACCGGCATGACAACACGAACAGGGCCACCCCCAGCAGCCGGGGTGGCCCTTTTTTGCGTTCGGGGACCAGTGGGTCAGACGCGCTGCCACAAGGCCGGCACGTTGGGTGGCTCCCAACCGGCCATTGACGTGTGCCCTTGCAGGCACCGGTACGTCGACCCGCCGTAGGTTACCTGGTCACCCGCCTGGTAGGTCACCCCAACCTTCCAGGTTCCGCCGCCCGGAGACGGGCTAGTCGTGGGCGTGGGAGTGGGCGTCTGTGTGGGTGGCACGCCCTGCACGTTGAGCACGAAGTCGAACGTCGCTTCCTTCCCCGAGCCGACGGGGCGGACGTTCATGAGCAGTCTCGGGTCGTAGATGCTGTCGGTGTTGTTGCGCGGCTCGCCCGGGAAGTAGAGCTGCGTGGTGAGGATCCCACGGCCCGGAGCCTGCGCCTTAACGTGGATGTGCCGGGTACGGCCCGGGTAGAGGCCGGGCACGATGGTGGTGAGCTTGAAGGCCCCCTGGGCGTTCGTGTACTGGTGCCCGCGGAAGTTGTACGTGACGTTGTCGTAGTTGCCGTTGGTGTCGGCCTGCCAGAAGTCCAGCAGGACGTTCGCCAGTGGCTGACAGGACAGTCCGAACACGTACCCGCTCACCGTCAGCGGGGTGCCCGAGCCGGGGAGGGTCGAGCGCTGGGGGGAGTTGGGCTTGAAGTAGGGGCCCTCGGTCTGCGAGATCGTGAGATCGTCACCGTCGTCGCAGAACGGGGTGGGCTCCAGTTGCTGGCCGGTCCCGGCCATGGTGCGGGCCAGGGCCGGCACCTCGCCGATCAGGAACGGGACCGGTGTCGCTATGAGAGCCGCCTTGAACAGCGCCTTTCTGGTGATTCCGCGCTGCCTTTCCTCGCGAGTGTTCTCGCCTTCCACGATGGCCTCCTTGAAAGCGCCTGCTGGGGGGTAGAGCAGGCTGTTCTCCAAGGTGGCACCCTGCGGCTGAGGTGAGTACCCTCTAATTTTCTATACGATTCACGATATGTTTGCCCCGCGTCCAGACCGCTACGCGTGGTCAGTAGGGTTGAGGGGTGGATTATCGTGCGGTTGAACGTGCCATCCTGGAGCGGGGCGTCGAGTGGGACTTCGAGCCGACGCTCGACAGGATCGCTGCGCTCATGGATTTGCTCGGCTCCCCTCAGCGGGCGTACCCGGTCATACACATCGCCGGCACCAACGGCAAGACGACCACGGCGCGGCTGACCGAGGCGCTGCTTCGCGAGCGCAACCTCAGGGTGGGCCGGTTCACCAGCCCGCACCTGGTCACCATGCGCGAGCGCATCACGGTCGACGGCGAGCCGCTGAGCGAGGAGCGCTTCGCCGAGGTCTATGAGGAGATCGCGCCCTACGTCGAGCTGACCGACGCGCAGGGGCACCGGCGCATCCAGTTCTTCGAGCTGCTGACGGCCATGGCGTTCGCGGCGTTCGCCGACACGCCGGTCGACGTCGCGGTCATCGAGGCCGGCATGGGCGGTTCGTGGGACGCGACGAACGTCGCCGACGGCCTGGTGTCGGTCATCACGCCCATCTCCCTCGATCACATGGACCGGCTGGGTCCTGACATCCCGAGCATCGCCGGGGAGAAGGCCGGGATCATCAAGCCGGGCGCCACGACCGTGCTCGCTCAGCAGGAGCTGGCCGCGGCCGAGGTGCTGATGCGCCGCGCGGCCGAGGTCGGCGCGGTGGTGGCCCGCGAGGGGCTGGAGTTCGGCGTGCTCGGCCGGGAGATGGCGATGGGCGGGCAATTGCTCACCCTGCGCGGGCTCAAGGGCGTCTACGACGAGATCTACCTGCCGCTCTACGGCAGCTACCAGGCCAGCAACGCGGTGTGCGCGCTGGCCGCCGTCGAGGCGCTGACCGGTGGCGACGATCCGCTCGACGCGGACCTGGTGCGCCGGGCGTTCGCCCAGGCGGCCTCGCCCGGCCGGATGGAGGTCGTACGGCACACGCCCACGGTGGTGATCGACGCGGCGCACAACCCCGGCGGGCTGGAGGCGAGCCTGGAGGCGCTGCACGAGGCGTTCGACTTCGCCAAGGTGATCGGCGTGGTCGCCGTCATGCGCGACAAGGACGTCGAGACCCTGCTGGAGCTGCTGGAGCCGATGCTCGACGAGATCGTGGTGACGCGTAACTCCTCACCCAGGTCGTTGTCGGCGCAGGAGCTCGCCGCGCTGGCCGTGCCGCTGTTCGGCGAGGACCGCGTGCACGTCGTCGAGCGGCTCGACGAGGCCATCGACAGGGGTATCGGCATCGCCGATGCTGAGGGCGAGTTCAGTGGGACCGGGGTGTTCATCACCGGTTCGGTGGTGACTGCCGGAGATGCCCGGCATCTGCTCAAGGCGGATGGTGTGAGATGAATTTCGAGGTCACACCGGGCATGCGCAGGCTCGGCGCGAGCGTGCTCGGCATGGAGGCCATCGTGGCCGGGCTCATCACGCCGGTGGCGATCGTCGTGGGCGGCGTGGCCCCCGCGCTCGCCGTCGCGGTGGGCATCGGGCTGCTGGTGTTGTGCGTGGTCGCCGCGGGCCTGCTCAAACGGCCCTTCGGGTACGTCTTGGGCAGCGTCATCCAGGTGCTGGCGATCGCCACGGGCTTCCTCGTGCCGACCATGTTCTTCCTCGGCGCGATCTTCGCGGCGCTGTGGATCACCGCGATTATCGTAGCTCGCCGTGTCGAGGGCGTGACTTCCCGCTAAAGTCGGCCTACATGGCCGTCCCCCCGATTCAACGGTCGCCGCTTCCGGCTGGCCTCAGACATTCCTGGCTGCTCGACGTGGTGCTCGGGCTGCTCGTCCTCGTGGCGTTGCCGCTGGCGATCGTCGCGATACCCAACACGCTGTCCGTGGTCGCCGACCTGCTGCCGGGCGACTTCGACCAGATCGGGCTGAGCCGTACGCACGGGCTGGCGCTGCCCGCCCTGATGCTGACGGTGCCGCTCGCGGCGGTCGCGTTGCGGCGGATGAAGGTGGCTCACGTGCTGGTCGCGGGGCTCGCGCTGGTGGCGGTGGCCGACGCGGCGGGCGGATACGCGGCCTCCGAGCTGGTCGTCGGCGTCGTACGCGTGCTGCGCGGCGTCGGCGGCGGCCTGATCGTGCCGGCCACGCTGGTGGCGGTCTGGGACCGTACGCCCGCATTGCGTGGCCTGTGGGCCGGGGTGTTGTGCGTCAGCCTGCTGGAGGCTCAGGCGCTAGCGCTCTGGCCGCTGGTCGACGTGACGAGCTGGAAGGTCACGTTGCAGCCGTACCCGATGGCCACCGGGGTCGCGCTGGCGCTGGCGGCGGCGTACCTGCTGGTCTGGAGGCTCGCCGGGCGGGGGCCCGCGCCCGCGCCGGACGCCAGGGAGCGCAGTCGGCTGCTGCTCGCGGCCGCGCCCGCGGCGGGCATCGCGGTCGTGGCGGTCAGCACGGCGAGCGCGGGATGGGGCGTCGTCCCGGTGATCCTGCTGGCAGGGGTGGCGATCGCCGGGCTGCTGGCGCTCGGCTCGATCGGCCGGGCGGAGGGCCGCACGCACGCGTACGCGATGGTGGCCGTCGGGGTGGTGCTGCTGCCGAGCACGGCGCAGGTCACGCTGGTGGAGATGGGCGGTCTGGGCGGGCCGGGGCTGCGCGGGCTGTGGACGCCGTTCGGGGTGGCGGCGGTGCTCGCGGTCGTCGCCGGGGTGGGCGTGCGCATGTTCGCCAAGGGCGTGGGGCGGCTGGCGGCGCCGCTCGGGCTGCTGGCGATGGTGGTCGGCCTGTGCTCGGTGCGGCTGGTCGTCCCGTCGGCCGACGGGCTGGTGCTGGCGGTGCCGTTCACGCTGCTCGCGGTGGGCGCGACCGTGGCGGTCACGGCCACGCTCGGCGAGGTCGGGATCGGGGCGGCGGCGTTCGGGCTGTCGCTGGGCGTCGCCGGGGTGCTGGCGGGCTACCTGTTGGGCACCGGCGTGCAGATGTGGATGCTGGAGGGGGTCGGGTCGCGCCAGGAGCTGGTCGACAGCTTCGTGGGCGCGTTGCACTGGTGGGCGTTGATCGGCGGGTTCCTGCTGGTGGGCGTGATCGTGCTGGCGGCGGTGATGGGGCGGCGGCCGTCGCGGGAGGAGGAGCCGCCGTCCGGTGATGAGCCGGCGGAGGTCGCGGTCGCGGTCGGGGCCGGGCGTGAGCGCGGGGCCGCGGCGCAGGAGCCGGTCACGACGTGGGGCTCGGTCGTTCCCGAGGGCTCTCCCGCGCAGGAGGAGGACGAGCCCGCCGAGCCCGTGCCCGCGGTGCCGCCGCAGGCGCCTTCGCCGGAGGACGGCGAGCGGTCCTGAAGTCCTCGCCCGCGCGCGTCATGCCTGTGGCGACGAGGGTGTGGGTGCGGACGGTAAGCTGAGCGACGGCTATGGCGACGCGAGGGCCCGTGTCCCGCGGAGCGCCCTCGTGGTCAGGCCAGGCGCCCGTAGCCGCGACCCGAATCTGTTCAAAGGAGAACCACACGTGTCCGAGCGCACTCTTGTCCTGATCAAGCCCGACGGGGTGAAGCGTGGCCTCATCGGTGACGTGATCGCCCGCGTGGAGCGCAAGGGCCTCAAGGTCGTGGCGATGGACCTGCGCACCCTCGACGCCGACACCGCCAAGGCGCACTACGCCGAGCACGCCGAGAAGCCGTTCTTCGGCGAGCTGGTCGACTTCATCACCTCGGCGCCGCTCGTGGCCCTGGTCCTTGAGGGCCCGCGCGCCATCGAGGCCTTCCGCGCGCTGGCCGGCGCCACCGACCCGGTCAAGTCCGCCCCCGGCACCATCCGCGGCGACCACGCCCTGGAGATCGGCGAGAACGTCGTCCACGGCTCCGACTCGCCCGAGTCCGCGGCCAGGGAGATCAAGATCTTCTTCCCCGACCGCTTCTAGCAGTCAGCTTCACCCGCGCGCCCGCCGGCTTCACGCCGTGCGGGCGCGTCTTTTTGTCGGCGCCGGGTTGTAGCGTTCACCGAGTCTGGCAGGCGCGGGCGCAGTTGATCCGGTCGTGTGGGTGCAATTCGGGCAAAATCCAGGTTGAGGTAGGGGCTGGAGATTTTTGTGGAGC
The DNA here is from genome assembly GCF_040649795.1 of Nonomuraea sp. NPDC048881. Taxonomy (NCBI): domain Bacteria; kingdom Bacillati; phylum Actinomycetota; class Actinomycetes; order Streptosporangiales; family Streptosporangiaceae; genus Nonomuraea; species Nonomuraea sp. NPDC048881. The sequence goes on from NZ_JBEZGC010000002.1 coordinate 6,336, forward strand.
GCGAGGGCTCATTGCGCTCACTGGTGGGTACGTCACGTTACGATTCGAATTCGATCCGTAGTCATTCGCGAACGACGATACGGAGGGCTCCGTTCCCCATGGGCAGCAAGCTCGCGTTTCTCGGCCGTGACATGGCGGTCGATCTGGGCACCGCCAACACGTTGGTATACGTGCGTGGCCGGGGCATCGTGCTCAATGAGCCGTCAGTCGTAGCGATCAACACCACCACAGGCAAGATCGTGGCGGTGGGCATCGAGGCAAAGCGAATGATCGGTCGTACGCCCGGCAACATCGTCGCGGTCCGCCCGCTGAAGGACGGCGTGATCGCCGACTTCGACGTCACCGAACGGATGTTGCGCTACTTCATCCAACGAGTGCACAGACGACGCCATTTCGCCAAGCCGCGCATCATCATCGCCGTACCGAGCGGCATCACCAGCGTCGAGCAGCGCGCGGTGAAGGAAGCCGGATACCAGGCCGGCGCAAGGAAGGTCTACATCGTCGAGGAGCCGATGGCCGCCGCCATCGGGGCCGGGCTGCCGGTGCACGAGCCCACCGGGAACATGGTGGTCGACATCGGCGGCGGCACCACCGAGGTGGCCATCATCTCGATGGGTGGCGTGGTCACCAGCCAGTCGATCAGGATCGGCGGCGACGAGCTCGACCAGGCGGTGATCACGTTCGCCAAGAAGGAGTTCTCACTGATGCTCGGCGAGCGCACCGCCGAGGAGATCAAGATGGCGATCGGGTCGGCCTGCCCCAACGGCGAGGAGACCCACGCGGAGGTGCGGGGGCGCGACCTGATCAGCGGGCTGCCCAAGACGATCATCGTGTCGAGCGAGGAGATCCGCAAGGCCACCGAGGAGCCGGTCAACGCGATCGTCGACGCGGTGAAGACCACCCTCGACAAGTGCCCGCCCGAGCTGTCGGGCGACATCATGGACCGCGGCATCGCACTGACCGGCGGCGGTGCCCTGCTCAAGGGGCTCGACGAGCGGGTCAAGGCCGAGACCGGCATGCCCGTCCACCTGGTGGAGAACGCCCTCGACTCGGTCGCCATCGGCTCGGGCAAGTGCGCCGAGGAGTTCGAGGCCCTGCAGCAGGTGCTCGTTCCGGAGTCGCGGCACTGATGAGAGACTCGCGCCGGGCCCGGCTGATCCTGGGAGTGCTGCTGATGGCGGCGCTGGTCGTCCTGACCATCGACCATCGTGCGGGCGACAGCTCACCGCTGCGTCCGCTGCGCTCGGCGGGGTCCTGGGTGTTCGGCGCGGCCGAGCGGTTCGGCGGGGGCGTGGTGCGTCCCGTCGGCGGCTTCCTGCACGCCCTGGCCAGCGCGCCCAGCGCGCAGCGGCACATCGAGCAGCTCCAGGAGGAGAACGCCAGGCTGCGGGCTGGGCTGTCCTCCAGCACGCTCGACGCCACCCGCTCGGCGGAGCTGAAGAAGCTGCTCGGCCTCTCCGGCACCGGCGGCTACAAGGTGGTCACGGCCAACGTGGTGGCCAGGCGCGGGCAGCCGGGGTTCGAGGACAGCGTGCAGATCGACGTGGGCACCGGTGACGGGGTGCGTCCCGACATGACGGTGCTCAACGGTGACGGGCTGGTCGGCCGGGTCATCCACGCCTCGTCGGCCACCTCCACGGTGGTGCTGCTCGGCGACCCCGCCTCGGCCGCCGGGGGGCGACTGGAGGGCGGCCAGGAGATCGGCGTGGTGCACGGGGTGGGCGAGAACGGGCGGCTCGTGCAGTTCCGGCTGCTCGACTCGACGGCGCCGATGGAGCGGGGCGGTCGCATCGTCAGCTTCGGCTCCAAGAACGGGCGGCCGTACGTGCCGGGGGTGCCGATCGGGGTGATCGAGCGGGTGGAGTCCACGCCGGGGGAGCTGACCCGGATCGCCTACGCCCGGCCGTTCGCCGACCTGACGGCGCTCGACGTGGTCGGGGTGGTGGTCGAAGGGCCCAAGAGGGATCCGCGTGACGCGGTCCTGCCGGTCAAGGAGGGGGCGCGGTGATCGGCGGCGGCACGGCCTCCGGCGAGGCCGCTGCTGGTGTGGTGATCGGGGGATGAGAAGCGTGCTGCTTTCGGCGGGGACGGAGGCGCGGTGATCGGGGCGATGGTCGTGGTGCTGGCGTTGCTGGCACAGGTCATGCTGGTCAACCGGCTGCCGTTGCCGGCGGGCGGCGCGCCTGACCTGGTGCTGCTGGCGGTGGTGGGCATGGCGCTGGAGCGCGGGCCGGTGGCGGGGGCGATGGTCGGCTTCTTCTCGGGGCTGCTGGTGGACCTGGTGCCGCCGACCGCGCATCTGATGGGCCAGTACGCGTTCGTGCTGGCCGTGGTCGGTTATGTGGCGGGGCGCGGCGCGGGCGGGCCGGCGACGACCGTCGTGCTGTGCGTGCTGATCGCGCCGCTGGTGGCCGTGGGGGTGGCCGGGCTGCTGTCCGATCCGCGGGTGTCGCTGGCGACGCTGACCCAGCAGGTGCCCGTCACCGTTCTCTACACGCTCATCGTGGCGCCGGTGGTGATCTGGCTGGCCACCCGGGGGAGACAGCCGAGGTACTCGACATGATCCGCATGCGTACCAGGTTGCTGGTGCTGCACGTCCTGGTGGTGCTGCTGCTCGTCGTGCTGGCCGTACGGCTGTGGCAGGTGCAGGTCGTGCGCGGCCAGGAGTTCGTGACCAGGGCGATGGAGACCAGGACGCGCACGGTGATCGTGCCCGCGGTGCGGGGGCAGATCCTCGACTCGTCGGGGCGTCCGCTGGTGCGCAACAGGACGGCGCTGGTCGTGTCCGTCGACCGGACGAAGCTGAACAGGATGCCGGGCGGGGGGATGAGCGTGCTGCGCAGGCTCTCCTCGGTGCTCGACCGGCCGGTCAAGGACCTGCGGCAGCGCATCACGCCCTGCGGGCCGGGGGTGGGCAAGCCGTGCTGGACGGGGTCGCCGTACCAGCCGGTTCCGCTGGACGAGAAGGTGGACACGCGCGAGGCGTTGCAGATCCTGGAGCGGCAGGAGGAGTTCCCGGGGGTGACCGCGGAGATCCACTCCGTCCGGCAGTACCCGGGCGGACGGGCCGGGGCGCAGATGCTGGGTTACCTGCAGCCGGTGACCGAGGCGGAGCTGGAGAAGCGCGAGGGGCTCAAGGCCAGCTTCTCCGGTGTCGACCTGGCCGGGCGCGACGGCATCGAGTACGTCTACGACGACGCGCTGCGTGGCAAGTCGGGGCTGCGCAGGGTGCAGGTCGACCGGATGGGCAAGGCCCTCGGGGTCGAGGAGCAGGTGCCGCCGGTCGCCGGCGACCACCTGGTGACCAGCATCGACGCGCGGGTGCAGGCGGTGACGGAGAAGGCGCTCGCCAACGCGATGAAGAACGCGCCCGGGGCCGACGGCGGCGCCGCGGTGGTGCTCGACGCGCGTTCCGGGCGGGTGGTGTCGGTGGCCAGCGCGCCGGGGTACGACCCGGAGATCTGGGCCGGTGGCATCTCGGCCAAGGGCTACCAGTGGCTGTTGTCGGACAAGTCGGGTAAGCCGCTGGTGTCGCGGGCGATCAACGGGCAGTTCGCGCCCGGTTCGACGTTCAAGGTGTCGTCGGTGTCGGCGATGTTGCGGGCCGGGTATCCGCTCAACGGCACGTACGACTGCCCCGGGGCGTACATGGTGGGCGACCGGTCCTTCAGCAACTTCCGGGGGATCGGCCTCGGGCAGATGAACCTGCACACGGCGCTGGTCAAGTCATGCGACACCATCTTCTACCGGGCGGCGTACGAGCAGTACCTGAAGGACGGCGGGCGCAACCCGAAGAAGCGCACGAAGGAGGTGTTCGCCAACACGGCCAGGGCCTTCGGCTTCGGCCGGCCGACCGGGGTCGACCTGCCGGGCGAGTCCTCCGGGCGCATCCCCGACCGGGCCTGGAAGAAGGACCTGTGGAACCGCACCAGCGCCACGAGCTGCGAGCGGTCGCGCAAGGGATATCCGGAGGAGAAGGACCGGGCGCGGGCCGACTTCCTCAAACGCCTGGCCCTGGAGAACTGCACCGAGGGCTTCCTGCTGCGGCCCGGTGACTCGGCCAACTTCGCCATCGGTCAGGGCGACGTCCTGGTGACGCCGATGCAGCTCGCGCGGGCGTACATGGCGCTGGTGAGCGACGGCAAGGTCCGCAGCCCGCGCATCGGGTGGGCGCAGGTGAGGCCCGACGGCAAGGTGGTCAAGACCATCGACGTGCCGGTGGTCGGCAAGCTGCCGATCAGCGACAAGGAGCGTAACTACATCAAGAACGCGCTGAGCCAGGTGCCCTCCGACGGCACCGCGGCGGGGGCGTTCACCGGCTTCCCGATGGACAAGGTGCGCATCGGCGGCAAGACCGGTACCGCGGAGGTGTGGGGCAAGAAGGACACCTCGTGGTTCGCGTCGTTCGCGCCCACGAACAATCCGCAGTTCGTGGTGGTCGTCATGGTGTCGCAGGGTGGCATGGGCGCCTCGACCGCGGCGCCGGCCGCACGCGAGATCTACGAGGGCATCTACGGCTTCAAGGGGGAGCCGGCCGCCGTGCCCGGCGGAAGACTCCCGACCAAGCTGCCGAAGTTCGCGCCCGACGGGACGGTGATCCACCAATGAACCGCGCCGTGGCCGCGCGGCGGCCCTCGCTCATCCAGCGGGCGATCGGCGAGCACTCGGTGGTGCGCCGTATGGACGGGCTGATGCTGGTCGCGGTGGCCGGGCTGTGCCTGATCGGCACCCTGCTGGTGTGGTCCTCGACCCGCACGTGGGCGCCCGGCGCCACCGGGCTGGTCAAGAAACACCTGCTCAACGAGGTCATCGGCGTCACCTTGTGCGCCGTGGTGGCGATGGTCGACCATCGGGCGATGCGGGCGTACGCGCCGCTGGTGTTCCTGGTGTCGCTGGTGGGGCTGGCGCTGGTGATCACGCCGCTGGGCGCGACGATCAACGGGTCGCACTCGTGGATCCTGCTCGGAGGCGGGTTCGCGGTGCAGCCGTCGGAGTTCGCCAAGGTCGGGCTGCTGCTGATCATCGCGATGCTGCTGGCCCAGCCCGCCGAGGGCAGCGACCGGCCGCGCGCCCTGGACATCACGCTGGCCCTGGTCGCGGCGGGCATCACGATGGGGCTGGTGATGTTGCAGCCCGACCTCGGCACGGCACTCGTGCTCGCCGTGATCACGGCCGCGGGGCTGGTGATCGGGGGCGTGCGCAAGCGGTGGATCGTCGGGCTGGTGCTCGTGGCGGCGGCCGGGGTGTTCTGCGTGTTCTGGTTCAACCTGCTGGAGCCGTACCAGGTGGCGCGGTTCACCGCGTTCGTCGATCCGAAGGTCGATCCGCGCGGGGTGGGCTACAACAGCACGCAGTCGCTGATCGCGATCGGTTCCGGGCAACTGCTGGGCAAGGGGCTCTTCGGCGGCGGGCAGACGACCGGCCGGTTCGTGCCAGAGCAGCACACCGACTTCATCTTCACGGTGGCGGGGGAGGAGTTCGGGTTCATCGGGTCGGTCACTGTGGTGCTGCTGCTCGGCGTGGTGCTGCTGCGCGGGCTGAAGGTCGCCAGGCACTGCGACGACCGGTTCGGCACGCTGGTCGCGGGCATGATCGTGTGCTGGTTCGCGTTCCAGACGTTCATCAATGTCGGGATGACGATCGGGATCATGCCGATCACCGGTCTGCCGCTGCCTTTCGTGTCCTATGGCGGCACTGCCACGTTCGCGAACCTCATGGCGGTAGGGCTGCTTCTGGCCATCAGAGTGCGGCGGCAGTCGTTCAACTGAGCGCGTAACGGGGGCCGTCCGCCGGCGGGCCGGATTTGTCACCGTCCGCGCGCCGCTACCCTGGACGGTATGCCTGTCGAGTCGATATTCCACCGCCTGGAAGCGCTGCTGCCCAAGGTGCAGAAGCCCATCCAGTACGTCGGGGGTGAGCTCAACTCGACCGTCAAGGACTGGGACTCCGCCGACGTGCGGTGGGCGCTGATGTACCCGGACGCCTACGAGGTCGGGCTGCCCAACCAGGGCGTGGCGATCCTCTACGAGATCCTCAACGAGCTGCCCCGCACCCTGGCCGAGCGCACCTACGCGGTCTGGCCGGACCTGGAGGCCCTCATGCGGGCCGAGGGCGTGCCGCAGTTCACCGTCGACGCGCACCGGCCGGTGCGCGCCTTCGACGTGCTCGGCCTGTCGTTCTCGACGGAGCTGGGCTACACCAATATGCTGACCGCGCTCGATCTGGCCGGGATCCCGCTCAACGCGGTCGACCGGGGCGAGGACGACCCGATCGTGCTCGCCGGCGGTCACGCGGCCTTCAACCCCGAGCCGATCGCCGACTTCCTCGACGCGGCCGTGCTCGGCGACGGCGAGCAGATCTCGATCGCCATCTCCGAGGTCATCCGTGAGTGGAAGGCCGAGGGGCGTCCCGGCGGGCGCGACGAGCTGCTGATGCGGCTCGCCGAGTCCGGCGGCGTCTACGTGCCGAAGTTCTACGACGTCGACTACCACCCCGACGGGCGCATCAAGCGGGTCGCGCCCAACAGGTCCGAGGTGCCGTGGCGGGTGCACAAGCACACCGTGATGGACCTCGACGAGTGGCCCTATCCGAAGAAGCCGCTGGTGCCGCTGGCCGAGACGGTGCACGAGCGGTTCAGCGTGGAGATCTTCCGCGGCTGCACGCGCGGCTGCCGCTTCTGCCAGGCGGGCATGATCACCCGTCCGGTGCGGGAGCGTTCGATCACCACGATCGGCGCCATGGTCGACAACGGCATCAAGGAGTCCGGCTTCAACGAGGTCGGCCTGCTGTCGTTGTCCTCGGCCGACCACTCCGAGATCGGCGAGGTCGCCAAGGGCCTGGCCGACCGCTATGAAGGCACCAACACCTCGCTGTCCCTGCCCTCGACCCGGGTCGACGCCTTCAACATCGACCTGGCCAACGAGTTCTCCAGGAACGGCAGGCGCTCGGGTCTCACGTTCGCCCCCGAGGGCGGCTCCGAGCGCATGCGCAAGGTGATCAACAAGATGGTCACCGAGGAAGACCTCATCCGCACGGTCACCACCGCCTACTCGCAGGGCTGGCGGCAGGTGAAGCTCTACTTCATGTGCGGGCTGCCCACCGAGCAGGACGAAGACGTGCTCGGCATCGCCGACCTGGCCAAGAAGGTCATCCAGGCGGGCCGTGAGGCGACCGGCAGCCGCGACATCCGCTGCACCGTCTCCATCGGCGGGTTCGTGCCCAAGCCGCACACCCCGTTCCAGTGGGCCGGGCAGGCCGACCATGAGACCGTCGACCGGCGGCTCAAGGCGCTGCGCGACTCGCTGCGCGGCGACAAGCAGTACGGCCGGGCCATCGGCTTCCGCTACCACGACGGCAAACCGTCCATCGTGGAGGGCCTGCTCTCGCGCGGCGACCGCAGGGTCGGCGCGGTGATCAGGGCCGTGTGGGAGGCCGGCGGCAGGTTCGACGGGTGGAGCGAGCACTTCTCCTACGACAGATGGATGCAGGCCGCCGAGAAGGCGGGCGTCGACGTCGACTGGTACACCACGCGTGAGCGGGCCGAGAACGAGGTCCTTCCGTGGGACCACCTCGACGCCGGGCTCGACCGCGAATGGCTCTGGCAGGACTGGCAGGAGGCCGTGTCCGGTGGCGAGGTCGAAGACTGCCGCTGGACCCCGTGCTACGACTGCGGGGTCTGCCCGACCATGGGCACCGAGATCCAGATAGGCCCGACAGGGCGCAAGCTCCTTCCTCTCACCGTGGTCTAGCGCGCTCAGTGGGCGAGCCGTGTCACGGCGTACACATACACGTGTCGCGGCGGCTTATCCTGGGAGAAGGAACTCTTACAAGGGAAGGACGCAAAGCTCTGAAACCTGTTCCCGACGGGCCTCCGCCCGCGCCTACGGTGCAGCGCCTTCGTGTGCGTTACGCCAAGCGCGGACGTCTGCGCTTCACCAGTCACCGCGACATCTCGCGGGCCGTCGAGAGGGCGGTCCGCCGTGCCGGCATTCCGGTGGCCTTCAGCGCGGGCTTCTCGCCCCATCCGAAGATCTCCTACGCGGGCGCAGCGCCGACCGGTGTCGCCAGCGAGGCCGAATACCTCGAGATCGGTGTCACCAGGCTGTGCGACCCCGAGCAGGTCAAGTCGAGCCTGGACGCGTCACTGCCGCCCGGTCTCGACGTGCTCGACGTCGTGCAGGCGGGCCCGGGGGGGCTGGCCGACCGCCTGGAGGTCTCCGACTGGGAGGTACGCCTGCCCGGGGCCGATCGCGAGCTCGCCGAGACGGCGGTGGAGAAGTTCCTCGCGGCGGGCACCGTGGAGGTCGAGCGCCTCACCAAGAAGGGCCCCCGGCGCTTCGACGCGCGGGAGGCCGTCCTGGGGCTCGTGGTGTCCGAGGGAACAGACAGAACCGCAGCTCAGGTGCCAGGACAGACGTGTGTCATACTGCGCATGGTTGTTCGGCACATGACGCCTGCCGTTCGACCCGATGATGTGCTCACAGGGCTGCGCCTTGTGGCCGACTTCGCGCCGCCGGTCCCCCCCGAGGTGACCAGGCTGGCGCAGGGGCCGCTCGACGCCGGTACCGGTGCGCTTGCCGACCCGCTCGGCCTTGACCGCGATACGACGCGCGGCGGCGAGGCGGGACCGGCGGGTGAGCACGTCGTCGGCTAAGGAGGTGCCCTGCGCGAGCGGGGCGCCACCGCTGACAGGACTTGGCGCCCGCGCCTCCTTTCCGGAGGTGGGGGCGGACAACGAGACACGAGGGCTCCTGCGCGGCGCGGCGACGCGCCCGGGAGCTGACGGGAGAGCGCCCGCATGCTCGACAACGAGCCCAACGCCGGGGCCACTGGCCCTGACGGGGAGACAACTGAACAGCCCAAGGTGACCAGGCGCCGCCGTTCCGCGAGCCGCCCGGCGGGTCCTCCGCCGGAGCTGCCGGAGGAGCCGGCCGCCACCGCCCCGATCACCGTCGCGGCCGCTCAGGCCGCGCCGTCGGTTGCCGACGTGCAACCGGTGCAGACCAACGCCGTGCAGCGCGCTGCCGGAGAACCCGCGCCCGACGCCGGGCGTGGCCGGAGAACCCGGGCCCGCGCGGCGGCGCCCGAAACGCCGGCAGGCCCGGCCGGAGCAGCCGAGGGCGGCCCGGAGGGCGTTCAGGCACAGGCCGGCGCGCCCGAGAGCGCCGTGGCTGGAGCCGGTGCGCCGCAGGGTGCCTCCACTGTGGCCGGTGCGCCGCAGGGTGCCTCCGCTGTGGCCGGTGCGCCTGAAGCCGCCGCGACCGGTGCCGGCGCGCCCGAAGGTGCCGCGGCCGCTGCTGGCGCGCCTGAAGGTGCCGCGACTGCCGTCGGCGCGCCTGGTGGCGCCGCTGCCGGGGCCGGTGTTTCTGAAGGTGCCGTGGCGGGGGCCGTCGTGCCCGAGGGGCCGGGGCCGCAGCAGGCCGAGAGCCCTGCCGCCTCGCAGGCCGGCACGTCGGCGGAACCCGCCGTGGAGCCCGTCGTGGCGCCGGTCGTCGAGCGGCGGGAGGCCGCCGGGCAGGTGGCCGGTGCGGCCGAGCCGGTCGTGGCGCCCGTGGTGCGGAGTCCGGGCGCGCCGGAGGCCGAGAGCCCCGCGTACGCGGGTGGCCCGGCCGACGCCGACGAGGTGGCCAGTGTGGTCGAGGCCGCCATGGCCGAGGCCGTGGTGGAAGCCGCCGACGTTCCCGAGGAGAAGCCCAAGAGGGCCACGCGCACGCGGTCCACCGCGACCACGACGCGCCGCCGTACGACCAAGAAGGCCGAGCCGGAGGTCGCGGGAGCGCTCCCGGAGGAGGAGGCCGAGGCGCCGAAGCGGCGGCGTACGCGGAAGAAGGCCGAAGAGGTCGTCGTCGAGGCGCCGGCGGGCGCCGACGTCGAGGTCGTCGCGACGCCCTCCGACGTCGAGGTGGCCGTCACCGTGCCCGAGGCCGCCGAGGCGGCCGACGAGGACATCCTGGAGATCCTGCCCGAGGACGAGCCGCTCGACGACGAGCCCGCCGGCGAGGACCTCGACGAGGACGTCGACCGGCCGAGCCTGCTCGCCGACCCCTTCGGGCTGAGCGCGCGCAGGCACGACGAGCCGGGCACGGCGTTCCAGCGTCCCGCGGCCATCTTCGCGCCGCTGTTCCAGGCCCCGGACCCCAGCCAGGGCAAGCCCGCCGTGATCCGGCGGCCCGAGCCGGAGCCGGAGCCCGAGGAGATCGAGGAGCTGGTCGACGAGACCGTCGTCGAGGACGAGGGTGACCTCGACACCTCCGACGAGCAGGAGGAGGAGGAGGGCGGCGGCCGTCGTCGCCGGCGCCGTCGTGGCGGCCGGGGCCGCGGCAAGTCGCGCGAGCGTGACGAGGCCGAGGACGGCGAGGAAGGCGACGAGGAGGAAGGCGAGGACCAGGGCGAGGAGGCCCAGGAGGAAGAGGGCGCCGGCTCGCGTCGCCGTCGCCGTCGTCGTCGCCGTGGCACCGAGGAGACCCTGGAGCCCTCCAGCGACGACCCGCCGAACACGGTGGTGCGCATCCGCGCGCCGCGTTCCGGCCGTGCCGCCTCCCTGGAGACCGCCACCGACGGCGTGCAGAGCGTGCGCGGCTCGACCCGCCTGGAGGCCAAGAAGCAGCGCCGCCGCGAGGGGCGCGAGCTCGGCCGCAGGCGTCCGCCGATCATCACGGAGTCGGAGTTCCTGGCCCGCCGTGAGTCCGTCGACCGCATGATGGTGGTGCGCCGTCAGGGCGACCGTACGCAGATCGCGGTCCTGGAGGACGGCGTGCTCGTCGAGCACTACGTCAACCGCGAGGCCAGCCAGTCCTACGTCGGCAACGTCTACCTGGGCAAGGTCCAGAACGTGCTGCCGTCGATGGAGGCCGCGTTCGTGGACATCGGCAAGGGGCGCAACGCCGTCCTGTACGCCGGTGAGGTGAACTTCGACACCGCCGGGCTGGAGGGCCAGCCCAAGCGCATCGAGGCGGCGCTGAAGTCCGGCCAGTCGGTGCTGGTGCAGGTCACCAAGGACCCGATCGGCCACAAGGGCGCCCGGCTCACCTCGCAGATCAGCCTGCCCGGCCGCTACCTGGTGTACGTGCCGGACGGGTCGATGACCGGCATCAGCCGCAAGCTGCCCGACAAGGAACGCACCCGGCTCAAGAGCATCCTGAAGAAGGTCATGCCGGAGAACGCCGGTGTGATCGTCCGCACCGCGGCCGAGGGCGCCTCCGAGGACGAGCTGGCCCGCGACGTGGCCCGGCTGTCGGCCCAGTGGGAGAACATCCAGAAGAAGGCCAAGTCGGCCAGCCCGCCCGAGCTGCTGTCGGCCGAGCCCGACCTGACCATCCGGGTCGTGCGCGACGTGTTCAACGAGGACTTCACCTCGCTGGTCGTGCAGGGCGACGACGCCTGGGACACCGTCGACGACTACGTCAAGTACGTCGCGCCGCACCTGGCCGAGCGCCTGTCGCGCTGGGACACCGGGCAGGGCGACGTGTTCGAGTCGTACCGGATCGACGAGCAGCTGGGCAAGGCGCTGGAGCGCAAGGTGTGGCTGCCGAGCGGCGGCTCGCTGGTGATCGACCGTACCGAGGCGATGACCGTCGTCGACGTCAACACCGGCAAGTTCACCGGCCAGGGCGGCAACCTCGAGGAGACCGTCACCAGGAACAACCTGGAGGCGGCCGAGGAGATCGTGCGCCAGCTGCGGCTGCGGGACATCGGCGGCATCATCGTGATCGACTTCATCGACATGGTGCTGGAGTCCAACCGCGACCTGGTGCTGCGGCGGCTGCTGGAGTGCCTGGCGCGCGACAGGACCAAGCACCAGGTCGCCGAGGTGACCTCCCTGGGCCTGGTGCAGATGACGCGTAAGCGGGTCGGTCAGGGGCTGCTGGAGGCGTTCTCGACGGCCTGTGAGTGCTGCAACGGGCGCGGGCTGATCGTCTCGACCGAGCCGGTCGAGGCCAAGCCGGAGCCGCGCGGCACGCAGGGCAAGATGGCGATCGAGAAGGCGGTCTCGGACAAGGTTTCCGCGGCCAAGGACTCCGCCAGCCGTGATACCGTGACCGGTGCGCTTGATGACGTCCCGGCTGAGGACGACCAGGCCAGCCAGACTTCCGGCAGAGGGCGGCGACGCTCCCGCCGAGCCAAGTCCGCCGAGTAGCCTCGGCAGGCTTCCGACGATCCGTCCGGTTCGCCTAGGGCACCGTTAAGCGGTACCCTGGTGAATCGGTGCGTCAGGTGACGTGCCCTGTTGGCGCGCTTACTCGGTTCGTCGGTTTGAGACAGGCCGAATGATAGGCGCAGCATTCGGCGGCCGCCTCGATGCGGGGCGGCTGAGGGCAACAGCGAGTCAGTAGAAGGGTTCCGCGGTGTACGCGATCGTTCGTTGCGGCGGCAGGCAGCAGAAGGTCTCCGTCGGTGACGTCCTCGAGGTGGACAAGGTCGCCGGCGAGGTCGGCTCTTCGGTTACGCTGCCGACGGTGCTCGTCGTCAACGACGGCGATGTGACCACCGAGGCCGGCAAGTTCACGGTCAGCGCCGAGATCCTCGGTGAGACCAAGGGCCCGAAGATCCGCATTCTCAAGTACAAGAACAAGACCGGTTACAAGAAGCGCCAGGGTCACCGTCAGCGGTACACCCAGGTGAAGATCACCGGTATCGACCAGGCCTGATCGGGAGTTTGAGAGATGGCACACAAGAAGGGCGCGTCGTCCACCCGGAACGGCCGTGACTCCAACGCTCAGCGCCTGGGCGTCAAGCGCTTCGGCGGCCAGCTGGTGAACGCGGGCGAGATCATCGTTCGTCAGCGCGGCACCCACTTCCACCCCGGCGACAACGTCGGCCGTGGTGGCGATGACACGCTGTTCGCGCTGGCCGCCGGCCACGTGCAGTTCGGCGTCAAGCGCGGTCGTCGCGCCGTCAGCATCGTTCCCGTCGCGGAGTAATCAGCTTCGCTTCGGTGTTGCTTCAAGGGGTGGATCGCCTGTCGATCCACCCCTTAGGCGTTTTCTGGGGGCCCTGCGGGGGCGCCATGTTGTGATTGATCTTGTATTGCCCTGGTGGGCTTGATGGAGGAGAGCTGGATGCCGGACTTCGTGGACCAGGTGGTCCTGCACGTCAAGGCCGGTGACGGAGGGAACGGGTGCGCCTCCATCCACCGGGAGAAGTTCAAGCCGCTCGGCGGCCCCGACGGGGGGAACGGCGGCCGTGGCGGCGACGTGATCCTTGAGGTCGATCCCAACACCGCGACCTTGCTGGACTACCACCGCCGTCCCCATCGCAAGGCCGACAACGGCAAGCAGGGGCAGGGCTCCAACCGCGACGGCGCCAACGGCGACGACGTGATCCTCGCCGTCCCGAACGGGACCGTGGTGAAGGACGCCAACACCGGTGAGGTGCTGGTGGACCTCGTGGGGGCCGGCACCCGGTACGTGATCGCGCAGGGCGGTCACGGCGGGCTCGGGAACGCCGCGCTGGCCACGTCCCGGCGGAAGGCGCCCGGGTTCGCGCTGCTGGGGGAGCCCGGCGACGGGCTCGACGTCATGCTGGAGCTCAAGAGCGTCGCCGACGTGGCGCTGGTCGGGTTCCCCAGCGCCGGCAAGTCGTCGCTGATCGCGGCGCTGAGCGCGGCCAAGCCGAAGATCGCGGACTATCCGTTCACCACGCTCATCCCCAACCTGGGGGTCGTGACGGCCGGCGAGAACGTGTTCACGGTCGCCGACGTGCCCGGGCTGATCCCGGGAGCCTCGCAGGGCAAGGGGCTCGGGCACGAGTTCCTGCGCCATGTCGAGCGCTGCGACATGCTCGTGCACGTCATCGACTGCGCGACCATGGAGCCGGGGCGCGACCCCGTCACCGACTACGAGGTGATCGAGGCCGAGCTGCGGGCGTACGGGAAGCTCGAGGACCGGCCGCGGATGATCGTGCTGAACAAGGCCGACGTGCCCGACGCGCGGGAGCTGGCCGACCTGGTCAGGGCCGAGTTCGAGGAGCGGGGGCTGCAGGTCTTCGTCATCTCGGCGGCCACGCACGACGGGTTGCGGGAGCTCACGTACGCGATGGGCGAGTGGGTGGCGGCGGCCAGGGCCAACAAGCCGGTCGAGGAGCCGACCCGACTGGTGATCAGGCCCAGGCAGCTCGGCGAGGCCGGGTTCAAGGTGCGGCGGGTCAACGAGAACATGTTCCAGGTCACCGGGGAGAAGCCCGAGCGGTGGATCCGGCAGACCGACTTCAGCAACGACGAGGCCGTCGGGTACCTGGCCGACCGGCTCGAACGGCTCGGCGTGGAGGATGAGTTGGTCAAGGCGGGCGCCAAGGCGGGGGCCGAGGTGGTCATCGGGCCGATGGAGGGCGGATACGTCTTCGACTGGCAGCCGACGCTCAGCGCCGAGTCGGTGCGGCAGGGGCCACGCGGCTCGGACAACCGCCTGGGCTGACCGCTGCCGGCGGCTGCCGGGAGCGACGGTCGTCTTGGTGTGACTGCCGTCCGGTGTGGTCGCCGGCTGGTGGCCGTCGTATGGGGTGGCCGTTGGCTGGTGTTGCCGTGTGGTGTGGTCGCCGGCTGGTGGCCGCCGTTTGGGGTGACCGTCGGCTGGGACCCTCGTATGGGTGACCCAGGCGGCGGGCGGGGCGCGAATGTGCCCGTCGGTGGTTCTCGTGGCGGGATCGCTGCGGGTTCCACGGGGGTGAAGCGGCCGGGGGTGGTGGTCGTGGGGGGATCGCCGCCCTTCTGTGCGGGCCGGCCCGGCGGTGGTGGCCGTGCGGTGGGACCGCTGTGAGTCCACAGGGGGGGCGAAGTGTCTGGAGGCGGTGGCCCAGCGGTGGGTCGCTGAGGTCTCTCGGGGGCGACGGCCCTGGGGGCGGGGGCGTACGGGGGACCGCCGGTGCGGCACGCGGCGGTCGCGGTTCCGCGGGGGGTGAAAGCGGGACGGAGGTGGGGGTGGGGCGCGGATAGGCTGTCAGGCGTGCGGGAACAGATCAGCTCAGCGTCGAGGGTCGTCGTCAAGGTCGGCTCCTCCTCGCTCACCACCCCCCAGGGCATGATCGACGTGGACCGGGTCGACGCCCTGGTCGACGTCCTGGCGGCGCGGCGGCGTGCCGGGGCGCAGATCGTGCTGGTGTCGTCGGGAGCGATCGCGGCGGGTCTCGGCCCGCTGGGGTTGTCGGCGCGGCCACGCGACCTGGCCACCCAGCAGGCGGCCGCCTCCGTCGGCCAGGGGGTGCTGGTCGCGCGCTACACCTCCTCCTTCGCCCGCTACGGCCTGCGCGTCGGCCAGGTGCTGCTGACCGCCGACGACATGATGCGCCGCGCCCACCACGCCAACGCCCAGCGCACCCTGGCGCGGCTGCTGGAGTTGGGCATCGTGCCGATCGTCAACGAGAACGACACGGTCGCGACCGACGAGATCAGGTTCGGCGACAACGACCGGCTCGCCGCGCTGGTCTCCCACCTGATCCACGCCGACGCGCTGGTGCTGCTGTCCGACGTCGACGCTCTCTACGACGGCCCGCCGAGCCGGCCCGGCTCGCGCCGGCTGGCCGAGGTGCGCGGCCCCGAGGACCTGGTCGGCGTCGAGCTGGGCAGGAACGGCGCGGCGGTCGGCACCGGCGGCATGGTGACCAAGGTCCAGGCGGCCAGGATCGCCACGGGCGCGGGCGTGCCGGTCGTGCTCACCGCCGCCGCTCACGCCGCCCAGGCGCTCACCGGCGCCGACATCGGCACCTACTTTCACCCCGGCGGCCGCCACCCCGGCACGCGGCTCCTGTGGCTCGCCCACGCCACCACCGGGCGCGGCCGGCTGCACCTCGACCAGGGGGCGGTCGAGGCGATCGTGGGCCGGCGCAAGTCGCTGCTGCCCGCCGGCGTGACGTCCGTGGAGGGCGAGTTCGCCGCGGGCGACCCGGTCGACCTGTGCGGGCCGCAGGGCGGCGTGGTGGCGCGCGGCCTGGTCAACTTCGACGCGGTGGAGATCCCGGGGCTGCTCGGCCGCTCCACGAAGGAGCTGGCCAGCGCGCTCGGTCCGGAATATGAACGCGAGCTGATCCACCGCGACGACATCGTCATACTGGAAACCCGTCACCAGTGAGGAGCACGCGATGTCCGAGGAGTTCCTGAAGGTCGCCCGCGCGGCACGAGAGGCCGCCGCCGAGCTGGCCCCGCTGCCGCGGGCGCCCAAGGACCGGGCGTTGCGGGTGATCGCCGACGCCCTGGTCGCGCACGCGGCCCAGATCGTCGAGGCCAACGCCGAAGACGTCGAGCGGGCGCGGGCCCAGGGCACGTCCGAGGCGATGATCGACCGGTTGCGGCTCGACGAGGCCAGGATCGAGGCCATCGCCGAGGCCGTGCGGCAGGTGGCCGACCTGCCCGACCCGGTCGGCGAGGTCGTCCGGGGCAGCACGCTGCCCAACGGGCTGGAGCTGCGGCAGCTCAGGGTGCCGCTGGGCGTGATCGGCATCATCTACGAGGGGCGTCCCAACGTCACGGTCGACGCCGCCGCGCTCTGCCTCAAGAGCGGCAACGCGGTGCTGCTCAGAGGCTCGTCGAGCGCCTACTCGTCCAACACGGCGCTGGTGCGGATCATGCAGGAGGCGCTCGCGGGCACGCAGGTGCCCGCCGGGGCGGTGCAGCTGGTGCCCGGTACGACGCGGGAGTCGGTCAAGGAGCTGATGCGCGCCCGCGGGCTGGTCGACGTGCTGATCCCGCGCGGCGGGGCGGCGCTGATCAACTCGGTGGTCGAGGAGTCCACGGTCCCGGTGATCGAGACCGGCGTCGGCAACTGCCATGTCTATGTCGACGCGGAGGCCGATCTCGACCTGGCCGTGCAGATCCTGGTCAACTCCAAGGCGCAGCGGCCGTCGGTGTGCAACGCGGCCGAGACGTTCCTCGTCCACGAGGGGGTCGCCGACGCGTTCGTGCCGAGGGCGCTGCGGGCGCTGGCCGAGGAGGGGGTGACCGTCCACGGCGACGAGCGCATCGCCGGTTACGGCGAGGTCGTGCCGGTCACCGACGACGACTTCGCCACCGAATACCTGTCGCTCGACATCGCCGCCGCCGTCGTCGGCTCGCTGGAGGAGGCCGTGGCCCACATCCGGCGCTACGGCTCCGGGCACACCGACGCGATCGTCACCCGGTCGCAGCCGGCCGCCCGCCGCTTCGTCTCGCTCGTGGACTCCGCGGCCGTGGCGGTGAACGCCTCGACCAGGTTCACCGACGGCGGCGAGTTCGGGTTCGGCGCGGAGATCGGCATCTCCACGCAGAAGCTGCACGCGCGTGGCCCGATGGGCCTGCCGGAGCTGACCTCCACCAAGTGGATCTACACGGGAGAAGGGCATCTGCGCACGTCAGAAGGCACTGTGGTGCCCGGACCGGCTTGCGGTTAGTCGGCGTGTCGGGCTGACCGGCGGCCCGCGGCCTCGGTTGACTGGGTGTCATGGAAATTGTCGTCGCCCTTGTCTTCTCGGCCGCGGTGCTGTTCGGCGCCGACCGTCTGCTGCTCTGGCTGGAGAGCCGCGGTCACGTCAACTGGCGCAGGAAGGGCCGCAAGCCCCTGGCCGAGGAACCCACGACCGAGCTCGACAGCATGCTCTCCGACCGTTCACCCCGATAAAGGTTCAACGGCTCCGGCGCGCCGCGGGCGTCAACTGTCGTCCCAGCGCTAGGGTTGTGTCCCTTATGGGCGCGCCGGGCGGGGAGGGACGGTGAGCAAGCTCGGCAAGGTCGGGCCGTACAGCCTGGTCGAGCGGCTCGGCCGAGGCGGCATGGGTGAGGTCTACCTCGCCACCACCCGCCGTGGCGAGCAGGTCGCACTCAAGGTCCTCCACGACCTGGCCGAGGACGAGATGTCCCGGGTCAGGCTGGAGCGCGAGGTGCGCGCGCTGCGCAGGGTCGAGAGCCCCTACGTGGCCAAGGTGCTCGACGCCGACCTGAGCTGTGCCCGGCCCTACCTGGTCATGGAGCACATCGAGGGCGTCACGCTGCTGGAGCGCGTACGCCAGAGCGGGCCGCTCGACCTGGGCCAGCTCGTGCACATGGCGCAGGGCATCGCCGCGGCGCTGGCCATCATCCACGCGGCCGGGGTCGTGCACCGCGACCTGAAGCCGGGCAACATCATCATGGGCACCGAGGGGCCGGTCCTCATCGACTTCGGCATCGCGCAGGTGCTCGACGCGACCCGGCTCACCATGACGGGCACGTTCCTCGGCACGCCCGGCTACACCGCGCCGGAGATCTTCGCCGACGAGCAGGTCGACTCGCCCGCCGACGTGCACGCCTGGGCCGCGACGGTGGCGTTCGCGGCGACCGGGCGGCCCACGTTCGGGCGCGGCACGGCCGAGGCGCAGATGTACGCGGTGCTGAACGGGCAGGCCGACCTCAAGGGCGTGCCGGTGGCGCTGCTGCCGCTGGTGCGGGCGGCGCTCAACCGGGAGCCCGGCAAGCGGCCCACCGCGGCGTTGCTGGCCGACCGGCTCTCCCGGCTGGCCAAGGCCACGAACGGGCCCGACGGCGACGCGCCCGCGGCCGCCGAGGAGGCGTCCAGGGGCGAGAGCGCACGAAGCCGGGCGAACGGCACGACGGCCGAGGTCCCCGCGCCCCGCGGCCGGGCCGGCACGGAGGGCAAGACGCCCGTGCCGCGCGGCCGTACGGGCACCGACGGGAAGACGCCCGTGCCGCGCACGCGTACCGGCGGGGACGGGAAGACGCCCGTACCCAGGAACCGGACGGAACCGCCCACGGCGCGCAACCGGACGGAACCGCCCGCCGCGCGGAACCGGGCCGACGGCGCGACCCCGGCCGCGCGCCCCAGACCGGGCACGGACGGACCGGCCTCCGCCCCTCGCCCCAGGACCGGCACGGAGGGCACTCGCGCCAGGACCGGCACGGAGGGGACACGTCCCCGCACCGGCACGGAGGGCACGCGCACCCGCACCGGCACGGACGGCACGCGGGCCAGGACCGGCGCCGACGGGACCCGGGTCAGGGCCGACGGCGCGGTTCCGCCGCCGCGGGGCAGGACGAACACCGACGGCAAGGCCGCCACGCCTCGCACCAGGACCGGCGCCGACCCCAAGACGGGCCCGCGCGCGCGGGCGACGGCGGCCGTGCGGAGCAGGTCACAGGACGGCCGGCGGACCAGGCTCAGAGGCGAGGCGCCGACCACGCTGCCCGCGGGCAACACGGCTCTGCTGCTGCTCGCGGTGCTGGCGGTGCCGTGCGTGGTGACGTCGGTGATCTGGCCGATCGCCTCGATCGCCATCACGACGGCGTTCGTGGTGCTGACCAGGACGCTCTGGATGAGTCATTGGCTGGTCAGGAAGCGCAGCGCGCGTCGCATGCGGATCGCGCTGCGCGTGTTGCTGTTCCCGTTCGCGCTGACCGGGGCGGCGGCGACCGCCGTGGTGTGGCCGGGAGTGCCCGTCGCGGTGGCGTCGGGCGGTGCGCTCTGGGTGACCGGTGGCGGTCAGATCGACTCCGACTGGTGGCAGCAGCCGGCGCCCGTGACGGTCGCGGCGGTGGTGTTCGGCATGTTGTGCGGCGGTATCACCGGGCGCGAGATCGAGCGGATCGGCGGCAAGCTGCCGGAGTTGCGCAGGGAAGGGCTGCGCGCACTGGCCGTGCTGGGCGGGTTCGTCGCCCTGTGCGCGGCCGCCGTGCGCGCGATCGCCCTCCTGCTGTAGGCGGCGAGGACGGCCGGCCGGTCAGCCCTGGCCGCCGTCGCGGCGCGAGAAGCGGTTGAAGATGCGCTCGCCCGCGTTCACCGCCCCTTCGGCCACGTCGCGCAGCACGCCGATGAAGGGGTCCTGCGACTGGGACCAGGAGGCGCGGTAGGACTCGGCCGCCGCCTTGATCTCGTCGGTGACGCGGGCGTTGGCGTCGTCCTCCCTGCGGGGGTAGTCGCCGCCGATGATGCGGTCGTACTCGCCGCTGCGCTGCCACTTGTCGAGCTCGGCGACGCGCACCACGGCGAACGGGTGGGTGGTGCCGAGCAGGTTGAGCACCTTGAGGAAGCCGTCGCGCAGGTCGCCCGCGGTGTCGTACTCCTGGTACTGCGCCAGGAACGCCTCGATGTTCATCTCGTGGGTGTAGGCGCCGCCGGCGAGCTTCATCAGGGCGCGCTTGGCCGACTCGGGGTTCTGGGCGGTCAGCAGGCCGCCGCGGTCGGAGGAGAGCTCCGACTTGCGGTACCACTCCTCCAGGCCCGCGACGATCGCGCGCAACCCGATGTAGCCGAGCGGGATCCAGGCGACGCGCGTGGCGAGGCGGGTGAGGATGTCGAGCATCGTCCGGTAGACCGCGTGACCCGACAGGATGTGCGAGGTCTCGTGGCCGATGACGAAGCGCTGCTCCTCCTCGTCCATGAGGTTGAGCAGGCCGGTGGTGACGACGATGAACGGGTCGTCGAAGCCGATGGCCTTGGCCTGGACGTTCGGGTCCTGCTGGACGTAGATCTCCGGGATGCGGTGCAGGTCGAGGATGTAGGCCGCGTCGCGCCCCATGTCGTACAGGGAGCGGAACTGGGTCTCGCTGACGCGCACGGACGACGCCAGGTACATCAGGCGAAGGCGGCGCTCACTCACAAGACCGGACATCTGCTTGAGAACCGTGTCGAACCCACTCAACTTACGCAGAGCGACCAGGGCGGACCGGTCTGCGGGGTGTTCGTAGGCTCGGGACGAGATGCCGGGCAGTTGGACGCGGTTGCGGTCCGGGGTGGTCGTCATGCCCGGCATGCTACGTCCGCAACGGATGTGATGCGCGGACATCACCAAGGGGGGTGCCGTCATGTTCGGGTACCGCGTCCGCGTAGGGTCCGACTCATGATGAACGCGCCTGGGGTCCAGGGGAAGCGGCGGGTGGGTGTGATGGGCGGGACCTTTGATCCCATCCACCACGGCCACCTGGTCGCAGCAAGCGAGGTCGCCCATCACTTCGACCTCGACGAGGTCGTGTTCGTGCCGACCGGGCGGCCGTACCAGAAGTCCGGACGCGAGGTGTCGGCGCCCGAGGACCGCTATCTGATGACGGTCATCGCCACGGCCTCCAACCCCCGCTTCTCCGTGAGCAGGGTGGACGTCGACCGCCCCGGCCCCACCTTCACCATCGACACGCTGCGGGACATCTCCAACGTCTACGGCCCGCAGACGGATCTGTACTTCATCACCGGCGCCGACGCGCTCGGCGCGATCCTCGGCTGGCAGAACGCCGACGAGCTGTTCGAGCTGGCGCACTTCGTGGGCTGCACCCGCCCCGGGCACACGTTGCACGACCCCGGGCTGCCCGAGGGCAGGGTGACCCTGCTGGAGATCCCCGCGCTGGCCATCTCGTCGTCGGAGTGCCGTCAGCGGGTGGCCAAGGGGGAGCCGATCTGGTATCTGGTGCCGGACGGAATCGTGCAGTACATCAACAAACGAGGGTTGTATCACGGGGAAGGCTGAAGCTCTCCGCGCCGTGGGTGAGGGGTTTCGGCCTGGAAGGGTACCCTCGGTATATGGGCATGCTGCCGACACAGGAGGACAGACCCGCATCGTGACCGCATCCGACAGATCCGTTCAGCTCGTCCAGATCGCCGCCGAGGCCGCGGCCGACAAGCTGGCCGATGACATCCTCGCCTACGACGTGAGCGAGCAGCTCGTCATCACCGACGCCTTCCTGCTCTGCTCCGCCACGAACGACCGCCAGGTCCGCGCCATCGTCGACGAGATCGAAGACCGGCTGCGCACCGAGGCCGACGCCAAGCCCGTGCGCCGCGAGGGCGAGCGCGAGGGCCGCTGGGTGCTGCTGGACTACATCGACATCGTCGTGCACGTCCAGCATGAGGAAGACCGCACGTTCTACGCGCTTGAGCGCCTGTGGAAGGACTGCCCGGCCATCGGCCTGCCGGAGAGCGTCATGCTCGCCAACATGCAGCGGGCCCGCAGTTGAGCAGGCGGATCGTCTGCCTCCGCCACGGACAGACCCTGTGGAACGTGGAGCACCGCTTCCAGGGCCACTCCGACATCCCGCTCGACGAGACCGGCGTCGCGCAGGCGGCCAGGGCCGCCTCGCTGCTGGCCTCGCTGCGGCCGACCCTCATCGTCTCCTCCGACCTCCAGCGCGCCCATGACACGGCCCTGGCGCTCGGCAGGCTCGTGGGGCTCGACGTGACCGTCGACAAGGACTTCCGCGAACGCGGCGGCGGCCAGTGGGAGGGGCTGACGCGCGACGAGATCGCCGCGCGCTGGCCCGAGGAGTACATCGCCTGGGAGGCCCCCGACGGCGAGCCCGTCTCGGAGGTCGCGACCCGGGTGGCCGCCTCCATGCGCAAGTGGGCGGCCAAGCTCGACGACGACGGGCTCCTGGTCGTCGCCTCGCACGGCGCCGCGCTGAGGCTCGGCATCTGCGAGCTGCTCGGACTGCCCGAGGAGCTGTGGCCGGCGCTGGGCGGGCTGGGCAACTGCTCCTGGTCGGTGCTGCAGGAGGGCCGTCAGGGCTGGCGGCTGCTCGAACACAACGCGGGCACCCTGCCCGAGCCCATCAGCAGCGACGACCGCCCTGACGCGGAGGCGTAGCCGACCGGCTCAGGCCGGCTGCGCGGGGCGGCGAGCGCCCTGCCGGGGGTGGTCCGGCAGCGTGACGGCGCTCGCGGCCTTGTCCGTCATCCGCTTGACCATGCCCTTGCCCGGCAGGTACGGCAGCATGCGCATCATCTGGTTCCGCAGCCGGATCCGCGCCCGCGTGCCCGGCACGAGGTATTTGTCGGCCCCCTCGGCCTGCTTCTGGCACACCTCGACGTACGGTCTCATCCGCCGCTCGTAGGCGTCGAAGGCGGCACTGTGGTCGCCGGGGGCCGCGGCCAGCTCGGCGGCCAGCACGTACGCGCCGATCATCCCGAGCCCCGTGCCCATGCCGCCGGGGCCGGGGGCGTACCCGGCGTCTCCGACCAGCGCCACCCGGCCGGACGACCACCGGGGCAGGACGACCTGGGCGGCCTGCCAGAAGGAGAAGTCCTCGGCCCGGTCCATGGCCGCCAGCAGGGACGGGACCTGCCAGCCCACTCCCCGGAACGCCCGCGCCACCAGGGCCCGCTGCGCCGCCTGGTCGCGGTGGCCGACGTCGAGCGGGGGCGTGGCGAAGTCGAGCGACGCCCTGGTCCGGCCGTTCGTCCGGACGATGGTGGCGCAGCGGCCCGGCACGTTGTGCATCAGGCCGTCGTGGTCCAGCCCGTACGTGCCGGGGACGGAGAAGACGGCGCCGTAGAAGCCGAGATGGCGCAGGGGAGTGGCCGGGAAGGCCAGCTCGCGTACCTTGCTGCGGATGCCGTCCGCGCCGACGACCAGGTCGAACGTGCGGGGCGCGGCCTTTTCGAAGGTCACGTGCACGCCGTCGGGGCGCTCGGTCAGGCAGGTGATCGAGTCGCCGAGGAGGCGTTCGGCGGGGGCGGCCTCGTTCAGGATGCGGGTCAGGTCGCCGCGCAGGATCTCCACGTCGCCGCTGAACACCTCCGACGGCAGCCTGGCCAGCCGTCTGCCGGCGCCGTCGACGATGGCGATGTCGCCCATGCCGGTCTGGGCCGCCCTGATCGGGTCCAGCACGCCCATGCGCTTCAGGACCTCCAGCTGCGGGGCGCCGCGGAAGTCGACGGCCTGGCCGCCGGTGCGCAGGGCGGGGGCGCGTTCGACGACGGTCGGCCGGAACCCGAGGCGGGCCAGCCAGTGGGCGAGCGTGGGCCCGGCGACGCCGCCGCCGGAGATGAGGACGGTCTGCACGGTTGCCTCCTTGGGTAGTGCGCCATGTACGTTGTACGCGTACCGTAGGTTCGGGTTTTCCGGCAGGCAAGAGGGTCGCCCGGCGCACTAGTGCGGTGAGAAGGTGCCGCCGGGTGCGCCGAGCCTGGTGCACTAGTGCTGCGGAAGGGGTGGCCGTGGATCGGCCCGTGTATCTGCGGATCGTGGCGGAGTTGCGCGACCGCATCGCCGCCGGCGAGCTGGCGCCGGGGGACAAGGTGCCCTCGACCCGCCAGATCATCCGCGAGTGGGGCGTGGCGATGGCCACCGCGACCAGGGCCCTCGGCAGGTTGCGCGAGGAGGGGCTCACGCGGGCCGTGCCGGGGGTCGGAACCGTCGTCGCCGGGCCCGTGCGGCGGGCGGCGCAGGACCTCACCGCGCAGCGCGTCGTGCGCGAGGCGATCAGGGTCGCCGACCGGGAGGGGCTGGCCGCCGTGTCCATGCGCCGCCTGGCCGCCGAGCTCGACGCCTCGGCCATGTCCCTGTACCGGCACGTCGCGGGCAAGGACGAGCTGGTCCGGCTCATGATCGACGCGGTCTACGGCGAGGAGCCGCCCGCCGGGCGGCCGCCGCGCGACTGGCGGGCCCGGCTGGAGCTGGAGCTCCGGCAGTTGTGGCGGGTGCACCTGCGGCATCCGTGGCTGGCGCAGGCGGTCTCGCTGACCCGGCCGCAGCTCGTGCCCAACGGCATGGCGTCCACCGAACGGCTGCTGCGGGCCCTGGACGGGCTCGGCCTCGACGCCGGCACCATGCTGCACGGCGTCGTGTCCCTGGTGAACTTCGTCCGGGGCGCCGCCGTGGCCCTGGAGGCGGAGCTGCAGGCGCGTACCGAGACCGGGGTGACCGAGGACGACTGGCTGAGCGAGCACGAAGGGGAGATGGCGGAGTTGCTCGCCTCCGGCGCCTTCCCGACCCTGGCGAAGGTGGTCACGGATCCCGGGGTGGATCTGGACCTGGACTCCGTCTTCGAGTTCGGGCTCCGCGGGCAGCTCGACGGGCTCGCCGTGCTGGTGGCACGGGCGCAGCGGGGACGGCGGCCGGGCGATTAGGCGAAAGGGCGCGGATGGCTATATGCTCTCGGAGCGCCGCAACGGGTGATCCCGCAGCGGTGACCAGGGGCTATGGCGCAGTTGGTAGCGCGCCTCCATGGCATGGAGGAGGTCTGGGGTTCGAATCCCCATAGCTCCACACAGATTGTTTCCCTGGTCCGGGCAGTCAGGCTCGGCCGCGCGTCAGTCCAGGAACGCCGGAGCGCTCCACGTCGTGGCGGGCAGGGCGTTGAGGGCGGCGACGATCCGCTTCTCCTCGTAGACGAAGTGCGATTCCAGCAGGGCCGACAGGCCGTCCAGCTCGGTGCGCACGTCACGGGTGGCGGGCGCGTCGGCGGTCAGCAGGGTTTCCAGGTCGCGCAGGATGGCGGCCACCTGCTCGTGGTCCCGGCGCAGTTCCTCAAGGACGGGGCGCAGCTCGGGGAACTCGGCGGCGAGCACCGGGAAGGCCGTGGCGTCCTCACCGGTGTGGTGGGTGGTGATCGCCGAGCAGAAGGTCAGGCAGTGGGTGCGCAGGTCGCGCAGGGAGCCGCCGCGGCCGGCGGTGTCGCGCAGCCTGGCCAGCTCTTCGCGGAGCCGGAGGTGCACGTCGATCAGCTGGTTGCCGAAGGCCGCCAGACGGCGGGCCGGCTCGGGGAAGTCGTTCATGGTCGTGTCCGATGTCACGGCGCCTCCATGCCCGCGGCGGTCTCCTGGCCGGGTGCACTGCGACGCTGATCTGGGATCAGATCATGCTTTTCGCGGCGAATCAACTCGGCGGGCCGAGCCCCGAAGAGGGCCGGCCCCGGAGCGGCGTGCCCCGGCGTCAGGCGTAGCGCCGGGCCAGCTCCGCCGCCGCCGCGCCCAGGGCCTCGCGCAGCGCGGGCGGGGACAGCACCTCGACGTCGGTCCCGAGCCGCAGGAACTCGCCGAGCGCGTGGTCGTGCGACTCGATCGGCAGGGTGACCCGCGTCCAGCCCTCGGCGTCCGGCGGCTCGGCGGTCTCCCGGGCGGCCGCCGCGACGCCGGGCGTCATGAGGTCGGGCAGGCGTTCCAGGCCGCGCGGCGACAGCCGCACCACCGCCTCGCCGCGCCGCAGCCTGGCCTCGAACTCGGCCAGGTAACCCTGCCAGTACGCCGCCAGGGAGAAGTCGTCCGGCCTGGCGAACGTCTCGGGGAGGGCGTGCAGGTCGAGGATCTGGGAGACGCGGTAGGTGCGCACGTGCTCGCCGCAGCGCGCCACCAGGTACCAGCGGCCCGCCTTGACCACCAGCCCGTACGGCTCCAGCCGCCGTTCCACCTCCTGCGGCGCCTTCCACCGCCGGTAGGTGACCTGGACGGCCCGCTCGTTCCACACGGCGTCGGCCACGGCCGGCAGGTACGTGACCGGCTCGGCGTCCCGGTACCAGGAGGGCGCGTCGAGATGGAACCGCTCCTGGATGCGGCCCGCGCGGTCGCGCAGCTCGACGGGGAGCGCGGCCATCAGCTTGAGCTGGGCGGCGGTCACCACCGCGCCGAGGCCCAGCTCGGCCGCCGGCCCCGGCAGCCCGGCCAGGAACAACGACTCGGCCTCGTCGGTGGTCAGCCCGGTGAGGCGGGTGCGGTAGCCGGCGAGGAGCTGGTAGCCGCCGTTGGGCCCGGCGTCGCCGTAGAGCGGGATGCCGGCGGCGTGCAGGGACTCCATGTCGCGGTAGATGGTGCGGACGGAGACCTCCAGGCGCTCGGCGAGGTCGTGGGCCGTCATGCGGCCGCGCGTCTGCAACAGCAGCAGGATCGAGACCAGGCGGGAGGCGCGCACGGACACTGACACTACATGTCAGTGACCCGGCCGTACGTTCGCCCGCATGAACGACTTCGACTTCCTCGCCGGCACCTGGGACGTGGTGAACCGCAGGCTCCTCAAGCCGCTGGCCGGCAGCGACGAATGGGACGAGTTCCCCGGCCGCTCGGTCGCGACCCGGCACTTCGACGGCGCGGCCAGCTTCGACGAGATCGCCTTCCCCACCAAGGGCCGGCACGGGATGACCGTGCGCGTCCGCAACCCCGCGACGCGGCAGTGGTCGATCTACTGGGCCAGCAGCGCGACCGGCACGCTGGACACCCGGCCCATGGTGGGCGCGTTCACCGGGAACCGGGGCGAGTTCTACGGCGAGGAGACCCACGAGGGCCGGCCGGTGCGCTGCCGGTTCGTCTGGACCGTCGTCGACGAGCACCGGGCCAGGTGGGAGCAGGCCTTCTCGGCGGACGACGGCCAGACCTGGGAGACCAACTGGACGATGGACTTCACCCGGGCGTCCTGAGCGAGCGGCTTCGTCCAGGCCTCAGGACGCCTGGCCGCGCACCCACAGGACCGTGGCCACGGCCACCACCGCGACCAGCAGCAGGAGCCCGCCCACCAGGACCACCCACCGCCAGGCCGACTTCGGCGGCGGCGGGGGCTCGTACAGGGGGACGTCGGGGAGCATGTCGGGGGTGTAGGGCAGGCTCTGCGTGTACGGCGCTTCCGGGGGGCCCTGGGGAGGGTGCTCCGGGTGCGGGACGCGATGTCGGACGGTCTGGTTCGGGTCCGGCTCCTGCGGCTCTCGCTTCATGATCCCCTCAGACGCGGCTCTGGAGGTGGGTTTCATCGACATTGTCATACTTGCCGGTGAAACGCGGTCCAGACGTCGGAAGGCTCAGTAACCGCTCTGATCGCCGCCGGGCGGCGGCTGCGGCGGCTGCCAGCCACCCTGGGGACCGCCCTGAGGGCCGCCCTGGGGGCCGGGCTGCTGGTAGGGCTGCTGCTGGTAGGGCTGGTGGTACGGCTGCGGGGGCTGCTGCCAGCCGGGGCCCTGCGGCCGCTCCTGCTGGGGGGCGGCGCGGCGCGCGACGACGGCCCAGATCAGCAGCCCGATGCCGGCCAGGTGGAACAGCGAGGAGATGAGGTAGGCGAACGGCAGGACGGCCATCATGCTGGAGCCGTACGACTCGATCAGCGTCTGGGTCAGGATGCTCAGCACGAGGTTGATCAGCGTGCCGATCAGCAGCAGTCCGCAGCCCGACATGCCGAGGGTGGCCGCGCGGCCCACGTGCCGTCTGTTCATCCCGATCAGGACGATGCCCACCACCAGCAGCAGGGCGGTGATGAGGGTGGGGAGCAGGTTCGTGAGCATGTTGAGGAAACTCATGGGGCGACTCCAGCCAGAAGGGGGACTCGGGCGACGTTACGGGGATCCGCGCAGTTCTTCCACCGCACGGCTGATCGACTGCAGGTCGAGACCGCCCTTGTGCCGGCGGCCGTTCAGGAACAGGGTGGGGGTGCCGCGCACGCCGCTCTCCTTGCCCGACGCCTCGTCGAGCGCGATGCGGGAGGCGTGCCCGGCCACGTCCGCCCAGGGGTCGACGTCGAGCTCGGCGGCGTAGTGTTCGAGGTCGGCGTCGGTGAGGAAACGCTGGTTGTCGTAGAGGATGTCGTGCATCTCCCAGAACCGGCCGCGGTCGGCGGCGGCCTCGGAGACGATGGCGGCGGAGGCGGCCCGGGGATGCAGCGTCCGGATCGGGAAGTGCCGGAAGACCAGCCGGACGTCGGGGTTCCGGCGCAGGATCTCGTCCAGGACGGGGTGGAGACGGCCGCAGTAGGGGCACTCGAAGTCGCCGTACTCGACGATGGTCACCTTGGCGGTCGCCGGACCCCGTACGTGGTCGTCGGGGCCGACCGGCACCGACAGCACGTCGGGCAGCTCCTCGTCGGGCTCGGCCTCGGGCGGCGCGCAGACGCCGCCCCGGTCCCAGGCCAGCCGGAAGACCACCCAGCCCAGCGCGGCGGACAACAACGACCCGGCCAGGATGCCGATCTTGGCCTGGCTCTGGATCGCCGGGTCGTCGAAGGCCAGGTCGACGATGAACAGCGCCACCGTGAACCCGATGCCGGACACCGCCGCGCCGCCCAGCAGCTGCCCCCACACCAGGTTCCCCGGCAGGATGCCCCAGCCGAACCGCAGCGGCAGCCACGTGCCGAGCGAGATCCCGGCGAACTTCCCGAGCAGCAGCCCCAGCGCGATGCCGAGGGAGATCGGCGAGGTCAGCGCCGCCCGCAGGGTCTCGCCGTCGAGCCGCACCCCGGCGTTGGCCAGGGCGAACACCGGCACGATCACGTAGCTGCTCCAGGGATGCAGGCGGAGCTGGAGCCGTTCGTTGACCGAGACGGCGCGCTGCACGCGCCGCGAGGCCTCCCTGGCCGCCCGCGCGCTCGGCTCGGTGGTGAACTCCTGGACGGCCTCGCCCGCCAGCAGCAGCTTCTGGTCGCTGGGGGCGTAGACGAACACGAGGACGCCGAGCGCGATGCCCACGAGCGTCGGATGGATGCCGCTCTCCAGCGTCGCGACCCACAAGCCGAACCCGAGCGCGATGTAGGCCGGCGCCCGCCAGATCTTCAGCCAGCGCAGCAGCACGATCGCCGCCAGCAGCACGACGGCCGCGACGAGCGCGGTGAGCTGGAGGCTGGCCGTGTAGAAGATCGCGATGATCATGATGGCCAGCACGTCGTCCACGATGGCCAGCGTCAGCAGGAACGCCCGCAGCGGATCGGGACAGCGCGCCCCGACGACGGCCAGCACGCCCAGCACGAACGCGGTGTCCGTGGCGATCGGCACACCCCACCCGCCCGCGCCTGGGCCGCCGAGGTTGAGCGCGAGGTAGACGGCGGCGGGCACGAGCATCCCGCCGAGCGCGGCCACGGCCGGGACGGCGATCAGCCGCCGGTCCCTGAGCTGCCCGAGCCGCACCTCGTAGGAGACCTCCAGGCCGATCAGGAAGAAGAACACGCTCATGAGGCCGTCGTTGACCCAGTGGCGCAGGTCGAGGGAGAACACCGCGTCGCCGAACGAGATGCCCATGGGCAGGTGCCAGAACGACTCGTAGGTCCCGGCCCACGGCGAGTTGGCCCAGACCATGGCCAGGGCGGTGGCCACGAGCAGCACGCTCGTGCTGCCCGCCTCGGTCTTGAAGAACGCCCGCAACATCGTCAGATCTCCCCCCGGAGATCCGATCTTAGAACCCGCCCCTAAGGCGGCCGGGCCCGGCGGGGGTGTTCCCCGCCGGGCCCGGATGTCACAGGTTGCGGAGATAGGCCAGGGACGGCGCGAAGAAGTACTCGCCGCCCTTCATCGTGATCGTCTGGGCGACCTGCGCCTGCGGGGCCGACGGCTCGGCCCGGCCCCACACCTTCGGCCAGCTCACCTTGACGTCGCGGGCTCCCTGCCCGATGAGCGGGTCGTGGCCGGTCGCCGGGTTCTGGAAGTCCTCGTTGTTCGCCCAGCTCTGCTGGGTGAACTCGAACTGGGCGAGCAGGCTGCTGTTGAACGCCATGAACAGCAGGCCGACCTCGCCGCTCGGGCGGGCGCCGGGCGGGGAGTCGTCCCAGGGGTCGTCGGTGCGGTCGCCGTAGGTCTGACCCCGGCGGGCCATGAGGACCTCACGGCCGAACGATCGCGGGTTCGTCTTCCTGATGTGCCCGCTGAAGGGGCACTTCGAGCCCGGGTCGTCGTCGAAGGTGAAGTCGTTGGCCACCGGGCCCCCGCCCGGCTTCTGCTTGAGCGTGACGGGGGTGCCGTCCTTGAAGCGGCCGACGAGCAGGGCGCCCGCGCGGTCCCGGTCGGCGCCGAGCAGGCCGAGGGCGTCGGCCAGGTCCTGCTCGATCTCCTTGAAGGCCCGTACGTTCTGCTCCAGCTTCCTGAAGACCAGGTAGCTGCCGAAATGCCGCTCCGGGTGCGGTGCGAAGGGGTCGGCGACCAGGATGTTGGAGAGCGGGAAGGCGGGGTCCCAGTGCTCCCTCGGCTCCTTGTCCACCTCGTCCCGCACGAACAGCGGCTGGCTGCGGCCGTCCACGTACCCGAAGTGCTCGATGCCGTCGCCGGCGGGGTTGCGCATGCCGTGGCCGGTCTCCTCGCCGAGCAGCCGCGCGCTTGCGGGCAGCTCGCCCAGGATCTCCTCGCGCAGCTCCTCGACCCGGTCCTGGCGGGCGTCGCCGATGAGGATGACGGCGTGGATCTCCCGCTGGTAGGCGGGCTCCCACTCCGTCACCGGCGGGTCGTCCAGCTCGGCGCCGCGCCGCTTCATGCCGTCGCGGAACGCCTTGTCGCCGAACCTGCGCACGTCCTCGACCGAGTGGCCCAGGTCGCGGTAGCCGGCCTTGCTGATGCCGATGCCGACGTACGGCGTGCCGCGCCGGCCGTTCGCGCCGAACTCGCGCACCTCCTCAAGGTGCCGGCGCGCCGACTTCATCTTGGTGACGGCGATGTGCCGCAGGAACGCCTTTCCCGCGGCGACGTCGTTGAACCTGACGAACAGCACGGACAGGTGCTCGCGCACGTGCG
This sequence comes from Nonomuraea sp. NPDC048881, assembly GCF_040649795.1. NCBI lineage: Bacteria > Bacillati > Actinomycetota > Actinomycetes > Streptosporangiales > Streptosporangiaceae > Nonomuraea > Nonomuraea sp. NPDC048881. The sequence continues at coordinate 37,453 of NZ_JBEZGC010000002.1, forward strand.
CGCGGAGAATGTTGGGCTGGAGATTGTCCAGCATCTCCTTGGTGTCCGCGTCGAGCTTGGCCGAATCCCAGGCCAGGGGTTGTGCGTTGTTCAGGTCGACAGCCATTGTCGCCGAATCCTTTCCCCGTTTCGAAATGAATCGGGCCCCCCTGCATCTGTACGACTCCCGGGAATGCGAGAAAGTTTCCACTTGATCAGGTCAGTTCGATTTCCTGATCAAACCCCGCGGACCCGTACATAATGTCCGGATGAAGAACCGGGGCTGGGGACGTTCCAGCGGCACCCGCGACACGCTGCTGCGCACGGCCCGCGAGGTCTTCCTGGCCAAGGGGTACGCCGAGGCCACCGTCGCCGACATCGTCGAGACGTCGGGCATCAGCGTCGGCAGCCTGTACCACCATTTCGGCGGCAAGCCGGGCCTGTTCCTCGCCCTGTGGGAGCAGTTCATGCGCAGCCAGGAGGAACGCACCTCCCGCGCGGCCAAGGCCACCGCCGGCGCCGGCGAGGAACGGTTCCTGGCCGGCGCCCGCGCCTATCTGGAGGGCTCGTGGGAGCAGCGCGACGTGGCCAGGCTGTTCCTGGAGAACGACGGCCCGGCCGAGTTCACGACCCTGCGCAGGCAGCGCGGCTGGGAGTGGATCGGCGGCAACAAGCGGCTGCTCGGCCTGGCGGACACGCCGGAGGGCAACGTGCTGGTCGTGCTGCTGACCACGGTGATGGGAGAGGCCGGGCGCGAGGTGGCGGCCTGCGAGTCCGACGGGGACGCCCAGGTGACCATCGACGAGGTGATCCGGATCGTCCGCCGCATGCTGGCTACGACGGGCGGCGTACCGCGGCCTTCTCCCTGAGGACGATTCCGCCGGCCCCCCGCGATGCGAGCGTGTAGCCCATGGACGCACTGCGCAAAGCCCTCGGCGTGCTCTCCCTGGCCTACGCGCTGATCTTCGCCGGGGCCGCGCTGCTGCACTCGGGCGTCACGGTCGGCCCGCTGTCCCAGCCGGTCGTGCCGCCCGCGGTGGTCGTGGAGACGTTGTGCGCCCTGGGCCTGCTCGCCGGCGGTCACGGCGCGCTGACCCGCCGCCGGTGGGCCTGGGACGGCCTGGTCCACACCCACGCGGGGGCGCTGGGCGGCGTGCTGATCGGCATCCTGGCGCTGGCCCTGCACCCGTCGGCGGCCACGGCGCTGAGCACCTGGTTCCACGACACGATGGCGGTGCTGCTGGCCGCCGGGCTGGCCGGGGCCTTCTACGCCTCCAGATCGCGCAGGTGATCGGCCGCCTCGGGCAGCTGGTCCTCGGTGAACACGCGGACGCCGTGCGCTTCGAGCAGGGCGGTGGTCACCCCCTGGCCGGGCACCCGCCGGCCGCCGAACGTTCCGTCATGGATGGCCAGCGCGCCGCACGAGGGGCTGCCCTCCTTGAGCACGGCCAGCCGGACGCCGGCCGAGCGGGCGGCCTCAAGCGCGGCCCGCGCCCCCGCGACGAACTCGGCCGTCACGTCGGAGCCGTCGCTCGCCAGCACGCGGGCGTCGCCGGAGAGCACCGCCGCGCCGCCCGCGCCGCCCTCGATCTCGGCCGCCGGCCGCGGAACGGGCAGCCCGCCCGCCACCTCGGGGCAGAAGACCACCAGCCGGCCCTCCGCCCGCCAGCCCGCGAGCAGGGCGTCGGCGCTGGTCTTCGCGCCGCCGTCGTAGCGGACCCGGCGGCCCATCAGGCAGGCGCTGACGAGGATTCTCTGCACGTCCCCGATCCTATGAGCGCGATCGGCACCAGCGGGACGCCGGCGAGGGCGACCCGCACGGGCGCTAACCTGTGTCGCGATGAACACCACCGTCGCCACGATCGTCATCGTCGGCTCACTGCTGCTCATGCTGGCGAGCCTGGTCGTCGCCGTCCGCGACCGGCCCATGGGCATGGTCCTGCTGGTCGGCTTCGCCGTGCTGGAGGTGGCGATCCTGGTGCAGGCCGGGTTCGTGATCGCGGCGGTGAGCGGCGGCGAGGGGCCGCCGGAGAAGGCCACGCTGTTCGGGTACATCGGCGGTCAGGTGCTCATCCCGCCCGCCGGGGTGTTCCTCGCGCTGGCCGAGCGCAGCCGGTGGGGCACGGCGATCCTGGTCGTGGCCGGGTTCGCGATCGCGGTGATGAACGCGCGGCTGCTGCAGATCTGGCAGGGCGTGGCGTGAGCGCCCCGATCGGCACCGGCCCCGGGCGCGCGCTGGTCGCCGTCTACGGGCTGTTCTCGCTGGCGGCCGGGGCGCGGGCGGCGGTGCAGATCGCCACCAGGTTCGGCGAGGCGCCGCTGGCCTACGCCCTGTCGGCGTTCGCCGCGCTGGTCTACGTCGTGCTCACCGTCGCCCTCGTGCGCGGCGCCCGTCGTCTCGCGCTCGGCGCGCTCGTCATCGAGCTGGCCGGGGTGCTGCTGATCGGCACCGCGAGCGTGGCCGATCCGGCCGCCTTCCCCGACGCCACGGTGTGGTCGTCGTACGGCAAGGGTTACCTGTTCATCCCGCTCGTGCTGCCCTTCGTGGGGCTCTACTGGCTGCTGCGCAGGCGTTAACGCCGGGCGTGCGCGGGCAGGGACAGACCCCATGAGCACGATCGAGCACTCAGTAGACGTCAACGTCCCGATCCGCGTGGCCTACAACCAGTGGACCCAGTTCGAGAGCTTCCCCGAGTTCATGGAGGGCGTGGAGTCCGTCAAGCAGATCTCCGACACGCTCACCGAGTGGGTGGTCGAGATCGCCGGGGTCCGTCGCGAGTTCCAGGCCGAGATCACCGAGCAGCACCCCGACGAGCGCGTCGCCTGGCGCGGCACGGACTCGCCGCACCACGCGGGCGTCGTCACCTTCCACCGCATCGACGCCGACACCACCAAGGTCACCCTCCAGATGGAGTACGACCCGGAGGGCGTCGTCGAGACCGTCGGCGACGCGCTGCAGATCGTCCGGCTGCGCATCAGGAACGACATGGAGCGGTTCAAGTCGTTCATCGAGTCGCGCGGCGGCGAGACGGGCGGCTGGCGCGGCGACGTCCCCGGCGCCCACCAGCACCAGCACGAGCACGGCTCCACCTACGGCGACAGCGGCGCGCCGGTCCCGCCCGGCACCGTCGGCGGCGGCGACTACCCGCCGAGCGGCACCCTGCCGCCCCCCGGCCCCGTTCCCCCGCGCAACCAGCCCCCGGAGGGCCCGAGCCCGGTCCTGTAGGACGGGATCTTTCCCCGAGAATCTCAGCCCCCGCCCCGGGGGCTTTCTCATGTCCAGGAATAAAGGGACATTTTGGTCCTGTTAAGGTGGTGATTCGTCCCATGATTTGATGAGTGGAGGACCTGACCAGCATGAGCGTGCTAGCCCAAGAGGCCCGTGGCAGAACAGGCAGAACCGCCCCCTTGGCCTGGCTTCTCGTGCTGGGCATCGTTCTGGCGGCGCTGAACCTTCGCACGGCCGTCACCAGCGTCGGGCCGCTGCTCGACCAGCTCGCCGGGGCGCTCGGCATGAGCAGCGTCGGCACCGGCCTGCTCACCACGCTGCCCGTGCTGGCCTTCGCCGGCGTCGGCGCGGTCACCCCCACCCTGGCCCGCCGGATCGGCGAGCACCGGCTGCTGCTGCTGGCGCTGGTCACCCTCGGCTCGGGCATGCTGGTCAGGTCGCTGGTCGGGTCGGCCCCGGTGTTCCTGCTGAGCAGCGCGGTCGCGCTGTCCGGCGGCGCCGTCGGCAACGTGCTCATCCCGACGCTGATCAAGCGTCACTTCCCCGGGCGTACCGGGATCATGACCACCGTCTACACCACGGCCCTGGCGGCGGGCACCATGCTGGCCGCCGCCGCGACCGTGCCGATCGAGCGCGCGTCGGGGGACTGGCACATCGCGCTCGGCGTGTGGGCGGCCCTGGCCGCCGTGGCCGCCATTCCGTGGCTTGCGCTGCTGCGCAGTGAGCCGGAGCGGGACACGGGCAGCCGGGACGCGGGCATCTCGACCCTGCTCAGGAGCAGGCTCGCCTGGATGGTGGCGATCTACTTCGGCACCCAGTCGATGATCGCCTACATCATGTTCGGATGGCTGGCCACGATCCTGACCGACGGGGGATACACCTCCTCGCAGGCCGGGATCATGCTCGGCGTGTTCACCGCCCTGAACATCCCGGTCTCGATCCTCGTGCCGACGATCGCCGCGCGCTTCCGCGACCAGCGGCCGGTCGTCGTGGGGCTGGTCGTGTTCTACACGATCGGCTTCCTCGGGCTGTGGTTCGCGCCCTCCTCGACCGCCATGGTCTGGGTGGTGTTCGTGGCGGTCGGCATGGGGTCGTTCCCGCTGGCGCTGGTGATGCTGGGGCTGCGCACCCGTACGCCGGAGAGCACGGCCGCGCTGTCGGCCTTCGGGCAGAGCGCCGGATATCTCATCGCCGGCGCCGGCCCGCTGCTGGTCGGGGTGATCTACCAGATGACCGGCGGCTGGTCGCTGACGTACGTGCTGATCTTCGGCGTGCTCGCCGTCCAGCTCCTCACCGGCCTGTACGCCGGCCGCGACCGTTATCTGGAGGACGAGCGCCGCCCTGCCACAATGACCAGGTGAGATCCACTGTCGTCACCTTCCCCAACGGCCGGGTCAGCGGCCGTTCCCCGATTGTCGGGGCCGTGCCGGTGGGGGACCGGCACGGCCTCGTCACCGCCGAGACGCCGTTCCATCCCCTCGACCACACCTGGCCCGACCAGCCCGCAGACCGGGGGACGATCGGCGAGCTGCCGGTCCTCGACTGCGTGACAGGGGCCCAGTCGAACGACGGTGAGATCTTCGTCGGCGAGTCCATCCCGGTCCGGCGGGGCGCCGAGGGCTGGGAGTGGCTGGTCGTCCACGTCACCGACACCCCGCTGCCCGTCGGCGCCGAGGTGGACCTGGAGGTGGACGCCGGATACCGGGCGGCGCTCTCGGCCGGCCACACCGCCTGCCACCTGGCCGCGCTGGCGCTCAACGCGGCGCTGGCGGACAGGTGGCGCAAGGAGGTGCGGCTGGACCGGCTCGGCCACCCCGACTTCGACCAGACGGCGATCACCTCCTCGCGCATCGTGCCGCACGGCAGCGTGGACGAATACCGCCTCGGCAAGTCGCTGCGCAAGAAGGGCTTCTCCGCCGACGACCTGGACCTGACCGAGCTGGCCCGGCGGGTGAACGAGCAGCTCGGCACATGGGTGGCGGCCCGGGCGCCGGTCCGGCTCGACGTGCCGGGGCCCGGTCTGACCGCGTTGCGCACCTGGCACTGCTCGCTGCCCGAGGGCGAGGCGTCGATCCCGTGCGGCGGCACGCACGTGCGCGACACGGCCGAGCTCGGCACGGTCGAGGTCGCGTTCACCCTGGTGGAAGCCGCCCTCACCATGCGCACCACCTGCGGCTAGCGGGCCCTTACTGCGGGGGCCCTTACTGCGGAGGCCCGTGTCAGGCTCTCGCGGCCAGGAAGGCGAGGAGCCGGCGCCACGCGTCCGCGCAGATCGCCTCATGCTCGCCGTGGGCCTCGTCGAAGAAGCCGTGCGGGGCGCCCGGGTAGACGACGATCTCGTGCTCCACCCCGGCCCCGGTCAGCGCGGCCCCGAACTCGGCCACCTGGTCGGCCGGGATGCCCTCGTCGGCCCCGCCGAACAGGCCGAGGATCGGCGCGCCCAGCTCGGCGGCGTGCTGGGCGGGGCCGGGGCCGTACGGGCCGGCGATCCCCGGCGCGCCGTAGAACCCGATCACGCCGGCGAACCCGAACCTGGGCGCCGAGGCGAAGAACGCGTTCCGGCCGCCCATGCAGAAGCCGAGCGCCACCGCCGGACGTCCCAGGTGCTCGGTCGCGGCCTGGAGGTCGGCCTGGATGTTCTCCCTGGTCAGCTTGGGGATGTGCGCCATGACCTGGAACGACTCGCCCCGGTCGTCGTCGGTGGCGGTCCTGCCGTAGTAGTCGAGGGCGAGCGCCGGATGGCCCTGCTCGGCCAGCCGTACGGTGAGCTGCTTGTAGAAGCCGTGCAGGCCGCGGACGTCGGGGAGGATCACGACGCCGGGCCCGCTCACCCGGTCGGGACGGGACTGGTAGGCGGCGAACGACGTGCCGTCGGCGGAGGTCAGGCGGAGGTCGGCGGAGCGGGTGCCGGTGATCGGCGGTCGCGGGCGCGGTGGTGCGGCGTCGTTGTCGTAGCACATAGTGCCGGGAAACTACCAAAGCTGGATTGATAAAGCTAGGCTTGGTTTTGTGCTCGCCAAGGAACTGCGGATCTCGGTCGGGCGGCTCGCCCGCCGCATCCGGCAGCTTTACACCAACGCCTCGGGCGACGACGTGTCGTTCACCGAGCTCGCCGTGCTCTCCCGTCTCGACCGGGACGGGCCGCACACCTCGGCCCAGCTCGCGCACCTGGAACGCATCACCGCCCAGGCGATCGGCACCGTGCTGGGCGGTCTCCACCAGCGCGGCATGGTGGCCCGCGAGCCCGACCCGGCCGACCGGCGGCGGGTGATCACCGCCATCACCGGCTCCGGCCGCGCCGCCCTCGTCAGCCGCGAAGAGGTGATCGCCGAACGCCTGGCCGCGGCCGTCGACTCCCTCACCCCCGACGAGCGCGAACGCCTCGCCGCCGCCCTGCCCGTCCTCGCCGACCTGGCCGAACGGCTCTGAGGTGTCAGCATGTGTTGACAAGCGGCCCTCTGTCAGCACATGCTGACACCATGGACGTCACCGAACTGGCCGGGGCGGCAGCCGACCGCGACCCCGGAACGGGCCTCGCGGCGGTGGCCGCGCTCAGGGCCCTGCTGGAGGAGCTGGAGGCGGTCCACGTCAGCAACGCCCGCGCGGCGGGGTGGTCGTGGGAGCAGATTGCCGGCGCGCTCGGGGTCCGGCGGCAGTCCGCCCATCGCAAGCACGCCCGCAGAACGGGGAGGTAGCAGGTGTTCGACAGGTTCACGGAAGGCGCCCGCCGGGCGGTGGTCCGGGCCGGGATCCTCGCGCTCGACGCCCACCGCGCCACGCTCGACGCCGATCTCCTGCTGCTGGGCGTGGCCGAGGTGCGGCCGTTCTCGCTGTCGTCGTTCACCGCCTCCGGCGCCGGCCTGCGCGCCCGCGTCGACCTGGGCGACGCGCGTGCGCTGCTGGCCACCCTCGGCATCGACCTCGACGAGGTGCACCGCCGCACCAGGGCCGGAACGGACGCGCCCGACCAGTGGGCCCTGCGCCGGTCCAGGCTGCGCCCGCTGCGCGTCGCCCTGGACGGGCCGCTGGGCACGATCCCGCTGGCCATGCACGCCAGGAAGGTGATCGAGGTGGCGATGTGGAAGCCGGGGCCGGTCACCGGCGAACGGCTGCTGTGGGGCCTGCTCGCCGACGGCGCGAACGGCGCCGGCCGCCTGCTCCGCGAGGCCGGGGTCGACGTGGCCGCGCTGGTCAGGGAGGCGGGCATCCCGTCCCGCCACGCCGCCTGACGTCACGCCGTTCGGGGCGGGCCGGAGAGCTCCTCCGGCCCGCCGGGGCGCGGGATCCGGCGTGACGCGAGGGGTCCGGAAGTCCGATACACTTGGTGATCGCAAGGGGCTATGGCGCAGTTGGTAGCGCGCCTCCATGGCATGGAGGAGGTCTGGGGTTCGAATCCCCATAGCTCCACAGAAGAAAAGGTGGCGTCCGTTAGGGCGTCACCTTTTTTCATGCCTCCGCCAGGCCGTGTCAATACCCTCTCAGGTCGCCTCTTGTCCGGACCTGGGGGAGACGCGGGCGGCGGTCCGGAGCCGCGATCGTCGAGGGCATGCGACTTCAACGACTGCAGATCTCGGCGCTTTCCGTCCTCGCGCTCGTCGTGGCGCTCGCGCTCGCGCCGCTGCCGGGGCTGCCGTACACCATGGGGTTCGCGCCGCACTGGGTGACCGTGCTGGCCGCCGGGGTGGGGGCGGTGTTCGTGGTGCGGCCGCACCTGGCGGGGCTGCTGCCCGCCCTGCTGCTGCTGTGGTCGGCGGGCGGGCTCGTGCTCGACGTCTTCCGCGCCTTCTTCGCGCTCACCGGCATCCCCGCCGGGGAGTTCGCGCAGGTCGACTGGCCCGGGATGGCGCTGCGCGGGCTCAGCCTGGCGGGCTGCGCGCTGCTGGGCGCGCTGCTGCTGCTGCGGATCAGGGTGCCCGGCGGGCCCTGGCTCGGGTACGCCGCGTTCGCCCTCGGGTTCGTCTACCCCCTCGCCAAGCTCTACTGGTCGGCGGGCGGCACCCTGCTGCGCCCCGCGGACTACGGCGAGGGCTTCCCGTACGGCGAGACGATCATGCTGGTCATCGGCGCCGTAGGCTCGCTGGCCCTCGTGCAGAGGTGGGGACGGTCGCTGCCGCGACGGCTGGTGCTGGCCGGCGGGTGGACGGGCGCCGCCATGTTGACCACTATGGGAGCCATGTCCGTTCTCGGCACGTTCTCCCAGCTCCTCGGCCTCACCCAGGGGCCGGTGCCGCTGTCCGAGCCGGCCACGGTGGCGGCGGTCGCGGTCGTGTACGGGAGCTGGCTGCTGTTCGGACTCGCGGTCGCCGGGGCCACCCTCTCCTACCAGCGCACGACGGCACGATGACGGCCCGCCGCGCCGACGTGGTCCTGGCCCTGGTCGCCGGGGTGACACTGTTCCCGCTCTCCCTGACGGTGGCGGTGTTGTCGGCGCCCGGCGTGCGGGCGGTCCTGCTGGCGGGGGCCTGCCTGGCGGCGCACGCGGCCGTGGCGTACCGGCGGCGGACGTGGGCGTTCCTCGTGGTCGCCGCGGCCTTCGCCGTCCAGGTCGCGGTGACCGGGTTGTTCCTCGTGCTGCCGTCGTCGGCGCTGTTCCCGCTCGCGGTCTACTCCTGCGCCGCCCACGCCCGGCGGCACCCGCCGCTGCTGGTCGGCCTGGCGGGCGCGGGGGCGGCGGCGGCCAGGTTCGCGACCGACTCCAGCGTCGCGGCGGCCGGGCTCGGGCCGGCGAGGCCGCGGCGCGGGCCACCGCCGAGGAACGGGCCAGGATCGCCAGGGAGATGCACGACGTGGTCGCCCACGCGCTGGCCGTCATCGTCGCCCAGGCCAGGGGCGGCCGGTTCGCGCCCGCGCGGGCGGCCGAGATCCTGGCCACGATCGAGGAGACGGGACGCGCGGCCCTCACCGACATGCGGGCCGCCGTCGGCGTGCTGCGCGCCACGCCCGGGGACGGGCCGCCGCCCGGACTGACCGGCCTGCCGGACCTGGTGGCGCGGACCCGGGACGCCGGGCTGCCCGTCGAGGAGATCGTCCGCGGCACGCCGCGTCCCCTCGGGCCGGGGGCCGATCTGGTCGCCTACCGCGTGGTGCAGGAGGCGCTGACGAACACGCTCAAGCACGCGGGCGCGGGCGCGCGCAGCACCCTCCGGCTGGAGTGGACGGACGACGCCCTGCGCATCACCGCCGGCGACGCGGGTGGCGACGCGGGCGGCACCGCCTCCGCCACGACCTGCGGTGACGGGCCGGGGAACGGGCTGGCGGGCATGCGCGAGCGGGTGACCGCGCTGGGCGGGACCCTGGACGTCCGGACGGAGGAGGAAGGCGGGTTCGTCGTCGAGGCCCGCCTTCCGTACCCGGCATGACCATCGGCGTGTACGTCGTCGACGACCAGCGGCTGGTGCGTACCGGCACGGTGATGGTGATCGACGCCCAGGACGACATGCGCGTGGTGGGGGAGGCCGGCGACTGGGTGGAGGCGCTGGCCGGGCTGCGCGCGGTGACGGCGGACGTGGTGCTCATGGACGTCCGCATGCCGTGCATGGACGGCGTCGAGGCGACCCGGCGGCTGCTGGCGACCCCCGGCGCGCCCAGGGTGATCGTCCTGACCACCTTCGACCTGGACGAGTACGCCTTCGCCGCGCTGCGGGCCGGCGCGTCGGGGTTCCTGCTCAAGGACGCCCCCGCCGAGGAACTGCTCGCCGCGGTGCGGACCGTCCACCGGGGGGACGCGGTGATCGCCCCCTCGACCACCCGCCGCCTGCTCGACCACGTCGCGCCGCACCTGCCGGACGCCGGGCCCGACCCGCTGACCGAGCGGGAGCGGGAGGTGTTGCGGCACATCGCCTGGGGCGAGACGAACGCCGAGATCGCGGGCGCGCTGTTCCTGTCCGAGGGCACCGTCAAGACCCACGTCGGCCGCATCCTGGCCAAACTCGGGCTGCGCGACCGGGTCCAGGCGGTCATCTGGGCCTACGAGCACGGCCTGAACCGCCGCCCCTGAGCGGTCGCGCAGCGGACGCGGCGGGCCGTCGAATCATTCATGCTCTGAATGATGTATCGACGCTAGCATTATGCACGTGGACGAAGTCAAGCCGGTGTCGGTGGCGGGGACGATGGCCTTCAGGATCGGGACGCTCGGGGCGATCCTGACCGAGCGGTTCACGGCCGCGCTCGTCCCGCTCGATCTCAAGCCCAAGCACGTCGGGCTGATGACCCTGCTGGAGGCGCGCGGCGCGGCCTCGCAGCTCGACGTCGCCAAGACCATGGGCGTCGCGCCGAGCCTGGTGGTGACGCTGGCCGACCACCTCGAACGGCTCGGCGCGATCTCCCGGGTGCGCGACCCCGGCGACCGGCGGCGTCAGCTCCTCGACCTCACCGCCGAGGGGCGCGCGCTGCTCGGCCGGTGCCTGGAGGTGACGCTGGAGCTCGACGCCGAGCTGACCGGCGGGCTCGGCCCGCGGGACCGGGCCGTGCTCGCCAGGGTCCTCGGCACGCTGGCCGCCCAGGCGGGGCTGCCGGTCTAGTCGTCGCGGGCGGTCTCCCGGGCGGTCTCCCGGGCCACGGCGGCGTGTCCCTGGCGGATGTCGGCCCAGGCCCGTTCGACGTGGCGGAGTTCTGTGGCGGGGCCGCCGACGGCCATGCGGAGCACGATCCGGCCGCCGATCGCGGTGTGCGTCAGATAGAGGGAGCCGCCGGCGTTCAGGGTCTCCATCAGGCGCAGCGTGGCGGCGTCGGCGTCGGCGGGCGGCAGGCCGGGCCAGCGGGGGCGGAAGCAGACCAGGCCGAGCGGGTGCGGCTCGTGCAGCTCGAAGGCGGGGTCGGCGGCGATCAGGGCGGCCAGGTGCTGGGCGAGGGAGACCCCCTTGCGGATGTGGGCGCGCAGGCCCTCGGCGCCGTACCAGCGGATCACCGACCACAGTTTCAGCGCTCTGAACCGGCGGCCCAGCGGGATCTGCCAGTCGCGGTAGTCGACCACCGAGCCGGCCGTGGTGGCGGCGTTGCGCAGGTACTCCGGCAGGATCGACAGCGCGCTGAGCAAGGGGGCGCGGTCGGCCGTCCACAGGACGGTGCAGTCGAAGTTGGTCAGCAGCCACTTGTGCGGGTTGGTGGAGTAGGTGTCGGCGTACTCCGCCACGCCGTCGTTGAGCCCGCGGAGCTCGGGGCAGACGGCGGCGACCCCGGCGTAGGCGGCGTCCACGTGCAGCCACACGTCGTGCTCGCGGCACACCTCGCCGATCTCCGGCACCGGGTCGACGGCGGCCGAGGAGGTGGTGCCGACGGTGGCGCAGACCATCGCGGGGACCGCGCCGGCGGCCTTGTCGGCCGCGATCAGCTCGCGCAGCCGTCCCGGGTCCATGGCCAGCGTACGGGGGTGCACGTCCACCACCCGTACGCCGTCGGAGCCGAGGCCGGCGACGCGGGCGGCCTTCTCCAGCGAGGAGTGCGTCTGCGACGAGACGTAGATCGTGTACCGCTCGGCGACGCCCGTGCGCGTGACCCGGCCGCCGCTCGCCCGGTGCAGGGCGGCGAGCAGCGCGACCAGGCAGGCGCTCGACGCCGAGTCCTGGATCACGCCGCCGCCGCGCGCGTCGGTCCTGAAGTGCGCGGGCAGGCCGAGCAGGCTCGCCAGCCAGTCCACCACCACGGTCTCCAGCTCGGTGCAGGCGGGGCTGGTGACCCACAACATGCCCTGCACGCCGAGGCCGCTGGAGAGCAGGTCGCCGAGGATGGCGGGGCCGCTGGCGTTGGAGGGGTAGTAGGCGAAGAAGGAGGGGTGCTGCCAGTGGGTGATGCCGGGCAGCAGGATGGTGTTCAGGTCGTCCAGGACGGCCTCGAACGGCTCGCCGTGCTCGGGCGGCTCGGCGGGCAACGCGCGGCGGACGTTCCCCGGCTCGGCCCGTGACATCACCGGACGGGACTCGATGCCCGCCATGTAGTCCGCGATCCAGTCGACGACCTGCCTGCCGTGGCGGCGGAACTCCTCGGGGCTCATGTGGGCGTTCATGCCTACAGATCATCATCCGGGCGGCGTCCCGGGAAGACGGGAACGGGCCGGAGGCCGCGCGCCTCCGGCCCGTTGTTCCCGCGGGTCAGCGCCCGCTGAGCGTCTTGCGCCAGTGGAAGCCGCCGGGCAGATTGACCGACAGCGTACGGCGGCCGTCGGCGGTACGCGTCACCCTGAACAGCCGGTTGCCCCAGCTGTGTCCAACGCCGCCGCGGGACAGGTTCAGCCGGACCGGGCCCAGCTTGATCGTCTTGCGGTAGCTCCAGCTCATCGGACTCCTCCGTCGAGGTCGGTGAGAGCCGGTCAACTACCCCGAACGGCCGAAAATATCGGGGTTTTCGGCGCTGGAGGTGCTTCCTTCGGCGGATGCCCAGGTCAGAGCGTCGGCCAGGGCGTCCAGGGCGCCGGGGAAGGCGCGTTCGGAGGGGGCGGCGTACCCGATCAGCAGGCCGCCGGGGCCGGGCGTCTGGCGCAGCGGGCTCAGGCCGCGCAGGGCGATGCCGCGCCGTTCGCAGGCCGCCAGCACGGCGGACTCGGCCGGTCCGGACGGCGGGAGCAGCAGCAGGGCGCGCAGGCCCGCGGCCACGCCGGGCAGGCGCGCGCCGGGCAGCGGGGCGTCCGGTCCCGGGCCGAGCCGCGACAGCAGCAGGTCGCGGCGGCGGCGGTAGCGCAGGCGCGCGGCGCGGACGTGCCGGTCGTAGTCGTGGTCGTCGATCAGCCGGGCCAGGACGAGCTGGCCCAGCGCCCCGGTGTGGGCGTCGGCGTGCAGTTTGGCCTCGGCGACCGGTCCCACCAGGGCGGGCGGGAGCGCCATCCAGCCCAGGCGCAGCGCCGGGGAGAGCGACTCGGACGTGGTGCCGCAGTAGACGACCTGGTCGGGGGCCGTGCCCTGGAGGGTGCCCACGGGACGGCGGTCGTAGCGGAACTCGCCGTCGTAGTCGTCCTCGATGACCGGGCCGCCCCACTCGCGCAGCAGGCGGCGGCGTGCCGGGGCCAGCGGGACGCCGGTCGGGTACTGGTGCGCCGGGGTCAGCACGGCGGCAGCCACCCCGGACGTGAGGTCGCCGGTCCGGGCGCCCTGCTCGTCCACCGGGAGGGGGACGAGCGTGCGGCCGGCGCGGCGCAGGACCTCGCGGTAGAAGTCGTGGCCCGGGTCCTCCATGGCGATCGGGCCCGCGCCGAGCACGCCCGCCAGCAGGTTGAGCGACTGGACGAAGCCCGTGGTGACGACGATCCGGTCGGGGGTGGTGCGCACGCCGCGGGTCCTGCCGAGGTAGCCGGCCAGCGCGGTGCGCAGTTCGATCCGGCCCCGGGGGTCGCAGGGGCCGAAGACGTCGGCGGGGGCCGCGGCGAGCACGTGGCGGGTGGCCCGCAGCCAGGCGCGCGTGGGGAAGGCCGACACGTCCGGCTGCCCGGGACGAAGGTCGTGCACCGGCTCCGGCCGGGCGACGGTAGGGGAGCGGATCGGCTGCGCCGGCCCGGCGGCGGAAGGGGAGCGGATCGGCGCGGGGGCGGGTGGGAGGGCGTCGGCGACCTCGGTGCCCGAACCCGGGCGGGTGGTGAGGTAGCCCTCCTCGGCGAGCTGGTCGTAGGCGGCGCTCACCGTGCCGCGGGCGAGGCCGAGCCCGGCCGCGAGCGCCCTGGTCGAGGGCAGGCGGGTGCCGGGCGGCAGCCGCCCGTCGCGGACGGCGGCGCGCAGCGCGTCCTCGACGGCTCGTCGCCGCCCGAGTGCGGGATCGAGCTCCAGATGCAGGTCAACTCCGGAACTGGCCCAATATTTCGCCATAAAACCGGATCTTACGGGTGGGCCGGTGGGCGGCTACCGTCGAGGGCGTACCTCGAAAGGAAGTTCTGCCCATGCTCGTGATCGCCCATCTCAGCGACATCCACCTCGGCGGCTCGGAGCGGTCGGTCGAGCGCGCCGACGCCGTCATGCGCTATCTGGACGCCCTCCCGTACGACCTCGACGCGGTGCTCGTCACCGGCGACATCGCCGACCACGGTCTGCCCGAGGAGTACGAGCAGGCGCGCAAGCTGCTGACCTCGCGCCACCCGGTCCTCGTGTGCCCCGGCAACCACGACGTCCGGGAGGAGTTCCGGCGGGTGCTGCTCGCCGAGCCGGCCGCGTCCGGGCCGGTCAACCGGGTCCACCGCACCGGCGGGGCCGTCTACGTGTTGTGCGACTCCTCCGTCCCGGGCCGGCCCGAGGGCCACCTGGACGACGAGACGCTGGCCTGGCTCGACGGCGTGCTCGGTGCGGAACGCGGCCTGCCGGTGCTCGTGGCCTTCCACCACCCGCCCGCGACGCTGCACTCGCCGGTCGACACGATCATGCTCCGGACCCCGGAACGCCTCGCCGGCCTGCTGGCCGGGCACCCGCACGTGACGGCCGTGCTGGTCGGCCACGCCCACACCTCGGCGGCCACCACCTTCGCCGGCCGCCCGCTGCTCGCCGCGCCCGGCGTGGTGTCCACGCTGCGGCTGCCGTGGGAGGGCGCGACCACGCTGGCCGACTGCGCCGACTACGAACTCCCGCCGGGGCTCGTCTTCCACGTGCTGGACGACGACGGCCGGATCACCACCCACCACCGCGTCGTACCGGTCTGAGGGCGGACGGCGGCGGGCCGGGAGGCCGCGGGCTTCCCGGCGCCGGGACGGTTCGCTTCATGGGGGGCTCCTCGGACGAGGGACTGTTAGCGCTACCAGTCAAAGTGACCGCTAACAAAGGTGATCGGCGTCACGTTAGGGAGGGAACACCCCTGGAGTCAAGGGGTGTCCGGCGTGACGTGACCGTGATGTGGGGGACCCTTGACGGATGTGCTTGTTAACGTTCACAGTCGTGGCCAAGCCAGGAAAGGAGCGGTCGCGGGATCGGTCCGGGGTCGTCTCCCCTCGGTCGCGGCCGAGGAGGCGAGGTGGCGGCCCGCCTCCTGGCGCCCCGCGGTCGCCGGTACGCGAGACGGGCACGGCCCGACGGGACCGCGCAGGCCCCCGAGGCAGGAAGGCGCCGGCAGCCGGGTTCGGTTGTTAGCGCTCACATGAGAAGGGAACCCCCCACGTGTTCAAGAGGATCTCGGCGCTGGTGCTCGCCGGGCTCACCGCGATGTCGGTGGCGAGCTGCGGCGGAGGCAGTGGCGGCAGCGGCGGCGGCGGCGACGGCTCGATCACCATGGGCTTCGCCCAGGTCGGCGCGGAGAGCGGCTGGCGCACCGCGAACACCAAGTCCGTGCAGGACTCGGCCAAGAACGCGGGCGTGACGCTCAAGTTCTCCGACGCCCAGCAGAAGCAGGAGAACCAGATCAAGGCCATCCGCTCCTACATCCAGCAGAAGGTGGACGTCATCGCCTTCTCGCCGGTGGTGGAGTCCGGCTGGGACACGGTGCTCAAGGAGGCCAAGGACGCGAAGATCCCGGTCATCCTGACCGACCGCGCCGTCGACTCCAAGGACACCTCCCTGTACAAGACCTTCCTCGGCTCCGATTTCGTCGAGGAGGGCAAGAAGGCCGGTCAGTGGCTGGTGCAGGAGTACAAGGACGCCAAGGACCCGGTGAACATCGTCGAGCTCCAGGGCACCACCGGCTCGGCCCCCGCCAACGACCGCAAGGCCGGGTTCGCCCAGGTCATCGGCGCCGACCCGAAGTTCAAGGTGATCGCCTCGCAGACCGGCGACTTCACCAGGGCCAAGGGCAAGGAGGTCATGGAGGCCTTCCTGAAGTCCAACCCGGACATCGACGTGCTCTACGCCCACAACGACGACATGGGCCTGGGCGCGATCGAGGCCATCGAGGGCGCGGGCAAGGTGCCCGGCAAGGACATCAAGATCATCACAGTCGACGCCGTCAAGGACGGCATGCAGGCCCTGGCCGACGGGAAGATCAACTACATCGTCGAGTGCTCGCCGCTGCTCGGCCCGCAGCTCATGGACCTGGCCAAGAAGGTCGTCAAGGGCGAGCAGGTGCCGGCCCGCGTGGTGACCGAGGAGACCACGTTCACGCAGGAGCAGGCCAAGCAGGTCCTGTCCAGCCGTCAGTACTGATCGCGCGGGCCGGGCCCGGTGGCCCGGCCCCTTCAGGCGGAAGGGGAGGCGCATGGCCGCACCCGTGCCGGTCCTGACGATGAACGGGATCGGCAAACAGTTTCCCGGGGTCACGGCCCTGGACGGCGTGGACCTGCGGCTGCTGCCCGGCGAGGTGCACGCGCTCATGGGCGAGAACGGCGCCGGCAAGTCCACCCTGATCAAGGTGCTCACCGGCGTGCATCCCGCCGACTCGGGCACGATCGAGCTGGGCGGGCGGCCCGTCGCCTTCGCCGGCCCGGCCGAGGCGCAGCGGGCCGGCATCAGCACGGTCTACCAGGAGGTCAACCTCTGCGCGAACCTGTCGGTGGCCGAGAACATCTTCATCGGCCGCGAGCCGCGCAGGTTCGGGCGCATCGACTGGAAACGCGTGCGGGCCAGGGCCGGCGAGCTGCTGAGCGGGCTGGACCTGAGCATCGACGTCTCGGCGCCGCTGTCGGCGTACTCGCCGGCGGTGCAGCAGATGGTGGCCATCGCGCGGGCGGTCGACATCGAGGCCCGGGTGCTGATCCTGGACGAGCCCACCTCCAGCCTGGACGCCGACGAGGTGCGGCAGCTCTTCCGGGTGATGCGGCGGCTCAAGGAGGAGGGCATCGCCATCCTCTTCGTCTCCCACTTTCTCGACCAGATCTACGAAATTTCGGACCGTATGACGATCCTGCGCAACGGACGGCTCGTCGGCGAGTACCTCACCCGCGAGCTGCCCCAGCTCGACCTGGTCGCCAAGATGATCGGCCAGGAGCTGGCCGCGCTCGACCGCCTGCACGGCGAGGCCAGGGTCTTCGACCGCCCGCTGGTCGAGGCGCGCGGGCTGGGCCGGGCCGGGGCCGTCGAGCCGTTCTCGCTCACCATCCACGAGGGCGAGGTCGTGGGGCTGGCCGGGCTGCTCGGCTCGGGGCGTACCGAGGTCGCGCGGCTGCTGTTCGGCGCCGACCACGCGAGCGGCGGCGAGCTGTCCGTCGGCGGCGCGCCCGCCGCGCTGCGCACGCCCCGCGCGGCGATGAACCACAAGATCGCCTTCTGCTCGGAGAACCGCAAGGAGGACGGCCTGATCCCCGACCTCACCGTGCGCGAGAACATCATCCTGGCGCTCCAGGCCACCCGGGGCTGGACCAGGCCGGTGCCGCGCGAACAGCAGGACGAGCTGGTCGCCCGGTACGTCAAGGCCCTGCGGATCAGCCCGCCCAACCCCGAGCACCTGGTGCGGAACCTGAGCGGCGGCAACCAGCAGAAGGTGCTGCTGGCACGCTGGCTCATCCTGGAGCCCCGGCTGCTCATCCTCGACGAGCCCACCCGCGGCATCGACGTCGGCGCCAAGACCGAGATCCAGCGCCTGGTCGCCGAGCTGTCCGACGGCGGCATGGCGGTGTTGTTCATCTCCGCCGAGCTGGAGGAGGTGCTGCGGCTCAGCCACAAGGTCGAGGTGCTGCGCGACCGGCGGCTGGTGGCCGAGCTGCCCAACGACGAAGCCCTCACCACGGACGTGCTGATGGAGACGATCGCGAGCGGAGGGCGGCCCTGATGCGGCGGCTGTTGTGGCCCGTGGCGGTGCTCGCGCTGCTGCTGGCCCTGAACGTGTTCTTCACCCCCAGCTTCCTGTCCGTCCAGGTCAGGGACGGGCACCTGTACGGGAGCCTGATCGACATCCTGCGCTTCGGCGCGCCGCTGATCCTGGTCTCGCTGGGCATGACGCTGGTCATCGCGACCGGCGGCATCGACCTGTCGGTGGGCTCGGTGGTGGCGATCTCGGGCGCGCTGGCCTGCCTGCGGATCAGCGAGGACGCCGGCGTGCTCGCCGCCGTGGCGCTCGCGCTCGGATTGTGCCTGCTGCTCGGCGCCTGGAACGGGTTCCTGGTCGCGCAGGCGGGCATCCAGCCGATCATCGCCACGCTGATCCTCATGGTGGCCGGGCGCGGCCTGGCCCAGCTCATCACCGACGGGCAGATCATCACGGTCAACAGCCCGTCGTACAAGCTGATCGGCGGTGGGTATCTGCTGGCGGTGCCGTTCGGGGTGCTGCTGGTGCCGGTCGTGCTGGCGGTCACCGCGTTCCTGACCCGGCGGCTGGCGCTGGGCCTGCTGATCGAGTCGGTCGGCGGGAACGCCGAGGCCAGCCGGCTCGCGGGCATCAGGTCGCGCGGGATCGTCATCATGGTCTACGCCTTCGCCGCCCTGTGCGCGGGCATCGCCGGCATCCTGATCAGCTCGAACGTCTCCAGCGCCGACGGCAACAACGCCGGCCTGTGGATCGAGCTGGACGCGATCCTGGCCGTGGTGATCGGCGGCACCTCGTTGTCGGGCGGCCGGTTCTCGCTGGGCGGGACCGTGGCCGGCGCGCTCGTCATCCAGACGCTCACCACGACGATCTACTCCATCGGCGTGCCGCCCGAGACGACCCTGCTGTTCAAGGCGCTGGTCGTGACGGCGGTCTGTCTCGTGCAGTCGCCGTCGTTCCGCGCGAAGGCGCTGCGCCGGCGCGGCGGCAGCGCGCCGCCCAGCCCGGCCCCCGAGGAGAAAGTGCGGGTGACCCTGTGACGACCATGACCGTGGGCCGGGTCGCGTTGCCGGCCCGCCACCTGCCCGTGCTGGTGACGGCGTGCCTGTTCGTGGCGATGTTCGTCGTCGGCGGCCTCCGGTACGAGGGGTTCGCCAGCGGGCAGGTGGTGCTCAACGTCTTCATCGACAACGCGTTCCTGCTGGTGGTGGCGGTGGGGATGACGTTCGTGATCCTGGCCGGGGGCATCGACCTGTCGGTGGGGTCGGTGGTGGCGCTGTCCACGATGATCTCGGCGTCGCTGATGTCGGGGCCGGGGTGGCCGCCGTACGTGGTGGTGCCGGTGGTGCTGGCCGTCGGGTCCGGGCTCGGGCTGGTGATGGGGTACATCGTGCACGCCTTCGACATCCAGCCGTTCATCGTGACGCTGGCCGGGATGTTCCTGGCCCGAGGGCTGTGCTACACGATCGGCACGGACTCGATCCCGATCGAGGACCCGACGTTCACGGCGTTCGCGCAGACCAGGATCGACCTGTTCGCCGGTCTGTGGATCTCGCCGAGCGTGCTCATCGCGGTGGGGGTCGTGCTGGTGGCGGCGTACGTGCTGCACTACACCCGGCTCGGCCGGGCCGTGTACGCGACGGGCGGCAGCGAGCAGTCGGCGCTGCTCATGGGCCTGCCGGTGGGCCGGACGAAGATCACGGTCTACACGGTGAGCGGCTTCTGCTCGGCGCTCGGCGGCGTGCTGCTGTCGTTCTACATGCTCTCGGGCTACGGCCTGCACGCCGTGGGCATGGAGCTGGACGCCATCGCCGCCGTGGTGATCGGCGGCACGCTGCTCACGGGCGGCAGCGGCTTCCTGCTCGGCACGGTGCTCGGCGTGCTGGTGCTCGGGCTGATCCAGACGATCATCAGCTTCGAGGGCACGCTCAGCTCCTGGTGGACCAAGATCTTCATCGGCCTGCTGCTCTTCGTCTTCATCGTGCTGCAACGGATCTTCAGCGCGCGTCCAAGGCGCTGACCTGCGAGGAGTCTGCCGCGAAAGTTACCTAAAGGTTTCCGCCAGGTTATGCTCAACCGTTGACATCGTCTTTGTTAGCGATAACAATCGGCGGGAACGAAGCGAGAACTTTGTTCTGATTCGGCACGTTCTGTGACTGAGTCCTCTGCAAGATCGGCAGTTAACGCTCACATTCCGCTGCCGCAACCCCCATTGCAAGGAGTGCCACATGAGGTTGGGACGTATCGGGGGCGTGGTGTCCGCCATCGCGCTCGCCGCGACCATGACGGCCTGCGGCTCCAGCCAGAAGACGGTCGACGCCGACGCCTCCACGTCGGCCGCCGCCGGCGGCGCGGGCGCCCTGATCGGCGTCACGATGCCCACCAAGTCGTCCGAGCGGTGGATCCACGACGGCGACAACGTCAAGCAGCAGCTCGAACAGCTGGGCTACAAGGTCGACCTCCAGTACGCGGAGAACGACATCCCGACGCAGGCCAACCAGATCGAGAACCAGATCACCAAGGGCGCCAAGCTCCTGATCATCGCCTCGATCGACGGCACCGCGATCACCTCGCAGCTCCAGCAGGCCGCCGACGCCAAGATCCCGGTCATCTCCTACGACCGCCTGATCCGCAACAGCCCCAACGTCGACTACTACGCCACCTTCGACAACTTCAAGGTCGGCGTGCAGCAGGCGACCTCGCTGCTCAAGGGCCTCGGCGTGGACGACGGCAAGAAGGGCCCGTTCAACGTCGAGCTGTTCGGCGGCTCGCCCGACGACAACAACGCCACGTTCTTCTGGAACGGCGCCATGTCGGTGCTCCAGCCCAAGATCGACGACGGCACCCTGCTGGTCAAGAGCGGCCAGAAGGACTTCAAGACCGCCGCCATCCTGCGCTGGGACCCGGCCACGGCCCAGAAGCGCATGGAGGACATCCTCACCAAGACCTACACCGGCGGCACCAAGGTGGACGGCGTGCTGTCCCCGTACGACGGCCTGTCCATCGGCATCCTGTCGGCGCTCAAGAGCTCCGGCTACGGCACCAGCGGCCAGCCCTACCCCGTCGTGACCGGCCAGGACGCCGAGCTCGCCTCGGTCAAGTCGATCATCGCCGGCGAGCAGTACTCCACCATCTTCAAGGACACCCGCAAGCTCGCCGAGCAGACGGTGAAGATGGCCGACGCGGTCCTCAAGGGCGGCAAGCCCGAGGTGAACAACACCAAGGACTACGACAACGGCAACAAGGTCGTCCCCTCCTACCTGCTCGACCCGGTGATCGTGGACAAGAGCAACTACAAGGAGATCATCGTCGGCGGCAACTACTACACCGAGGACCAGCTCAAGTAAGGGCCCGCCCCGGGGGACCGCGGTCCCCCGGGGGCACTTCCCACACCTGAGCGAGGGGCATATGACCGAGCACATCTTGCGGATGAGCGGGATCACCAAGACGTTCCCCGGTGTCAAGGCGCTGCAGGACGTCAACCTGGCCGTCCGGCGCGGCGAGATCCACGCCATCTGCGGCGAGAACGGCGCCGGCAAGTCGACGCTGATGAAGGTGCTGTCCGGGGTCTACCCGCACGGCGACTACGAGGGCGAGATCACCTTCGAGGGCGCGCGCTGCGAGTTCGCCGGCATCCGCGACAGCGAGCACGCCGGGATCGTCATCATCCACCAGGAGCTGGCGCTCAGCCCGCAGCTGTCGATCGCGGAGAACATCTTCCTCGGCAACGAGCGCGCCAGGCGCGGCTTCATCGACTGGAACCGCACCAACTACGAGGCCGCCGAGCTGATGCGCCGCGTCGGCCTCCAGGAGAACCCCACCACCACGGTCTCCGACCTCGGCGTCGGCAAGCAGCAGCTCGTCGAGATCGCCAAGGCGCTGTCGAAGGAGGTGAAGCTGCTCATCCTCGACGAGCCGACCGCCGCGCTCAACGACGACGACTCGGCCCACCTGCTCGACCTGCTGCGCGGCCTGCGGGACGAGGGCATCACCTGCGTGATCATCTCGCACAAGCTCAACGAGGTGACCGCGATCGCCGACTCCGTCACGATCATCCGCGACGGCCGCACGATCGAGACCCTGGACATGGCCACCGACCACGTCACCGAGGACCGGATCATCTCCGGCATGGTCGGCCGCGCGCTGGACAACCGCTTCCCGCCGCACGAGTCGACGATCGGCGAGGAGGTGCTGCGGATCGAGGACTGGACGGTGCACAGCCCGAGCCAGCCCGGCCGGAAGGTCGTGGACGGCGCCTCACTCACCCTGCGCAGGGGCGAGATCGTCGGCCTGGCCGGCCTGATGGGCGCCGGGCGCACCGAGCTGGCGATGAGCCTGTTCGGCCGCACGTACGGCGTGCACATCTCCGGCAAGGTCTTCAAGGACGGTGAGCCGATCGAGATCCGCAACGTGCAGGACGCGATCCGCCACGGCCTGGCCTACGCCACCGAGGACCGCAAGCGGTACGGCCTCAACCTCATCGAGGACATCAAGCGCAACATCAGCGCCGCCGGGCTCAAGGGCCTGGCCCGGCGCGGCTGGGTGAACGAGAACGAGGAGTACAAGGTCGCCGAGGAGTTCCACCGGAGCATGAACATCAAGGCGCCCAGCGTCAACAGCGTCGTCGGCAAGCTGAGCGGCGGCAACCAGCAGAAGGTCGTGCTCTCCAAGTGGATCCTGACGCAACCTGACGTGCTCATCCTCGACGAGCCCACCCGCGGCATCGACGTCGGCGCCAAGTACGAGATCTACACGATCATCAACCGCCTCGCCGACCAGGGCAAGGCCGTGCTGGTGATCTCCAGTGAGTTGCCTGAGCTGCTCGGCCTGTGCGACCGCATCTACACGCTCTCCGAAGGTCGCGTCACCGGCGAGGTCCCCCGCCGGGAGGCCACCCAGGAAAGCCTCATGCATCTCATGACCAAGGGACAGGAGTAGCTCCGATGAGCAGCATCACGCCCGCCGACGTGCAGGTCGGCGCGGGAGGCGAGGGGGGAGCGCCGCGGCGGCCCGGCCGGGTGTCGCTGGGCGGCCTGTCGCTGAACCTGCGTTCGAGCGGCATCTACATCGCCTTCGCGCTGATCATCGTGCTGTTCTCGGTGCTCACCGACGGCGCGTTGCTCCAGCCGCAGAACATCTCCAACATCATCGTCCAGAACTCCTACGTCCTGATCCTGGCGATCGGGATGATCCTGGTCATCATCGCCGGGCACATCGACCTGTCGGTCGGCTCGGTGGTGGCGGTCACCGGGGCGCTGGCCGCCGTGCTCATGGTGAACATGGGCCTGCCGTGGCCGCTGGCCCTGCTGATCACGGTCGCCGCCGGCGCGCTGATCGGGGCCTGGCAGGGGTACTGGATCGCCTACTTCGGCATCCCGGCCTTCATCGTCACGCTGGCCGGCATGCTGCTGTTCCGCGCGCTCACCATGACCGTGCTCGGCAACCAGGGCATCGGCCCGTTCCCCGACCAGGTCCGCACGCTGGCCAACGGCTTCACCGACGGCTACCTCGGCAACGTGGGCCTCGGCCCGCTGGGCGGCGCCGACCTGTTCAGCCTGCTCATCGGCCTGGTCGCGATCGGCGGCATGGTCGCCGCGCAGTGGCGCACCCGCAACGCCCGCAGGGGCTACGGCCAGTCGGTCGAGCCGATGGCCGTGTTCGCGCTGAAGATGGCGGCCGGCGCCGCGCTGATCCTGTTCCTGGTCGTGCAGCTCGCCCGCTTCAAGAACCTGCCGTGGGTGCTGGTGCTGCTGGCCGCGCTGGTGCTGGCGTACTCGCTGATGGCCAACCGCACGGTCTTCGGCCGGCAGATCTACGCCATCGGCGGCAACCTGCAGGCGGCGGTCATGTCCGGCGTCAAGGTCAAGTCGGTGGTCTTCTGGATCTTCGTGAACATGGGCGTGCTGGCCTCCGTGGCCGGCATCATCTTCGCCGGCCGGCTCAACCAGGCGGGCCCGACCGCGGGCAACAGCTTCGAGCTGGACGCCATCGCGGCGGCCTTCATCGGCGGCGCGGCCGTCCAGGGCGGCGTGGGCAAGGTCGTCGGCGCGATCACCGGCGGTTTGATCATGGCTGTCATCAACAACGGCATGTCGCTCATCGGCTCGCCCAGTGAGCGCGTGATGCTCGTCAAGGGCGCCGTGCTGCTGGCCGCCGTCGCGTTCGACGTGTGGACCAAGCGGCGCGCCGGCGCCTCCCGCTGACCACCGCAGGTCCGGCAAGCCCCGCGAAAGGAGAACCCGTGGTACCGAGCCCCAGGCCGCGTCCGCCGGTCATGGCCGACGTGGCCAAGGAGGCCGGCGTGTCGCACCAGACGGTCTCACGGGTGCTCAACGACCACCCGAACGTCCGGGCTGACACCCGTGCCCGGGTGGAGGAGGCGATCGTCCGGCTGGGCTACCGGCGCAACCTGGTCGCCCGCGCGCTGGTCACCAAGCGGTCGCGCACCCTCGGGGTGGTGAGCTTCGACACCACCCTGTACGGCCCGGCCAGCATGGTCTACGGCATCGAGCAGGCGGCCAGGACCGCGGGGTACTTCGTCAGCATCGTGAGCCTGAAGTCGATCGACGCGGCCAGCGTCCGCGACGCGCTCGACTACCTGGCCGAGCAGAGCGTGGACGGGGTGGTGGTGGTCGCGCCGCAGCGCTCGGCCGCCTCCGCCCTGGAGAGCCTGCCGGCCGGGGTGCCCGCGGTCGTGGTCGAGGGCGCGCACGGCGCCGACGTCTCCGCGGTCTGCATCGACCAGGTCGAGGGCGCCAGGCTCGCCACCCAGCACCTGCTCGACCTGGGCCACGAGACGGTCTGGCACGTCGCGGGGCCGTCCGACTGGCTGGAGACCGAGGGGCGCGTCGAGGGCTGGCGGGCCACGCTGGAGGCGGCCGGCCGCCCGGTGCCCGAGCCGCTGCCCGGCGACTGGAGCCCGCGCGCCGGGTACGCGGCCGGCCGGCGCCTGGCCGGGATGGAGGGGGTCACCGCGGTGTTCGCCGCCAACGACCAGATGGCGCTGGGCGTGCTGCGCGCGCTCAGCGAGGCCGGGGTGCCCGTCCCCGGGCGGATCAGCGTCGTGGGCTTCGACGACATCCCCGAGTCCGAGTTCTTCTCCCCGCCGCTCACCACGGTCCGGCAGGACTTCGACGTGGTGGGCCGCCACTGCATCGAGGTGCTGCTGCGGCAGATCGACGCCGGGCCGGCGGCGTACGAGCGCATGGTGGTGCGTCCCAGCTTCGTCGTCAGGTCCAGCACCGCGCCGGCCCGATAGCCGGCAGGCGAACAGACAACTCTCTGGAGTGCAATGTGAACGCTAACAAGTTCGTGGTCGGAGTGGACTTCGGCACGCTGTCGGGGCGCGCGGTCGTCGTCCGCGTGTCCGACGGCGCCGAGCTGGGCAGCGCCGTCCACGAGTACGCCGAGCGCGTCATCGAGCACACGCTCCCCGGCACCGGCGTGCGGCTCGGCCCCGACTGGGCGCTGCAGTCGCCGCAGGACTGGCTGGACGTGCTGCGCGTGGCCGTGCCCGGGGCCCTGGCCGCCGCCGGGGTCGCCGCCGAGGACGTGATCGGCATCGGCACCGACTTCACCGCCTGCACCGTCCTGCCGGCCACGGCCGACGGCACGCCCCTGTGCTTCGAGACGCCCGAGCAGCCGCACGCCTGGCCGAAGTTGTGGAAGCACCACGCCGCCCAGCCGCACGCCGACCGCATCAACGAGCTGGCCGCGCGGCGGGGCGAGAGCTGGCTGCCGCGCTACGGCGGCAAGATCTCCTCGGAGTGGGAGTTCGCCAAGGCCCTGCAGGTCCTGGAGGAGGCCCCCGAGGTGTACGCCCGGGCCGAGCGCTGGATCGAGGCGGCTGACTGGATCGTCTGGCAGCTGTCCGGCGTCGAGAGCCGCAACATCTGCACCGCCGGCTACAAGGGCGTCTTCCAGGACGGGAGCTACCCCTCCGAGGACTTCCTCGCCGCGCTCAACCCCGGCTTCTCCGGCTTCGCCGGCAAACTGGCCACCGGCGTGGTCGGCGACGACGTCGGCGGCGTCACCCTGGCCCCCCTCGGCGGCCTGGCCGGCGTCCTGACGGCGCGGGCGGCCGGATGGACCGGCCTGCCCGAGGGCATCGCCGTGGCCGTCGGCAACGTGGACGCCCACGTCACGGCCGCCGCCGCGGACGCCGTGCGACCCGGCCAGATGGTGGCCATCATGGGCACCTCCACCTGCCACATCATGCCCAGCGACCGGCTGGCCGAGGTGCCCGGGATGTGCGGTGTCGTCCGGGACGGCATCGTGCCCGGCCTGTGGGGCTACGAGGCCGGCCAGTCCGCCGTCGGCGACATCTTCGCCTGGTACGTCGACACCTTCGGCACCGACGGCCACGAGCGCCTGACCGAGCTGGCCGAGCGCCAGGCCGTCGGCGCGCACGGGCTGGTCGCGCTCGACTGGTTCGGCGGCAACCGCTCGGTGCTCGTGGACCACGACCTGTCCGGCGTGATCGTCGGCCAGACCCTCGCGACCAGGCCCGAGGACGTCTACCGCGCGCTCATCGAGTCCACCGCGTACGGCGCCCGCATGATCGTCGAGACGTTCGAGAAGTCCGGCGTGCCGGTCGAGGAGTTCGTCGTCGCCGGCGGGCTGCTCAAGAACCGCTTCCTCATGCAGGTCTACGCCGACGTGCTGCGCCGCCCGCTGTCGGTCATCGGCTCCGACCAGGGCCCGGCGCTCGGCTCGGCCGTGCACGCGGCCGTCGCCGCCGGGGCCTACCCGGGCATCGAGGAGGCCGCCGCGGCGATGGGCAAGCGCGCGCGGGCGGCGTACGTGCCGGACGAGGCCCGCGCCGACGCCTACGACCGCCTGTACGCCCAGTACCGCGACCTGCACGACCACTTCGGGGACGGGCGCATGCTGCACACCCTCCGCGCGATCAGGAACGAGGCCGCCAAGTGAACCACGAGGCAATGAGAGCGACCGTCGCCGGGCTGCACGCCGAACTGGTGCACTACGGCCTGGTCGTCTGGACCGCGGGCAACGTCTCGGGCCGCGTCCCGGGCGAGGACCTGTTCGTCATCAAGCCGTCCGGGGTCTCCTACGACGAGCTGACCCCGGAGAACATGGTCGTCTGCGACCTCGACGGCAACCTCGTCGAGGGGGCCCACGCGCCCTCCAGCGACACCGCCGCGCACGCCTACGTCTACCGCGAGATGCCCGAGGTCGGCGGCGTCGTGCACACCCACTCGACCTACGCCTCGGCGTGGGCGGCCCGCGGCGAGCCCATCCCGTGCGTGCTGACGGCGATGGCCGACGAGTTCGGCGGCGAGATCCCGGTCGGCCCGTTCGCGCTGATCGGGGACGACTCCATCGGCCAGGGCGTCGTGGAGACGCTCAAGGGGCACCGCTCGCCGGCCGTCCTCATGCAGAACCACGGCGTCTTCACCATCGGCAAGGACCCCAAGGCCGCCGTCAAGGCCGCCGTGATGTGCGAGGACGTGGCCCGCACCGTCCACGTGTCCAGGCAGCTCGGCACGCCGCTGCCCATCGGCCCGGCCCACATCGACCGCCTGTACGACCGCTATCAGAACGTCTACGGACAGAGGAGCCCGCGTTGAACATCTGGTTTCTGACCGGCAGCCAGGGACTGTACGGCGAGGACACGCTGAGCCAGGTGGCCGAGCAGTCGCGGCGCATCGCCGAGCAGCTTCCCGTGCCCGTGCAGTGGCGGCCCGTGCTGACCGACGCCGCCGCGATCAGGCGCGTCATGCTGGAGGCCAACGCGGACGACGAGTGCGCCGGCGTCATCGCCTGGATGCACACCTTCTCCCCGGCCAAGATGTGGATCGCCGGCCTCGACGCGCTGCGCAAGCCGCTGCTGCACCTGCACACGCAGGCCGACGTCGAACTGCCGTGGAGCTCCATCGACATGGACTTCATGAACCTCAACCAGGCCGCGCACGGCGACCGCGAGTTCGGGTTCGTGCAGACCCGGCTCGGCGTGCCGCGCAAGACCGTCGCCGGGCACGTCAGCGACCCGGCCGTCGGCGCGCGCGTCGAGGCGTGGGCGCGGGCGGCCAGGGGCGTGGCCGAGGTGCGGGCGCTGCGGCTGGCCCGCTTCGGCGACAACATGCGCGACGTGGCCGTGACCGAGGGCGACAAGGTCGAGGCGCAGCTGCGGTTCGGCGTCTCGGTCAACACCTACGGCGTCAACGAGCTGGTCGAGGCCGTGGACGCGGCCTCCGACGCCGACGTGTCGGCACTGGTCAAGGAGTACGCCGAGCTGTACCGGGTGGCCCCCGAGCTGCTCGGCGAGCGCCACGAGTCGCTGCGGTACGCCGCCAGGATCGAGCTCGGCCTGCGCGGCTTCCTGGAGCGCGGCGGCTTCCGCGCCTTCACCACGAACTTCGAGGACCTCGGCGGCCTGCGCCAGCTCCCCGGCCTGGCCGTGCAGCGCCTGATGGCCGACGGCTACGGCTTCGGCGGCGAGGGCGACTGGAAGACCTCGGTCCTGCTGCGCACCCTCAAGGCCATGAAGCCGGGCGGGACGTCGTTCATGGAGGACTACACCTACGACCTGACGCCCGGCAACGAGCTCATCCTCGGCGCGCACATGCTGGAGGTCTGCCCGTCCATCGCCGCCGGGACGCCGTCGTGCGAGATCCACCCGCTGAGCATCGGCGGGCGGGAGGACCCGGTGCGGCTGGTGTTCGACGCCGCGCCCGGCCCCGGCATCGTCGTCGGCCTGGCCGACATGGGCGACAGGTTCCGCCTGGTGGCCAACGAGATCGACGTCGTCGCGCCGCCGCAGCCGCTGCCGAAGCTGCCCGTGGCCCGCGCCGTCTGGTCGCCGCGGCCGAACCTGCGCACCTCGACCGAGTCCTGGCTGACCGCCGGGGCGCCGCACCACACCGTGCTGTCCACGGCCGTCGGGCGCGAGGAGCTGACCGACCTGGCCGACATGCTCGGCGTGGAGCTGCTGGTGATCGACAAGGACACCACGACGGCGCAGTTCACCAAGGAGCTGCGCTGGAACCAGGCGTACTACCGGCTCGCCCAGGGCTTCTAGTCCTCCGGCGGCTTCTTCGGGGCGTTCCTGCGCTGCTCCTCGGCGCGTTCGCGGCAGCGGCGCAGGAACTCGGCGTCGTCGTCGGGGTCGGTGGCGGCGAACCGCCCCGGGCGGTCGTACTCGGGGAACGCGCTCGGGCGCGAGGCCGCCTGCGGGGCGCGTTCCGGACGGCCGGCCAGAAGCCAGACGACCGAGCCGACCAGCGGGAACAGCAGGACCACCAGCACCCATACGATCTTGGGCAGGTTCCTGCAGACCGCGTCCGGCGTGGTGATCACGTCGAAGAGGCAGTAGAGCCACAACACGAGGGTGGCCAGGCCCATGGCCTCGGACAGATACAGCACGGGGCCGAACGTAGTGACGGGCGGGGGAGTCGGCAAGGGAAACCGGATGAATAGGGTGAAGCCGTGATGTTGACCAACTGGGCGGGCAACACCGCCTTCCGGGCGCGGGCCGTCCACCGCCCCGCCTCGCTCGACGAGCTGCGCGGCCTGGTGGCCGAGAGCGACCGGGTGCGGGCCCTGGGCAGCGGTCATTCCTTCAACGACGTCGCCGACACCACCGGCGACCTCGTCGTGCTCGACCGCATGCCCGCGACGATCGAGATCGACAGCGCGGCGCGCAAGGTCCGGGTCGCGGCCGGCACCACGTACGCGCGGCTGGCCGAGGCGGTGCACGCGGCCGGGTTCGCGCTGGAGAACATGGCCTCGCTGCCGCACATCTCGGTCGCCGGCTCGGTCGCGACCGGCACGCACGGCTCCGGCGACGCCAACCGCTGCCTGGCCGCCGCCGTGTCCGGGCTGGAGCTGGTCACCGCCGACGGCTCGCTGCTGTCCTTGTCGCGCGGGGACGACGACTTCGCCGGCGCGGTCGTCTCGCTGGGCGCCCTCGGCGTCGTCCACACGCTGACGCTCGACCTCGTACCGGCCTTCGAGCTGCGCCAGTACGTCCGCGAGGGCCTGACGCCCGACGCGCTCGACGGATTCGACGACATCATGGCGAACGGCTACAGCGTCAGCCTGTTCACCGACTGGCGCGACACCCGGATCTGGCTCAAGCGCCGCGAGCAGTTCACCGCCGGCTCCTGGCACGGCACCCGCCCCGCCCCCGAACCCCGCCACCCGCTGCCCGGGATGCCCGCCGACGCCTGCACCACGCAGCTCGGCGTGCCGGGCCCCTGGCACGAGCGGCTGCCGCACTTCCGGCCCGACGCCCCGCCGAGCGGCGCCGGCGACGAGCTCCAGTCGGAGTTCCTGCTGCCCCGCGCGCACGCGGTCGCCGCGCTGCGCGAGCTGTACGCCGTCGGCGACCGCGTCCGCCCGGCCCTGCAGATCTCGGAGGTGCGCACGATCGCCGCCGACGACCTGTGGCTCAGCCCCTTCCGCGACCGCGACAGCGTCGGCGTGCACTTCACCTGGATCAGGGACGTCGCCACCGTGCTCCCGGCGATCGACCTGGTCGAGCGGACGCTCGCCCCCTTCGACCCGCGGCCCCACTGGGGCAAGCTGTTCACCCGCCGCCCCGGCTGCCCCGCCGGCTTCCGTGAGCTGGCCGGGCGGCTGGACCCGGCGGGCAAGTTCGCCAACGACTTCGTCCGGCTACTGCCGGGGGAGTAGCGGCCCGCGCCGGGCATGCGCCCGCCGTCGTAGCGGGCCACCGGTCCGGCGGACGATGTGCCGGCCGGGCGGTACGCGGCATCGTGGAGCGCATGACCGATCACCCGTTCAGATTCGGGGCCGTCGCCGGTTACGCCCCCACCGCGCAGGCCTGGACCGGGCTGGCCCGCAGGGTCGAGAGCCTGGGCTTCTCCACCCTGCTCGTCCCCGACACGCTCGGGACGCTGTCGCCGTTCGCCGCCGCGGCCGCGGCCGCCGCCGTCACCACGACGTTGCGCGTCGGCACGTACGTGATCAGCGCCCCGTACCGCACGCCCGAGACCGTCGCCTGGGAGACCGCCACCCTGCACACCCTCACCGGCGGACGCTTCGAGCTGGGGCTGGGCGCCGGGCGTCCGGGCGCCGAGCAGGACGCGGCGGCGCTCGGCGTGCCGTTCGGCACCCCTGCCGAGCGCGTGGCACGCCTGGCCGCCACGATCGACGCGGTCAAGGACGTGCCGATCCTGGTCGCCGCGACGGGCGCGCGCGTGCTGGGGCTGGCCGCGCGCACGGCCGACACGGTGGCGCTCGGCGTGCCGCCGCAGCACACCGAGGACCAGGTCGCCGCCAAGCTGGACGAGCTGTACGAGCTGGCCGGCGACCGCTTCCACGACCTGGAGCTCGGCATGAACCTGGTGGCCGCCGGCGGCGAGCCGCCCGCCTGGCTGGCCGGCCGCTTCGGCCCGCTCGGCCCCGAGGCCACCGGCCTGCTCACCGGCACCCCCGACGAGATGGCCGACGTCCTGCGGCGGCGCAGGGACCGGCTCGGGATCTCGTACGTGACGGTGAACGCCCAGTTCATCGACGCCTTCGCGCCCGTCGTGGAACGTCTGGCCGGTACCTGACGGTAGCTGACAGGTAAGACCGGCACGATGTTTCCCATGACCGCACAGGGAACCTTCGACACCGCCGGCTGGGACGCCAAGCCGCCCTTCGACGACCGCGACGGCGTCGCGCTCGGCCTCGTCAGCATGACCAAGACCTTCCACGGCGACCTGACCGGGACGAGCGTCGTCCATCTGATGGTGGCCTCGACCCCGGTGGAGGACTCGCGCGCCTACGTGGCGCTGGAACGCATCGAGGGCGCCTTGGAGGGCAGGAAGGGCGGCTTCGTCGTGGCGCACCAGGCGCTGAGCGACCGCGGAGGCCAGTCGCTCATCATCACGATCGTGCCCGACTCGGGCGTCGGCGAGCTGACCGGCATCACGGGACGGATGAACATCACCATCGCCCCGGACGGCTCGCACTCCTACACCCTGGACTACGAGCTGCGGGAGAGGAAGTGACCCGGGCGGACGCCCGGGTGGATGAGGGGTGGAGCTATGGGGATTCGAACCCCAGACCTCCTCCATGCCATGGAGGCGCGCTACCAACTGCGCCATAGCCCCTTGCTGCGGTCACAAGTGTATCGGACTCCGGGACCCGCCACACACATGCGCGTACCAGGCATACGCTGAGTCAAATCTTGCTACTCTCCGTGCCATGTCCAGCGTGCAGGCCGTCCCGTTGACCCCGCGGTGCGCGAAGATCCTCGCCGCTCGCGAGCATGCCGTCGTCGAGGTCAGCGCGTTCAACGGGTTCTTCACCCTGCGGGCCATCCGCAGCCTGCTGGAGTGGGCGACCCGCACGTTCACCGGCGTGCACGTGCTCGTGCCGGGCGTCGAGCTGGCCGGCACGCTGGTCGCGCGCGGGCTCCCGTCCGGGGCGGCGCTGATCAAGGCGCGGTCGGCGGCCAACAACACGCGCAACCGGGTGATCCGGGTGCTCGAAGGCATGGGCGCGGCCAACGCCACCGTCTTCGACTGGAACGAGCTGGCCGGCAACCGCGCCTACCGGCGCTCCCGGCGGGAGCTGGAGCGGCTGGCCGCCAAGGACGCCGCGTTCCGCGCCCGGTGCGTGGCGGCGGTGCTGCCGAGCGTCGGCGGCCAGGAGCTCACCCCCGAACAGGCCGCGAACGCGCTGCCGTTCCTGCTGGCCGGGCTGCCGCTGGTGCTGAACAGCCCGGCGATCCTGCGCACGGGCTCGTCGGTGTTCTGCCATCCCGAGCCCATGCCGCTGGTGGGGGAGCTCTACGCGGGCACACTGCCCGTCTCGCGCTCGCCCCACCAGGGCTTCGTCGCCTCCCGGCCGGCCCCCGACCCCGCCTGACCCCGCCGGGCGGTCAGCCGACCGAGCGGGCCTTGTCGATCAGGGTGACCAGCTCGGCGACCATCGGGTCCTCCGAGGTCCGCGCCAGGCGCCCGGCGTGCTCGCGCAGCGCCGGCAGGTCCAGGCCGAACGCCTTCCTGTCGCGCAGGTAGACCGCGAAGGCCGCGACCACCACGTCCACCTGCAGCCGGACCGGTGTACCGGTCCAGATCGAGGCGTTCAGCTCGTCGGCCCGCAGCGACTTGCCGGCCTCGGAGGCTGCCCGGGTGTCGGGGTCCTGCCAGCGCACGGTCGCCTGGGCGAGCTGGCCCCGCGCGCCCGGCTTGAGGTGCAGGGCGTACAGGGCCGTGACCGAGTGGCCGGGGCCGATCTCGCCGCCGTCGCGGCTGTCGTCACGGAACTCCTCGGCCGACATCGCGCGGTTCTCGTAGCCGATGAGCTGGTAGCTCTCCACGACCGAGGGGTTGAAGACGACCTGCGCCTTGGCGTCGCGGGCCCGTACCTCGATGGTGGCCGGGAGCTGGGTGGTGAAGACCTTCTCGGCCTCCTGCTCGGAGTCCACGTAAACGGCCATGCCGTCGCCGTTGTCGGCCAGCTGCTCCATCAGCTCGTCGCCGTAGTCGCGGCCGACGCCGACGGTGAGCAGCGTGACCTGCTTGCCCGCGTACTCCTTGACCTGCTCCACGATGGACCGCCACTCGGTGTCGCCCTGGTTGGCCAGGCCGTCGGAGAGCAGGACGACCCGGTTCGTGGCGGCGGCCCGGAACGCCTGGGACGCCTCCCGGTACCCGGCCAGGACGCCGCTCTGCAAATTCGTGCCGCCGGCGGTGGCCAGCTCGTCCACCGCGGCGTGGAGCTGGCTCCTGGCGGTGAGCGGCGTCATGGAGGCCAGCACCTCCGCCTCGTCGCTGAACGCCACGAGCGACACCTGGTCGCCGGGCGCGAGCTGGTCGAGCAGCTTGTGCAGGGCCGACTTGACCAGGTCGAGACGGCCGGTCTCGGCCATCGAGCCGGAGACGTCGACCACGAACGTGAGGTTGGCCGGGCGGCGCGCGGCCGAGTCGGAGGCGCGGGTCTGCAGGCCCACGCGGAGCACGGCCTCGTCGCGGCCGGGCAGCCGGGCGCCGTCCACGTGCACGGCGAAGCCGTCGTCGGAGGGCTGCGCGTAGTCCTGCCCGAAGGCGTTGACCCACTCCTCGGGGCGGATCTCGCCGGGCGCGGGCCAGCGCCCTTCCTGGAGCGTACGGCGGGCGTAGCCGTACGAGGCCGTGTCCACGTCCAGGGCGAAGGTGGAGATCTGCGCCTTGGTCGTGTCCTGCTCGGATTCCTGGGTGCCGGCCGGGGACGCGCTCGGCGCGGGTTGACGCTGCGTGTCGGACAGGGGGGCCCGCGCGGCGCTGCCGCTGGACGATCCGCCGGAGCCGCCGCACGCGGCGAGTCCGAGAAGCGCGGCGAGCCCGACGCTGATGGCCAGGGGACGAATGGCTAAGGGGCGACATCTCATCACAACCACCTCCGCGTCCTATGACGGAGATCCGTGTGGGAGCGGCCGGGCCGGAGACGCAAGCGAGCACAAACCGCGATCGTCACGTGATCAGTTGTGACAAATCAGGATTGATGGGATGGGCGGGGATGAGCGGCGCGGACGGTCGCGCGGGCCCGGAGGAGGCCGCCGTCGCCCTGCCGTTACCGGCCGTCGCCCGGTCGTTATCGACCTTCGCCCGCCCGTCGCCCGGTTGTCGCCTGGTTGTCGGGCCGGTCGTCGGCCGGTCGCGTCACCAGTGCAGCAGGAGCAGTTCGGCGGAGAAACCGGGCCCCAGGGCCATCAGGACGGCGGGACGCCCGGGGTGCCCGCGGGTCTCCTGGAGCACGTGGAGCACCGAGACTGACGACAGGTTCCCGTACGTCCGCAGCGACCGCCAGGTCACGTCCAGGGCCCTGGGATCGAGATCGAGGCTCTGCACGATCTTGTCGATGACCTTGGGGCCGCCGGGGTGGCAGATCCACGTCGGCACCTGGTCGGGGGTCAGGCCGTAGTCGGCCAGGAAGGCCCTGATGTCGTCGGCCAGCACCTGGTCCACGAAGTGGGTGAGGTCGGCGTCGAGCACGATGTGGAAGCCGTGGTCGCCCACCTCCCATCCCATCAGGTGCTCGGTGTCGGGGTAGAGCCTGCTGCGGGTGGCGACGACCTCGGGGCCCCGGCCGCGCCCGGTGGCCACGACGGCCGCCGCGCCGTCCCCGAACAGGCCGCTGGCGATCATGTTGGCGATCGAGGAGTCGTCGCGCTGGATGGTCAGGGAGCACAGCTCCACGCAGACCAGCACGGCGGCGTGGTCCGGCCAGCCGCGCAGATAGTCATGCAGACGCGACAGGCCCGAGGCCCCGGCGGCGCAGCCGAGGCCGAACACGGGCACCCGCTTGACGTCGCCGCGCAGCCCGAGGCGCTGGGCGAGCCTGGCGTCCAGCGAGGGCGTGGCCAGGCCGGTGGTCGAGCAGAACAGCAGGTGGTCGATCTTCCCCGGCGGCACGTCGGCCTTTTCTAGGGCGCCTCGGACGGCCTGTTCGCCCAGGTCGAGGGCGATCTCGACGTACATGGCGTTGGCGCGGGCGAAGGAGTCGAGCTTGGTGTAGCCGTCCAGCGGGAGTGCGAGGTTGCGGCCCACGACGCCGGTGGCCGCGTGGAAGCGCCGCAGCAACTCCTCGTCGCAGTCCGTCAGACGGGAGAACGCTTCGGTGATCTCCGCCTGCTCGTAGCGGTGATCGGGGAAAACGGTCTCTACCCCCGAAATATGCATATATCACTCCTGCCGCAGGGAGCGGAGCGCTAACCTGCTCGCGCCGGATATGGGCGGTTAATATGCGGATGTGCCGCTTCCGTCCTCCGGCCGACCGCCCTCGACCCCCGCCGCCCCGCTTCGGGCCCCCGCCCGGCCGCCGGTTCCGGTTCCGCCTCCCGTTCCGCTGCCGGTTCCGGTTCCGCTGCCGGTTCCCGCCCGGTTGCCCACGGTCGCCGTGCTGGCCTTCGACGGGATGGCGCCGTTCGAGCTGGGGTGCGTCGTGGAGTTCTTCGGGCTGCCCCGGCCCGAGCTGGACGTCCCCTGGTACGACCTCAAGGTGTGCGCCGAGACCGCCGAGCCGCTGCGCGTGGTCGGCGGGTTCACCATGCAGGCCGCGCACGGGCTCGACGTCCTGGCCGGGGCCGGGACGGTGATCGTGCCCGGCGTGGCCGACGTCCGGGGCGAGGTCTCGGGCGAGCTGGTCGAGGCGCTGCGCCTGGCCCACGGCCGGGGCGCCCGGATGGTGTCGATCTGCTCCGGCGCGTTCGCGCTGGCCGCCGCCGGCCTCCTGGACGGCCGCGAGGCCACCACCCACTGGAGGTACGCCGACCTGCTCCAGCGGCGCTTCCCCGCGGTCCGCGTCAACCCCTCGGTCCTGTACGTGGACGGCGGCGACGTGCTGACCAGCGCGGGCAGCGCCGCCGGCCTCGACCTGCTCGTCCACCTGGTACGCAACGACCACGGGCCGAACGTGGCCAACGCGGTCGCCCGCCGCCTGGTCGTCCCGCCGCACCGGGAGGGCGGTCAGGCCCAGTTCATCGAGGCCGCCGTCACGCCCGTGGCCGACGACGGCGGCGTGGCCAGGGCGATGGGGTGGGCGCTCGACCACCTGGCCGAGCCGATCGGCGTGGCGGACCTGGCCGCGGTGGCGCACATGTCGCAACGCTCGTTCATCAGGCACTTCAAGCGGCAGACCGGGACCAGCCCGCTGCGGTGGGTGATCTCGCAGCGGGTGGCGGCGAGCCTGCCGATGCTGGAGACGACGGCGGTGCCGGTGGAGGAGATCGGGGCGGCGGTCGGGTTCGAGAGCCCGGCGACGTTCCGCCACCACTTCACCCGCGCGATGCGCACCTCACCCTCCGCCTACCGCCGCGCCTTCGGCCCCTGACTCAACCCGTCGCCGTGTGGCCGGGGCGGGGGAGCAGGCCGTCCACCAGGGCGCGCAACCCCAGCTCGTAGGTGTCCTCGGCGGTGAGCTCGGCCCAGCGGCCGCCCAGTTCGGCCAGGCGGGGCAGGGCGGCCGGGTCGA
Source organism: Nonomuraea sp. NPDC048881 (assembly GCF_040649795.1). Lineage (NCBI taxonomy): Bacteria > Bacillati > Actinomycetota > Actinomycetes > Streptosporangiales > Streptosporangiaceae > Nonomuraea > Nonomuraea sp. NPDC048881. The sequence continues at coordinate 74,162 of NZ_JBEZGC010000002.1, forward strand.
GGCCGGCGAAGACCTGGTCGCGGTAGGTCGGCCCGCCCTCCTCGCGCCTGCGCCCGGCCGCCGCGCGGACGGCGATCTCGCCCGCCGTGTAGTGCCAGATGATCCGGTAGAGGTGCACGGCGCGCTCGGCCGTCAGGCCCGCGCCGAGGGCCGCGTCGATGATCTTCTCCGGGTACCACAGCGCGCCGACCGCGAGCAGGTCGTCGGCGCGCAGCACGTCCACCGCCCAGGGGCAGCCGGCCACCGCGTCGCGCATGGCCAGGGCCACCACGACCACCCGCTCGCGCGGGTCGGCGGGCAGGTCGGGGCGCGGCAGCCCGGCCGCGTACTCGTCGAGCAGGAGCAGCAGCAGCTCCTCCTTGTCGCGGACGTGGTGGTAGAGCGCCATCGGCGTGCTGCCGACCTCCTTGGCCAGCCTGCGCATGGTCAGCCCGCCGACGCCGTCGGCCTCGATGACCCGGTGCGCCGCTGCCACGATGTCCGCCCGCGAGATCCGGGGCGGCCTTCCAGTGCGTGCGGGCATGCCGTCATGTTACTTTCTATACATGTATAAAAAGACATCTCCCTGGACGCCGGTGGTGGTCCTGGCGTTCGCGGTCGCCGTCGGGTCACTTCAGATGACCGTCGTCGTCCCGATGCTCCCGCTGCTCCAGAGGCAGTTCGGCGCGTCACCCACCTCCGTCTCCTGGACGCTCACCGCCGGCCTGCTGTCCGGCGCGGTCGCGATCCCGCTGCTGTCCCGGCTCGGCGACATGTACGGCCGCCGCCCGGTCGCCCTGTCCGCGCTCGCCCTGCTCGTGGCCGGTGCGGCGGTCGCCGCGCTGTCCGGCGCGCTCGGCGCGGTCGTCGCCGGGCGGGTGCTGCAGGGCGTGTCCGCCGCGCTGCTCCCGCTGGCCATGGGGCTGGCCAGGCAGGCGGTCCCCGCCCACCGCCTGGCCACGGCGATCGGCGTGCTCAGCGCCACGATCGGCGTGGGCAGCGGCGGCGGCATGATCCTGGCCGGGCTGGTCGGCGGCGACCACCGGGCCATGTTCTGGATCCTGGCGGCGCTGGGCGCGCTGAGCTTCGTGCTGGTGGCGGCGCTGGTGCGGGAGGCCGTGCCGGCCGGGCGGGCCGGGCGTCCCGACCTGGTGGGGGCCGTGCTCGTTGCCGGCTGGCTGGTCTGCCTGCTGCTCGCGATCAGCAAGGGCGGTGCCTGGGGCTGGACGTCGCCGCCGACGTTGGGCCTGCTCGCGGGGGCGGTCGTGCTCGCGGTGGCGTGGGTGGTCACGGCCCGGCGCACCGCCTCGCCGCTGATCGAGATCCCCATGCTGCTGCACCGGGGCACGGTGGGGGCCACGGTGGCCTCGTTCCTCATCGGGTTCGCGCTGTTCGGGGCGATCACCACGCTGTCGGCGGTCGCCCAGGGCGCCCTCGGGGCCTCGGTGCTGCAGGTGGGGCTGTACCTGCTGCCGACCACGGTGCTGATGCTCGCCGTCTCGATGCTGGCCGGGCCGCTGATGCGGCGCTTCCCGGCCGCGGCGCTGGTCTCCGGCGGCTCCGCGCTGGTCACCGCCGCCGCGGTGTGGCTGGTGGTCTTCCGCGACACCGCCGCCGACCTGTACGGGGCCGCCGCCGTCCTGGGCCTCGGCGTCGGCCTGGTGTACGCGGCGCTCGGCACGATGGCCGTCGAGCACGTCGAACCGGCCAAGACCGCGGCGGCCGGAGGCGTGAACGCGCTGGTCAGGGTCGTGGGCAGCAGCCTGGCCGGAGCCGTCGGCGCGGCCGTGTCGGCCGCGGGGGGAGCGGGCTGGAGCTTCGGCGTCGCCGCCGGGGCCGCCCTGCTGGCCGCCGTGTTCGCGGCCGTCCACCGGGCGAGGGCGGTGGCGTGGGCATGAGCGGGGAACAGCGCCTGATCGCGTGGGGTGACGAACTGGTGAAGCTGCACGACGGCTTCCGGCGGGAGCTGGCACGTCTGCGGGCCGGCGGCGAGGGGTTCGACCTGCGCACGCACTGCCTGGCCTTCTGCGCCGCCCTGCACGCCCACCACGAGGGCGAGGACGCGGTGCTGTTCCCGCACCTGGCCGCCGAGCGTCCCGAGCTGGCCGACGTCCTGGCCCGGCTGGGGGCCGAGCACCGCGTGGTGGCCCGGCTGGTGGCCCGCGTCCGCGACCTGGCCGGCACGGACGGGGGCACGGACGGGGGCACGGACGGGGGCACGGACGCGAGCGCGGGCGACGAGCTCGACCGGCTGGCCGCCGAGCTGGAGGCCCACCTGGACTACGAGGAGGAACAGCTCGTCCCGCTGCTGAACGGCATGACCTCGATGCCCGAGAACCTCTGAGCCCGCCGCCCGCCGCCCGCCGCCCGCCGCCCGCCGCCCGGCGTCAGCGGGTGACGGGCGGGTTGAAGCGGTGGAGTTCCGGCGGGGTCCAGCCCGCCCCGACCGTGCCGTCCACCTCCGTGTACGCGGTCAGCTCGAACCGCACCGACCGCTGCTCCGCGGCCCAGTCCACCTCCGCCCGGCCGGTCAGGTGGAGGGTCCGGCCGGCGTCCCAGTCGACGAACAGCAGCCCGGCGGCCGGGTCGAGCTCCAGGTTGCCGAGCGTCATGTACATCGAGTTGCCGACGTAGTCCGGGAACTCCAGCGACCCCGGCCCGGTCACCCGGACGAACCCGGGGTTGCCGCCCCGGTGGGACACGTCGGCCCCCAGGCCCGCGGCGCGGGTGGCGATGAAGAACGTGTCGGCCCGCTCGATCCACTCGACGTGGCCCGGCGCGAGCCGCGTCCCGCCGCCGACGACCTCCGGGACGCCGGGCGCGGCGGTGGGCTCGCGCGCCTGGATGTACTTGGGGCAGTTGGCGTACACCTGCTCCGTCCAGATCACCAGGCCGTCACCCGCCTGGACGGCGGTGCCGTTCACGCGCATCCGGCGCCGGGTGCGCGGCTCGATGGCCAGCAGCCCGATGTCGCGTTCCGCCGTGAACAGGCCGCGCAGCGGCGCCGCGGGCAGGGCGCGGACGGTGATCGTGCGGTCGTCGTCGGCGTCGGCGAACCCCGGCTGCCCGGTCAGCACGTCGGCCCACACCTGGCCGAGGTCGTCGGCCGCGCCCGCGACCAGCAGGTGCTGGGCCCGCAGGAACGCGGCGGCCACCTCGGGGATCTCGGGGCGGGTGCGCGAGCTGCCGAACGCGCCCGGCGTCCGCACCCCGGCGCGGGCCTGGACGGCGATCTCCCCCGGATGTCTCATTTAGAAGAATCCGCAGGTGGGAGCGCCGGCCGTGGGAGCGGGACGGTCGCCCGCGGCGCCGGGGGCGGAGATCTCCAGCCGGATGCCGTCGGGGTCCTCGAAGAACACGCCGCCGGAGGAGGCGCCCTCGCCGTGCGGGACCACGCCGTCGTGGTGCAGCTTCGCGCCGATCTCCCTGATGACCTGCTCGGCCCTGCGCACCGCGTCGAGGTCCTCGACCTGGAAGGACAGGTGGTGCAGGCCGGGCAGGGCGGTGGGGAAGCGGCCGTCGCTCTGCTGCCAGAGCGTGACGACCAGCTTGCCGTCCTGGGTGAGGAGGGCGTAGCGGCGGCCGTCCTCGGCGGACTCGTGGGCGACGGTGAAGCCGAAGACGCGGCCGTAGAACTCCTTCGACCTGTCGAGGTCGGTGACGTTGAGCCCGACGTGCCCGGTCCGGAATGACATGCGACTCTCCTCGTCTAACGGTTGCACGACTGATTGGCCGTTAGAAATCAATATAACGGCAAAAGTGGGTCGTTGGCGTTAGAGAGGGCTATTTCTTGTGTTCCCGGTAGTGCCGCGCCGCCCGCGCGCGGTTGCCGCACGCCGGTGAGCACCACTCCTGGCGCGGGTGCTCCTTGACGAAATAGAGCACGCAGCGCGGGGCCCCGCAGGTGCGGAGCAGGGCGCGGTCGGGCCCGGCCAGGAACTCCACCGCCGCGACGGCGAGCCGCCCCCGCAGGCGCGTGGACGGGTTCGCCTTGGTCGCGGGGGCCATGGTCAGCGCCGGCTCGCCGGTCCATGACAGTTGCGGGGCCGTGGGAGCGGCCAGGGCGGTGGCGTTGACCAGGGCCAGCGACTCGGCGAAACCGGGCAGGGTGGCCGCGTCTGCGACGCTCGGCGGCTCCGGGGTGATCGCCCTGGCCAGCAGCGCCCGGACGGCCTGGCGTAGCCGTACGGTCTGCTCGCGCAACTCCTCCGTGGCGGTGAAGCCGGGCGGCAGGTCCAGGTCGGCCGCGTGCTCGCGCAGCCATTCGGTCATCGCGGCGGCGTCGCGCAGCCGGTCGACGGGCCCGGTGCGGTCGGCTCTGACCGTGCCGGCGAACTCCATGGTCAGCGTGGTGGACATCTCTCCAATCTAACGCCTGCTCGATCGTGCGGCCGTTAGGTAAAGAATTGCTTTTTCAGAAAGATTGCGCGATCAGAAAAAATGCGTACTCTGAAAGAGTGACCGGATTGAGGGAACGGAAGAAGCGGGCGACCCGCGAGGCGCTGATGGACGCGGCGCTCCGGCTGGCCGTGGAGCGCGGGCTGGAGAACGTCCGGGTGGAGGACGTCGCCGAGCTGGTCGGCGTGTCGCCGCGCACGTTCAACAACTACTTCTCCAGCAAGTACGAGGCCCTCGCCGCCCGCCACACCGACCGCGTCCGGCGGACGGTGGCCGTGCTGCGCGCCCGCCCGGCGGCCGAGCCGCTGTGGGAGGCGCTGATCGCGGCCGTCGCCGAGCCCTGGGAACACGCCTTGACCAGCCCGGGGCCGCCCGACGCCGACCGGCTGGCCCTCACCAGGCTGCTGGCCGAGGAGCCCGCGTTGCGCGCCGAGGCGCTGAAGGCCCAGTTCGCGGCCGACGGCGAGCTGGCCGCGGCCGTGGCCGAGCGCACGGGCACCGATCCGGACGAAGACCTCTACCCGCACCTGGTGGCGGCCACGGTGAGCGCCGCCGTGCAGGTGGCCGTCGGCCACTGGCTGCGCTCCGACCCGCCCGTCCCGCTGGTGCCGGTGCTGCGCGAGGCGCTGCACCGCCTGGCCGCGGGGCTGCCTGCCCCCCACCCCAGAACCGAAGGAGAGACCCCATGACCTCGACAGACGCCGCGGTCGCGGACGTCGTCATCGCCGGCGCCGGGCCCAACGGCCTGATGCTGGCCTGCGAGCTCAGCCTGGCCGGAGTCCGGCCCGTCGTGCTCGAACGCCTGCCCGCCCGCAGCGGCCGGCCCAAGGCCAACGGCATCATCGGTCAGGTCGTCGGCCTGCTGCACCAGCGCGGGCTCGCCGGGGCGCCCGCGCCGGTGCCCGCGTTCGTCTTCGGCGCCATGCCGCTCAACCTGGCCGGGCTCGACGGCAACCCGCTGCGCGCGCTGCCCGTCCGGCAGCCGGAGCTGGAGGAGCTGTTCGAGCGGCGGGCCACCGAGCTGGCCGTGCAGATCCGGCGCGGCCACGAGCTGACCGGCTTCGAGCAGGACGCCGAGGGCGTCACGCTCGCGGTGACGGGCCCCGAAGGCCCCTTCGAGCTGCGGACGCGCTACCTGGTGGGCTGCGACGGCGCACACAGCCTGGTCAGGAAGCGGGCCGGCATCGGCTTCCCGGGGGTGAGCGCGCCCGACGTCGTCAGCCGCACGGCCCACGTCACCGTGCCGGGAGCGGTCGTGCGGCCCGGCACGGCCGAGATGGAGGTGCCCGGCCACGGCACGTTCGCGCTCTACACCTGGCACCGGACCGAGCGCGGCGCGTACGCGATGCTCCCCACGGGGCCGGGCGAGCTCTCGGTCACCGCGATGGAGTGGGGCTGCGAGGTCCCCGGCGACGACGTGCCGATGACGATCGGCGAGCTGCGCGCGAGCCTGGCCCGCGTGCTCGGGGCCGACCTGCCGCTCGCCCCGCCCACCGGCGAGGGCCCCCACCTGCTCCGGCGGCTGAACGGCCGCGAGACCCGGGTGGCCGACCGCTACCGGGCGGGCCGCGTCCTGGTGGCCGGCGACGCCGCCCACGTGCACTCGGCCATGGGCGCCCCCGGGCTCAACCTCGGCCTCCAGGACGCCGCCAACCTGGCCTGGAAGCTGGCCGCCGAGCTCCAGGGCTGGGCGCCCGAGGGGCTGCTCGACACCTACGACGCCGAGCGCAGGCCCGCCGCCGAGCGGGTGGCCCTGCACTCCAGCGCCCAGCTCGCCCTGGCCGCGCCGGGCCCCGACGTGACCGCCCTGCGCACGCTGTTCGCCGAGCTGCTGGACGACGACGCCAACCGGCGGCGCGTCGCGGCGCTCATGGCGGGCTCCGACCTGCCCTACCCGACGCCCGGCAGCGGGCACCCCCTCGCCGGCCGGTTCCTGGCCGATCTGCCCGCCGAGCCCGCCTCCCGGGCCCGTCCGCTGCTGCTCGACCGCACCGGCGAGCTGCGCGTGCGCCACGAGCGGGTCGAGACGATCACCGTGCCGTCGTGCCCGGCCGAGGCCGTGCTGGTCCGCCCCGACGGCTACGTGGCCTGGGCGGGCACGCCGGACGAGACGCTGACGCGGGCGCTAGAGACCTGGTTCGGCAAGGGTGTCGAGGTGGCGGCGTAGACAGCGGCGCATCAGGCCGGGCGTCATCCGCTCGGGGTGCAGCACGCCCTCGACCGTGAGCCCGTCGATCAGCGCGCAAAGCCGTTCGGTCTCCACCTCGACGTCGGCGTCCAGGCGGCCGTGCGCGGCGATGCCCTCGATGATCCGGCCGACCAGGCGGCGCATGCCGTCGTACGCCTCGCGGGCCTGCGGCCGCAGCTCCGGCCGGGTGCGCGCGGCCGTCGTGAAGGCCAGCCAGACCGCCGCCTCCTCCAGCCGCGGCTCGTCCAGGGGCAGCAGCTCCGACAACATCTGCTCCACCAGCTCGGCCCGCTCCTCGCCGTTCCGCGCGGCGAGCAGCGGGCCGACGCGTTCCTCCAGCCGCGCGCTGATCCGCTCGATCGAGGCGCGCATCGCGAAGGTCATCAGCTCGGTGTGCCCGGCGAAGTAGTGGCGGACCGAGCCGATGGCGAGCCCGGCCTCCTCCGCCACGTTCCGCAGCGACGCCTGCTCGAACCCGGCGCGGCGCACGACCCGGAACACGGCGTCGGCCACCTCGTCGCGGCGGGCCTCGGGATCCACGACTTTCGGCATGTTGTCCTTTATAGCACGGCCCTGCTAATTTATTTAGCATGGACGTGCTACTAATCGCCGCACTCGTCGTCTACTCCGTGGCCCGCCGCATGATCGGCCAGCCGCTCGTCGCCAAGGACGTGTACGCGCCGCCGGTCATCCTTATCGGCATCGGCCTCCACGGCCTGCTCGACCTGCGCCCCACCGCGCTCGACATCATGTGGCTGGCGGTCACCGCCCTGATCGGCGTCGCCTTCGGCGCCCTGCGTGCGGCCACCACGCAGGTCTTCCCCAAGGACGGCGTGCTCTGGCAGCGCTACACCTGGCGGACGCTGGTCGTGTGGGTCGTGACGTTCGCGATCAGCTTCGGCGTGGGCGCGCTGGCGCTGGCCACCGGCATGCACGAGGAGGTTCGCTCGATCCCGCTGTCGATCGGCGTCGGCCTGCTCGGCGAGGCCCTGGTGATCCTGGCCAGGTCGCGGACGGCGGGCGTGCCGTTCAGGCGTTAGTCTGCGGTCAGAACAACATTCTGTGCACGAGGAGAGCCATGCCGGACAACCTCATCTTCCGCCTGCCGCCGACGTTCGAGACGATCGAGGAGGAGCGGCGGCACCGCAAGGAACGCCTCGCGGCGGCGCTGCGCATCTTCGGCAGGTTCGGGTTCGAGGAGGGCGTGGCCGGGCACATCACCGCCCGCGACCCCGAGCTGAGCGACCACTTCTGGGTCAACCCGTTCGGCATGTCGTTCAAGCACGTCAGGGTCAGCGACCTCATCCTGGTCAACCACGAGGGCCAGGTCGTCGAGGGCCGCTACCACGTCAACGAGGCCGCCTTCGCCATCCACTCGCAGGTGCACCAGGCCCGTCCCGACGTCGTCGCGGCCGCCCACAGCCACTCGATCCACGGCCGCGCCCTGTCGGCGCTCGGCCAGACCATCGAGCCCATCACCCAGGACGCCTGCGCCTTCTACCAGGACAACGCGCTGTTCGACGACTACACGGGCGTCGTGACCGACCTGGAGGAGGGCAAGCGCATCGCCGCGACGCTGGGCGGCAACAAGGCCCTCGTGCTGCGCAACCACGGCCTGCTGACCGTCGGCGACACGGTCGACGCGGCCGCCTGGTGGTTCATCACCATGGAACGCTCGGCCCAGGTGCAGCTCCTGGCCAAGGCCGCCGGGCAGGTCGTGCCCATCGAGCCCGACAACGCCGCGCTCACCCACCAGCAGATCGGCAACGACCTGGTCGGCTGGATCAACTACCAGCCGCTGCACGACCAGATCGTGCGCGAGCAGCCCGACCTGTTCGAGTAGGCGCTCTCAGGAGCTGCGGAAGGTGTGCCGGTAGGTCAGCGGCGCGACGCCGACGGCCGCGTGCAGGTGCTGCCGGAGCGAGACCGCCGTGCCGAAGCCGGAGCGCCTGGCCACCTCCTCCACGCCGAGGTCGGTGGTCTCCAGCAGCCGCCTGGCGTGGCGGACTCGGTGGCCGGACAGCCATTTGGCCGGGCTCATCCCGGTCTCCTCGCGAAAGCGCCTGGTGAAGGTGCGCACGCTCATCCTGGCGTGGGCGGCCAGCACGGCCAGGTCGAGCGGGGCGTCGAGGTGGGCCAGCATCCAGTCGCGGGTCGCGGCGGTGCCGCCGGCTCCGTCGTGCGGCAGGGGGCGCTCGATGTACTGCGCCTGGCCGCCGTCCCGCCAGGGCGGCATCACGCAGCGGCGGGCGGCCCGGTTGGCCACCTCGGTGCCGTGGTCGCGCTTGATCACGTACAGGCACAGGTCGAGGCCCGCCGCGACGCCGGCCGAGGTCAGCACGTCGCCGTCGTCCACGAAGAGCACGTCGGGGTCCAGCTTGACCTGGGGAAACAGGGCGGCGAACCGGGCCGCCTCGCGCCAGTGCGTGGTGGCCGGACGGCCGTCCAGCAGGCCCGCCGCGGCCAGCACGAACGCGCCCGTGCAGATCGACATGACCCGCGGCCGGTCCTGCAGGGCCCCGCGCAGGGTGGCGGTGATCGTGCCGTCCTTCATCGCCCGGCCCGCGTGGATGCCGGGGACCAGCACCGTGTCGGCCGTGTCCAGCACGTCGAGGTCGTGGTCGGGCAGCACGGTGTAACCGGCCGTGCAGCGGACCGGCTCGCGGTCGGGGGAGCAGGTCACGACCTCGTAGAGCTTCTCGCCGTCCGGCGTCTCGGCCGACTCGAAGACCTGGCCGGGCACGCCGAGGTCGAGCGGGGCGAAGTGGTTCAGCACGACGACCGCGACACGATGGGCCATGGCCCGATTCTTGCACATATTGGCTTTCGGGCCACTCGCGCCGTCAAAATGCGATGAATCAGGATTGGCGCATGACGTTGAGCACCACCCCCGCCCCCACGCGGACCCGCCGGATCCACCGCGCCTGGTGGGTCGCGGCCGTGGCCTTCGTGGCCATCCTCGGCGCGGCCGGCTTCCGCGCCACCCCCGGCGTGCTGATCACCCCGCTGCACGACGAGTTCGGCTGGAGCACGGGCACGATCTCGCTGGCCGTGTCGATCAACCTGGTGCTCTACGGGATGACCGCGCCCTTCGCCGCCGCGCTGATGGACCGCTTCGGCATGCGCCGCGTGGTGTCGCTGGCCCTGCTGCTGGTCGCGGTGGGCAGCGGGCTCACCGTGATCATGACGGCGAGCTGGCACCTGCTGCTGTTCTGGGGCGTGTTCATCGGGCTCGGCACCGGGTCGATGGCGCTGGTGTTCGCCGCCACGGTGACCGACCGCTGGTTCGTCCGGCACCGGGGGCTGGTCACCGGCATCCTGACCGCGGCGGGCGCGACGGGGCAGCTCATCTTCCTGCCCGTGCTGGCCTGGCTCGCCGAGGGGCCGGGCTGGCGGGTGGCCTCCCTGACGGTGGCGGGCGCCGCGCTCGCGGTGGTGCCGTTCGTCTGGTGGCTGCTGCGCGACCACCCCGAGGAAGTGGGCACGACGGCGCTCGGCGCCGAGGCGGGCGCCGTACGGACCGGGCCGGCCGGCGGGAACGCGGCGGCGCGGGCGCTGACGGTGCTGCGCTCGGCCGCGCGCACGCGACCCTTCTGGTTCCTCGCCGGCGGCTTCGCGATCTGCGGCATGAGCACGAACGGCCTGGTCGGCACGCACTTCATCCCCGCCGCGCACGACCACGGCATGGCCGAGCCGGTCGCCGCCGGCCTGCTCGCGATCATCGGGATCTTCGACATCGCCGGGACGGTCGCCTCCGGCTGGCTCAGCGACAAGGTCAACCCCAAGCTGCTGCTCGGCGTCTACTACGGCCTGCGCGGCCTGTCGCTGATGCTGCTGCCCGGCCTGTTCGCGGCCACCACCGAGCCCAGCATGCTGATCTTCATCGTGTTCTACGGCCTGGACTGGGTGGCCACCGTGCCCCCGACCGTCGCCCTGTGCCGCCAGATCTACGGCCAGGACGGCGCGGTCGTGTTCGGCTGGGTGTTCGCCTCGCACCAGGTGGGCGCCGCCGTCGCCGCCGTGGGCGCCGGCCTGACCCGCGACCATCTCGGCGCCTACGACCTGGCCTGGTACGCCGCCGGCGCCCTCTGCCTGCTGGCCGCGGGAATGTCCCTGGCCATCCGGCATGCTAGACGGTGATGAACGAGACCGAACTGATGGTCCTCCCCCTCGTGGTCAGGATCGAGAGGGCCGCTCCCCCCGAGCGCACCGACGCGCTGGAGGCCGCCGCCATGGCCGTGCTGAGCCTGCTGGACGACCCGGGGGAGTGGGCCGCCGAGCTGCACGCCTGGCAGTCCACCGGCAAGATCCGCAAGGTGGTGCGGCGCGCCAGGGGCGCCGAGTGGCGCAGGGCCGCCGCGCTCCCCGGCCGCACGGTCGAGCACCGCACGGCGCAGGTGCGGGTGCACCCGCCCGTCCCGCTCGACGCCTGGCCCAAGGATCTGGCCCGGCTCCAGGTGGGCGGCACCGAGCTGAGCGACGCCGCCGAGCCCGGCGACCCGCCCTCCGGCCCGCCGGTCCTGTGGGAGAACCCCGTGCTGACCATGTCGGCGGGCAAGGCCATGGCCCAGGCCGGGCACGCCGCGCAGCTCGCCTGGTGGGCCAGCGACGAGGCCGAGCGGGCCGCCTGGCGGGCGGACGGCCTTGCGGTCTCCGTGCGCGCCGCGCCCGGCAGGGACGACTTCGACGCCAAGGTGGCCGCCGGGCTGCCCGTGGTGCGCGACGCCGGGTTCACCGAGATCGAGCCGGGTTCGTGCACGTTCGTCGCCGAGGCGCCCTGGCTCCTGGGGCGGGTCGCTAGATCGTGAAGACGTCGGCCAGCACGCCGCCCGCCGGGGTGATCCGGGCGGGCGACGGGCTGTCGTAGACGACCATGAGCCGGCCGTCGGGCAGCACGGCCAGCCCCTCCGGATGGTCGTCGCCGACGCCGTAGGGCAGCTCCAGGACCGTCTCCAGGTCGTGCGCGGGCACCAGCCCGCCGCCCTGCCGCTCCCGCCAGCGCACGACCCGAACCGGGCCGTCCAGGCTCATCGTGGGCCCGGTGAGCAGCAGCAGGTCGCCGCCGTGCGGGCACATGTCCCGCACGCCCAGCCCGCCGAGGTCCAGGAAGTGCTTGCGGTACGGCCCGTCGAGCCGTAACCGGCCGCCGCCGTCGTCCACGGGACGGATCTCCAGCACCACGGCCCAGCCGCGCAGCACCGGCCCGCGCAGCCCGAGGTAGACCCGTTCCCCCACGACCGCGATGCCCTCGATGTCGAGCCCGTTGTCCTTGCCCGGCAGCGCCAGGAACGGCGCCAGATGGCGGTCGCCGGACAGCATGGCGGCGACGTTGCGCTCGTCGGACAGGATCGCGCCGGGCAGCGGACGTTCACCGGTCGCGTCCAGCGGCAGGCGGACCAGGATGAACCGGTTCTCCTCGCGGACGACCGTGCCCAGCCGCCTGATCGACTTCTCCGGGCTGCCCGGCTTGGCCTTGCGGCGCTTGAGGCTGTGCGAGCCGACCGCCCACAGATGGCCGTCGGCCCTGGCCAGGCCCTCGATGTCGGCCTCGTCGAAGCGTCCGGCGGGCAGGTCCACGTAGTCGGCCAGGAAGAAGGAGCGCTCGTCGCCGAAGTGGTCGCCGGTCCAGGTGAGCCGCTCGACGGTGGCGGTCTCGTCGCCGGCCACCCACAGTCCCGACGGCTCCCACCTGACCGCGGAGAGATTCGTGTGCGTCTGGGCGAACCGGGAGTCCTCGCCGAACCGCAGTTCCACCTGTTCCACCCCGCCATGATTGCACTTCGGTCGCTTCACACACGCAATGGCGGGATATGTCGTACGCTCCCGTCGTGCTCCATGGGGAAGATGAGACCGAGGGTTCACGAGTGAGAACCACAGACCGCCCTGCGAACCCTGTTTCACCGCCCAGGCGCTCCCGCATCGGCGATGTCCGGATGCGGTCGATATATCGGGGGCTCGCCGTCGTGGCGGCCGTGGCGGTCGGTGCCACGGTGATCGTCCTGGCGCTCCCGTCCGGGCCGGACGAGGTCGTGGCGGGGCCGGTAACCGCGCCGCCGGCCGCACCCGCCTCGTCCGCACCCGCCTCCTCCGCGCCGGCCCCCACGCCGTCGGCCACCCCCACGCCGACGTCGTCCGCCACGCCGACGTCCGCTCTCACGCCGACCCCGACGCCGTCGCCGGGCTCCTCGCTCGCGCCCGGCTACACCGCCATGCAGGCCCTTTACGCCGACCCGCGGGTGCCCCGCCTGACCGGCCGCGTCAAGCGGATGGCCCTGCCCCGGCCGGCCAAACGGCTGGTGAAGGACCGGCGCACCGGCCTGGCCGTGCCCCGGCTGGGCAAGCCGTGGAAGACGCACGGGGCGGCGCCGTTCACCAGCAAGCAGGTGCTGCCGGCGGTGCGCGGCGGCAGGCTGCGCGGCATGCTGGTGACCTGCCCGCTGCCGATCATGGAGCAGAAGTCGCCGCGCGACACGGCGCTGCTGGCGGCGCGCTGGACGCTCAACCACCACCCCAAGGGCTCCGAGATCAGTTGGCTCGCCTCGCAACGCGTCAAAACCGGATGGATGCTCGTATACCGCGTCAAATACGGCAAACATTCCTCCCGGGCGGCCGTCGTGGTGATGGACGGGGGAATGAGCAAGCCAGGACTTGCGTTCGTCACAGTGCCTGACTCGCAGAGAAAGCGTTGGCGTGATATTGGCCGCGTGGTCTCAGGAGTGCGTGTTCTAGGCTAGAAAGATCATGTATGCGGCGATGTGGGGGAGTGACGCCGTGGAACGCTCTGGACCGCCGCAGGCACCGAACAAGGGCAAGGTCAAGCCGCCCTGGCGCTCGGAAGGCCTGCCCGGTTCGCCAGGCGGGCGGCCGAAGATCAACTGGTGGCGCTTCGTCGTCACCCTGCTCGTGGTGTACGCGGGCTTCTTCGTCGTCTCCTCCCTGGTCGACAACAACTCGGTCGAGACGATCTCCTACACCGAGTTCACCAAGCAGGTCGAGGCGAAGAACGTCAAGGACATCTACGCCCAGGGGCTGTCGGTCGAGGGCGACCTGAGGAGCGCGGCCAAGAACCCCGAGAGCAACGAGTCCTACACCAAGTTCCAGACCGAGATCCCCGCCTTCGCCAACACCGACCAGCTCGACCAGCAGCTCAAGTCGGCCCAGGTGGAGACCACGTCCAAGCCGCTGACCCGCGGCTTCTTCTCCAACCTTCTGCTGTCGCTGCTGCCCGTGCTGCTGCTGGCCGGCCTGTGGATCTGGATCATGCGCCGCGGCGCCAGCATGATGGGCGGCGGACTGAGCGGGCTCGGCAAGTCCAAGGCCGCCAAGCCGGTCGAGGCCCACAAGGTGCGCGTCACGTTCGACGACGTCGCCGGCATCGACGAGGTGGAGAACGAGCTCGTCGAGGTCGTCGACTACCTGAAGGACCCCGGCAAGTACCGCAGGCTGGGCGCCAAGCTGCCCAAGGGCGTGCTGCTCGCCGGCCCTCCCGGCACCGGCAAGACGCTGCTGGCCAGGGCCGTGGCGGGCGAGGCCAAGGTGCCGTACTTCTCGGCCAGCGCCTCCGAGTTCATCGAGATGATCGTCGGCGTGGGCGCCTCGCGCGTCCGCGACCTGTTCGAGGAGGCCCGCAAGGTCGCGCCCTCGATCGTGTTCATCGACGAGATCGACGCCATCGGACGCGCCCGCGGCGGCGCGGGCGGCATCGGCGGCCACGACGAGCGCGAGCAGACGCTGAACCAGATCCTCACCGAGATGGACGGCTTCTCCGGCGCCGAGGGCGTGATCGTCATCGGGGCCACCAACCGGCCCGAGATCCTCGACCCGGCGCTGCTGCGTCCCGGGCGCTTCGACCGTACCGTGCAGGTGGGCCTGCCCGACGCGGCAGGACGCACGGCCATCCTGGAGGTCCACTCGCGCGGCGTGCCGCTCGACGGCGAGGTCAGCCTCGACCGCATCGCCAAGACCACCCCCGGCATGACCGGCGCCGACCTGGCCAACCTGGTCAACGAGGCCGCACTCCTCGCCGCCAAGCGCGGCAAGGAGAAGGTCGACATGTCCGACTTCGCGGACGCGCTGGAGAAGCTCCAGCTCGGCGCCGCCCGCAGCATCGTGATGCCGGAGGAGGAGCGCACCCGCACCGCCTTCCACGAGGCCGGGCACGCCCTGCTCGGCATGCTCCAGCCCGGCGCCGACCCGGTCAGGAAGATCTCGATCATCCCCCGCGGCCGGGCGCTCGGCGTCACGCTGTCCACCCCCGACACCGACCGCTACGCCTACGACGAGCCGTACCTGCGCGGGCGCATCACCGGCGCGCTCGGCGGCATGGCGGCCGAGCAGGTCGTCTACGGCATCATCACCACCGGCGCCGAGAACGACCTCGAACAGGTCACCATGATCGCGCGCGGCATGGTGGGCCGCTGGGGCATGTCGGAGAAGATCGGCCCGCTGACCATCCTGCCCAACGACGGCTCCTCGCCGCAGGCGTCGCCGGCCACGCTGGCCACCGTCGACGAGGAGGCGCGGCGCATCGTGGACGAGTGCTACGAGCGCGCCGTCCAGGTGCTCACCGAGAACCGCGAACGGCTCGACGGCATCGTGGCGGCCCTGCTCGAACACGAGACGCTCGACGAGGCGAGCGCGTACGCCGCCGCCGGCCTGGCCAGCGGCAGCAAGCAGCCCGCCCTCGACTGAGCCCCGCGGGAGACCCGCCTTTCCCGAGACTTAGGGGAACCCCGGCCTTGCCTCGATCACGGCCGGGGAACGTCTCCCGCGACTCGGATCGGGGGACTGCCTTGACACTGAATGACGAGCTTCTCACCCAGCTCGGCGACTCAGGCGTAGACCAGATCGCCGGCATGCTCGGCACCGACACGGCCACGGCGCGCAAGGTCGTCGAGGCCGTGGCCGGCACCGTCATCGGCGGCATGGCCCGCAACGCCGAGCACCCCGACGGCGCCGAGGCCCTGCGCGGCGCCCTCGACGACCACGTCGACGCCGACCCCTTCAACGGCGACGTGGCCTCCCTGACCCGCGACGGCCACAGCATCCTCGGCCACGTCCTCGGCGGCCAGGGCACCGAACGGGCCGCGGCCGGGCTCTCGCAACTGGCCGGCGTCAGCTCCGGCACCATCATGCGGCTGCTCCCGCTCGTCGCCCCCATGGTCATGTCCCTCCTGGCCGGCCGCGCCGCCAAGGCCAACATGGACGCCTCCGCCCTGGCCGCCGACCTGCGCGAGGAGCACGCCTCGCTGCCCGGCGGCCTCGGCCACCTGCTCGACGGCCTGCTGAGCGGCATCTTCGGCGGCACCGTCCCGGCCCAGGGCGGCCCGTACGACCCGGCCGACCGGCAGCCCGCGAGGGGCACCCCCAACCACGACTGGTGACCGCGCGGGCCTTCGGTAAGCTGGGACGGTGATCGTTCTGGCCTCTGCCTCGCCCACCCGCCTCACCGTTCTGCGCAACGCCGGCCTCGACCCCAAGGTGATCGTCTCCGGTGTCGACGAGGACGCCTTCTCCGCGCACTCGCCGGCGGCGCTCAGCCTCGTCCTGGCCAAGGCCAAGGCGCAGGCCGTCGCGAGCGGGCTGGAGGAGGGGCTGGTCATCGGCTGCGACTCGATCCTCGAACTCGACGGCCGCCCCTACGGCAAGCCCGGCACCCCCGAGGAGGCCGTCGAGCGCTGGCGCATCATGCGCGGGCGCACCGGCCGCCTGGTGACCGGCCACTGCGTGATCGACGTGCCGGCCGGCCGGCAGGCGGCGCAGGTGGCCACCACCGTGGTGCGCTTCGGCCAGCCGTCGGAGGAGGAGATCGCCGCCTACGTCGCCACCGGCGAGCCGCTCGGCCTGGCCGGCGGGTTCAGCATCGAGGGGCGCGGCGGCTGGTTCGTCGAGGGCATCGAGGGCGACCACGGCAACGTGCTCGGGGTGTCCCTGCCGCTGCTGCGCGAGCTGTTCGACGAGCTGGGTTACGCGGTCACGTCGTTCTGGCGCTAGCCTGCCGGGCATGCGATCTCTGCGCGACTTCGCCGCCGGCGTCGGCTTCTTCTTCCAGGGTCTCGGATGGGTGTCGCGGCACGGCCGGTGGTGGCTGTTCGGGCTGATCCCGGCGGTGATCGCGTTCGCCGTCTACGTGGCGGCGCTGATCCTGCTCGGCACCCACGCGCGCGACGTGGCCGAGTTCTTCACCCCGTTCGCCGACTCGTGGAGCTGGGCCGACCTGTTCCGCACGCTGGTCGGCATCGCGATCTTCCTCGGCGGGCTGGCGCTGGCGGTGCTGACGTTCACGGCGCTGACGCTGGCGATCGGCGAGCCGTTCTACGAACGGCTCTCGGCCGAGGCCGACCCGCTGCCCGGCGCGGTGGAGCAGCCGTGGTGGCGGACGCTGCCCCGCTCGATCAGGGACAGTCTGATCACCCTGTTCTACGTGCTGCTGTTCACCGTGCCGCTGTTCTTCCTGGGGTTCGTGCCGGTGATCGGCCAGACGGTGGTGCCCGTGGTCGGCGCCTTCGTCTCCGGGTTCTTCCTGACGGTCGAGCTGACCACGCTGGCCCTCGAAAGGCGGGGGGTGGCCAGGAAGGAACGGTTCGCGCTGCTGCGCCGGAACATGGCGACCACGCTGGGGTTCGGGGTGGTGGGGTTCCTGCTGTTCCTGGTGCCGTTCGTGGCGGTGGTGGCCATGCCGGCCGCGGTGGCCGGCGCCGCCCTCCTCGTACGCGCCCGCACAACCCCCACCCCACCCACCAACCCACCCCACCTGACCCCACCGGCATAACCCACCCGCGCCCCCTCACCTGCGTGACCTCCCACCCGCCTGATCCCCCTCCCCGCTTCGCCGCCTGACCTGCCGGTTTGTTCCATTCGTGCGAGGTCGTCCACAGGGTGGGTCGTCGGGGCGCTCGTCATCCACAGAACCGCGCTCGGGCGTTTGCGAGGCGTGCCTCCCCGGCACCCTTGACGCTCATGACGACCAACGCCTCGGCCCCCTGCCTCACGCTCACCAGCCCGGCCGACATCCTGGCCGCCGTCCCCTACCTGGTCGGCTTCCACCCCCACGACAGCCTGGTCGTGGTCGGCCTCCACCGGGGCCAGGCCAAGGTGGCCGCGAGGTGGGACCTCCCGTTCCCCCGGGGCACCCTCGACCCCCTCCCCGGCCTGCTGTCCCGTGAAGGCGTCACCGAGCTGGTCATCGTCGGCTACGGCAGAGGCGACACGGTCACACCCGCCGTCGACGAGGCCAGGCGGCTCGCCGCCGCATCGGAGATCCGCGTGGGCGAGGCGCTCCGCGCCCACGAGGGCCGCTACTGGTCCTACGTCTGCGACCTGCTCCGGTGCTGCCCGCCCGAAGGCACTCCATACGACCCGACCACCAGCCAGATCGCGGCCGAGGCCACCGTGCGCGGCCTGGTCGCCCTCCCCGACCGCCGCAGTCTCGAACGCACGATCGCCCCCGCCGCCGGCCCGGTCCGCATGGCGATGCGACAGGCCACCGCCACCGCCGTCGCCGAGGTCCGCGCCCGCCTGGTGGCCGCCCCGGACCTGGACACCTTCGCCCGCGGCTACGTCGCCGAGGCGCTCGCCGAAGTCCGCGCGACCCTGACCGCCCACGCCGACGGCACCCGCCTCGACGACATCGCAGCCGCCCGGCTGGGCCTGGCCCTGACCGTGATCAGAGTCCGCGACGAAGCCTGGACCATGATGCGCGAGGCCCATTTGCCTCTGTGGAAAGACCTCACCCGCCGCCTGGAGCCCCGCTTCGTCCCGCCGGCCGCCTCCCTGCTGGCCATGGCGGCCTGGCGTACGGGCGACAACATCCTGGCCACCATCGCCCTCGAACGCGCCCTCACCACCGACCCCCACTACTCGATGGCCAATCTCCTGATGCACGCCCTGCAGAGCCTGCTCTCACCCGCCGTCGTCCGAGACCGCCTGCCCAGCCCCGCCGAGCTCGACACCGCCATGGGGCCGGCCAACGGCGGCTGGCTGATCCCCATGCTCGGCCTGCTCGACGACGTCCCGCCCCCGCCGGGGCCCGACCGGCACCGGGGGCCGGGCGGGAGCGCATGAAGAAAGGGTGCCGGTGGCCTCCACCAGCACCCTTTCCGCCGGAACTACAGGCTGCCTTCTTCGCGGCGCCGGCGCTCGTTGTAAGCACGCATCCGAGGGGGATAGCCCGTCAGCTGCACGTCGTACACCGGTAACGCCAGATCTCGGGCCACCTTGTGGATCACCGCGGGCGACCCGACCCTGCGCCTGGTCCACTCGCCGTCGTCGGCCACCGCCACAGCGGTCGTGTCGGTGGCGAAGGTCTCAGGCTCGACGTAGAACTCGACGCCACGCCGCGAACGTGCGAAGGCGATGAGCGCTTCGATGTCGGCATCGGTCGCCTCGCGGTCGAACCGCGCGATCTTCTGCCCGCGCAGCCGACGGATACCGTAGCGGTCTCGCCATCTCATGGATCCTTTTTATACCGTCCGGAGCGCCGGTGTCGGGGATGATCTCGGGGACAGCTCGGGGTTTCTCCCGATGGCACGTCCGGCTCCGAGGACGCAGTATGAAAGTTGACTGCCGATTCCAAGGAGAGGCATGACCATCATGGCTGGGGTACCCAAGACCCCCGGGCCGGGACAGGTGCCGCCAGCTCATCTGCGCGTCACCCACCAGGACCGAGAGCACGTCGTCGAGCACGTCAAGGCTGCCTACGCGGAGGGCCGCTTCGACAAGCTGGAGTTCGACGACCGGCTGGAACGTGCGATGACCGCGCGTACGCACGGCGACCTGATGCCCATCATGAACGAGCTGTACGGGACGATGGCGGTGCCGAGATTCGCGCCGCCGATGCCCCGGCCGGTCCGTCCGGAGCGGGCTCCGGAGAGCAACGAACGCGTCCAGGCCGCCCTCGGCCACTTGCTGATGGCCGTCGGGATCCCGGTGGTGGGCCCGTTGATCCTGCTGCTCACGGCGGCCAAGACCTCTCCGTACCTGCGGCGGCATGCGCTGGAGGCCCTGAACTTCCAGCTCACCGTGGTGGGGGCGAGCTGCATCCTGCCGCTCACCGTCATCGGCATCGTGCTGCTGCCGGTGATCTGGGTCGGCGCCGTCGTCCTGGGCATCGTCGGTGGCATCTCAGCCCTGGCCGAGAGCAGCTTCCGCTACCCGCTGACGGTCCGCCTGGTCAAGTAACGCCTCCCGGCAGCACGCGGGGGAGCCTGCTCTCGACGAAACGGCGGCGTGCGCACGGGTTGGAGAGAAGCCGACGCGCGGCGGCGGCTAAAAGACGGACGCGCGGATCGCAGATGCGGGGGTCTCGCGGGTACCGGATATCGGGGGGATATCCGAGAGGTGGATCGCGACGTCCAAGGATCTGGATCAGGACCGAGCGATGCCGAGACCCGGGAACTCAGATCGGGCTCAAGGGATGTCGGGGGACGTCTCAGGAATCGCGGGGGACCGGGGGCCGAGACACGCGGTACCGGAACCAAGGGACGTCGGGGGACGTCCGGGGACATCGGGGGCGTCCCCGGGAAATCGGGGCTGGGGATTAGGGGCGGGGCCCGAGGGATCACGGGACCAGGACCGCATCGAGGTATCCGGAGGTGCGGAGGACGAGGGATCTCTGGTCAAGGGCCCCGTGGGATCAGGGCCGCGACCGGGGAGCGTCCGGGGAGCCGGACCGCGGGGGACATCGAGGGCGTCCCCAGGATATCGGGGTGCGAGGATTTCCGGTCGGGGCCCGAGCCATTGAAACCGCGGTATCGGGCCCGCGATCGGGTAGCCGTTCGGGGAGCGGGCCTGCGGGATGTCGGGGGACGTCCGGGAATGGCAGGGGGTCGGGACCCGGGCATCTGGACCGTGGGACGTCGGGGGACGTCCGGGAACATCGGGGCGTCCCCGAGGAATCGGGGTGCGGGGATTCAGCGGCGGGGGCCCGAGCCATCGAAATCGCGGTATCGAGACCGCCATCGAAGAGACGTCCGGGCAGCGGGGCCGAGGGATTCAAGGACGTCTGGAAGAGCAGGGGGCACGGGGTTCGGATCGCGGGCTGCGGTAACGGCCCGACGGATGTCAGTGATGTCCGGAACCAGTTGTCCATCTAGGTCTCCAGGGATCCCGGTCGCAGCTCCCGGACGTCCCGGAGCCCAGTCCTCGGGTTCCAGCCCTTCGGGCAATCCGGTCGCAGCCCCGACATTCCGGGTTCGGTCCCCCGGGCGACCGATGTCCGTCCCCCCGAACATCCCGATCCCGATGTCGCGGTTCCATCTCCTCGGCTCCCCGGCCCTCCGATAGAGACCGGCGATCGGGGCTGGGATGTCGGCAGCCAGGATCGGCGCATTGTGGGATTCGTGGTGGGCGGTGTTGGGCGAGAGCCCGGCCCGCCCCCAGGGACGAATGAGCGGGGGCGGGGCCGAGGAGAGAGACCGAACGCGGTCAGCGGGCCAGAACTTCGTAGCGGACGGTCATCACGCCCGCCCCCAGGCTGCCGATCGCGTCGAACGCGGCCCTGGAGAGGTCGAGGCACCGGCCGCCCACGTACGGGCCGCGGTCGTTGATGCGTACGGTGACCGCCGAGCCGTTGCGCGGGTTGGTGACGCGGACGCGGCTGCCCAGCGAAAGGGTCTTGTGCGCGGCGGTCATGGCGGAGGGGTTGAAGCGTTCGCCGCTGGCCGTCATCTGGGGCTCGCCGTAGTACGAGGCGCCACACGTCCCGGAGGACAGGACGCGGACCTTCGGCTTCGTGGCCCGGAGCTTGACCGGCTTGACGGTCTTGGTCGTCTTCTTCGCCGAGTCGGACGTTGCCGCGTCGGATGCCGCCGTATCGGACGAGGCTGTGTCGGAGGCCGGCGTCTCGGTGGCGTCGGGCCGGGCGGCAGCGGGGGCCTTCGGCGCGGGGTTGGCGCCGTGCGGGGAGTTCGGGACGCCCTTCGCGCTCGGCCCCGAAGCAGTGGAGGTCGAGGCGCTGGGGCTCGAAGCCGTGGGAGCCGGGGTAGTGGTCCTGGCCTGGGAGACGTTGGCCGCGACCGGCGGGTTGGGGGTGCCGGTGGAGGTCGCCGTGGCGGCGTCCTTGGCGGCGGTGGTGCCGGGGGCATCGTTGCCGACGGCGGCCCAGGCGGTGGTCGAGGCGGCGGCCACTACGGCGGCCCCAGCGGCGATGGCGGTCCAGCGGCGCTTGCCCGGGGAGAGCTTGCGGTCGTTGGGGGACGATTTGTGGGAGTGCTGGCCCAAGGTAAACCACGGTCCTAGCTAGGGGACAGGAAAGGGAAAGGCCAGGTCATGGGGGTGGGAGGCGTGTGACGGCCTGTCCGCCCGCAAGGGATGGGGGATCCGGCGGGCGAGGACGAACATATGCGACAAACAGCAGGTAAAGACAACTTAATGCGACATACAGTGACATATCTCACTTAAGGGCGCAAGAGGCCCAGAACGTCGAGCGTACGCCGAGGATCTTGGGGTTTCCGAAGAACGACAGAACTCGTCTAACACCACGCCTCAGGCCAACCCGACCGCAGCCCACAAACGGGCGCAACTTGATCTAAGGCCGCAACTGGGCTGACCGTGATCTAAGGCCGCAACGGCCCCAACCTGCCCAACCCGCCCCTCAGGTCGAGACCGAGGGCATCCTCACGCCATGAACAGCAGAGCACGGCGACAAGACGGCCACCCCCTCCTCGCCGCTCTTCACTCGCCGCGGTGCCTGCTCTTTGGACGTGCAGTCCGTCCTGGGAGGGGGCGGGGGATCTGGCGGGAAGGTGGCGCGGCGGTCATGGGTGCGGACTCGTAAGGCGTTCGGGAGTGTGTGCAGGTGGAAGCGATGGGAGCTCCAGGTGACCCCTCGCTTACCTGCACGGGCCGGGCTCTGCGCTGCGGACGTGCAGGCCGGCGGGCGTGGTCAGAGCATGAGGGAGCGGACGGTGGCGACGGTGTCGGCGTCCTCGGGGCGTTTGTCCGGGCGGTAGCGCAGCACCCGGGCGAACCGCAGCGCCATCCCCCCGGGGTAGCGCGGCGAACGCTGCACGCCGTCGAAGGCGATCTCCACCACCAGCTCGGGCCGCAGCTTGACCGCCCATTCGTCGGTGGGGCCGTCGGCGAGTTCGAGGAAGCGTTCGGTCTGCCAGGCCAGCAGCTCGTCGGTGAGCCCCTTGAACGTCTTGCCGAGCATGACGAACCCGCCCTCGGGGTCGCGCGCGCCCAGATGCAGGTTGGACAGCTTGCCCTCGCGCCGGCCATGGCCCCACTCGGCCGCCAGGACGACCAGGTCGAGCGTGTGCCGGGGCTTGACCTTGATCCAGCCCGCGCCGCGCCGGCCGGCCGCGTACGGGGAGGACAGGGACTTCACCACCAGGCCCTCGTGGCCCGCCTTGACCACGTCGGTGAAGAACTTCTCCGCCTCGGCCACGTCGGCGGTGATCAGTCGCGGCGTCAGCAGACCGGGCGGGACGGCGCGGGCCAGGGCCTCCTGGCGCTGCGAGTACGGCAGGTCGAGCAGGTCGGCGCCGTCGGCGCGCAGCGCGTCGAAGAAGAACACGCTGAGCGGGGTCTGCTCGCGCAGCCTGGCGACGTCGGTCTTGCTGGAGACGCGGCTCGCGGTCACCTGGAACGGGTGGGGACGCCCGTCCGGCCGCAGCGCGAGGACCTCGCCGTCGAGCACTAGGTCGGCGGAGTCGAGCCCGAGCACCGCCTCGACCAGCTCGGGCACCTGCGCGGTGATGTCGTCGAGAGTGCGGGTGAAGACCCGCACCTGCGCGCCCGAGCGGTGGGCCTGCACGCGTACGCCGTCGAGCTTCCACTCCAGGGACGCGGGCGAGCCGGCCTTCTCCAGCGCGGCGGCCACGTTGGGTGCGCTGCCGGCGAGCATGGGGGAGACCGGCCGCCCCACCTCCAGCTTGAACGCGTGCAGCGCCGCCACGCCGCCCGTCAGCGCCGCCGCGCCCACGGCGGGCAGCCAGCCGCGCAGGGTGAGCGCCCGCCGCACGTCGGCCGACGGCGCGCCGGACGCCTTGGCCAGCGCTTCGATCATCACGCCGTCGAGGGCGCCCTGGCGCAGCTCGCCGTTGAGCAGCCTGCGCATGAACTGCTGCTCCTGGCTGGTCAGCCCGGCGAACAGCTCGGCGACCAGCGCTCTGCGCGCCGCCTGCGAGCCGGGGCCGGAGACGGCCTTGATCCGGGTCAGCAGCGCGTCGACGGTCGTGAGGGTGGCGGTGGCGGCGAGTTTGGGCTGCGGGACGTCCTCCAGTGAGCGCCAGCCCACGCCGATCTGGCGCTGCGGCAGGTCGCCCGACAGGTAGGCGATGGCGATCTCCGCCTCGTCCGGGCCGACCCGGGCGAGCAGCTCGGCCAGATGCCCGACCTTGCCCAGCCGTGCGGAGGTGCGCGTCACCGCGTCGGAGGTCCGGACCACGTCGATCAGAAGCACACCGCTATCGTGCCTCACCACGCCGACATTTCCCCACCCGATATGTGCCGGGTTTTCCAAAGCAGGGGTAGCCGGGCGGGCCACCGTCGGCGGCCCGCCCGTTCCCGGTCTAGCTGACGCCGAGCAGGTCGACCACGAAGATCAGCGTCTCGCCGCCCTTGATGCGCGGCGGCGCGCCGCGGTCGCCGTAACCGAGGTGCGGCGGGATGACCAGCTTGCGACGGCCGCCGACCTTCATCCCGGCGACCCCGCGGTCCCAGCCCGCGATGACGCGGCCGCCCCCGAGCGGGAACTCGAACGCCTGGCCGCGGTTCCACGACGCGTCGAACTCCTCCCCGGACGAGAACGAGACACCCACGTAGTGGACGCTGACGTTGTGGCCCGGCTTGGCCTCGGGGCCAGTGCCTTCGACGAGGTCGACGATCTCCAGGTCGGCGGGCGGGTTGCCCTCGGGGAAGTCGATCTCGGGCTTCTCGAGTGCCACGAATGTGCTCCTGTTGACGATGACAATAACCCGACGACTCTATGCCGTCGGGGTACGGCCGTCGTTCATGCCCGCCCTTTCTCCCGGCGCCGGGCCGCCCGAAGCCGGGAGAAAGGGCACGTCACCGGCGCCGGTGGATCACCAGCTCTGGTGCAGCGGCATGCCCTCGGCGTAGCCGGAGGAGCTCTGGATGCCGACGACGGCCTGCTGGTGGAACTCCTCCAGGTTCGCCGCGCCCGCGTACGTGCACGACGACCGCAGGCCCGCGACGATCCCGTCGATCTGGTCCTCCACGCTGGGCCGCTTGGGGTCGAGGTACATGCGCGAGGTCGAGATGCCCTCCTCGAACAGCGCCTTCCTGGCCCGGTCGTAGGCGGAGTCCTCGGCCGTCCTGAGCCGTACGGCGCGGGAGGAGGCCATGCCGAAGTTCTCCTTGTACTTGCGCCCGTCGGCGTCGGTGCGGGCGTCGCCGGGCGACTCGTACGTGCCGGCGAACCACGAGCCGATCATGACGTTGGACGCCCCGGCCGCCAGCGCCAGGGCCACGTCGCGGGGGTGCCGGACGCCGCCGTCCGCCCAGACGTGCCTGCCGAGCCGGCGGGCCTCGGCCGAGCATTCGAGCACCGCCGAGAACTGCGGCCGCCCGACGCCGGTCATCATCCGCGTGGTGCACATGGCGCCCGGCCCCACGCCGACCTTGAGGATGTCGGCCCCGGCCTCGACCAGGTCGCGCACGCCCTCGGCGGTCACCACGTTGCCCGCCGCGACCGGCACGCCGGGGTCGAGCGCCCGGACGGCGCGCAGGGCGGCGATCATCTTCTCCTGGTGGCCGTGGGCGGTGTCCACGACCAGGCAGTCGGCCCCGGCCTCCAGCAGTTCCTTGGCCTTGGCGGCGACGTCGCCGTTCACGCCGACGGCCGCGGCGATGCGCAGGCGGCCCTGGGCGTCGAGCGCGGGCTGGTAGAGGGTGGCCCGCAACGCGCCCGTGCGGGTGAGGATGCCGACCAGCCGGCCCTCGTCGTCCACGATGGGGGCGAGGCGGTGGCGGCCCTCGTGCAGGCGGTCGAAGGCGCCGCGCGGGTCGAGTCCGGCGGGCAGCGTGAGCAGCTCGCTCGACATGACCTCGGACAGTTGCGTGTACATGTCCACGCCCTGGCAGTCGGCCTCGGTCACCACGCCGACGGGCCGGTTGTCCCAGTCGACGACGATGACCGCGTTGTGGGCGCGTTTGGGCAGCAGTTGCAGCGCCTCGCCCACGGTGTCGTGCGGGGTGAGGGTGAGCGGCGTGTCGTGGACCAGGTCGCGCTTCTTGACCCAGTCGACCACGTCGGCGACGACGTCGAGGGGGATGTCCTGGGGGATCACGGTGATCCCGCCGCGGCGGGCCACGGTCTCGGCCATGCGGCGGCCGGCGACCGCGGTCATGTTGGCGACGACGACGGGGATCGTGGTGCCCGTGCCGTCATTCGTGGAGAGGTCGACCGCGAGCCGCGATCCGACCGAGGAGCGCGACGGCACCATGAACACGTCGCTGTAAGTCAAATCGTAACGAGGCTCTTGGTCGTTGAGAAACTTCACGTTCATCCATCTTATGGGGTGACAGGTCCAACAAGGGGTTTCCCCCGTTCTCCGGGGCTTATGATCGGCCGGGGACATATTTGGGGGAGGTAAGTCGTGGACATCGTCGAACGGGCCGAGCTGACCGTCGTGGGCTTCGCCGTACGCACGACGAACGCCGACGAGGCGGATCCGGCGCGGGCCGCGTTGCCCGCGCTGTGGCAGCGGGCGGGCGCGCCGGGGGCCTTCGCGCACGTGCCGGGCCGCATCGACGAGAACCTCTACGCGGTGCTGACCGACTACGAGAGCGACCACACCGGCGCCTACACGCAGATCGTCGGCATCGGCGTGCGCACGGTGCCGCGCCTGCCCGAGGGCATGGTGGCGGTGCGCGTGCCGGCCGCCAAGTCGATCCGGCTGGCGGCCCGCGGGCAGCTGCCGCAGGCGCTGATCGAGGCGTGGCAGCAGGTGTGGCAGCACACCGAGTCGGGCGGCCAGCCCTCCCGCGCCTTCACCACGGACCTGGAGGTCCATCACTTCGAGGGCGCCGACCTCTACGTGGCCGTCTAGGCCCGGGGGGTCACAGGCCGAGCGCCTCGGCCGCCGCCGCGACGGCCGTCGGCTTGACCTCCTCCAGGGGAAGGCCGGCGTACTCGACCGTGCAGTCGGCCATGCCGCCGAGCGCCAGTGTGGCGCGGATCTGCTGGGCCTGCGTGAGGTCGGGGCCGAGCAGCAGGGCGATCAGCTCGCGCCGCCATTCGAACATGCGCTGACCCAGGTCGAGGTAGGCCAGGATCGAGATGTCGCGCACCATCATCCCGGTCACGTCGCGGTGGCGCCACATGAGCTCGAAGTAGTCGTCGAGCAGCGCCCGCGGGTCGCCGGGCTCCTGCCTGGCGGCGAAGCGCTCGAAGTCCTCCACCAGCGGCTGCACGATGCTGCGCACCAGGTCGTCGCGTGAGGCGAAGTGGTAGTAGAGCGCCGGCTTGGTGATGCCCAGCCGGTCGGAGATCTGGCGCAGGCTGGTGTTCTGCACGCCCTGCTCGGCGAACAGCTCGCGGGCCACCGCCTGGATACGGGACTTGGTGTCACTGGGCATGCCTGAAGTTTATCCCTTACCTACCGTTAAGTAAGGGCGCGTGCTAGCGTGGACTTACCAACCGTTAAGTAAGGAGGGGTCCATGAAGGTCCTCGTCTCGGGCGCCAGCGTCACCGGGCCGGTGCTGGCGTACTGGCTGACCAGGTACGGCTTCGAGGTCACGGTGGTCGAACGCGCCCCGGCGCTCAGGAAGTCGGGCGGCCACGCGGTGGACCTGTTCCGGCCCGCCATGGACATCGTCGAGAAGATGGGGCTGCTGGAGCCGGTCATGGCGAGGAAGACCGGCACCGACCGGCTCCGGGTCCACCGCGAGGGCCGGGCGCGGCCCGTGGAGCTGGAGCTGCGCCGCATCCTCACCGCCGTCTCCGACCGGCACATCGAGATCATGCGCGACGACCTGAGCGAGGTCTTCCACGAGGCCACCCGGCACGACGCCGCCTACGTCTTCGGCGACTCCATCGCCTCGATCGCCGAGGACGGCGAGGTGCGCTTCGACAGCGGCCGGCAGGACCGCTTCGACCTGGTGATCGGCGCCGACGGACTGCACTCCAACGTGCGCCGCCTGACCTTCGGCCCCGAGGAGCGCTTCGCCGCCTGGATCGGCGCGTACCTCGCCGTCGCCTCCGTGCCGAACTTCCTGGGGCTCGACGGCCGGATGGAGGCCATGGCGGGCGAGGGCTACATGGCCGCCGTCTACAGCGCCGCGCACATGGACGACGCCCGCGCCGGCTTCCTGTTCAGGACGCCGGAGCCGCTCGACTACCACTACCGGGACGTGGCCCGGCAGAAGGAACTGCTGCGCGAGCGGTTCGGCGGCCTCGGCTGGCAGGTCCCCAGGATCCTGGACGAGGTGGACCGCACGTCCGTCTTCTACTTCGACTCCATCACCCAGCTCAGGCTCGACTCCTGGTCACGCGGCCGGGTGACGCTGGCCGGCGACGCCGGTTACTGCCCGGGGCCGGCCGTGGGCGGCAGCACGAGCCTGGCGGTCGTGGGGGCGTACGTGCTGGCGGGCGAGCTGGCCGCGCACGGCGGCGACCACCGCACGGCCTACCCCGCCTACGAGGCCGAGATCGGCGAGTACGTGCGCCGCAGCCGCGCCTTCGCCCGCCGCGCGGCCAGGGGGATCGTCCCCGGGAGCCGCTTCGACGTGTGGGCGCTCACCCAGGGCATCCGCCTGGTCAACCACCTGCCGGTCGCCCTCACCAGGGCCGCCACCAAGATCAGCAGCAAGGGGGTGCGCCTGCACGACTCGATCCGGCTCAAGGACTACGCCGCCCACGCGCGCCCGGCGACGTCGTCCCGCCCCTGACGAAGGCTCAGGCCAGCACGCCCTGCTCCCGCAGCTTCTCCGCCTCCGCCGCCGGCAGCCCCCACGCGGACAGGTCCGTGAGGCGGGTGGCCGGCGACAGGTCCGGGTCCGGCACGCCGAGCAGGCGCGGCGCGGGCACCGGATGGGTCACGCCGCCGACCTCGGCGAACGTGCCCCGGGCGACGTTGTGCGGGTGCCGCGCGGCCTCGGCCATGGACAGGACGGGCGAGACGCAGGCGTCCGAGCCCTCGAACAGGGCCTCCCACTCGGCACGGGTGCGCTTGGCGAACTCCTCGGCCAGCCGGGCCTTGAGCGCGGGCCACTGCGTCCTGTCGTTGCGGTCGGGCAGGCCGGTCAGGCCCATCAGGTTCACCATGGCGTCCCAGAACTGCGGTTCGAGCGAGCCGACGGCCAGGAAGCCGCCGTCGGCGGTCTCGTAGGTGTCGTACTGGGGGGCGCCGGTGTCGAGCAGGTTGGTGCCGCGCGGGCCCCAGAAGCCGCTCTGCGCGGCCTGGTAGAACATCGAGAACAGCAGGGCGGCGCCGTCCACCATGGCGGCGTCGATCACCCGGCCCTTCCCGGTGCGCTCGCGTTCGAACAGGGCCAGCAGCACGCCGTAGGCGAGCATGAGGCCGCCGCCGGCGAAGTCGCCGAGGATGTTGATCGGCGGGGTCGGCTTGCCGCCCTCGCGGCCGAGCATCGACAGCACGCCGGAGATCGCGATGTAGTCGATGTCGTGGCCGGCGGTGGGCGCGAGCGGGCCGTCCTGGCCCCAGCCGGTCATCCGGCCGTAGACCAGCCGCTCGTTCACCGCGTGCAGGTCGGCGGGGCCGATGCCGAGCCGTTCGGCGACGCCGGGACGGAAGACCTCGATCACCACGTCGGCGTTGCGGGCCAGCTCCTTGAAGGCGGCCACGCCCTCGGGCGACTTCAGGTCCAGGCCGATCGTCCGCTTGCCGCGGTCCATGACGTCCGTACGAGGTCGGTCGGAGACGGCCTGCACCCGGTCGACCCGCAGCACCTCGGCGCCGTGGTCGGCCAGCATCATCCCGGCGAACGGCCCCGGGGCCAGCCCCGCGAGCTCCAGCACGCGCACTCCGGCCAGCGGGCCGCCACTACCCTTCGACATGGACATCTCCTCGACAGTCGCACAGGCAAACGGTTGTCTTCACGGCTCCGAACCTGCCTCAGTAGAACAACATTCGGCAAGTCGTGGCAAGCGGCCTTTTGCGTCCTTCCCGCGAACTCGTGGGAGGTATGGGAAACTTGCCCACTGTTCGGGTGGTCTACAGATCGCCGGCGTCCAGCGGCTGTCTGCAGCAGGCGCTCGCGCCGCTACAGGGGTAGGACATGGTTTCGGAGAGCAACCGGCTTGTCGCCAGGCGCTACCAGTTACGGCGCGAACTGGGCCGCGGGGGTATGGGCGTCGTCTGGGAGGGTTACGACACGCTGCTCAACCGGCAGGTGGCCATCAAGGAGGTGCTGCTGCCCGAGGGGCTGTCGCCGGGCGAGCAGGAGCGCCACCTCATGCGCACCGCCCGCGAGGCCCGTACGGCGGCCAAGCTCAACCACCCCTCCGTGGTCGCGGTCTACGACGTGGTCGAGGAGGGCGGCCGGCCCTGGATCGTCATGGAGCTGGTCGCGCACCCCTCGCTCGAAGAGGTCGTGGCCACCTCGGGGGCCCTGCCCGTGCGGCAGGCGGCCGACGTGGGCCGCCAGGTGCTGTCGGCGCTCAGGGCCGCCCACGAGGCCGGGATCCTGCACAGGGACGTCAAGCCCGCCAACATCCTGCTCGCCGACGACGGCCGCGTGGTGCTGATGGACTTCGGCATCGCCACGGTCGAGGGCGACGCCTCGCTGACCAGGACGGGCATGGTGACCGGTTCGCCCAGCTTCCTGGCCCCGGAACGGGTGCGCGCGGACGAGGCCGGACCGCCCTCCGACCTGTGGTCGCTCGGCGCGACGCTGTTCGCCGCGATGGTCGGCCGCTCGCCCTTCGACCGCGGCGAGGCCATGGCGACGATCAACGCGCTGCTCAACGAGGAGCCCGACTACCGGCGCATCCCGCCGATCATGCACCCGATCCTGAAGGGCCTGCTGCGCAAGGAGCCCGCCGACCGGGTGGACGCCGAGGAGGCCGACCGGCTGCTCGCGGCCATCGAGGTGGCGGCCAAGCCCGCCTACACCGACCTGCCGGAGAAGAAGCCGGGCAGCGGGCGCGGGCGGGCCGTGCTGGCCGTGGCCGCCGCCGCCGTCGTGGTCGTCGCGGGCGGCGCGGTCGCCTACTTCAAGCTCGCCACGCCCGCCGAGGGCGCCCCGCGCACCGCCCAGCCGGCCGCCGCGGCCAGCCCGCTGAGCCCGTCACCCTCGCAGCAGCCCACGACGAGCCGGCCGCCGTCGGCGACCCCCACGCCGACCGTGCGGCGGGTGCGCCCGGCCGTACGCGCGTGGACCTCGCGGGAGGGCTGGTCGATCCTGCGCCCGATCGGCTGGCGGGGCGCGCTGCGCGAGTCCGTCACCGAGTGGACGCGCCGCGACGGCAACGCCCACCTCGGCGTGGAGGCCCTGTACTCCAGCCTCGACGCCAACCAGATCCTGCGCGACTCGGAGGAGACGCTGCGGCAGGAGGGCCAGGAGGTGATCAGCCGCGGCCGCCGCGTGGTCAACCACCGGGGCGTCAAGGCGGTCGAGTGGGAGTTCTCCTGGACCGCCGCCAGCGCCGCCGGCACCCACTGGATCAGGCCGGGCATGACCTACCACGAGGTGCGCCGCGCGGTGGTGTCCGGCGAGACGGCCTACATCCTGTCGTGGACGGTCACCCAGGACCAGTGGCTGCGCAACAGGGCACTGATGCGACAGGTGATCGACAGCTTTACTGTGAAGGCATGAGCCCCTGGAACCTGCTCGCCCTGCCGCCGCTCCCCGAGGAGGCGACGCGCGGCCTGCTCGCCCCGCTCGGCGACCGGGTGACGGTCCGCGTGCCCGCCACCCGCGACCGGGCCGGGCTGCTGGCCGAGCTGCCCGAGGCCGAGATCGTGCTCGGCGACTGGACCTCCACGCTCGTGCTCGACGCCGAGGCGGTCAAGCACGCGCCCGCGCTGGCCTTCGTGCAGCAGCCCTCGGTGGGCGTCGACGGCCACGACCTGGCCGCCCTGGCCGAGGCCGGGGTGCCGCTGGCCAACACGCCGGGCGTCAGCGCCGTCGCGGTGTCGGAGTGGTGCCTGGCCGCCACGCTGTCGCTGTCGCGCCGGCTGGGGGCCGCCGACGCCGCCGTGCGCGCGGGGGAGTGGCCGCAGCAGGGCCTGCGCCCGCGTGAGCTGAGCGGCCGCCGGGTCGGCGTCGTCGGGTACGGCCCGATCGGCGAGAACTGCGTGCGCCTGTTCGGCGCCCTGGGCTGCGAGGTCTCCTACTGGACCAGGTCCCCGCGGCAGGCGCCGGGCCGCGCCGACCTGGAGACGCTGGTGGCCGCCAGCGACGTGCTGGTGGTGGTGATCGCGCTGTCGGAGGAGACCCGCGGGCTGATCGACCCGCGCCGCATGAAGCAGGGCGCCCTGCTGGTCAACGCGGCCAGGGGCGGCGTCGTCGACCAGGCGGCGCTGGTCGCCGCGCTGCGTGACGGGCACCTCGGCGGGGCCGCGCTC
Source organism: Nonomuraea sp. NPDC048881 (assembly GCF_040649795.1). Taxonomy (NCBI): domain Bacteria; kingdom Bacillati; phylum Actinomycetota; class Actinomycetes; order Streptosporangiales; family Streptosporangiaceae; genus Nonomuraea; species Nonomuraea sp. NPDC048881. The sequence continues at coordinate 106,227 of NZ_JBEZGC010000002.1, forward strand.
GACGTGTTCGACACCGAGCCGCTGCCCGTCGGCGACCCGCTGCGCGATCTGCCGGACGTGCTGCTGTCGCCGCACGCCGCCGGGGTGACGCCCGAGGCGACGACGCGCCTGCTCACGGCCGTGCTGGACAACCTCACGGCGGCACTGGAGGGACGAGAGGTGCGTGCCGTGCTCAATGGGGTCTCACCCCTGGTTCGACGCAGATTTCCGCATTTGCCTGCCACATAGGCGTTTCACCTGGCACGATGAACAGTTTTCGTGTCTTTAACGACCCCGGTCTGTTCGAGCCGGGCTGCGGGAGATACGGTCTTACGGACGATCTCTACCAGCTCAAGGGGGTGCTTCCGTGACGACGACGATGTCGACACACCAACGGGCAGTAGAGCAGATCCGGCAGTCCTACGCCGAGATCCCCGGCGACGCCGCTCCCCGGTTGGCCAAGTCCACGTCCAACCTGTTCAGGTTCCGTGACGGAGGCAGGACGGCCAAGCTGTCGGCCAGAGAGCTCGACGAGGTCATCAGCGTGGATCCGGCGACGATGACGGCCGAGGTCCAGGGCATGACCACCTACGAGCACCTCGTCGAGGCCACGTTGCCGCACGGGCTCATGCCGTACGTGGTGCCGCAGCTCAAGACGATCACGCTCGGCGGCGCCGTCACCGGCCTCGGCATCGAGTCGACCAGCTTCCGGGACGGCCTGCCGCACGAGTCGGTGGAGGAACTGGAGATCCTCACCGGCGACGGCCGCATCGTCGTGGCCCGTGACGACAACGAGCACCAGGATCTGTTCCGCGCCTTCCCCAACTCCTACGGGACGCTCGGCTACGCCCTGCGCATCCGGATCAAGCTCCGCAAGGTCCAGCCGTACGTGCACCTGACGCACATCAGGTTCACCGACGCGGCCAAGTGCATGCTGGCCATGCAGGAGATCTGCGACAGCATGGTGCACGACGGCGAGCAGGTCGACTTCGTGGACGGCGTCTTCTTCGACCCGGAGGAGATGTACATCACGCTGGGCCGCTTCGCCGACCGCGCGCCCTACGTCTCCGACTACACCGGCATGCGCATCTACTACCAGTCGATCAGGCAGCGCAGCCGCGACTGGCTGAGCATCCACGACTACCTGTGGCGCTGGGACACCGACTGGTTCTGGTGCTCGCGGGCGTTCGGCGTGCAGCAGCCGGTGGTCCGCTCGCTGATGCCGCGCCGCTGGATGCGCTCCGACGTCTACCGCAGGCTCGTCGCCCTCGACCGGCGGACCGGCCTGACCGCCCGCATCGACCGCTGGCGCGACCAGCCCGTCCAGGAGTCGGTCATCCAGGACGTCGAGGTGCCGGTCGAGCGCGGCGCGCAGTTCCTGGAGTTCTTCCACGACAAGGTGGGCATGACCCCCGTCTGGATGTGCCCGCTGCGGTCGAGCTCCCAGTGGCCGCTGTACCCGCTGGAGCCCGGGAAGCTCTACGTCAACTTCGGCTTCTGGGGCATGGTCCCGCTGCCGCGCGGCCAGTTCGACGGCTACTACAACAGGCTCATCGAGGACTCGGTACACGAGCTGGACGGCCACAAGTCGCTCTACTCGACCTCCTTCTACGCCCGTGAGCAGTTCTGGGAGCTGTACAACGGTGATGCTTATTGGCCGGTCAAGCGGGAATACGACCCGAACGGTCGCCTGCTGGACCTGTACGAAAAGTGTGTACGGGGAAGGTGAGCATGGCTCTCGCAAGCATCTTTGAGAAGATCGTCGGCTCTGACGCGAACATCTCGTTCATGGCCTATGACGGCAGCAAGGCCGGTCCCGACGGCGCCGACCTCGGTCTTGAGGTCAAGTCGCCCATCGCGGTGGCCTACCTGGCACAGGCCCCCGGGGAACTGGGTCTGGCCAGGGCGTACATCTCGGGGCACATCGACGTGCACGGCGATCTGTACACCCTGCTCGACCGCATGTGGAACATCACCACCAACGACCTGACCGCGGGCGAGAAGCTGGCCGCCGTACGGTCGCTGGGCGTCAAGCCGTTGCTGATGCGGGTGCCGCCGCCTCCGCAGGAGGTGCGTCAGAGCGCCCTGGCCCGGCTCGGCTCGCGGCACGCCAAGCAGCGTGACGCCGAGGCGATCCACCACCACTACGACGTGTCCAACCGGTTCTACCGGTGGGTGCTGGGGCCGTCCATGGCCTACACGTGCGCGACCTACCCCGAGGAGGGCGCGACGCTGGAGGAGGCCCAGTACACGAAGTTCGACCTGGTGGCCAGGAAGCTCGACCTCAAGCCGGGCATGCGCCTGCTCGACGTCGGCTGCGGCTGGGGCGGCATGGTCATCCACGCCGCCAAGCACTACGGCGTCAAGGCGCTGGGCGTGACGCTGAGCCGCCAGCAGGCCGAGTGGGCCCAGAAGGCGATCGCCGACGAGGGCCTCCAGGACCTCGCCGAGGTGCGCTTCATGGACTACCGCGACGTGCGGGAGACCGGCTTCGACGCGGTCAGCTCCATCGGCCTGACCGAGCACATCGGCAAGGACAACGTCCCGTCGTACTTCGAGTTCCTCTACGGCAAGCTCAAGCCGGGCGGCCGGCTGCTCAACCACTGCATCACCCGTCCGACGGGCAAGGAGAAGACGTTCAACAAGGGCGGCTTCATCAACCGCTACGTCTTCCCCGACGGCGAGCTGGAGTCGGTGGGCTGGCTGATCAGGCAGATGGAGGACATCGGCTTCGAGATCCGCCACGAGGAGAACCTGCGCGAGCACTACGCCAAGACCCTGCGCCACTGGTGCGACAACCTCGACGCCAACTGGGACGAGGCCGTCCAGGAGGTCGGGATGGGCACGGCCAGGGTGTGGGCCCTGTACATGGCGGGCTGCATCGTGGGCTTCGAGCGCAACAAGGTCCAGCTGCACCAGGTGCTGGGCGTCAAGCTCGACGACGACGGCCGGTCCGGCGTGCAGCTGCGCCCGGCGGTCAACTGGCCGTGACGGGCGGGAGAGGGCCCCTCGCCCTCTCCCCACGTCTCACCCCCCAAGGCGCTGTCCGAACGGCCGGCCTCACAGTCCCCCGGCCGGGTCCCTGAACGGCGCTTGGCATCGCCCGGCGTAGCGTGGTCTCACGGTCGGAAGGAGGGGTGGACGGTGACGGCTGGGAACAAGGTTCGGGTGCGCCGGGTCTACGAGGAGCCCGCGCCGGACGACGGCGCCCGGGTGCTGGTCGACCGGCTGTGGCCGCGCGGGCTGGCCAAGGCCGACGCCCACCTCGACGAATGGTGCAAACAGGTCGCTCCCTCCACCGAGCTGCGCACCTGGTACCGGCACGACCCCGACCGGTTCGCGGAGTTCGGCGACCGCTACCGGGACGAGCTGGCCGAGCCTGAGCGGGCCGAGGCGGTCGCCCACCTGCGCGAGCTCGCCGGGAAGGGCCCGCTGACCCTGCTCACCGCCACCAAGCAGCCCGAGATCAGCGAGGCCGCGGTGCTCGCCGAACTGCTCGGCGCCTGACCGCCGGGAACGCTCAGCGGGCGGAGGGCCCGCCGGCGGCCAGGCCGTCGAGCGTACGGGTGAGGAAGTGCCAGCTCAGCTCGGCGTCGCGGGTGTTGCCGTGCGGGGCGCGGAACAGGGCGACGTACTGGGCCACGTCGTCGAGGCTCCAGCGCAGCCGGTAGAGGGCCAGGGCGGCGGGGTCGGGCGTACGGCCGGTGGCGGCCGCGTACCTGGCCAGGTCGCCGGGGGTCCTGGCGACCAGCCACAGGTCCCGTTCCGGCACGGCCAGGCCGACGGTGTCCCAGTCGATCAGCAGGCAGCGGCCCTCGTGCCGGAGCACGTTGCCGGGGTGGGGTTCGCCGTGGGTGACGACGGGTGGGCCGAGGTCGCGGCAGCCGCGGTCGAAGTCGCGCAGCCGGGCGTGCAGGGTTCCGGCGTGCCGGTCGAGCAGGGCTCGGGCCCGCTCGGCGTACGGGCCGCCGGTCCACGGGCGGCCGGTCTCGGCGAGGGCCCGCTCCAGCGCCGCCCGTCCGGCCGGCTGCAGGGGGCGGGACGGGGTGGACGGGGGCGGGGACGTGCCGTGCAGCTCGGCCAGCAGGTCGATGACCTGGGCGCGGTCGTGCTCGGCCGGCTCGTCGTCGAAGCCGCCGGTGACGCCGTCGACGAACGGGAAGACGCTCAGCGCGTACCGGGCGGCGAGCGGGCGAAGCAGCGCGCCGCCGTCGAGGTCCGGCACGGGCGCGACCACGAACTTCAGGGTCGCTGACAGCGCCGCCGCCGTCTCCAGCGCCCGCCCCAGCTCCCCGAACGCCACCCGCGCCCCTTCGTCCAGGCCACCGGCAGCCCGTGGCTCTTGGAGGAGGCCGTCGGGAGCCGGTGAGGGGGGTGGGGCGGTGTGCGGTGCGGAGGGCAGGGTGGCGGCGGTGAGGAACCAGCGTCGTCCGTCGGCGCCGGTCGCGATCCAGTGGTGGTCGCCGAAGCCCACCGGCGCGTGCGCCAGCCCGACAGCCTTGATCCCCCACGCCTCCAGGGCGGGCGCCAGCAGCGATTCGTCCAGATCCGCGGGTTTGTCACGCATCCGGCCACATTAGCGACCGTCCCCGCCGCCGGGCATCCCGATCAACAGCTCCATGGCCGCCAGCACGTCGTCCACCGTGAGGTCCGCCGGGGGAGCCGCCGCGCCCGTCCCGCGGTCGATCCAGATCGTCCGCAGTCCGGCCGCGCGTCCGCCCGCGATGTCCTTCTCCGGGTCGTCGCCCACCATCCACCCGCCCGCCGGCACGGCTCCGCACCGGTCGGCGGCGATCCGGAACAGCCGCGCGCCGGGTTTGCGCACGCCCTCCGCGCCGGAGATCGCCCACCCGTCCACCCGCTCGGCCAGCCCGGTACGCCGGATCTTGCCCGTCTGGTTGTCGGCCATCCCGTTCGTCACGATCCCGACCGCCCACCCCGCCGCCCGCAGCCGGTCGAGCCCCGCCAGCACCTCGGCACGGCACTCCACCAGCCACGGGAGCCTGGCCCGGTAGGCCCGCCACAACTCCTCGACGGGCTCGGCAAGCGCGAAGCGCTCGCGTACGCGGGCGAAGAAGACGTCCATCGGCACGGACCCGTCGGCGTCCAGCCGCACCAGCCAGTCCACGGCGTCCGGGCCCAGCCCGCGGCCCGCGGCGAACTCGGCCGCCCACAGCCGGAACGCCGCCAGCCGGTCGATCAGCGTGTTGTCCAGGTCGAACAGCACGAGCGGGCGGGCCTTGATGATCGGCTCAGCGGTCGGCTCGACGATCGGCGCAGGGGGCGGCGCAGGGGGCGGCGCGGCGGGAAGGCGCGGGCCGGGGCCCGCGCCGCGGCCGGTCAGCGGAGCTCGCGCTTGAGGATCTTGCCCGTGGCCGTCATCGGCAGGGCGTCGCGGAACTCGACGATCCTCGGGTACTTGTAGGCCGCCATGTTCTCCTTGGCCCAGGCGATCAGCTCGTCCTCGGTGACCGACGAGCCGGGCGTGCGGATGACGTACGCCTTGACCTCCTCGCCGTGCGACTCGTGCGGGACGCCCACGACTGCCGCCAGCGACACCGCCTCGTGGGTCATGAGCACCTCCTCCAGCTCGCGCGGGTAGACGTTGAAGCCGCCCCGGATGATCATGTCCTTGGCCCGGTCGATGATGGCGTAGTAGCCGTCGGCGTCGCGGGTGGCGATGTCGCCGGTGCGGAACCAGCCGTCCTTGAGCACCTCGGCCGTCGCCTCCGGGCGGCCGTAGTAGCCCTTCATGACGTTGTGGCCGCGGATGGCGATCTCGCCGGGGCCCTCGCCCTCGACCGTCTTCCAGTCGCCGTCGATCAGCTTCATCTCCACGCCCCAGATGGGCGTGCCGATCGTGCCGGGCTTGGTGGGCCGTCCGAGCTGGTTGAAGCTGGCCACGGGGGAGGTCTCCGACAGGCCGTACCCCTCCAGGATGCCGATGCCGAAGGTCTGCTCGAAGTCCTTCAGCACCTCCACCGGCGAGGACGCGCCGCCGGCCACGGCCACCTTCAGGCTGCGCGGCACCTCGACGCCCTCGGCGTGGATCTTCGTGAGCATGCCCCAGTACATCGTCGGGACGCCGGCGAAGGTCGTCACGCTCTCCTTGCGCATGAGCTCCAGGGCCTCGCCCGGCTCGAAGCGCGGCATCAGCACGACCGTCGCGCCGCGCATGAAGGCGGTGTTCATGACGGTCGTCTGGCCGAAGGAGTGGAACAGCGGCAGCACCGCGAGATAGGTGTCGCCGCCCTCGCTGCGCGGGAACATCCGGTCGCTGATCAGGGCGTTCATCAGCATGTTCTGGTGGCTGAGCTCGGCGCCCTTGGGCTGGCCCGTGGTGCCCGAGGTGTAGAGGATCACGGCCGTGTCCTCGGGGTCGGTCTGCACCGTCTCGAAGTCGGCCGGCACGCCGTTGAGCGCCGCCCACACCGTCTCGCCGTACGGGGACTCGGTGGCCAGCGGGGTGGCGGGCAGCACGAAGAAGTGCTCGCAGCCGTCCGCGGCCTCGAAGCCCGCCTTGCCGCGCTCGCCCAGTGGCAGCTCCGGCGAGCCCTCGAAGCAGAACAGCGCCTTGGCGTCGCTGTCGTCGAGATGGTAGGCGATCTCCCGGCCCTGCAGCAGCACGTTCAGCGGCACCACGGTGGCGCCGGCCTTGAGGATGCCGAAGTAGACGAACGGGAAGTACGGCAGGTTGGGACAGGCCAGCGCCACCTTGTCGCCCTTGCCGATGCCACGCGACACCAGCAGGTTCGCCACCTGGCGGGCGACAGTGTCGATCATGCCGTACGGCAGGCGCATGTCGCCGAAGACGATCGCCGTGCCGTCGGGGTTGTTTCTGGCGCTGTCCTCCAGGACGACCGACAAGTTGAGCATGAACGCCTTCCTCCTCTGTACGCGCTTGCCGCCATCTTGGCATCAGCCCATACCGACCGGTAGGTAACCAAGGTTACAGATGCATATGGACGCGAAAGCTCACCTGGAGTAAGCAAGTGGCAGGTTACTTAGCCCCCTGGAGTGCTCATGCAGTACGACTACGTGATCGTCGGAGCGGGGTCCGCCGGGTGCGTGCTGGCCAACCGGCTGTCGGCGGACCCGTCGGTGTCGGTGGCGCTGGTCGAGGCGGGCGGGCATGACGACAAGCTGGAGATCCGCATGCCCGCCGGCTTCGCCAAGCTGTTCAAGACCGACTACGACTGGAACTTCACGACGGCCAAGCAGGGCGAGATGTCCGGCCGCGAGCTCTACTGGCCGCGCGGCCGGGTGATCGGCGGCTCGTCCTCGCTCAACGCGCAGATGTGGGTGCGCGGCTGCCAGGAGGACTACGACCAGTGGGGGGTGCCCGGCTGGACGTACGAGGAGGTCCTGCCGTACTTCACCAGGGCCGAGCAGCGCGTCGGCAGCAACCACGGCGGCGTCTACGGCACCTCCGGCCCGCTCTACGTCTCCGAGCTGCGCAGCCCCAACGTCACCACGGCGGCCTTCCTGCGGGCCTGCGAGGAGCTGGGCCTGACCCGGCTGGCGGAGCTGAACGGCCGCTCCAACGAGGGCTACTGCCCCACCCCCGTCACCCAGAACCGCGGCCGCAGGTGGAGCGCCGCGGACGCCTACCTGCGCCCGGCCGCCGCCAGGCCGAACCTCACCGTGCTCACCGGCGCGACCGTGGACCGCGTGGTGTTCGAGGGCTCCCGCGCGGTCGGCATCGAGCACAGCGGCGGCACCCTGGTCAGAGCGGCCAGGGAGGTCGTCCTGTCGGCGGGGGCGATCGGCTCGCCGTACCTGCTGATGCGCTCCGGGGTGGGCGCGGCCGAGGAGCTGCGCGACGCGGGGGTGCCGGTCGTGCGCGAGCTGCCCGAGGTCGGCAAGAACCTCCAGGACCACCTCGCCTCCGGCGTGTACGTCGAGTGCAAGGAGCCGGTGACGCTGACCAAGGCCGAGTCCCTGGTGAACCTGCTGCGCTACATCGTGCTGCGTTCGGGCATGCTGACCACGAACGTCGGCGAGGCGGTCGCCTTCGTCCGGACCTCGGCCGAGGAGCCCGCCCCCGACATCGAGCTCGTCTTCGCCCCCGGCCCGTTCGTCGACCACGGGCTCACCCCGCCGACCGGCCACGGCCTGACCGTCGGCGTCGTGCTGCTGCAGCCGCAGAGCCGCGGCAGGGTCGGGCTGAGCGGCCGCGACGTGCTGATCGACCCCGGCTATCTGAGCGCGGAGGCCGACGTCAAGCGCCTGGTCGCCGGGCTGAAGACGGCCAAGCAGGTGTTCGCGACGAGCGCGATGAAGCGGTACGCGGGCGGCCCGATGGCGCCCTACTGGGGTCCGGAGAGCGACGAGGAGCTGGCCCGGTGGGTGCGCGAACGCGGCGAGACCCTCTACCACCCCGTCGGCACCTGCCGGATGGGCGCCGACGAGGGGTCGGTCGTGGACCCGTCGCTCCGGGTGCGCGGCCTCGAAGGGCTCAGGGTGGTGGACGTCTCCGTCATGCCGACGCTCAACCGCGGCCACACGCACGCCCCGGCGATCATGATCGGCGAGAAGGGCTCCGAGTTGATCCTGGGAAACTGGTAGCCGCGATGCGGCGGACCTTGACGTAAGTGAGCACTTGCCCAAGGCTTGTACGGTATGACGCTCTCCGCGGATCTGGACATCTCGCAGATACCGTTCTGGGGACTGCCGCAGGCGGACCGCTTGGAGACCTTCCGCCGCCTGCGCCGGCTCGAACGGCCCCTCTTCGTGCCGGAGCAGACCGTGCCGTTCATCGGCGGCGGGCCCGGCTACCACGCCCTCGTGCGCCACGCCGACGTCACCGAGGCCAGCAGGAACGCGGCCGTCTTCAGCAGTGAGCCGTGCTCCAACAGCATCCCGGACATGCCGCGCTGGCTCAGCGTCTACTTCGGCTCGATGATCAACATGGACGACCCGCGCCACGCCCGCCTGCGCAGGATCGTCTCCAGGGCCTTCACCCCGCGCATCCTGTCCAAGATGGAGGAGGACCTGGCCAGGGCCGCCGCCGAGATCGTGGACGAGGCGATCGAGCAGGGGCCGGGCGACTTCGTGGCGCAGGTCGCCGCCCGGCTCCCCGTACGGGTCATCTGCGACATGATGGGGATTCCGCCGAAATTTCATGACCTGGTGTTGCGGCGGACCAACGTCATCCTCGGCAACGCCGACCCCGAGTACACCGGCATCGACCCGAACTTCAGCCGCGTCAACGTCGCCCGCGGCCTGGCCAAGCTGCTGCGCGCCGGCTACTCGCTGAACCGGATGGCCGCCCGCCTCGGCGACGAGCGCCGCAAACGCCCGACCGGCGACCTGGTCAGCCTGCTCGTGGGCGGCGAGGAGCGGCTCAGCCCGCAGGAACTGGGGTCGTTCTTCATCCTGCTGGTGGTGGCCGGCAGCGAGACCACCCGCAACGCCATCGCCTACGGGCTGAAGCTGTTCACCGACCATCCCGGCCAGCGGGAGCTGCTGCTGGCCGACTTCGACGCGCGCGCCGGCCGGGCGTGCGACGAGATCGTGCGCTACGCGACCCCGGTGATCCAGTTCCGCCGCACGCTGACCCGGGACCACGAGATGAACGGCGTGCCGTACAAGAAGGGCGACAAGGTGCTGCTCTTCTACAACTCGGCCAACCGCGACGAGTCCGTCTTCACCGACCCGGACGTCTTCGACATCACCCGCGACCCCAACCCGCACGTCGGCTTCGGCGGCCCGGGGCCCCACTACTGCCTGGGCGCCCACCTGGCGCGCAGGGAGATGAGCGTGATGTTCCGCGAGCTGTTCACCCGCCTGCCCGGCATCAGGACGGTCGGCGAGCCCGACTTCCTGCTGTCGAACTTCATCAACGGCATCAAGCACCTGCCGTACACGTTCTGACCGCCTCGGCCAGGTCGTCGTCCGCGCCGCGCCAGGCCACGAACCCGTCCGGCCGCACCAGCACGGTCCCGTACGGCCAGCCCTCGACCACGTGCACCGGGACGCCGGGGTCGGGCACCGGCGCGCCGGTGAACACGCTGAAATCGGGCCCGACCAGGTCGAGGCTGGACCGTTCGCCGATCCACACGTGCGGCAGCCGCGAGCCGGGCGAGCCGTCGAGGCAGAGCGTCACGTCCTCGGTGGAGGGCAGGCCCTCGACCGCCGAGGCGCCGCCGTAACGGTAACCGACGTGCACGATCGGGGCGTTCACCGCGCCCGCCGCCGCCCTGAGCCGGGCGGCCTCGGGGCCGGAGCCGAAGTGCATCCGCAGGTCCCGCATCCGCAGCCGCGACTGCTCCAGCGCCAGCAGCGCGACCGGCCGCCGCTCGTCGTGGTAGGTGTCCAGCAGCGCGGGCGCCGACCGGCCGGTCAGCACGCGGGCCAGCTTCCAGGCCAGGTTGTGGGCGTCGGCGACCCCCGTGTTCAGTCCGAACGCGCCCGTCGGCGGCACGGCGTGCGCCGCGTCGCCGGCCAGGAAGACGCGGCCCTCGCGGAACCGGTCGGCGACCTGGCCACGGGCCCGCCAGCCCAGCACGCTGACGATCTCGACCTTCAGCCCGGGGTCGCCGATCGCGGTCCTGAGCAGGTCGGGGCTGGGTTCCTGGGCGGTGTGGAAGACCCATTCGGTCTCGCCGTCGATCGCCATGAGCATGCCGGGCGCGTCGGGAGTGGTGAGCTCGGCGAGCGCGAAGCCGTAGCCGTCGGTCAGGTGGCTCAGGTCGGCGTGGAACATGACGTTGTGCAGCTCGGGGCCGAGCGCGCCGGGGCCGGTCACGCCGATGCCGAGCGCCGCCCGCACCCCGCTGCGCACGCCGTCCGCGGCGATCACGTAGCGGGCGCGCAGGGTGCGGGTCCCGTCCGGGCCGGACACGGCCGCCGTCACGCCGTCGGCGTCCTGCTCCAGGGAGAGCAGTTCGGTGTCGTACGCGACGTGCGCGCCGCGCTCGCGGGCGGCGTCGAGCAGCACCCGGTCCAGCCGGTTCTGCGGGCATATGCCGCGCAGCCGGGCCGGGCTGTAGGCCGCCGTGTCGAACATCCGCGTCCGGGCGGGCAGACCGGCCGCGATCGCGGCGAGGTCGGCGCCGGCCAGCGTGTCCACGGTGATCTTGCCGAGGGTCGCGTTCGTCATGTCGATGGCCACCTCGTCCACCGCCCGCTCAAGGCCGGCCTCGCGGAGCAGCTCGACCGTCCGCGGGCCGATGCCGGTGGCGCGGGGGTGCGCCCGCGGGCCGGGCTCGCGCTCGACGACCAGGGCGGGCACGCCGTGGCGGGCGAGGAACACGGCCGCGCTCAGCCCGACGCTGCCGCCGCCGACGATCAGGACGTCGGCGTTTTGTGGGAACACTGTTTCCGTCATGGGAACACTGTAACCACAGGCGTACGATGAAGGCCAGAGGGGGGAGCCGGATGTCACTGGTGTGGAGTCGCGAGCCGTACGCGCCGAAGCGTCAGGCCCTGAGCGTCGAGGCGATCGTGCGGGCCGCGATCGCGGTGGCCGACGCCGAGGGCCTCGACGCGGTGTCCATGCGCCGGGTGGCGAGCGAGGTCAAGTCGGGCACCACCTCGCTCTACCGCTACCTGGAGAACCGCGACGAGCTGCTCGACCTCATGGTCGACGCGGTGTGGGGCGAGGGCGAACCCGGTCCGCTGACCGGAGACTGGCGGGCCGACCTGGCCGGGGTGGCCCGCGACCAGCGCGCCGGCGTGCTGCGCCATCCGTGGCTGGCCGCGCTGATGACGAGCAGGCCGGCGCTCGGGCCCAACTCGCTGCGGCGGGTGGAGCACGCGCTGTCCGCGGCCCGGCCGCTGACCTCCGACATCACCCGGGCCGCCGCCGTGATCGGGGTGATCGGCGACTACGTGCTCGGCGCGGTGGCCAAGGAGCTGGCCGAGCAGGAGGCGCTGCGCCGCACGGGGCTGTCGGAGGAGGAGTGGCGGGCGACGATCGGCCCCTATGTCCGCGAGGTGATGGCCACCGGCGCCTATCCGGAGTTCAACCGGCGGGTGGCCGAGGCCGACGACCTCAGCTTCGCCGACCAGTTCGAGTTCGGGCTGGAGTGCCTCCTTCAGGGGTTCGCGGAGCGAATCCGCTGAGCAGGGCCGCCACGGCCAGCTCGAAGCGCTCCCGGTGGTCCTCGGGCGTGCCGAGGCCGTCGGCGACCGCCCGCGCCAGCACCGGATGGTCCGCCAGGTCAAGGTCGGGCTGCCGCGGGCTGTCCGGCCCCGCCTCGGCCAGCGTGTGCCCGATCACGAACGTCGACACCGCGTTGATGACGTGCAGCGCCTCCTTGGCCGTGAAGCCCGCCCGGGTCAGCGCGGCGGCGGCGCCTTCGACCATGCCCAGGGCTCCCGGCGTGGCCACCGGCCGGATCGCGACCACCGGCATGAGCGCGGGATGCCGCAGCAGCTCGTCCCTGATCGACTCGGCGAACGCCCGCATCCACACCCGCCAGTCGCCGGAGGGCTCGATCGTGACGCGCGAGAGCACCAGCTCGACCAGCCCGTCGAGGACCGCGTCCTTGTTCGGCACGTAGTAGTAGAGCGTCATCGCCTCGACGCCCAGCTCCTTGCCCAGCTTGCGCATGGACAGCCCGGCCGCGCCCTCGCGGTCGAGGAGTTCGAGGGCCGCCTCCAGCACCCGCTCCCTTGACATCCGCTCTCTCATACACCGTAAGATACTGCCGTCTTACACCGTAAGAGAGAGGGTCGACAGTGATCACCGACTTCTTCGCCGCCGTCAACGAACGCCGCCTCGACGACCTGGGCGACTACCTGACCCCCGACGTCGTCGACCACAACAAGATCATTTTCGGTGAGCCGGACGAGCCCGGCGCCGCCTTCGAGGGCATCCGGATGCAGCTCGACGCGTTCGACCCGTTCCGCATCGAGGTCGAGGAGGTCGTCGCCGAGGGGGACAAACTGGTCGCCCGGCTCCGCATGACCGGTACGCACTCCGGCGCCCACCCGCGCATGCCCACGCCCACCGGGCGCAGTTTCGACGTCGAGGCGATCTTCCTGGTCACCCTGCGCGATGGGCGGATCAGCGAGATCCGCGCGGTCAGCGACCGGCTGGGCCTGTTCCTCCAGCTGGGCTGGGACTGGCCGGAGACCGACTGATCCGCCCGCCCGCCAGGGCCAGCGGCAGCAGCGCGCCCGCCAGCGCCAGCCCGGCCGCCACCAGCAACATCGCCGACACCCCCGACCGGTACGGCGCCGCCAGCACCGCCACGCCCACCGCCGTGCCGACCTGCTTGAGCGTGTTCACCGTCCCGGTGGCCATGCCCACCTGATCCATCGGCGCGGTCAGGCCGACCTGGTTGGCCACCACGTTGCCCGCGCCGAGCCCCAGGCCGCCGAGGAACAGCCCGGCCATGATGGGCGTCCACCGGTCGGCCGCCGGGATCGCCATCACCAGCAGCGCCACGGTGATCAGCGCCGGGCCGGCGGCGATCAGCACGCCCATGGGCCAGCGGTGCAGCACCTGGCCGACCGCGATCGGGCCGATGACCGCGGCCGCGCTGAAGGCCAGGAAACGCACCCCGGCCTCGATCGGGCTCGCCTCCAGGGGGCCCTGCACGTACAGGGTGAGGTACGTGAACCCGCCCAGCAGCGCGGCCAGCATGAGCAGCGTCGTGGCCGAGCCGACCGCGAACACCCGGTTACGGAACAGTCCGAAGTCGATCATCGGCGTCGCCGTCCGCCGCTCGGCGAACACGAACGCCGCCAGCAGCGCGAGCCCGGCCACCAGCAGCAGCGGCACGTCGTGGATGAGCGCCGGGATGATGGCGAACAGCGCCGCGGCGATCAGCACGACGCCCAGCGGGTCCAGGTGGCCCCGGCCGCGCGACTCCGGCACCCGCTGCCGCAGCGCCACCAGGATGAACACGCCGATCGGCAGGTTGATCAGGAAGATGGCCCGCCAGCCGAACGTCGCCGTCAGCACGCCGCCCACCACCGGGCCCAGCGTCATCGCCAGGCCGGAGACGGCGCTGAAGATGCCGAGCGCCCGGCCCCGGGCCGGGCCCTCCGGGTAGACCGAGGCGATCAGCGGGGTCGTGGTGCCGCACAGCGCGGACGCGCCCAGGCCCTGGACGCCCCTGGCCACGTCCAGCAGGGCAGCCGTGGGGGCCAGCGCGCAGGCCAGCGAGGCCACCGTGAAGACCGTCACGCCCACGGCCAGCATCCGGCGGCGGCCGTACCTGTCGGCCAGCACCCCGGCGGGCAGCAGGACGGCGGCCAGCGTCAGCGCGTACGCGTCCACCACCCACTGCACCTCGGGCAGGCTCGCCCCCAGGGCGGCGCGGATGTCGGGCAGCGCGATGGTCACGGCGGTCAGGTCCACCACCACGAGCACGATGGTCAGTGAGGCGAGAGCGAGAACCCATCCGCGTCGCATACCTGCTCCTCACGATGAAAGGCCCCTTGTGCAGTGGTACTCCCGGAAGGAGGCGAATGCTAGGTTTCCCAGTCATGGAGATCAGAACGATCCACGCCAACGGTGTGGAGTTCGCGTATCTGACCGTGGGGGAGGGGCCGCTGGCGTTGTGCCTGCACGGGTTCCCCGACACCGCGCACACCTGGCGGCACCTGATGCCCGAGCTGGCCGGGCGCGGCTACCGCGCCGTCGCGCCGTTCAGCCGCGGCTACGCGCCCACCGAGATCCCGGCCGACGGCGCGTACGAGGAGGCGGCCCTGGTCGCCGACGTGCGCGCGCTGCACGAGGAACTCGGCGGCGACGAGAACGCGGTGATCGTCGGGCACGACTGGGGGGCCTTCCCCGCCTACGCCCTGGCCGGGCGTTTCCGCCGGGCGGTCGCGCTCGCGGTGCCGCCGCCGGGCGCGCAGCTTCCCGGGCTGCTGGCGTACGAGCAGCTCAAGCGGTCGTTCTACATCTTCCTGTTCCAGACCGTGCTGGCCGAGCCGGCCGCCGCAGACCCGGCCTTCCTCGACCGGCTGTGGCGGGACTGGTCGCCCGGCCACGACCCGGCCGAGGACCTGGCGTTCGTCCGGCGCAGCCTGGGCGAGCCCGCCAACATGGCGGCGGCCATCGGGTACTACCGCGCCGCGCTCGGCACCACGCCCCCCTCCGGCCGCTACCCGGACGTCGACCCCGCCACCGCGGGCCCGGTCCTGTACCTGCACGGCGAGCGCGACGGGTGCATGGGCGTGGAGATGGCCAAGGACGCGGCCGGCAGCCTGCCGCCGGGGTCGCGGGTCGAGCTGGTGGCGGACGCGGGCCACTTCCTGCACCTGGAACGGCCCGCCGAGGTCAACCGCCTCATCCTCGACTGGCTCGGCCCCGCCTCCTGACCTCGGCGATCACCGGGTGCCACCTCGGCCGGCACGGTTCCGCCTGCTGAGTACGGTGATCACCGGGTGGCGTCCCGACAGGCTCACCGGGAGCGCCTGCTCGATCGTGAACCCGCGCGGAGCGCCGCCCGGTGTCCCGCCGGCGCCGGGATCGTCGTGGAGCAGCGCAACGGCCAGGCCGCCGGGTTCCAGCACCCGCCGCACCTCCCGCCACAACGGGTCCAGGCCGGGCCCGAGCAGGCCGCGCGGCGGCACCTGACGTCCCCAGGGCGGGTTCACCAGCACCCGCCGCACGCTTCCGTCCGCCACGGGGAGCCGCCCGGCGTCGGCGAGCCCCCAGCGGAACGGGCCCGGACCGTCCGGTGGCAGGGCGGCCCGCGCGTTCGCGGCGGCCGCCGCGACGGCGGCCGGATCGCGGTCGAACCCGACGAACCCGACACTCCCGACACCCCCGGCGAGCCCGGAGAACCCGGAAAGCCCGGAAAGCCCGGCGGGCCCGGTGTGCGGCGCGCGCGTGAGCGCGTGGGCCTCGATGAGTGTGGTGCCCGCCCCGCAGCAGGGGTCGAGCACGACGCCGCGGAAGCCCTCCGCGCCCAGCCCGGCGAACTGGGCCATCGCGGCCGCCAGCGGCGGGTGCAGCGTGCCCGGGATCGAGGCCGTCTTGTACGGCCTGCGGTGCAGCGGCCGGTCACCGGCCCGCCGGGCGATGACCGCCTGGTCGCCCTCGATCGTCACCCGCCACGCCGTCGCCCCCGCGGGTGGCCGGCCGCCGTCCCGCCGGGAGTGGTAGCGCAGCCGCCACGACCGGGCCAGCTCGGTCCCGACGGCGTCCTCGATCTCGTGCCTGGTGTAGTTGCGGCGTCCCACGAACGAGGCCGAGACCTCGACGTCGGGGCCGCCGGGCGGGCCGAGGTCGATCCCGCGGGCCGCCCGCGCCAGCCGGGCGAGCGCGGAGCGGCCGTGGCCGACCCCGTCCACCACGGCCGCGGCCAGCAGTACGTCGTCCGCGGTGCGCAATCCCAGGAGCCCGGCGCCGGGCCGGACCTCGAACCACACCTCCCGATGGCGGACGCCGACGACGACCCCGAGACGGGCACGCCGAATCTCCGCCGCGACCAAGGGCTCGGTGCCACGCACCGCCCTGGCCACCGCCAAGGTGAGCAACTGTTCTTCTCCCACGTAGCGACCCGGGACGGCGGCAGGCCGCCCCGCATCACCGGCGGTGGGTCAGCCCACGGCCCGCCGGCGGATCGCTAGCCGAGGAGGAAGAAGAACGTCATGCGCGGCACCCTACAAAGCCCCGTCCGCACGAGCCACCGGTTTTTCCGGCAGCCACGTACGGTGTACGTCGAACCCATTGACGTAAGTGGTCGCTTTCCGAATGATGGCCCTATGACCGTCCTGGACTTCGACCTTTCGGACCGGAACTTCTGGGCCAGGCCCATGAGCGAGCGCGAGGCGGCGTTCGACCGGTTGCGCGCCCGCGAGACGCCGGCCTTCTTCGAGGAGATGGAGATGGCCGTCGCGCCCAAGGGGCCCGGCTACTACGCGCTGGCCAGGCACGCCGACATCCTGGAGGCGAGCCGCAACCCCGAGGTCTTCTGCTCCGGCGACGGCGGCGCGACGAACATCCCCGACATGCCCGCCGAGTTCACCGAGTACTTCGGCTCCATGATCAACATGGACGACCCCCGGCACGCCCGGCTGCGCAGGATCGTCTCCCGGGCGTTCACGCCCAAGATGATCAAGCAGTTCGAGTCGGACGTCGAGGCCGCCGCCGTGCGCATCGTCGACGACCTGGTGGCCGCCGGTCCCGGCGGCGACTTCGTCACCGACGTGGCCGCGCGCCTTCCGCTGAAGATCATCTGCGACATGATGGGCATCCCCGAGCGCGACTACCGGTTCGTCTTCGACCGCTCGAACATCATCCTCGGCGGCTTCGACCCCGAGTACACCGGCGGCGACCTCGACCAGCTCGCCACCCGGCTGCTCACCGCCGGGATGGAGCTGCAACAGCTCGTCCAGGACCTCGCCGCCCACCGCACCGCCAACCCCACCAACGACCTGACGTCCTCGCTGGTCAACGCCAACATCGACGGCGAGCGGCTGACGATGCAGGAGCTGGGGTCGTTCTTCATCCTGCTGGTGGTCGCGGGCAACGAGACGACCAGGAACGCTATCTCCTACGGCCTGCGCCTGCTCACCAAGAACCCCGACCAGCGCGCCCTGTGGCTGGAGGACGTCGAGGGCCGCGCCCCCGGGGCCGTGGAGGAGATCGTCCGGCTGGCCTCGCCGGTGAACTTCATGCGCCGCAAGGTCACCCGCGACCACGAGATGAACGGCCACCTCTACCGCACCGGCGAGAAGGTGGTGCTGTTCTACTGGGCGGCGAACCGGGACGAGCGGGTGTTCGCCGACCCGTACCGCTTCGACATCACCCGCCACCCCAACCCGCACGTCGGCTTCGGCGGGCCGGGGCCGCACTTCTGCCTCGGCGCCCACCTGGCCCGGCGGGAGATCACGGTGATGTTCCGCGAGCTGCTGCGCCGGGTGCCGCAGATCGAGGGCGGCAGGCCCGACCGCCTGCACTCCTCGTTCATCAACGGGATCAAGCACATGGAGTGCACGTTCTGAGCCGGGCGCGGCGGCGCCCGGGGCTCAGGACTGCGCGCTCAGCTTGAGCTGGTTCATCACGGTACGGATGTCCGGCAGGAGCTGCTTGCCCTCGTCCGGGATCGACACGAACACGATGGCGGGCACGCTGCCGCCGGTGTTGACCGCCATCGTGACGATCGTGGCCTTCTCCGTGCCGGCGGTCATGGCGTAGGCGATGAGCCGGCCGGTGGAGGCGCCCACCTTGATCGGCTGCTGCGCGATCTTCCTGACCTTGTTGCCGTCGGGGTAGAAGTCCTTGCGGGCCTGCAGCACCATGCGCCGGATGACCGGCTCCAGGTCGTCCTCCTGGTACAGGGAGGACAGGTTCGCCGGCAGCGGGCCCGACATGACCTGGGCGTACTTGTCGGGCGCGACCTCCGTGTACTGGCGGGTGTCGTAGCCGAACGTGGACTTGACCGTGGCCCGCTGGTCGAGCTGCCAGCTGCCGCCCAGGCGGGGCAGGGAGACCCCGGCCGCCGCGTCCTCGACCCGGCCGGTCACCGGGGACGCCTTGCCCGGGTACTTGGGCAGCGCGGGGATCGTGGTGGAGCGCTTGCCCGTGCCCGCCTTCGTGGGGCCGGCCGAGGCCGCTGGGGAGGAGGCGGTCTTGCCCTCCGGGGTGTCCTCGCCGGCCAGCGGGCCCGCGAGGAAGGCCCACAGCAGCGCCGCGACCAGGGCGATCACGACCGAGCCGCCGAGCGCGTAGATCCAGATGGGCTTGCCCGGCTCGTCGTCCAGGGAGTCGTGGTCGCCGCCCTGGTACTCGTCGCCGAAGACGTTGTTCCAGAGCTCCTGCTGGCGGTCGGGGGGCGGGGTGCGCGAGCCGCTGATCTGACCGGCCGTCACGAACCGGCGGTCGGGGTCGGAGGGGTCGCGGTTGAGGTTCGAGCCGGGGCGCGGGTGGTCGGGGTGGCCGTCGCCGGGCATGCCCGGTCCGGCCGGAGGCGCTCCGACGTGGGCCGCCGCGAGCGGGCCCGGGGGCATCGCGGGGTCGCCCACCATGGTGTCGGCCTGCCGGCCGCCGTACATGACGGTGTGCTCGTCGGCCGGGCCGGCGGACGGCGCGCCAGGTCCGCCAGGTCCGCCAGGTCCGCCGGGCCCGTCGAGCGGCGACGGCGCGGGCTGGACGGGGGCGTCGAGCGGGCCGGGCGCGCGGCCCAGCGTGACCGTGCGGTCCAGCGGGTCGGCGGCGGACGCCGACGGGGCGGGGGCGGGGGCGGGGCTGTTGGGCCAGGGCGCCGGCGTGGACAGGTTGGACCACGCGCCGGGGGACGGCGTCGGCGGCTGCGACCAGGCGGGCACCGGGTCCTGCGGCTGGGCCGGCTGCTGCTGCTCCGGCCAGGAGACGGGGACCTCCTGGCGGGGGGCCTCGGGCCAGCCCTGCTCCTGCCGGGGCGGGTCGGGCCAGGACGGCCGCGCCGGCTCCGGCCACGACGCGTCGCCGCCCCGCTGCTGCGCGCGGGAGTCGTTGCGAGACGGGTCGTTGCGCGGTGAGTCGTTGCGCGGTGAGTCGGTCCGCGCTGAATCGTTGCGCGGGACGTCGGGCCAGGAGGGGTCGGGGCGCGGCGGCTCGGGCCAGGAGGGCGCCTGCGGGGCCTCGGGCCAGGACGGCTGGGCCGGGGCGGCCTCCGGCCACGACATCGGCACGCCGGAGGACTCCTGCCCGCCGGACGGCCAGGAGGAAGGCACGTCGTTGCGGACCTCCGGCCAGGACGGTGGCAGGTGCGACGCTCCGGAGCTCGCGGAATTCTCCGTTGCCATTGCTGCCGGCCCTCCCGAGGTTGTGTCCGGATGTGCCGCTATATCCGGATTTGACGTACCAGGCATGATCTCATGGGATTTTCCAGGAGATACGGCTGGTTTCGCAGCGAAACGAGCGAAGCCGTGCGGATCGGTTGGCGGATCCTGCAGCGGCAGGTCGCCCTCCGGTCGATCTGGCTCAGCTGGGTACACCACGCGACGACAGTATTCTAAAGGGACAGATGAGGTCACAACGGATACATCACCATCAGGTCTCGCTGGACCTGAAGGGTCTATTGTGCCTGCGCCGGTCCCCGGAGTATCTGCATTCCGTCGAAGACGTGCGCTAGGCTTGACACATGCGTTCCGCGACCCTGCTTCTTAGCGGGCCGCGACGGCCCTGAGAGGTCTCGCCGTCGCGGCTACCCCTCGTCGTGCACGAGGGGTTTTCTTATGGGTCCGAGTCAAGCCAGAAGGACAGTAGCCGTGAGTGAGTACGACCCGCAGGCGCTGCAGGCCAAGTGGCAGCAGCGATGGGAGGAACAGGAGCCCTACCGGGCGAGCGAGGACGCGGCCGACACCCGGGAGCGGCGCTACATGCTCGACATGTTCCCCTACCCGTCGGGCGACCTCCACATGGGCCACGGCGAGGTGTTCGCCATCGGCGACGTCGTCGCGCGCTACTGGATGCAGCAGGGCTACAACGTCCTGCACCCGATCGGCTGGGACTCCTTCGGCCTGCCCGCCGAGAACGCCGCGATCAAGCGCAACGCCCACCCCGCCGAGTGGACCTACGCCAACATCGAGACGCAGGCCCACTCCTTCCGGCGCTACGGCATCTCCTTCGACTGGTCGCGCCGCCTGCACACCAGCGACCCCGAGTACTACCGCTGGAACCAGTGGCTGTTCAACCGCTTCTTCGAGCGCGGCCTGGCCTACCGCAAGGGCGGCCTGGTCAACTGGTGCCCCAACGACCAGACGGTGCTGGCCAACGAGCAGGTCGTGGCGGGCAAGTGCGAGCGCTGCGGCGCCGACGTCGTCCGCCGCGAGCTGACGCAGTGGTACTTCAAGATCACTGACTATGCCCAGCGCCTGCTGGACGACATGGAGCAGCTCGACGGCTGGCCCGAGCGCCTGCTGACCATGCAGCGCAACTGGATCGGCCGCTCCGAGGGCGCCGACGTGCTGTTCGAGATCGAGGGCCGCGACGAGCCGGTCCACGTCTACACCACGCGCCCCGACACCCTGTACGGCGCCACGTTCTTCGTGGTCGCGGTCGACGCCGCGCTGGCCGACGAGATCGTCACCGACGAGCAGCGCCCGGCCTTCGAGGCCTACCGCGCCGAGGTCGCCAAGCTGAGCGACATCGAGCGCCTGTCCACCGACAAGGAGAAGACCGGCGTCTTCCTGGGCCGCCACGCGGTCAACCCGGTCAGCGGCGAGCGCATCCC
Source organism: Nonomuraea sp. NPDC048881 (assembly GCF_040649795.1). Taxonomy (NCBI): domain Bacteria; kingdom Bacillati; phylum Actinomycetota; class Actinomycetes; order Streptosporangiales; family Streptosporangiaceae; genus Nonomuraea; species Nonomuraea sp. NPDC048881. The sequence continues at coordinate 127,337 of NZ_JBEZGC010000002.1, forward strand.
GGTCTGGGCGGCCGACTACGTGCTGTCCGACTACGGCCACGGCGCGATCATGGCCGTGCCCGCCCACGACCAGCGCGACCTCGACTTCGCCAGGAAGTTCGAGCTGCCGGTCAAGGTCGTCGTCCACACCGGCCTGGCCGACCCCGGCGAGACCGGCGAGGCCACGCCCGGCGAGGGCACGCTGGTCAACTCCGGCCCGCTCGACGGGCTGACCAAGGCCGAGGCCATCGCCAAGATCATCGAGATCCTGGAGGCCGAGGGCCGGGGCACCGGCGCGGTCAACTTCCGGCTGCGCGACTGGCTGCTGTCCCGTCAGCGGTTCTGGGGCACGCCGATCCCGATCATCCACTGCGCCGACTGCGGCGAGGTGCCCGTCCCCGACGAGCAGCTGCCCGTCACGCTGCCCGACCTGCGCGGCGAGGCGCTGGCGCCCAAGGGCGTCTCCCCGCTGGCCAGCGCCACCGAGTGGGTCAACGTCGAGTGCCCCAAGTGCGGTGGTCCGGCCAAGCGCGACACCGACACGATGGACACGTTCGTCGACTCGTCCTGGTACTTCCTGCGTTACACCTCGCCCGGCTACACCGACGGGCCGTTCGACCCCGAGCAGGTGCGCAAGTGGGGCCCGATCGACCAGTACGTCGGCGGCATCGAGCACGCCGTCCTCCACCTGCTGTACTCGCGCTTCTTCACCAAGGTCCTGCACGACATGGGCATGGTGAGCTTCACCGAGCCGTTCCTGCGCATGCTGAACCAGGGGCAGGTGATCAACGGCGGCAAGGCGATGTCGAAGTCCCTGGGCAACGGCATCGACCTGGGCCAGCAGATCGACGCGTACGGCGTCGACGCCGTACGCCTGACGATGATCTTCGCCGGTCCGCCGGAGGACGACATCGACTGGGCCGACGTCTCGCCGGCCGCCTCGCAGAAGTTCCTGGCCCGGGTGCTGCGCGTGATGTCGGAGGTGACCGCCGAGCCCGGCGTGTCGTTCGAGGGCGGCGACGCCGAGCTGCGCAAGGTCACCCACCGCACGATCGACGAGGTCACCAAGCTGGTCGAGTCACAGCGCTTCAACGTCGCGGTGGCCCGCATGATGGAGCTGACCTCGGCCGCCCGCAAGGCCATCGACTCCGGTCCCGGCGCGGCCGACCCGGCGGTGCGCGAGGCCGCCGAGTCGCTGGCCGTCATGCTGTCGCTGGTGGCGCCCTACGTCGCCGAGGAGGGTTGGGAGCGCCTGGGCCGCACCGGTCCGGTCGCCTTCGCCGGCTGGCCCGTCGCCGACCCCGCGCTGCTGGTGCAGGAGTCGGTCACGTGCGTGGTGCAGGTGGCGGGCAAGGTGCGCGACCGGCTGGAGGTCGCCCCCGACATCTCCGAGGACGAGCTGCGGGCCCTGGCCCTGGCCTCCGACAAGGTGTCCGGCTACCTCCAGGGCGCGCCGCGCAAGGTGATCGTGCGCGCGCCCAAGCTGGTCAACATCGTCCCGTAGGCGGCTAGATCCGGCGCAGGGCCGGCAGGAGCTCCTTCTCCGCCCAGTCGAAGAACGGCTCCTGCTGGTCGTGCCCGATCTGCACGAGCGCCACGTGCGTGTACCCGGCGTCGGCGAACTTCTTGACGCCCTGCACGACCGCGTCCAGGTCGTCGCCGCAGGGCACGCTCTCGGCGACGTCCTCGGGGCGCACCGAGCCGGCCGCGGCGGCGAAGTTCACCGGGCCGGGCAGCTCGGCCATGACCTTCCAGCCGCCGACGCCCGACCAGCGCCACAGCCGGTGGGCCCGCTCCTTGGCGGCCTCGGGGTCGGTGTCGTAGGCGATGGGGAGCTGGCCGTAGACCGGTTTGCCCTGGCCGCCCGCGGCGTGGAACTGCTGCACCACCTCGGGCATCGGGTCGTTGATGACCAGCACGTCGCCCAGCTCCGCGGCGAGCTCGGCCGACCGGCCGCCGGAGGCGGCGATCCCGATCGGCACCTGCTCGTCCGGCAGGTCGTAGAGCTTGGCGGAGTCGACGTCGAAGAACTCGCCCTGGTAGGTGACGTACTCGCCGCTGAACAGCTCCTTGATGATCTGCACGGCCTCGGCGAACATCCGGTGCCTGGTGTCCACCGGCGGCCAGCCCTCGCCGACGACGTGCTCGTTGAGGTTCTCGCCGGCGCCCAGGCCCAGGGTGAACCTGCCCTCGCTCAGCACCCCCATCGTGGCCGCCTTCTGCGCCACCACGGCCGGGTGGTAGCGCATGATGGGGCAGGTCACGTACGTCATGAGCGGCAGGCGCTCGGTCACCTGCGCCGCCGCGCCCAGCACCGACCAGCAGTACGGCGAGTGGCCCATCTCCTCGATCCACGGGAAGTAATGGTCGGAGATGACCGCGTAGTCGAAGCCGACGCGCTCGGCGGTGGCGGCGTAGTCCACCAGTTCGCGGGCCGGGGTCTGCTCGGACATCAAGGTGTAGCCGATTTGTACCATGTGGTCGGGCTACCCACGTTTGTCCGGATTAGGGTCGGGCGTCCGGAGATCAATCGTCACTGCGCAGCTCCTCGATCACCAGCCCGAGGCCGATGGCCAGCAGCCAGAGGTCCTTGGACAGGCCGATGCCCTGCTGGGTCGGGCGCAGGCTGCCCTCCTCGCGCATGCCCGGCGTCCTGAGGTAGAGCCCGAGCAGGCCCGCGGCGAACGCGGTCAGCCCCGCGCCGGCCAGCAGCGACGGCACGAACGGCAGGACGAGCGCGGCCCCGAGGGCGAGCTCGCCCTTGGACAGCAGCCGGGTGAAGGCCACCGGGTCCTGGTCGCGCAGGAACGGGTACGTGCCCGCGGCCATGCCGTGCAGGCCGGCCGCCGTCTGCTCGTCGGCCTTGGTCTTGCCGATCCCGGAGTTGAGGATGATGGCGGCGGCGGCCAGGCGGCCCGGGACCTGGTGTGGGCGGACGAAAAATCGCATGATTCCTCACAGCGTGTGATTTGTGGCGATTGGCTCCTTCCCTGCCGTTCCCCGCACATCCGGGACATCGGACGGTCTTGGCTGTTCGCGGACGGTGGACCGCCGCTCTGAGAGAAAATCTTTAGCTGGTTTGGTGTCTCGCATTAGTGTCTAGCTGTGACATATGGCGCATACCTGAGATATCCACATCTGTCTGGTGACCTGGTCACCTTCGTCGCCGACGACGATGTCTGGCTCGCCCCCGTCGCCGGCGGCCGGGCCTGGCGCTTCACCGCCGACCGCGTGCCGGTCTCCACCCCGCGCTTCTCGCCCGACGGCTCGCGCATCGCGTGGACCAGCGGCAAGGAGGGCGCCCCCGAGGTGTTCGCGGCCGAGCTCGACGGCGCCGAAGGCACCCGGCTGACGCACTGGGGCAACGCCATGACCGGCGTCCGCGGCTGGACCGCGGACGGAGCCGTGCTCGCGGTCAGCTCCACCGGGGAGGCGTCGCGTACCCGGCTGTGGGCGTACGCCGTCCCGCTCGACGGGGGGCCGGCCGGGCGGCTGCCGTACGGGTGGGTCAGCGACGCGGCCGTCAGCGGCGCGAAGGTGGCCACGGTGTCGCCGGTCTGGCGCGAGCCGTCCCAGTGGAAGCGCTACCGGGGCGGGACGGCGGCCAAGATCTGGGTCGACGCCGACGGCGACGGGGAGTTCGTCCGGCTGTTCGCCGACAGCCCCGCCCAGCACTGGGCGGTGAACTGGGTCGGCGACCGGATCGTCTACCTGTCCGACGCGGACGGCGTGGGGAACCTCTACTCGGCCCTTCCCGACGGGTCCGACGTGCGCCGGCACACCAGCCACGACGAGTTCTACGCCCGTCACGCCACGAGCGACGGCGAGCGGGTGATCTACAGCCACGCGGGGGACCTGTGGCTGCTGGAGAGCCTGGACGCCGAGCCGTACAAGCTGGAGGTGAAGCTCGGCGGCCCGCGGCCGGGACGGGCGCGCCGCCCCGCGCCCACGCGCGTCGGCGCCTTCTCCCCGGACACGACCGGGCGGGCCAGCGCGGTCGAGATCCGCGGCACCGCGCACTGGGTGACCCACCGCGACGGGCCCGCGGGCGCGCTGCGGGTGGAACCCGGCGTGCGGGTACGCCTGCCGCGCGCCCTCGGCGCCGACGGCCGGGCCGTGTGGGTCTCCGACGCCGGCGGCGAGGACGGCCTGGAGATCGGCGCCCCCGGCGGCGAGATCAGGAGCCTGGCCGGCGGGCAGCTCGGCAGGGTGCTCGAACTGACCGCCGCCCCCGACGGCAAGCACGCGGCCGTGGCCACGCACGACGGGCGGCTGCTCGTCGTGGACCTGGAGTCCGGCGACCTGCGCGAGCTCGACCGCACCACCCAGGGCGACATCAGCGGAGTCACCTTCTCGCCGGACTCCGGCTGGCTGGCCTGGGTGCATCCGGACCACGAGCCGCTGTCGCAGATCAAGATGGGCCGCGTGGACGGCACATCGGTGATCGACGTGACGCCGCTGCGCTTCTCCGACTACGACCCGGTGTTCACCCAGGACGGCAAGCACCTGGCCTTCCTGTCGGTGCGCACGTTCGACCCGGTGTACGACGCGCACGTGTTCGACCTGTCGTTCCCGGCGGGCTGCCGGCCGTACATCGTGCCGCTGCAGGCCGCCACGCCGTCGCCGTTCGACCCGTCGTTGCAGGGACGGGGGTTCAACGGGGAGGACGACAAGCCCGGCAAGGACGACAAGAAGGACGACGCGCCGCCGCGTACCGAGGTGGACCCGGAGGCGCTGGCCTCCCGCGTGGTGCCCGTACCCGTGCCGGCGGGCCGCTACGGCAACCTCAGGACCGCCAAGGACGCGCTGCTCTGGCTCCGCCACCCCCTGACGGGCCAGCTCGGCGACGGCACCGAGCCGGTGAACGAGACCGTGCTCGAACGCTACGACCTCAAGAAGCGCGCCAAGGCCGAACTCGGCAAGGAGGTGCGGGCCTTCGAGGTCAGCGGCGACGGCACCAGGCTCGTCACCAACGGCAAGAACGGCCTGCAGACGCGGGCGGCCGGCGAGGGCGACGAGGTCGTCACCATCGACCTCGACCGCATCACCGTCCAGATCGACCCGGTCGCCGAATGGCTCCAGGGCTACCGCGAGGCCGGCCGGCTCATGCGCGACCACTTCTGGCGCGAGGACATGGGCGGCCACGACTGGCAGGCCACGCTCGACCGGTACGAGCCGCTGGTCGACCGCCTCGGCTGCCACTCCGAGCTGATCGACCTGCTGTGGGAGGTGCAGGGCGAGCTCGGCACCTCGCACGCCTACGCCAGGGGCCACGACGGCGTCAGCGACCCGCGCCGCCGCCAGGGCCTGCTCGGCGCCGACCTGGCCAAGGACGAGGACGGGACCTGGCGGGTCGAGCGCATCCTGCCGGGCGAGACCTCCGACCACGCGGCCCGCTCGCCGCTGCTCGCGCCCGGCGTCGCGATCCGTCCCGGCGACGCGATCGTGGCGGTGGGCGGGCGTCCGGTCGATCCGGTACGCGGCCCGCTCGCGCTGCTGTCCGGCACCGCCGACCAGCCCGTGGAGCTGACCGTGCGGCCCGCGGCCGGCGGCTCGACGCGCCGGGTCGTCGTCACCCCGCTCGCCGACGACAGCCAGCTGCGCTACCACGACTGGGTGGAGAGCCGGCGGGCCTTCGTCCGCGAGTCGTCCGGTGGGCGGCTCGGTTACCTGCACGTCCCGGACATGGTGGCCTCGGGGTGGGCGCAGTTCCACCGCGACCTGCGTACCGAGATGGCCTTCGACGGGCTGGTCGTGGACGTGCGCGAGAACGGCGGCGGGCACCTGTCGGAGCTGGTGCTGGAGAAGTTGTCGCGCAAGGTCACCGGCTGGGCGCGGGCCCGCGGCTACGAGCCGATGCGCTACCCCGAGGACTCGCCCCGCGGGCCCATCGTGGCCGTCGCCGACGAGTTCGCCGGGTCCGACGGCGACATCGTCAGCGCCGGGATCAAGAACCGCGGCCTCGGCCCGCTGGTCGGCACCAGGACCTGGGGCGGCGTCATCGGCATCGACTCGCGCTACTCCCTGGTGGACGGGACCGTGGTGACCCAGCCGCGGTACGCGTTCTGGCTGGAGGGGCCGGGCTGGGGCGTGGAGAACCACGGCGTCGATCCCGACGTCGAGGTCGTGATCACGCCGCAGGACCGGGTGGCGGGCCGCGACCCGCAGCTGGCGAAGGCGGTCGAACTGGCGCTCGCCGCGCTGGAGGAGCGTCCGGCCGCCACCCCGCCGGACCTGCCGCCGCTGAGCTGACCGTCCTGAGGGGCGGCCCGTCGGGGCCGCCCCTCAGCCTGGCGGGATCTCGGAGCGCGGCCGGTTCGGCCGTCTGCGGGCCCGGCCTGGTGGTCTCGAAGAGCGCCGGGCCCCTTCTCAGGTCAGCCTGGTGAGGATCTCCGAGAGCACCGGTTCGGTCGTCGCGAAGTTCAGCCGTACGTAGTCCGCGCCGCCCGGCCCGAACGACGCGCCGTCGTTGAGCCGCACCTTGGCCTCCCGCTCGATGACCTCGGCCATGCCGGGCTGGCCGGTGTGCAGCCAGGCCAGGTAGGTGGCCTGGGGCATCCGGTACCCGAACCGGTCCGGCAGCCGCTCGGCGATCAGCCGGCGGTTGCGGTCGAGCAGCGCCCGGGTCCGGTCCAGCCAGGCGTCGCCGTGCCGCCAGGCCGCGACCGTGGCCTCCACCCCGAACAGGTGCGTCGAGCCGAAGAGGAACGGCGGCTGCGCCGCCAGGGCCGCGCGTATCCCGGCGTGTCCGATGTGGGCGACCGAGCAGCGGATGCCGCCCAGGTTGAACGCCTTCGTGGCCGAGGTGAGGGTGACCGTGCGCTCGGGGAGGATCGTCGCGAAGGGGATGTGCCGGTGGGGCGCGTAGGTGAGGTCGGCGTGGATCTCGTCGGCCAGCACCAGCAGGTCGTGGCGTTCGGCGTGCTCGGCCAGCCCTTCCAGCTCGGCGCGGGTGAACACGCGGCCCGTCGGGTTCTGCGGGTTGACCAGCAGCAGCACCCGGCAGCCGGACAGGTCGGGCACCTCGAACCGCCACGCGTCGCCGTCCGGTTCCAGCTGGATGGGGACGAGCGGACGTTCCATGACATCGAGGGTCGTCAGGAACGGGTGGTAGGCGGGGGTGTGCAGCGCGACGCCGTCCCCCGGCTTGGTCCAGAGGTGCAGCAGCACCTGGAGGGCCTGGTTGATGTCGCTGAACGTGTGGACGTGCGAGGGGTCGGCCGTCCAGCCGTGGCGGACGGCCATGCGCTCGGCGAACGCCTCGGCCAGGGGGCCGGCCTGCGGCTTGTCCAGCCAGGTCGGGTAGCCGAGGTCGCCGGCGGCGCGGCGGGTCAGGGCCTCGATCACCTCGGGGGCGGTGGACAGGTCCATGTCGGCGATCCAGGCGGGGATGACACCGGGGGCGGTGATTGCCCATTTGAGACCGTCATGCGTCTCTTTGAGGTCCTTCATCTCTTTGGAGGCGGGGGTCTCTTTTGGGGCATTCGTGTCGGTCACGGGCACAGTCTAGGAGTCTGCGGTGTGGCGGTATGGGGGGCCTGATGCTGGCGCCTGCCGTCTGGGGCGTGGGCGGCTGCGCGGGGGTGGGCGCGTTGTGTTCCGGGGCCCGAAGGAACGTCCCGGGAGAAAGGCGAGCGGGCAATGCGACGCCGCCCTCCACGCGAGGCCGGGGTGGAAGGGCCTCGACGCTGGAGGGCGGCGTTCGGTGCGTGCGACTTGCGAGGAATCGCCACATGGCGCCGACGACCACAGCCCCCGTGCGAGGGAAGCCGGATCGCGGAGAAACCGAACGGCGGCCGCAGCCTCAAGGAGGGCGGCCGGCCGGCGGACGGGCTAGAGGCGGCGGAGGACGGCCACCACCTTGCCCAGCACGCTGGCCTCGTCACCGGGGATGGGCTCGTAGTTCGAGTTGTGAGGCACCAGCCACACGTGCCCGTCCTTGCGCTTGAACGTCTTGACCGTGGCCTCGCCCTCGATCATGGCGGCCACGATGTCACCGCTCTCGGCGACCGGCTGCTGGCGGACGACCACCCAGTCGCCGTCGGCGATGGCGGCCTCGATCATCGAGTCACCGGCCACCTGGAGCAGGAAGAGCGTGCCCTCGCCGACGAGCTGCTTGGGGAGGGCGAAGACGTCCTCCACGCTCTCCTCGGCCAGGATCGGGCCACCGGCGGCGATGCGGCCCACGAGCGGGACGTAGGCGGCGGTCGGCCGGCTCACCGGAGCCTCGTCGTCGGTGGCGTCGGGGTCGACCCACAGCACGGGCTCGCCCGGCAGGCGCACCTCCAGGGCGCGCGGCCGGTGCGGGTCGCGGCGCAGGTATCCCTTGCGCTGAAGGGCGGTCAACTGGTGCGACACGCTGGACGTGCTCGTCAGCTGCACGGCCTCGCCGATCTCGCGCATCGATGGCGGATAGCCGCGCTGCTGCACCGAATCGCGGATCACTTCGAGGATCTTGCGCTGCCTGGGCGTCAGGCCCAGGGAGTCACGCCGGCGCACCGCGAGGTCTGTGACCCCGTTAGCGTCTTCCCGCTCGCTCATGCTCTTCCTCCTCGCCTGGCGGCGGCCCGCCTCACCGGCGAACCTCCCGGTCCGTGGTCTTGATGTCGCACACAGCGACCGTATCGCTGTTGAAGATCATCTTCAAACAATTGTTCGAGTCTTCCTCGAAATTGTCGCCAGCGTGGTGTACAACATCGTACGGGAGTTCGATCGACACCGTGTTCGATTTGCTGATCTTATTTTGGCCGTTTCCTCGGGCCAGACGGCGGGAGGTCAATCGTGCGAACGACCCCGAGCACCGACACGACCAGCGAAGACGCCAACCGGCTCACCCTCATCGCCGACGCCACCCGGGGCGCGGGCCGACGGGGAGACGACCCGCACACCGGCTCCGGCCGCCACGAAAATCCGGGAAAACGACCGGCTCCCGATTCGAACACCCGGCGGCGCCGCGCCGGCGGCTCAGGGGGAGCCGTCCAAGGCTCGGGCCGCCCCCGGCTGTGGCTGGTCCCCTCCCCGCGTCCCGACGCGGACACGGACACGGACGCCGACCGGACGCTGCCTCAGAAGGGCGGTGGACAGCCTCTCGCCGACGACACACTGACTGGCCGCCGCCCCGAAGGTGAACAGGGCACCCCCGGCACGGACGTGACAAAACCCCGCGCCCGTCCGCCCGAGCCCGGCACCTGGCGCCGACGGCCGCCCGAAGCGAGCGGACGGCATACGGAAGACGAGACGGAGGGGCGGCGAGGCCGAGGTCAGGCGGAGGGGCCGGGCAGGCGCGGCGAGGCCGACATGTCAGGAAGCCGAGGTCTGGCGGAGGCGTCGGGGAGGCGAGGTCAGGGGGGCCGTGCGGCGCGACCGGCGGGCCGGAACTCGGCGATGGTGCCAGAAGGGGAGCGGGAGCGCCGGGCGGAGGCCCGGGCGGACCGCCCCTGGGAACGGCGGCGTCCAGGGGAGGCCACGGGCCGGCCCGAGCTTCGTAGGCGGCGCTCTGGTGAGCCCACGGCCCGGCCCGAGACGCGAAGGCGCCGCTCGGGCGACTCGACCGAGCAGCCCGAAGCTGAGGGGCGGCGCCGGAAGAGGAGCGAGCGGCTGGGCGAGCAGGGCCGACGCTCGGGACAGTCGGTGGAGCGGCAGGGCGAGCCAGGGCGGCGCTCGGAGCAGTCGGCCGAGCGGTCGGACAGGCGGGGGCGGCGGTCGGGACGGGTGGCGGAGCGGTTCTCGGTACGGGGGCGGCGCTCTGGGGAGGCCAAGGGCCGGGATCGGGGGCAGGTGGTGAGCGGGCCGGGGGGCTCGCGGCGCCGGGGGGCGCGGAGGAACGGGGGTTCTGGTGACGGTGAGGCTCGCGGGGGGCAGGAGATGTTGGGACGTGTTGTGGGGGCGGAAAGTGCTCCGGCCGGTGACGGTGCGGGGCTTGCACGGAATGGTCGTACGACCCCTACGGTCTTGCGGCGGCGGCGGGGCCGTGGGCGGGGTGTCGGGGTGATTCCCGCGGGGGCTGGCGTCAAGGCTGCGGCTCCTCCGGTGCGGCTGACCCGCCGGGGGCGGATCGTGCTGCTGGTGGTGGTGATGGTGTTGTTGTCCCTGGGCGGGTTCTGGCTCGGGACGCGGGCGGCCGGGCATGCGGCTGCGGGGGCCGGGGCGCCCGGCGCTTCGGCTGTGGGCGTCGGAGTGGCTGGCCGCGCGGCCGTGCGTGCTGGGCTGCCCGGCCGGGCGGGGTAGCCAGGGGCGGAGGTCGGCTGAAGGCCTCCCTGCGGGGGATCGCCGGCCGCTGAGCGCAGGGGGTAGAGCTCCGGGGGCCGGCCCCAAGGGGTCAGGGGATGGGCCCAGGCTGATGGGCCCAGGCCCAGCTAGCAGGCACAAACGGGGTCCCACGGGAACGGGCGCAGGCTGGCCTGGCCTCAAGAAAGCGGCAAGCGGCAGGTGGCCTGGCCTCAAGAAAGCGGGGGCAAGGAGTCTGTCCAAGCCGCCAAGGGTCAGGCCGGCCTGGGCCACCACCAGGCGGGCACTGGACAGCCTGACACCGGCACATCGCCCTGGCCCTGCACGCCCTGGCCCTGCACGCCCTGGCCCTGCACGCCCTGGCCCTGCACGCCCTGGCTCTGCTCGCGCTGGCTCTGCTCGCTCCGGCCCTGCGCGCGGCCATCGCCGTCGCCCGGCCGCCCAGTACTTCATGACGGCGTCTTGCTGACGGCCCTTCAGATCTGGCGGTTACCGGCCGCGCTCATCTTGACCACGACCCGCACGATCACGGACGTCGTGCGCTGGTCAGGGTGGTGGCGTCATCATCAGGCAGCCGTCCGACACTGCCACTGCCAGGGCGGATCCCCACCATGATCGCGATGTGTCACTGGAGGACAGCTAGCCGATCGGTCGCTCAACAGGCACTCCACAGGTTCTCAACATCGGCCTGGCTACCTTCGCGGTGTCCAGTACGACGAGCACCAAGGAGAACTCGATGCGAACGTTCAACACGATGGTCGTCGGTGCGGCGGTCGCCGCCGCGGCTCTGACCGCGGGTGCCCCGGCGCAGGCCTCCGTCCAGACCGGCGCCCAGACCTCCCTCACCGCCGTCACCACGGCCGCCGCGGCGGCCGGCTCGGCGACGATGTCCTGCCGTGAGGTGCGTGTGTACCGTCCGGAGATGCGCAAGGGACACGTGGCCGCGACCGGCTGGGCGATCGGCTGCTCCAGCAACCAGCGCGTCAAGATCATGCTTCAGCGCAAGCGCTGGTGGGGCTGGCAGAACATCTCCAGCGCCTCCTGGTACGGGGCCGGCAAGAGGACGTTGTACAAGGGCTGCAAGCGGGGGGACACCTTCACCTACCGCCTGCAGGGCCAGGTCAGCTACTACGCGGGAAGCAAGTACGTCGTCCACAACGGCTGGAGCCCCACGATGCGCGCCAAGTGCCCGTGACGGGCTCCGTCCGCCACCCCGTGGGATGACCCTCCACGACTCCAGTGACGCTTGGTGATCTTGAGGCGTTGGGGTCGCATGGAGACGGCCACCGCGTGATCATTCGGAGCTTGTGAAGACAGCCGAAGATCGCGCGGTGGCCGCGACCCACAGCGTTGCCCCTGACGGCTGGGTGGTCGTCTTCAAGGAGCCGGCCTTCCACTGCTGCCGCGTGCATGGCTCAGGGGCGGGGCTCAGGGGGCAGGGATGCAAGCGAAAGGCCGGGGAGGCAAGCGAAGGACGGGGAGGCAAGCGAAGTGCCGGGGTGGGGGTTCCGGGGTGTTTTGTGGGGGTAGGGGAGGGGGCTTCGGGGGTGGTGGGAGGTGGGGGGAGGCTGTGGGCTCCGGTACCTTTGTGGGGCCTGTTTGGGCTGGTCGCCGTCGGGTGCGAGGGGGCCGGTCGGGTGAGGCGCGCGAGGGGTCGGCCGGGGCGACACGCCCGGGGCCCGTGTGACGCGGGGGCTGATCAGCGACTTCAGCTCCACGGTGTTGCTCAACTTGCGTTCATGGTCGCGCGCTTCTACGGTTGGACCACAACATCTAGTAGTTACACCGATGTCGGTTCACCACACCTTGTGTTTCCGTGACCGCACCATGGCGAGCCGTGGGGCGTGCGCGAGCGTACCGCGGCGAGGGTTTTACGCGTGTGGTGGGCCGGGCGGGTCGAGGAGGCGAAGCCGTGCACTGTCCGTTCTGTCGCCACCCTGACACCAGGGTCATCGACAGCCGGTCCACGGACGACGGCGCGGCCATCAGGCGCCGGCGCACCTGTCCCGAGTGCGGGCGCAGGTTCACCACGCAGGAGACCGTCCTGCTGATGGTGAGCAAGCGTAGCGGGGTGACGGAGCCGTTCTCGCGGGACAAGGTCGTCGCGGGCGTGCGGCGGGCCTGTCAGGGCAGGCCGGTCAGCGAGGACTCGCTGGCCCAGCTCGGGCAGCGGGTAGAGGAGGCCATCCGGGCCAAGGGCGCGGCCGAGCTGCCGTCGAACGAGGTGGGCCTGGCGATCCTCGGCCCGCTCCGGGAGCTGGACGAGGTGGCCTACCTGCGATTCGCATCGGTTTATCGCGGTTTCGAGAGCCTGGCGGACTTCGAGGCCGAGATCTCACAGTTGAAGGCGGAGAAGGGGGAGTCATGACGGACACGGCCAGCGGTTCAGTGGCGCGCGGGGGTAAGCGGCCGCGTAAGGGGCTGAGGATGAAGCGGATCTTCACGAAGCCCGGCGTGCACCCGTATGACGAGGTCCAGTGGGAGCGCCGCGACGTCGTGATGACGAACTGGCGCGACGGCTCGATCAACTTCGAGCAGCGGGGTGTCGAGTTCCCCGAGTTCTGGTCGGTGAACGCGGCCAACATCGTGACGACCAAGTACTTCCGCGGCGCCGTCGGCACGCCGCAGCGCGAGTGGAGCCTGAAGCAGCTCGTCGACCGGGTGGTCGGCGTCTACACCCGCACGGGCGTCGAGCACGGCTACTTCGCCAGCGACGAGGACGCCGAGATCTTCGACCACGAGCTCAAGCACGCGCTGGTCCACCAGGTCTTCGCGTTCAACTCGCCGGTCTGGTTCAACGTGGGCACCGCCTCGCCGCAGCAGGTCAGCGCCTGTTTCATCCTCTCCGTGGACGACCAGATGGAGTCGATCCTGGAGTGGTACAAGGAAGAGGGCGTGATCTTCAAGGGCGGTTCGGGGTCGGGCGTCAACCTGTCCCGCATCCGTTCGTCCAAGGAACTGCTCTCCAGCGGCGGCACGGCCAGCGGGCCGGTCAGCTTCATGCGCGGCGCGGACGCCTCCGCGGGCACGATCAAGTCGGGCGGCGCGACGCGCCGGGCGGCCAAGATGGTCGTGCTCGACGTCGACCACCCCGACATCGAGGAGTTCATCGAGACCAAGGCGCGCGAGGAGGACAAGGTCCGCGCCCTGCGTGACGCCGGTTTCGACATGGACCTGGGCGGCAAGGACATCGTCTCCGTCCAGTACCAGAACGCCAACAACTCGGTGCGCGTCTCCGACGAGTTCATGCGCGCGGTGGAGAAGGGCGACCAGTTCGGCCTGCGTGCCCGCCTGACCGGCGAGGTCATCGAGAAGGTCGACGCCAAGGACCTGTTCCGCAAGATGGCCAAGGCCGCCTGGGAGTGCGCCGACCCGGGCGTGCAGTACGACGACACGATCAACGACTGGCACACCACGCCGGAGACCGGCCGGATCACCGCCAGCAACCCGTGCTCGGAGTACGTGCACCTGGACAACTCCTCGTGCAACCTGGCCAGCATCAACCTGCTGAAGTTCCTGAAGGACGACAACACCTTCAACGTCGCCGACTTCGTCAAGCTGACCGAGCTGATCATCACCGCGATGGACATCTCGATCACCTTCGCCGACTTCCCCACCGAGAAGATCGGCGAGACCACGCGGGCCTACCGCCAGCTCGGCATCGGCTACGCCAACCTGGGCGCGCTGCTCATGGCCACGGGCCACGCCTACGACTCCGACGGCGGCCGCGCGGTGGCCGGGGCGATCACGTCGCTGATGACCGGTGTGTCCTACCGGCGCAGCGCCGAGCTGGCCGGCGTGGTGGGCGCGTACGACGGTTACGCCCGCAACGCCGAGCCGCACAAGCGGGTCATGCGCAAGCACGCCGCCGCCAACGACAACCTGCGCACGGTCGGCACCATGGACGCGAAGATCCACGCCGAGGCGTCGCGCCAGTGGTCGGAGTGCCTGAAGGTCGGCGAGAAGAACGGCTACCGCAACGCCCAGGCCAGCCTGCTCGCCCCCACCGGCACCATCGGCCTGATGATGGACTGTGACACCACCGGCATCGAGCCCGACCTCGCGCTGGTCAAGTTCAAGAAGCTGGTCGGCGGCGGCTCGATGCAGATCGTCAACCAGACGATCCCGAGGGCGCTCAAGCAGCTCGGCTACCAGCAGGAGCAGATCGAGGCCATCGTCGAGTACATCGGCGAGCACAGCCACGTCGTCGACGCTCCCGGCCTGCGCAAGGAGCACTACGAGGTGTTCGACTGCGCGATGGGCGAGCGGGCCATCGCGCCGATGGGCCATGTGCGGATGATGGCGGCGACCCAGCCGTTCCTGTCCGGCGCGATCTCCAAGACGGTCAACCTGCCGGAGTCGGCCACGATCGACGACATCGAGCAGGTCTACCTGGAGGGCTGGAAGCTCGGCCTGAAGGCGCTGGCCGTCTACCGCGACAACTGCAAGGTCGGCCAGCCGCTGTCGGCCGGCAACGGCGCCAAGAAGGACGAGCCGAAGGCCGTCGAGGCCGAGCCCGAGGTCAAGGTCATCGAGGTCAACCGGCCGACCCGGCGGCGCATGCCCAACCAGCGTCCCAGCATGACCACCCGCTTCACCGTGGGCGGCGCCAAGGGCTACATGACCGCTTCGTCCTACCCTGACGACGGGCTCGGCGAGGTCTTCCTCAAGATGTCCAAGCAGGGCTCGACGCTGGCGGGCGTCATGGACGCCTTCTCGGTGGCGATCTCCATCGGCCTCCAGTACGGGGTGCCGCTGGAGACGTACATGAGCAAGTTCGTGAACATGCGGTTCGAGCCGGCGGGCATGACGGACGACCCGGACATCCGGATGGCCACGTCGGTGATGGACTACATCTTCCGCCGCCTGGCCCTCGACCACCTGCCCTACGACGAGCGGGCGGCGCTCGGCATCTTCTCGGCGGCCGAGCGCGCCGCGCAGCAGCGCGGCGAGGACCCGGCGGCGCTGCCGGAGGCGGTCGACCGGGAGGCGCTGGCCCAGTCGGCGCCCATCGAGAAGCCCAAGGAGGAGCCGAAGGAGGAGCCGGTCCGGGAGCTGACGCTGGAGAGCCACCAGCGCTTCACCGCCGACGCGCCGCTCTGCATGACCTGCGGCACCAAGATGCGGCCGGCCGGAAGCTGCTACGTCTGCGAGGGCTGCGGCTCGACCAGCGGCTGCAGCTGATCCACGCTGAACTGAGATGAGGGGGGCCCGGGAACGGGCCCCCCTCATCGGCTTTCCGGGGTCGGGTTCCCGTCAGGTGTTCGGGGTCAGGTTCCGGTCAGGGGTTCCGGGGTCAGGCTTCGGTCAGCAGGTCGCGCAGGATGTCGGGTTTGTCGGTGATGATGCCGTCCACCTGGTACGTGAGCAGGCGTTGCATGACGTCGGGGCTGTCGACCGTCCAGGCGAAGACCTTCATGCCGTGCTCGTGGGCCAGCTTCACGTACGAAGGGGTGAGCGCGGCGTACGGCGGGTTGACATGGTCGGCGAACCTGGCCAGGCCGGGCAGCGCGGCGGCGCTCGGCGTGCCGAGCAGCCCGATCGGCACGTCGGGCAGCAGCCGGTGGAAGGCGCGCATCGAGTCCCAGTCGAACGACTGAACCACCAGCCGCCCCGGCGCGAGCCAGGAGGGCTCGGCGCGCAGCGCGCGGACGATGCGGGCCTCGATGCCGGGGTAGAGCTTCGGCTCCTTGACCTCCAGCAGCATGCCGGCGCGGGACCCCGCCGTCGCGCGCAGCGCCTCCTGCAAGGTCGGGACCCGCTCGCCGGTGTACTCCCGGTCGAACCAGGAACCCGCGTCCAGCCTGCGGATCTGCGCGAGCGTGAGGTCGCGCACCCGCCAGGGCGCAAGGCCCGGCAGGGCGCGCTCGGCGTCGGTGGTGCGGGCGAGGGTGGTGTCGTGCATCAGGACCAGCTCGTGGTCCTTGGTCTCCTGAACGTCCAGCTCGAACAGGTCGGCCCCCTGACGGGCGGCGAGCTGGAAGGCTGCGACGGTGTTCTCCGGCGCGTACGCCGAGGCGCCCCGATGGGCGACGTTGACCACTGTGGTCACAGCGGCGGCGGAGGAGGGCGGGGAGGCCAGGGGGAGGAGGGCGAGGGGCAGGAACAGGGCGAGTCGCCGCAACATGGATCTCCTCGGTGGGGGAGAGACCGACAACCCCGACCATGACCAGCAATGATGACCGTGAGTTGAGGGCAGAGTAACGCAGCGGTGCCCATCCGATGAGGCTTCGACACGCGGACATGCCTGAGGGCGGGCCGCCCGCGGCGGCCCGCCCTCGGCTGTCACCGAACCCGGGTTACTTCAGGCCGGCGTCCAGCGCGGTGGTGAGGACGCCCGGATCGCCGGACATCTCCCAGATCATCGCGCCCAGCAGGCCCTTGCTCTTCAGCCAGGCCGTCTTCTTGCCGATCGACCAGGCGTCGTCGAACGTCCACCACTGCCCGTTGTTGCCGGTGTAGCAGTAGGTGGCGACGGCGACCTCGTCATGGCGGATCGTGCAGCCGGGCACCATGGCGAGCAGGTTGCTGTAGCCGCGCGTGCCCGCCTCCTCCTGGAACTGGCCGGGAGCGGCGCCGTGCGCGTCCTGCCACTCGCCCGCCTTGCCGCCGTCGGTCACCTGCTGCCAGCCGCGGCCGTAGTAGGCCAGGCCGATGGTCAGCTTGCGCGGGTTGACGCCGGCCTGGAGGTAGACGTCCACGGCCTTCTCGACGCTGAAGTCCGGGTTGTACGGGCTGTCCGCGTCGAGGTACAGGTTGCCCTGGTGGCCGGTGCGGTTCGGCTCCCAGGAGTTGTCGCTGCCCGCGCCGTGGAAGTCGTAGCCCTGGATGTTGAAGATGTCCAGCGACTTGGCGACCTCGGGCAGGTCCCAGCCGGCGGCGATCTTGGCCGGGTCGGCCGGGGTGAACGCCGTGAGCTGGTACCGCTTGCCGGTCGTCGTCGTCAGCGCGTCGAGCTGGCGGCGGAACTCGGCGATCAGCAGCGTGTTGTTGGCCTTGTCGTTCTGGCCGATGTGGTTGCCCGCGTGCCCCTCGGCGCCCGGCCACTCCCAGTCGAGGTCGATGCCGTCGAAGATGCCCGCGGCCGTGCCCGGACCGCCCTTGCCGTTGTAGTCGGGCAGGTTGCCCTTGATGTAGGTGTCGATGCAGGAGGACACGAACTTCTTGCGGGAGGCGTCGGTCGCCGCCACGTCGGAGAAGTACTTGGAGTACGTCCAGCCGCCGAGCGAGATCAGCACCTTGAGGTTCGGGTACTTCGCCTTGAGCTTCTTGAGCTGGTTGAAGTTGCCCTGCAGCTTCTCCCAGCCGGTGTCGGCGACCCCGTCGACCGACTGGGCGGAGCTGAACGGCCTGCCGTAGTCGGCCTCGGCGTCACCGGCGCCGTCGCCCTGGTTCGGGTCCTGCGGGTCGGACGTGGTGCCCTTGGTGACGCCCTGCAGGCAGGTCAGGTTCTTGGGGTCGATGTTGGCGAAGGCGTAGTTGATGTGGGTCAGCTTCGCCGCGGCCCCGGTGGTGTCCAGGTTGCGGACGAAGTACTGCCGGCCGTAGATGCCCCACTGGACGAAGTAGCCGACGCGGGCGTACCCGGTCTCGACGATGTCCGACGTCGTCACCTTCACCGGGGTGGAGGCGGCCGAGAGGTTGTCGTACAGGTCGCGGGCCTTGACCGTGAAGGAGTACTCGGTCGAGGGGGACAGGCCGGAGACGACCGCCGTCGTGCCCGTGACGGTCGTGGCCAGGGTCGAGCCGGCGAAGACGTCGTAGTTGGCCACGCCGGTGTTGTCGGTGGAGGCCGTCCAGGCCAGCGTGACGCTGCTGGAGGACTTGGCCGTGCTGCGCAGTCCCGACGGCACCGACGGCGCCTGCGAGTCGTCGGCCGGGTTGCGGGTGGTCACCTTCAGCGGCGCGGAGGCGGCCGACAGGGCGCCCTTGCGGTCCTTGGCCTTGACGGTGAACGTGTACTCGGTGTTCGGCGTCAGGCCGGAGACCGTGCCGGAGGTCTCGGTGACCGAGGCGGCCAGGGCGGAGCCGTTGTAGATCTCGTACCCGACGATGGGCAGGCTGCCCTGGGTGGCGGCGTCCCAGGCGAGGGAGACCGTCTTGGTGGTCTTGACCGGCGAGCGCAGGTTCCCGGGGGCGCCGGGCGGCGCGTCGGGGGTGCCGTCGCAGTTGACGTCGTTGATCCGGCAGCTCGTCGGCTCGGCGTTGGCCGTGCTCACGGTGAAGCTCGGGCTGTAGGGCTCGGTGGTCGCGCCCGCGTTCACGGTGGTGTTGTAGTGGACGGGGGTCAGGGTGACGGTCCGCCCGCTCTGGGTGAGTGAGCCGTTCTGGGCGTTGCTCGCGGTGACGCCCGCGGGCAGCTCGAACACGATCGACCAGCCGTTCAGCGCGGTGGTGCTGTTGTTGGCGACGATGAACTTGGCCGAGGTGCCGTTGACGTCGTACGTCGCGCTGACCGGCGGCTTGGCGGGCGGGTCACCGCCGGTGCCGTCGCAGTTGGCGCCGTTGATCAGGCAGCTCGTCGGCTGGACGGCCGAGCTCAGCGTCACCTTGGGGCTGTAGGGTTCGGTGTTCTTCCCCGCCTGCACGGTGTTGATGTAGAAAGCGGGGGTGAGCGTCACCTTGGTGCCGTTCTGGCGGATGGTGGCGTTCTGGGGGTTGCTCGCGGTGACCCCGGACGGCAGCTCGAAGACGATCGACCAGCCGCTGACGGCGGTCGTGCCCGGGTTGCTCACCAGGAAGGTGCCGGTGTTCCCGGAGAGGGAGAACGTGGCGATGAGGCGGCTCGCGGCCTGTGCGGGAAGGGTGCACATGCCGATGATCACGAGGACGGCGATCAGGGGGGTGACTAATCGGCGCACGTCAAGGACCTTTCTTTAAAGAAAGTTTCCTAACAATCACGCGGATCGTAAGCCCCTCCCACTCAACTTGCAAGAGCCTGTCTGATCTAGCCTGACAAGATGCGAGGGGTGCTGCCGGTCCTGCTGTCGGCGTGGTTCATGGCCCAGTTCGACTTCTTCGTGGTCAACGTGGCCGCGCCGGCCATCGAGCACGACCTGAGCGCCGGTCCGGCCGCCCTGGAGCTGATCGTGGCCGGGTACGCCTTCACGTACGCGGCCGGCATGATCACCGGCGGCCGGCTCGGCGA
Organism: Nonomuraea sp. NPDC048881; assembly: GCF_040649795.1. Lineage (NCBI taxonomy): Bacteria > Bacillati > Actinomycetota > Actinomycetes > Streptosporangiales > Streptosporangiaceae > Nonomuraea > Nonomuraea sp. NPDC048881. The sequence continues at coordinate 146,691 of NZ_JBEZGC010000002.1, forward strand.
CCGCTACGGCTACCGGCGGCTGTTCGTCCTCGGCGTGGCCGGGTTCACCGTCGCCTCGGTGTTGTGCGGCCTCGCGCCCGGCGCCGCCTGGCTGGTCGCCGCCCGGCTGCTCCAGGGCCTGGCCGGCGCCGTCATGGTGCCCCAGGTGCTGGCCATGATCTCGGCCGTCTACCCGCCGGAGCGCCGCGGCCGCGCCCTCGGCTGGTACGGCGCCGCCGGCGGCCTCGGCTCCATCGCCGGCCAGGTGCTCGGCGGCCTGCTGCTCACCGCCGACGTGTTCGGCCTCGGCTGGCGGGTGATCTTCCTGATCAACCTGCCGGTCGGGCTGGTCGTCGTGCCGCTGGCCCGCTGGCTGCTGCCCGAGGCCGACCCGCACAAGCCCGTCGCGTTCGACCTGCCGGGCGCGGCGGGGCTGGCCGCCGGGCTGGCGCTGCTGCTGGTGCCGCTCGGCCTCGGCAACAGCCTGGGCTGGCCCGCCTGGACGTGGGCCGCCATGGCGGCGAGCGCGCCGGTGTTCGCGCTGACCTGGTGGTGGCAGCGGACGCTGGCCGCCCGGGGCGGGCAGCCGGTGCTCGACCTCGGCCTGCTCAAGGTCCACTCCTACCTGGCGGGCGTCGGGGCGATCGTCGCGTTCATGGCGTACTTCGCCTCGTTCATGTTCACGCTGACGCTGCTGCTGCAGAGCGGGCTCGGGCTCACCGCGTTCCAGGCGGGCCTGGCCTTCGCGCCGATGGGCGTGCTGTTCACCGTGACCTCGCTGCTCGGCACCCGCCTGGTCGGCCGGTACGGGCTGGTCGTCGTCATGATCGGCGGCCTGGTCACCGCCCTGGGGCTGGCGCTGCTGGTGGCCGGGGCCGGGTGGGGGCTGCCGTACGTCATGGTCGCGCTCATGCTCGTGGGCTCGGGCAACGGCCTGGTCCTGCCGCGGCTCATCGGCGCGGCGCTGGTGGAGGTCGCGCCGCACCAGGCCGGCATCGGGTCGGGCGTGCTCAGCACGGCGCAGCAGTTCGCCGGCGCGGGCGGCGTGGCGGTGATCGGGGCGGTCTACTTCGCGGTCGCCGAGGGCGGCCACCACGCGCGGGCCATGCGCTGGTCGGCGGCCATCGACCTGGCGCTGATCCTGCTGGTGGTCGCGATGGTGGCCTACAACCGGCGGCGCGCGGTCAGGGCGTCGGCAGCAGGGCCCCGTAGAGCCGTCTCGCCTGGATCCTGACCACCAGCCGGCGGTCGGCGACCATGCGGTGCAGGAACGCCAGCTCGCCCGCGGCGTCACCGAAGGACGGCTGCATGGCCAGCAGTTCCAGGCCCACCTCGTCACCCGGCCGGTCGCTCACGGGGGACAGCTCGGCCTCGCCCTCGGCGACGGCGTAGGAGCCGAAGTCGTCGCTGGCGACGTAGAGCGCGCAGCGGGGGTCCTGGTGCAGGCGGCGCACCGTCAGCCGGTCGGCGACGGTCGAGATCCGCACCACCCGCCGCGGCGGGTCCCAGGTGTAGACCACCGTGGACAACTGCGGACGGCCGCCGCCGCCGTTCGTGGCGAGCGCGCCGAAGCGCTGGCCGGCGAGCAGCGCCGACAGGTCCTCCTCGGGCAGCTCCAGCGGCTGTGCGCCCATCGAGCCCATCGAGCCCATCGCCCCCATTGCCTCCTGTGACATCCTTCGACCCCCGTCGTGATGCGAATATGTCAGCCTATCCCGAGTTGCCGGGAGAACGACTGGACGTCGGAGATCACCCAGTATTCGGAGAATCGTCCGTCCGTGGCACGCAGGAGGTCGTGCCCGGAGAAGGAGACGGGGGTGCCCGGCTGGGCGCTCGCGCCGGGCAGGCCGCCCCGGTAGGCGCCGGTGAACGTCCACCGGGCGGCGACCAGGTCGCCGTCGACGGCCGGGCCCACGTCGAGCGTGACCCGGACGTCGTCGAACGGCTCGTGGCCCTGCCGGATCGCCTCGATCAGCCCGTCGGGGCCGTGCACGTCCGCGCCGGGCCAGTGGCCGACGAACTCGGGGGTCACCAGGTCGTGCGCGAGGGGGAAGTCGCCGTTCCACAGTTCGAGCAGCCAGCGCTCGTACAGTTCGGTCAGCATGGCGGCACGACTACCCGCGCGGGAGGCCCCTAGCCGCAGTTGCCCCAGCTGGTACGGCCGCCGCCGGCGATGGACCCGTCGGTGCCCTGGATCGTGCCCCAGAACTTCACGCAGGCGCTCTTGGCCCAGTACTTGACCGGCCCGGCGTACTGCCCGAACTTGCCGGCGTCCATGCGCACGATCGGGTCCTGCTTCTCGTCCTTGTGCGGCTTGGGCATGACGGTGAGCCTGGCGCTCATCTGCGTCTTCGAGCCGATGAAGCTGGACTTGATGGTGACCACGCAGTTCTGGCCGGTGCCGCGGTTGTACAGGAGGTAGACCGTGCCGTAGCGCTTGCCGCCCTGGGTCTTGACGGGCTTGGCGCCGCCGGAGACGAGCCCGAAGCCCGATCCGCAGACGCCCTGCGGGGTGCTCGCGGCCGTGGCGTTCGCCGGGGTCGCGAGAACGCCGCTGAGACCGATCGCCGCCGTCAGAAGGATTGCCTTTGCGGGCATGCGCACCAGTACGTCCCTTTCGATTGGCCTTGACTGAAGATCTCGACAAGCATGCCCGAAATCTGGTTATCGGTCCAGGCTTTACGGGGGTAAGCATGGCAACGGTAAGTTGCCGCTATGACTCTCGCCATCATCAACGGATATGTCGTGCCGGTTGACGGAGATCCCATCGAGGGCGGCACCGTCCTGGTCGGCGACGGGAAGATCCTCGCCGTGGGGCGGGACGTGACCATCCCCGACTCCGCCACCGTCGTGGACGCGGACGGCGGCTGGGTGCTGCCCGGTTTCGTCGAGGCGCACGGCCATCTCGGCGTGTACGAGGAGGCCGAGGGCTGGGCGGGCAACGACACCAACGAGATGACCGACCCCAACGGGGCCCGGCTGCGCGCCCTCGACGCCATCAACCCGGCCGACCAGGGCTTCGCCGACGCGCTGTCCGGCGGCGTCACCACGGTCGTGATCAAGCCGGGCTCCGGCAACCCGATCGGCGGCCAGACGGTCGCGGTCAAGTGCTGGGGCAGGTCGGTCGACGAGATGCTGGTCAGAGAGCCGGTGAGCGTCAAGAGCGCACTGGGGGAGAACCCCAAGCGCGTCTACGGCGACCAGAAGAAGCTGCCCTCCACCCGGCAGGGCGTGGCCGCGGTGATCCGCGACGCCCTCATGAAGGCGCAGGACTACAAGGCGAAGAAGGCCGCGGCCGAGCGCGAGGACAAGCCGTTCGACCGCGACGGCACGCTGGAGATCCTGGTCCGCGTGCTCGACGGCGAGCTGCCGTGGTGCCAGCACGCGCACCGCGCCGACGACATCGCCACCGCGCTGCGCCTGGCCGACGAGTTCGGCCACCGGCTGATCCTCAACCACGGCACCGAGGGCCACCTGCTGGCCGACACGCTGGCCGAGCGGAACGTGCCGGTCATCATCGGCCCGCTGTTCACCAGCCGGTCGAAGGTCGAGCTGCGGCAGCGCGCCCTGCGCAACCCGGGCATCCTCGCGCGGGCCGGGGTCGAGCTGGCGATCACCACCGACCATCCGGTGGTGCCCATCCACTTCCTCGTCCACCAGGCCACCCTCGCCGTCAAGGAAGGGCTCGACAGGGACACCGCGCTGCGCTCGATCACCGTCAACCCCGCCCGCATCATGGGCCTCGACGACCGGGTGGGCTCGCTGCGCCCCGGCCTCGACGGCGACGTGGTGATCTGGTCGGGCGACCCGCTCGACGTGATGAGCCGGGCGCTGAGGGTGTTCATCGCCGGACGTGAGGTGTACTCCTACGTGGACGGGGAATCCGTCGTGGCCGATCCCTATTACCGCGAGTCACGGTGATGTAGGCGACTGTCAAGTGCGCGACGGCCGGGAACGCTCATAGTAGGTGCACTGAGTCGGAGAAAGGCGCCCCCCATGACAGCTCCGCACCCCGCCAGGAGACCCAGCAAGGCGCTCCTGATCGGACTCGTCGTCTCAGGCGTCCTCGCGCTGATCGTCCTCGGTCTCATGCTGCACAAAGGCGGGCCGGTCGGGTTCGGGCTGTCGGCGGTGCTCGGGCTCGCGCCGCTGCCGGTGCTGCTGGCCGCGGTGCTCTCGCTCGACCGGCTGGAGCCGGAGCCGAAGCTGCACCTGGCCTTCGCCTTCGCGTGGGGCGCGGGCCTGGCGATCGTGCTCGGCGTCGGGCTGACGCTGGCCGGACAGGCGCTGTTCCTGCGGGCCGGGTACGGCGCCCAGCTCGTCAACGACGTCGGCACCGTGTTCCTGGCCCCGGTGATCGAGGAGGCGCTGAAGGGGTCGGCGCTGCTGCTGCTCCTGCGCAGGAAGCAGGAGATCGACGGCCTGACCGACGGCATCGTCTACGCCTCCATGGCGGGGCTCGGCTTCGCCGCCGTGGAGAACATCGGCTACTACCTGATCGCGTTCGGCCAGGACGGCACCGGCGCCGCGGTCCGGCTGTTCGTGCTCAGAGGGCTGATCGACCCGCTCGGCCACCCCATCTACACCTCGATGATCGGGCTCGGCGTCGCCTACGCGCTCACCCGCCGCACGCCCGCCAGGTTCGCCGCGATCCCGCTCGGCTACCTGGGCGCGGTCGTCCTGCACGGGCTGTGGAACGGCGCCGCCTCCACGCAGTCGCTGGCCTGGCTGGGCACGGCGTACCTGGTGATCATGGTGGCGCTGGTCCTGCTCGTCGTGGTCACCGTCGTCGAACGCCGCCAGCTCGTCTCGAAGATGGGCGTCTACCTGCCCGGCTACGGCCAGACCGGCCTGGTCACGGCGGCGGACCTGAAGATGCTCAGCACGCTCAAGGCCCGCAAGGCGGCCCGCAGGTGGGCCAGGGGCGCCGGGCTCGGCCGCGCGATGAGCGACTACCAGCAGGCGGCGACCGAGCTGACCGTGCTGCACCTGCGGGCCGAACGGCAGGGCATGGACCCGGCCAGGTTCGCCATGGAACGCGACGCCCTGCTCACCTCGATGGCCCACGCCCGCCGCTGGTAGCCGCGACCGGGCTCAGGGCCGGACCCGGCGGCGGGCTCAGGGGCGGGCTCAGGGGCGGGCTCAGGGGCGCGTGAGCACGGCGGCCAGGGCCGTCACCGCCGCCAGCACGATGCAGGCCGCCACCGCGACCGTCGCCCCCCGGTCCACGCCGAACGCGCCGACGACCGCGGCCACGCCGGCCGCGCCCAGGGAGGAGCCGACGTAGCGGGCGGTGTTGTTGGCGCCCGACCCCATGCTGACCCGGTGGGCCGGCACGCTCTCGATCGCCAGGTGGGTGATCGAGGAGTTGATCAGCCCGGACCCGGCGCCGCTCACCACCAGCCCGGCGATGACCAGCGGCAGGTCCAGCGAGCCGCCCACGCCCAGCAGGCCGGCGAACCCGAGCGCGGTCAGGCCGAGGCCGAGGGCCAGCCGGGCGGCGGTGCGCAGGCGTACCAGCCGGGACGCCAGCGACACCGCGAACGACGTGCCCGACCAGAGGCAGAACAGCAGGCCGGTCTGCAGCGGCGTCAGCGCGTGCGCGGTCTGGAGCACGGTCGGCAGGTAGCTGAGCAGGCCCACCACCGCCGCCCCGACGACCAGCGCGCCACCGGTGGCGACCAGGAACACCGGCCGTCCGAACAGCTCCAGATCGAGCAGCGGCTCCGGACGCCGGCGCTCCACCGACACGAACGCCGCCACCAGCACCGCCGCCAGCGCGAACGCCCCGATCACCACCGGACGCCCCCACCCGGCACGCCCTTCGGTGACCCCCGCGACCAGCGCCCCCACCCCCAGGCTGAGCAGCACCACGCCGGGCACGTCGAAACGGCGCGGCGCGGGGGAGCGCGACTCGGCCAGCAGCCGCGCCGAGGCCACCGCCAGGGCGAGCGCGACGGCCGACAACACCCAGTAGACCGCCCGCCAGCTCACCGCCGTGGCCAGCACGCCGGAGGCCAGCGGGCCGAGCGCGGTGCCCAGCCCGATCATGGCGCCGTACAGCCCGGTGGCCCGCACCCGCGCGGCGCCCGAGGGGAAGGCGTGGCCGACGATGCCCAGGCTGGCGGCCAGCATCGCCGCGCTCGCCCCGCCCTGCGCCAGCCTGGCCAGCACGAACACCGGCACCGACGTGCTCAGCGCGGCCGCCACCCCGGCGGCGGCCAGCACGGCCGCCCCCCACACCAGCACCCGCCGGCGCCCGTGGTCGTCGGCCAGCCCGCCGGAGACCAGCAGCAGCGCCGACAGCCCGAGCGAGATGCCGCCCAGCATCCACACCGGCCCCGTCGGCCCGGCGTCCAGGGACGCGGCCGTCTGCGGCAACGTCACCATCGGCACCGTGTAGTTCGTCAGCACGAGCAGGGGCGCCGAGGACGCCACGGCCAGCGTGCCCGGCCGGACCCGGGTCAGTTCGGTCATTGAACTCATGCGGCGCAACGTATCACGGTTCGGTGAATGAACTAACATGGCTCCCATGGCGCTCGGCAAGAACTACGAAGGCCAGGACTGCTCGCTGGCCAGGGCCCTGGAAGTGATCGGCGAACGGTGGACGCTGCTGGTCGTCCGCGACGCCATGTACGGCGTGCGCCGCTACGGCGACTTCCTCGCCCACCTCGACATCCCGCGGGCGGTCCTGTCCCAGCGGCTCGGGGCGCTGGTCGAGGCCGGCGTGCTGGCCAGAAGCCGCTACCAGGACAACCCGCCCCGCGACGAGTACGTCCTGACCGCCACGGGCCGCGAGTTGTGGGTCCCCATGCTGGCCCTGTCCCAGTGGGGCGAGCGCAACCTCGGCGGGGACGGCCCGCGCCGCCTGTTCCACCACGCCGCCTGCGGCGCCCGGCTCGACCCGGTGTCCCGGTGCCCGTCGTGCGGCACGGCCGTCGGGCTGGAGGACATCGAGGTGCGCCCCGGCCCCGGCCTGACGGACAACCGTGATGATCCGGTCAGCGTTCTGCTCAGGGCACCCCACAGGATGCTTGCTCCGATCTCCTGACAAAATCGGGCGGTACCCCTCGAAAGGAGATCAGATGAGCTGGGCGGAGATCGGGTCCGAGGAGGAGTTGCGGGAACTGCTGGGCGAGGTGATGCCGAGGGCCGTGACCAAGGAGCGGGTCCGGCTGCACGCGCGTGACCGCGACTGGCTGGCGGCCTCCCCGTTCTGCCTGATCGCCACGTCCGACGCCGAGGGCAACTGCGACGTCTCGCCCAAGGGCGACCCGGCCGGGTTCGTCCACGTCATCGACGACACCACCATCGCCATCCCCGACCGGCCGGGCAACCGCCGCGCCGACGGGTTCCTCAACGTGCTGAAGAACCCGCACGTCGGCCTGATCTTCCTGATCCCCGGCCGCAACGAGACCCTGCGCGTGAACGGTCGCGCCCGGCTCGTGCGCGAGGCGCCGTTCTTCGACGAGATGGTCGTCAAGGGTCACCGGCCGCGGCTGGCCCTGGTGGTGGAGATCGAGCAGATCTTCTTCCACTGCGCCAAGGCGTTCCTGCGCTCGCAGCTCTGGGCGCCCGACTCCTGGAACCCGTCCGTCCTGCCCTCGCACGCCACTCTGATCAAGGAGGTTCAGGTGGTCGAGGAGACGCTGGAGCAGCTGGAGTCGTACTACGGCGAGGGCTACGCCAAGAGGCTCTACGGCTGAGACCGGACGGCCGGCGGGGGGAGCCGGTCGTGTCGGGCCTCAGCGGTGCGGTGAATCCGTGCGGTTCAGGCGGCCGGCGTCGGTCCGCCGGGGAAGCGGATGACGTTCCGGCCGCTGTAGGCCCGCAGGTCGACCACCTTGGGGTCGGTGGCCTCGGTCCTTCGGCGGCGGACCGCCGCCCGGATGTCGCGGATCTTGTGCCTGGCGATGTGCGGCGGCACCACCGCAAGCCTCTTCATGTGAGCCCCCGTGATGTTTCTGTTACCTCTGTTATCTACCGATACAGCCGTAAGTTCGCTGTAAAGGGTAGCTAATAGGGCAACTTTCGCCCTGACGGGGTGCGCAGATCCGGTTCGGCCGACGGATGCGGACGCCTGACGGCCGTTGATTTCGGGACTCTGACACGTTTCACGGTCTTCCCCCTTCCGGGCCGCCGCCGGCTGACGGCGGCTCGGCGGGTGCCGCCACCCGCCTTGCGCGCCAACCTAACCGGGGCTCCCGGGACCGCTCAACGCATTTCTACGGCCTCGCGTGCGGGTGCGCCCGCGTCACGTTCCCGGAACCAGGCGGGCGGTCACGCCGATCCGGTTCCAGGCATTGATCATCGCGATGGAGACGACGAGGGCGGCGAGCTGCTTGTCGTCATAGTGCTCGGCCGCCTGCTGCCACACCTCGTCCGGCACGGTCTCGCCGCGGTCGGCCAGGCGGGTCGCCTCCTCGGTCAGCGCCAGCGCCGCCCGCTCGGCCGGGGTGAAGACCGTGGCCTCCCGCCAGGCGGCGACCGACCACAGCCGCTCGTCGCTCTCCCCGGCCTTCTTCATGTCCCCGCTGTGCATGTGCACGCAGTAGCCGCAGCCGTTGATCTGGCTGGCCCGCAGCTTGACCAGCTCGATCGTGGCCGCGGGCAGGTCGCTGCCGTGCATGTACGCCTCCACCGCCAGGAACCCCCGGTACGCCTCCGGGGCGAGCTCGGCGATGTCGATGCGCTGGGTCATGGTGATCCTCCCTGTGTCGTCATTTCCATGACACACGACGAGACGGCCCGGTTCGATGTGACAGCTCCGGGGGGGAGGACCGGATTCGTTCTCAGCCCCGGCAGTTGCCCCACGAGCCGCGGCCGCCCCATGCCTCGACACGGTTGTCCGGGGTGCGCGTCCAGCCCGCGTACTTCACGCACTTCCAGCTACCGTCGATGTGGCCGGTCTCGGCGTAGAAGCGGTAACGCTGCACGTCCTCGCTGCGGCCGCCGCCGCGGACCTCGATGGAGGCGCCGGTGACCGTAGGGGTGCCGCGGAAGGCGGTCTTGATCGCCGCCACGCAGTTCTTCCCGGCGCTCTTGTCGTACATGAGGTAGACGTGACCGAGCACCTTCCCGTCGCGCGTCTTCATCGCCCGGTGGCCGTCCTGCACCCGGTGGTAGCCCGCGCCGCAGACGCGCTCGGGCGTCTCGGGGGCGGTGGCCGCGGAGGCGGCGGAGGGGGTGGCGGCGAGACCGGCGGCGACCAGTCCGGCCGCGATGACCGTTCGCGTCAGCACGATATTCCCTTCGGCGGGGGACATTAAGGACGTCGTCGATCTTTACCGAGACTTGACCGCAATACAAGGGGGTTGGTGAATGCCGCTCATCGCGGTGTCCGCCGTCTGGGCGGTGTTCTGGGGGTCCTGGGCGGCTCTGCTGCCTGCCGTGAAGCACGAGCTCGGCGTCTCGGCGGCGCAGCTCGGCACGGCGCTGAGCGCGGTGCCCGTCGGGGCCCTGCCCGCGATGGCGCTGACCGGCCGGCTGGCCCGCGGGCGCGAGCGCCATGCCCTCATGGCGACGACCGTCCTGTTCGGGCTGGCCGTGGCGGGCCTGGCCGCGGTCACCGCGTACTGGCCGCTCGTGGCCGGGCTGCTGCTGCTCGGCGCGGCCAGCGGGGCGCTCGACGTGGCGCTCAACCTGACCACGGGACGCGTCGAGCGCGAGAGCGGCCGGCGGCTCTTCCAGGCGGTGCACGCGGCCTTCCCGCTCGCGGTCATCGTGGCCGCCCCGCTCACCGGCCTGGCCCGGTCGCTCGGCCTGGACGTCCGGGCCGTGCTGCTGGTGATCGCGGTGCTGGTGGCGGCGACGTCCCTGACGCTGCCCGCGCTGCCCGTGGGCGGCGGCCGGGCCGCCCCCTCCGGCGACCACCACGCGGGGCGCCGGCTGTGGGGCGTCGCGCTGCTGCTCGGGACGCTGGCCGGATGCGTGCTGGTGATCGAGAACGCCGTCGAGCAGTGGTCGGTGCTCCTGCTGGAGGAGCACCGGGCCGCCACGCCCCTCATGGCGAGCCTGGCCCCCTCGGTCTACATGGCCGCGCTCACGGCCGGCCGGATCGCCGCGCAGACCCTGCCTCCGGTGCCCCTGCGCGCGTTGTACCTGGTCGCCGGGGTGGGCGGCGCGGCCGGGATCGGCCTGGCCGGCCTCGGTGACGGCGTGCCGCTGTCGATGGCGGGCTTCGCCCTGACCGGGCTGGCGCTCGGGCCGCTGGTGCCCGCGCTGCTCAGCCGCTCGGCCGCCGACGACCCGACCGGGACGCTGGTGTGGGGCGTCTCGATGGTCTCCTACGCCGGGTTCGTCGTCAGCCCGCTGCTGGTGGCGGGGCTGACCGGACCGTTCGGGCTGCCCGTCGCGCTCGCCGCGCTAGGCCTCCTGGGGCTGCCGCTGATCGTACGTTTCGTCATCATCGACGGTGACTCGGCGTGAATATGGCGTTTCGTTGGGGAAAGCGCACCACGGTTCGGGGTATTGCCCCAGGTGATTCGGACGTGAAGAGGGGATCACCATGGCCGTCTGCGACAACTGCGGCAACGACTACGACATGGCCTTCGAGGTGCACGCGCAGGGGGCCGTGCACACCTTCGACTGCTTCCAGTGCGCGATCGAGGCCATGGCGCCGATCTGCGAGCACTGCGGCACCAAGGTCATCGGGCACGGCGTCCAGTCGGGCGAGCACTGGTACTGCTGCGCCCACTGCGCCCGCGAGGAGGGCAACAAGGGCATCGTCGACCGGGTGATGGCGAGCTCGTCCGCCTGACCGAACGGCGTCAGGCCGGGCCCAGCAGCGACCGCATGCGGCCCAGGGCGCGGTCGAGCGCGTCCTGGGGCACCGGCGCGGCCAGGTCGAGGGTGACGGCGCCGTTCTTCGCCTCCCACACACCGGCCACCCGGCCCTCGTGCACCACGACGGGCGAGATCCAGCCCGCCTGGCGGCTGACCTTGGGCTTGAGCGACGGCGGGACGAGCGGGGCGAGCGTCCGCGGCGCCCCCAGGATGAACTGGTCGAAGCCCGGCAGCAGGTGGACCTCCTGCGAGGGCCGGGTGGCGGCCAGGTCGTCGGCGTGCTCGGCCAGCGCGTACAGGGTCGTGCCGTCGTCGGCCCTGACCTCCACCAGCTCCGGGGCCAGGCCCTTGACCCACGCCTTGAGCACCGCCTTCCTGGCCACGCCGCCGAACAGCCAGGTGTCGAACATCTCCGGCGTGGCCGGCCCGTGGGCCCCCAGGAACGCCCGCAGCACCCGCACGCCCGCCTCCTCCTGGCCGGGCAGCTCCCCAGGCCAGCCCGGCACCCACGACCGCGGCGCGGTGAAGGTCACCTTGCCCTCGCGGGGCGGCCCGTAGCACAGCTCGCCCAGGCGGCTCAGCGGCTTGAGCAGCGCCCCCCATCCGGACGTCAGCGCCTCGCGGAGATGGGCGTCGCCGGTCAGCGCCACGATCGCGTCGACCAGCTCCTCGCGGGTCAGCGGCGCTCCCTTCAGCGCCTCGGGAACGGCCTCGATGACGGCCTCGATCTCCGGGGCGGTCACGCCGTGCCCGCGCTGCCAGGAGCCCTTCTCCCAGAAGCGCAGCGTGCTCAGCGCCGCGCACAGGCCGGCCAGCTCGTCGGCGGGCACCAGGTGGAGGGTGCCGCGCATGAGCCAGGTCTTGACCAGGGTCCGATCGCTCCACAGGGCCCGGTCGATCTCACCGGGGTCGGGCCGGGCGCTCCTGACCGCCACCGCGAGCTGGGCCGAGGAGGCGACCTGGGCCTGCACCCCGCACAGCCGGCGGGCCACCGACACCGCGTCCGGCCCGTCGGCCGCCGCCACGAACTGCCTGCGCAGGCGCCAGGTGAGGATCTGCGGCCAGGTGAGCTCCATCGTCATGCGTCACTTCTACCGCCTCCCACCGACATTCCGCACATTGGGCGAAAAAGGGGATATGAGAGGATCAAGCGTGCCTCTCGACGGTCATCTTCTCGCGCTGTTCGCGGTCACCACCATCGTGGCGATGATCACGCCCGGCCCCGACATGCTGTTCGTCCTGGGCTGCGGGATGCGGGGCGGCCCCAGGGTCGGACTGCTGGCCACGGCCGGGGTGGCGACCAGCGAGGCGATCCACGTCGCCGTGGCCGCCGCGGGGCTGGCCGCGCTCTTCGCGGCCGTGCCGGTCGCCTTCACCGTCGTACGGATCGGCGGCGCCGCGTACCTGATCTACCTGGGCGTGCGGATGTTGCGGGACCGTAAGGGCGGGGTGAGCGACATGCCCGAGCCGGGCACCGGGATGTCCGGCCGCCGGGCCTACCTGAGCGGCCTGCTGACGAACCTGCTCAACCCCAAGATGGTCACCTTCACCGTCGCCTTCCTCCCGCAGTTCGTCGATCCGGGGCTGGGGCGGATGTGGCTGCAGTTCGCCGTGCTCGGCGCCGTCCTGATCGCCTTCGAGTTCGTCGTGGACGGCGCGGTGGGCGTGCTGGCCGGGCGCATCGGGGGATGGCTGCGCCGCAGCGCCGTCGCCCGCCGCCGGGTGAACACGGCGACGGGCGGCATCTTCGTCGGGCTCGGCGTGAAGCTCGCCGTGGAGCGTTGAACGCCGGTCAGCCGGTGAAGCCGATGTCCTCGTAGCGCAGGTCGTAGAAGCCGCGCGCGCCGACGTTGGCCAGCGTCTGCTTGGCCGCCACGTTCTGCGGACGCTGGTAGAGCGGCAGGACGTTGACCAGCTTCCAGATCAGCCCGTCGGCCTCGTTCGTCTGGGTGCGGGCGCCGGCCGGGTCGAGGTTCTGGGCCGCCTTGTCCATGGCCTGGTCGATCTCCGGCGAGCCGGTACGGCCGAAGTTGGCGTTCCACGTCTTGCCGTTCGCCGAGTTCGCGTAGATCCCGTAGCTGCTCGAAATCGGGTAAGGCGTCCCGATGTAGGCGAAGGGCGTGATGTCGAAGTTGCCGGGGATGACGTACTTGGTGAAGAAGTCGTCGCTCGGCACCGCCTTGATGGTGAGCTTCACCCCGATCTGGGCCAGCATGTTCTGGGCCAGCTCACCCTCGGACTTGCTGAGCTGCACCCCGGACGGCACCACGAACCGCAGGTCGAGCGGCTGCCCGTTCTTCTGCCTGACGGCCCCGTTCAGCTTCCAGCCGGCCGCGTCGAGCATTTGCTTGGCGCGTTCGGGGTTGTAGACGCCGAGACTTCCGGCGTTGTCCAGGTAGCCCTCCTGGGTGTTCATGAAGAAGTGGTTGTTCAGCAGCGCGATCGGCCAGTCGAGCCCCTGCAGGTCGGACTGCGCGATGGCCTGCCGGTTGATGCCGAGCTGGATGGCCTGCCGCACGTTCACGTCCTTGAGCGGCTCGCTCGACCCGTTGAAGGTGAAGTGCCGGAAGTCGGGCCCGGCGGCCTGGCGCACCTGGGCGCCCTGCGTGGCCCTGGCCCGCGCGTAGTCGGGCGCCGACGGGCCGACGTCGATGAGGTCGAGCTCCCCATTGCTGAACGCGCCGATCAGTGAGTCCTGCTCCGAGGCCCGGTAGATGATCTGGTCGAGCTTGGCCCGGTTGCCCCACCAGGCGTCGTCGCGGACGATCGTGATCGTCTTGGCCGTCTGGTCGAAGCCCTTGAACTTGAACGGCCCGGCGGTCACCGGGATCTTGTTCAGCCACGCGGTGTTGAAGGCCTGCGGCGTCCGGTTCGTGGCGGCCGGCAGCAGCGGCCCGAACAGCGACTGCCAGTCGCCGAACGGCTTGGCGAAGGTGACCTTCACCTCGTGGTCGTCCTTGCCCCGCTCGACCTTCTCGATGTCCTGGTAGCCGGTGGCCGAGACGATGTGGAACTCGGGGTTGCGGCCGTTGAGCGCCTGCCACTGGGCCTGGTAGTCGGCCCAGGTGATCGGCTGCCCGTCCGACCACTTGGCCTTGGGGTTGAGCGTGTAGGTGACGACCTGCTTCGGGCTCTGGTCGGTGACCTTGGCGTCGAGCACGTAGTCGGGATCGACGGTGATCTCGGCCTTCTCGTCGGAGACGAACGGCGAGGGCAGCAACGCGTTGCTGATCACGGCCGCCATCGCCAGGTTGCCGTCGACGTGGTTCCGGTTCCACTGGGTGGGGAACTCGTTGATGCCCCAGCGCAGCGTGCCGCCGTCCTTGACCTTGTCGCGCGGCTGCGGGTTGATGTCGAAGGCCTTGATGGTCTTGTGCGCGCCTTCCGTGCCGCTCGCCGAGCCGCCCCCCGAGCCGCCGCAGCTCACCAGCGACAGCGAGCCAGTCACGGCGACGGCCACGACAAGACGTGAAGCTTTCATCGAGCGCATTCCTCCTGATCTAGACGACGTCGAGCCTCTCGGCGTAATGGCAGGCCGCGCCCTGGTCGTCGCCCACCGGCAGGACCTCGGGCTCGACGTCCACGCAGAGCGCGCGCTCGTCGTGGGTGAGCACCGAGCGGAACTTCGGGCAGCGGGTGCGGAAGCGGCAGCCGGTCGGAGGGTGGGCCGGGCTGGGCAGGTCGCCTTCGAGCAGGATGCGCTCGCGTACGCGCTCACGCGCCGGGTCGGGCAGCGGGATCGCCGACAGCAGAGCCTGCGTGTACGGATGCGCCGGAGCCCCGTAGACCGCGTCGACCTGCCCGATCTCGGCGATCCTGCCCAGGTACATGACCGCCACCCGGTCGGCGATGTACCGCACCACCGCCAGGTCGTGCGCGACGAACAGGTACGACAGCCCGAGCCTGGACCGCAGCGAGCCGAGCAGATTGATGATCCCGGCCTGGATCGACACGTCGAGCGCGGAGACCGGCTCGTCCAGCACCAGCAGCCTGGGCTCCAGCGCCAGCGCCCTGGCGATGCCGATGCGCTGCCGCTGGCCGCCGGAGAAGTCCTGGGGGTAGCGGGCGGCGTGCGCCGGGTCGAGGCCCACCAGGGCGAGCAGCTCGCCCACCCGCCGGCCCGGCCGGCGCTCGCCGTGGGTGCGCAGCGGCTCGGCCAGGATGTCGTAGACCGTCATGCGCGGGTCGAGCGAGGCCATCGGGTCCTGGAAGACGACCTGCATGTCGCGCCGGATCGCGGTGCGCCCGGGGCCGTCCAGCCGGGCGGTGTCGCGGCCGAGCACGACCACGCGCCCCTCCTGCGGCGGGACCAGCTCCAGGATCTGGGTGAGCGTGGTGGTCTTGCCGCTGCCCGACTCGCCGACCAGGCCCAGCGTCTCGCCCCGGCGGATGTCGAAGCTGACGCCCGCCACCGCGTGCACCGTGCCGACCCTGCGCTTGAACAGCGCCCCCTTGAGCAGCGGGTAGTCCTTGACCAGGCCGTCGACCTCCAGCACCGGCTGCTCGGCGCGGACCGCGGGGGCGACGGGCTCCCCGGCCGCGTGGCGGCCGGGGCCCTGGGGCCGGACGATCTCCCAGCGGATGCACGCCGCCCGGTGGCCCGTCGCCACCTCGAACAGCGGCGGCTCGGCCGCGTCGCACTCGTGGATCTTCAGCGGGCAGCGCGGCGCGAACGGGCAGCCCGGCGGCAGCGCCGCGGGGGAGGGCGGGTTCCCGGCGATCGGCAGCAGCGGCTGACGGCCGCCGCGGTCGACCCGCGGGATCGAGGCCAGCAACCCCGCCGTGTACGGCATGCGCATCCGGTAGTAGATGTCGTCGACGTCGCCCACCTCGACCGGGCGCCCGGCGTACATGACCAGGACCCGGTCGGCGAAGCCGGCCACCACGCCGAGGTCGTGCGTGATCATGATGATCGCCGCGCCGGTCTTCCGCTGGGCCTTCTTCAGCACCTCCAGCACCTGTGCCTGGATGGTCACGTCGAGCGCGGTGGTGGGCTCGTCGCAGATGATCACGTCGGGGTCGTTGGCGATGGCCATCGCGATCATCACGCGCTGCCGCATGCCGCCGGAGAACTCGTGCGGGAAGGCGAGCGCGCGCTCGCTCGGCGACGGGATGCCGACCAGCTCCAGCAGCTCGACGGCCTTGACCGCGGCGTTCTCCTTGCTCACCCGCTGGTGGATGCGGACGGCCTCGGCGATCTGGTCGCCCACCCGGTAGACGGGTGTGAGCGCCGACAGCGGGTCCTGGAACACCATCGACACGGTCTTGCCGCGGAAGCGGGTCAGCTCCCGCTCGGAGGCGCCGATCAGCTCCTTGCCGTGCAGCCGCACCGACCCGGTGACCCGGGCGCTCGGCGGCAGCAGGCCCATGACCGCGGCCGAGGTGACCGACTTGCCCGACCCGGACTCGCCCACGATGCCCAGCACCTCGCCCGGGCTCACCGAGTAGGTGACCCCGCGCACCGCGCGCACGTCGCCGAAGGACACGTGCAGGTCGCTGACCTCCAGGACGGGGTTCGCCGCCGGCCTCATCGCCGCGCCGCCGGGTCGAAGGCGTCGCGCAGCGCGTCGCCCATGAGGTTGACCGCCAGCACGGTGACCACCAGCAGCCCGGCCACGAACCAGAACGTCCAGGGCGCGTAGACCGCCGTGCGCGAGCCGTCGGCGATCAGCGTGCCGAAGGACACGTCGGGCGGCTGGATGCCGAACCCGAAGTACGACAGCGAGGTCTCGGTCAGGATGGCCGCGCTGACGTTGAGCGTGGCGTCGACGATGAGCAGCGAGGACAGGTTGGGGATCACGTGCCGGAAGATGATCCGCACCGGCGGCACCCCCATGAAACGGGCGGCCTGGATGTACTCGCGCTCCTTCAGCGAGATCGTCATCCCCCGGACGATCTTCGACGTCACCATCCACAGGAACAGCGCCAGCATGACCACGAACAGCACCCACTGCCCGGCCCCGAACAGCGGCGACATGATCGCCAGGATGAGGAACGCGGGCAGCACGAGCAGCAGGTCGGTCACCCAGCTCAGCGCCCGGTCGGTCCAGCCCAGGAAGTAGCCGGAGAAGGCGCCCACCACGGCCGCCACCGCCGTGGACACCAGCGCCGCCAGCAGGCCCACGATCAGCGACTTCTGCATGCCGCGCAGCGTCACCGCGTAGACGTCGGAGCCTGTTTGGAGCGTTCCGAACCAGTGCCGCGGCGAGGGCGGCTGCAGGAACGCCGTGAAGTCCTTGTCGGTGTAGGACCACGGGCTGAACAGCGGGCCCGCGAACGCCAGCAGGAACATCAGCGCCAGCACCGCGAACCCCACCAGCCCCTGCGGCGAGCGGAAGAACCGCCCGGCCACCACCCGCAGCCGCGACGGCGCCCGGCCCAGGTCGCCGGTCAGCTCCTCCGCCAGCTCCTCGTCGGAGAGCGTCATCACGCCCGCACCCTGGGGTCGAGCGCGGCGTGCAGCAGGTCGGAGGCGAGCGCGGCGCACAACACGGCCACCGCGGCCAGGAAGGAGATCGCCGCCACGGTGTTGACGTCGTTGGTGAAGATCGAGTTGATCAGCTGCTCGCCCAGCCCGTGCCAGCCGAAGATCTTCTCGGTGAAGGTGGCCCCGGTCAGCAGGGTGCCGAACGTGAAGGCGAAGTAGGTGGCCACCGGGATCAGCGCGGTGCGCAGCGCGTGGCGGGTCAGCGCCCGGCCCCTGCTCAGCCCCTTGGCCCTGGCCGTGCGGACGAAGTCGGCGCCGAGCACGTCGAGCATCATGTTGCGCTGGTAGCGGCTGAAGACCGCGACCAGGCCGACGGACAGCGAGATCGTCGGCAGGATCAGGTGTTGCACCCGGTCGAGCACGTAGCCCCAGAACCCGGTCTGCAGGCCGGCGCTGTACTCGCCGCTGACCAGCAGCACCTGGCGGCCGAAGAGGTTGTCGTTGGCCCAGGCGCCGGCCAGGATCAGCATGTTGGCCAGCACCACGACCGGCACCGCGAGCACGACGAACGACAGGCCCGTGGAGAGCCGGTCGAACCAGCCGTACTGCCGCACCGCCGCGTACGCGCCCACCAGCACCCCCAGCAGGCTCCCGAACAGCAGCCCCAGGATGACCAGCCGGAACGTGACCCCCATCCGCCGACGAAGGTCCTCGTTCACGGGCGAGCCGGTGACGGTCTTGCCGAAGTCGCCGTGCAGCACGCCCGCGGCCCAGGTGGCGTAGCGCTGGAGCAGCGGGGTCTTGTCGTTGAGGTTGAGGGCGGTGAGCTGGGCGTCGACGACGGCGGGCGGCGGTTTCGGGGTGCGGTCGGCGTAGTTGGAACGCGGGTCGAGCGCCCCGGCGGCCAGCAGGTACGCCAGGCTCGCGGCCACGCCGACCAGCACCACATAGTTGAGCAGCCTGCGGGCCAGGAACCCCGCCATCGTCCCCCTCCCGGACGCGCACGATAGGTAGTCATACTGCTACACCCAGCAGCATCGTGGCGCGGGGAAATGCCAAAGAGGGGTTAACGTCCGGAAAGTTCGTCCACGGCGGTGCGCACGTCGTCGCTGGTGATCGTCGTGAGGTCGGCGGCGCTGGCCGACCCGCCGCCCGACGCGTGGGCGGCCAGGCGCACGTCGCGGCGCATCGCGGCCCGTTCGAACAACGAGCGGGCGAAGCGGCCGTTGCCCAGGCCGTCGATCAGGCGTTCCTCGCACACCCAGGCGAACACCTCGTCGAGGTCGCGCAGGGCCTGCTCGTCGAAGCTGTCGCCGGCCTTGCCGGCCAGCAGCACCGCGATCTGCGACAGCTCGCGCGGCGAGTAGCTGGGGAAGGCCACGCGCTGGTTGAACCGGCTGGCCAGGCCCGGGTTGGTGGCCAGGAAGGAGTCCATCTCGCGCGAGTAGCCGGCCAGCACGATGACCAGCCGGTCGCGGTCGTCCTCGGCCCGTTTGAGCAGCGTCTGGACGGCCTCGGAGCCGAAGGCGTCGCCCCCCGCGTAGCCGGGGTTGACCAGGCTGTAGGCCTCGTCGATGAACAGCACGCCGCCGAGCGCCCGGTCGACCAGCTCGTTGGTCTTGATCGCGGTCGCGCCGAGGTGCTGGCCGACCAGGTCGGCCCGGTGGGCCTCGACGACGTCGGGCCTGGCCAGCAGGCCGAGCGCGGCGAAGACGCGGCCGAGCACCCGCGCGACGGTGGTCTTGCCGGTGCCGGGCGGCCCGGCGAAGACGAAGTGCCGCATCTGGGGCGGCGTGGGCAGCCCGCGCTCCTGCCGCATGCGGGCCACCTGGAGCTGGGCGGCGATGGCGTGCACCTGCCGCTTGACCGGCTCCAGACCGGCCATCGCGTCGAGGTCGGCCAGCGCCTCCTCCAGCGTGGGCGTGGCCACGTAGCCGCGGAAGCGGGCGGTCAGCTCCTCGAACGCCTTCGTCACGTCGGGCGTGGTGGTGGTCACCAGGTCGTGGGTGGTCGGGGTGCCGCCGGCGCCCACCACGCGCACGTCTCTGGCCTGCGCGGCGGCCTCGACCAGGCTGCGCACGAAGCGGGCGTTGCCCAGCTCGTCGACCAGGCCGCGCCGCTGGACGTCCTCGTAGAGGCCGAGCAGGGCGCGCCTGGCGTCGGGGGCCATCGTGTCGCCCCTGCGCCGCTGGAGCACCTCGGTGATCTCGGCCAGCTCGGGGGCGGAGTAGCTGGGGAAGCGCACCCGGGTGGCGAACCTGCTGGCCAGGCCCGGGTTGCTGGACAGGAACGAGGCCATCTCCTGCTCGTAGCCGGCCAGGATGATGATCAGGCGCTCGCGGTCGTCCTCGGCCCGTTTGAGCAGGGTCTGGACGGCCTCGGCGCCGAACCTGTCGGGCTGGCCGTCGGAGGAGTTGACCAGGCTGTAGGCCTCGTCGACGAACAGCACGCCGCCGAGCGCCCGGTCGACCAGCTCGTTCGTCTTGATCGCGGTCGCGCCCAGGAACTCGCCCACCAGGTCGGCCCGCTGCGCCTCGACCACGTAGGGGGTCTCCAGCAGGCCGAACGCGTAGAAGATCTTGGCCAGCGCGCGCGCCACGCTGGTCTTGCCGGTGCCCGGCGGGCCGACGAAGACGAAGTGCCTGGTCGGGCGTTCGGCGGTGTAGCCGGCCTCGGCCCGCAGCCGGGTGGCCTCGATGGAGGCGGCGATCGAGCGGACCTGCTCCTTGACCGGCGCCAGCCCGATCATGCCCTCCAGCTCGGCCAGCGCCTCCTCGACGGAGATCTGCGGCGGCGCGCCCGCCTTGTCGGCCTGCGGCTCGGGCCGGCCCTCGCGGGCGCGCACGCGCACCTGCTGCTCCTCGGCGGACAGCTCGGCCTTGGCCCGGCGCGCCTGGAGGAACCGGTGGACCAGCACGACGACGGCCGCCAGGCAGGCGCCCCAGAGCGCGACGGCGGCCGACAGGAAGGACAGCCCGAAGGCCAGCACCCCGGCGGGCACGAGCGCGGCCAGCGTGGTCACCCACGGCGTGACCCAGCGGATGAGGTGGGCGGCGGCGGCCACGGGCAGGGCCAGCGCGACCATCGCGTGCAGCGCCATGGAGCCCGGGGGGAAGCGCCAGGAGAACAGCGGCAGCGCCAGCACCACCCACCCGGCCACGACCAGCGCGGTCGCGGCGGCCCGCGGGAAGCGCATGGTCAGCGCCACGAAGGCGAGCGCCATCAGGACGAGGGGGAACGTCTTCAGCAGATCCCAGCCGAGCGCCGCGCCCACGCCCATGACGACGATGAGCAGGACGGCGTAGAGCACCCGGCGCACGGCGGGGGGAATCTGGAAATAACGCAGTCTCACCTGCTCGAACAGATCCCGCGCCGCGGCCCGCCCCGCGGCCTGGGCCCTGTCGGACTCACGCATCACGCCTCCCCGGTCCGCCCCCGGTTATACCGCACCCGACCGACGATTGGGCGGGCCTGACACGCTAGGTGGAGGTCACGAAAAGGGCGATCCGCCGTCCGAGTTCGGTGCCGGCGTCCTCCTGGAGGAAGTGGCCGGCGCCGGCGATCACCGGATGGGACAGCCCGGCCGTGCCCGCGACGGCCTTGAGCATGATGGGCGCCATGCCGCCGGTGATGGGGTCGCCGTCGGAGAAGGCCACCAGGAACGGGCGGTCGAGCGTGGTGAGGATCTGCCAGGCAGCGCGGTTGGCGGGCGCGGCGGGGTCGTCGGGCGTGATCGGCACGAGTCCGGGCAGGGCACGCGGGCCCGCTTTGTACGACTCGTCCGGGAACGGCGCGTCGTAGGCCGCCCGCACCTCGTCGCTGAGGCGCGTCCGGCAGCCCGCCTGGACCAGCCGGGCGATGTCCAGCGTGGGGGCACTGGCAACGGTGTCCCTGAAGCGGTGCCAGACGTCGGGCATGGGAATGTCACCCGAGGGCAACCCCGTGTTGGCGGCCACGATCCTGGCCACGCGCTCGGGGTGCTCGGCGGCGATCCGCAGCCCGATCAGGCCGCCCCAGTCCTGGCCGACGACGGTGACGCGGTCCAGGGCCAGCGCGTCGAACAGCAGCGCGCGGGTCCACTCGACGTGCCTGGCGTAGGTGTGGTCGGCGGGGTCCACGGGTTTGTCCGAGCGGCCGAAGCCGATCAGGTCGGGGGCGATCGCGCGCAACCCGGCCGCGGCCAGCTCGCGCATGACGTGGCGGTAGAGGAAGGACCAGCTCGGCTCGCCGTGCAGCAGGACGACCGGCTCGCCGTCCGCGGGGCCGGCCTCGACGTAGGCCATGCGCGGGCCGTCCGGCAGGTCGGCGTGGCGGGGCTCGTAGGGGAAGTCGGGCAGGTTCGCGAAACGCTCTTCGGGGGTGCGCAGGGTCCGCATAGAACAAAACTCTATTCACCGTCGCTGGTGCCTGCCGGGGAACTCGCCGACGAGCACCTGCTTGGGGGTGACGCGCAGCACGTCCGGACCGGCCAGGGCGATGCCGCGCACCTCCACCCAGAACCGCCGCTGCAACGGGTCGGCCGCGAACACCGCGACGCGCGGGTCGGCCGCCACGCCCTCCCACGCCTCGGGCCCGGCGATCAGCCGCAGCTCGCCGGAGGAGGTGACGGACCCGGCCGCGCCCACGACCCGGGGGCCCGCGGGGTCGCCGTAGGACAGGACGAGGCTCCTGGCGTAGGAGAACGCCTGGCGCGCCTCCGGGGTCAGGGCCACCGAGGGCGCGCCGCCCATGGGCAGGTCGCACATGACGAGCGAGGCCCGCCACGGCCCCGGCGCGCCGCGCCACCACGCGCGCAGGGCGCGGGCCGCGAACACCGTCATCGCCGCGCCGAGCGCGCCCACCCCCGCCCGCCAGCCCCAGGCCGACCCCAGCGCGCCGCCGACGGCGCAGCCGAGGGCGGCGAGCGCCACCAGACCGCCCGCGGCCCGCAGCCAGCCGTCGCCCCCGCGGCGGGCCCGCAGCCAGGCCCGCACCATCGGGAACGGCACCGCCACCGCCGCCACCGCGGCCCGCGGCTCGACCGCCAGCGCCCCGCCGACCAGCGGCACCAGCACCGACCAGGTCCTGATGAGCACGATCCACAACGTCACGCCGGCGTTCCTGGCCGCCGTGCGCTCGCCCGTGACGCGGGCCAGCTCGGCCAGCGCGGGCATCGGCCGCCCCCGCCACGACTCCGCCAGCACCCGGACGACCGTCAGCGCCGGCCACATCAGCACCACGATCCCGGCCAGCCCCGCCCAGACCGGATCCCGCCAGGACGGCGCCGCGTGCGCCGCGCCCAGCAGCAGCCACCCCGCGAACGCCGGCACCGACAACCCGGCCGACACCACGGCCGCGCCCAGCCAGGGATCACGCCCCGCCATGGCCGGCACGTACGCCCAGACCCCCACCCGTCGCGCCTGCCGGACCGTCAGCGGCACCAGCGCGGCCAGCGCGGCGAACCCGCACCAACGGGCCCACCCCGCGGAGTCGAGGGTCAGCGCGGCCGCCGTGACGGCGATCGTGGCCAGGGCGAGCAGCAGCCGGGCCTGGCGCGCCCACACCTCCAGCGCCCGCCTGGCCCGTCCCGTCTGGCGCGGATCGACCGGCCAGGCGGGATCGTGGTGCGGGCGCGGACGGTCCCAGCGCAGCAGGCACAGCGCCAGGTTCACGCGGGCCTGCGGATGGGCCGGAGCCGTGGCGAGCGCGGCGCGGTAGGCCCGCCCGGCCCGCGGATGGTCGCCGCGCAGCAGCGCCAGGTCGCCGAGCAGGACCGCGGGGTCGGCCTCCTCGGGGGCGAACCGCGCGGCCAGCACGGCGTCGGCGACCGCCGCGGGCCAGCGGCCGGGGATCCGGCGGGAGATCGCGGCCAGGCGCAGGCGGGCCGACCAGGAGCCGGGCGCGAGGTCCACCGCGCGTTCTGCCGGGGGGAGGGCGTCGGCGTCGCGGCCCTGGCGCTCGTGGGCCAGGCTGATGAGGCGGCAGGCCCATTCGTCGCCGGGGTCGAGGTCGGCCGCCCGGCGCGCGGCCTCCAGCGCCGATTCGGGACGGCCCGCGTTCAGCCTGGTCAGGGCCTCGGTGCACCACTCGCGTGAGGACTTATCGGAAATATCATCTTTACCGGCACTTCCAGCGTTCCCCACGGCTCCCATGATCGGGTGACGGATGGAGGTTGGGTAGATCCGGACATATGGCTGTATCTCACTAGAGAGGTGGGGGGCCTCGCGGATCGGCCCATACCGCTATGCCGAGCGCCTGGCATGGCCTAAGCTGCCACGCAAGCCGGAGTGGAGAGCCGCGGCAGGAGAGGGCGCGAGACCGCCCCCCGTGAGTTCCCCCGCTTTCGACCGTTCTGCACGTGCAGGCCCTGGTGACCGGATCGGCCTGCAAGGAGGCCCATGACCGTCACCCAGGCCGCACCCCTCGTACGGCGTGCCGATCGCCCGCGACGGGACAACCGCTGGGCCGTCCTCGTGCTGCTCTGCCTGAGCCTGCTGCTGATCACGGTCGACGCCACCGTCCTGCACATCGCGGTGCCCGCGCTCACGGCCGCGCTCGAACCGTCCTCCGTCGAGCTGCTGTGGATCATCGACAGCTACTCGCTCGTCGTCGCGCCGCTGCTCATCGTGTTCGGCACGCTCGGCGACCGTTACGGCCGCAAGCGGCTGGTCCTGGGCGGTTTCGTGCTGTTCGGCGTGGCCTCGGCGGGAGCGGCGTTCGCGCCCACGCCGCTGACCCTGATCCTGGCCAGGGCGCTGCTCGGCGTCGGCGGCGCCATGATCATGCCGGCCACGCTCTCGCTGATCCGCCAGGTGTTCACCGACCGGCGCGAGCGGGCCGTCGCGCTCGGCGTCTGGAGCGCGGTCGCCGCGGCCGGGGCGGCGGTGGGCCCGCTGATCGGCGGCGTGCTGGTCGGCCTCTGGTGGGGCGCGGTCTTCCTGATCAACGTGCCGATCCTGCTGGTGCTGCTGCCCCTGGCCGTCCGGCTGCTGCCGGAGTCGCCGCTGCGCAGGGAACGTCCTTGGGACGCGACGAGCGCCGTGTTGTCGGTGCTCGGCCTGCTCGCCCTGGCCTTCGGGCTGAAGGAGGCCGGGTCGGGGACCCTGCTGCCGTTCTGGGCCTCGGTGCTGGTCTTCCTCGGCGGCGCGGGCCTGCTCGTCGCCTTCGTCCGCCGCCAGTCCCGTCTGCCGGCGCCGCTGCTGGAGCTGGCCCTGTTCCGGCGGCGGGAGTTCACCACCGGCGTGGCCGGCGTGCTGCTGGGCGTGTTCGCGCTGGTCGGGCTCCAGCTCATGCTGGCCCAGTACCTGCAGCTCGTGCTGGGCGACAGCCCGGTGCGCGCGGCGGTCAGGATGTTGCCGCTGGTGCTGTCGGCCGTCACCGGCGGGCTCGCGGCGGCCCACATCCTGCCCAGGATCGGCATGCGCGCCACGATGAGCGGCGGGCTCGGGCTCGTCGCGCTGGCCCTGACGCCCACGCTGGGCTGGGGCGTCGAGGGCCATCCGGTGATGCTGGCGGTCTGCTTCGTGGGCATCGGGTTCGGCGTCCAGGTGGCGCTGCTGGCCGCCTCCGACACGATCATGTCCTCGGTGCCCGAGTCCCGGGCCGGCGGGGCCGCGGCCATCGAGGAGACCGCGTACGAGCTGGGCGCGGGCCTCGGCGTCGCCGTGCTCGGCACGATCACCACGCTCGCCTACGCGCCCGCCCTGCCCGCCGTGCCCGGCGTGTCCGCGGGCGGCATGGACCAGGCCAGGCAGTCGCTGGCCGGCGCCGCCCACGTCGCCCGCGAGATCGGCGGCAGCACCGGCGACGCGCTGCTCGACGCCGCACGCTGGGCCTTCGTCAACGCCCTGCACACGACCGTGGTCGTCAGCGTCGTCCTGCTCGGCCTGACCGCCGTCGCGGTGGCCATGCTGCTCAGCCGTGATTGAGGTGTGCCGTGCCCCGGACAGGGCAGACAAATATCGTGAAACAGGCCCTGCGTGATGTCGCCGCCTTAGTCGCCCGCGTCGGCGTGGGCGGCATCTTCTTCGCCAACGGCTGGACCAAGCTGGAGGACGGGCTCACCGCCACCGGCGCGAAGTTCCTCCAGCAGGGCGCGCCCGCGCCGGGCGCGTGGGCCACGGTCACCATGCTCACCGAGCTGATCGGCGGGGCGCTGCTGATCGCCGGGCTGGGGGTCGCCGTCACCGGGCTGATCCTGTTCGCCGAGGCGCTGGGCGTCTTCCTGGTGGCTCCGCCGCTCAACCCCATCAGCATGAACGAGCTGATCCTGCTCGGGGCGGCCGCCATCCTGCTCGCCGTCGTGGGCGCCGGACGGCTGTCGGTCGACCACATGGTGGTGATCCGCAGGCGGGAGACGGAGGCGGCCAACGAGTTCGCCGCCGACGCCGAGGCCGACCGGGTCATCGCCTCCCTGCGCGACGCCGACGCGCCCGCCCGCCAGTCGAAGCCGGCCGAGGACGCCGTCCCGCCCGCCCGCCGGTCGAGACCGGCCGAGGACGCCGTCCCCGAGGAGGCCGGTCAGCAGGCCGGGGACGCGCCCTCGCCCATGACGGACACCATGCCGCACCCCCGGCCCCGCACGCGGCCCGCCGGCCCGCCGGCCACCGAGGAGCCCGCGCCGGCCCCCGTGCCCGGCGACACGCTGGTGGCGGGCCGCAAGAAGCCCGCGCCCCGCGGACGCCGTCCCTCAGCGGACGGCTGAGCGCGCGGGCACGCGCAGCGCGCCCTGGGTGAGCGCGATGGCCAGCAGGATGACCAGCGCGCCCACCGGCTGGTTCCAGGTGATCGTCTCGTCGAGCAGCAGCACGCCGGAGGCCACCGCGAACACCGGCAGCAGGTACGTCACCGTCGAGGTCGTCGTCACGCCCGCCAGGGCCTGGACCCGGTACAGCAGCAGGTAGGCCACGCCCGTGCCGAGGCCGCCGAGGCCCAGCAGGCTCCACCAGACCTCGGCGGGCGCCGCGGTGTCCACCAGCGGCACGCCCGCCACCAGCGTGATCACCGCGAGCTGGACCGCGCCGGTCAGAAGCTGCCCCGCGGCCAGCACCACCGGCGGCTCGGACCGCCGCCCGGTGATGAAACGCCCCATGTACGCCCCGCCGACCCCGTAGCACAGCGCCGCCCCGAAGCAGGCCAGGCTGCCGCCGAGCTGCCCGCCCGCCATGGGCTGCCACACCCCGAGCACCACCATGACGCCGGCGAACCCGAGACCGAGCCCGGCCGCCCGCGCGGCGGTCGCCCGCTCGGCGCGCAGCACCAGCGTGAAGGCCAGGGTGCACAGCGGCGTGGTGGCGTTCCAGATCGCGGCGACGACGGAGGAGACGTACTGCTCGCCGTAGGCGAACAGGGTGAAGGGCAGTGTGGTGAGCACGACGGAGGCGATCTGGAAGTGCCCCCACAGCCGCGGGTCGCGGGGGAGCGGCCGCCTGGTCACCGCGAGCGCGACCAGCAGGGTGACCGCGCCGACCGCCATGCGGCCGAACGACACCTGCAGCGGGTGCAGCGCGCCGACGGCGATCTTGATGAAGAAGAAACTGTTGCCCCAGATGGCGGCCAGCAGCAGGAACGCGGGCAGCCACCTCCCCGTGGCCTCGCTGCGCACGTACGCCTCCTGTAGATGAACCATCGAGGAGCGTAGCGGTCACAACCGACAATTGGGAGAAGTCACATGTCGGCGGTGAGCCGGGCCACCACCCGCATCTTGTTCATCGCGTCCAGCGCCGCCACCTTGTACGACTCCGCCAGCGTCGGATAGTTGAACACCGCGTTGACCAGGTAGTCGACGGTCCCGCCGCAGCCCATCACGGTCTGGCCGATGTGCACCAGCTCGGTGGCCCCCGTGCCGAACACGTGCACGCCGAGCAGCCGCCGGTCCTCCGAGGAGACCAGCAGCTTGAGCATCCCGTACGAGTCGCCGATGATCTGCCCCCTGGCCAGCTCCCGGTAGCGCGAGATGCCCACCTCGAACGGGATCCGGTCGCGGGTCAGCTCGTCCTCCGACCTCCCGACGAAGCTGATCTCGGGGATCGTGTAGATGCCGATGGGCGGCAGCTCCCGCAGCTCAGCCACGGGTTCGCCGCAGGCGTGCTGGGCGGCCACCCGGCCCTGCTCCATCGAGGTGGCGGCCAGCGCCGGGAAGCCGATCACGTCGCCGACCGCGTAGATGTGCGGCACGGCCGTGGCGTAGTGCTCGTCCACCCGGATCCGGCCGCGGTCGTCGGCGGCCAGCCCGGCGGCCTCCAGGTTCAGCTCGGCCGTCCTGCCCTGGCGTCCGGCCGAGTACATGACGCAGTCGGCGGGGATGCGCTTGCCGCTCTCCAGCAGGGTCAGCGCGCCGCGCGGGCGGCGTTCGACGGCGGCGACGTGCTCGCCGAAGCGGAAGGTCACCGCCAGGTCGCGCAGGTGGTACTTGAGCGCCTCGACGATCTCCAGGTCGCAGAACTCCAGCATGCGCTCGCGCCGTTCGACCACGGTCACCTTGGTGCCGAGGGCGGCGAACATGGAGGCGTACTCGATGCCGATGACCCCGGCGCCGACCACGACCATGGTCTCGGGCACCCGGTCCAGGTGCAGGATCGCGTCGGAGTCGATGACCGTGCGCTCGTCGAACTGCACGCTGTCCGGGCGGGCGGGGGAGGTGCCGGTGGCGATCACGATCCGGTCGGCGGTGACCTTGCGCTCCTCGTCGCCGCTGATCCCGATGGTGTGCGGGTCGAGGAAGCGTCCGGTGCCGGGCAGGACCGTGACGTGGTTGCGGCCGAGCTGGCTGCGGATCACCTGGATCTCGCGGCCGATCACGTGCTGGGTGCGCATCCCGAGGTCGGCGACCGTGATCTCGTCCTTGACGCGGTAGCTGGCGCCGTACAGCTCCCGCTGGTTGAGGCCGGTGAGGTAGAGGACCGCCTCGCGCAGCGTCTTGGACGGGATCGTGCCCGTGTTGATGCAGACGCCGCCGATCATGTTCCGTTTCTCGACCATGGCGACGCGCCGGCCCAGCTTCGCCGCCGCGATGGCGGCCTTCTGCCCGCCGGGACCGGAGCCGAGCACCAGCACGTCGTAGTCCGCCACATCGCCCAGTGTGAGCGCGCGGGGTTACCGGCGGAAGACCCGTCGGCCAGACTGCGCGTATGCAACGTGCATTCCGTCAGGTCGATGTGTTCACCTCCGTCCCGTATCGCGGCAACCCGCTCGCGGTCGTGCTCGACGGCCGAGGGCTGGACGCCGAGGAGATGCGGCGCTTCGCCGCCTGGACGAACCTGTCCGAGACGACGTTCGTGCTGCCCCCGACCGTGCCCGGGGCCGACTACCGGGTCCGGATCTTCACCGGGGGCGGCGAGCTGCCCTTCGCCGGGCATCCCACGCTCGGCACCTGCCACGCCTGGCTGGAGAGCGGCGGCCGGCCGCGGGACCCGGCGGAGATCGTCCAGGAGTGCGACGCCGGGCTGATCCGGGTGCGCAGGACCGCGGACGGGCTCGCCTTCGCCGCGCCCGAGCTGCTGCGGTCGGGGCCGGTCGAGGAGGAGCTCGCCGAGCGGCTGGCCGAGACCCTGCGCATCGGACGCGAGCGCATGCTGGCCGTCGAATGGGCCGACAACGGGCCCGGCTGGGTGGTCGTGCTGCTCGCCGCCGCCGAGGAGGTGCTGGAGCTGCGGCCGGGCGCGATCGAGCACATGGTCGGCGTGGCGGGGCCCTGCCCGGAGGGCTCGCCGTACGCCTACGAGGTGCGCGTCTTCGCCCCCGACGTCGAGGATCCGGTGACCGGCAGCCTGCACGCGTCCCTGGCGCAGTTCCTGCTGCGCACCGGGCGGGCGAAGGCGCCGTACACGGCGGGGCAGGGGACCGTGCTCGGCCGCGCCGGGCGCGTGCGGATCACCGCCGACGATCGTGACGTGTGGGTCGGCGGGTCGGTCGTCACCTGCGTCAGCGGCCAGGTCGCGTTGTGAAGCGCACCTCGTCGCCGGGCCGCAGCTGCGCCGCGACCGGCAGGTCGGCCTGCCGCACCACCGCGATCACCGGGTAGCCGCCCGTGGGCGGGTGGTCGGCGAGGAACACGATCGGCTGCCCGCTCGGCGGCACCTGCACCGCGCCGGTGACCATGCCCTCGCTGGGCAGCTCGCCCTTCCTGGCCCGCGTCAGCCCGGGGCCGCGCAGCCGCACCCCGACGCGGTTGCTGTCCTGGCTCACCTCGTACGGCCCCCCGCACAGCGCCTCCAGCGCCCCAGGGACGAACCAGTCGTCCCGCGGCCCGGCGAGCACCCGCAGCACGGCGGGCGCGGGCCCCGGCGGCGGCGCCAGGTCCACCGAGATCTCCCCGGCGGCGGACCCGCCCACCGGCAGCAGCGTCCCGGCCCGCAACGGCTCGGGGCCGAGCCCCGACAGCGAGTCGGTGGACCGGCTGCCCAGCACCGGCTCGACCGCGATCCCGCCGCGCACCGCCACGTACGTGCGCAGCCCCCACTCCGGCGCCCCCAGCCGCAGCTCGCCCCCCGGCGGCACCCAGAACGGCGCCCCCATCCGCGCCTCCGCCGGCGCGCCGGTCAGCGCCGCCCACGCGCCCTCGTGGAAGCGCAGCCGCGCCAGCCCGAACGTCACCTCGACGCCCGCCGCGTCCTCGCGGTTGCCCACCAGCCGGTTGGCCAGCCGCAGGCTCGCCGCGTCGGCCGCCCCCGAGCGCGGGACGCCCAGATGGGCCAGGCCCGGCCGCCCCAGATCCTGGACGGTCGCGTAAGGGCCGGGCGCGATCACCTCGATCATGCGCGCTCGAACCGCACGCGCATCCCCGGCCGGAACAACGACGGCGGCTCGGCCGTCACGTCCCACACCCGCGTCTCCGTGCGCCCCAGCAGCCGCCACCCGCCGGGCGAGGCCGTCGGGTAGACCGCCGAGTACGGCCCCGCGACCGCCACCGAGCCGGCCGGCACCGACGTGCGCGGCGTGTCCAGCCGGGGCAGCTCCAGCACGGGGTCGAGCCCGGTCAGATAGGCGAACCCCGGGGCGAACCCCAGCCACCCCACCACCAGCTCGCGCCCGGTGTGCCGGGCGACCACCTCCTCGGCCGAGATCCCGGCCAGCGCCGCGACGGAATCGAGATCGGCCCCGTCATAGACGACGGGAATCGTCACCACCGGCCCGGCCGACGCGTCCGCCCCGGCCGCCGCCTCGCGCGCCGATCCCGTCAAGGCCGTCAGCCTGGCCCGCAACCGCTCCCGGTCGGCGCCCGGCGCCACCACCAGCACGGTCTCCGGCCCCGGCACGACCTCCACGACCCCCTCGGGCCGCTCGGCCCGCAGCGCCGCGTCGAGCCGGTGGGAGGCCGCCAGCGACCCGGTCTCGACGAGCAGCGCGTGCTCTCCCGCCGGACGGATCACGCGAACGCCTGCAGGACCACTCCGGCCGCCAGCAGGTCGTTGCGCACGGCACGGGCCAGCCCGACGGCGTCAGGGGTGTCTCCGTGGACGCACAGCGACCGGGCGGAGACGGACACCTGACTGCCGTCGACGGCCGTCACAGAGCCTTCCAGGGCCATCCGGCGGGCCCGCGCGGTCACCGCCGCCGCGTCGTGGATCACCGCCCCCGCCTCGCGCCGCGGCACCAGCGCCCCCGCCGCCGTGTACGCCCGGTCGGCGAACGCCTCGCTCACCGTCGGGACGCCCGCCGTCGCGGCCACCTCGTGCACGACCGAGACCGGCAGCGTCAGCACCGGCAGCGACGGGTCGTAGTCGGCGACCGCGTCGATCATCGCCGCCGCCTGCACCTCGTCGCGGCAGACCCGGTTGTACAGGGCGCCGTGCGGCTTGACGTAGGAGACCCGGCCGCCCATCGCCCTGGCGATGCCGTCGACGGCCGCGAGCTGGTAGAGCACCTCGGCGCACAGCTCCTCGGGCTCGACCTCCATCTCCCTGCGGCCGAAGTGGGCCAGGTCGCGGTAGGACACCTGGGCGCCGATCGACACGCCGCGGTCGACGGCCGCGGCGCACGTGCGCCTGATCGTCACCGGATCGCCCGCGTGGAAGCCGCAGGCGACGTTGGCGCTGGTGACGATGTCGAGCAGCGCGAGGTCGTCGCCGAGCCGCCAGATGCCGAAGCCCTCACCGAGGTCGGCGTTGAGGTCGATCACCATCCCACCATCATGGCGCAGCGCTACCTCGGCGCGACGAACAACGTCTGAGTCGCCGTGCCGACTTCGCCGCGCTCGTCGTACAGGGTGGTGCGGGTCAGGCCGCGGCCGGAGGGGCCGATCGCGGTTGCCGCGTCCATGCAGGTCCACTCGCCCACCGGGGTGCGGAACAGCGAGATCGTCAGGTCGACGTTGACGAAGACGTGGGTGGCGAAGTCGACGGCCGGGCTCACGCCGTTGCCGCTGTCGGCGAACGCGGCCAGCCGCTCGAACGGGGTGATCTCCTCGCCCTCCACCAGCGGCACGGTCAGCCTGCCCCACACCGTGGCCGGGCCGGGCAGCATCGGGCCGCCGCGGGCGAACCGCCAGTCGAACGCCCTGCCGTAGCCGAACCCCGACACCAGGTAGGACGCCGCGTGCTCGGGCGAGGGCGGCGGCACGGGCGCGGGCGGCCCGGCGGCCGGCGTGGCGGGCGTGTCGGCCTCGCGGATGCGCCACGCGGTGGCCCTGGCGTACTCGCGCCCGCCGGACAGCACGGCCGCCGACAGGCACTGCACCCGCTTGCCGTCGCGGACGACGTCGGTGACGACCTCCAGCTCGGCCACGGGCACCGGGGCGAAGACGTCGACCGCCAGCCTGGACAGCGCCAGGCCGGGCAGCGGCGCGGTGCGGTCGAGCTCGTGCACCATCAGGGCGGTCACCGGGCCCATGTGCTGGGAGCCCGGGTCCCACGGCCCCTGGGTGTGCTCGAAGGCGAGGTAGCGGCCCATGGCCAGCCGGCGGTACATCGACATGGGACGGACTCTAGATCTCGTCGGGGATGTCGGCGATGTCGTCGAGGGCGGCGGCCAGCTCGTCGGGGTCGCCGCCGATGCGCTCGGCGATCTCGATCAGCACGTGGAGCACGTCGTGGCGGTCGTGGCCGAGGTCGAGCAGGCGCTGGGCGGCTTCCCACAGCTGGGGCGGGTCGCCGTCCCACAGCCGGGTCGCGATCTCCTCGTGCCAGGCCAGGTGCTCCTGGTCGATGACGCCGCCGTGGTCGATCTCCAGTAACGTGCGCCGGTCGGCCTCGTCGGCCGGGTTGAGCCGGTCGAGGTCGATGCCGTTGTGCACGCCCTGCAGGTAGGGGAACGCGAACACCCGCCTGGCCAGCGCCGACAGGTCGCCGTCGGGCAGCAGCCGCTCCAGCAGCGGCCGGTCGAGCCCGAACGACGTCGGGTCGCGGTAGGCCTCGGGGAACTTGCCCGTGGCCTCCCACACCGCGTCGAGGGTGGCCTTGAGCCCCTGCTCGGGCAGGCCGGTGCGGCGCGCGGCGAAGCGCACCCACGCCGACAGCACGTGCGGCATCGCCTCCTGCTCGGCCGAGCTCAGCATCACCTTGCGCGGCAGCCAGTCGAGCAGGAACGTCTCGCACTTGGTCGGGCTGACCCGCAGCGGCCGGTTGAAGTCGCGCTCGCAGCCGTAGTCGATGATGTGGTCGGCGCAGCGCGAGGCCGCCGACGGGTCGGACAGGTGCTCGGCCGCGTCGGAGGCCAGGAACTCGGCGGCCAGCATGGCCCGCCGCTCGCGGCTGTAGGGCGCCTCGATGTGCAGCGGCGCCGGACGTTTGCGGCCCGGCGGCAGCGCCTTGAGCCGGGCGCGGGCGAAGGCGTGGTAGGCGCTGTAGCTCTCGCTCACCGGCGGCGGCGTCTTGGGCTCCCTGGTGGCCTTCATGGCCGAGTCCAGGAGCGCCCTGGCCTGCTCGGGCTGGATCTCCTCGAACAGCAGCATCGGGTTGCCCGCCGCCTCGGCCCTGGCCTGCTCCAGCAGCTTGTCGACGTGCGAGGACACCCACGCGTCGCGGGCCATGCCGTTCATGTTGTGGTCGACGACCACCACCAGCGCGTGCCGGTCGCTGGGCACCGATGCCTCGTTCCATCGGTAGGCGAACGTGCAGATCACCGTGTCCTGGTCGCCGTAGGCGTCGCGGGAGACGTAGCAGCCGGTGGGCTTGACCGCGCCGACCTTGTCGGCCCAGCCCGGCCTGGCCACGCCCGACTCCATCATCGCCAGCGCCGCGCCCTCGGCCTTGGCGCCCTGGCGGGCGGTGCCCAGGTAGGCCAGGCACACCAGCAGCGTCAGGGAGGCCGGGGTGCCGGCCTTGGCCGCGTAGTCGACCAGGCCCTCCCCGAGGACCTGCTCCACGTCACCGCCCCTGACCCGCCTGCCCCACCAGGCCCCGATCATGTCTGAGACCATCAGCTCCGCGTCGAGAGGGCTGCGCACCGCGAGCAGCTCGCGGGCCGCCTGCACCATCTCCTGGAACACGTCGTCGGGCGGGCTGCTCTCCCGGGGATCTCGTCGGTGTCGGCGCACGCCCTCACTCTCTCGTATTCCAGGCGCAAACGGTGAAGAGAACTCGGCCTGGTGACCCCGATGTTATCGGTGGAGCCGCGATCAGCGGGGACTTCGGGGCGGCGGGGCGGAGTTCACGATGGCGAGCAGATGCTCGCGCGCGATGCGCTCCACGACCTCCGGTGTGGGCGGGACGCCGAGATGCTCGGCGCACGCGCACACGTCGGCCACGCACCGGTCGATCGTGTCCACGGGTACGGTCAGGAACTCTTCGGCCAGCCGGAGACTGACCGGCTCCCTGAGGAAGCGTGTGGCCAGAGCGAGCATAGATGTGAGATTCCTCTGGAGACCCGGGAGCAAACCCCCAGGAACGTATGCAGGGTGACTTGCGCTCCCATTTCATCTTTTCTCGGCCTTGTGTCAAGGCTCTGAGGCGCCTGTGTTCGCTTCTCGTGCAAAGCTGTTTCCATGCGCATCCAGCTCGCCCAGCGGGACGAGGCAGACGAGCTCCTCGGCCGCAGCCCGCTCGCCCTGCTCGTCGGCATGCTGCTCGACCAGCAGATTCCCATGGAATGGGCGTTCACTGGGCCGTACACCATCTCGGAGCGCCTGGGGCACGACCTGACCGCCGAGGAGATCGCCGCCTGCGACCCCGAGGCGTTCGCCGCGCTCCTGGCGCAGAAGCCGGCCGTGCACCGATACCCCAAGTCGATGGCCGCCCGCGTCCAGCAGCTCGCGGCCTACCTCGTCGAACACTACGACGGGCGGCCCGAGCTCATCTGGAGCGACGCGGCCGACGGGAAAGACTTGTTGAAACGACTGCAGGCCCTTCCGGGATACGGCAAGCAGAAGGCCCAGATCTTTTTGGCATTGCTGGGCAAGCAGCTGGGGGTCCAGCCGTCAGGCTGGCGTGAGGCAGCCGGACTCTACGGCGAGGAGGGGTCATACCGTTCGGTCGCCGACGTGGTCGACACCGACAGCCTGGGCCGGGTGCGCGCCGCCAAGCAGGAGGCCAAGCGCGCGGCCAAGGGCGAGTAACCTGATCTTGCTGCGCAATGTGGAGCGACTTTGACAGGATGCGTTGACCCTTATGGCGACCGGGCGGCGGCGGGGGCTTCCGTCGGCGCATGCCCATCGCCGATGATGTACTGCAGAATCCGGTCGCCCGGAGCTGCGCTACGCCGATACACAGTTATGGAGATGTGCCGCGTGGGAGACCCTGGCACGCGACGGAGGTGCCGACCATGAGCGCCGAGACCTCCGTTCCCCGTCCCCGGGAGTCGGATGTGGACATCTCAGACTCCGCCCTGTTCAAGGGCATGCTGTCGGAGGCCGAGTTCGCCTTCGCGTTCTTCGACGGCGATGGCCGCGTCCAGCGGGTCAACGACGTGTTCAGCGACGTCGTCAGCGTGCCCGCCGAGCGCCTGGTGGGCCGCCTGCCGGTCGAGGTGCTGGCGGCCGACCTGAGCCAGATCATCACCCACGCCGTCCAGGCCGTCATCGAGAGCGACGCGCCGGTCACCGAGGGCCGCGTGCGCGTGCGGTCCGCCGAGGGCGACACCCGCCACTGGTCGCTGTCGTTCTCGCCGGTCCACGACGAGGCGGGCGAGCTGCGCGCCATCGCGCTCGTGGGCCTCGACGTGACCGAGAGCCGGCAGACCGAGGAGGCGCTGCGCCGCAGCGAGGAGCGCTACCGCTCGCTGGTCGAGGCGCAGTCCCAGCTCGTCTGGATCACCTCGCCCACGGGCGCCGTCGTCGAGGACGCGCCCCAGTGGCGCGCCATCACCGGCCAGGGGCTGGAGGAGTACCTCGCCAACGGCTGGCTGGAGGTGGTCCACCCCGAGGAGCGCCAGCAGACCGAGGAGGCCTGGCGCGAGGCGCTGCGCGGCCGCACGATGTTCGAGTGGAACTACCGGGTCCGCACCCGGGCCAGCGGCTACCGCCACTTCGAGGTGCGCGCGGTGCCGATCATCAGGCACGGCAGGGTCGTGGAGTGGGTCGGCGCCAACACCGACGTCACCCCGCAGCGCGAGGCCGAGGAGATGCGCGGCAGGCTGACCGACCAGCTCGGCGCCGCGGCCCTGCGTACCGCCCGGCTCCAGGGCGCCACGGCCCAGCTCGCCGAGGCCCTGACGGTCGAGCAGGTCGTCCAGGTCATCATCGACGTCGGCCGCACCGCCCTGGCCGCCGACCGCTCGGCCGTGGCGCTGCTCGACACCGACCGCGCCGCGCTCAAGCTGGTCAACGGCGAGGGCATCCCCGAGGTCCAGGGCTCGGGCGACGAGATCCCGCTGTCCCACTCCAACGTGATGACGATGGCCGTCAACAGCCGCCGTCCGGTCTTCGCCGAGTCGCCCGAGTCGCTGAAGGCGCAGCTGCTGGAGGCCGGCGACGACGAGGAGGCGCTGGCCGGGTTCATCAGCCAGGGCGACGAGCGCGCCTGGGTCGGCCTGCCGCTGCTGGCCGCCGGCCGGGCGCTCGGCGCGCTGCGCTTCTCGTTCACGCGCCCGCAGAAGATCTCCCAGGAGGACGGCGTCTTCCTGGAGGCGCTGGCCGGACAGTGCGCCCTGGCCGTCGAGCGGGCCACGCTCTTCGAGCGCGAGCACCGCACCGCCGAGACGCTCCAGCGCAGCCTGCTGCCCGACCGCCTGCCCGTGGTCAAGGGCCTGGTGCTGGCCCAGCGCTTCCGTTCGGGCAGCCGCCACGTCCAGGTCGGCGGCGACTGGTACGACGCGTTCGTCCTGCAGGACGGGCGTGTCGCGGCGGTCGTCGGCGACGTCATGGGCAAGGGCGTCAAGGCCGCGGCGGGCATGGGCCGCATCCGCAACGCGATGCGGGCGCTCGCCCTCACCAACCCGCCGCCCGCCGCCGTGCTCACGGGCCTCGACCGGGTCTTCGAGGCCACGGAAGAGGAGGAGCAGGTCACCACGCTGGCCTACATGGTCGTCGAGCCGGTCACCGGCGAGGGCACGCTGGCCATGGCGGGCCACCCGCCGCCCGTCCTGGTCTCGCCCCAGGGCACGGCGATCCTGTGCGACGCCGAGCCCGGCACGCCGCTGGGCTGGCCGACCAGCCGCCGGCAGTTCCGGTTCGTGGTGCCGCCGGGACACACCGCGGTGCTCTACTCAGACGGTCTCGTGGAGAACAGGAAGCGAGGGCTTGACGCCGGTCTCGCAGAGATTTGCAGTGTTGTGACCGAAGCGCCGCCTGAGGTGGTCAGCAGTCCGCACATGTTGCTGGACTTCCTGGTTGACCGGATGTTGTCTGGATATGAACAGGATGATGACGTTACCGCGCTCGCAATTCACGTCCCGCCGGCCACGAAGAGTGACTGAATGAAACAGTCATAACGGTTGCTTTCGGGTATCAGTGCCCCGCTTACGTACGCACTACTGTCTTGGTCGGCCTAGGGTGGAGGACAACCGCCGGGAGGTGGCCGTATGGAGTGCGGGGTCGTGCCACAATGCTGTGTCAGGTCCGTCGCGCTTCGCACGGCCTCACCGATCTCCGAGAGAGGCAACAGCCCCCAGCGGGCATCTGGGTCCATTGTCGCCACGCGTTCGTTCGAGAGGTGTTCGTGTCGCCTGCAAGTTCGACTCGCTCGAAGCCACAAGAGCTGAACGAGCCCGTCATTCAGCGACTGCTCGAGCGTGGGCGCTCGCAGGGTTTCCTCGAGTCTGAGGATGTCCGTCAGGCCTTCGAGGAGGCGGACATCCCCATGTCGCACGCCGCCGCGTTCTTGCGGAACCTCAGCAAAGAGGGCGTGACCGTGGTGGTGACCGCCGCGGATTCGGCTGCGCCGAAGAAGTCTCGTGGTCCAGCAAAGCGCCGCACCGCTGCCCCCGTCAAGACCAAGACGGCAGCGGCCGCCAAAGAGCAGCAGCCCGAGACCGTGACCGCGGTCGTGGGCGCCGCTGAGGCCGAGCCGGCCGCCAAGAAGCCGGCTCCGGCCAAGAAGGCCGCTCCCGCTCCGAAGAAGGCGGCTCCGGCCGCCGCCAAGAAGGCCAAGCCAGAAGTCAGCGCTGGGCCTGCCGAGACCAAGCCGAAGGCACCCGAGGGCCTCAAGGCGACCGACTCCGACGACGACGATCTCGAGCTCGACGGCGACGTGGAGCTGGAGGACCTCGAGGACATCGAGGTCGACGACATCGTGGCCGAGGACGACTCCGACTCCGAGGGTGACTCCGACTCCGACGACGACTCCGACGACGAGCCCAAGGCCGCCGACGTCGCCGCCGCCACCGCGGACAAGACCGAGGACGAGGTCCTCATCCTGTCCGACGACGACGACGACGCCCCGGTCGCCCAGGTGGCCGCCGCCGGCGCCACCGCCGACCCGGTGAAGGACTACCTCAAGCAGATCGGCAAGGTCCCCCTGCTCAACGCTGAGCAGGAGGTCGAGCTGGCCAAGCGCATCGAGGCCGGTCTGTTCGCCGAGGAGCAGCTCGGCGGCGGCGAGACCGACAGCCTGCCGGTCGACGTCCGGGCCGAGCTCGAATGGATCGCCGAAGACGGCCGCCGGGCCAAGAACCACCTGCTGGAGGCCAACCTCCGGCTCGTGGTCTCGCTGGCCAAGCGCTACACCGGGCGCGGCATGCTGTTCCTCGACCTGATCCAGGAGGGCAACCTCGGTCTGATCAGGGCCGTGGAGAAGTTCGACTACACCAAGGGCTACAAGTTCTCCACCTACGCCACGTGGTGGATCCGGCAGGCGATCACGCGTGCCATGGCCGACCAGGCGCGGACCATCCGCATCCCGGTCCACATGGTCGAAGTGATCAACAAGCTGGCCCGGGTCCAGCGGCAGATGCTGCAGGACCTCGGCCGCGAGCCCACGCCGGAAGAGCTGGCCCGCGAGCTGGACATGACGCCCGAGAAGGTCGTCGAGGTCCAGAAGTACGGCCGCGAGCCCATCTCCCTCCACACCCCGCTGGGTGAGGAGGGCGACAGCGAGTTCGGTGACCTCATCGAGGACTCCGAGGCCATCGTGCCGGCCGACGCCGTCAGCTTCACGCTGCTGCAGGAGCAGCTGCACTCCGTTCTCGACACGTTGTCGGAGCGGGAGGCGGGCGTCGTGTCGATGCGGTTCGGCCTCACCGACGGGCAGCCGAAGACGCTCGACGAGATCGGCAAGGTTTACGGGGTCACTCGTGAGCGCATCCGCCAGATCGAGTCGAAGACCATGTCCAAGCTGCGTCACCCGTCCCGGTCCCAGGTCCTGCGCGACTACCTGGACTAGGAGCCACCTCGTCGATCGCCCCGTCCGGAACCCTCCGGGCGGGGCGATCGCCGTTTCCGGGGGCGTCAGGCCGGGTCGGTGACGTGCACGTCGAGCAGCCAGGGGCGGTTCGGCCGGGCGGGTTCGGCGAGGTCGACCGTCCAGCCCAGGTTGCCGAGGGTCTTGGCCAGCTCGCCGGGCGTGCCGGGGGCCTCCTCCTGCTGGAGCAGGACGCGGGCGATCTCGCCTCGCGTGGCCTTGGCCATGTGGCTGACGACCTTGCCGTCGCGGAAGACGCGTACCGACACCGACCGGTCGCCGGGCTGCCAGGCCCCCGCGTACGTGGCCGAGCGCAGGTCCACCACCAGCCCCGGCATCCGGTCCAGCTCCTTGGCCAGGTGCGTGCGCCAGTAGGCGGCCAGGCCGCCCAGCGGCGGCAGGCTGACGCCCATGGACAGGCGGTACGGCGGCACCCGGTCGGAGACGCGCAACACGCCCCACAGGCCGGAGAAGATCAGCACGGACTCCTCCGCCCTGGCCCTGGCGGCGTCGTCCAGGGTGTTCAGGCCGAGGTTGTCGTACAGGACGCCGGTGTAGAGGTCGGCGGCGGGAAGGGTGGGCGCGGTCTTCAGCGCCGTGTTCTTGGCCGCCTCGCCCGCCAGACCGGGCGTCAGCCCGAGCACCTGCGCGGCGTCGCGGCGCTTGGAGGCCCGGATGAGCGCGGTCACGACCCGCTTGCGGGCACGGTCGAGCTTGGGGAAGGACAGCTCGCCGAGCGGCGGACCGCTCCCCTCGGCGGCCTTTCCTTCGGACGGCGGCAGCAGAATCAGCACAACCCCACACTCTAACGGGCCGGTCAGAGGGTGTTCGCGCTGGTCGGCTAGGCTGCGCGGATGAACGTCGACCTGCTGGTGCACCAGGCGTGGCCGGCCTACGAGCAGCGTGTCCACGACGGCTGGGTGCTGCGTTCCGCCAGCGGCGTGACCAAACGGGCGAACTCGGTGCTCGCCCTGAACGCCCCCGCCGACCTGGACGCCGCGATCGGCGCCGCCGAGGCGTTCTACGGCGAGCGGGGACAGAGCTGCGCCTTCTCCGTCGGCCCCGGCACCTGGGCCGGCCTGGACGCCGAGCTGGCCCGCAGAGGGTACGAGCTGGTCGATCCGACGGTCGTCATGGCCGGATCGCCGTCGGCCGAGCCGCGCGGCCCGGTGCGGATCGAGGACCATCCGTGGCCGGAATGGCTGGAGACCTGGTGGTCCGTGGACGGCAGGTACGGCGCCGGCCTGGAGGAGGCCGCCCGCATCTGCACCGGCGTGCCCGCCTGGTACGGGGCCGTCGAGGAGGACGGCGTGCCGGTCGCGGTCGGCCGGGTCGTGCCGCAGGGGGACACGGCGGGGATCTTCTGCATGGCGACGTTGCCGCGGGCCCGGCGGCGCGGGCTGGCCCGTACGGTGCTGCGCGCCCTGACCAGGCATGCCGGGGCGAAGAGCGCGTACCTGGTCACCACCGAGCCCAACCACGGGGCTCAGGCTTTGTACCGCGGCGAGGGTTTCCAGACCATCGGCCGATACCACTACCGCGTGCGAACACCGTGACCTGAGCCGTACGACCGGCCTGGACCAAAGGCGTGTGCACGGCCCGAACCACGCCGCGTGCGGAGGGTCTTGGCTCCGGCGCCCGGGCGGCCCTCTGACCACCGTGCGGGGGCCTGGCACACGGCAGGCACGGCCTGCGCCCCGTCTCCGTCCGCGCTCTGGATCCGCGTGTACGGGTGTCCAGGGCCACAGTCTGCGTGCGCCCGGAGATCCCCTGCGTGTGGCCTGATTCACCGTCTGCGTGTGCCCTGGACCACCGTCTTCGCGCAACCTGGCGACCGCCTTCGCGCACCCAGCCCTGCCTGTGCGCGGTCTGGCCACCTACGTGCGTGTGACCTGAACCATCGCTTGCGGGCGCTCTGACCACCGCCTGGACAGGGCTGAACGACGGGGCTGAACGCAGAACAGCGATCCCGGCGTGGTGTGCCGGGATCGCCGAACTGGTCGTGCAATATGTGGTTATGTGATCACAACGAACGCGTCAGCGGTCGTCGTTGGGGTTCATTGACGGGGTTTCGCTGAGGCGAGCCGACTCGTCCAGGATGTCGGCGCCCTTTTCGCGCAGCGCTGCGACGTGCTGACGCCCATGGTGGGCGCAGAACAGCAGCTCCCCACCAACAGGCAGGGTCGCGCGAATGTAGGCCTGGGCGCCGCAGCGGTCGCAGCGGTCGAGGGCCGTCAGCGGCTTAACGGGGGCGAGAGCTCCAGTCACGTATCGCCTTTCGGGTCACCCCCGCCGAAGCGAGGATCTGGCGTCAGTCACTTGAGACAACATCTAACCGGACGTGGACGTTCCCAACCTCCGCCTCGCTACGCCCAGAGCAGAATGTGTCCGAAAGTAATGGTGATCAGCCGGTTGGTAACGGCAAACGTGTCGCCATGGCAAGCTTGTACGCGCGCCTGAGGGAAGAACGGTAGGCTACGCACACGTGTTCGATGCTTAGACCAGGGGAGCAAGAGTGACGGTAGTGGAGGCGGGTTACACAGCTCGTCACCTGTCGGTGCTTGAGGGCCTCGAGGCCGTACGCAAGCGGCCGGGCATGTACATCGGGTCCACCGACAGCCGCGGGCTCATGCACTGCCTCTGGGAGATCGTGG
The DNA here is from genome assembly GCF_040649795.1 of Nonomuraea sp. NPDC048881. NCBI lineage: Bacteria > Bacillati > Actinomycetota > Actinomycetes > Streptosporangiales > Streptosporangiaceae > Nonomuraea > Nonomuraea sp. NPDC048881. The sequence continues at coordinate 188,225 of NZ_JBEZGC010000002.1, forward strand.
ACAACGGGGTCGACGAGGCCCTGGCCGGCCACTGCGACCGCATCGAGGTCGAGCTCTACGCCGACGGCTCCATCGAGGTGCGGGACAACGGCCGCGGCATCCCCGTTGACATCCACCCCAAGACCGGCCTGGCCGGCGTCGAGCTCGTCTACACCAAGCTCCATGCCGGCGGCAAGTTCGGCAGCGGCTCCTACGGCGCCTCCGGCGGCCTCCACGGCGTGGGCGCCTCCGTGGTCAACGCCCTGTCCTCCCGGCTCGACGTCGAGGTCGACCTCGACGGGCGGGTCCACGAGATCAGCTTCAGGCGCGGCGTGCCCGGCGTCTTCGACGGCGACGGGCCCACGGCCAAGTTCAAGAAGAAGTCCGGGCTGCGGATCGGCGGCAACCTGCCCAAGAACGTCACGGGCACCCGTGTGCGCTTCTGGGCCGACAAGCAGATCTTCCTGCCCGACGCCGAGGTCTCGCTCGACGAGATCCACGTGCGCCTGCGGCAGACCGCGTTCCTGGTGCCCGGCCTGACCCTCGCGGTCTTCGACAGCAGGGGCGAGGAGCGTACCGGCGAGGAGTTCCGCTTCGACGGCGGCATCTCCGAGTTCACCGAGTTCCTGGCCCGCGACGAGCCCGTCTGCGAGGTGCTGCGGCTGCAGGGCGTGGGCCACTTCCACGAGACCGTGCCGGTCCTCGACGACCAGGGCCACATGACGCCCACCGAGGTGCAGCGCGAGCTCACCGTCGACGTGGCGGTCCGGTGGGGCAAGGGTTACGAGTCGACCGTGCGCTCGTTCGTCAACGTGATCGCCACGCCCAAGGGCGGCACCCACCTGACCGGTTTCGAGCGCGGCCTGGTCCGCACGATCAACGAGCTGCTGCGCGAGACCCGGCTGCTGAAGAGCGGCGACGACCCGGTCAACAAGGAGGACATCTCCGAGGGGCTGACCGGCGTGGTCACCGTCCGGGTGCCCGAGCCGCAGTTCGAGGGGCAGACCAAGGAGGTGCTCGGCACCTCCGCGGCCACCCGCATCGTCTCCCACGTGGTCTCGCGCGAGCTCAAGGAGCTGTTCGCCAACCCGCCGCGCGGGTTCAAGCAGCCGCTGCGGGCCGTGCTGGAGAAGATCGTCGCCGCTGCCAAGGCCCGCATCGCGGCCCGCGAGCACCGCGACAACCAGCGGCGCAAGAGCGCCCTGGAGAACTCCGCGCTGCCCGCCAAGCTGGTCGACTGCCGCAGCGACGCCGTCGACCGCAGCGAGCTGTTCATCGTCGAGGGCGACTCCGCGCTCGGCACGGCCAAGCTGGCCCGCGACTCCGAGTTCCAGGCGCTGCTGCCGATCCGCGGCAAGATCCTCAACGTGCAGAAGGCGTCCGTGAGCGACATGCTCAAGAACGCCGAATGCGCCGCGATCATCCAGGTGGTGGGGGCCGGGTCGGGGCGTTCGTTCGACATCGAGGCGGCCCGCTACGGCAAGGTCATCCTCATGGCCGACGCCGACGTCGACGGCGCGCACATCCGCTGCCTGCTGCTCACCCTGTTCCACCGCTACATGCGGCCGATGGTGGAGGCCGGCCGGGTGTTCGCGGCCGTGCCGCCGCTGCACCGCATCGAGCTCACCAACCCCGGGCGCGGCAAGGAGAAGTACATCTACTGCTACTCCGACGCCGAGCTGCAGAAGGTCCTGCGCGACCTGGAACGGCGGGGCAAGCGCTGGAAGGACCCGGTGCAGCGGTACAAGGGCCTCGGGGAGATGGACGCCGACCAGCTCGCCGAGACCACGATGGACCCGCGGCACCGGGTGCTGCGCCGGGTCCGCATCGAGGACGCCGAGGGGGCCGAGGCCATCTTCAGCCTGCTCATGGGGAGCGACGTGGCGCCGCGACGGGAGTTCATCGTCAGCAGCGCGGCCGAGGTCGACCGCGACCACATCGACGCCTGAGCCTGGAGGCTCTCACCCGGGGTCACGTATCTGGCCCCGGGTTTCGCTGCCACCGGCTCAAGCAAGGGCCCAGGTTTCAAGGGGCCTTGCGCCCATGTCCGCGGCGCTGCCGTGCTGCAACCTCGCCGGCAGAACGCCACCGGGTCTCAACGCGACCGGGCTACTGGGGCCGCCGAAGGTTACATCACCGCGCCTCAATCTGGCCCCTGGGCTCAAGGTGATGGCGGCGTCATCGGGCCAGGCGACGTCGGGTGCGGGAGGACGCCGGATTCCGGGTGTCATCGGGCCAGGGCGACGCCGGGCTCAGGAGGACGCCGGATTGGGGCGGCATCGGGCTCAGGGCGGGCATCGGGTTCAGGGGGACATTCAGGGCCTCGGAACGCCCTCCGGCAGCAGAATTTCTGGCCCAAGGAGGTGTGGCGTTGCCGGCGGATGGCGTGCGGGCTGGCTTGAGGAAGTCCTCATGGGAGGTCGGGGCGGAGCTCCCGGCCGATGCGCGGGCGCTGCACGTTTGGTAGGGCGAGGGGCTGCTTGGCAACCCCGGCGACCTGGTCTCGAAGGGTTCTGCCCAAGTCGGAAAGGGCCCGTCGCTCCCGCCGCCAGACGGCCGCCCTGGCGGCACGCCGGTCACAGGGCGTTCAGGGGGCGCTTGCGGTGATGCGCTCTCTGTCGCACGTGGTCTTTCGCAGGCACCTCGGTCTCGCCCGCCACCGACGGTTCGGCCGGCTGGGATGGGCTTCGTTTGCAGCGCAGCGCGCCTCAGGTTCTGTGTCCGCTGCAGAGATGCGCAGCGGGTGTGGGCCGCTCGGGCCCGTTCATGGCTTCGCCTAGAGCCCCGGCCGGGGCTGTGGGCGTGTCGGCTTGGGGCGTCACCCGGAACCTGCGCCGCTTCGGTGTGCCCGCGCAGGACGTGGGAGCCGGTCATCACGGTGGCCGCTGGTAAGAGCATGTCGCGCTTGAGTCAGCGAGGGCCTTGGACCAGCTTCGTCGACCGGCGTCGCACCGGCACTGGTCCCAAGGCTCTCAGAGCCTCACGTAGGGCTTCTGAGGTCAGCGGCTGGGGTCCGAGTGCTAGTAGGGCGTTCTGGAGGCTCCTGGGGCCTCGTGGACTTCCGCACGCAACCCTTGCGGACGGTGATCGCCAGTTACGTAGTGTCATCCACGGGTGGGCGGGGTACGGGCGGGACGCAGCCGTTTCGCGGATTACCTCCTGGGACGAGCCCTGCCAGATCCCCCGACGAAGTTCACGGCCCCGATGGGCCGGGGGAGAGGAACGGCGATGGGGGTGACCGCGGGGGCGGCGGTGGATCTGGGGGCGGCGCGCATGCAGATGGCGTTGTCCCTCGGCTGGCACATCATCATCGCCTGTCTCGGCGTCGGCATGCCCGCCATCACCCTGCTGGCCGAGTGGCGCGGGCATCGCACCGGGGACAACAACTACCGGCTGCTGGCGCGACGCTGGGCCAGGGCGCTCGGGGTGCTGTTCGCGGTCGGCGCGGTCTCGGGGACGATCCTGTCGTTCGAGATGGGCCTCCTGTGGCCGGGCATGATGGGCGTGTACGGCGAGGTCATCGGCCTGCCGTTCTCGCTGGAGGGCATCGCGTTCTTCGTCGAGGCCATCTTCCTCGGCATCTACCTGTACGCCTGGGACCGCCTGCGTCCCGTCCCGCACCTGCTGACCGGGATCCCGATCGTGCTGGCGGGGGTGGCCAGCGCGTTCTTCGTGGTCGCCGCCAACGCCTGGATGCAGCAGCCCACGGGGTACGAGGTCGCGGGCGGCCGGATCGTGGCCGTCGATCCATGGGCGGCGATGTTCAACCGGGCCACGCCGCCCCAGACCGTGCACATGATCCTGGCGGCGTTCATGGTGGCCGGGTTCCTGATGGCCGGCGTGTACGCGGTCGCCATGCTGCGCGGCCGGCGCGACCGCTACCACCGGCTCGGCCTGCTGCTGCCGCTCACGGTCGCGGCGGCCGTCACACCCGTGCAGATCGGCGTCGGCGACTGGGCCGCGCACTTCGTGGCCGAGTACCAGCCGGTCAAGCTGGCCGCCATGGAGGGCGTGTTCCGCACGGGCCGGGGCGTGCCGCTGCACCTGGGCGGGATCGCGGTGGACGGCGAGCTGAAGTACGCCCTGGAGATCCCCTACGGCCTGTCCCTGCTGGCCCACTGGAACCCGCACGCGGAGATCGCCGGCCTGGAGCAGGTGCCGCTCGCCGACCGGCCGCCGGTCAACATGGTGCACTGGGCGTTCCAGATCATGGTGCTGGTGGGCTTCGGGCTGTTGCTGCTCGGGGCCTGCCTCGCGCTGTCCTGGAAACGGCGGCGTGACCTGCCGGAGTCCCCGTGGTTCCTGCGCGCCGCCGCGCTGTCGGGCGTGGCCGCCGTGCTGGCGCTGGAGAGCGGCTGGGTGGTCACCGAGGTCGGACGCCAGCCGTGGATCGTGTTCCGGGTGATGCGCACGGCGGAGGCGGTCAACCCCGCGCCGGGCCTGGTGTACGGGTTCGCGCTGGTCACGGCTGTCTATGTGGCCCTGACCGTGGCCACCGTGTACGTGATGCGCCGTCTGTCCCGCGACGTGCCGGTGCCGCTGGCGCCGCAGGAGCCCGACGTCACCGGCTACAAGGTCGTGTGACGATGCCGCTGCCGCAGATCATGCTGGCCGTCCTGTGGGTCGGGCTGACGGCGTACGTCCTGTTCGGCGGCGCCGACTTCGGCGGCGGCGTCTGGGACCTGCTGGCGGGCGGCGCCGAGCGCGGCCGGCGGCGGCGGGACCTGGTGGAGCACTCCATCGGTCCGGTCTGGGAGGCCAACCACGTCTGGTTGATCTTCGTGATCGTGCTGGCCTGGACCGGCGTGCCGTCGGTGTTCGCCTCGGTCGCCTCCACCCTCTACATCCCGCTCACGCTGGTGGCGCTGGGCGTGATCGGGCGCGGCGCGGCGTTCGCGTTCCGCAAGGTCTCCGCGCGGCTCTGGCAGCGGCGGCTGTTCGGCGCCACCTTCGCCTTCTCCTCGGTGGTGACCCCGTTCTTCCTCGGCGCCGCGGCGGGCGGCATCGCCTCCGGCCGGGTGCCGCCCGGCGTCGCCAAGGGCGACCTGGTCGGGAGCTGGGTCAACCCCACGTCGATGGCGGTCGGCGCGCTGGGCGTCGGCACGGCCGCGTACCTGGCCGCCGTCTACCTGACCCGCGACGCCCAGCGCGGCGGCCAGGAGGACCTGGCCGAGGAGTTCCGGCGGCGGGCGCTGGGCTGCGGGGCGGTGGTCGGCGTGCTGGCGGCGGTGAGCCTGCTCGTGCTGCGCGCCGACGCGCCCGCCCTGTTCGCCGAGCTGACCACCGGCCGCGCCCTGCCGCTGCTGGCGCTGTCGGTGCTGGCCGGGCTGGCCTCGCTGGTGCTGCTGTGGCGGCGGGCCTATCTGGCGGTACGCCTCAGCGCCGCGCTGGCCGTGACCGGGCTGCTGTGGGGCTGGGGCGTGGGGCAGTACCCCGTGCTGCTCCCCGGCCTCACCCTCGACCAGGCCGCGGCCACCGACGCGGTGCTGGGGGCCAGCCTGGGCTCGCTGGCCGTCGGCGCGGTCCTGCTGGTCCCGTCGTTGTGGTGGTTGTACGCCACCTTCCAGCGCGAGCGCGGCGAGATCAGTCGCCGACCGGCGTGAGCAGGCCCGTGCGCACGTCGTAGATCGCGCCCGTCACCGGCATGTCGGCAGGCAGGAACGGGGTCGTGCGGATGCGGGTGAGGTCGTGGCGCAGCGCCTCGCCCTGGTCGGGGACGGTGTGGAACTCCAGGCTGCGGGTGTCCACCCCGCGGGCGCTGGTCAGGTCGTGCACGTCGGCGTCCGTCACCTTGGTCATCCCGCAGTCGGTGTGCGGCATGACCAGGACGCGCTCGACGCCCAGCAGGTACACGGCGAGGACCAGCGTGCGCAGCACGTCGTCGGTGACCCGTGCGCCGGCGTTGCGCAGGATCTTGGCGTCGCCGGGCTGCAGGCCCAGCAGGCCCAGCGGGTCGATGCGGGAGTCCATGCAGGTCACCACGGCAAGCCCGCGGGCTGCCCGGCCGGTGAGCCCGGAGTCGCCGAAGTCCTTGGCGTACTTCGCGTTGGCGGCATACAGGTCGTCGAACGCAGTCATGCCTCAGATCTTCCCTTACGTCCCAAAGATGATGCTTTCCGGGGTGGCGACTGGCGCGAGTTCCCGAAGGTCCCACGAAAATCACTCACCTTGAGTGATGATGTCGTCACCATCTGTACGCCGTCGAAGAAGGTCAGTCGTGAGTAGGTCCGAATCGCTCGCCGCGTATCTCCGCGCTCAGGCCCGGCGCCGCCTCGACCGTGTGGAGTCCAACGACGACGGGCGCAACGCCAGATGCGCGCTGGCCCTGCTCGACACCGCCGCGTACGCCGCCGGCCTGCCCGAGGACGACCCCATCATCCTCATGCTCGACCAGGCGGGCTGCTACGGGCCGCTCGGCTGCGAGGAGTTCGACCCGGGGGAGGCCGGGGTCCGGCTGATCCGGTCGTGGACCGGCGGCGAGCCCCACGAACTCCTGCTCGCCCTGCCCGCCGCCATCGAGGCCGCCGCCTCCGCCTGACCGTGTTCAGGCCGGGTTCAGGCTGCGTTCAGGCTGCGTTCAGGCCGTGGGCTCGTTCCCCGGCCGCCACTTGATGCCGCAGCCGATCGAGGCGCGCTGCTCGGCCGGGACGGGATCGCCCGCCAGCAGCGCGTCGACCGCCGCGCGCAGCGAGGAGCCCGTCACCGGGACCGAGTTGCCCGGGCGCGACCCGTCGAACTCTCCCCGGTAGACGAGCCGCAGGTCGCCGTCGTAGAGGAAGAAGTCGGGCGTGCAGGCCGCGCGGTAGGCCTTGGCGACGTCCTGGGTGTCGTCCAGCAGGTACGGGAACGGGAACCCCGCGCGCCGGGCCTGTCCGGCCAGGTGTGTGGGATCATCGTCGGGGTAGTTCACGCTGTCGTTGCTGCAGATGCCCACCACCGACAGCCTGGAGCCGTAGCCCGCGGCCAGCGTGCCGAGGCCCGTCTCGATGTGCCGTACGTAGGGGCAGTGGTTGGACAGGAAGACCACGAGCGTGGCGGGGGAGCCCTTGAGGTCCGCCAGCGAGACGCTGCCGCCGTCGATGGCGGTGAGGTCGAAGGCGGGCGCGGGAGTGCCCAGGGGAACCATGAACGAATTGGCAGCCATGACCCTCATTCTCGTCGGCCGGGACGCCGGCGAAACAAGTCCAGGAGGTGAATGATGGCCGGCATCGCGGAGTTCCGCACGACGGTCCTCGACTGCCCGGAGCCGCGGGCGCTCGCCGAGTTCTACTCGCGCCTGCTCGGCTGGCCCGTCACGTACGAGGACGACAGCTGGGTGGTCGTCGAGGACGGCGGCTCGCCCAAGCGCCTGGCCTTCCAGCGCGTGCCCGGCCACCGGCCGCCGACCTGGCCGGAGGGCGATCGGCCGCAGCAGCTCCACATCGACGTCACCGTCACCGACATGGACAAGGCCGAGCGGCAGGTGCTGGAGATCGGCGCGACCAAGCACGAGCGGCAGCCGAGCGAGGACGACAGCTTCCGGGTCTTCCTCGACCCCGCCGGCCACACGTTCTGCCTCTGCCGCGACTGACCGCACGCCCGCCGTTCAGGTCTCCCTGAGCCGGCGGAGGGGGCCGAGACCGCCCTCCGCCGGCCGGGGATCACTCCGCCTCGGTCACCGGCGGCGCCGGCGCGTCGGCCTGCGGCCCCGCGGCCAGGGCGCCGCCGACGGCGCCGATGGTGTGGGTCAGCCGCACGCCGGAGCCGTCGCGGCGGCCGATCTCCTCCGGCAGCGGCACCGGCTTGCCCACCGCCGACACGGCCTTGGCGGGCGCGGGGCCGGCCCAGGCGAGCAGCAGCTCGTCCTCGCCCTTCAGGAACCGCTGGGCCCGCACGCCGCCGGTGGCCCGGCCCTTGGCAGGGAACTCGGCGTAGTCGGAGACCTTGCCGCCCCCGACCTGCGTGCCCGGCAGCGCCGTCGAGGACCCGGCCACGGTGACCACCTGCGCCGGACGCGAGGGGTCGACCACGCCGAACCAGATCACCCGGGCGCCGCCGTCGAGCCGGATGCCGGCCATGCCGCCGGCCGGACGCCCCTGGGGACGCACCAGCGAGGCCGGGTAACGCAGGAGCTGGGCGTCGGAGGAGATGAAGACCAGGTCGTGGTCCTCGGAGTCGAGCTCGGCGGCGCCCACCACGGTGTCGCCGTCCTTGAGGGTGATCACTTCGAAGTCGTCGCGGTTGGCCGGGTAGTCGGGCACCACCCGCTTGACCACGCCCTGGGCCGTGCCGAGCGCCAGCCCGGGGCTGTCGGGGTCGAGCGAGCCGAGGCCCACGACCTTCTCGTCGGGCTGCAGCGAGACGAACTCGGAGACCGGATGGCCGCCCGACAGCGTCGGCGGGTTGGCCGAGGGCGGCAGCGTCGGCAGGTCGACGACCTGGACCCGGATCAACCGGCCCAACGACGTCACCACGCCCACCTCGCCGCGTACGGACGTGCGCGCCACCGACACCAGCACGTCGTGCGCCGAACGGTCGCCCTCACCCGCCAGCGGAGCCGCGTCGGAGGTGCGGGCCAGCAGCCCCGTGGAGGACAGCAGCGCCCAGCACGGGTCGTCGGCCACCTGGAGCGAGGCCACCGGCGTGCGGGCCACGCCCGGCGCCTCCAGCAGCACGGTACGGCGCGGCGTGGCGTACTTCTTGGCCACCTCGGCCAGCTCGCCCGAGACCACCTGCCGCAGCTTCGCCTCCGAGGACAGGATCTCGGTGAGCGCCGCGATCTCCTCGCTCAGCGTCTGCTTCTCCTGGTCGAGCTCCAGCTTGTCGAACCGGGTCAGCCGGCGCAGCGGCGTGTCGAGGATGTAGGCGGCCTGGATCTCGGTCAGGTCGAAGACCTCCATCAACCGGGCGCGGGCCTGCGCCGAGTCGTCGGAGGAACGGATGACCTGGATGACCTCGTCGATGTTGAGCAGCGCGATGATCAGGCCGTCGACCAGGTGCAGGCGCTCCTCGCGCTTGCGCCGGCGGTACTCGGACCTGCGCCGCACGACCTCCAGCCGGTGGTCGACGTAGACCTGCAGCAGCTCGCGCAGGCCGAGCGTGCGCGGCTCGCCGTCGACCAGGGCGACGTTGTTGATGCCGAAGGTCTCCTCCATCGGCGTGAGCCGGTAGAGCTCTTCCAGGACGGCCTCGGGGATGAAGCCGTTCTTGATCTCGATGACCAGGCGCAGGCCCTTGTGCCGGTCGGTGAGGTCCTTCAGATCGGCGATGCCCTGGAGCTTCTTGCTGGTCACCAGCTCCTTGATCTTGGTGACCACGCGCTCGGGGCCGACGTTGTAGGGCAGCTCGGTGACGATGATGCCCTTGCGCCGCGGCGTGATCTGCTCGACCGCGCACCTGGCCCGCATGCGGAACGTGCCGCGCCCGGTCTCGTAGGCGTCGCGCACGCCCTGCAGCCCGATGATCGAGCCGCCGGTCGGCAGGTCGGGGCCGGGCACGAACTTCATCAGCTCGTCGAGCGTGGCGTCGGGCTTCTTGATCAGATGGCGGGCGGCGGCCACGACCTCGGCGAGGTTGTGCGGCGCCATGTTGGTCGCCATGCCGACCGCGATGCCGGTGGTGCCGTTGACCAGCAGGTTGGGGAACGCCGACGGCATGACCGTGGGCTCGGTCTCCTGGCCGTCGTAGTTGGGCTTGAAGTTGACGGTGTCCTCGTCGAGCGACTCCACCATGAGCATCGCCGCCGGGGCCAGCCTGGCCTCGGTGTAGCGCATGGCGGCCGGCAGGTCGTCGGGGGAGCCGAAGTTGCCGTGGCCGTCGACCAGCGGCAGGCGCATCGAGAACGGCTGCGCCAGGCGCACGAGGGCGTCGTAGATGGCGCTGTCGCCATGGGGGTGGAGCTTGCCCATGACGTCGCCGACGACGCGCGAGGACTTGACGTGGCCGCGCTCTGGACGCAGGCCCATCTCGCTCATGGAGTAGAGGATGCGCCGCTGCACCGGTTTGAGGCCGTCGCGAGCGTCGGGCAGAGCCCGCTGGTAGATCACCGAGTACGCGTACTCGAGATAGCTCTTGCGCATCTCGGAGGAGACGTCGATGTCGACGATCCGCTCCTCGAAGTCCTCAGGCGGGGGTGCAGTCGTACGTCGGGCCATGTCGAACATTGTGCCGAAGAGACTCGGGTGCCCGCGACTCGTCGGCGCGCCGCCCTGCTCTTGACCAAGCAATTGCTTGGGTCTTACCGTCAGAGGCGAGGACCCCGTCCACCCGCCTCCGGAGGCTTCGCCATGATCGAGTTCCATCCCGTGACCAAGCACATCGGCGCCGAGGTCACCGGGGTCGATCTGCGCAAACCCCTCTCCCCGGAAGACGTCGCGACCCTGCGCGAGGGGTGGCTGCGGCACCTGGTGCTGTTCTTCCGCGACCAGCACATCGACGACGAGCAGCACCTGCAGTTCGCCCTCAACTTCGGCACGATCAACCATCCGGCGTTCAAGAAGGACTCCGGCAGCCCGATCCACATCCTCGACCAGACCTCCCCGAAGGGCGAGGGCGGGGACGAATGGCACAGCGACAACACCTTCGAGCCCACGCCGCCGATGGGCTCGCTGCTGCGCTGCATGCAACTGCCGAGCGTGGGCGGCGACACCTGCTGGGCCAACACCTACCTGGCCTACGAGACGCTGTCGCCGTCGATCCAGCGGCTGTGCGACGAGCTGACCGCCGTGCACGACATCACGATGTCGATGAAGAAGGCGATCTCCAAGGGGCACCCGTTCGACCTGGCCGAGATCCAGGCCAAGTGGCCGCCGGTGGAGCGCCCGGTGGTCCGCGTGCACGCCGAGACCGGGCGCAAGGCCCTGTTCGTCAACCGGGCCTCCACCACCCGCCTGGTGGGGCTGAGCGACCGGGAGAACGAGGCCCTGCTGCCGCTGCTCATCGACCACATCCGCTCGCCCGAGTACCAGTGCAGGCTGAACTGGCGTCCCGGCACGCTGGCCTTCTGGGACAACCGACCCACCCAGCACTACGCGGTCGCCGACTACACCGAACGCCGCCGCATGCACCGCGTCACGATCAACGCCTTCCCCGAGCACGCGGACGAGGAGCGCCTCACAGCTTGAGCGCGGCCCAACCTGACAGGGCGAAGAACAGGAACAGCAGCGTCTCCACGCCGTAGACGATGTTGCGTCCGGTCGGGCCGACCAGCACGTACGCCACGGCGGCGAGCGTGCACCCGACCACGAGGAGCACGTCCACCACCCCGAGCACGATCGCCAGCGCGAGGCGCACCAGGAACCACAGGAAGCCCAGGCCGAACCAGCTCGACATCGTGGAGTCGTCGTAGGCCCACCTGGACAGCGCCATGGGGGAGTAGAAGGAGGTGTCCCAGTACTCCTGCCAGCGCTCCCCGATGCCCGCCGACCGCTCCTTGACGGTGGCCTGGGCGTTCTTGAACTCGATGGTCCGCACGGCGCCGTTCGTCACGTCGATGAGCACCTGCCGGCGGACGACCTGGATCACGGCCGTGCCGTTCACCACGGCCATGAACTCGCCGGAACCGCTGTTGACCTTGTAGATGTGATCGAAGCCGGCCACGTCCGGCTTGTCCGGGCTTCTGCGGGCGTCGCGGACGACGACGTAGAAGGCGTCGTCGTCGGCCTCGGGCAGGTTGTACTCGGCGCCGATCGAGAAGATGCCGACCGGCGTGACCAGCGAGGTCTCCCCCGAGACCTGCACCTTGCCGTCGCTTCCCCATTCCAGCTTCACCGGCAGGAAGGCGGGGTGGTAGGACGCCTTCACATCGGTCCCGGCGCAGCCCGCCGTGGTGAGGATCATGACGGCCAGCACCACCCGGGCCATCATCTCAAAGTGATCTTTCGTGTTCCTCCGGCGACGCGTCGCCGCCGGTACGACCGGGGTGTGGACAAGCCCCGTCATCAGCCCTCCTGGGGGGCGAAAGCGCTTGACGTCTGCTCAACGTTCCGTCCGGCCCCCCGGTTCCGCACGGCGGACCCCGCACCTTCGTCCGGGCGGGGACGCGCGGTGGGCCTGTTCCGTCGGTGGAAGCTGGTAATAAGGGGGGCATGATTGAAGCCCCCGACGCGGCGATGCTGCGCGAAGAGGCCGAGGAGCGGCTGCGGGCCCTGGCCGGCGACCACGCCCGGCTGCGAGACGACCAGTGGTCCGCCATCGAGGCGCTCGTGCTCGACCGGCGCAGGGTGCTCGTCGTGCAGCGCACCGGCTGGGGCAAGTCCGCCGTCTACTTCGTGGCCACAGCCCTGCTGCGCGAGCTCGGCGAGGGCCCCACGGTCATCGTCTCGCCGCTGCTCGCCCTCATGCGCAACCAGATCGCCGCCGCCGAGCGCGCCGGCATCAGGGCCGTCACCATCAACTCCGCCAACCCCGAGGCGTGGGAGGAGATCTACGGCCAGGTCGCCGAGGGCATGGTCGACGTGCTGCTGGTCAGCCCCGAGCGGCTCAACAACCCCGACTTCCGCGACAACGTGCTGCCCGAGCTGGCCGAGAGCGCCGGGCTCGTGGTCGTCGACGAGGCCCACTGCATCTCCGACTGGGGCCACGACTTCCGGCCCGACTACCGCCGGCTCGCCACGCTGTTCGACGAGCTGCCGCCCGGCATCCCGGTGCTGGCCACCACCGCCACGGCCAACGCCCGCGTCACCCGCGACGTCGCCGAGCAGATGGGCGAGGGCACGTTCGTGCTGCGCGGCCCGCTGGAGCGCGAGAGCCTCCACCTGAGCGTCGTCAAGCTGCCCTCGGCCGAGCAGCGCCTGGCCTGGCTGGCCCAGACCCTGCGCGAGCTGCCGGGCTCCGGCATCGTCTACACGCTCACCGTCGCCGCCGCCCACGAGATCGCCGGCTACCTGCGCGAGCAGGGCCACGAGGTGGCCGCCTACTCCGGCCAGACCGACCCGGCCGAGCGGCTGGCCGCGGAGGAGGCGCTGCTCAACAACAAGATCAAGGCGCTGGTCGCCACGAGCGCGCTCGGCATGGGGTTCGACAAGCCCGACCTGGGCTTCGTCGTGCACGTCGGCGCGCCGCAGTCGCCCGTCGCCTACTACCAGCAGGTCGGCCGGGCCGGGCGCGGCGTCGAGCGGGCCGAGGTCATCCTGCTGCCCGGCACGGAAGACCGCGAGATCTGGGCCTACTTCACCTCCCTGGCCTTCCCGCCCGAGCCCGTCGTGCGCGCCACGCTCCAGGCGCTCGAACAGGGCGGCGTGATGTCCACCCAGGCCCTGGAGACCGCGGTCGACCTGAGCCGCAGCCGCCTGGAGATGATGCTCAAGGTCCTCGACGTCGACGGAGCCGTGCGCCGGGTCAAGGGCGGCTGGGAGTCCACCGGCGAGCCCTGGGCCTACGACACCGAGCGCTACGCCCGCATCGCCGCCGAGCGCAAGGCCGAGCAGGACGCCATGCTGCGCTACCTGACCACCGAGGAGTGCCGCGAGCAGTACCTGCGCAGGCACCTCGACGACGACACCGCCACGCCCTGCGGCCGCTGCGACAACTGCACCGGCCGCCACCGCTCGCCGGAGATCGCCGCCCAGGCCGTCGAGACCGCCCGCGAGCGTCTGAGCAGGCCCGGCGTCGAGATCGAGGCGCGCAGGCAGTGGCCCACCGGCCTGGCCGACCTGTCCGGCAGGATCAAGCCCGAACTCGGCGCCGAGCCGGGCCGCGCGCTCGGCCGGCTGACCGACATCGGCTGGGGCAACCGGCTGCGCGAGCTGCTCGCCGGAGCCGACGGGCCGATGGCCGACGACATGTTCAAGGCCGTCGTCCAGGTGTTGTCGGCGTGGGACTGGCAGGAGCGGCCGGTGGCCGTGGTCAACGTGCCGTCGGCCACGCGCCCGCTGCTCGTGCGCGGCTTCGCCGAACGGCTGGCGCAGGTGGGCCGGCTGACCTACCTGGGCGAGCTGGGCTACCGGGCGGGGTCGCCCGGCCGGCAGTTCAACAGCGCCAAGCGCGTCCAGGCGATCAGGGGCACGCTGGCGATGCCGAAGGACCTCGGCGCCGCGATCGCGCAGTGCGGCGGCCCGGTGCTGCTGATCGACGACCGCGTGGACACGGGCTGGACGATGACCCTGGCGGCGGCCCTGATCCGGCACGCCGGCGCGCCGGCGGTGCTGCCGCTCGCGCTGGCCACCACGTCCTGACCGGCGGAAGGAAGCCCGGCCGGGGCAGGGGAAGCCCGGCCGGGGAGCGGGTCAGAACGGCGGGCGCGCGCCCAGGTGCATGATGGCCTTGGCGGCGAGCCGGCACCCGGCGGCCAGCGACTCGGCCGGCGGCTTGCCGGCCAGCCACGGCGGCAGGAACCCGGCCGAGAACGCGTCACCCGCGCCCGTGCCGTCGACGATCTTGTCGACCGGCTCGGCGGCCACCCGGACCGGGTCGGGGCGGCCGTTGCTGAACCACAGCGCGCCCTCGGCGTTCATCTTGATGACGACCTGCGGGAACCACGCGGTGAGCACCTTGGCGGCGGCCTCGGCGTCGTCGCGGCCGGTCAGCACCTTGGCCTGGTCGATGTTGGCGAACAGCAGCTTCGCGCCGTTGGTCCATTCGAGGAACGGCTCGGCGCCCGTGCGCTCCAGCGGCGCCGAGGAGGCGCAGTCGACCGAGATCGACATGCCCGTGCGGCGCGCCATGTCGAGCGCCGCCAGACCGGCGTCGCGCGAGCCCTCGTTGACCAGCGTGTAGCCCGAAAGGTGCAGGTGGGCGCCCGAGGCGAACAGGTCGCGCGGCAGGTCTTCGGGGGACAGGGCGGCGTTGGCGCCCGGGTCGGAGAGCATCGTGCGCTCGCCCTTGTGCGTGACGAGCACCACGCAGGTGCCGGTGGGCCGCTCGGGATCCATGACGAGCCGGGCGTCGACGCCGTAGCCCATCAGCTCCATGTCGCGGTTGCGGCCGGTGATGTCGGCGCCCCGGCGGCCGATGAAGGCCACCTCCGCGCCCTCGACGGCGAGCCACGAGGCGATGTTGGCGCCGGAGCCGCCGCCGTGCATCGTCACGATCGCGGGCGTGTCACTCGCCCTGGCGAGCGCGTAACGGGCGCGCGCGACCGCGTCGGTCATGAGATCGCCCACCACGACGACCCGCGTCATGATGCCACCACCTTGCTGCCTTCAGAACGACCCTGGCCACGGCAAAACTAACAGCTTCCGGGCTGTTCGTGGGGCTGACCCCGGACACCGGGCAGCAGTCGATGCACAAGCGTTGCCCAAGAGGCCCGCCGGTCTTGGCATGTGGGATGCGGGTTTACGCTCGTGGCGTGGAGGCACAGTATCCGGCTCACTGGGAGGCCGACGTCGTCCTGGCCGACGGAGGCACCGCGCACGTGCGCCCCATCAGGCCCGCCGACGCCGACCGTCTGCGTGCTTTCTACTCCCGTCTGTCGGCCGAGTCGATCTATTTCCGGTTCTTCGGCCCACGGCCCCGGCTGTCCGACCGCGACGTCGAGCGCTTCACCAACGTCGACTACGTCAACCGCGTGGCCCTCATCGCCACCATCGGCGCCGAGATGGTCGCGGTCATCCGCTACGACCGCACCGAGCCGGGCGAGGCCGAGGTCGCCTTCCTGGTCGAGGACGCCCACCAGGGCAGGGGCGTGGCCTCCGTGCTGCTGGAGCACCTGGCGGCCACGGCCCGCGAGCGCGGCATCGAGCGGTTCGTCGCCGACGTGCTGCCCGCCAACATGAAGATGATGGGCGTCCTGCGACAGGCCGGCTACACCGCGCAGAGCCAGTTCGCCGACGGCGTCGTCCGCATGACCCTCGACCTGACCCCGACCGAGACCTCGGCCGAGGTGACGACCTCGCGCGAGCACCGGGCCGAGTCGCGGTCGATCGCGCGCCTGCTGGCCCCCGGCTCGGTCGCGGTCATCGGCGCCTCGCGCGAGCCCGGCGGCGTCGGCCAGACCGTCCTGCGCAACCTGCTGGCGGCCGACTTCACCGGCCCGGTCTACCCCGTCCACCGGCAGGTGCGGGCCGTCGCGGGCGTGCGGGCCTACCCCAGCGTGACCGAGATCGACGGCGAGGTCGACCTGGCGGTCGTGGCCGTGCCCGCCGAGGGCGTCCTCGACGTGGTCAAGGAGTGCGCCGAGAAGGGCGTGCACGGGCTGGTCGTGGTCTCCTCCGGGTTCGGCGAGACCGGCGCGTCCGGCCGCGCCCGGCAGGACGAGCTGGCCCGCATCGCCCGCTCCTACGGCCTGCGCGTGGTCGGCCCCAACTGCCTGGGCATCGCCAACACCGACCCGGCCGTCAAGCTCAACGCCACGCTGGCCGCCACCGTGCCGGGCCGCGGCCGGGTGGGCTTCTTCAGCCAGTCGGGCGCGCTCGGCACCGCGCTGCTCCAGCGCGTGGCCCAGCGCGGCATGGGCATCTCGTCGTTCGTCTCGGCCGGCAACCGCGCCGACGTCTCGGGCAACGACCTCCTGCAGTACTGGGAGGAGGACGCCGCGACCGAGGTCATCCTGCTCTACCTGGAGTCGCTGGGAAACCCGCGCAAGTTCACCCGGCTGGCCAGGCGCATCGCGCGCAACAAGCCGATCGTGGTGGTCAAGAGCGGCGGCACCCCGGCCGGCCACTCGGCCGAGGAGCTCGGGCTGCCCGACTCCGCGATCAGCTCCCTGTTCGCCCAGGCCGGCCTGATCAGGGTCGACGACCTCATCCAGCTCTTCGACGTGGGCCAGTTGCTGGCCTACCAGCCGCTGCCCGCCGGGCCCAGGGTCGCGCTCGTGACCAACTCCGACGCCCTCGGCCTGCTGGCCGCCGACTCCTGCCTGGCGGCCGGCCTCGAACCGCGCCCGCCGGTCAACCTGGGCGCCGCGGCCGGGCCGGCCGAGTTCGGCGCGGCGCTCGCCGGCGAGCTGGCCGCCGACGAGGTCGACGCGGCCGTCGTGATCTACATGCCGCCGATCCCCGGCGAGTCGGACGAGGTGGCGGCCGAGCTGCTGCGCGTCTCGCAGGGGTCCGCCAAGCCGGTGCTGGCCACGTTCCGCGGGCATCTCGGCATGCATCCGTCGCTGCGCGTGCCCAGCGGCTCCGGCGGCACGCCCGCGCGGGGCTCCATCCCGTCGTACGCGGCTCCGGAGGAGGCGGTCAGGGCCCTGGCCCACGTCGTGCGGTACGCCACCTGGCGGGCGCATCCGGCCGTGCCGCCGCCCGAGCTCGACGGCCTCGACACAGCCCGCGCCCGCGAGCTGGTGCTGGCCGCGCTGTCCGGCGCCCCTGCCCCGGCGGGGGAGGAGCCGGGCGGGTTCGCCGAGCCGGGCCCGCCGGTCGAGATCGACGCCACCGAGCTGCTGTCGTCCTACGGGCTGACCGTCTGGCCCGCCGAGGTCGTCCGCTCGCCGGAGGAGGCCGTGGCCGCCGCCGAACGGCTCGGCTGGCCCGTGGTGCTCAAGGTGGCCGACCCGGGGGCCTCGCGCCGCGCGGGCACCGTACGCCTGGGGCTCACCGGCCCCGAGATGGTGCGCCACGCCTACGCCGAGTTCGCCGACCAGCTCGGCGAGCGGGTCGAGCTGGCCGTGCAGCGCATGGCGCCGCAGCCGGCCGTGCCCACCGTCGTGGGGGTCGTCGAGGACCGCGCGTTCGGGCCGGTGGTCTCGTTCGGGCTCGGTGAGGTGACCGCCCGGCTGCTGCTCGACCAGGGCTTCCGGCTGGCGCCGCTGACCGGCGAGGATGCCGCCGCCCTGGTGCGTTCCGTACGCGCGGCCCCGCTGCTGTTCGGCGAGTACGGCTACCCGCCCGTCGCCGTCCCCGCCCTGGAGGAGCTGCTCGTCCGCGTGGGCCGCCTGGCCAACGACCTGCCGCAGGTGGCCCGGCTCGACCTCGACCAGGTGCTGGTGGGCGAGTCGGAGGTGCTCATCCTGGGCGCCCGCGCCACTCTGCGCACCCCGGCCGGACCACGCCTGGACGGCGGCCCGAGAAGGCTCTCCTGACCGCGCGCACAATGTCGTTCATGTCTGGACAAAGACGTTCATAGAGCGTTATGTCTGGCGGGTGAGTGCACTGCGCGGCCCTGGCAGGATGGAGGCATGAGGGAAACCCGAGTCTCAGCCGCGGGCCTGCGTGAAGCGATCGAGCGCAGCGGCTACTACCCCGACCTCGTCACCGATGCGGTCGAATCCGCGCTGGGCAAGGAGGCCGTGACCGCGTTCGTGGTCCACCACGAGGCCACCTTCGATCCCGCGATGGAGGTCCGCAGGCACGTCACCGTCCTGGTGCTGTCGACGACGAGGCTGCTGGTCTGCCACACCGACGAGCATCCGGCGGTCGAGGGCGTCTCGGCCTCCCACGCGTCCACGACCACCGAGGCGGTCCGGCTGAGCCGCGTGCAGTCGGTGGCCGTCACCCGCGTGGTGCCCGACCCGGCCTCCTACGTGCCGGGCGTCCCGCCCACGGAGGTCACCCTCACCATCGGCTGGGGCGCGATCTCCCACGTCGACCTGGAGCCGGCCACCTGCGGCGACGAGAACTGCGACGCCGACCACGGCTACACCGGCGCGATCACGGCTGACGACCTGTCGCTGCGGGTCAGCGAGGCGGCCGACGGCCCCGAGGCGGTCACCCACGTGCTGGCCTTCGCCAAGGCCCTGTCCGAGGCCACCGCCCGAGCCGCCGCCTGACCACGACGGCCCGCCGTTCGGCGCATCGCGCGGCCACCCCAGATGACCGTCAGGGCCGCCGCCTGACCACCCCCGGCCACTAGGATGTGGGGATGCTGCCGGACTACGGCGCCGGGTCGCTGGCGGACCTCCCCGGTTCGCTGCTGGCCGCCCTCGGCCTGACCGAGCCCAACCCGCTGGCCCTCGACCCCGCGGCGCGCGTCTGCCTGCTCCTGGTCGACGGCCTGGGGGCCGAGCTGCTCCGCGCCCACCCCGAGACCGCCCCCTTCCTGTCCGCCCTGCCCGCCCGCACCCTCACCGCCGGTTTCCCCGCCACCACCGTCACCAGCCTGTGCTCGCTCGGCACCGGCCTGACCCCGGGCGAGCACGGCATGGTCGGCCTGACGCTGGCCGTCCCCGGCACCGGCCACCTGTTCAACTGCCTGCGCTGGACCCTCCCCGGCGGCCGGACGATGGACCCCGACGAGTGGCAGCCCGCCCCCACCGTCTACCAGCGAGCCGCGGCCCAGGGCGTCGACGCCGTCTACGTCGCCCCCGCCGAGTTCGAGGGCTCCGGCCTGACCAGGGCCGTGTACCGAGGCGTGCGCCACGTGCCCGCCGACGGCGTCGACGACACCGTCGCCCGCGTCGGCGAGGCGCTGCGCGCCGCGCCCCGCGCCCACGTCACCGCCTACTACGGCAAGCTCGACGCCGTCGGCCACATGTCCGGATGGGGTGGCGAGGAGTGGCTGGGCGAGCTGGCCGTCGTCGACGGCCTGGCCCGGCGGCTGGCCGAGTCGCTGCCGCCCGGTTCGGCCCTCTACGTCACCGCCGACCACGGCATGGTCAACGCCACCGAGAAGCTCGACGCCGAGCGGGTGCCCGCGCTGACCGAGGGCGTGGCGCTGCTCGGCGGCGAGGCCCGGGCCAGGCACGTCTACGCCGAACCCGGAGCCGCCGGGCACGTCCTGGAGGCGTGGCGCGCGACGCTCAGCGACCGCGCCTGGGTAGTGTCCAGGCAGGAGGCGGTCGAGTCCGGCTGGTTCGGGCCCCGGGTGCGCGAGGCGTGGCTGGGCCGCATCGGCGACGTCGTGGCCGTGCCCCGCGCCGGTCTGGCCCTCACCGCCCCCACCCGTCATCCGATCGAGGCGCTGTTCACCGGCTACCACGGCTCGCTGACCGCCGCCGAGCTCAACGTCCCGCTGCTGGAGGTATCCACCCGATGAGTGCGCTGATCACGCCCGCCGAGCTCGCCGCGCTGCCCGACGTGTCCGTGCTCGACGTGCGCTGGCGGCTCGGCGGCCCGCCCGGCGTGCAGCTCTATCGAGAGGGGCACCTCGCGGGCGCCGTCTTCTGCGACGTCGACGCCGACCTCGCCGCGCCGCCCGGTCCCGCCGGCCGCCACCCGCTGCCCGGCGCCGACGAGTTCCAGCGGGCCATGCGCGCGCTGGGCGTGTCCGACGGGCGCCCGGTCGTGGTCTACGACGACGCCGGCTCCACGACCGCCGCCCGCGCCTGGTGGGCCCTGCGCTACTTCGGCCACCGGTCCGTACGCGTGCTCGACGGCGGCCTGGCGGCCTGGGCCGAGGCCGGCCTGCCGATCACGAAGGACGAGCCCGAGGTCGCGCCGGGCGACTTCACCGCCAGGCCCGGCGGCATGCCGACGCTGACCGCCGACGAGGCCGCCGCGGTGGCCGCCGAGGGCGTGCTGCTCGACGCCCGCGCCGCCGAGCGGTACCGGGGCGAGGTCGAGCCCGTCGATCCGGTGGCCGGGCACGTGCCCGGCGCGGTGAGCGCGCCCACGACCGGCAACGTCGACCAGGGCGGCAGGTTCCTCGCCCCGGCCGTCCTGCGCGACCGCTTCGCCGGGCTGGGCGTGCGCGAGGGCGTCCCGGTGGGCGCCTACTGCGGGTCGGGGGTCACCGCCGCCCACGAGGTGCTGGCCCTGGAGCTGGCCGGCGTGCCCGCGGCCCTCTACGTCGGCTCCTGGTCGAACTGGGTCGCCGACCTCGCCCGCCCGGTGGCCACCGGCTGACGCCCGAACGCGGTCAGCCGGCCGGACGGACCGGCCGGTCGCCCGCCCCGAAACAGACGAACCCCAGCAGGCCGGTCTTGGCCGACGCGCAGGCCAGAGCCGCGTCCGGCGCCTGCCCATCGGCCAGCAGCTCGTGGAAGGCGCCCATCATGGCCATCGCGGCCTCGTCCCCGATGGGCACCATCCCCGCCACCACGCACGAGCTCCCGCGCGCCAGGAACGTGCCCGGCAGCCCCAGCGGCGCCCCCTCCGCCGGCGTGCGGGCCATGCCCGAGTTGCACGCCGACAACACGACCAGCTCCGGCGCGCGGTGCAGGCCCAGCAGGTCGTAGGCCATGAGCTGCCCGTCGCCGAGGGTGATGCCGGACAGCAGCGGGCTGCGGGCGTGGAAGGCGCCGTGCGCGGCCAGATGGAGGACGTCGGCCTCGCCGAGCGCCGCCAGCACGGCGTCCCGGCGGCCGGGCACCGCCCGCGCGCCCGGATGGCAGGCCAGCACGCGGGCCACCTCCTCCTCCGCGTGGGCCAGCTCGGGCCCGGCCGCCGCAAGCACCACCGGCGCTCCCTCCCGCACGCGGGCCCGCCGCCGCGCGCCCACCCACGCCGCCGCGCTCGCCGCCACGCTCACAGGACGCTCGCGCAGCCCCGGCAGCGCGCCCCAGGGCAGGGTGTGCAGCGGCCCCACCGGCACCACCACCAGCGGCCGGTCACCCAGCTCGGCCGCGAGCGGCCCCAGCAGCAGCCGCTCCAGCTCCGCGCCGGCGCCGGTCAGCTCGGTGAGCGCCTGCGCGGGACCGGCCACGTCGAGCCCCGCACCCCACTGACGCAGGGCGTGGCGCAGCCGCATGATCGCCTCACGCGCCTGCCGCACGCCGCCCAGCCGCCGCAGGATCAGCCGGTCAGCGGTGATCAGCACCACCAGCAGCGTCTCCTCCTCGGCCACGAACTCCACCAGCGCCGCGCCGTCGAGCGCCGCCCGGACCCGGTCGATCTCCACCAGGCCGCACGCGTGTTCCGGCGCCGCGACCGCGCGCCACCGCTCGGCCCACTCGAACACCTCGCCCGCGTACCCGTCGCGCACCGCCAGGCCCAGCCCGAAGGCGGCCAGCCGCTCACCGGACCGGGCCGCGTGCGCCCGCAGCGCCGGATCCTCGAACGTCTCCACCTGTCCGCTCACCTCGGCCAGCCCGTCGCGGACCGCCCGCAGCGCCCCCGTGACGTCCTCCCGCAGGGCCGCCTCCAGAGCCAGGGCGTGCTGGCGGACGGTCGCCGGGATCTGCGCGAGCTGCGTGGTCTGCGGCTCGGGGGCCAGCGAGGTCAGGCGGGTGCCGGCCGGCATCCAGCGTTCGGCGCGCTCGGCGTGCCGGGTGAGCCTGCGCAGCTGCGCCGAGGCCACCGGATGGTCGTCGACGGCCAGCGCCGCCTCGGCCGCGCTCAGCCGCAGCGCCGCGGCGGCGGCCACGTGCGAGGAGACGTCCTCCAGCTCGTCGGCGCACTTGATCAGATCGGTGACCAGCTCGGACGTGACCGGCCCTATCGCCAGCCTGGCGCGCAGGACGACCTCGCCGGCCAGCGGCAGCCACGACAGCCGCTCCTGCTCGGCCAGCTCGCGCGCCGCCTGCTCGGCCACCTGCCGGGCCCGGTGGGGGTCGCCGGTGAGCAGCTCGACCTGGGCCAGCTTCAGCCGCGCCTCGGCCAGCGCCACCTGCGCGCCGGAGGACTCCAGATCGGGCACGGCCAGGCTCAGCATCGCCCTGGCCTCGCCGGGCAGGTGCGCCGCCAGCAGCGCGCCGGCGAAGTCGGCCCGCATCGTGGCCAGCCGCTCGGGGAAGCCGAACAGGGTGTCCTCGGCCTCCCGGTAGTGCTCGAACGCGCCCGCGATGTCCCCCCGCCGCACGGCCAGGAACGGCAGGTTGGCGGCCGACAGCCGGGCCAGGTGGCGCAGGCCGGCGTACTGGGCGATCTGCAGGCAGGCCGCGATGTCGCGCATGGCGGCGTCCCAGTCGCCGCGGTAGGCGTGGATCAGGCCGCGGTTGAGCAGGCCGCCGGCCAGGAAACGCCGGTCGTCGACCGTGCCGGGCGCGGCCACCAGGGCCCGCAGCGACCGGTCGCAGGCGGCGATGGCCTCCTGGTGGCGGCCCAGGTGGGCCAGGGCGACCGCGCGCTGCGTGTCGAGCTTGGCGCGGTCGAGGGGCGACAGGTAGGCCCAGGCCAGGGCGGCCACGCGCAGGGCCTGGAGCGGGTGCCCGCGCTCGGTGCGCACGGTGACCAGCGACAGCCGCGCCTGGGCCTGGCGCTCGGCCGGGGCGCCCGGAGTGGCGATGGCCTGCCGCAGGCAGTGTTCGGCGCTGAGGAGGTCGCCCAGCTCGCGGGCGGCCAGAGCCATGGCGCGCAGCGCGATCGCCTCGGCTTCGGGCGCCTCGGCGCGGCGGGCGGCGGCCAGGACGGTGCGGCCGGCGTAAAGGGCCTGCTCGGGATCGACGTGCGCGCGCAGCACGGCGGCCTCGGCCGCCTCGACGAGCGGGCCGTGGTCGGGTGCTGATCCCGGTGGGGGAGAAGTGACGCTCATGGGGGGCTGACCGGCGGGGAGGAGGGGTGGGGGCGTACTGCGTGGGCGGCGGCGTCACGGCCGGATGCGCACCCACCTGGTCTGGACGGGGGCATGACCGGGACGGTGGCACACGATGCTCAGCCATCCGGGCGGCAGCCCGGTGGCGGCGAACCGGCCGTCCTGGGCGACCTGCCGGGTGAGCGTCAGGTGGGGGGTGCGCACGTCGATGGCGGCGCCCTCCCCGGGATCAGGAAAGATCTGCCCGGCGACGTCGATCAGCCCGTCGCCCACGGTCACCTCCAGGTCGAAGGTGAGACCGTCGGTGACGAACCGCACCAGATGCGAGCCGTCGTCGCGGTCGGGCGCGCCGGACCGCGCCGCCCGGCCACCGCCGTGGTCGGCGGGGTTGGCGGTCACCGCCTGGGGGACGCGCAGCCCGTAGATGTCACGCGCGGCGGCCGACACGTGCCCGGGCATCGGATCCATGCCGGCGGCCAGCCGGAGCGCCGCCAGGAAGTACTCGTCGTTGATCATTGCGCTGTCTCCTGTAGTGAGAGCAGAGTGCGCAGTTTCTCCAGGCAGCGGGCCCTGGTCGGCCCCACGCTGCCCACGGGCAATCCGAGCCGCATCGCCATCTGCTGGTTTCCCAGATCGGTCGCGACCAGCTGCAGCAGCGTGCGGCAGGGTTCCTGCAGGGCGGAGACCGACTTCCACAGCAGCCGCCTGCCGTCGGCCTCCAGCACGGCGGACGCCGGATCGGGCTCCTCGACGGCCCCGAAGGTGGGCCTGCCCTCCGGATCGGCGACCAGCAGGCCCGACGGCTCCTTCCGGAGCAGGAGGAGCGCCTCACGGCGGGTGGTGGTCATCAGCCAGCCGCCCACCCGCGAGGGGTCGCGGATGTCGTGCATGTGCTGGAGCAGCCGCAGCCAGGCGCCCTGGACCGCGTCGGCGGCGTCGGCCTCGCCCAGCCCGCACGAGCGGGCCAGCGCCCACATGCGCGGGCCGAACCGGGACTCCATCTCGTCCCAGGCGGATCGGTCGCCGTCGGCCGCGTCGCGGAGCAGCTCCGCCGGATCGCGCAAGTCGCTCATGCGGCCTCCTTTCGTCCCGCACGGGGAGGTCATCCTGCCTCACCGTGATTGGCCGAGGACTGAGCGTAAACTCTACAGACTCGTCGGTACGAGAACTCCCAGATCGGGAATTTGCCGGGACTGCCGGGGGTCGAGCAGTCGTTCGACGGCTTCCTTGGCGGGTTCGCGCCGGGCGGCGTCGGCCACGGCCCCCGACACCAGCGCGGTGGCGAACGACGTGCCGCTCCAGGCCGCGTAGCCGGCGAACTCGCCGGTGTCCAGGAAACTGCTGGTCAGCCAGTCGCCGCGGGCGCAGGCGTCGACCCAGGTGCCGTACCCGGAGAAGGGCGCGCGGCGCTCCTGGGCGGCGTCGAGGGCCGCCACGCCCACCGCGCACGGCAGGGCGGCGGGCCAGAACGGCCGGTCGGAGGCAGTGTTGCCGGCGCAGGCCACTGTCACGGTGTCCTTCAGCGCGCCGATGGCGTCGGCCAGCAGGGGCGGCGGCCGGTCGTCGAAGGAGTGGCAGCCGAAGGAGAGGTTGAGCACCTGGGGCGGGTCCTCGCGCATGCGGTGGAGGGTGCGCACCACGGTCGCCTCGTCGCCCAGGCCGTCGCCGTCGAGCACCCGGCGGACCCGCAGCCGGGCGCCCGGGGCCCGGCGGGCCAGCAGGCCGGCGACGAACGTGCCGTGCCCGGCCTGCGCCCCCTGGGCCGCGTCGGCGCTCTCCGGGCCGAGCCTGGAGTACCAGTCGCTGCCCGACCACCACGGGTGCTTGGCCACGCCGGTGTCGAGCAGGGCCACGACCACGTCCGAACGCGACCTGGCCGGCCTGAAGGATATGGGCGGCGTGGGGAACGGCCGGGACGCCGGTCCGCCGAAGAACAGCGGCTGGCCGGTGAGCACGTGGTTGGGTGAGGCCCGGAAGCCCCGGTCACGAAGCTCGGCGGTGATCTCGCACGGGTCCACCCCGGCCGACAGATGCAGGACGGTGACCCCGTCGGCCTCGGAGACCGCCTGCGTCCAGCGGGCGGCGGCCGACACCGCGCCCCGGTCGACCAGCACCTGACCTGGCCGGATGAACGCCTCGCCGACAGATTGCATGTCCATGAGCCGGTTGTTTCCCCGCCCGCCACAACTGTCACGTGACACGCCCGCACCAACTTGGTATGGCCCCCCTCTGGTGTCCGATGGCGACCGACGGTAGTCTTCCCCTAGTCACTTGTGATCATCCCGGGGCGAGGCCGTTGGGGAAGGCGCACCTCGTACCGAAACGGGAGGTCCGGTGTCTGCTCGTGGCGTGCTTTACGTCCACTCGGCTCAGCCCGCGCTGTGCCCTCACATCGAATGGGCAGTCGCGGGTGTCCTCGGCGTGCCCGTTGATCTGACGTGGACTCCGCAACCAGCCGCGCCGAACGTCGTGCGCGCGCAGGCGGAGTGGGAGGGCCGCGCCGGCATCGCGGCGGCCATCGCCTCTTCCCTCATGGGCTGGCAGCGCCTGAGATTCGAGATCACCGAGGATCCCTCGCCCGGCGTCGACGGCTCCAGACACGCCTACACGCCGACGCTCGGCGCCTTCACGGCGGTCATCGGCGCGGCCGGGGACATCATGATCCCCGAAGACCGCCTGCGTGCCGCCATGATGATGGCCGCCCAGGGCCGGTGCGTGCTGGAGGACGAGCTCGACAAGCTGCTCGGCCGGCCGTGGGACGAAGAGCTGGAGCCGTTCAGGTACGCCGGCGACGGCGCTCCCGTCCGCTGGCTGCACGCCGCCGTCTGACCCCTCCCGCCTCCCGCCGAGCGCCTGCCGGGGCGGCCCGCGGCAAGCACGTCATGCCCTGGAGCCGTCCGGCTTCCCGAACAACGGAAAGGCCCCGCACCGGGTCGCGGTGCGGGGCCTTTCGCGTGGAACCGTCCTCTACAGCGGGATGTTGCCGTGGGCGCCCCTGGCCGGGGTGGCCTGGGCGAGCACCTTGGCGATGGCGCCGCGCGTCTCGGCGGGCTTGATCACCTCGTCGATGACGCCCAGCTCCTGGGCGCGGGCCAGGCCGCCGGCGAGCTGCTCGTGCTCCTCGGCGAGCCGCTGCTCCAGCGCGGGCCGCTCCTCCTCGGACGCGGCGGCGAGCTCGCGCCGCTTGAGCACGCGCACCGCCGCCACCGCCCCCATGACCGCCACCTGGGTGGTCGGCCAGGCGAACACCTTGGTGGCGCCCAGCGCCCGCGAGTTCATCGCGATGTACGCCCCGCCGTACGCCTTGCGCGTGACCACGGTGACCCGGGGCACCGACGCCTCGGCGAAGGCGTGCAGCAGCTTGGCGCCGCGCCGGACGACGCCGTCGTGCTCCTGGCCGACGCCCGGCAGGTAACCGGGTACGTCCACGAGGACAACCAACGGCACTCCGAACGCGTCACACATACGTACGAAGCGAGCGGCTTTCTCGGCGGACGTGGCGTCGAGGCAGCCGCCCAGCCGCAACGGGTTGTTGGCGACGACGCCGACCGTCCGGCCGCCGAGACGGCCCAGGGACGTGACGACGTTGGGCGCCCATTTGGCGTGCAGTTCGACGCCGGCCTCGTCGAGCAGGCCGTTGACCAGCGGCTTGACGTCGTAGGCCCGGCGCGCGGACTCCGGCAGCAGCGAGGAGAAGTCGACCTCCTCGACCGCGCCGGGCCGCACCCGGCCCTGGTGACCGAGCAGCGTGGCGAGCCGGCGCGCCTGGAGGTAGGCCTCGGCCTCGGTCTTGGTGACGACGTGCACGACGCCGCTGCGCCTGCTGTGCGGCTCGGGGCCGCCCAGCGCCTCGCTGTCGACGCTCTCGCCGGTGACGCTGCGCACGACGTCGGGGCCGGTCACGAAGATGCGGCCGGTGTCGGCCAGGATCACCAGGTCGGTGAGCGCGGGGCCGTAGGCGGCGCCGCCGGCCGCCGGGCCGACGACCACCGAGATCTGCGGTACGACGCCCGACGCCTTGGTCATGGCCGCGAACACCCGGCCGACTGCGTGCAGCGACTCGACGCCTTCGGCGAGCCGGGCGCCGCCGGAGTGCCAGATGCCGATGACCGGCACCCGCTCGCGGACGGCCACGTCGTAGGCGTGCACGATGTGCTCGCAGCCCTCGCTGCCCATCGCGCCGCCCTGGTAGCGCGCGTCGCTGCAGAAGGCGGCGACGGGCACGCCCTCGATCCTGCCCATGGCGGCCAGGACGCCGCTGTTGTCCTGCGGGGTGATGAGCCGCAGCGAGCCCTCGTCGAGCAGCGCTGCCAGGCGGACGACTGGATCGCGGGGGTCGGCGGGCTCCTGGCCGGAGCCTTCACCCACCACCCGGCTGTCCAGTACGGTCATCAAGCCCCCTTGAAGACGACGGTCACGTTGTGCCCGCCGAACCCGAAGGAGTTGTTGACCGCGGCGATGTCGCCCTGCGGCAGCGAGCGGTTCGCGCCGTGGACGATGTCGACCTCGATGCCGTCGTCGAGGTTGTCGAGGTTGATGGTGGCCGGGACGATCCGCTCCTGCAGCGCCTTGATCGTGAAGACGGACTCGATGCCGCCGGCGCCGCCGAGCAGGTGACCGGTCATGGACTTGGTCGAGGTGACCAGCGGGTGGGTGCCGATGGCCTTGGCCACGGCCTGCACCTCGCCGACGTCGCCCGCCGGGGTGGAGGTGGCGTGCGCGTTGACGTGCTTGACGTCGAGGCCGGTGATCTCGGCGTCGGTCAGCGCCTGCGTCATCGCCATGATGATGCCGCGGCCCTCGGGCTCGGGCTGGGTGATGTGGTGGGCGTCGGCCGAGTAGCCGACGCCGGAGGCGTAGGCGTAGATGCGCGCGCCGCGCGCCTTGGCGTGCTCCTCGGACTCCAGCACCACGATGCCGGCGCCCTCGCCGAGCACGAACCCGTCACGGTCGCGGTCCCACGGCCGGGAGGCGCCCTGCGGGTCGTCGTTGCGGGTGGACATCGCCCGCGCGGCGGCGAAGGCGGCGATGTTGAGGCCGTGGATGGCGGCCTCGGTGCCGCCGGCGACCACCACGTCGGCGCGGCCGAGCCGGATCATGTCCATGGCGTAGCCGATCGCCTCGGCGCCGGAGGCGCAGGCGGAGACGGTGGCGTGCACGCCCGCCTGGGCGCCCAGGTCGATGCCGATCCAGGCGGCCGGGCCGTTGGGCATGAGCATCGGCACGGTGAAGGGCGACAGCCGGTTCCAGCCGCGCTCCTTCCACGTGTCGTAGGCGGTCAGGGTGGTGCTGATGCCGCCGATGCCGCTGGAGACCACGACGCCCAGCCGCTCGGGGGCCACCTCGGGGGCGCCGGCGTCCTGCCAGGCCTCCCTGGCGGCGACCAGGGCGAACTGCTCGCTGCGGTCGAGACGGCGGGACTCGGGGCGGGGCAGCACCTCGGTGGGGTCGACCGCCGCCGTCCCCGCGAACCGCACGGGGACGGAGTCGATCCACTCCGTGGTGAGGGTCTCCACACCCGACTGACCGGCGAGGAGCGCCGTCCAGGTCGAGGTGACGTCTCCACCGACGGGCGTCGTCGCGCCGAGCCCGGTGACGACGACACGTACCCGGTTCGCACTCACGTTTTCGCGCTCCTTACTGGTCAGAACTGCTGGGTGTCAGGCCTGGATGAAGTTGAGGACGTCCTTGACCGTCTTCAGGTTCTTCAGCTGGTCGTCGGGGATCTCGACGCCGAACTCGTCCTGAGCGGCCACGGCGATCTCGACCATGGACAGGGAGTCGATGTCGAGGTCGTCGACGAAGCTCTTCTCGGGGGTCACCTCGCCGGCCGGAATGCCGGTGATCTCGTTGATGATCTTGCCGAGGCCCGCGAGGATCTCCTGCTCGGTGGCAGCCATGTCGCTACTTCTCCTTCATTTTCTGGTTTCTGTACGGCTTCCGCCGTACGAGCTGAGGTACGGCGGGAGCCGTACCGGATCCTACGGAATCTCGATCACTTGGCCCGCATAGGTCAGACCGGCGCCGAAGCCGAGGATGAGCGCGAGGTCGCCTGAGCGGACCTCGCCGCGCTCCAGCATCCGCGAGAGCGCGAGCGGGATGGAGGCCGCCGACGTGTTGCCCGCGGTGACGATGTCACGGCCGATGACGGCCTTGTCGGCACCGAGCTTGCGCGCGATGGCCTCGATGATGCGCAGGTTGGCCTGGTGGGGGACGAACGCCGCCAGCTCCGAGGGGTCGACCCCGGCGCGGGCGCACGCCTCCAGTGCCACCGGGTGCAGCGCGGTGGCCCAGCGGAAGACCGTCTGGCCCTCCTGGGAGAGGAACTTCGTCCGGTCGGCGATGGAGATGGCCTCGGACTTGTCGCCGGCGCTGCCCCAGACGACCGGGCCGATGCCGGGCGTGTCGGTCGGGCCGACCACCGCGGCGCCGGCGCCGTCGGCGAAGATCACGGCCGTGGACCGGTCGGTCCAGTCGACCCACTGTGACAGCTTCTCCGAGCCGACGACCAGCACGTTCCTGGCCGCGCCGCCGCGGACGGCGGCGCTGGCGGTGGCCAGCGCGTAGCAGAAGCCGGCGCAGGCGGCGTTGACGTCGAAGGCGCCCGGGGACTTGATGCCCAGCCGGTGGGCCACGACCGCCGCGGCGTTGGGGATCTGGGTCTCCAGCGTGCAGGTGGCCACGATCACCAGGTCGACCTCGTCGGGGGTCAGGCCGCTGGCGGCCAGCGCCTTGCCGCCGGCCTGGACCGCCATGTCCTCGACGGACTCGGTGGCCGAGGCGACCCGGCGCTCCTTGATCCCGACGCGGGACTGGATCCACTCGTCGTTGGTGTCCATGGTCTTGGCCAGGTCGTCGTTGGTGACGACGTTGTCCGGCTGGTAATGGCCAAGGGCCAGAATCCGGGCGCCGGGGGCGATGTCGGGGATCCTCACTTGATCAGCTCCCTGGCCGCGTCGAGGTCGTCGGGTGTCTTCAGCGCCACGGTCTCGACGCCGCGCAGGCCGCGCTTGGCGAGCCCCGTCAGCGTGCCGCCGGGCAGCAGCTCGATCATCTTGGTCACGCCCAGCTCGGCCATCGTCGCCATGCACAGGTCCCAGCGGACGGGGCTGCTGATCTGCGAGATGAGCCGCTGGACGAACTCGGCGCCGCCGGCGGCGGGCCGGCCGTCGGCGTTGGACAGCAGCGTGACCTGCGGGTCGCCGGGCACGACGTTCCAGGCCGCCTCGCGCAGGGCGTCGACGGCGGGGGCCATGTGCTCGGTGTGGAACGCGCCGGCCACCTTGAGCGGGATGAGCCTGGCGCGGGCGGGCGCGTCGTCCTTGAAGGCGGCGAGCTGCTCCAGCGTGCCGCCCGCCACGATCTGGCCCGCGCCGTTGATGTTGGCCGGGGTCAGCGCGTGACGCTCGATCGCGGCCAGCACGTCGGCCTCCACGCCGCCGAGCACGGCGGTCATGCCGGTCTCGGTGACGGCGGCGGCCTTGGCCATGGCCTGGGCGCGCTCGCGGACCAGGCCCAGGGCCTGCTCGGAGGTGAGCACCCCGGCCAGCGCGGCCGCGGCGAACTCGCCCACGCTGTGGCCGGCCAGCACGTCGGGGGAGGCCCCCAGCGCTTCGGCGGCGGCCAGCGCGGCGGCCACCAGCAGCGGCTGGGCCACGGCGGTGTCGCGGATCTCGTCGGCGTCGGCCGTGGTGCCGTAGGCCACCAGGTCGATCCCGGCGACCTCCGACCAGGCGCCGAGTCTGTCGGCCAGACCGGGCAACTCAAGCCAGGGGGTCAGGAAGCCTGGGGTTTGGGCGCCTTGGCCCGGAGCGACGAGTACAAGCACAAAAACCACCATGCCCTGTAGAACTTCGACACGCGGATGGAGATCCGTACGAACTTTGTCCCGGGTGCTTTGTAGGAACCCTACAGTGAAGATTTCGGGAATGTTACGTTAGGGCCCGCCATGCCGCGGCGCCTTCGGAAAGCCGGCCCAGGATGAGACCGACCTGCAGCGTGAAGGCCGACCTGCCCTCGGTGGGCTGGTAGCCCGTGAGCTCGGTGATCTTCTTCAGACGGTAGCGGACCGTGTTCGGGTGCACGAACAGCAGCCGCGCCGTCGCCTCCAGGGAGGTGCCCTGTTCGAGGTAGGTGGCCAGCGTATCGAGCAGGGGTGTGCCGGCCAACGGCAGGTAGACGTTCTCGATGAGCTGCTCCCTGGCGTCGGCGTCGCCGTCGAGGGCGCGTTCGGCCAGCAGGTCCTCGGCGTGCACCGGCCTGGGGGCGTCCGGCCAGCCCGCGGACGCCTTCAGCCCGGCCAGCGCGGCCCGCGCCGACCGCGCGGCGGCGTGCAGGTCGGGCACCTCGGGACCGATGACGATCGGGCCCACGCCGAAGCGCGCCACGACCTGCCGGGCCGCGTCGTGGACGCTGTCGGCGCCGCCCACGATCACGATCAGCCGGTCGGCCTGCACGCCTGCCAGCAGGTCCATGCCGATGCGGCGGCCCTTGTCGCGCAGGCCGTCGATGACCGCGCGCGGGTCGTCGTCGGGGGCGTGCCCGGCGATCACGACGACGGGGGAGGAGGTCCAGCCGAGGGCGGCGGCCCAGGAGTGGAGGCCGTCGTCGACCTCGCCGCGCACCAGCGCGTCGACGATCAGCGCCTCCAGCCTGGCGTCCCAGGAGCCGCGGGCCTCGGCCTCGCGGGCGTAGACGTGCGCGGCGGCGAAGGCCACGTCGCGGGTGTAGCGCAGCATGGCCTGCTGGAGCTGGTCCTCGCCGCCCGGCGCGGCCAGCTCGTCGGTCTGGGCCTCGACCACCTCGACCACGATCCGGACGATGTCGACCGTCTGCTGGAGCGAGATCGAGCGCTTGAGCTCGCGTGGGGCCGTGCCGAAGAACTCGATGCTGGGCGTCGGCCGGTTCTCGCCGGCGTGCTGGAACCACTCCACGAACGCGGCGATGCCGGCC
Organism: Nonomuraea sp. NPDC048881; assembly: GCF_040649795.1. Lineage (NCBI taxonomy): Bacteria > Bacillati > Actinomycetota > Actinomycetes > Streptosporangiales > Streptosporangiaceae > Nonomuraea > Nonomuraea sp. NPDC048881. The sequence continues at coordinate 220,358 of NZ_JBEZGC010000002.1, forward strand.
TGGGCGACCAGGCCCACCCACGAGCGGTCCTCGGCGCTGAGCGCCCGGAACCAGGGGAGCTGGTCGTCCATGCGGGCCATCGCCGCCGTGCCGAGCGCGCCCATGGCGCGCTCGAGCCTTCGCGTGGTGTCCTCCCGGGTCCGGTCTGTCACGCCTCCTAGAGTGCCAGGTCGCTTCCGATGACCGGAACGGTGGTGTTTCAGATGACCGCAACCGCCGTGATCAGGCCGATCGCCACGTGGGTGACCGCCAGCAGGCGCGCGCCGGGCTGCAGCTCCGGCTCCTTCACCAGCTCGCGTACGGAGATCCCGACGACCTTGTCGAACACCAGCATCGCCACCGTCTGCACCACGATGCCGACCAGCCCGAACACGGCCGTGCCCGCGAGCCCCTCGGCCAGCCGGCCGCCGGAGGACCAGATGGACGCGGCCACGATGAGCCCGATCGCCGCCAGCGCGGACGTCGTGAGCAGCGTCGCGTTCGCGTTGCGCTGGGTGCGGATGATCTCGCTCAGCTTGCCGGGCGTGGCCCAGTCGATCACGTAGAAGCCGACGATCAGCAGGATCACGCCGACGGCCGCGTACGCGGCGATCGCGCCGGCGCCGCGGGCCAGGACTTCGAGAAGGGTCACGTCATTTCCAATCACGGGGGTGCTTCAGTTCGCGATGCGATGAGGGACGAAGGAGGAGGTGTCGTCGGTGATCAGGCCGGTGGTCTCCCTGATGCCGAGCCCGGCGGCCTCGTCGGCGACCACCCAGGCGCCGAGCACCGGCCGCTGGCCCTCGAACGCGGGCAGGGCCTCGAACCCCTGGAAGACGTAGCCTTCCCGGCCGTAACGGCCCGGGGTCTCCTGGGCGCCCTCGGGGGTGACGACGCGCATCGAGGCGCCCTCCCGGCCCAGCAGCGGCTTGGCGATGTAGGAGGTCAGCTCGCGCGGCCCGTCGAGGTAGGCGGGCAGCAGGTTGGGATGGCCGGGGTAGAGCTCCCACAACACGGCGAGCAGCGCCTTGTTCGACAGCAGCGACTTCCACAGCGGCTCGATCCAGGTGGAGTGGCGCACCGCGTGCCGGCCGAAGTCGTCGGCGAGCATCCACTCCCAGGGGTAGAGCTTGAACGCCGAGCGGATCATCTCCTCCCCGGCGTCGACGAAACGGCGGTTGAGCTCGTCCCAGCCGATGTCCTCCATGGCGACGGCGACCGTCCGCCGGCCCGCCTGCTCGGCGGTCTCCTGCAGGTAGGCGACCGTCATGGCCTCCTCGCCCGTCTCGTCGGCGTTGGTGAAGGCGAAGTGCGTGGGGCCGGGCGGCAGCGGCAGCTCGCGCCAGCGCTCGATGAGCCGCTCGTGCAGGGAGTTCCACTGGTCGTCGCCGGGGTGGACGTCCTGCAGCCAGAACCACTGGATCACCGACGACTCCACCAGCGACGTCGGCGTGTCGGCGTTGTACTCCAGCAGCCGGGCCGGGCCGGTGCCGTCGTAGCGCAGGTCGAAGCGGCCGTACAGGTGGGGGTCGCGGCGCTCCCAGGAGCGGGCCACGGCGTCCCTGGCCCACTCGGGGACGGCGAAGTCGGCGTAGCGGCCGGTGGAGACGACGTGCTCGACGGCCCGCAGGCACATGCCGTGCAGCTCCTCGACCTGCTCCTCCAGCGACTCCACCTCCTCCAGGGACAGGACGTAGTGGACCGACTCGTCCCAGTAGGGCCTGCTCAGGCCCTCGGGGTGGGCCACCCGGTGGTAGGCCAGGCCCTGGCTCTCGATCGTCTTCTCCCAGCCGGGACGGGCGATGCCATGCTCGCGGCGCACGTCAGCTCCCGCCGCCCCAGCTGTTGCCGAAGCCGCCGCGCTGGATCGACTTGCCGCTGCGGCTGGAGATGTTCACGTCGGACGGCCGGTACGTGGTGCCGCCCTGCATGCGGTTGCCGACCCGGCGGCCGCCGTAGTACCACATGTACGCGCCGCGCGACCCGGCGTAGTAGTGGGACCCGCCGCCGCCGCCGCTGCCGCCGTCGTCGTCGCAGTAGTCGTCGTCGACGACCTCGTACGTGCCGTCCTCCAGCTGCACCACGCAGTCGGCGGTGACGTCGTCGTCGTCCTGGGTCGCCGCGCAGTAGCCCACCAGCATCACCGACAGGACCCCGAGAATGGTCAGTGGGACGGCCTTGGACGACTTGCGCGGAGGTGGGGGAGCCGGCATGCGCGGCGGTTGTGCCATGTGGTTCCTGCTTTCCTGGGCGAATCAGCCTATCGGTGCGCTTCGCCCCTGTTCAATGCCGGTCGTCGTCCGCTCGGGTATGAATGACTCATGGAACCGGTCCAGGCCCTGCGCGAGATCGCCTTCCTGCTCGAACGCGCAGGTGAGCCCACCTATCGGGTCCGCGCGTTCCGTCGCGCGGCCGCGGTCGTGGACGACCTGCCGGAAGGGGAGCTCGCGCGGCTGGCCGGAGCCGGCGGGCTGGGCGACCTCCCCGGCATCGGCAAGGTCACCGCCCTCGTGATCAACGAAGCGCTCGACGGTCAGGTTCCGACGTATTTGCGTAGGTTGCGAGCCACCGAGGGCGTCGAGCTGGACGCCGAGACCGCGGCCCTGCGCGAGGCGCTGAAGGGCGACCTGCACAGCCACTCCGACTGGTCCGACGGCGGCTCGCCGATCGAGGAGATGGCCGAGGCCGCCAGGGGGCTCGGGCACGAGTACTGGGCGCTGACCGACCACTCGCCGCGCCTGACCGTGGCCAAGGGACTGTCGGCCGAGCGGCTGGAACGGCAGCTCGACGTGGTGGCCGGGCTCAACGAGCGGCTGGCGCCCTTCCGGATCCTGACCGGCATCGAGGTCGACGTCCACCTCGACGGCTCGCTCGACCAGGACCCGGCGCTGCTCGGACGGCTCGACGTGGTCGTGGCCAGCGTCCACTCCAAGCTGCGCATGGACCGCGAGGAGATGACTCGCCGCATGGTCACCGCCGTCGCGAACCCCCTGGTCGACGTCCTCGGCCACTGCACGGGGCGGGTGGTGCGGGCGGGCGGCGAGCGCGGGGTCAAGAGGCCGGAGTCGGAGTTCGACGCCGAGCTGGTCTTCGAGGCGTGCCGGCGGTTCGGGGTCGCCGTGGAGATCAACTCCAGGCCCGACCGGCTCGACCCGCCCAAGCGGCTCATGCGGCTGGCGTACGAGACGGGGTGCGTGTTCTCGATCGACTCCGACGCGCACGCGCCCGGCCAGCTCGACTGGCAGCGCTTCGGCTGCGAGCGGGCGGCCCGGTGCGGGATCGAGGCCGCGCGGATCGTCAACACCTGGCCCCTGGACCGGCTGCTGGAGTGGACGGCGGGGTGAGCCCTGGGTGGCGGCGGAGTCAGGTCGTTGTCGCGGGGGCCGCGCGGGGCCGGTGATTGTCGGTGGCGGCGCGTAGCGTTCCGGCTGTGAACCGTACCGACCGGCTCTATGCGCTCGTCGAGGACCTGCGCGCCATCGCGCCACGCTGCCGCTCCGCCCGCGAGCTCGCCGAGCGGTTCGAGGTCAGCGTGCGCACCATCGAGCGCGACATCACCGCGTTGCAGGGGTCCGGGGTGCCGATCTACGCCGAGCCCGGTCGCAGGGGCGGCTACGCCCTCGACAAGAAGATGTCGCTGCCCCCGCTCAACTTCACCCCGGCCGAGGCGGTGGCCATCGCGGTGGCCCTCAGCCAGGCCGGCGACCAGCCGTTCGGTCGCCAGGCCCGCAGCGCGTTACGCAAGGTGGTCTCGGCCATGCCGGGGCCCGAGGGCGATCTGGCCAGGGAGCTGGCGCGGCGGGTGCAGCTCGTCAGCGAGCCGCCCGAGCCCGGCTCCCCGAGCCGGCCGCTCGGCGCCGAGGGCATCTCCAGGGCCATCGAGGAGGCGCTGCTGCGGCGGCGCGTGCTCAGGCTCGACTACGCCGACGCCAAGGGCGCGCTCACCTCGCGCGACGTCGAGCCGGGGGTGTTCCTGGGCGGGCGCGGCGGTTTCTGGTACCTCGTGGCGTGGTGCCGGTTGCGGGAGGACGTCCGCGTCTTCCGGCTCGACCGCATCGCCGCGGCCGTCGTCACCGTCGAGCGCTGCCCCGAACGGCCGCTCGAAGGGTTCGCCCCCGACGTGCCGGAGATGGTGGTCCACGGAACCATGCTCGATTAATCATGCGAAAACACCGACATAGGGTTGTCGCCATAGCGATACATCGTTGTCTTGTTCGAAAGACGAGGAGACGATGATGGACAACACGGTGACCTGGTTCGAGATCGCGACCGACGACCCCGAAGGCGCCGAACGTTTCTACGGCGAGCTGTTCGGCTGGTCGTTCAGCCGCGACGACGACGGCCCGCTCGACTACCGCATGATCGGCTACCCGGGTGGCGAGCGGCCCGGCGGCGGGCTGTTCAACAACAAGGGCGACTTCCCCGCCCACGCGGTGTTCCACGTGCAGGTCGCCGACGTCGAGGCCGCGTGCGCCAAGAGCGAGGCGCTCGGCGGCAAGGTCGAGATGAAGGTGATCGACGACGGCGCCGGCACCGACTTCGCCTATCTGCGTGACGTCTCGGGGAGCCTGTTCGGAGTCTTCCACCGCAGGTGAGCCCTCCGGCGGCGGACGCCGCCGGAGCTCGCGGGACCTCGCCGCGATCGCGCCCCCGGGGAAGCACCTTCCCCGCCGAACCGGGGCCGCGCGACGCGGGCCGTCCCGCCTGAGAGCGGTTCACCCGCCCTGGACACGCCGCCGATCGCCGAGCGGCGGCGCGTCCAGGGCCCCTTCCCCCGGCAGGGGGTTCGCGTCAGAAGCGTCAGAAGCGTCAGAAGGCGGCGGCCGCCAGCCAGCGGGTCAGCAGGTCGTGGTCGCCGAAGACGGCCGGCGACCGCGGGGGCCGCCGACCGTAGAGCACCAGGAGCAGCTCGCTCGCCGGGCCGCGTACGGCGACGTCGCCCTTGGTGTGGCCGCGTTCGCAGCTGACCGCCCCGTCGGCGCCCTGCGTGATGGTCCACTCGCCGTCGAGGTCGCTCGCGTGGAGGTGGATCGTGGCCCCTTCCGCGCCGAGCCCGGCCAGCGACCCGGTCACCCAGAACGCGTACGGCAGGTTGTGCAGGAACTCCTCGACGCCGTCCACGGCGGTCGCCGCCGGGATCTCCGGGTCGAGGCCGAGTGCGAGCTCGGCGTCGGCCCGGTGGATCACCAGCTCGAAGAGCATCCTGGGCGCCCACCATCCGGCCCGCCGGTCCGGGCCCCACGTCCACACCGCGAGGTCCGGGTCGGTGGTGCGCAGCACGTCCAGGAGGGCGGCGGCGCCCTCCATGAGCCAGGCGGCGTCGCCGTGCGCGCCCTCGGCCAGGCCGCTGGGCACCTCGCGCGACCAGACGCGCTCCTGGACCCGGTTGCGCAGCAGGTACGTCGCCCAGCGGTGGGTCCGGCCGACATGCGTGACGAGATCGCCGATCGTCCATCCCGGACACGTCGGCACCGGGACGGACAGATCGGTCGCCAGCGCCGCCAGCCGCGCGGCTTCGCCCTCGATCCGGGCGATGAAGGTGTCGTTGTCGGTCACCCGTCACACACTAGGCCGCCGGGCAGGTCGCGCCCTTGGCGGGCAGCTTGCCCTCCACCAGGTACGCGTCCACCAGCCCCTGCACGCACTTGCTGCCTGACAGGTACGCCCCGTGCCCCTCGCCCTCGTACGTCACCAGCCGCGCGGTCCTGAGCTGGGCCGTCAGCCGCGGCGCCCACTGGTACGGCGTGGCGGGGTCGCCCTTGCCGCCCACGACCAGGATCGGCGCCGACCCGGTGGCGTTGACGTGCCGCGCCTCGTTGCTGCCCTTGGCCGGCCACACCCGGCACAGCCCGCCCGAGCCCTCGCTGCCGAACAGCGGCGAGATCCGCAGCGCCGCCGCCTCGGTGCGCCGCAGCTCGGCCTCGCTGGGCCGCTCGGCGGTGTCCACGCAGGTGATGGCCGGGAAGCTGGTCATCTGCGTGGAGTAGGTGCCGTCCTCCGAGCGTCCGGTGTAGGAGTCGGCCAGGTACATCAGCGCCTCGCCGTGGCCCTTCAGCGCCTCGCCGAGCGCCTTCTCCAGGAACGGCCAGGTCAGCTCGGAGTACAGGGCGGCGGCCACGCCGGTGGAGGCCAGGCCCTGGGTGAGCTGGCGGCCGTCCACCTTCAGCGGCTTGGTGGTGAGCTGGTTCATCAGGTTCTCGACGTTGGCGTTCGCGGCGGTCACGTCCTTGCCGACCTCGCAGCCGCCCTTGACGCAGCTGCGCAGGAAGCTCTCGTACGCCTGCTGGAAGCCGCGGGTCTGGGTCAGCGTGCGCTGCTCGAAGGTGACCGTCGGGTCGAGCGGCGCGTCGAGCAGCATCCGGCCCACGTTCTTGGGGAACTGGGTGGCGTAGACGGCGCCGAGCTGGGTGCCGTACGACATGCCGACGTAGTTGAGCTTGGGGTCGCCGACGGCGGCGCGGATGCGGTCCATGTCACGGGCGGCGTTGACGGTGCCGACGTAGGGGAGGACCTTGCCGGAGTGCTGCTGGCAGAGCTGCGCGAACTCCTTGTTGGCGTCCAGGCTCTCCTGACGGGTCTGCGCGTTGGTGGGTAGCGTGTCCAGGGAGACGAACCGGTCCATCTGCGCGCTGTCGCCGCAGCGCACTCCCGCGCTGCGCTCGACGCCGCGCGGGTCGAAGCTGACCAGGTCGTAGTGGGCGCGCAGGGTGGTGAGCACCTTGGCGGCCTGGTCGAGGGTGTCCACGCCGGAGGCGCCCGGCCCGCCGAAGTTGAACACCATCGAGCCGAGCCGCTTCTTCGGATCGGTGGCCGTCAGCTTGATGAGCGCCAGCTCCAGCTTGTCGCCGTCGGGGCGGGAGTAGTCGAGGGGCACCGCCAGCTTCCCGCAGCGCACCGAGGCGTCCTGCTGTGCCGGTGGCTCGCCGTCCGGGCGCTTGATGTCGGTGCACGGCCCCCACGCGATCGTGTCGGTGTCGGCGGCGGGCCCGTCGGTGGCGGGCTCTGCGGGTGCACTCGCGCAGCCCGCGGCCGTTACGAGCAGGGCGGCGGCTAGGACGCGTCGCATACGAACATTCCCCTTCGTGTCTTCGGGGGAAGTAGTGCCCACGATACGGGACCTCGCGTCGAACCTGGGTGAGGCGGCCCTGGGTGAGGCGGCACGTACCCCTCCTGGACGTGCCGCCTCATCCGTCGAACGGAGCGCAGGCCCGGACATGACGGCGCTCCCGCGAGAGACAGTTCGCGGGAGCGCGCCTTCCGGATGACTCAGACGCCCATCGACTGGGTGTCGTTGCTTTCCGCGCCGCCGGCTTCGGTGACGCCGTTCTTCAGGTGGTAGCGGGCGATGGCCTCGCGCAGCACCTCGCCGTCGAGCTCGCCCCGCTTGACCAGCCGGGTGAGCACGGCCAGCGTGATCGAGGCGGCGTCCACGTGGAAGTGGCGACGCAGCGCCGAGCGGGTGTCGGACAGGCCGAACCCGTCGGTGCCCAGCGAGGACCAGTCACCCGGCACCCACTGCGCGATCTGGTCCTGGACCGCCTTCATGTAGTCGCTGACGCCCACGAACGGGCCGCTGGCCTGCGAGAGCGCCTGCGTCACGTACGGGACGCGCTGCTCGGCGTCGGGGTTGAGCAGGTTGTGCTCCTCGCACGCCAGCGCGTCGCGCCGCAGCTCCGACCACGACGTCGCCGACCACACGTCGGCGGACACGCCCCACTCCTCGGCCAGCAGGCGCTGGGCCTCCATGGCCCACGGACCCGCCACGCCCGAGGCCAGGATGTTGGCCTTCGGCCCCTGCGTCTGCGGGCCCTCGGCGAACTTGTACAGGCCCTTGAGCAGGCCCTCGACGTCGAGGTCGGCCGGCTGCGCGGGCTGCAGGTAGGGCTCGTTGTAGACGGTCAGGTAGTAGAAGACGTCCTCGGGCTGCTCGCCGTACATGCGGCGCAGGCCGTCCTTGACGATGTGGGCGACCTCGAAGGCCCAGGACGGGTCGTAGGAGACCGCGGCCGGGTTCGTCGAGGCGATGAGCGGCGTGTGGCCGTCTTCGTGCTGCAGGCCCTCGCCGTTGAGCGTGGTGCGGCCGGCAGTGGCGCCGAGCAGGAAGCCGCGGCCCATCTGGTCGCCCATCTGCCACATCTGGTCGCCGGTGCGCTGCCACCCGAACATCGAGTAGAAGATGTAGACCGGGATCATGTGCTCGCCGTGCGTGGCGTAGGAGGTGCCGGCCGCGATGGTCGAGGCCATCGAGCCCGACTCGCTGATGCCCTCGTGCAGGATCTGCCCCTGCACGGCCTCCTTGTACGACAGCAGCAGCTCCCTGTCGACCGCCTCGTACGTCTGCCCGTGGGGCGAGTAGATCTTGGCCGTCGGGAACATGGCGTCGAGACCGAACGTGCGGGCCTCGTCGGGGATGATCGGCACGAACCGGTGGCCGATCTCCTTGTCGCGCATGAGGTCCTTCAGCAGGCGCACGAACGCCATGGTGGTGGCGACCTGCTGCTTGCCCGAGCCCTTGCGGAACTGGCTGTAGACGTCGTCGCCGGGCAGCTTGACCGGCTTGGCGCGCATGACCCGCTTGGGCAGCACACCGCCGAGCGCCGCGCGGCGCTCCTTCATGTACTGGATCTCGGGGTCGTTCTCGCCCGGGTGGAAGTACGGGGGCAGCTCGCCCTCCAGGGCCGAGTCCGGGATCGGCAGGTAGAGCCGGTCGCGGAACTCCTTCAGCTCGGCCTTGGTGAGCTTCTTCATCTGGTGGGTGGCGTTGCGCGCCTCGAAGTCCTTGCCCAGCGTCCAGCCCTTGATGGTCTGGGCGAGGATCACCGTCGGCTGGCCGACGTGCTCGCGGGCCGCCTTGAAGGCCGCGTAGACCTTGCGGTAGTCGTGGCCGCCGCGCGACAGCTTGCGGATGTCGTCGTCGGACAGGTGCTCGACCATCTTGCGCAGGCGCGGGTCGCCGCCGAAGAAGTGGTCGCGGATGTAGCCGCCGGTCTCGACCGAGTAGGTCTGGAACTGGCCGTCGGGCGTGGTGTTCATCTGGTTGACCAGCACGCCGTCGACGTCGGCCGCGAGCAGCGGGTCCCAGTCGCGGCCCCACACGACCTTGATCACGTTCCAGCCGGCGCCGCGGAAGTACGACTCCAGCTCCTGAATGATCTTGCCGTTGCCGCGAACCGGGCCGTCGAGCCGCTGCAGGTTGCAGTTGATGACGAACGTGAGGTTGTCCAGCTCCTCGCGGGCGGCCAGGCCGATCGCGCCGAGCGACTCGGGCTCGTCCATCTCGCCGTCGCCGAGGAAGGCCCACACGTGGCTGCGCGAGGTGTCCTTGAGCTCGCGGTTGAGCAGGTAGCGGTTGAACCGCGCCTGGTAGATCGCGCCGATCGGGCCGAGGCCCATGGAGACCGTCGGGAACTCCCAGAAGTCGGGCATGAGCCGCGGGTGCGGGTAGGAGGGCAGGCCGCGGAAGCCGTGCGACAGCTCCTGCCGGAACGCGTCGAGCTGGGCCTCGTTGAGGCGGCCCTCCAGGAAGGCGCGGGCGTAGATGCCCGGCGCGGCGTGGCCCTGGAAGAACACCTGGTCGCCCGACTCGCCGTGGTCCTTGCCACGGAAGAAGTGGTTGAAGCCCACCTCGTAGAGCGAGGCCGCCGAGGCGTAGGTGGCGATGTGGCCGCCCACGTTCGTACGGGCGTTGGCCCGCGACACCATGACCGCGGCGTTCCACCGGATGTAGGCGCGGATGCGCCGCTCGACGTGCTCGTCGCCCGGGAACCAGGGCTCGCGCTCCGGCGGGATCGTGTTGATGTAGTCGGTGCTGCGCAGGCCCGGCACGCCGACCTGGTGCTCGCGGGCCCGTTCCAGCATGCGGAGCATGAGGTAGCGGGCTCTGGTGCGGCCTTCGGTCTTGACGACATTGTCGAGAGACTCGAGCCACTCGTTGGTCTCACTGGGGTCGACATCAGGCAGCTGGCTGGGTAGGCCGTCGCTGATGATCGAGAATCGCTGGCGTCCGGAAGCCACTGGGTCTCGCCTTCCGAGAATGACTGAAGTCTGGTCTGGGTCGCCTTCCATCCTGGTCGCTAGTCGTAGAAAACGCATCTCTACTGACGGGTAACCAGAGCGTCCCTGCTGGCAGGGCCATGTTGGTGGCCTAGACCACCGATGGTAGGACGAATCGCCACCAAAGGTTACATCGGTGGAGTAATTTAACAAGACTAGAAAACGGACGAAATTTCCCCCCAATCCTAGGGGGCTGGCCCGGTGGGTCGGCCTCCGCCCTCAACCCTCCCCCGAACCGGGCGGCCCTCACCCGGAGGGGGCGGCCGCGCCGCGCCGCGCGAGTCTAGCCACCGTCTTCGTGGCGGGGGCGGGCGGGGCGGCGTCCGCCGGGAGGGCCGAGGCGCACACCACTTCTCCTTGCTTCTGTACGCGCTTCGGATCCGCCTCTCGGGGCCATCGTCATCGCCATCGCCATCGCGGCGGACGGCGGTCTCGGGCGGGCCGCGGGGCGTTCGGCCTGTCTCGGGTGTATCCCGTTGGAGAACGCGGAGGGTGGCCTCCTGGGAACTAAGGGAGCGCCAGGCCGTCGCGAAGCCGGGCCCCGCATCCTGTCGGTCCGCCCGAAGTCGGGCCCACATCCTGTCGGCCGTCGCGAAGCCGGGCCCGCATCCTGTCGGCTCGCCTGAAGCTGTGTGGCCGGCTCCCTGGACGCCTCTCTCCTTGTCTCTCTTGTCGAGCCGACCCTCTGTCGCGCGTCCCGCCGCTGCCTCCGCGCGAGTGCACAAACGGCCCTCGGCCGGGCCGCTGCCGAAATGAGGCCATATCGGAACCATCAGGCGACAGAGCCGGACCCGACCCCGCCGTCCTGCCCCTGACCAGCCATAACGCCGTGGTGGTCAGGTGATCCGACGACCACGGTCCGGCCGTGGCGACTGAAACGCCGCGCCCGTGCCGCGTAACGTTTCGGTCATCATTTTCGGCCCCAATGAAGACCGGGCAAAAAATCGCCGTCCCCGGCATCCGCTCTTTTCTCGGGCCGTTCGTCGTACCAATGTGGAAGGTATGAATGCGACGGCAGGAGACCGGCTCCTGATGCACGGCAACACCGTCGGCGAAAGGGAGCGGAGCGGCGTCATCACCGAGGTCCACGGCACGGACGGCGAGCCTCCGTACATGGTGCGGTTCGACGACGGCCACACCGGGCTGGTCTTTCCCGGCCCTGATGCGGTCGTTGTGCCTCAGTAGGATTTCCCTGTGAGATCAGAAATCATCTCCGTGGCCACGGGTTCACGCGAGACCGTGCACGACATCACCGCTGAATGCGCTGAATTCGTGCGCGCGCAGGGAGAAGACGGCCTGTTGCACGTTTTCGTGCCGCACGCGACCGCGGGCGTGGCGCTGCTGGAGCTCGGCTCCGGCAGCGACGACGACCTGCTCGCCGCGCTGCGTGACCTGCTCCCGGCCGACGACCGCTGGCGTCATGCCCACGGTTCGCGCGGTCACGGCAGGTCACACGTCATGCCCGCGCTGATCCCGCCGTACGCCACGATCCCCGTGCTGGGCGGGAGAATGGCGTTGGGCACATGGCAGTCCGTCGCGCTGGTCGACCTCAATGTCGACAACACGCAACGCCAGGTTCGCCTGTCGTTTTTGTCAGATTGATTCTGGCCGACTACGGCCGTACCCGTGGCGACCGTTGACGACTGAGGGTCACAGCGTGTGGACTGTGCCGAAGCGATAAACCGCATAGAGCGGGGCCACTCAAGCAGGAGGGATAAACGTGAGCGCGACCGCGGGTCAGGCGCAGGGCGAGCGCGGCCTGGCCGAACGACTCGGCCTCAAGCCGGGTCAGGTGGTGCAGGAGATCGGTTGGGACGAGGACGTCGACGACGAGCTTCGCGACTCCATCGAGGACCTGACCGGCAACGAGCTGCTGGACGAGGAGAGTGACGACGTCGTCGACGTGGTGCTGCTGTGGTGGCGCGACGGCGACGGGGACCTCTTCGACGCCCTCAGCGACGCCATGCGAGCACTCGCCGAAGCCGGCCAGATCTGGCTGCTGACTCCCAAGGCCGGGCGCGATGGCCACGTGGAGCCGAGCGACATCGGGGAGGATGCCGCTACCGCGGGTCTCTCGCAGACCAGCAGCATCTCAGCCGCACCCGACTGGTCCGGGACCAGGCTCGTCGCCCCGAAGGGCCGACGTTAGGAAACTCCGAGGCCGGCCGATACGGCAGGATGGTGGGCTGTGAACGCACATCCTGCCGAGGTCGGCGCACTGGCTCCGGATTTCGAGCTGCAGGACCAGCACGGCGCCCCGGTGAGACTGTCCATGTTCCGGGGCGAGAAGGTCGTGCTGGTCTTCTATCCGCTTGCCTTCAGCGGGATCTGCGAGGGCGAGCTCACCGCGCTGCGCGACCAGCCTCTCGACGCGCGGGTGCTCGCCGTGTCGGTCGACTCCGTGTTCGCCTTGCGTGCCTGGTCCGATCGGGAAGGTTACGGATTCGCCCTACTCTCCGATTTCTGGCCACATGGACAGGTCGCCCAGGCGTACGGTGTGTTCGATGAGGCGAAGGGGCTCGCACGTCGGGGGACCTTCGTCATCGACGGCGAGGGCGTGATCCGGTGGTCGGTGATCAGTCCGATCTCCTCGGCACGTGACGTCGCCGACTACGTCAAGGCACTCGCCGACATTTCCTGACTTCGGAGGGAACGATGCCCTGCTACCGATGCGGGGCCCGGCAGACCGACCCGGTCCGTGGCGCCAGCCCGTGGCAGCGCGGGGTGCGCAACGAGTCCCAGGTGCTGATCTGCCCGGACTGTCAACGGCTGCACGACCTCGATCTCGACTCCTGCGCCACCTGCGGGTCCACCGCGCTCATCTGCCGGCTGGGGGAGATCGAGTGCCGCGGCTGCGGCGCCGTCCGGCAGGCCCGGGCGCCGAAGGGGTTCGAGGAGCAGGGGGCGTACGTGGGGTCCGGGGCTCCGCCCGGGCTGTCGGCGGAGGTCGAGGCGGCGCTCAACCGGGTGCTGGGCAGGGCCTGGCCGCCTGGGTGATCTTGAGTTCGAGGCACAGGCGTCGTGTGGTTGATCGCCAGTTCAGGGCCCTGGTGTCGCCGGCCTGGATCGCGGCGCGGCGCCCTCCTTCCAGCTGAGAGATTCTCAAGCGCCTTTTCAGACATTTGCTGACCTGCGCTATCGTCTCCTTTCGTGTCCGCTATGAGTTCGTTCGTCGTCGCGCTCGACGTCGGTGGCACGTCCATGAAGGGCGGCCTGGTCAGCGAGTCCGGTGAGGTGTTGCTGAGCGAGCGGCGCCACACTCCTCGCGAGGAGGGCCCTGAGGCGGTCGTGTCCGCCATTTCAGACTTCATCGGCCACCTGGCCTCCTCCGGCGACGGGGAACCGGCAGGCGTCGGTCTGGCCGTCCCGGGGCTGGTGTCCGAGAGCGCGGCCCTCTATGCGGCGAACCTGGGCTGGCGTGACGTCCCCGCCTCGAACTTCACCACCCTGGACATCCCCGTCATGCTGGGCCACGACGTCCGCACGGGCGGCCTGGCCGAGAGCATCCTCGGCGCCGGAAGAGGCGTCTCCGACTTCCTCTTCCTCCCGATCGGCACCGGTATCGCCGGAGCCTCGATCATCAACGGCGACCCGTACGGCGGCTCCTCCGGCTGGGCCGGCGAGATCGGCCACACCCCCGTCTTCCCCGACGGCGAACAGTGCGCGTGCGGCCAGTTCGGCTGCCTGGAGACGTACGCCTCGGCGGCCTCGGTCGGCCGCCGCTACAGCCAGCGCGCGGGCGTGGAGGGCGTACGCGCCGAGCAGGTGGTCGCCTCCGACGACCCCATCGCCATCGAGGTGTGGGACGAGGCCGTGGAGGCCCTGTCGCTCGCCCTGGCGACGTACACGCTGCTGCTGGACCCCTCGGTGATCGTCCTCGGCGGCGGTCTGGCCGAGGCCGGTCCCGCCCTCTTCGATCCCGTACGTACCCGCCTGGTCAAGCGCCTGGCCTTCCGCGACGCGCCTCCGCTCGTCCCGGCCGCGCTGGGCGTCGACGCCGGCATGCTGGGCGCCGCCCTGCTGGGCTGGCGAGCCGCCGGCCGCCCCGAACTGGGCCCCGGCTGGACGGTGAATGTGCGATCGGCCCCTCTGGTGTCGTAAGGTTAGTGCCGATCAGGGGGCGGTTAGCTCAGCGGTAGAGCACTCGCCTTACAAGCGAGGGGTCACTGGTTCGAACCCAGTACCGCCCACCTCCTAGAAGGCCCCGTTTCCCATCGCGGAAACGGGGCTTCGTGCCATCAGCGTGCCATCAGCCGGTGCGAGGACTCTTCTCAATCTTCGCGTTCATGGCGTCGGCGATCTTGCGATCGTCCTCCGCCGTGCTGTGCTGATAGATCAGTGCGGCCCGGACGGAGTCGTGTCCCATGCGCTGCATGAGATCTTTGAGGCTCGCGCCGGAGCTCGCTGCGATCGTGTTCCCGGTGTGCCGCAGATCGTGGAAGTGCAGGCCGGAAAGCCAATCTTCCTGGTGTTCGCGTCCCACTTAGCGCCGCGGCGGAAGTTGCTGCGTCGAAGGATGCCGCCGCGCCCCGGTGAAGATCAGCGCGTTGGTTTCCGCAGTCGTGAACTCGTCCAGATGTTCGCGGAGCATGGGAATGATCGCTTCCGGGATGGCGATCGTACGGACACCCGCGCGGGACTTGGGCGGCCCGACGAGGAGTTCGCCCGTGTCGAGTTCGACATGTTGTTGCCGAACGCTGACGGTCCGGGCGTTCAGGTCCAGGTCCATCCGCCGGAGGGCCGCCACCTCACCCCAACGCAGACTGGCGAAGGTGGAGAGGAGGACCGGGGCGCGCAGGCGGGCCGGCATCGGGGCAGCCAGCTCGAACACCTTGGCCACGGTGAGGACGGGCCGCTCCTCGGGTTTCTCCTCGCCGGCACCACGGATGTGGCACGGGTTACGCGGGATGATCTGATCGTCCGCCGCCGTCATGAGAACGGCTCGCAGGAAGCGATACGCCTTGGCCACCTCGGAGTGGCCGATGCCACTGCCGAGCAACAGGACGCGCCATTCGCGGATGTTGGCCGTGTCCACCTTGCCGATGGGCGTGCCGCCCAGGTGGGGGAGGATGTAGCGCTTGAGTAGTCCCTTGTAGATCTCGACCGTGCGGGGCCGCAGGTTCGTCCGTTCGTTGATCCACTTGTCCGCGTAGTCGCTGAGCTTGACCTGGCGCGCTGTGGGTCTGTCCATTCGCCCGTGATCAGCTTGGCTTCGATCAGCGAGAGTGCCTTGTCCGCGTCGCGCTCGCGGGCATAGGCGGTCTCTCCCATGCGGATCTTGCCGTCCGGACCTGGATGGCGGATCTGAAATCTCCCGGACGGGGAGTTGACGGATGCTGCCGAAGCGCTGCTTGCCTGGCTTGTTCGTCATCACGCCTCCCCTCTCAGATCCGTTGCCGAAAGATCTTGTACCGCTGCTCTGGTTTCCAGCTCTCTGAGGTGGGCTCGCCAGCGTTGGCGTTCGGCCACGGTGCGCAGGAGCCGTACGGCGAGTGGTGGCACGTTGGCGTCTCCGGCCGGGACGGGGTCGCCAGACGTAGCGATGTGGGTCGGTGGGTTCGTCGGCCTGGCCGAGGGCTTCCAGGACCCAGGTACGGCGGTCCTGCTTGTGTTCAGCGAGGGTCTTGTTGCTCCACTTGCGGGAGACGAGGACGCGGCGTCCGGCGTAGCCTGAGGTGTTCGGGCTTGTGGGCCTTGCTGCGGCAGCGGCCAGGGAGCATGCCCGGTTTGGCGTTCTTGGGCTGGACGCCGTAGCGGAGCCAGTTCGGGCAGGCAGGTGAGCAGGGTTCGTAGCGCAGGGCGTCCAGCATGCGAGTGGCGTGCTGTTGCTTGGCCTGGCCGCCGTCGAGGGAGTCGCCGATGGACTTGGTGAGGTACTTGGACAGGTAGCGGATGCACTGGTCAGCTTCCAGCACCCTCCGAGTCGCCGGTCGGATGCCGCTTCTCGGCGTGCTGCCAGGAGTAATAGGCGCCGCCGTATCCGACGAACACCCACACCGGCAGCCCCGGCCCCTGTTTGTGAACCAGAAGCACACTGTTGTTGTCGCGCAGCTCGGCATTCACACCGAGGGCGGTGAGCCGGTCCCGCAGCCGGACGAGCATGGTGCCCTCGTCCTCGCCGTGCGGGAAACCCGCTTCCACCGCCTGCATGATCGAATTCATTTCACGCTCCCTTCGGCCCGGCCGCTTCCGAGGCAGTCGAGACACTCCCGCTCCTCACTCAAGGTCTGATCTCCGTCGTCGTCGCCGATGAGGAGCGCACGGCGTGAGTCACGCAGCTTGATCCCGCGTCCCCGGCAGGCGGGGCAGCACGACGTCTTGCATGTCTCGTCTGGCCGGGTCACCGTCGCCATCTCCTCGTTCATCCGGCGTTCCCTGTGGCGGGAGGCCGCGTGACGTACCGTGGTTGCTTGATGACAAGTCCACCGGCAACCGTGTTTCTGCAGGACCCCTGAACGGCCCCCTTGTTCCCCCTTTCGAGCCCCCAGCCGGGAGGAAGACCCGCAGATGCCCGACTACATCCCGAACGTGCGACTTCGCGCCTGGCGCAACGAAAAGCACCTGTCCCGCGTCCAGATGGCCGAGCGGATCAACGCCACCCCCATCGGCATCGCCGAACGCCTGGCCTGCGACGAGGAACGCGTCCGACGCTGGGAGGCAGGCGAAGTCCGATGGCCCCGCACGCCCTACCGGCTCGCACTGACGCAACTGACCGGCCTGAAACCGGAGGCACTCGGGTTCTTCCAGGGCAGGCAGAACGACAGCCGCCTCATCGAAGCTCGCGTCATCCCAGCCGACGCGCTACAAGCCGAAGCCGATCTCTACGGGACGATGGAACTCGCCCAGCAACTCCAGGCATCCGACGTCGGAACCGGCACCCTGGAAGCCCTCGCCGAGGCCGTCGATCTCCTGTGTCGCGCCTATCCCGTCGTGCCCGCAAGCATGCTCAGGGATCGCACCCAGAAGCGCCTGGCGCAGATCAACCGCTGCTCGCCGGACGCCTCACTTTGGACCAGCATCGCGAACTACTCGTGATCACCGGTTGGCTTACCGCTCTGCTGGGTTGCGTCCACTACGACCTAGGGGAGAGGGAAGAGGCCGAGACCGCCCGACGCGCCGCCTTCGAAATGGGCCGCCAGGTCGGACACGGCGAACTCATGGGCTGGGCGCACGAGATGTCAGCATGGTTCGCCCTCGTCGAAGGCCGCTACGAAAACGTCGTCACCGCCGCCCGCATGGGCCAAGCAGTCGCCGGCCAATCCAGCGCCATGGTCTAACTCACCCTCCAAGAAGCCCGAGGCCTGGCCCGCATCGGCGACCGTCGCGAAGCCGACCGCGCCCTCACCCGCGGAGCCGAGGTGCTCGGGAGTCTGCCTATGCCTGAGCACCCCGACCACCACTTCATCTTCGACCACGCCAAGTGGGTCTTCTACGCCGCCACCTGCTACACGTGGCTTGGTGACGACGACCGGGCCGAAGAACACGCCCGCGAAACCATCCAAATGCACACCCGCCCCGACGGCACCTCCAACGCCCCTATGCGCGTCGCCGATGCGCGTATAGATCTTGGCATCGTCCACGCGCGGCGGGGTGACCTCGACGCCGCGCTTGAGCAAGGTGTGGCAGCGTTCCATATTGACCGACGGTCCCTCACCGACCTCGTCAACCGCGCTGGAGATCTTGATCGCGTCATACGACTGCGCTACCGACAGGAACCACTTGCTGATGAGTTCCACGAACGGTTCGTGACAGCACGAAGGGCTCTCGCTGGCCGGCGTCCAGACTTGCTCGACTAAGTTCGAACCGGACGAGGGCGATGACAGCGCTTGCCATGCGAGATCTTGTCGATGAGCCAAAGATCTCCACAACGGAGGCATGCCGCCTTGCGGTGCATCGAGTGCTGCGCAGGTTGGGACACCGTCAATCGATTACGGTCTGTCGTTAAAGCTAATTTTAGAAAAGCAATTTAGCGGAATCGCCCATACGGCGCAGTGAGTGATGAAGTAGAAAAATGTTACATATTGGCTTTTTGCCCAAAGTCTGGCCTGCAGTGAGCTTATACGGGTAACCTGACCTTCGGTTCAACGGAGGTGACGGCCTTGAATATCCTCACGCAGGGAGGACTTGACGCCCTTGTGGGCGGATTAGCTGTAGAGACAATAAAGCAGGCAGGGCGACATCTTGCTCTCACGGCAAAAGCCATAAAAAGCGATGAGAAGTTGAACGCTTTGAGGATGGCGCATTTCTTTGACACCTACGCGATTACTAGTGTCGCAGAAATGCCAAAAGCCCCATTGGGATGCGCTCCAGAGGATGTTGCAGAATGGCTCTCTAGCGCGGACACGCACGCTTTTGTGCATGGCCTCTTGGCTGCTCGACTTACGGATGCACCGGAGTCGACAATAGAGCACCTGAAAGAGGGGTTCCACGTGAGCTTTGCCACGCATTGTGGCACCATGGACGCTGGGCCGTATGTAGACTCGGTTTTCGAGGTCTTCGACTCGTACATATTCAGTATGTTGGAGCGTCTAGTAGATCTGGACGAAAACATACTCCGCGCAATTCGAACGGAAGCCTACTTTAGCAGAGTGACTTCGACACTCGAGGCCATAGATCGACAGCTGGAAGCCCTGGTCGATCAACCTGACCCTAAAACGGAGGCAACTTACTGGGCGCGCTATCGTCGGCAAGTAATCAGGCATCATGGAAAGCTAGAGCCTCCTGACTTCCAGCGTCGCCGCCGTGTTCCACTTGACCGACTATATGTGTCGCCTGACATAAGCCCAGAAGATACGGCAGTGATAAGTGGGCGTGCTCTCAACAGACAGAAGAGCCGATCCCAGTACCATAATCTCAATCAGCGCCAAGTGCTGCAAATCGATGGCTTTGCAGCACTTCTCGATCGCACCGTCCTCTTAGGCGATCCAGGTGGCGGGAAAACCACGGCCACTCATTACATCATGGATCGTTACGCCCAAGGTGACGGGCTGCCTACACCATTTATTGTGGTACTGAGGGACTTTACTTCGGGTACGATAGGAATGGAGTCTGTAGTAAGCCATATTGAGCGACAAATTTCTGCGTTGTATCAATGTTCTCCTCCACGGCCTGGCATGCTAGAGCGGTTGTTCCTGAACGGCTCTGCCCTTGTGATATTTGATGGCCTTGATGAACTCCTTGATAGCACGCTGCGGGGTCAAGTCGCCGATATAATTGAACTGTTCTGCTCTCAGTATCCACTTTGCCGTGTTCTAGTTACTTCAAGGCGTGTTGGATATGAGGAAGCGCGACTGGACACCTCTCAATTCGAATGCTGGGGGATCGCTGGATTTGACGAAAGGCGCGTTGCTCAGTATGTGCATAATTGGTTTGACCAGGAAGCGGGATTATCAAAGAAAGAGAAGATCGATTATGCCAAAAACTTTCTAAAGGAAAGTGCAGCAGTCTCCGAGCTCATACGTAATCCGTTAATGCTTTCACTTATGTGCATTCTATATCGCGGTGAAGGCTACATCCCAAGAAATCGGGCGGAGGTGTATGGCCAGTGTGCTCGGCTACTGTTTGTAAAATGGGATACAGCTCGCGGGATACATGTAGAGCTACGAAGCCATGAACTAATCGAACCAGCTATACGACTACTCGCGTATTGGCTGTTTGACCGAGCCCCTAGCGGCACGGCTGTGACAGAACGTGAACTAGTTAGAAAGGTAACCTCTTTCCTTCATGGAAGGGGTTTCGAGATGCTAGATGAGGCCGAAGCTGCTGCAGAAGAATTTGTCAGCTTCTGCCGCGGGCGAGCCTGGGTATTTAGCGATGCCGGTCTGACGCCCGATGGAGACTGCCTCTATACATTTACGCATCGCACTTTCATGGAGTACTTTGCGGCTTATCATCTGGCAACCTCTACGGATACACCTGAGAAGTTGGCAAGGCTCCTGGCGCCCCATGTTGCCCGGGAAGAGTGGGAGGTTGTTGCGGAGCTGGCGGTGCAGATCAAGAACTCTATCAGCGACCGAGGTGCAGATCGCATATTCGAAGTCCTGCTCCGAAATAAAAAGTATACGAGCGCAACAAGTCGTGCTAATATTATTTGCTTCCTCATTCGGTGCTTGGAAGTTGTAAGCCCATCCCCCAACCTTGCAAGGCAGGTAGCACGAAGAACACTAATGGGCTTCCTTGAAGTGGATGCGGCGAGAAGAGCGTACTATAACGGGCTTTACAGGCTTTCTCGAATCCACGTGAGTGATTTTGGCCCGATTTTGGGCGAGCTTGAAAAATGTGTCGATGAAAATCTGAAGCAATGTGATGCGCCTGCTTTATTGCGTGCCCTGCTGTGGCTAAGGACTATGTATAGTGCCAACGAAACGGCTACGGCTGCCTGGATTCCATGGCTAGATAATGTATTGAAGCGCAATAAGCAGCATATCGCTAACAATCTTTACTCCGAGTTCGACCTTGCCCCATTAGCAATTGAGCAGGGTATAATTTCCGTGAATGATGTTATCGCTTATAGTGGGGGCGATTTGACGGCCTTCTTTGTGTCCTATCTAGACCCCTACTTCTCGACTGGAAGAGTCTCCTTGTCAGGAGTTTTATATAGGTTTCTTAAGGAGGGATCTCGTGTGCCCGCATGGGCTGAGGACTTGTGCAATTATTGCAATACAAACAACGACGCACTTGAACGACGAGTACGATGCTTTGAGATCAATGAGATCCACGCTAGGTCTTTTGTCCTTGAAGATCGCAATGAACGCGATGGTTTGAATGTTGCAGTACCGGGACGTCGCCGATTAGGGCCAAGCTGCTATTTCATCGCGGTAGCGGTTGAGATGGCAATCCGTCGAGACAAGGAATTGCTTGGAGATCGTACGTCGAGCCATCTCAAGAAGATCGGAGTACACGAAGCCTTTTTGCCTTTCGTGCTCGCCCGGCTGGGTAAATCGAAAGAAGTCCTTCCTGTGCTTCCCGTATCGAAGGGTTGGAATGCAATTCTACGGGACTGGGCGCTGGGTACCTTGCACTTCGTCGCGCCTTTGGAATAGTGAAGGATTCCCCTCTTCGGCCCAGCTCATCCGTCTCCCATGCGTCCGACTCGACATTGCGGTGCAGCACCCAGTGCGATGTAGCCCTCAAGATTTGCTCTGGTACCCAGGATCGGGTTCTCACGGGGTGCTTTGCCGAATAGCTCTTGTAGGTATCAAGCGGCGGCCCGGCGCGCCGCCGTACCCCGGCCCGCCACCCGCCCGCCGTCCGGGCGTGCGGCCTGGAGGCCGGTCCCGGACGGCGCGGGACTGCGGGCCGGCCACCGTACGCCCGCCTCGCCGCACGGACTTGAATGCTCCGACCGGGGGTTGCCGCACCGCCGCACACATACAGCCCTCACGATCGCCATGGCATGGTTGGTCGCCGTACATGAAGAGGGCGCTCGGTGGGCCAGGGCTTCGTTCCTCAGCCCTGGCCCACCGAGCATCGTGGCTGATCGTCGAACGTGGGTCTGACGCCGTTGTTGCTCCCCGCCGCGATCGTGACGGGCACCAGGAGGCCTGGCGTGTACAGGCGTACCGGCGCGTGCCATTCCCGTGCCATTCAGGGACCGTGGAGCGATAAGAATGCCCTGGTCGGTCGGCATGGCTACATGCCGAAGAGGCATGATCACCGTGCCATTAGTGTGCCATTAGCTCTGACCGGACCGCTTTCGGCGAGACAGGAACCGCGTCGAACTGTCCCAGGTCAGCAGCACGCCGAGCCGATCATGGCTCCTTACAAGCGAGGGGTCACTGGTTCGAACCCAGTTACCGCCCACCTCCTAGAAGGCCCCGTTTCCCATCGCGGAAACGGGGCTTCGTGCCATCAGCCGGTGCGAGGACTCTTTGCGGTCTTCGGGTTCAGGGCGTCGGCGATCTTGCGGTCGGCAGGGGTTCGCGGCTCGGGCAGTTCGGGCCAGGAGCGTGCGTGTCATATACGCAAGGCTCATCGGCGGAACGAGAACGGCAAATGTCCTGGCTGTGGGCTGGCCCTCTCCGAGACGGCCGACCCGAATAGCGAGGGCAGGTACGAGGCTCCACCCCCGAGGCGGTGCCACGCCTGCACGCGAGCTTCACGGGGCTGCTGTTCCGCGTCTACCTGAAGGTTCGGTCGATGCTCAGATAGAGCGCCAGACGGACTGGACGGCGATGGACAGCTCCAACGCCGTCCAGCTGAGGATCACCGCGACGATCGACAAAGTTCGATTGGTGGCTGTCCCGGCGCGAGCGTGGGACATGCCCAACCCCGACATGAAGATGGCGACTAACGACATCCAGATCCCGACGGGGGCCAACACCATGGTCACGTCGAGCAGGAGGGCGAGGATGCCGAGGCAGAGGCCGACGACACCTGCCCAGTTGCGCATTGCCGGGGCTGGCAGAGGCGGCTGATGAGAGTGCTGCCCGTACGGCTGTGATGGTTGGTGGGGATACGGCTGGCCGTCCTGGTCCTGCGGGCCGGGATACGCCATGTGGGGCTCCTGAGGGAGTAGGGGTGCGTGCGTAAGACGCGTCGACAGCGGGTGCGGTTTGCACCGTTACACGACAGGACCGCTCAAGTCCTGCAATCGCGTAATTTCGGGCTCC
Source organism: Nonomuraea sp. NPDC048881 (assembly GCF_040649795.1). NCBI lineage: Bacteria > Bacillati > Actinomycetota > Actinomycetes > Streptosporangiales > Streptosporangiaceae > Nonomuraea > Nonomuraea sp. NPDC048881. The sequence goes on from NZ_JBEZGC010000002.1 coordinate 243,001, forward strand.
AGGGCGGAGAGACTCCGACATGACACCGCACCGTGCATCCTGTGGGTTTATGTCAGGCGTGGCCCGGGTCGACCGTATCGACCCGTAGAGATTGAAACCCCGAGCCGGCCCGACTGTGTGCAGATTCGAGATCGCACGCTGGGAGTCTCGAACTCGGGGGTCCGGGCCGCGATTCTCGCGGCCGTTTCCGAAGTCGTATCGCTTGTAGAACTCCACGATGTACGACTGGTAGGCTCGGCGAATTTTTGTGATCCCAGCCGCTCGCGGCCGCCCTCGGGACGGGTTCCGCCCGGGCCAACGTGGGCGCCCGTTGGTCAGCCGGCAATTCAGCGCGTCTGCGACGGTGTGGTTAGTTGTGTGATCGCAAGGTCATCCTCGTGATCGCGTAGAACATCCTTGGCATCTGCGCACGCTGGAAGGGGTGCCCTCCTGGTGGTTGGCCACCCTATCCGCGTGAAAGGGATACGCGTCGCCGTGAAAGGAAGGCAGCGAACAACGAGGCCCCACCCGCAGCGATCAGTACGGTCGCGGGAATCCTGACGAGGCTCCGCAGGTCTGTGCAGTTGTCCAAATGGTGCAGCCTGTCGGGCAAGGCGGAGGACGGATCGAGTTGCGTCCAGGTAACTCCGACAAAGGCCGAGCCGCAAGATTCACCGCCTGACGTAACAGACATCAGGCCGGTGAGAATGCCCGAGCCGATTAACAGGAAGGCGACAAACGCCATCGCTCTGGGAGGCATGCCAGTCCTTACGTGGATCCAACCGCAGTGGATCATTTCATGGCGAGGCTTGAGCCGGGAAGACGTCTGGCTCAGCCAGGGGGACGACAAGCGCCAGGGGGCAGCCCCGTTTCCATTTGTGGCAACGAGGCTTCGTGCCGTCAACGGGGGATCAGTCGGTGCGGGAGCTCTTCCCGATCTCTGCGTCAGCGGCGGCGGCGTGGTGCTCGACGGGGCTCAGGTGCCTGGCATGCTCTGGGGCGTGACGATTCGTACTGCGACGCGCCGGGATCTGCCCGCGATCATCGCGCTCCTGGCTGATGAGGACACCGTGGTCGATCCCCGGACCGTTGAGGTCGACGAGGCGTACGAGCGAGCCTTCGAAGCCGTCGACATCGACGAACGCAACGAGATGATCGTTCTGGATGAGGGAGACGGTACGGTCGTCGGCTGCCTCCAGCTGACGTACATCCCTGGCCTGGGACGACACGGGCAGGAGCGGGCGCTCATCGAGGCGGTACGGGTGCGTGCCGATCGACGTGGGGCAGGGCTCGGGCGCGAACTGCTCACCTGGGCGATCGAGCGGGCACGCGCCCGCGGCTGCACCCTGGTCCAGCTCACCAGCAACAAGCGACGCACCGAGGCCCATCGTTTCTACGACTCTCTCGGCTTCGTCCGCAGTCACGACGGGTTCAAGCTGTCGTTCTGAGGCGGGGCGCCGAGCGGGGTGGTCATGGCCCTCTGCGAGATGAGCCAACGATTTTGATCGTGCGTACTCCGGGTTTTCCGATCAGCTCGGCGAGTGCCGGTTTCGAGTGTCCGTAGACGACCAATCCATAGATCCTGCCTTCATGTGCCGCCTGACGTAAACGGTGGAGATCGAGCCCGAACGACTTCAGGTTCAGCGCGTCGGTCCACTGCAACTTGGCCGCCCAACGTCTGTACAGCTCGATCGGTGAAGTGTTCTCGCATTCGGTTTCATAGACCGCGCACGACCGCCAGTAGACCGGTTTGGCGGCGTCCCCGCGCGATCGGGAGAGGAACAGGAACACGGCGTCCGATCGGATTCCTCGCACGCCCAGGGTGGTGGTCAGTTCGTTCTCGGTCATGGGGGCGGTCAGTTCCACGACGGCGGTGGAGAAGTCATTCCTGCCCAGGGCCGCAATCGCCTGGCGGGCCTGGCTTTTGGCCGGCTCGTCGACCCCCTCGCCGCCGTGGAACGAGCGCAGCAATGGGCTCATCATCGCCTCCGGCATGGCCGGAGCGGAGGTCGTGCCCAGCGCGTCGGTCACTATCTCTTCGTGTGCTGGACGACCTCGCAGACTCGGATGCGTCTCGAAAGTGCTGACCGTCACGCCCATCGACAGGGGGCCCACACCCACCTCGTGGCCCACGATGACGTCGTACTCCGGATGCGCCACCTGAAAGGCGCCGCCATAGACCTCGCGCATGCGTTCAGCGCGCCCGCCGAACAGGTGCACGCCTTCGGCCAGACAGGCGAGCAGAACGAGCATGACGACGATGACGTACCCGGTTCTGCGTGAATTCCTGGTGCGGCTGTCTGCGGTCAAGGGGGTCTCCCGTGCGTGCCGATGCCGGTCGAACAGTGATGATCAAACCAGATCGCCGGTGAATGGGGGCGCCTGGCCGACACCGGTACGGCATCGTTTGTTCCGCCGTGCCGGCCGGTGTAGCTGTGGCGGCTGGTGTAGCAGTGCCGCACCAAGATCGCACTAAGATCGCGTCCCGTGTCTTCGGAACATTTATGGCGGTTTATCAGGATCGGATTAGTAAGTCTGATTCTCCTGGCGGCGGTCGCGGGGCTGGTGCTCGGCGACACCTGGCTCTGGGTGGCCGCCGAGTGGTCGCCGCCGACCTTCGGCGAGCTCTACACGGCCGACGGGTCCGACGCCTCGGTCGGTCTTGCGCTGTTCGGGGCCGCCCTGGTGAAGCTGGCGCTCCTGTGGCTGATTCTGCGCACCCCGGAACGGGGGCCGCTGGACCGCGGGGAGAGGGCGCTGCGCCGGCTGTTGTATCTGGCGGTGGCCCACGCGCTCGTGCTGTGGTACCCGATCGCGCTGCTCCCGGACGCGGTCGACGCGGCGTTCACGCTCGTTCTGTGGGCCGCGATCGACGTCCTCTACCTGCTCGTCATCCGGTGGCGGTCCCGCCTGTTGCGCGGGGCGGCCGGAGTGCTGTTCGCGGTCGAGCTGGCCGGGGCGGCCGACGACCTGCTCGACGACCTCGACCTCCCGGAGCTCGGACCGGGCGGCGTCATCCAGGCGGTCCTGATCGGGGGCGGAGTGCTGGCGACCCTCGTCACCGTCCTCGGGCAGTGGCGCGATGGCCGCTGGAGCCGCGGCACGCTGATCGCCGGGGTGGCGTCGGTGGGCGGTTACGCGCTGGCGATCCCGTTCAACCTCCTCGTCGGAGGACCCTTCGGTGGCGGTCTGGCGATGGTGATCGCGATGGACGCGATAGGGCTCGTCACCACCGTGTGGATCGCGGCCACCGCTCGTGAGCTGCCCGCCGAGGGCCGCCCGGCGGATCTTCCGTCCGTCCGGCGGCGCGGGTTCCGCGTCGCGGTGGCGGCCGTCGCCGTGCTGTCGCCCGTCGTACTGATCAATCCAGAGCAGGACGCGCGCCTGACCTACACCGCCGGGTCGGCGGACTGCTACGACCGGCCCAGCTTCGGCGACGTGAAGCCCGCGGAACGCGACGCCGTGTTCCTGTGCCGGGCGCGGAGCACAGACGGCGCGACTCCGCCCATGTTCCCCGACACCACGTCGGACCAGGCGGTCCTCGCGTACGGACGGGCGCTGTGCCGTGCCAAGGACGCCGGCGAGCAGGAGGCGATCCTGACGCGGGCCGGCAGCGCCCGCGCGGCCTGGCGGGTGGACCCCGATGAGCTCGTCTACGTCTGTCCGGAGATCATCGGCGCCACCCGCCCCGACCTGCTGCGGTCGACGGCGGAGGAGGCGGCGGCGAACGCGGCCCACATCGCCGGGGAGAACGCGACGTGCCGGGACCCGTGGCCCCGGACGAAGGGTGTCGTCCAGGCCACGGCCAAGTACTTCCTGTTCGTCGACGGCGATCCCGGATACCTGGTCCAGGACGGCGAGGGCGAGTCGGCCATGGAGGAGGCGGAGCTGGCCACGGCCCGGTCCTACGAAGACGGCGCCCTCATCGGGGTGGCCGGCGGCACGGCGCTCATCGGGCACGTCGAGGACGTCGTCGATCTGTGCCTCACGGTGAAGGCCTTCCGCGCCGCGCCGCCACTGCGGACCGCCGGGTGGGATCAGGTCCACGAGGTGCCGGTCGTCAGCCGCGGCGGCCGGCTCGCGGTGCCCGAGATGGGCGACGGCGGCGACGTGGGCGCGGGCGCCCCGATGCCGAACCTGGCGATCGCCGGGAAGGGCCGCTACCGGCTCCGTGTCCACGTGCGGATCGGTGAGGCGGGGGAGGAGCACCTGGTCGTCGTGTTCCCGGGCGCGTCGAGGAAGAGGCTGAAGCTGAAGTCCTGATCCGAGGCCGGGCGAGCCGGGGCTGGTCAGCGGCAAGGAGCGGATGCGGCACGGGCCGGGCGGGAACACTGTCCGATCGCCAGGTCGATGTGCACTGACTGCGACTTCTCCGTAGCGGCGGCGAAGTATTGTGGTGGAGGTCCCCGGGGTAAGGGCTCTTAAGCCGAAGGGGCTGCGCAGTCCGTGAACGGAGAGCCACCTGCCATGCGAAATCGCACGCTGCGGATCCCCGCCACCGCGGCCGCCGTCCAGGAAGCCATTGACCAGGCGACGGCGGGAGAGGTCGTCCTGCTGGAGCAGGACGGCCGCCTCGTGGCCGCGGTGGTGCCCTACGAGGTGGCCGCCGCCGGCGTCGATCTGCTCAACGAGGCCCAGGACGCCGCTGACCGGCTGTCGGGGCTCAGGCTGATCGCGGAGCTCGAAGCCGGCATGGAGACGATGCGGCTCAGCGACCTGCGCCGTGAGCTTGCCTCATGAAGGGCTACTACGAGATCCAGCTCTCGTCATCGGCGGTGCGGCAGATCCGTGCCGTGCACGCCGCGGAGCCGATGGCCGCCACGTTCGTCCTCAACGGCCTGGAGTATCTCTCCACCGACCTCGACTCGGGTCTGCTGCGCACGATCGACAAGGAAGCGGGCCTGCTCAAGGCGGAGATGGGCGACTTCGAGGCCCTGTGCTGGGTGCGGCACGACGAGATGAGCCTGGTGATCCTGACCGTCTCACGGAGTCGTCACCCAGCGTGACGCCGCGCCCTCGTTCGCCCGGACGGCGAAGTCGCGGACGTCCCGCATCCGCCGCGTGCTGACCGGCTCGGCGTAGACGTAGGGGCACATGTCCGACCGGGTCATCTTCGATCGCTGGTAGAGCGAGAAGTCGCACCAGGCGTAGTCGTGCCGGAGGAGCTGCTCGATCACCTCCTCTCTGATGTGTGCGCCGTACATGGAGTCGTGCATCTCGATCAGGAGCGCCGGCTGATGGTGGGCGATCGTCTCCGCCGCGCCCGCCAGCGCCCTCCCCTCATGACCCTCGATGTCCATCTTGACCAGCCGGATCCTCTCCCGGGACCGGGAGGCCATGACGTCGATCGGCAGGCCGTCGGCCTCCCCGAGGAACGCGCCGTACCCCTCCTCGCCGTGGTGGAGGGTGGAAGTGACGCAGTCGGCGGGGATGGTCGCCGGCTCGCCGGCGGCGAGCGTACGGGTGCAGGGGCCGGCGGTGACGTCGTAGGGGTCCCAGAGTCGCAGTCGTGCTCCGGAGTCGTGCGCGGCCACCGGGTGGACGTCGACGTTGCCGATCTCGTTGAGCTGCAGATTGTGGTGCAGCGCGCGCAGTGCGACGGGGTTCGGCTCGACGGCGATGACCTTCGTGAAGGCCCTGGCCATCCGTAGGGCGTAGTGGCCGACGTGGGCGCCGACGTCGAGGAAGGCCGAGCCCGGCTCGGCGAAGGACTGCAGGAGGCGCCAGATGTCCTGCTCGTGCGGCCCCGGACCGACGCGGTCACCGCTGGCGGGCCGGAGGGCCCAGGTGAGTCCGTCGCGCTGCGAGAGGGAAGGTGTCGTCGACATCAGGACTCCCGGGGAGGTGTTCCGCGCTCACCCACGTGTGATCGTTCTCGCGTCGGAGGAGATCCAGCTTCGGTGCGGGTAGTAGCTCCTGAGTTCCCGCATGCGCGAGGAGTCCGTGAAGAAGACGAACTCCAGGTTGGCCCGCCGCAGCATGCTGTGTTTCGCCTCCTCGCCCAGCAGGCCCCCGACCAGCGGGACCGCGTTGACCGCCACTTCGGTGAGCGTCGACAGGCCGGTCATCGCGAACCGTTCGGCGACCTTCGCCAGTCCGGGCATCTTCCTGCGCAGGAAGATGCCGAGCTTCGTGGGTTTGACCGCCAGATGAGGACGCGTCGCCCGGATGTGGTCGCAGATGCGCTGCCAGTAGTCGGCGGCGCAGTCGGCCAGGGCCGCGGCCAGCACGTCGTCCGCGTCATGGGCGTTGGAGACTTCGAGGTAGGACTGGATCTCGAACAGCTCCCTGCCCTGTTCGCGCAGTTCGACGATCTCCTCGAAACGGAGCATGGCCAGCAGGTCGGGCGGCGGACCCTCGACCATCCGATAGGCCGTCTCGACGAGCTCCCGCACGTCGAACTGGGGATCCGGCCGGCTGGGCGCACGCTGCGCACCGGTGAGGACGGCCTCGGCGAGGCCGGTGGCGTCCCCGGAGTTCCAGTCAGAGCCCATGATCCTCGCGTTGAACGCGCGTGCGTGCGCGGTCTCGTCGAAGAGGCCGTGGATCTGGATCAGCTCGCTGCTCACCGGCAGGCCGGAGTCGTGGAGCAGCGCGAAGATGGGAGTGTGGGAGAACCGCGGCCTCGACAGGATGTCGTCGTACCGTCTTCTCAGTTCGATCGGCTGCGCCGACAGCAGGCCGGTCAGGACGGAGTCAGGCGAGTTGGCGGCCTCGCGGACCTGCCGCATGAAGTCGTCCTTGGCGGTGACATAGTCGTAGCGGACGACGACGGAACCGTCCCCGGCGAGAACGCCGTCGAGTTCCCTGATCATGCGGTCGCGGGCGGCCGAGACCGGCGAGACGACCCATCCCTTCCCGTCGGGGCTGTTCCGCTTCCAGCTGTCCAGCACGTCCGCCAGAGAGTCGCAGGGGTCGAGCCGGTCCTCCTGGTAGAGGTAGTTGTGGGCGCGGAGCCCGACCGCGACGACGCCTCCCGCGACGAGATCTCTGAGCAGGCGGTAGAAGTTGTTCTCCCGCAGGTCCGACCTGCTGAAGTCGCCCACGACCCGGGGGTTGTCCACGAGCTGCGTGTCATGCACGTAGACCCGCTCGTTGAAGAGCGCCCCGAACACCAGCAGGGCCCGCAGCTGCATGGTGGAGCTGATGCCGGCCCAGATCGGTTCCAAGGCGGCGAATTGGGACGTGGCGCGCAAGGCGTTGATGGAGCGGGAGTCATCGCGCTTCATCTCTTCGAGATACCACCCTTCGGTCGCCACCCCCAAGGGAAGCACAGCCGGGTACCGCAGGGAAGGTCATCATGGATAGTGGCCCGGCCGGGGGTTCCGCGTCGTACGATCCGCTTGGGTCGCTCGTGGTGTCTCCTCGGGAAGGGGCCGGTTGTGTCGTCGCTCGAAGAGGCCGTGGAGTCCAGGGATCATCTCGTCGCCGTCTGGAGCGAGCTGGTACGGGACAGAGGCGGCCGGATCGGTACGGACGACGGCGTCGTGCACATGTGGGCCGACAGCCCCTTCGGCTTCTGGAACACCGTGACCCTGGCCGGTACGGGCATCCCCGCGGACGCGCTCGGCGAGCGGCTCGCGCGGGCGGCGTCCTTCATGAGGGGCAGGTCCGAAAGCGGATATCTGTGGGTCTTCGAGGATCTGTTGAGCCCCCATGCGCGACAGAGCCTGTTCCGGCGCGCGGCCGAGGCCGGGCTGGAGCCGGCGTTCTCGGGCCGGGGCATGGCGGGCGACCTGTCCGTGCCCGAGCCGGATCATCCGGACCTGGAGTTCCGGCGGGTGGAGAACGAGGAGCACCTCGCCGCGTACGGCGACATCAACGCACGCGCCTACGGCATGCCGCCCGAGGCGGGCAGGCTCGCCCTGGCCGGCTCCCAACTGTGGCGCGGCGATGTGCACGCCTACCTCGGATACCGCGACGGACGGCCCGTGACCTGCGCCGCCACCGTCGCCGGGCCGCGTTCCATCTTCCTGGCGCTGGTCGCCACCCTGCCGGAGGAGATGCGCAAGGGGTACGGCGAGGCCGTCACCCGCAAGGCGATCCACGAAGGCGGCAGGCGGAGCGGGCACCGGCGGCTGGTCCTGCACGCCACGCCGGCCGGGCAGCCGGTCTACGAAGGCATCGGCTGCCGTGCCAACACCGCGATCCACTTCCTCCGACTCGCCGGTCATGCCTACATCGGATGATCACGGGTAGCGCTGTGCGACCACCCCAGCTACAGAAGTGGAACACGGCATGATCACTCTCATCCTGCTCATCCTCGCCCTGGCCTGCTTCGTCCTGTCCGCCTTCAACATCGGCGGCGCGCGCGTCAACCTGCTCGCACTCGGTCTGGCGCTCTGGGTGCTCAGCGAGATCATCCCGAAGCTCGGCCAGCTCTGATCCCCGGCGCCTGAGACCACCCCCTACGGGCAGGAACACGCACATGGACGCCCTCACCATCGTCGCTCTGCTGGCACTCCTCGCCGGAATCCTGGTCGCCCTCACCCAGAGGGTGTGGCCCATCGCGTTGTTGTGCGGGGGGCTGTTCATGTCCGTGCTGGCGGACGCCGGTCTCATCGTCACATAGGCGAAGGAGACCGGCCGCCCGGCCCGTGCGGGTTCAGCAGTAGGTGATGCCTGTGACGGTGAACGGGATGTTGTGGTACGGCGTGTACTCCGACCGCTGGCCGGGGGAGACGCAGGGGCCGACCTCCGGCCACGAGCCCACCGTGGGGTCCGGATGGGTGACGCGGATGACCACGGCGTAGTTGCCGGAACCGCCGCTGCAGTACGCCCAGGCGGTCTTGCCGTCCCGGCCGGTGGTGCAGCCGGTGGGGGAGGCGTGCGCGGGGGAGGCGGCGCCGAAGAGGGCGACGCTGGTGAGGACGGTGGTGAGGGCGGTCGCGAGGGGGAGGGTCAAGTGCTTTCTCGCGCGCATGTGCTGACCTCCAGTGGTCGTCAGGCAGTGCACTCTTAGGAAAGCTTCTTAAGAGAAAGTAGCCGCACCGTCCTCGTCGTCAAGCCCCTGTCCGGTCTCCGGGACGCCGCCGTCAGCGGGGACGCGGGCCCTTCTTCTTGCGGCTCGTCGGCGCGGCGCGGCGACCGGCGCGGTTCTGGGCGGCGGGCTTGGGGGGCTGGCGTCGTGCCTGCTTCTCCTGAGGACTGGCGGGGGCGGCGGGAGCGCGGCCGCGGGAGCTGTTGACCGTGCGGCCGCGCACGATGCCGATGAAGTCCTCCACCAGGTCGGTGGTCGCGTCGGTGGGCCAGGCCAGGGCGACCTGGGACTGGGGCGCGTCCGTGACCGGGCGGTAGGTGAGGTCTTTGCGGTGGTGGAGGCGGGCCAGCGACTGGGGGACCAGGAGCAGGCCGGTGCCGGCGGCCACCATCTCGACCGCCTCGGCCGTGGTGGCGGGACGGGTGAAGGCCGGTTGCCCGGGCCGCGACGCCCACTCGATGGCGTCGTCGAGGGGATGGAAGATCTCCTCCTCGGCCAGGTCGGCGAGGGTCACCTCGTCGGCGGCGGCCACGGCGTGGTCCTTCGGCACCACGACCACCGTGGTCTCGACGTAGAGGGGGATCGCGCTCAGGCCCTCGCGGTCGATCGGGAGCCGGACGAACGCGGCGTCGGCCCCGCCGCCCCGCAGGAGGGCCAGCGCCTCGGGGGTGGGGGCCGTGACCAGCGTGAGCGGCACGTCGGGCAGCCTCTCGGCCCAGACGCCGGCCCACTTGGCGGGGGTCACGCCGGGCGCGTACGCCAGCCGGAAGTCTTCGCCGCTCTCGTCAGTCACGTCCTCAGGGTATCGATGTCGGGGACGCTGTCCCGACTGGCTAGGCTTGGGGGCATGACCTCGTCCAAACCGAAGAGCATCCAGACGATGAAGCCCGAGACGGCGGCCAAGAAGCTGGGTGTCCTCCTCTCGGCCACGCCCGCGGAGTTCCAGGCGGGCGTCGTCTCCAGGGACGAGCTGAACGAGCTGCAGGCCAAGCCGCCCGCGTGGCTCGCCGACCTGCGTCGTAACGGGCCGCACCCCAAGCAGGTCGTGGCCGCCAAGCTCGGCGTCTCCATCTCGGGGCTGCTGCGGGCCGGGATCACCGAGCCGCTCACGACCGCCGAGATCGACGCGCTGAAGGCGGAGAACCCCGACTGGCTGGAGCGCGAGCGCACCGTCCAGGCGGAGACCCGCAAGGAAGCCGTCCGGCTCAAGCAGCGCTAGTCGCCGCGTTCCAGACATGACGGCGCGGCCCGCCGGCGGGCAGGCCGCGCGTCAACGCGCGGTCAGGCGCGTGCCAGGTCGGGGATGCTGGACAGGCCGTGGGCGAGGTCGTCGTCCGTCGGCTCGTCGTCGGGCAGCAGCCCGGCCTGGAACATCTCGTACGCGGCCAGGTCGAAGTGGCCGTGCCCGGACAGCGCGATGAGGATCGCCTTCGACTGGCCCTGCTCACGGCAGCGCAGCGCCTCGTCGATGGCGGCCCGCACCGCGTGCGCCGACTCGGGGGCGGGCACGATGCCCTCCTCGCGGGCGAACAGCACGCCGGCCTCGAAGCAGGCGGTCTGCCGCACCGCGACCGCCTCCATCAGCCCGTTCTCGACGGCCCGGCTGATCAGCGGCGAGATGTCGTGGGCGCGCAGGCCGCCGGCGTGCACGGGCGGCGGCACGAACTTGTGGCCCAGCGTGTGCATCCGCGACAGCGGGGTGAGCCGGGCCGCGTCGGAGTGGTCGTAGGCGATGCGGCCACGGGTCAGCGTGGGGCAGGCGACCGGTTCGGCCGCGACGAGCCGTATCTCGCGCCCGCGGCGCAGCTTGTCGCGCAGGAACGGGAAGCACATCCCGGCCAGGGTGCTGCCGCCGCCGCAGGGGCCGACCACGATGTCCGGGTAGTCCTCGGCGAGCTCCATCTGGAGCATCGCCTCCTGGCCGATGACGGTCTGGTGGGCGCACACGTGGTTGAGCGAGCTGCCGCGGGTGTAGCCCAGGTCGGGGTTGCCGTAGGCGACCTCCAGGGCCTCGGACTTGGCGATGCCGAGGCTGCCGGGGTGGTCGGGGTCCTCGGCCAGCACGGCCCGTCCGGCCGCGGTCAGCGGGCTGGGGCTGGAGTTGCAGACCGCGCCGTACGCCTCCATGAGGGCCCGGCGGTACGGCTTCTGCCGGTAGCTGACGCCCACCATGAACACCTGCGCGCTCAGCCCGAACATGGCCGCGGCCGAGGCGATCGAGCTGCCCCACTGGCCCGCGCCGGTCTCGGTGACCAGCCCCGTCTTGCCGATCTGCTTGTTGTAGTACGCCTGCGGCACCGCCGAGTTGGGCTTGAGGCTGCCGACCGGCGAGACGCCCTCGTACTTGTAGTAGATGCGGGCGGGGGTGTCGAGGGCGCGTTCGAGGCGGCGCGCCCGGTAGAGCGGGGTGGGCCGCCACTGGCGGTAGATGTCGCGGACCGGGCCGGGGATCTCGAACTCCGGCTCGGTGCTGAGCTCCTGGTCCACCAGGGGCTCGGCGATCGTCCTGCACAGCTCGGCCCGGGTGATCGCCGCGCCGGTGGCCGGGTCGAGGATGGGGGCCGGCTCGCCGAAGTCCGCGGCGATGTTCAGCCACGTGTACGGGATGTCGTCCTCGTTCAGGGTGTATTTGACGGTCTCGTTCAACGGATACCTCTCATAAGGACTTCGTCGAGGGATGTCAGACGCCCGCTTCCGCGGTCAGCGAGCCCTTCACGGTCTGGTCCCGGCCGCCCAGCAGCCCGGGGTGGGACGTCCTGAAGCCCTCCAGGACCAGCTCGTAGGGGAAGTCGTCGAACTCGCCGTGCCAGTGCAGGAACTCCATGTGCCGCCGGCCTGCCTCGTCGTGCGGGTGGTAGACGCTGTCGGCGGTGCCGTCGAACTCCAGGGGCTTCAGGCGGTACAGCCGGCACAACAGCTTGTTGAACACGGGGGTGGCCTTCACCCAGCGGCCTTCGAGCTGGACGGAGACCAGGCCGTGGAAGCGGAACACGTCGCCGCCGACGAGCTCCTTGAGCCGTCCGGAGGCCAGGTGGTTGCGCACGTCGGCGAACACCAGCCGGCACGGGATGCCGAGCGCACGGGCGGCGGCGGCGTACACCACCGACTTGTGCAGGCAGAAGCCGCTGCCCCGGGCGATGATCGTGCTGGCCCGCAGGCCGTCGCGGGACATGTCGATGTCGTAGACGTCGTACAGGATGGTGTCGCGCACCTTGTAGTAGAGGCGTACGGCCTGCTCCGTGGGCGTGGTGGCGCCCTCGACGGCCCGTTCGGCGAACTCGCGCACCACGGGGTGGCCGGCGTCCAGGAACTTCGTGGCGGCCAGGTCAGCGGTCATGTGTGTGACTCCTTGAGGCCGAGCATCCGGGCGATGCGGATCCGTTGCATCTCCGAGGTGCCGGAGTAGATGGTGCCGCCGACCGCGTCCCGGAGCTCCTTCTCCAGCCCGGTCCCGGTCAGGTAGCCGCTGCCGCCGAAGATCTGGATCGCGGCCAGCGCCGACCTGACGTTCGCCTCGCTGGTGACCACCTTGGCGATCGCGATGTCGGTGGCGACGTCCCGGCCGGCGGCGAAGCCGCGCGCGGCGTCGTACAACCAGCGCCGGGCGGTCTCCACGCCGATCTTCATGTCCACGATCTGGCCGGCGACCATCTGGAACGAGCCGATCGGCCGGCCGAACTGGCGGCGCCGGGAGGCGTGCTCGACGCAGCGGTCCAGCCGGTGCCGCATCGCGCCGGCCTGGACGATGAAGGAGCACAGGATCTCCCACCGCATCACGTGCTCCAGCACGGTGAAGCCCATGCCGGGCCGGCCCACCACGTTGGCGGCCGGGACCCGGCAGTCGCGCAGCGTCAGCTCGCCGAGCGGGGACGTGCGCAACCCCATCTTGGGCACGTCCGGGCCGGTCAGCAGGCCCGGGGTGTCCCGTTCGACCAGGAAGGCGGTCAGGCCGAACGGGCCCAGGTCGCGGTCGGTCACCGCGTAGACCACGATCAGGTCGGCGACCGGGCCGTTAGTCACGAACACCTTGTCGCCGTCGAGGATCCAGTCGTCGCCGTCCGGTTTGGCGGTCATGCCCATGCCCAGCACGTCGGAGCCGCCCCCGGGGTCGGTGATCGCGTGCGCGGTGATCGTCGTGCCGTCGCAGATGCCCGGCAGGTGGCGGGCCTTCAGCTCGGGGCTGCCGAAGCGTTGCAGCGGGATCCCGGCGCTCACGATCTGCGTGCAGAGCGAGAAGCACAGCCCGCCGTCCCGGCAGCCCTCGCCGAGACCCTCCAGGACGTACATGGTGCTGAGCAGGTCCAGGCCGCGGCCGCCCCATTCCGGCGAGAACGGCAGGCGCAGCAGCCCGGAGGCGCGCACCTGCTCCCACTTGTGCGCCGGCAGGCCGGCGGTCCGGTCGGCGTCGCGGTCGGCGTCCAGGTGGCCTTCGCCCAGCACCTCGTACCAGTCCGCGAACTCGGCCCTGAGCTCGCGGTGTGTGTCGCTCCACTCGTCCATGGGTGACCAGATCCGTCAGTAGTGGGAGAACTCAGCCTCAGCGAGCTGGTGGCGCTCGTCGCCCTGCAGCGCGGGGGAGAAGACGCAGATCAGCCGCAGGTCCTCGCCGGGGTCGGCGATCAGGTGATGCGGGTCGTTCTGGTCGAGCGCGTACATGGTGCCCGGCTCCAGGACGTGCTGGCGGCCGTCGGCGTCGATCACGGCGCCCCGGCCGCTGATGCAGTAGCACGCCTCCAGGTGCTTGCGGTACTGGAGGGGGGAGCTGGTGCCGGCCCAGACGATCGTGTCCGTGAGCGAGTAGCCCATGCCGTCGCGCTCGACCAGGAAGCGGTGGCTCAGCCCGTTCCCCCACTCGACCGGCGTCACGTCAGAGATCTTGCGGATGATCATTGCAGTGTCCGTTCTGCTGGTGCTGATAATGCTTTTCCGACGAATTCGTCAATGGCGGCCACGGTCCGGAAGTTCTCCGGGGCGATGTCCAGCTCGTCGACCGGGACGTCGAACTCGTCCTTGATCCAGCCGATGAGCTTCAACAGGCCCAGACTGCTGATGACCCCGTTGCGGAAAAGGTCGTAGTCGGCCTCTAGTTCGTCGGGCGGAGTATCGGGGAGATACTCGGTCACCACGAATTCTTTAATGCGGTGTGTGATGTCCACGAAAGGCAGCATCACACGCGCGCGCACGCGGTCGCATCTCCGAGAATGCGCGTGCCCGCAATAGGCTTTTGCGTGTCAGCCGATGCGCTTTCGGTCCACCTTTCCGGTCGAGGTGCGCGGGAACGGCTGCTCGACCAGCCTGATGGCGGACGGGATCGCGGCCCGCGGCAGCCGCATCGCGCAGTGCGTACGCAGGCGCAGCCTCGACAGCCGCCCCGGCCCCGTCCCGCGGACGAACGCGGTGAGCCGGGTCTCGGCGCCGTCCACGGCCGGGACGACGGCGGCCTCCAGGACGTCGTCGTGCTCCAGCAGCACCCGCTCGATCTGCTCCAGGTTCACCCGGATGCCGCGCACCTTGAGCTGGAAGTCGTCCCGGCCGACGAGGAACAGCCGGCCGGCGGCGTCCCGGCGGACCAGGTCGCCGGTGCGGAAGAAGCGGCGGCCGTCCGGCCCGGTCACGAACCTGCCGGTCGCCGCGGCCGGGTCCGGGGTCACGTACCCGTCGGTCTGGAAGGGCGTCCAGACCAGGAGCTCGGTGCCGCCGTCGTCCGGCGGGACGGGGGCCAGATCGGGGCCGAAGGCCACGACGACGCCGGGCAGCGGGCGGCCGATCGGCAGGGGGGCGGGCCCGGCCGCCTCGGCGGCGTCGAACTCGTGCCAGAAGCTGTCGTTGGTCTCGGTGCAGCCGTAGACGTTGTGCAGCCGGGCGCGCGGGAACCTGCGCGGCAGGCCGGCGCGCAGCGGGACCGGCGCGTGGTCGCCGGTGACGATGACGTGCCGCACGCCGGGGAAGACGCCCTCCTCCAGCAGCTGGTACAGCATGGGCACGCCCTGGACGACGGTGACCCCGCAGGCGGCGAAGAAGTCGCAGACGTAGCGCGGGTTGGCGGCCAGCGCGGGGTCGACCAGGGCGACGCAGCCGCCGTGCCGCAGCGTGGCCCACACGTCCAGCAGGCACAGGTCGAAGTTGAGCGGCGCGTAGTTGAACACCACCTCGCCGGGGCCGAGGCCGAACGCGTCGCCGGCCCAGCCGGTGAACCGCGCCACCGCGCCCGCCGACAGCGGGACGATCTTCGGGGTGCCGGTCGAGCCGGACGTGGTCAGCATGAACGCGGTGTCCTGGTCGGCGACGGCCACCGGGTGGGGAACCGCCGGCCCGCCGCTGGGCTCGTTGTCGCGCCCGCCGATCACGGCGGTCACCACGTCGGGGTGTTCGGCGGCGTCCTCGGGGGTGGCGGCCAGCACCTCGACGCAGCCCGCCCGCGCGCACAGCTCGCCGAGCGCGACCGCGCCGAGGTCGATCGGCGGCAGCAGCAGCGGACGCCCGGCCGCCAGGCAGCCGAGCACGAGCGCGACCGCCTGCGGCGACTTACGGGCGAGCACCGCGACCGGGCCCGGCGCAAAAGCGTCGAGTTCTTTCTGGGCCCGTCCGGCCATGGCGGCCAGTTCGGCGTAGCTGACTTTCTCCGTCCTGGTGCGCAGCGCCGGCGCGGACGGTTCTCTCTCGGCGTGCGCGATGAAATCGCGGAGCAGTTCTGTGGTCATCGGAAGGTCACCCATCGATTTCTTGGTTGCCGGATACCAATGATTTTGTTCGATGTGCGACCGCGAAATCGGAAATGCGGGCTTCAGCTAATTGCCCGCGTCCGGCAGCTTCCTGCAACGCCTCGACCACGAGAACGAGTCAGGACCGTACTTCCAGTTCTTCGGCCCGCTCCGGCGGGCCGGCCGCCGGGGCGGGCGGCTCCTCCTCGGCGCGGGTGGCCAGCACGCAGCCGCCCAGGATCAGCGCGAACGAGACGACGATCAGGGCGGTCAGCGGCTCGTCCAGGATCAGCACCCCGGCGACGATCGCCACCGCCGGGTTCATGTACGTCGACACCAGCGCCCGCGACGGCCCGGCCTCCTTGATGAGCTCCACGAACACCACGAACGCCAGCCCGGTGCAGACCACGCCGAGGCCGCCCAGCGCCGCCAGCACCTGCCAGCTCGGCATGGCGGACGGCCAGGTCCAGATCGCGGCGGGCGTGTAGACCAGCGCGGCCAGGGTGAGGCAGGCGGCGGTCAGCGGGATGGTGGGCAGGTCCCGCAGGTGCCGGTCGGCGACGAGCGGGGCGATCGAGTAGCAGAGCGCGGTCAGCAGCACCTCGCCCATCGCCCAGGCGTCCCCGCCGCCCAGGTGCGGCCCGGCCAGCACGGCGACGCCGGCCAGGCCGATCACCAGCCCGATCCAGCGGGCCCGGCCGAGCCGTTCGCTGCCGCCGCTCAGGCGGGCCAGCGCCACGCCGAGGATGGGCGCCGCGGCGATCAGCAGGCCGCTGGTCGAGCTGGTCAGCCGCCGTTCGGCGTCCGACAGCAGCCACCAGGGCGCCAGGATCTCCAGGCAGGCGAACGCGAAGACCGGCCGCCAGTACCGCCGGACCATCGCCAGCTGCCCGCCGCGGATCGCCAGCGGCAGCAGCAGCGCGGCGCCGATCGCGGTGCGCGCGAAGACCAGCACGGGCACCGGCACGCCGCCGACCGCGACCTTGATGAGGAGGTAGGGGATGCCCCAGATCACGGACATCAGGGCGAACAGCACCCAGCCACGGCGGCTCACATGCGTCTCCTTGGGGTCGAGATGGACGGTCTGCTCAGGCGAGGGGCGGGGGAGCGGCCGGCGGTGCGGCGGGAGGAGAGAGAAGGGCGGGAGCGGCGCCGGGGATGCGGGCCGGCGGCCTGCGGAAGACCGACGGCGAATCCATGAAAATCCTCCAGCCTATTCGCTGCCGCGCGACAATTCCCGCACGAAAGCAATTCTTCCCGAGAATCGCACGGCGCCCGTGTCGCGGCTTCTTTCAACGTGCTCTTTCAGTGGACAATCAGCTCGACGCCAAGGGATGCTGGACGCGCGACCGGAGTGCCGCCGATCGGTGTCCTCGCAGGTCAGCCGCGAAATCACCGGCCCTCGCCGGACGGCATCGGGCCGTTGGTCCCGCCGCGCCAAGCCGTGCACTGTCACCCTGAAACGGAGGGAAACCACCATGACCGATAAATCCCCCAATCCCGCGCTCCGGCAGCTCGACGTCCTCATCGGCACCTGGCGGGTCAGCAACGTCGAGGACGGCAAGGCGACCGACGCCGGCACCGTGCGCTTCGAATGGCTGGAGGGCGGCAACTTCCTGGTCCAGCACGTCGACCTGGCCGACACCAAGGCCGTGGAGTACATCGGCTACGACGAGGAGAGCAAGACCCTCAAGTCGCACCTGTTCGGCCAGTCCGCCGAGATCCTCAAGTACACCTGGGAGGTCAGCGGCGACACGCTGACCATCTGGTACGGCGACCAGGGCTCGCCCGCCCGCTTCGTCGGCAAGTTCAGCGAGGACGGCGACACCAACTCCGGCGCCTGGGAGTGGCCCGGTGGCGGCTACCAGTCCACGATGACCCGGGTCTAGCCCCGTTCGGCGCTCCGGCCCGGCGGCGAGGTCGCCGGGCTGCGGCCGGGCGTGATTTGGCAGATCCTTGTCAAGGATGACCGAAAAGTCCGTAAGATACGGCCCTTAATGGTACGGATGTGACTTGGGGGCCCTGACGTGACGCTGCTGTCCCGGCGAAATCTTCTCAGAACCGGCGCGATCGCGGTTCCGGCCGCGATCCTCGCGCCCGCAACGGCGGCCCGGGCGGCTCGGGCCGCGCGGCCCGAGCTGCCCGGGGTCGAGATGTCGGGCGTCGCGTCCGCCTCGCTGGCCGGTTTCGACAACCTGTTGAAGAAGTTCGTGCTGGACCGGCAGATCACCGCCGCGCAGCTCGCCATCATGAAGAGCGGCAAGATCGTGCTGGCCCGGGGCTACCGCTACAACGACTTCTCCAGGGCGCTGCCCGCGGTCTCGCCGACGTCGTTGTTCCGGATCGCCAGCCTGAGCAAGAACATCACCTCCGCCGCGATCATGCGCCTGGTGCAGGACGGCAAGCTCAGCCTGTCGGCCAAGGTCACCCAGCTCCTCGGGCTCACCCCGCTCGACGAGCGCATGGGCCAGGTCACCGTGCTGCGCCTCATGCAGCACCTCGGCGGCTGGGACCGCGACGTCTCCAAGGACCAGCTCTGGCTGGACCACACCATCTCCGCCGCGCTCGACGTGCCGCTGCCGATCAGCCACGCCGACATCGTCAAGTACGCCACCGCCCGGCAGCTCGACTTCGACCCCGGCACCAAGATGGTCTACAGCAACTACGGCTACCTGCTGCTGGGCCGCGTGATCGAGAAGGTCTCCGGCATGTCGTACGAGTCGTACGTCACGACCAAGCTGCTCCAGCCGCTCGGCATCACCCGCATGCGGCTCGGCGCCAGCCTGCGGAGCGAGGCCGCGCCCGGCGAGGTCGCCTACGAGTCGCAGTACACGAACAAGTCGGTGGTGGACGCCTCCGGCACCGTCGTCCCCTACCCGTACGGCGGCTTCAACATGCCGAACCAGGACGCCAACGGCGGCTGGCTCGCCTCCGCCGTCGACCTGGTCCGCTGGACCCTCGCTTTCGACAAGCCCGGCACGGTGCTGAGCTCGGCCTCGATCGCCAAGCTGGTCGCCAAGCCGGAGATCGGCGTCAACCAGAACGGATCCTGGTACGGCGGCGGCTGGTGGGTGCGCCAGGTCACCGGCCACCTCAACACCTGGCACAGCGGCTCGATGCCCGGCACGTACTCCTACCTGGCCCGGCTGCAGAACGGCTTCAGCTACGCGGTCGTGTTCAACCGCAGGGAGGAGACCGGGTCGCTCGACTTCGACACGCTCGACGACGACATGAACAAGGTCACCGTCTCCTCCTGGCCCACGACGGACCTGACGTCCCGTTACTTCTGAACACGCCGCCAAGCGCCGGGACATCACCACGGCTGAGCACATCGCGGGCTTCAGGTGCTCATTTCAGTGACTGGAGCTCCTTGAGGTAGTCCTTCAGCGGCTTGAGACCCACCTCCGTGCGCCGTTCGTCGACCCGCGCCTCGTCCTCGATCGGGGTGCGGGGCCGCCATCCGCCCTCGGGGGTGGTCTCCCACTGCGTCCCGTACACCCGGGGGCATCTCCAGGCCTCGGCGCTGGAAGGCCAGGTCGCGGTCGGCGTGCTGGACGAGGGCCCAGGCCGCCTGCGCGCCGTCCTTGCCGACCAGTTCGTACCCCGGCCAGCCGTAGGCGTCGAGGATCTGCCGCATGCGCTCCGTGCTGGCCTTCTCGGTCCGGTTCCAGTCCTCCTGGCTGGCCTCTAGGGTGCGCTGCTCCTGGTCCGTCTTGAGCATCTTCAACAGTTCGGCCCGCAGCGCGGGGTTCCTGGGGGCCGTCACCGCACGCCGTGATCATGAGGAACGCCGCGAACAGTCACAGGGACAAGACCCGCATGCCCTCGATCGTCCCTCCGTCCGTCCCGGGACGCGAGGGATGACCGCTACATCCGGGTAGGCGCGCTCACATCCGGGTACGCGCGTACGCCTGCAGCGCGTCCTACATCCGGGTGCGCGCGTACGCCTGCAGCGCGTCGCGGACGAACCTCGCCCCGGCGGCGTCGTCGTACATGGCGGCGAAGCGAGGGTCGTCCACGTACATGTCGCCGAGGCAGCTCACCATCTCGATCGAGCGCTCCCGGTCGCCCTCGGCCGTGGGCGTGCCCGGGATCTGGCTCAGCCACCGCACGTGCCGGGCGGCCAGCGACTGGGCGCGGTCGGACGTCGGCGAGACCCCGGCCTGCGCCGCGGCGACCCACGCGGCGACCAGGTCCTCGGCCGCCCGCTTCCAGGCCCGCTGCTGGTCGAGCGTCTTGCCGTGCCACCAGTCGTTGCTCACCTGGAACGCGCGCTCGCCCCAGCGTGCGATCACGTCGTCCTTGTAGTGGTCGTTGAAGCCGGCCAGCATGACGTCCATCCGCGGTTCGGCCCCCGCCAGCAGGGCGTCCAGCGTGTGACGGACGGAGCTGATCTGCCGGTCGATGCGGTCGCGCTCGTCCTCCAGCGCGGCGATGTGGGCCCGCAGCCCGTCGCACGCGTCCACCTCGTCGGCCAGGACCTCGGCGATGGCCGGCAGGCCCATGCCGAGCCGGCGCAGCAGCAGGATCCGCTGCAGCCGCACGACCGCGGCGGAGTCGTAATGGCGGTGGCCGTTCGCGCCCACCCGGGACGGGATCAGGAGCCCGACGCTGTCGTAGTGCCGCAGGGTGCGGCTGCTGACGCCGGCCCTGGCCGCCAGCTCCTGGATCGTCCACTCCATCGTTCCAGTGTCACCCGCGGCGGAGCGTGGTCGCGATGATCTCGGCGCTGTCGGCGTGCAGGGCCTGCGCCGCCGTCCGGCCGGTCGCCGCCAGGTAGGCGTCGACCAGACGGTTGCCCGCGGCGTACCCGGCGCCCATCGGCAGGCCCACCGGGGTGACGCCGAGGTGCTCGGCGCCGGCGTCGCCGTGCACCCAGGCGGTGAAGTTCTCCATGCCCGTGACGTCGAGGCCGGTGAGCACCTTGTCGAAGACCGCGTCGTCGTGCAGGTGCGGCACGCCGATGCGGGCGTAGCCGAGCTCGTCGCCGTAGAGCTGGCGGGCGAAGGCGTCGGCCAGGCCCTCGCCGACGATGTGCTCGCCGACCGTGACGGTCATCGGGTCCCACACCACTCCGCCCGGGCTCCATCGCAGGTTGTGGTGGAGCTCGTGCACGGCGGTGGCCTCCAGCCGCTCCACGTTCTCGGGGAAGGGCCAGAGCGTGATGGCGATGTTGCCCGAGATGCCGCCGAACCCGGTCAGCCCCTTGCAGGGCCCCATGAAATGCTCGTCAGCCGGGTCGCCGAGCACGAACAGCACGGTGATGTCCGGCACCGCCAGCCCCGGCGTCGCCTCCGTCAGCACGGCGAGAGCGTCGTCGAGCGCGCGCCGCATGCGCTCCCAGGCTCCGGCCGCCTCCAGGGTGTCCAGCGCGTCGAGGCAACGCTCCTCGTCCCGGTCGATGGGGAACCCGGACGTCTGGAGATGCACGGACACCAGATCGACCTCGCCCGGGTGGTAGCGGTACATCCCGGCGTTGGGCTCCAGCATCGAACGCAGCAGGCCGGCGCGGTCCGCCATCGGGGCCAGCAGGATCCGCCGCATGGCGGAACAGGTGTCAAGAACGGTGATCGACATGGCCCCGATGCTAGAAGTTGACGCAACGTCAACGTCAAACCGATGTGATTTCGGCTCTCTGGCTGGTCGGAAGGGGCTTCGGGGGTCTGTACTGATCTCTGGGAGCCAGACGGGGAGCCACTGCTCTACCCGGCTTGCGGCTTGAAGATCTCGTCCATCACGACCGCGCCCCTGGTCAGGGCCGGCCTGATCTCTTGCCGATAGACGGTCTCGGTCACGTGCGTTGAGGAGTGGCCAACGATGCGTGCGATCTCTTCAATGGCCACGTCGTGAGCGGCTCCTGTTGCTAAGGCGCAGAGAGACCCTACATTCGGTGGCTAACCCATGACGAGTTTGCCGCGCTGGCGCCTGTCCTGGCCGGTGTCGCAAATGTCTCAATTCTCGAAAGTGCTCGATTCTGGTATCCGTGAGCGGCGCGTCGCCCAGATGGAGGGGCCGCGTCAGGGGCGCTGGCTGTGACCGCACACCCTCCCGCACCCTGGCTAGCCGCAGCCGCGACAGCCGCACCCGCAGCGACGCCCGGTCACCCGGACCGCGCCCGCCGCCGACCACGACGACCAGCTCCCACTCGCCCGCCCACGGCCGCGTCCCCTGGTCGATCTCGTGCAGCACCCGCTGCCTGCGCGCCCGGCAGCGACTCGCTCAACGGGAACCTGTCACGGGTGTGGGTCAGATCGCCGCCAGATACCAGCCGGGTCAGCGCGTCGCGCGTCGCCGACTCGTTGATGCCGAAGACACCCGCGGCCCGCACGATCTGCGCGGAGGTCGGGCGGCCGGGGTGATGGCTGACCAGGACGCTGAGGATGTCGCTCCTGACGGTCAGACGAGGCAGATCGATCATCCGGCCCGCGTGGTACTCGTCGCGAACATGGCAGCCATCGTGCCGCCAGGCCGAAGCCATTGCCCCTTGTTGATCACCACTGATAGAAGATCATCGTCCCTGCTTACTTTCTCCCATGACGAGGGTTAAGTGACGATTCAGCAACGGCGCGCGGCACGGCTCGCGTTAGCCTTGAGCGCCTCCTTCCTGGTGGCGCTCCCCCCAAGCCCGGCGGCGGCCGATCCCGCCCCGTCGGCCACCGCTGCCAAGCGGTTACCCGAAGCGAAGATCGAGAAAGAGGTCGCGACCGCGCAGCGGAAGGCGGCCGACGCGGGCAGACGCGTCAGAGTGCCCACCAGCGAGACCGAGACCATGCAGGTCTGGGCCAACCCCGACGGCAAGACCCTGCACGCCGAATTGAGCACGACCCCGGTCCAGCTGGCGGTGGCGGACGCCGGCGGCAAGCGCGCCTGGCGGCCGATCGACACCACCATCGCCGCCAAGTCCGACGGCACACTCGCGGCCACGCTCGTCAAAACCCCGCTGACCTTTGGCGGCGAAGGCGCCAAGACCCTGGTCACCGCCACCGGCGCCGACGGCCCCGTTTCCATCGGTGTGGGCCGCAAGCTACCCAAGCCAACCGTGAACGGCAACACGATCACCTACCCCGACGCCGTCGCCAAGGGCGCCGACCTGGTGCTCACCGCGCTCGCCGACGGCTTCGCGCAGGACGTGGTCTTCCGCACCCGTCCCACCGGCCCGGTCAAGGTCAGCCTTCCGGTCACCCTCCCCAAGGGCAAGGTGTATGGCAAGGCCGCCGACGGCCATCCCCGGCTCATGTCCGCCCAAGGACAGGCCGAGACGCCCCCGCTCATCGCCCAGGCCGTCGACGCCCTCGCCGCCCAGGCGCCCGAGCAGGGCAAGACCGGACAAGTGGACACTGCGTTCACCACCGACACCTCAGGGCGCTCCACCATCGAACTCACCCCCGACGCCGCCTTCCTGGCCGACACGGCGGTGACCTACCCGGTGACCGTCTCGATCACCGGCACTTGGATCGGCGCGGGTGACTCGTCCGACACCTTCGTCTCCAGCGTGCAGTACCCCAACTCGGCCACGCTGTCCTCCTGGCTGCGCGCCGGGCGATCGGCCGACGGCGAACTGTGGCGCACCTACCTGCGCTACGTGATCAACGGCACCGACCTCGACTACGCCATCATCCGTAACGCCGACCTGCGCCTGTGGAACTACCACGCCAACGCGTGCGGCACCTCCGTCGGCGTCGGCATCGTCGCGCGCCGCCTCACGTCGCCCTACGACTACTCCACGCTCACCTGGGCCAACCAGCCCTCCAGCACGAGCACCGACGCCGTCGTCGCCCCCGGCGGCTACAGCGCGACGCTCGCGGGCTGCTCGGGCAGCGGCGAGATCTACCACTCCATCGAGGGCATCGTCCAGGCGTGGGCCAACGGTACCGCCGACCACGGCCTGATGATCCGCGCCGCCACCGAGGGCGTCGCCGCGGCCAACTGGCGGCAGTACCGCTCCGACCAGTACACGGGCGGCGACGGCCGAGGCCCGGTGCTGTTCATCGACTACGAGCCCGCGCCGAAGCGACGCGTCGCCTTCTCCTCCGACTACGACTTCTCCACCTGGCCCAGCTACGACCAGGCGGTCGCCATGGCCCAGCCGGAGGCCAACGCCGCCGACCAGTCGACGGTCTCCCTGAACGAGGCCGCGGTCCTGGACGCCGCCGTCAACGGCGGCTACGAGGTGAAGCCGGAACAGCTCCAGCCGGCGCCGGGAACCACGTGGAGCAGCCCCGACCCGGACGTGCAGGACACCACGGAACCGACGGTCGTCACGGTCACGCCCTCGGCGGGCGCCCGGGAGGTGCCGACCGGCACGAGCGTCAGCGTCACCTTCGACCAGGAGGTCTGGGACGCCGCGTTCACCTTCAAGGACGACACGGGAGCCCTGGTCGACGGGACGGCGGTGATGGACGCCGCCAACACGACCCTGACCTTCACACCGGGCGCCGCGTTGCGGCCAGGCATCACCTACACGGCTGAGGTGCGGGAGGCCGCCGACGTCTGGGACAACGTGGTCACACCGTACACCTGGTCTTTCACCACGACGGCGGCGGCGAGCGTGGAGGCCGCGCACTGGCCGCTCGACGAGGGCGCCGGGCGGACGGCCGCCGACGTCGGCGGGCTCGACCACGACGCGACGTTGTCGGAGGGCGCCCGCTGGGTGCCGGGCCGAATCGGCCAGGCGCTGTCGAACCTCCCGGAGGACCAGCAGGCCGCCATCGCCCTGCACGAGGCGCGCCAGCGCGGAGCGCCGGTCGAGCTGAGCGCGAAGACGACCGAGTCCAGCATCACGCATGCGATGCCGGACGGCACGGTCAAGACCGAGATCACCACCGGGCCGATCCGCACCCGATCCGGCGACGGCTGGGTGCCGATCGACACCTCGCTCACCGAGCGGGCGGGCGTGCTGCGGCCCAAGGCGATCGCGGGCGGGGCCAGCCTGGAGATCTCCACGGGCGGTGCCGGGCCCTTCGTGCGCATGACCTCCGGCAATAAGAACTACGGCCTGCGCTGGCCGACCGCTCTACCCAAACCGACGGTCAAGGGCAACGTGGTCACCTGGAGCGACGCCGCGGGCAAGGGCGCCGATCTCGTGGTCACCGTCCTGCCGGCCGGGTTCCGTCACGACGTAGTGGTCCGCGAGCGGCCCGCCAGGCCGCTCGAGATCCGGATCGGCGTGGAGAGCTCGGGTCTCACCCTCTCGGCCGACAGCAGCGGGCGGCTGCTGCTCAAGGACCGCGACAAGAAGACCGTCGCCTCGGGCGCGCGGCCGATCATGTGGGACGCCAGCGACAAGGGCCGGGCGCAACGCGCCAGGCGGGCGCCGATCGACACCCGGGTGATCACCGCCAAGGGCAAGACGGAGCTGGTGCTCAAGCCCGACCACGCCTTCCTGTCCGATCCGGCCACCGTGCTGCCGATCCGGGTCGACCCGACGGTCGCCCTGCTCTTCCAGGACGACGTCGAGACCGGCTCCGACTTCCCCAGCGACCCGGCCGATCCCGACCTGGATTACATGATGGCCGGGCGGATGGTCGGCTCCATCTACCGTCCTCACCTGCGTTTCGACACCACAGGCCTGGCCGGGAAGACCGTCACCAACGCCAAGCTGTCGCTGCTGAACGTCGACGCCCCCGCCTGCGGGAGCGCGGTGGGCGCGGGCATCCAGGTGCGCAGGCTGACCGGCGCGTGGGACGCGAACAACCTCACCTGGACCGGCAAGCCCGCATCCACCACGGAGGACGCGCAGATCAACAGGGCGGCGACCAACTCGGACTGCGCGACCTTCCCCGGCGTGATGGAGTGGAACGTCACCGGCATCGCCCAGGACTGGGCGGCGGGCGCGGCCAACCACGGCCTGGTGCTGATGCATCCGACCGAGTCCAGTCCCGCCGACAACTACCGCGTTTTCGCGACCTCGGAGAACACCGAGTACGCCGATCCCACGCCGAAGCTGACCGTCACCACCAGCGCGCCCGCCTCCACCCCGGCGGTGGGCACCTTGCAGATCAGCCCCGCGCAGACGGTGAACGGCAGCGTCGTGACCGGCTCGCTCACCCCACAGCTGGCAGCGGTCGTCACCGACACCGTCGGGGGCAACCTGACCGGCGAGTTCGAGGTCGAGCACGACCCGGCGGCGACCGGGCAGGGCAGCGGCCAGATCTGGGCGGGTGCCTCTACGCCGGTCACCTCCGGTGGCAGCTCCGCTGTGACACTGCCTTCGGGCAAGCTCGCCGACGGCTGGCGGATCCGCTGGCGGGCCCGCGCGGTCAACGCGGCCGCGACCACGGCCTCCGCCTGGTCGGCCTGGCAGTCCGCGCTCGTCGACGTGCCCAACCCGACGGTGTCCGGCTTCGACGTCAGCCCGTCGACCAGCACCGGCGGTGTGGTCTCGACCGGCAGCCTCACCCCGAGCCTGCGGGCGATCGTCACCCACCCGGCCGCACAGCCGGTCAGAGCGGAGGTCGAGGTCGAGCACGACCCGGCCGCCACCGGCCAGGGCAGCGGCCAGATCTGGAGCGGCGGCGTCGACGGCGTACCCTCTGGCACCCGGGCGAGCGTCACCGTTCCCGGGGGCAAGCTGAGCGACGGCTGGAAGGTCCGCTGGCGGATCAGGGCGGTCGACGCCGCCTCCGTCAGCTCGCCGTGGTCGGACTGGCAGAGCCTCACTGTCGACCCGCCCGACCCGGCGTCCGATCCGAGCGTCACCGACCTCCAGGTGAACCCGTCCACGCAGGTCGGCGGCGAGACCGTCACCGGCGTGCTGACACCGTCCCTGCTGGCCACCGTCGCCGACCCGGCGGCGGGCACGCTGCGCGCCGAATTCGAGGTCGAACACGATCCGGCCGCTCCCGCCGGACAGGGCTCGGGCCAGATCTGGGCGGGTGGAGTCGACGGCATCGCCGCGGGTACGCAGGCCACTGTCACCCTCCCCGCCGACAGGCTTCAGTACGGCTGGCACCTTCGCTGGCGGGCACGCGCCGTTTCGGCCTCGGCCGCCTCGGCGTGGGCGGACTGGCGGCTGTTGCGTGTCTCCCAGCCGACGCCGACCGTGGCCGGCCCCACCGTCTCCCCCTCCACCGTGGTGGCGGGCAAGACCGTGGTCACCAGCGTGACCCCCACCATGCGGGCGAGCGTCACCGATCCCGCCGGGCAGCCGCTCCGCGCGGAGATCGAGCTCGAACACGACCCGGCCGCCCCGGCCGGACAGGGCTCGGGCCAGATCTGGGCGGGTGGGGTCGACGGCGTCGCCTCCGGCTCCCAGGCGTCGATCGAGGTACCCGCGGGCAAGCTCACCGACGGCTGGCTGTTCCGCTGGCGCGTGCGCGCCGTCGGCACCGGCGCCTCCTCGGCCTGGTCGGACTGGCAGCAGGCCACCGTCGATCTGACCGCTCCCGGCGAGGAGCCGCTCGCGCGCACCTCGGGACCGGTCATCAGGACGGACCAGAGCTTCACCGTCAGCACCTGGCTCCGCTGGCAGGACAAGGAGGGCACTTACACCGCCGTCGAACAGCGCGGCACCCAGCAGCCCGCCTTCCGGCTGGGCAACAGCGCCGACCGGGGCCTGCAGTTCACCCTGACCTCGGGTGACACGGCCGACGCGAGCTCGGCGGGCGTGTACTCCGATGTCGAGCCGCCCGTCGGGGAGTGGTTCCACCTCGCGGGCGTCTACGACGCGGCCTCCTCGAGCGTGTCCCTGTACCGGAACGGGACGCTGCTCAAGTCGGAGACCGTGGCATCGCCCGCGTGGCGGGCGGAGGGCGCGCTCACCCTCGGCAGTGCCATGGTCGGAGCGGTCGACGAGGTCCGTCTCTACCAGCGGGCCCTCACCGGATCCGAGATCACCGCACTGGCCAGCCCGCCGAGCGCCGCCGTCGAGGACGACGCCCCGGCGGCCACCACCACCACTGCGGCGGCAGCGGCCCTTCCCCCGTTCGACTACGACCGAGTGAAGACCCTCGCGGACTGCGCCCGGGCGCGCACCACCTCCGGCTCGCCGTACGCGACACCGGGCTGGGCCGACGTCCGTCCCTACAGCGGTTGCTGGAGCAAGTTCCTCGCCTACGGCGACTGGACCTTCCACCCCCTGGAGCCGGACAAGTACCCGCCCACGCCTGACGACGGATACAAGGTCGAGGCCACCGTCGTCATGCACAGCTACCTCGGCACCGCCGACGGCAGCGCGGTCGTGGGCGGCGGCGACCGCAAACCCGACGAGATCAAGATCTGGACGCAGCTCAGCAACATCAAGGGCTACGACGACGGCGAGGAGA
Source organism: Nonomuraea sp. NPDC048881 (assembly GCF_040649795.1). NCBI lineage: Bacteria > Bacillati > Actinomycetota > Actinomycetes > Streptosporangiales > Streptosporangiaceae > Nonomuraea > Nonomuraea sp. NPDC048881. The sequence continues at coordinate 270,924 of NZ_JBEZGC010000002.1, forward strand.
CCGACGACTACGACGAATCCAAGTCGCTGCAGCTCGACGTCCAGCCGACCGGCAGCGACGGCACCGATTGCGAACTCGTCGAAGGCGCTTCCCGGCGCGAGACGATCAAGAAGTGGAAGGCCAACGGCTACAACGAGTGGCTCGTCAAGTCCAAGGTCGCGGAGGGGGGCTCGCACAACTGCACGATCCGTCCGCTGCTCTTCGAGTTCGGCGGAATCCCCTGGTTCAACGAGGCGCGGCCGCTGTGGGCCAAGATGGAGTACCAGAACGTCCTGGGTGACATCAAGCTGCCCTACGGGATCCAGGCGATCGGGCTGCCCACCCATCCCGGCCGCGAGTACGCGCCCACGGTCCGCTGCGACGACATAACCTTCTCCAAGGGCTTCACCGACCGCCAGCACAGGGGGGCCTGCATCTTCCCCTTCGCAAAGCGGATCTTCACCATGAAACGCAGCGACACGGGGATCGACGAGGTCGTCGACCACCTCGACACCGCGATGAAGACACCGGGCGACACGATCCCCAAACTGCCGCCGATCGGCGAGAACGGCCCTCAGCAGAAGATCATGCCCGGCTTCGTCGACGCACCCCGGGTCTACAACGATCAGGGGAACGCCTACACCAATCCGGCGATCCTGCCGCTGGTGCGGCACACCGATCCGAAGGACACCCCGAAACGCGACACTCTCACCTACAAGAACAGAAAGGCGATCGGTCCGGCCTGCCGCGCGCGGCGTGCCGAGATGAAAACGGCGGGTACCTGGCCCGCGAATGTCATAGTGAACGGGAAATCCGTCCCCGCTCTGCAGTGCGACGAGTACCCGTTCGCCTCGACCAAGAACGGCGCATACAACTCCAAGGGACACTTCTCCGTGCGGTACGTGAACCGCGACAAGAACCACCTGCACGGTCAGTACCTGGCGGCTTTCTACTCCCGCTACCGCGTCGGGAATGAGAACCAGTTCTGGGTCAGAATCGCCAACTGACACCGGTCGGGGGCGCGGAGGCGACTTCGTCGCGCCCCCGGCCTCCACCTCGAAGGAGGAACGCATGGATCACGACACCGATCTGTGGAATCGGCTCGCCGCGCACGGCATCGACTTCGAGACCCCCTTCCGCGGCGTCTGGTGCGAGGGGCTCACCGTCGAGCAGGCGGCGCACCGGCTGGGCGCCGACCCGGACACCGCCCGGCCCGGCGTCATCCGGGAGATCGTGACGGGCGAGTATCGCGGGCAAGAGGGCGGAGTTGTCTGGATCGGCGATTACGCCCCCGGCTGGATCCTGGCAATCCAGCTCGACGGGAACCGGCTCTGGGAGTGGGACGCCTGGGCGCGTCTCTCCGGCGAGAAGGGCAGACTGCTCAGCCTCGGCTGGCCACTGCACGACCTCGATGGTGTGGAAGACCTCCAGTACCTTGTCGGCGGGGAACTAGTCACCTCCCTGGTCGTCGGCGACCCCGAGGAGCGGGACGGTAGCGATCCCGACGCGCTCGACGACTACCTCGACGGCCTGTCCTTCTTCGGCGACACCGCGTACGCGGAGGTCACCTCGGCCCTGCGCCTCATCGGCCGGATCACCGGCAGGGAGATCGACGACGCGTGGCTCGACGGCACGCACACCCGCTATGCCATCAGGGAGAGCTCCGGCTAAGCGCGCCCCTCGGCGGGGGCGAGCGCCCCCGCTGGGAGGCGTACCTGATGCGCGCCTTCCCCTGGATCCAGGCCCACCAGGAACAGGACGAGGCCGCGCACGCGCGGGGATGGCTCCGAGGCGCGGGGGGCAGGCAAGGGAAAGTTCTGAGGCGCTCGCATCATGGCTGCCCTTTGCATGCTCCAGCCAACGAATCGGCCGCAGAGCGGTGGCGGACGAATCGCCAGCTCGTTCAGGTCCTCGGACACGCTGGGGACGGGCAACGGCCAGCGGTTCGGGAGCCAGGGGAGGGAGTCAAAGCCCGCCGACGAAGACCGACATCACGAGACCGGCAGTGACGATGAGGCAGGTGGAAGGCTCCCCGTTCGACTCCTTCAGACCATGTCAGACCCTCTTCGCCTGCCGCAACGTCAACGTCAAACCGGGTTTTGTCCCAGGGCGGAACCCGGCCAGACTGGGCCGGACAGTTCGAAGGAGAACCTGATGGCCAAATACCTGCTGCTCAAGCACTATCGGGGCGCGCCGGCGGCGGTCAACGACGTGCCGATGGGACAGTGGACGCCGGAGGAGGTCGCGGCCCACGTCCAGTACATGCGGGACTTCGCCGCCCGGCTGCAGGAGAGCGGTGAGTTCGTCGACAGTCAGGGGCTTTCGCCCGAGGGCACGTTCGTCCGCTACGACGGCGAGGGGCGGCCGCCGGTCACCGACGGGCCGTTCGCCGAGACCAAGGACCTGGTCGCCGGCTGGATGGTGATCGACGTCGCGAGCTACGAACGGGCGCTGCACCTGGCCGGCGAGCTGTCCGCGGCCCCCGGCGCGGGTGGCGAGCCGATCCACGAGTGGCTGGAGGTGCGGCCCTTCCTGACCGGGACCCACCTGGTGGCCGAGTGAACGAGTCGTTTCCTGACCAGGCCGCACCTGGTGGCCGGGTGAACGAGTCGCTGCTGCGGGAGCTGGTGCCCGCCGTGATCGGCGTCGTCGTCCGGCGGGGCGCGGACTTCGCGGCGGCCGAGGACGCCGTCCAGGACGCCCTGACCGAGGCCGTGCGCGTATGGCCGGACGACCCGCCCCGCGACCCCAAGGGCTGGCTGGTCACGGTGGCCTGGCGCAAGTTCCTCGACGCCGCCCGCGCCGACGCCTCGCGGCGGCACCGCGAGACCCGCGTCGACAGCGAGCCCCCGCCGGGCTACGCGGAGGCGGTGGACGACACGCTCCAGCTGTACTTCCTGTGCGCGCATCCGTCCCTGACGCCGGCCTCGGCCGTCGCGCTCACGCTGCGCGCGGTCGGCGGGCTGACCACGCGCCAGATCGCGCAGGCGTACCTGGTGCCGGAGGCGACCATGGCCCAGCGGATCAGCCGGGCCAAGCGCACCGTCTCCGGCGTGCGGTTCAACCAGCCCGGCGACGTCGCCACCGTGCTGCGCGTGCTCTACCTGGTCTTCAACGAGGGCTACTCCGGCGACGTCGACCTCGCCGCCGAGGCGATCCGGCTCACCCGGCTGCTCGCGGCGAAGATCAGGCACGAGGAGGTCGCGGGCCTGCTCGCGCTCATGCTGCTGCACCACGCCCGGCGACCGGCACGCACCGCTCCCGACGGGAGCCTCGTGCCCCTCGCCGAGCAGGACCGCGGCCTGTGGGACACCCGCCTGATCGCCGAGGGCGTCGACGTGCTCCAGGCGGCCCTCGCCCGCGACCGGCTGGGCGAGTTCCAGGCCCAGGCCGCCATCGCCGCGCTGCACGCCGACGCCCCGACGGCCGGGGAGACCGACTGGCCGCAGATCGTCGAGTGGTACGACGAGCTCGTGCGCCTCACCGGCAGCCCGGTGGCCCGACTCAACCGGGCCGTCGCCGTCGGCGAGGCCGACGGCCCGCGGGCCGGTCTGGCCGCCCTGGCCGAGCTCGACCCGGACCTGCCCCGCCACGCCGCCGTCGCGGCCTACCTGCACGAACGCGCCGGCGACCCGGCCACCGCGGCCCGGCTCTACGCCGAGGCCGCCCGATCGGCCCCCACCCTCCCCGAACGCGACCACCTCACCCGCCAGGCGGCCCGGCTGGGCGGGGCGTGAGGGTCCGGGGCTGACGTCGTCCAGGCGGCCGGACCCTCAGCCTCCGGTGACGACGAGCACCAGCCCCGACGCGACCAGCCCCACCTCGACCACCACCACGAACGCGCCGGCGGGCAGCCGGTCGACGATCTTCTTGCCCGCCCAGGCCCCGACCGCGCTCGCCGGCGCCAGCGCCAGCCCGGTGGCGACGCCGGACGCGGTGAGCACGGCGGCCGCGCCGAAGACGACCAGCTTGGTCAGGTGCATCACCACCGCCGCCGCGGCCTCGGTGCCGATGTAGGCGCCCCGCAGCAGGCCACGGGCCAGGAAGAACGGCGCGACCATCGGCCCCATGGAGCCGACCAGCGCCGAGCCGAACCCGGACACGGCTCCGACGGCCGCGAACGCCGTGTCGTCCAGCCGGACGCCATGCGGCCGCCTGCGTCGCCAGACCACCATGACCAGCAGGAACACCCCGATAACCCGGGTCAGCGCGGCCAGCGGGGCGGCGGCGAACACCAGCGCGCCGGCCGCGGCGGCGGGAACCGCCCCGGCCGCGAAGACGCCCACCAGACGCCGGTCGACCTCGTCCCGGTTGAACCACACCCGGCTGCCGTTGCCGGCGAGCTGCGCGACGGTCAGCACCGCGACGGCGTCCCGGGTGCCCAGGACCGCGACGAACACCGGCAGCAGCAGCACCCCGCCGCCGAACCCGGCCACCGCCGACAGCGTCGTGGTGGCGAACGTCGCCGCCACCATGACGACCACGACCAGGACGGTGTTCACGCTTCTCACCTCCCCCGGGGGCGCGGCCTGTCATTCTCCGGACGCGGAGCAGCAGGAGCAGTCGGGGGCACGTCCGTCCGCCTGCTCCTCAAGGCCGGCCGGGACGGCGCAGCAGGCGTCGCCGCGCCAGGCTTCGCGGCCTTCCTTGACCGCGACCGCCGCGATCACCAGCGCGGCGACCGGGTCGGCCCAGGACCAGCCGAACAGGCTGTTGAGCGCCAGTCCCACCAGCAGCACGCCGGACAGGTAGGTGCACAGCAGGGTCTGCTTGGAGTCGGCCACCGCGGAGGCGGAGCCGAGCTCACGTCCGGCGCGGCGCTGCGCGTGGGACAGGAACGGCATGATCACCAGCGACAACGCGGCCAGGATCAGGCCGGGCGTCGAATGCTCGGCCTCACCCACCCCCAGCAGCGTACGGACGGCGTCGAAGGTGACGTAGGCGGCCAGCGCGAAGAAGGAGATCGCGATGACGCGCAGTGCCGTCCTCTCCCGCCTTTCATGGTCGGCCGCGGAGAACTGCCAGGCCACCGCGGCGGCCGAGGCGACCTCCACCACCGAGTCCAGCCCGAATCCGACCAGCGCGGCGGAGGAGGCCAGAGTGCCGGCGGTGATGGCCACCACCGCCTCGATCACGTTGTAGGTGATGGTGGCCGCGACCAGCAGGCGGATGCGGCGCCGCAGGGCCGTCCGGCGCGCCGGGGTGGTGAGGTGCGCGGCGGTCACGACACCGGCTCCTGCGTGACCTCGACGGGGCCGGGACGCAGCGTCACGGCGTGTCCGGCGGCGGCCAGCAGCTGTTCGGCGGAGGCGAGCAGGTCCATCAGCTCGGGCCGGGTCAGGGAGTAGAACGACTGGCGGCCCTCGGCGCGGTAGTCGATCAGGCCGCAGTCGCGCAGACAGGCCAGATGCTTGGACACCGTGGACTGGGCCAGGCCGAGCTGGGTGGTCAGGTCGACCACGCGGGCCTCGCCGCGGGCCAGGCGCTGGACGATGCGCAGCCGGGTCTCGTCGGCCAGGGAGTGGAACAGCGCGGCCGCGGGGGAGATGCCGGCGGCGATGTCCGCACTGACACAACGGCCACCTTCAAAATCAATCGCCATGTGGCGATGTTAGCCCGGATTTGGCATCTATGCGAGGGTGGTGGTGTCCGCCTGGAGGTCGGTCTCTCGCCTTCCGGTGTCTGTTCGGAAGTGTTCGTCGGACCTCTGCCGGGTCTTTCGGGACGGGTGGGACCTGGGAGGCTCGCCTCCGTGAGTGCGCCAGGGTCGCGGGGCCGCCCCGCCGCCGATGAGCGCGAGACCGTCGTGACACTTCGAGTGCTCGGGACGACCGGCGTCGAGGCGGCGATCCTGGCGCGTTCCGCTCGCTGACCCGGCGCCCCTCCCGACCGGCCTGTGTCCCGGCCGGTCGGCCGGGACGTTCGGGCGGGACGTTCGGCGGGCTCGCGCGGGTCAGCGTTCGCAGACGACGCCGTCGCCGTCGCGGTCCTGGTACCAGGCGTACTCGGGGTCGATGCCGCGGCGGTACGGGCCGTAGCCGGCGGCGTTCGCCTCGGCGCAGGTGCGGAAGCGCGGGTCCGTGCCGGCGGGCGGGGGCGATGTGGGGGACGGGGTCGGAGTCGGGGACGGCGTCGGTGTGGAGGTGGACGTGTCGCACCTGCCGGACCAGATCCGCAACTTCTCCGCCTTGGCCTTCGCCTGCTCCGTGCGGAAGAGGCTCTTGTACCCGTCGTCCGGCTTGAACGGGACGGCCTTGCCGTAGCCGTAGCGGATCAGGTTGCGGTTGACGTGCACGCCCTTGGCGTTCCACACGTGCGCGGGCGGGACGCCCGGCGTCCTGGCGGTGAGCAGGTGGGCCGTCGTCCCGGGTGGCAGGAGCGCCGCCGTACGGGCGGTGGCCGCCCTGGACCAGCACCGCCCGCGCTCGGGGGTGTCCACGCCGAGCAGCTGCACGCGGATCTTCGTGGTGCCGCGCACGACGTCGACGGTGTCGCCGTCCACGATCTTGACGACCCGGGCCGCGACCGTGCCCCTGGGGACGGCGGCCGCGTCGGCCGGCGCGCTCAGGGCGAGGGTGAGGGGCAGCAGGGCGGCCGTGGCGGTGACGATCCTGGCCGTGCTCGCGTTCGTAGGCATGGCGTGACTCCAGGGACGGATGGTCCGGACGTGAGGAGACGCGCCGACGGAGACAGGGGTGTACCGCCGGAAGGGCACGGTTGTGTCACTCCTGGTCGAGGTGCGGCGACGCTGCGCTTAGGGTTTGACTGGTCGCCGGCCCCCGCGGGGTGGCCGACGTCCAAGGTCAGAGGCTTGTGCGGCCCTCCTCGGCCTGCCTCGTGCGGACGGTTGCGCGTGCGGGGCCGGGTGGGTCGTCAGGGACGGTCGGGCGCCGGAGCCACGATATGCTCGTACTGGTGTTCGATAAGCTGCCTGCCTCTGGGGGAGTGTCGTGGTTGTCACCAAGGAAGCCGGATGGGTGGGCTTGGGCTGGGATGACTGGTCCGATCTGAGCGAGATCCGCGCCCGCCTCGACTCCGGCGCCGATCCGCATGCCGACCTGTGGCACGAGGGGCCGCCCCTCCACCTCGCGGCCGAGTACGGCTCGCCCGAGGTGGTCGCCGAGCTGGCCCGCCGGGTCGGCGACGTCGATGCCGCGTACGAAGGGCACAGCGCCCTCTGGCGGGCCGTGTTCGCCCACCAGAGGGACAACGCGCTCGCCCTGGTCGCCGCCGGGGCCGATCCGTGGCGGCCGATGACGGGCGGCTGGTCGCCCGGGCGGCTCAGCCTGGCCGGTCCCAACCCGGGCCTGTTCTTCCCCTTCCCGCGCGACAAGCCCACGCTCTCGGAGGCGGAGAACGCCGCCGTCGTGGAGGCCGAGCGGCTGATCGAGGCCCTGGGCGACTTCGAGTACGACGGGCTGGGGCTGGTGTGCGTCGCGGGCGTCACCGCGGCGGAGGCCGCGCGGCGACTCGGGGCGACGGTGGCCGAGGGAGCCGGGATCGACGGGGTGCTCGACGAGCCGTACCCGTTCGAGCGGAACGGCCTGGTGGGAGCCACCGACGTGCCGGGCGGATGCGTGATCAGCCGGCGCCGGGGTTCCGAGGTGACCAGCGCCGACGTGATCAACCGCCTCTCGGCCGGGACGGTCTGCTACGCGATGTACGCCGATCCGAAGGGCGGCAACCAGGGCTACAGCTCGCGGGACGGTGTCGTCGAGGAGTGGGACGCGTATCCGGGCGGCGGCTGGGTGTCGCCGGACAGCTCGGCGGACGAGGTGCTGAACGCCTTCCTCTACCAGGGGGAGGGTGTGGCGTACTGCTGCGCGTACACGGGGCTGCGGCTCACCGACGCCCGGCCCGTCCTGGGGCCGCCCGACATCTGGCTGCACCTCCCGCCTCGCGGCTGACGCCGGTCGGCCGGTAGGTGCTGCTCCGGAGTCAGGGCATGGCGGCCGAGGCCGCGCCCAGCACGGCTCCGTGTGCGCCCAGGGTCGAGAGCCGGACGGGAACGGAGTCCAGGGCGCGGGGCGCGTACCGGCGGATCGTCTCGAACAGGGGGACGGTCAGGGGCTCGCCGAGGCCGGTGACGCCGCCGCCCAGGACGATCACGTCCGGGTCCAGGAGGGCGGCGGCGGAGGCGATCGAACGGCCGAGGATGACGGCGGCCTCGCGGATCACCTCGCGGGCCAAGGGGTCGGCGGTTTCCGGCCCAGCCTGATGTCCGGTGGCCCCTAGGGGGTTCCGCGGGTCGGGGGTTTCGGCCGGGTGTCGTAGGGCGGGGGGCTCGGTGTTGTGCAGGGCTGGGGGGAGGAATCCGAGGTCGGGGGACCCGGTGTTGTGGCGGGCCGGGGAGAGGGATTTGAGGTCGGGGGCGGTGCCGCCGCGGGCGTGGTAGGCCGACAGGATCGCCGGGCCTGACGCGTACGCCTCCAGGTGGCCCGGCGCGCCGCAGGGGCACGGGCGGTCGGCGTCGGCGTCCGGGGGCAGGACGGCCAGGGTGTGGCCGAGGGAGCCCGCCATGCCGTTGCGGCCACGCAGGAGCTCGCCGTCCCGTACGAGGGCGCCGCCGACGCCGGTGCCGATCGTGAGGACCAGGGCCAGGCGGCTGCCCCGGGCCGCGCCGTGCCGGGCCTCGCCGAGCGCCCAGGCGTGGACGTCGTTGAGCACGGTGACGGGCAGGCCGAGGCGTTGGGTGAAGGCGGTGGCCAGGTCGGTCCCCCGCCAGCCGGGCAGGGCGTCGGTGGCGTGCGTGACCACGCCGTTGCCGTCGATCGTCCCGGCGCTGCCGACTCCGCAGGCGATGACGTCCATTCCGGCGGCGCGTGCCTGGGTGAGGCGGTCTTCGGCCAGCTCCAGCGCGGCGGCCAGCACCGCTGCGGCGCCACCTTCGGCGGGTGTGGGGACGCGGGCGGGGAGGTGGATCTCCGCCTCGCCCCCGGTGGCCGAGGCCGGGATCAGGGCGGCGGCGGTCTTGGTGCCGCCGATGTCGATGCCGAGCACGGCGGGGATGCCGTTCGTGCGGCGTCGCACGGTGGGGGTGCTGTTCAGGTGGGTGTGTACCGCCGGGGTGCTGTCTGGGAGGGGTCTCGCGGTGCTGTTCGGGTGGGGGTGTTCGGCTGCGGTGACTTGCGCGGTGCTGTTCGGGGAGGTGGCGCGGGCGGCGGCTGGGGGACGTGCTGAGGTGGGAATGGGGTCGTCGGTGTGGTGAGGGTGGGCGCGGGGTGGGGTGGGGGTCACCGGCTTGCCCCGGGGGTGGCCGCGGTGAGGTGGCGGGTGAGGGCGAGGGGGTCGGTGATGGCGGCGCCGATCACGACCGACCAGGCGCCGCGGGCGAACGCCTCCGCCACGTGGGCGTCGGTGCGGAGCCGGCCCTCGGCGACCGTACGGACCCCGAGGGCGGCGAGTTCTCCGACCAGGTCGAGGTCAGGCTCATGGAGGAGCCCCGGCCGTGGAGCGGCCCGGGCCCCGGGGCGGGAGGTGGAGTTAGCGGCGGCGGCCCTCAGGGGTGCGGCGGGATCAGTGGTGGTGGAACTCCGGGTTACGGCGGGGTCGCCCGCGAGGGTCTGGGCGCCGTGGAGGGTGGGATCGGCGAGCAGGGCGGGGGTGGGGGCGGTGTAGGGGGTGTAGCCGGCGAGGGTGGTGGAGATCAGGGCTGCGCCTCGGTTCCAGGCCAGCAGTCCTTCCTCCGCTGTCGAGACGTCGGCCATCACGGGCAAGCCCAGCTCCTTCCATACCCGTTCGACCAGGAACGGCAGGTCGCCCGCTTCCGGTTCGGCCTCCGCCGTCACCTCCAGGGCGACCATGTCGGCGCCGGCTCGCACCAGGGATTCGCACAGGGCGAAGGTGGGGGTGATCAGGGGGCGGGCGTGGGGGCGGGGGACCTTGGCCAGGCCGATCAGGGGCAGGCCGGTGACGGCCTTGACCGCGCGGACGTCCTCGGGGCCGTTCACGCGCAGTCCGGCCGCGCCGCCGAGTTCGGCGCAGCGGGCGAGGAGCGCGATGGTGTGCGGGTCGCGGAGGGGGTGGCCCTCGGGGGCCTGGCAGCTCACGACCAGGCCGCCTTCGATCGCGGTCACCACATCCATTTGGTACAGCCCAATCTTCCGGCATAGAGGCAGAGTGGCCTACCTCACTTGCCCGATTGGTATAGCCCAATTACGATCGGAGCGTCAAGAGCACCCCCCTGACCGAGGACGACCACCCGTGACGAAGATCGGCCGGCTCACAGACCATCTGCTCACGCTCATCGAGACCGAGCTGAAGCCGGGCGAACGGCTGCCCGCCGAGCGCGATCTCGCCGAGGAGTTCGGGGTCAGCAGGCTGACCGTGCGGCGGGCGGTCGACCGACTGGAGACGGACCAGAGGGTCTACCGCGTCCAGGGGGCGGGGACGTTCGTCGCGCACCGGAGCATCGCCAAGACGATCGAGCTGACGTCGTTCAGCGAGGACATGCGGGGGCGGGGGCTGGAGCCGGGGTCGCGGCTGCTGGAGGCGGCCGAGGTGCCCGCCGGGGCGCGGGTGGGGCAGGCGCTCGGCATCAGCCCGGCGGACGCGGTCGTGCGGCTGTGCCGGGTCCGTACGGCCAACGGTTCTCCGATGTGCCTGGAGCGTGCCCACGTGCCGGCCGCGTTCGTGCCCGGACTGCTCGATCGGCCGCTCGGCGGGTCGCTGTACGAGGTGCTGGCGGGGGCGTACCGGATCAGGCTGGAGCGGGCCGAGCAGTCGATCAGGGCCACGGTGCTGGAGCCGGAGGAGGCGGAGCTGCTGGAGGCGGCGCCCCTGGCGCCGGCGTTGCTGGTCGAACGGGTGGCCTACGACCAGCGGGGAAGGGCGGTCGAGGCGGCCAAGTCGATCTACCGTGGCGACCGCTACTCCTACGAGATCGCGATCCGGCGGTGAGGGCCGGCCGGGGCGAAGGGGCTTGCCGGGAGGCGACGGGTGGGGTAGACGACGGAAGGACGGGATTGTCCTCAAAGAGATCGCTCGGAGCACTCGGCCCCCATGCGACAGAGAGGTCGATCCGAGTGTTCGGCCATGCGATGGAGAGGTCGATCGGAGTGCTCGACCATGCGTCAGAGAGGTCGATCGGGGTGTTCGGCCGTGCGATGGAGTGACATGTCGGGTCGGCGGCGGGCGGTGCTGCTCGGGCTCGGTTCGGCGGAGTTGGTGCTCACCGGGGCCGCCGCCGTGGATCTGTGGCGCCGGCCGCAGCGGGAGATCCACGGCTGGAAGGGCATCTGGTGGCTGGGCATCTTCGTGCAGCCGTTCGGGCCCATCGCCTACCTGGCGTACGGCAGGCGAAGGGGGAGAGGCCGCAGGCGGTGAGGCCGCCGTGTCGGCGGGCGCCGAAGCCCCGTGTCAGCAGGCGGTGAAGCCGCGCGTCAGCGGGCGGTGAAGCCGCCGTAGCCGTTGGGGTTCATGGTCGCGTGCGGACAGAAGCCGCCGTAGCCGTTGGTGTTCATCCGCGGGTGTCCACCCAGACGCTCACCGTGGTGTGCGGTGTGATCCCGGTGTAGGAGGTCTGCCCGGCCGGCACCCACGGGCCCTCGATCGGGATCAGGCCGACCTCGGGCAGGAAGTGGCGCTGGATCACGTGGATGCGGTGCTCGCCGGTGCCGCTCGGGCAGTAGCTGGTGGCCCAGCGTTCGGCCTGGTTGAGCTGGTACGTGCAACCGGTGGGCGCGGCGGAGGCGGCCGGGGCGCCCAGCAGGACCAGGCCCGTGACGAGGGCGGCGCAGCCGGCGGTCCGTCTTCTCGCGTTCATGCGGGGCTCCTCGAAGGTGTGCGCGCGGCGAGAATTGCTTAGGAAAGTTTCCTAAACATTAGAGCCCGGGAAGCCGTACCGTCAACGGTTCACCACCGGTCGTGCACCTGCGGCCGGATCAGCTCGTCGTAGACGGCCCGCACGGCCTCCAGCGTCTCCTCCGGAAGCGGCTCCAGATCGGCCGCGGCCGCGTTGGACCGTGCCTGGCCGGGGTTGCGCGCGCCGGGGATGACGACCGAGACGCCGGGCTGGTCGAGGATCCAGCGCAGCGCGAACTGGGCCATGGACGCCCCCTCGGGCGCCAGCCCGGCCAGCCGCCGCACCGCCTCCAGGCCGGTGGCGAACTCCACGCCGGAGAAGGTCTCGCCGACGTCGAACGACTCGCCGTGCCGGTTGTAGGCGCGATGGTCGTCGGGGGCGAACACGGTGTGCTCGTCGTAGCGGCCCGACAGCAGGCCGCTGGCCAGCGGGACGCGGGCGATGACGCCCACCCCGGCCGCGCGGGCGGCGGGCAGCACCCGCTCCAGCGGCTTGAGCCGGAACGCGTTGAGGATGATCTGCACGGTCGCCACGCCGGGCCGGGCGATGGCGGTCAGCGCCTCCTCGCAGGTCTCGACGCTGACGCCGTACGCCGCGATCTTCTGCTCGGCGACCAGCGTGTCCAGGGCGTCGAAGACCGCGTCGGAGGAGTACACCGGGGTGGGCGGGCAGTGGAGCTGGACCAGGTCGAGGGTGTCCACGCCGAGGTTGCGCCGGGAGCGCTCGTTCCAGGCGCGGAAGTTGTCCATCACGTAGTTGGCCGGCACCTGCGCCGTCCGGCGGCCCATCTTGGTGGCCACGGTGAGCCCGGGATGCGCCTTGGCGAAGCGGCCGACGATCTGCTCGCTGCGGCCGTCGCCGTAGACGTCGGCGGTGTCGACGAACGTGACGCCCGCCGCCACGGCCGCCTCCAGGGTGGCGAACGCCTCGTCCTCGCTCACCTCGCCCCAGTCGGCGCCGAGCTGCCAGGCGCCGAGGCCCACGACGCCGACCCGGCGTCCCGTACGTCCGAGTATGCGGTGTTCCATGCTGTTTGTCCGTTCGTCTGGTTCCTGCGACCAGTGTCCCGGACGAAAGGTACGGGCGCGCCGCGGGGGCACGCCCGTACGGCCGTCATCGGGGCCGGTAGCTGCACCGCACGCCCGTGTGCACGGTGGCCCGCAGCTCGTCCCCCAGTGCCTGGTCGGCCGACGAGACGCGGGAGATCGCCCGCCGGATCGCCTTGCCCACCGCGATCCGCGCGCGTTCCTCCGTGCCGGTGAACGGCCGCGCCCGCCCGCCGATCCCGGTCGCCGCCGACAGCTCGGCCACCAGCCATTCGCGTTCCAGGCGCAGCGCGGCGGCCCGTTCGAGGTCGTTCATCGCCTCCAGCTCGTCGATGTCGGCCTGCAACTGGGTCAGCCGCTGCCGGTAGGTCTCCCTGGCCAGGTCGTCCAGCACCGGCTGCGCCGAGGCCGGCTCGCTGTCCTGCGCCGGCGCGCCCGCGGCCATGTCGGCGGCCAGGATCTCGCGCCCCGGGTTGGCGATCAGGGTCGCCAGGTGCTGCATGCCGACGCTGTGCTCGACGATCACCAGCCGCCCGCCGTGCTCGACCTGCCAGCGCCGTCCGTGCCTGCGCAGCCGGAACGCCCCGTGCGCCGCGCCCGCCCTGCCGACCACGGCGGGCAGCACCATGCCGAGCTCCCTGGCCTCCTGCGCGGCGGCGTTCTGGGCGGCCCGCGCCGCTTTGTCGTGCGGCCCGTCGCGCAGCGCGAGCGTCTGGCCGAGCCGCCAGCGCGACAGCGTCGCGGCGGGCCAGTGGCCGAGCGCGAGACTGGCCCGGACGGCCTCTGCCAGGTGCCCGGCGGCGCGGTCCACGTCGCCGGTCGTGAGCGCGGCCATGCCCAGGCTGTGCTGCACCGAGCCGAGGCAGAGCACGCCCAGGCTGGCCACCACCGGCAGAGCCGCGAACGGCAGCAGCAGCGCGTACGCCTCGGCGGCGGCGCCGGCGTCCTGGAGCAGGTGGGCGGTCTCGACGACGCAGTACATCGAGAACAGCCACGTGCTCGACCTCGGCAGGTCGGCCAGGTCCCGGCCGCGCAGCCGGGCCAGGTGACCGGCCGCCGCCCTGCGGTCGCCCGAGGTGGCCGCGGCCAGCGCGAGGCCCGCCAGGTAGGAGTTGTCGACCGGGCTGAGCGTGGGTGAGCTGACCAGGTCGGCCAGCACCGGCAGCAGCTCGGCCGTGCGGCCCTGGTACCAGCGGATGGCGGCGATCTGGCCGCCGTACCAGCCGGTGGCGTCCATGTCGCCGGCCTGGACGCCGCGCTCGAAGCAGTCGCCGGCCATCTTCTCCGCCTGCTCGAACCGGCCCGCCCGGATGGCCAGCATCACCCTGATCACGTCGGTCACGAACCCGACGGCCAGGTGGTCGTGCTCGGCCAGCAGGCCCCGCAGCTCCTCCAGGCAGCGTCCGGCGTGCGGGTCGGCCGCCAGGTAGAGGTCGACCGTCCGCCACAGCAGGCCCATCAGCAGGTCGCCCCTGCGCCGGGTGACCGCCGCCTGGCCGATCAGCTCCCTGGCCAGCTCCAAGCGGGCCGGCCCGTGCTCCGGCCCGAGCAGGCAGTGGTGGGCCAGGCTCAGCGCCTCGGCCAGCGCCGCCGGATCGCCCGCGCTCCTGGCCCGCGCGACGAGCCGGAGGATCTCCTCGTGGCTGCCCGCACTGTAGTCCTCCTCCCCGGTCATCCTGATCCGCAGTCGCAGTGCCAGCGACGAGTGCGGATCGATCAGCGACAACGCGTGCCGCTGACGCGCGCGCACCATCTCCGACTCCGCGCACGTGCGGTGCTCCTGCACCCACACCCCGCCCAGGCCGAGCGCCGCCCTGGCCAGGGCGGGCACGTCGCCGCCCGCCTCGGCCTGCCGGTAGGCCGAGTCGAACCAGCGTCTGGCGGTCTGCAGATCCCCGTTCACGTACAAAGCGCGCTCACCGAGCACGAGCGCGAGCCTGATGTCCGGATACGGGGGCAGGCGAACCCCCAGCTCCTCTAAAACGCCCACGGTTTCCGTCCCCATTCGGTCATCCGGGCTGAGCTTCCAGACGGTCCCCCGAATACCGTTCTGCCGTAACGACGTACGGGGGCGGTGGACGGTTCAACCAAATGCGCTGGCTACCCTGTGCGCATGATTCGCCCCGCCACCCCAGCAGACGTCCCCGCCATCGTGCGCATGATCCTTGAGCTGGCCACGTACGAGAACGCCGCGCACGAGGTGCGCGTGACCGAGGAGATGCTGCGGACCTCGCTCTTCGGCGAGCGGCCCGCCGTGTTCGCGCACATCGCCGAGCAGGACGGCGAGCCCGTCGGCTTCACGATCTGGTTCCTGACCTACTCCACCTGGCGCGGCGTGCACGGCATCTACATGGAGGACCTGTACGTGCGCCCCGAGCACCGGGGCGGCGGCCACGGCCGCGCGCTGATGGCGGAACTGGCGAAGATCTGCGCCGAACGCGGCTACCAGCGCCTGGAGTGGTCGGTGCTCGACTGGAACGAGCCGTCCATCGCCTTCTACGACAAGCTCGGCGCCGAGCGGCAGGACGAGTGGCTGAAGTACCGGCTGACCGACGAGCCGCTGGAGCGGCTGTCCCGCTGAGGCCGTCGGTGAAGCTGAGGCCGCCGGCGAACAGGTGTGCCGCGCAGGCCGGCCCCCCGGCGTGACCTGCGCGGCCTCCTGGTCAAACGCCGGCTCAAACGCCGACGTGCGAGCGGGACCGCTGGCCCTGCGTGCTGTCGAACATCTCGGTGCCGCGCTCTTCGAGGTCCTTGTGCGTCTCCTCGATCCGCAGCGCGACGCCCATCGCGAAGAACGTGGGCGCCCACTCGCCGATGAAGATCCCCCACCGGTCGGCCCGGTCGAGGCCCGCGCCCTCCTGGTTCTTGGAGATCATCCAAGAAGCGAAGGACAGGCCGATGGACGCCAGCCCCGCGGCGTACATGTGGCCTGACTTGATGCCCATCTGGTGCAGCTTTTTGATCATTATTCCCCCCTTGCCATGAGTGCTGTTACCCCGGGGAAGACCATGTAACCAGCCAGAACTCCGTTCATTACCGGCGTGTTTCGCCGGTGACGCTTGTGCGCGCCTTGTTACCGCGGTGAATCACCCGTAACCGCCGTACCCCCGCCGGCTGCCGGAACGCGTAACGCGGCCCTCCTACCGTGGTGCTCCCGACGCCGAGCGGAGGAGAGATCGATGGCGCGCTGGATCACCGAGTGGCACCCCGACGACCCGGCCTTCTGGCAGCGGACCGGCAGGCACGTCGCCCGGCGCAACCTGGTCTTCTCCATCGTGGCCGAGCATCTCGGGTTCACCGTCTGGACCCTGTGGAGCGTCGTCGCCACCCGGATGGGGGCCTACGACTTCTCCACCGACCAGCTCTTCTGGCTCGTCGCGCTGCCGAACCTGGTCGGGGCCGTGCTGCGGGTGCCCTACACGTTCGGGCCGGGCCGGTTCGGCGGGCGCGACTTCACCGTGGCCAGCGCGGCGCTGCTGCTGGTCCCGGCCGTGCTGCTCGGGGTGGCGGTGAACGATCCCGGCACGCCGTACTGGCTGTTCCTGGTGATCGCGGCGCTGGCCGGGGTGGGCGGCGGGAACTTCGCCTCCAGCATGGCCAACATCACCTACTTCTACCCGCGCGGCAGGCAGGGGCTGGCGCTCGGGCTGAACGCGGCGGGCGGCAACGTCGGGGTCAGCTCGGTGCAGCTCGTCGTGCCGCTGGTGATCGGCTCGCTCGGGACGGCCGCCGCCGGCTGGTTCTGGATCCCGTTCATCGTGGTGGCCGCGGCCTGCGCGTGGTTCTTCATGGACAACCTGGCCGGCGCCAGGGCCGAGCCGCGCGAGCAGCTCGCGGTGGCCGGACGGGCGCAGACGTGGATCATGTCGGTCCTGTACGTCGGCACGTTCGGGTCGTTCATCGGCTATTCGACGGCGTTCCCGCTGCTGAGCAAGAGCCTGTTCCCCGAGGCGCCGTACGCGGCGGTCGCCTTCGCCGGGCCGCTGCTCGGCTCGCTGATCAGGCCGGTGGGCGGCTGGCTGGCCGACCGGCTGGGCGGCGCGCGGGTGACGCAGTGGAACTTCGCGGCCATGGGCGCCGGGGTGCTGCTGGCCTGGGCGGCCGGCGTCGCGGGCGGCTTCTGGCTGTTCTTCCTGGCCTTCCAGCTGCTGTTCCTCACCGCGGGCATCGGCAACGGCTCGACGTACCGGATGATCCCGGCGATCTTCCACGCCAAGGCGGTCGCCGAGCGCGGCGCGGGCGCGGAGGCCCTGCTGCACGGCCGGCGCCAGGCCGCGGCGGCGATCGGCGTCATCTCGGCGGTCGGCGCGCTCGGCGGGTTCCTCGTCAACCGGGCCTTCGGCATGGCGTTCGCCGCGGCCGGCACCCCGGCGCCGGCGTTCCTGGCCTTCGCCGTCTTCTACGCCGGCTGCCTGGCGCTGACCTGGTGGTGCTACACGCGCACCGTCGGCGTCACGGTCGTCGCCAGCCTCGCCCACGCCCGGGTCTGACATGACGAAGACACACTGCCCCTACTGCGCCCTCCAGTGCGGCATGGAGATCGGCCCGGCACTGGAGATCACCCCCAGGACCGACGTCCCGGCCAACGCCCCCGGCGCGCTGTGCCAGAAGGGCTGGACGGCGGCCGAGCTGCTCACCAACGGCGAGCGCCTGACCACGCCGCTCCTGCACGGCGAGCCGGTGGAGTGGGAGACCGCCCTCGACCACGTCGCCGCCCGGCTGCGCGCGATCCGCGCCGAGCACGGCCCCGACGCCGTGGCCGTGTTCGGCGGCGGCGGGCTGACCAACGAGAAGGCCTACCAGCTCGGTAAGTTCGCCAGGGTCGCGCTCGGCACCAGCCAGATCGACTACAACGGCCGCTTCTGCATGTCCTCGGCCGCCGCCGCCTCCCTCCGGGCCTTCGGCATGGACCGGGGCCTGCCGTTCCCGGTCACCGACCTGGCCGACGCCGACGTCGTGCTGCTGGCCGGCGCGAACGTGGCCGAGACCATGCCGCCGTTCGTCCGGCACCTGTCGGGGCCGCGGCTGATCGTCGTCGATCCGCGCCGCACCCCGACGGCCCGGCTCGCCTGGCTGCACCTGCAGCCCACGCCCGGCACCGACCTGGCGCTCGCCCTCGGGCTGCTGCACCTGGCGATCGCCGACGACCTCGTGGACGCGGATTACGTGGCCGCCAGGACCACCGGCTTCGACGACGTGCGCACCTCGCTGGCCGCCTGGTGGCCCGAACGCGTCGAGCGCGTCACCGGGGTGCCGGTGCACCGGATGCGGCAGGCCGTCCGCGCGCTGGCCGCCGCCGGGAACGCGTACGTGCTGACCGGGCGCGGCGCCGAGCAGCACGCCAAGGGCACCGACACCGTCACCGCGTTCATCAACCTGGCGCTGGCGCTCGGCCTGCCCGGCCGGTACGGCTCCGGCTACGGCTGCCTGACCGGCCAGGGCAACGGCCAGGGCGGCAGGGAGCACGGCCAGAAGGCCGACCAGCTCCCCGGCTACCGCAGGATCGACGACCCGGCGGCCCGCGCGCACGTGGCAGAGGTGTGGGGCGTGCGGGCCGAGGACCTGCCGGGGCCGGGGCGGACGGCGTACGAGCTGCTGGACGCGCTCGGCACCCCGCGGGGGCCGCGGGCGCTGCTGCTGTTCGGGTCCAACCCGGTGGTGTCGGCGCCCGCGTCCGGGCACGTCGGCGGCCGGATCGCCGGGCTGGACCTGCTGGTCGTGGCCGACGTGGTGCGCTCGGAGACCGCGGCCATGGCCGACGTGGTGCTCCCGGTCACCCAGTGGGCCGAGGAGAGCGGCACGATGACCAACCTGGAGGGCCGCGTCCTGCTCCGCCGCCGGGCCGTCGCGCCGCCGGAGGGCGTCCGGAGCGACCTGGACGTCATCGCCGGGCTGGCCGCCCGGCTCGGCCACCGCTTCGACACCGAGCCGGCCGCCGTCTTCGACGAGCTGCGCCGGGCCGCGGCGGGCGGCGTCGCGGACTACTCCGGCATCAGCTACGAGCGCATCGCCGCCGAGACCGGCGTCTTCTGGCCCTGCCCGTCGCAGGACCACCCCGGCACGCCCCGGCCGTTCCTGGACCGCTTCGCCCACCCGGACGGCCGCGCCCGGTTCATCCCGGTCGAGCACCGGCCCGCGGCCGAGGAGCCCGACGCGGACTACCCGGTGTACCTGAGCACCGGCCGCGTCCTGTCCCACTACCAGAGCGGCGCCCAGACCCGCCGGATCGCGTCGCTGGTGCGGGCCGCCCCCGAGCCGTTCGTGGAGCTGCATCCCGACCTGGCCGCGCAGCTCGGCGTCGCCGCGGGCGACCTGGTGCGGGTCAGCAGCCGCAGGGGCCGGAGCAGGGCGGTGGCCAGGATCAGCGACGCCATCAGGCGCGACACCGTGTTCATGCCCTTCCACTGGGAGGGCGCCAACCGGCTCACCAACCCGGCGCTCGACCCGGTGTCCGGCATGCCGGAGTTCAAGGTCTGCGCGGTCAGGGTGGAGAGGGACTCATGAGGCTCGTCGTCGTGGGGAACGGGATGGCCGGGTCACGCCTGGTCAGCGAGGTGCGGGCGCGCGACCCGCGGATGCGGGTGACCGTGTTCGGGGCCGAGGCGGGCCCGCCGTACAACCGGGTGCTGCTGTCGGACGTGCTGGCCGGGAGCGCGCGTCCCGACCAGGTGCGCCTGGTGGACCCCTCCTGGTACGCCGCGCACGGCGTCGAGGCCGTGCCCGGCGCCGAGGTCGCCCGCATCGACCGGGACGCCAGGCACGTGGTGACCGCGGACGGGCGGCGCGAGCCGTACGACCTGCTGGTCCTGGCCACCGGCAGCCAGGCGGTCGTGCCGCCGCTGCCCGGCGTCGGGCGGGCCGTGCCGTTCCGCACGCTGGCGGACTGCGAGCGGATCGTGCGGGCCGCCGGACGGGCGCGCCGCGCGGCCGTCGTCGGCGGCGGGCTGCTCGGCATCGAGGCCGCCCGCGGCCTGGCCGGGCGCGGCCTGCCGGTCACGCTGCTGCACCTGGCCGGGCACCTGATGGAACGCCAGCTCGACGCCGAGGCGGGCCAGGTGCTCGGCGAGACCCTGGCCGGGCTCGGCGTGGCGGCCCGCACCGGCGTCAGCGCGGCCGCGGTCGAGCCGGACGGCGTCCGCCTGGCCGGCGGCGAGCTGGTCGAGGCCGACCTGGTCGTCCTGGCCTGCGGGGTGCGCCCGGTCACCGGGCTCGCCGCCGCGGCGGGGCTGGAGGTGCGGCGCGGCGTCGTCGTGGACGACGAGCTGCGCACCGGCGACCCGTCGATCTTCGCCGTCGGCGAGTGCGCCGAGCACGACGGCACGGTGTACGGCCTGGTCGCCCCCGCCTGGGAGCAGGCCGCCGTGGCGGCCGAGGTGATCACCGGCGGCAAGGCCCGCTACCGCGGCTCCCGGCTGGTCACCAGGCTCAAGGCCAGGAGCGTCGAGCTGGCCGCCATGGGCGAGACGCAGCTAGGCGAGGAGCACGCCGAGGTGGTGCGCTTCAGCCACCGCGCCCGCGGCACCTACCGCAAGCTCGTCATCCGCGACGGGCGGCTGGTGGGCGCGATCCTGCTGGGCGAGAGCGACGCCGTCGGCACCCTCACCCAGCTCTTCGACCGCGGTGGCCCGGTGCCGGGCGACCGCGCCGGCCTGCTGTTCCCGGGCCTGTCGCCGGCGCCGGTCGCGGGCAGCCCGGTGCTGATGCCGGACGCGGCCGAGGTCTGCCGGTGCAACAACGTGACCAAGGGACAGATCCGGGCGTGCTGGGAGGCCGGCGCCCGCGACGTGGCCGGGGTGGCCGCCGCCACCAGGGCCACCACCGGCTGCGGCACCTGCCGCGACGCCGTGGAGGGCATCGTCGGCTGGTTGTGCGATCAGGAAGGAGTGCCGGTATGAGGAGGATCGTCGTCGTCGGGTACGGCCCGGCCGCGCACCGCTTCGTGGAGACCCTGGCGAGCCGGGGCTTCGACGGGCGGATCACCGTCGTCGGGGAGGAGCCGCGCCCGGCCTACGACCGGGTGGCGCTGACCTCGTACCTGTCGGGGGCCACCCTGGCCGACCTCACCTACCCGGTGCCCGCCGGGACCGTGACGCGGCTGGGCAGCCGGGCCGTCGCCGTCGACCGGGCGGCGCGGACGGTGACCGTCGAGGGCGGGGCCGCCGAGCCGTACGACGTGCTCGTGCTGGCCACCGGGTCGGCGCCGTTCGTGCCGCCGGTGCCAGGACGCGAGCACGCCCACGTCTACCGCACGATCGACGACCTGGACGCCATCCGGGCGGCCGCCCGGGACGCGGCCGAAGGCGTCGTGGTCGGCGGCGGCCTGCTCGGCCTGGAGGCGGCCGACGCGCTGCGGGCGCTCGGCCTGAGGGCGCACATCGTCGAGATGAGCCCCTGGCTGATGCCCCGCCAGGTGGACGAGGGCGGCGGCGCGGTGCTCAAGGGCCACATCGAGGCCCTCGGGCTCGGCGTGCACGCCGGGTCGGGCGTCCAGGAGGTCGTCACCGGGCCGGACGGCCGGGTCGCCGGGGTGCGCACGCCGTCCGGCACGCTGATCGAGGGCCAGGTCGTGGTGTTCTCGGCGGGCGTCAGGCCGCGCGACGAGCTGGCCAGGGCGTGCGGGCTGGAGGTGGGGGAGCGGGGCGGCGTCGTGGTCGACGACGGCATGCGCACCTCCGACCCGTCGGTCTACGCGATCGGCGAGTGCGCGCTGGCCGGCGGCACGGTCCACGGCCTGGTCGGGCCGTGCAACACGATGGCCGAGGTGGCCGCCGACCGGATCATGGGCGGGACGTCCTCGTTCGCGGGCGGGGACACCTCCACGAAGCTGAAGCTGCTCGGCGTCGAGGTCGCCCAGTTCGGCGCGATGGACGGCGCCCTCGACGTCACCTACATGGACCCGGTCGCCGGGATCTACAAGAAGCTGTTCATCAGCGACGACGCCCGCACGCTGCTCGGCGGCATCTGCGTGGGGGACGCCGGGCCGTACGCGGCGCTGCGGCCGTTCGTCGGCAAGCCGTTGCCCGCGCCGCCCTCCGACCTGCTGTTCAGCGGCTCCGGGGCGCCGCTCGACCTGCCCGGCGACGCGCAGGTCTGCTCCTGCAACAACGTGTGCGCGGGGGACGTCCGGCACGCCGTCGCCGAGCTGGGCGTGACCGACGTGCCCGGCCTCAAGGCGTGCACGCGGGCCGGCACCACCTGCGGGAGCTGCGTGCCGATGCTCCGGCAGCTCCTGGAGGAGTCGGGGGTCGAGGTCGGCAGGTCGCTGTGCGAGCACTTCGCGTACTCGCGGGCCGAGCTGTTCGACATCGTCCGGGTGCGGAAGATCACGACGTTCTCGCGGCTCATCGCCGAGCACGGGCAGGGGCGCGGCTGCGACGTCTGCAAGCCCGCGGTGGCCTCGATCCTGGCCTCGCTGCACAACGGGCACGTGCTCGACGGCGAGCGGGCCGCGTTGCAGGACACCAACGACGCCTTCCTCGCCAACATCCAGAAGAACGGCACGTACTCGGTCGTCCCGCGCATCCCGGGCGGCGAGATCACGCCGGACAAGCTCATCGTGATCGGCGAGGTCGCCCGCGACTTCGGGCTCTACACCAAGATCACCGGCGGCCAGCGCATCGACCTGTTCGGCGCCCGGGTCGAGCAGCTCCCGGAGATCTGGCGACGCCTGGTGGACGCCGGCTTCGAGTCCGGCCACGCCTACGGCAAGGCGCTGCGCACGGTGAAGTCGTGCGTGGGCTCCACCTGGTGCCGCTACGGCGTCCAGGACTCCGTCGGCCTGGCCATCGCCCTGGAGCTGCGCTACCGCGGCCTGCGCTCGCCGCACAAGCTCAAGTCGGCGGTGTCCGGCTGCGCCCGCGAGTGCGCCGAGGCCAGGTCGAAGGACTTCGGCGTCATCGCCACCGAGCAGGGCTGGAACCTGTACGTCGGCGGCAACGGCGGCTTCCGGCCCCGCCACGCCGACCTGCTGGCCACCGACCTGAGCACCGGCGACCTGATCAGGACCGTCGACCGGTTCCTGATGTTCTACGTCCGCACCGCCGACCGGCTGCAGCGCACCGCCGCCTGGCTGGAGTCGCTGGACGGCGGCCTCGACCATCTCCGGAAGGTGATCATGGAAGACTCGCTCGGCATCTGCGCCGACCTCGACGCCCAGATGGAACAGCACGTCGCCACCTACGCCGACGAGTGGGCGGCGACCCTGGACGACCCGGAGAAGCTGGGCAGGTTCGTCAGCTTCGTCAACGCCCCCGGCGTGCCCGACCCGTCGATCGTGTTCGCCTCCGAGCGCGGCCAGATCAGGCCGGTGATGGCCCGATGAGCTGGACCCCGGTCTGCGAGTACGCGGCCCTGCCGCCGGAGCGCGGCGTCTGCGCGCTGGTCGGCGACCGGCAGGTGGCGCTGTTCCGCACCTACGAGGGGCACGTGCACGCCCTGGACAACCTCGACCCGTTCAGCGGCGCGTACGTGCTCTCCCGCGGCATCGTCGGCACCAGGCGGGGCGAGCCCACCGTGGCCTCGCCGCTGCACAAGCAGGTCTTCTCGCTGGTGTCGGGGGCGTGCCTGGACGAGGAGGCCGTCCAGGTGCCCGTCTACGCCGTGCGGGTGGCGGCCGGACGGGTGGAGGTGAGCGTTTAGCCGATCAGGGCAGGGGCATTGACCTGCTGAAACACGGGGGACAGGAGGTGCGCGTGGCCTACGACGCCTCCGCCTACGGGCGCGCGATCGCCGACATCTACGACGCCACGGTGACGGAGCTGCCCACCGGCGCGGCCGTCGAGCGGCTGGCGACGCTGGCCGAGGGCGGCCCCGTGCTGGAGTTCGGCATCGGCACCGGGCGGCTGGCGCTCCCGCTCGCCGCCCGCGGCCTGTCCGTCGCCGGGATCGACGCCTCGCCGGAGATGACCCGCGAGCTGCGCGCCAAACCCGGCGGCGCGGCCGTCCCCGTGACGGTGGGCGACTTCTCCACCATGCGGGTCGAGGGCTCGTACGCGCTGGTGGTGCTCGCGATCAACACGATCTTCGCCCTGCCCACCCAGGAGGCGCAGGTCAATTGCTTCGCCAACGCGGCCCGGCACCTGCGCGGCGGCGGGCGGTTCGTGGTCGAGGCGTGGGTGCCCGACCCGGCCGCCTTCCGCGACGGCTCGGCGCTGCGGCTGCTCTCGCTGGCCGAGGACGCCGTCGTCATCGAGGCGGCCAGGCTCGCCCCGGCCACCCAGCACATGCGCACCACCCGCGTACGGCTGACCGGCGAGGGCGTGCGGCTGCTGCCCGCCAACCACCGCTACGCCTGGCCCGGCGAGCTCGACCTGATGGCCAGGCTGGCCGGGATGGCCCTGGAACACCGCTGGGCCGACTGGATCGGCACCCCGTTCACCGACGAGAGCCGCGCGCACGTCTCCGTCTACCGCAAGGCCGCCTGATGCGCCTGCCGCCCGCGCGTGGCCCGCTCACCGACCTGCTCTTCGACCGGCTCGCCCGGCCGCCCGCGACGCTGCCCGACGCCCCCGGCCCCGACGGCGAGGAGGATCTCCAGCTCGCCCTGTTCGCCTGCTACGAGCTGCACTACCAGGGCTTCGACGAGGTGGACGACCGCTGGGAGTGGGAGCCGTCGCTGCTGCGCCTGCGCGGCCTGCTGGAGGACCGGTTCGAGCGGGAGCTGGCCGGGGCCGTGCCGCGTCCCGGGCCGGTGCCGCCCGGCGAGGTGCGGCGCGCGCTCACCGCGCTGACCGCCGAGGACGACGACGGCCCGTCGGTCTCGCTGCACCTCCAGCGCGAGGCCGACATCGACACCTTCCGCGAGTTCGTGATCCACCGCTCGATCTACCACCTGAAGGAGGCCGACCCGCACACCTGGGCGATCCCGCGCCTGCGCGGCCGGCCCAAGGCGGCCCTGGTGGAGATCCAGGCCGACGAGTACGGCGGCGGCCGGCCTGAGCGCATGCACTGCGAGCTGTTCGGCCACACCATGCGCGGCCTCGGCCTCGACGACTCCTACGGCGCGTACCTGCCGCGGGTCCCCGCGGTCACCCTGGCCGTCAGCAACGCCATGTCGCTGTTCGGGCTGCACCGGCGGCTGCGCGGCGCGCTGGTCGGCCACCTGGCCGCGATCGAGATGACCTCGTCGCTGCCCAACCGCCGCTACGCCGCGGGCCTGCGCCGGCTCGGCGGCGACGCGGCGGCGGCCCGGTTCTACGAGGAGCACGTGCAGGCCGACGCCGTGCACGAGCAGATCGCCGCGGCCGACCTGTGCGGCGGGTTCGCCGCCGCCTTCCCCGCCCTGACCGGCGACGTCCTGTACGGCGCAGCCTGCGCCCTGGCCCTCGAACGCCGCTGGGCCGAGCACGTCATGGGCCGCTGGGAACGCGGCGCGTCCTCGCTGCTCGGCCAGGAGGTGCCCGCGTGATCGACCTGGACTACGTGATCCCGCTGCGCTGGCAGGACGACTCCGGCCTCGACGAGCTGACCGAGTACCTGCGCGCCCTCGCGCCGCACGTACGCGTGACCGTGGTCGACGGCAGCCGGCCCGAGCTGTACGCCCGTCACGCCCGCCGCTGGCGCTGCCTGGTCCGGCACGTCAGCCCGGCGGTTGGCCTGTCCTTCGCCAACGGCAAGGTCAACGGCGTGACGACCGGGATGCGGCTGGCCGAGGGCGACCGGGTCGTGATCGCCGACGACGACGTGCGCTACGACCTGCCCGCGCTGGCCGAGATCCACGCCCTGCTCGCCCGCGCCGAGCTGGTCAGGCCGCAGAACTACTTCGACCCCGCCCCCTGGCACGCCCGCTGGGACACCGCCCGCTCCCTGCTCAACCGCGCGTTCGGCGCCGACTACCCGGGCACGTTCGGCGTCCGGCGGTCATTCTTCCTGGCCATGGGCGGCTACGACGGCGACGTGCTGTTCGAGAACCTGGAGCTCGTCCGCACCGTGCGCGCCCACGGTGGCCGCGAGCTGCGCCCGCCCGGCCTGTACGTCCGGAGGCTGCCGTGCGACGCGCGGCGGTTCTGGTCGCAGCGGGTCCGGCAGGCCTACGACGACCTCGCCCAGCCGGTGCGGCTGGCGTCCTTCCTGGCGGTGCTGCCCGCGCTCGCGCTGGTGCGCCGTCCGCTGCCGCTGCTGGCCGCCGCCGGGGCGGCCGTCGCACTGGCCGAGGCCGGGCGGCGGCGGGCCGGCGGGCGGCGGGTCTTCCCCGCCGGCGCCTCGCTGTTCGCGCCGGTGTGGGTGCTGGAGCGGGCGGTGTGCTCCTGGCTGGCGGTGGGGGCGGCCTGCGCGGGCGGCGTGCCGTATGCGGGGGGACGGCTCGCGCTGGCCGCCCACTCGGCGCGGTGGCTGCGCGCGCGGGCTCAGGAGTCGGCCGGCGGGTCGGGCTCGCTCGACGCCCGGAAGCCGACGGACTTGTGCGAGCCGTCGCAGAACGGCTTGGTCGACGATCGGCCGCACCGGCACAGGGCCACCGTGGCCCTTCCCGGGTCGATCGGCTCGCCGTCCTGAGTCAGCAGCTCGAAGGGGCCTCTGATCAGCAGCGGGCCGTCCTCGCAGGGCGTGACGGTGGTCGTCGGCTCGTCCATCGTCGTCACCTGCCCCGCCGGCCGGCCCTCTCACCTGCGAGGACGTCGCTAGAGGGCCTCCACGGGCGGGTAGACGTGCGGGGTGGGGTGGGCCGCGGGAAGGACGCACCGCCGCCCGGACCGGACGCTGGCACAGCGCTCGGCGTCCTCACGCTGGGGCAGTGGTTCCGGGTTCGCCTGTGTTGGCCGCACTGGAGGGACGCTATAGGCGGCCCCTACCCGCCCGGTCTCGGGGCGGCAACGATCACAGCTCTGACCGGTCTCACCAATGACAGTGAAGCGTTACCGTGAGTAATGCCGACATGAGGTAAAAGGGTCGTGCGGAGTGCCTAAACCGGGCATTCGGGAACGACCGGCGAGGGCATCAACCCGGCCATGAGCAAGATTTCTGAGCGCAGGGCACTCCTGCTGGCCGCGATCGTTCCCGTCGTCCTGGTCGCGGGCTGCTCCGCGGGGAGCAACACGCAGGCGATGAAGGGGGAGGCCAGCCCGGCCACGCCGACCGAGACCATGATGACGCCCACCGAGACCGGCATGGAGTCGCCGACCATGACCGAGACCATGACCGAGACCGCCACGCCGACCGGCACCATGACGGCGGCCACCCAGCCGCGCGCCGCCGTCCAGAACTACTTCGACGCCCTGAAGTCCGGCAACGTGGACGCGGTCGCGAAGACGTTCACCAGCGACGCCGTGGTGGCCTTTGACGGGCAGGCCACGGCCACGGGCTCGCAGGCCGTCC
This sequence comes from Nonomuraea sp. NPDC048881, assembly GCF_040649795.1. NCBI lineage: Bacteria > Bacillati > Actinomycetota > Actinomycetes > Streptosporangiales > Streptosporangiaceae > Nonomuraea > Nonomuraea sp. NPDC048881. Next base: position 298,062 of record NZ_JBEZGC010000002.1, read on the forward strand.
GCAGCCTCTACGAGAAGCTGCTCAAGGACGGCGCCGACCTGAAGTCGGCCACGCACACCATCGACGAGACGCGGAACGCGGGCACCCAGGACGCCTTCGCGCGCTCGACCAGCAAGCAGGGCGACACCACCTACCGCGAGCTCTTCATGCTCTCGCACCAGGGCGGCCAGTGGCTGATCTCGCGCTTCATGAACAACCAGGGCGGCTCCTGACGCAGGTCTCGGCGACGACGAGCGCGTTGCAGTCGTTCGCGTTGTCGCTGCTGGAGGAGCACATGGCGCACTGTGTGGTCGAGGCGGCGCACAAGGGCGGGGCCGAGGCGGAGGCCAAGGTGAAGGAGGCGGCCGACGCCATCGCCCGGCTCGTCCGGTCGTGACGGATCCACGCGGGGCGTGCGCGGGCGGGTTAGCGTGGAGGACGTGCAGGACCTGACGCGGTTCCAGAACCCCCGCTTCGCCCAGGCGTACGAGCGGATGAGCGCCGAGTCGGAGCGGCGGGGCGCGGCCGAACACCGGCGGCGCCTGCTGGCCGGGCTGGCCGGGCGGGTGCTGGAGGTCGGCGCGGGCAACGGGCTGAACTTCGCGCACTACCCGGCGGGGGTGCGCGAGGTGGTCGCCGTCGAGCCGGAGGACCGGCTGCGGAGGCTGGCCGGCCGGGCCGCGGCCGGCGCGCCGGTGCCCGTGAGCGTGGTCGCCGGGCACGCCGCGGACCTGCGGTTCGCCGACGCCTCCTTCGACGCCGTGGTGCTCTCGCTGGTGTTGTGCTCGGTGCCCGACCAGCGCGCGGTGCTCGGCGAGGTGTCCCGGGTGCTCAGGCCCGGCGGCGAGGTGCGGTTCTACGAGCACGTGCGCTCCTCGCGCGCCGCCGGCGCGCTGGTGCAGGACCTCGTGACGCCGTTGTGGCGGCGGATGGCCGGCGGGTGCCGCCTCAACCGCGACACCGAGCGCGCCCTGATCGACAGCGGGCTGGTGGTCGAGGAGCGCGAACGGTTCGCCTTCCGGCCGCTGCCGTTGTCGCCGAGGTTGCCGCACATTCTCGGACGCGCCAGGAAACCGGTTTGACCGGCTGCCTGGACGGTTCTTCCCGCCCCCTGTGGCGACAAATCTGGAAAAATGGGTTTTTGTTCTGACACGTGTTATTGCGCTGTGGTGTCACCGGGAATACGCGGAGTGATACGGCGCTGATCCACCAACGCCAGATAAACCGCGAACGCCCCCTGCGCCCACATCCCCGCCTGCTGCGCGGTCAGCCGGATCTCCTCGCCCTCGTGCGTGACGATCAGATATCCACCCGGCGCGCGGCGCCAGGCGACCAATACGTTCTCGTAAACCAGAACGTCGAGCATCGCGGTCAGATATTCGCCTCCGGTGGCGGACACGGCGTAAGCCTCCTCGCTCCTCGCCGAATTCTCGCCCTGATTCCTTCGTGCTGACTCCATTGTGCGCGCCGCACCGGGAATTGTCGCACCCGTCCGGCGGAAAACGGCCGGCTGCTCCGCCGAGTCGCGGGCGGAACCCGGCGGGGCCGGGCGGTGTAGGGAGGTCGGAGGTGCGTGATGAAGAGAAACGTGGCCGTACCGGCTGCTCTGACGGCCGCTCTGACGGCTGCCGTGCTGATCGTCCTGGTGGTGTCCGGATGGTGGGTGGGGGTGGCGTCCGCCTCCTCGCGCGGGGGGTGGGCGGTGACCTACCTCGATCCGCCGCCGGGGGCGTTCGCGGGCGGGAAGACGTACACGGTGGGGTTCTGGGTGCTGCAGCACGGCACGCATCCCTACGCGGGCGAGCTGGACCCCGTCGGCCTGCGCCTCACCCGGGCCGACGGCAGGACCGTCACCTTCGCCGGCACCCCGCTGCCGGAGGCCGGACACTACGCCACGTCGGTGGCCGTGCCGGACGGGGTGTGGCGGGTGGAGGGCCTCCAGGGCTGGTTCGAGCCGTACGCCGTGGGGACGCTCACGGTTCCCGGGCGGCTGCTGGCCGACCCGGTGCCGCCGGACAAGGTGGCGACGTTCGGCGGCGACGGGAAGGACCCTTGGGGCGCGGTCCGGCCGCCGGGCTTCCCCCCGGGCAAGAGCACACCGGTGCCGACCGATGAGCTGATCGGTGGGCCGAGCGGTGAGCCGACCGGGACGCCGGCCGGGGCGCCGGCCGGGGCGCCGACCGGGGTGCAGGCCGGGACGCAGGCCGGAAGCGGGGTCGGGGCCGCTGGGAGTGCGGCTGCGCGGGTTCCGGCCGGAGAGGCGCCGGGCGGCGGGGTTCCGGCGTACCTGCTGGTGCCCGCGGCGGTGGCCGGCGCGCTGGTGGCGCTCGTGGCGTCCCGCCTGCCGCGCCTTCGCGGGACGCCGGGACGACCGGGGCGACCGGGGCGACCGGCCGGCGCGCGCCGGAACGCCGCCGCCGACGACCCTCCCGACGAGGACGGCTCCACGGAGACCCTCGTCATCGGCGGTTAGCGCCGCCAGGACAGGTCAGGCGGAGGGCTCGCGGAACTGTTCGATCATCGCCGCGTAACCGTCGCCGGCACGCCCGCCGGCCGCCGCGCGCCGGGCCAGGTCCAGGAAGAGGTCCGGCAGCTCGGTGTTGACGCCGAGCGCCCGGCTCTCCTGCGCCAGGTGCTCCAGCCCGCCCAGGTGGACGGCGAGGGTGGCGTCGGCGGCCGGGTACCGGCCCTCGTCGATCTGCCGGGCGTAGGCGGAGACGTAGCCGGTCGTCACGCCGATGGCGGTGGTGGCCAGGGACGCGAAGGTTGTCGCCTTGACGTTCGCGGCGCCCAGCAGGGCCGCGCCCTGGAGGAAGCCGTTCAGCACGCCCCACATGACGCTCAGGACGGACATGTCGTACAGGGCGGACAGGGCGTGGTCCTCGCCGAGATGGACGGTCCCGCCTCCGGAGAGCGCCCGCAAGGTGGGCAGGTGCTCCGCGAAGGCGGCCTCCGGGCCGGAGTACAGCACCGTGGCGTCGGCGGTGCCGATCGCCTGGGGGAGGGCGAGGATCGCCCCGTCGAGACAGGCGCTCCCGATCGTGGCCGCCCACCTCGCCGTGTCGCGGGCCTGGACGGAGGTCGACGTGGTCAGGTTGACGAGGGTGCGGCCGGCCAGCGAGGAGGCGACCGGGTCCAGCAACCCGTGCACGGTGTCGTGGTCCGAGACGCAGACGACGACGAGCGGGCTCGCCTCGACCGCGCTTGCGACGGAGCCGGCCAGGGTGGCTCCCTTGGCGACGAGGTCGCGGGCCTTGGCCGCCGAGCGGTTCCAGACGGTGGTCGGGTGACCGTTCGCCAGGAAGGCCGTGGCCAGCGCCTGACCCATCAGCCCGAGGCCGACGACGGTGACGGGCGCCCGGGAGGCGGACGAGAGGGACATGTGGGCTCCTGTGTGTGATTCGCGCGGCTTGCGCCGCGACTGGATGGCGGGGCTGCGGTCCGGCGGGGGGCGGTTCAGGCGAAGAACCCGACGATGCTGCGGATGCGGCCCCCGTCGAACTCCACGACGTCGTAGCCGGTGACGGCCGGGCCGAGCCGCCAGCGGAACAACGCGCGGTCATGGTGGACGCCGACCACGGCGTCGAGGCTGAACCGGAGGTCGCCGAGCCCGCTCCGGACGCGGCCGATCACCTCGGACAGCTCGGCGTGCCCGCGCAGGCCCGCGTTCTCGGGATCGACGTAGAGCGAGTCCTCGGTGAGGACGGACTTCATCAGGGCCGACCGGGCGGCGGCGTCCGGCTCGTTCCAGACGTCGAGGTAGGCGTGGATCACATCGATGGTGCTCACCTGCTGACTCCCAACACAGTGTTCGATTACTACACGCCGTTCAGTAAACAGCATGCCGTGTAAGCTGTCGACCGTGAGCGACCCCAGGACGAGCCGCCGGGACCGGCTACGCGCCCAGACCAGCGCCGAGATCAAGACGATCGCCCTGCGGCTCATGGCAGACGGCGGCCCCGACGCCATCTCGCTGCGCGCGATCGCCCGCGAGATGGGCATGACGGCCGGTGCGATCTACAGCTACTTCCCCACCCGCGACGACCTGGTCACGACGCTCATCGGCGACGTCTACACCTCGGCCGTCGACGCGGCCGAGGCCGCCCGCGACGCGGTGCCGGAGAACGATCCGGGCGGGCGGATCCTGGCCTGGGCCCGGGCCATGCGCGAGTGGGCGCTGGCCAACCCCGAGGGCTTCCGGCTGGTCTACGGTGACCCCGTGCCGGGCTACCGTCCGCCCGAAGAAGGTCCGGGCAAGGAGGCCGAAGCGCGCGCCTGCGCCGGCATCGTCGGGCTGGTCGCCGCGGCCTGGCCGGCGGCCCGGGAGTGCGCGTCCGGGGGCGGCGCCTACACCTGGGACGACTTCGACCCCGCCCTGGTCGCCCACGTCCGGGAGGACTTCCCGGACCTGCCGCCGGCGGCCATCGCGGTGACGCTGCGGGTTTGGGGCCGCATGCACGGGCTCGTCGCCCTGGAGATCTACGGCCACCTGCGCGCCCTCGTCCGCGACCCGGCCGCCGTCTACGACGACGAGATGCGCGACCTGGTCACCTCTCTCGGCCTCGCGCACTGACCCTCCGGTCGCCTGGCCGGCCGCGTTCGTGCTGGTAAGGGGGGATGTCGGTCGCGGGCAAGTCGGATTCCGGTTGCTACCGTGAGGGGCAGGTGATCTGATCTTCGGGCTCTGCGGCAGGTGAGAGCGGTGGGCGCTGTGCTGGGGCTCGTGGCGCTGCTCGCCGCCGGGGTCGCCGCGGTGTACCTGGCCTCCCTGGCCCTGTCGCCCGGCGGAGTCGTGCGGGTGGGGCCGTTCCTGTCCGGGGCGCGGCCCCGGGAGCACGCGGTGTCCCGCTTCCACGTCCGGTGGTACGCCGTGACGCTGGTCTTCCTCGCCTTCGACATGGAGATGGTCTTCATGTACCCGTGGGCCCTCGTGGTGGCCGAGGTGGGGCTGCCGGCGGTGGTGGAGATGTTCGCCTTCCTGGGGCTGCTGCTGGTCGGCGTCCTGTACGCGTGGCGGGAAGGGGCGTTCCGGTGGGCCTGAGGGGGTGGCTGCTGCGGGAGGCGGCGCTGCGGCCCCGGGTGCTCCTCGTCGCCTGCCCGTACGGGACGGGCGCGCGGCTGCTGGCCGAGGCGGAGGCGGACCGCCGTGGCTGGCCGGTGGGGGCGTCGGCGGCGGAGGCGAGCGTGATGGTGGTGTGCGGGTGTCCCGGGGCGGAGCTGGCGGCGGCCGTACGGGAGGTCTGGAGGGCGGTTCCGGTGCCGAGGGCGCTGGTGGAACTGCCGCCGGACGTACCGGCCGACCGGGTCGTGGCCGCGCTGGACGACGCCGTCCGCACGCTGGGGGACGAACCCGTCCAGTGGCGGCAGGCCGGCGTCCTGGCCACGGGGACGTCCGCGGACGACACTCCCATGGCCGACCGAGGGGCCGACCGGGACGGGCTGAAGCTGGACCGGCTGCACGTGCCGCTGGGACCCGTGCTCGCGGACTGGCCCGCGGGGCTGGTGGTGGAGACCGTCCTGCAAGGGGACGTCATCCAGGAGGCGCGGGTGCGAACCCTGCCGGCCGACGGCACGGGGGACGCGTTCTGGACGCCGCAGCCGGACGCGAGCCCGGCGGAGGCGCGGCGGCGGACGGCGGCGGCCCGGCTGGACGGCCTCGGCAGGCTGCTCGGCGTGGCCGGATGGCCCGCCGCCGCCGCGGACGCCCGGCGCCTGCGCGACCGCCTGCTCGCGGACGCCGTGGACGAGCGGGGAAGACGCCGATGCGTCCGGTTCACGCGGCGGGTGCGCCGGTCATGGGTCCTGCGGTGGATGTTGCGCGGCGCGGGTGAGCTCGGCCCCGACGCCCCACAGCGGCTGCGTGGGGACACCTGGGATCGTGCGCGCCGGTGGCTCGACGACGTGGAGGTCCTGACCGAAGAGGACGTGGAGGCCCTGTCCGAAGAGCGCTCCGGACCCGGGGACGGCGATGACGTCCCGGTGGACCGGGTGCTGGCGTTGTTGCCGGGCCTGCTGGCCGGGGCCGAGCTCGCCGTGGCGCGGCTGATCGTGGCCGGTCTCGATCCGGACCTCGACCGGCTGCCGTCGCCGGCCAGGGACGGGTGAGCCGGTGGCTGCGGGGACGGCCGCGGGGACGGCCGCGGGGACGGTCCTGGGGATGGCGGTGCTGACGTGGGGGGCGGCGGCCTTCGACGCGGCGCTCGGCGCGGGCCGGAGCTCGTGGCGGGCGGCGGCGGTGGCGCCGTTCAGGGAGGGGGCGCGGCTGGTGGTGCAGCAGCGGCGGCGGACGGACCGGGCCGACGTCCTGCTCACCCGGGCCGGGGTCGTGGCGTTGCCGGCGGCCGCGCTGCTGGCCGCCGTCGTCCTGCCGGTCGGGGGCGCGCCGGTGCTGGACCTGGGGGCGGGGGTGGTGTGGTTCAACGCCATGGAGGTGTGCGTCTGGGGGGCTCTGTGGCTGGTCGGGTGGGGGGTCAACGCGGTGTGGCCGCTGGTCGGCGGCTACCGGTTCCTGGCCCAGGGCCTGGCGTACGAGCTGCCGCACATGTTCGTGCTGATCACCGCGGGCGTGGGGGCGGGGTCGTTGCGGTTCGCGGATCTCGTGGCGGCGCAGCGCGGGTTGTGGTTCGTGGTGTGGATGCCGGTCGCGTTCGCGGTCTATCTCGTCTCGGCGGTGGCGATGGCGTTCTGGGGGCCGATGGGGCAGCCGGTCGGGCGGGACGTGTGCGGCGGCGTGCCGGGCGAGCTGGGCGGCCCCGACCGGCTGGTCTTCCTGGCCGGACGCCACGCGCTGCTGGTCGTGGCGGCGGCCGGGGCGGTGCCGCTGTTCCTCGGGGGCGCGGCGGGGCCCGTGCTGCCCGGCTGGGCGTGGGGGCCGGTCAAGACGGCGGCGGTGCTGGCCGTGCTGGTGCTGGCCGGGCATCGCATGCCGGTCGTGCGGATGGACCGGTTCGTGCAGTTCGCGTGGGTGGTGCTGATCCCGGTCACGCTCGTGCAACTGCTGGTCGTCGCGGTGGCGGTGCTGCCGTGAAGGTGGCGTTCTGGGCGCTGGCGGTCGTCGCGGTGGCGGGCGGGGTGGCGGTGTTCGTGGTGGACTCGATGGCGCGGGCGACGTTCGCGCTGCTGGTCTCGCTGCTGGCCGTGGGCGGGACGCTGCTGCTGATCGACCTGGAGTACCTGGGGGTGCTGGTCGTCCTCATGATGGTCATGGAGATGCTGGTCATGGCCGTCTTCATGATCATGTACATGATGAACCCGGCCGGGCTCGTGCCGATGAAGATGGCGCACAACCAGCGGGGCGCGGCGGCCGTCGCCGGAACGGTGTTCGTCCTGCTGGCCGCCGGGACGCTGCTCGTCCGCCCGCCGAGCCGGCGCGGACGGCCGCCGGCGGACCCCACGCACGCGCTCGGCCTGTCCCTGATGGGACCGAAGATGCTGGTCATGATGGTCGTCGGAGTGGCGATCCTGGCGACGATGATCTCGGCCGTGCTGCTGGCCACCCACCGGGGACGGTACGACCGGTGACGCTCCAGGCCTTCCTGCTGCTGGCCGCCGCCCTGTTCGCCGTCGGCCTGTACGGCGTGCTGTCCCAGCAGTCGATCGTCATGCTCATGATGGGCCTCGAACTCATGATCAACGGCGTGCTCGCGGCCGCCGGCGCCTTCTGGTACCACGTCGCCCCGGCCGCCGCGGACGGCCAGGTCCTCGTCCTGGTCGCGGTCACCGTGATGGCGCTGGAGATGGCGATGGGCTTCGCCGTCACCACGGCCGTCTTCCGCGCCCGCGACGTGGACACGACCGACGCCGCCGGAGACCTCAAGGGATGAGCCCGTCCCTGTGGCTGCTGCCCGCGCTGCCCGCCGCCGCCGGCGCGCTGCTGATCCCCGTGCGCCGCGCCGCCCCCGCCCTGTCCGTCGCCACGGCCGCGCTCACCCTCGGGCTGGCCGGGCACGCGGCGGCGACCAGGCCCTCGGCGACCGCCCGGCTGATCCTCGGCGAAGGGCTGGCCGTGGACGGGCTCTCGGCGGTCATGGTGGTCACCGTGGCGGCGGTCGGGCTGGCCGTGCTGGTGTTCGCGGCGGCGGAGCAGCGGTCGGGGCGCTTCCACGGGCTGATGCTGATCTTCCTGGGCGCGATGCTGGCCACGGTGACCGCGACGGACCTCGTCCTGCTGCTGATGGGCTGGGAGGTCATGGGCGCGATGTCGTACGCGCTGATCGGCTACCGGTGGCGCGACCGGGAGCGCGTACGGTCCGGAGCCGTCGCCTTCGTCACCACCCGGGCCGGCGACCTGGGCCTGTACGTCGCCTGCGGCGCGGCCCTGGCCGCGGGCGGCGGCCTGGCGCTCGCCGGGCTGCCGGGGCTGCCGCCGCCGTGGCGGGACGTGGTGGCGGGCGGGATCGTGCTGGCCGCGCTGGGCAAGTCGGCGCAGGGGCCGTTCGCGTTCTGGCTGTCGCGGGCGATGGCGGGCCCGAGCCCGGTGTCGGCGTTCCTGCACGCGGCGACCATGGTGGTCGCGGGGGCGTACCTGCTGCTGCGGCTGCACGCCCTGCTCGCGGCCACCGGCTGGGCGGCGGCGGTGGCGGCTTGGACGGGCGCGCTGACCGCGCTGCTGCTCGGCCTGGTCGCGCTGGCGCAGCGGGACCTCAAACAGCTCCTGGCCGCCTCGACCTGCGCGCAGGTCGGGTTCATGGTGCTGGCGGCGGGGGCGTCGGCGGTCTCCGGCGGAACGGCCCACCTGGTCGCGCACGCCGCCGTCAAGAGCCTGCTGTTCCTCGCGGCGGGGGCCTGGCTGGCGGCGCTCGGCACCAAGGACCTGGCCGGGCTGCACGGCGCGGCCCGGCGGTTCCCGCTGGTGGGGGTGGTGTTCGGGGTGGGGGCCGCGGCGCTGGCCGGGTTGCCGCCGCTGTCGTTGTGGGTGACCAAGGACGCCGTCCTGGGCGGGGTCGCGCAGCCTGGACCGCGCGTGGTGGCCTTCGCCGCCGGGTTGGTGGCCGCCCTGTACGCGGGGAAGGCGCTGGCCGCGGTCTGGCGGCCCGCCGACGCGGCGACCGGCGCCGGGAGCGAGCGGCGGGCCTCGGGCCGGGTGGCCTGGCCCGAGCTGCTGCCGCTGCCGGTGCTCGCCCTGGTGGCGGCCGGGTTCGGGATCGTCGGGCTGCCCGCGCTGCACGGCTGGTGGTCCCGGCTGGTGGGCGACCCGGGCGCGCCCGGCCTCACGGCGGGCGAGCTGGCCCTGTCCGGGGTCCCGGCGCTCGCCCTGGTGACCGCCGTGATCGGGGTGCGGCCAGGGACGGTCGCGCCTTCGGGCGTGGGCGGGGTGTTCGGGCGCTGGCTGGGGCTGGAGCGGGCGGCGCGGGCCGTGGTGTGGCGGCCGCTGCTGCGGGCGGCGCGGTGGGCGGCCTGGTTCGACGAGCGGGTCGTGCACGGCGCGGTCGAGGCGGTCGCGCGGGCGGGACTGCGGGCCGCGCGGCTGGCCGGAAGCCCGCTGGAGTCGGGGCTCGACGGGCTCGTACGACGGACCGGCGGCGCGGTACGACGCCTCGGCGGGCTGGCCAGACGCCCCCAGACCGGACAGATCCACACCTACTTCGCCCAGGCTGCCGTCGCCCTCGTCGTGCTGGCCGTCGTGTTCGCGATCGTGAGGTGAGGCGTGCTCGACGTCGTCGTGTTCCTGCCGCTGGCCGCCGCCGCCCTGTTCGTCCTGCCCGGCGTCACGGCGCGCGCGGCCGGCCTGGTCCGGGTGGCCGCGTCCGCCGCCGATCTCGCCCTGGTCATCGTCCTGTGGACCGGGTACGGAGGCGGCCTGGCGTACGAGACCAGGCTGCGCTGGATCCCGACGGCGGGGGCCGGCTACCACGTCGGCGTGGACGGCCTGTCGCTGCCGCTGATCGCCATGACCGCGGTGCTGTTCCTGCTCTGCGCCGTCCACTCGCTGGGCGAGCCCGCCAGGCCCAAGGCCCACGCGGCGCTGTTCCTGTTCCTGCAGACCGTCTCCACCGGGCTGTTCGCGGCGCTCGACCTGCTGCTGTTCTTCGTCTTCTTCGACCTGTCCATCGTCGGCATGTACTTCGTGATCGTCGGCTGGGGGCACGGCGACCGGGCCAGGTCCGCGCTGACGTTCTTCCTCTACACCTTCCTGGGCTCGCTGGCGCTGCTGCTCGGCTTCGTCGGCCTCTACCTGGCCGCCGACCCGCACACCTTCGACCTGGCCGACCTCACCCGCCGCCCGCCGGACGCGGGCCCGGCCGTGCTGCTCGCCATCGGGATCGGCCTGGGGGTCAAGACGCCGGTCGTGCCCGTGCACACCTGGCTGCCGCCCGCGCACACCGACGCCCCGGCCGCCGGATCGGCCATCCTCGCCGGGGTGCTGCTCAAGATGGGCGCGTACGGGCTGGCCCGCATCGCCGTGCCGCTGCTGCCCGGCCCGTGGCGCGCCCACGCCTGGCTGATCATCGTGATCGGCCTGGTCAGCGTCCTGTACGGCGCCCTGGTGGCGCTCGCCCAGGAGAACCTCAAACGGCTCGTCGCCTACACCTCGGTCAACCACATGGGCTACGTCGTGCTCGCCCTGGGCGCCGCCGGGCTGGCCGGGGGCCCGGCGCGGGCCAAGGAGCTGGCGGTCAGCGGCGCGGTCACCCAGATGGTCAGCCACGGTCTGGTCACCGGCGCGCTGTTCCTGATCACCGGCGTGCTCTGGGACCGCGCGGGCGGCTACGCCCTCGGCCGCTACGGCGGCATCGCGGGACGGGCGCCCGTGCTGGCCTGGCTCACGGCGGTGGCGGCGTTCGCCTCGCTCGGGCTGCCCGGACTGTCGGGGTTCATCGCCGAGTTCCAGATCTTCACCGGGGTGATCGGCTCGGGGGCCGTGCTCGCGGGCGCGCTCTCCGTGACCGGCATCCTGATCACCGCGGCGCTGTTCCTGCGGGCGCTGCAACGCGCGTTCCTCGGCGAGCCGGGCGAGCTGACGCCGCGGGTCACCGACGTGCGGCCGCGCGAACTCGGCGCGATCGCCCCGCTGCTCGTCCTGTCCCTGCTCATCGGCCTGGCGCCGGGTCCGCTGCTGGACCTGATCGAGCCCGCCGCCCGCGCCGTCGTCGCCCTGGCGGGCCGGTGAGCGCACCCCACGGCGGCGCGGCGGTGACCGCGATGCTGCCCGAGGTCCTGATGGTGCTGGGCGCGGTGACGGCGCTGCTCGCGGGGCTGTTCGTGGCACGCGGGCGGCAGCGCGTCGCCGCCTGGGTGTGCATGGCGGCGCTCGCCGCGGCCGCCGCGGCGAGTGCCGCCGCCCTGCCGCGCCCCGCCGTCCTGGCCTTCGACGCCTACGCCGTCGATCCGCCGACCGGAGCCGCCCGGCTGACCGTCTGCCTGGCCACCCTGCTGGCCGTGTGGCTGGCGACCGGCCGGGTCAGGGGGGACGGCAGGGAGGCCGAGCTGTACACGCTGATGGTGCTGGCGGCGCTGGGGGCCGTGCTCATGGCGGGGGCGGACGACCTGCTCGTGCTGGTGGCGGCGTACCTGCTGGCGAGCGTCCCGGCGTACGCGCTGGCGGGGTTCGCCAAGGACGCGTCCGGCACCGAGGCGGCGCTCAAGTACTACCTGATGGGCGCCTTCCTCGGCGTGCTCATGCTGGCCGGGGCCACCGTCGTGTACGGCTGGTCCGGCGCCACCGCCTACCCCGCCGCGCGCGCCCCGGCGGTGGGCGCGGTGCTGCTGCTGGCAGGGCCGCTGTTCAAGGCCGGGGGAGCGCCCGCGCACTTCTGGGTGCCCGACGTCACCGAGGGCACGTCGGCGCCGGTGGCCGCGTTCGTGACCACGGTGCCCAAGATCGGGGCGCTGGTGGCGCTGTACCGGCTGGCGACGACGGTGCTGGACGAGCCCGCGCTGCTCGCGGTGCTGGCCGCCGTGACGATGACGCTGGGCAACCTGGCCGCCTTCCAGCAGGAGAACGTACGGCGGTTGCTGGCGTACTCGACGGTCAGCCAGGCCGGTTACCTGCTGGTCCCGGTCGCGGTGGCCGGACGCACCGCCCTGGCCGCGCCCGCCCTGCTGGTCTACCTGGCCGCCTACGCGGTCACGAACCTGGGCGCGTTCGCCGTCGTGGTCGCCACCGGGGCCGAGCGGCTGGCGGACTACGCGGGGCTCGGCCGCCGCTCGCCCTGGACGGCGTTCGCGCTGGTGGTGTGCCTGCTCGGCCTGGTCGGGACGCCGCCGACCGCGGTCTTCGCCGGGAAGCTGCTGATGTTCGCGGCCGCCTGGGACGGCGGCTACGCCTGGCTCGCGGTGGTCGCCGCCGCCAACACCGTCGCGAGCCTGTTCTACTACCTGCGCTGGATCCGCCCGGTCTTCGCCCAGGAAGGCCCGGCGCCGCCCGCCGCGTCGAGCCCGGTCGCGCAGGTGTGCGCCGCCGCCTCGATCCTGCTCGGCCCGGCCGCCGGGCTCGCCGTGCTGATCGCCCGCTGACCCGGCGCGCGGGTCACAGGTCGCGTTCCTGGGCGTCGAGGATGGCGACCGAGACCTCGACCGCCCTGGCCGCGTCGCCCGCCTCGATCGCGGCCAGCAGGTCGTCGTGCGACGGGTCGGGCGCCAGCGCGGCCTGCTCCTTGTCCCGGACGCTGTCGCGCAGCGCGTCGCGCATGCTGCGGTAGAGGTCGGCCAGCAGCGGGTTGTGCGCGGCGTCGGCCACCAGCAGGTGGAAGTCGGCGTCGGCGTCGGCGAACCCGTCGAGGTCGCCCGCGCGCGCGGCCGACCCGCGGCGGGCCAGCGCCTCGCGCATCGCGGCCACGTCGCCGCCGGTGCGCTTGACCGCCGCCAGCCGGGCGGCCACCAGGTCGAGCCCACGGCGCACGTCGATGATGTCCATCGCGGCCGCCCGGTCGAGCCGCCGGCGCAGCGCCACCTGCGACTCGTCGGTGGCGGTGACGTACGTGCCGTCGCCCTGCCTGGTCTGCAGCAGCCCGGCGTGGGCCAGCACCCGCACCGCCTCGCGCACCGACAACCGGCTCATGCCGAGGCTCTCGGCGAGCCGGCTCTCGGACGGGATCTTCGTCCCGACCGGCCACGCCCCACTGGTGATCTCCCCGCGGAGCTCCTCGATGGCGGCATCGACGAGCGAGGTCCGCGCGACGTTTCGCATGCGATCTCTTCCGTCTCGGTGAGCCTCCAGCCTAGAGGAGCGCGGCGGCCAGGCGCTCGATCGTCTCGCGGCCCTCCAGCGGTGTCACCCAGGCGGCCGGCAGCGCGTCCGCGCCGCGCAGCGCGCCCACCAGGTTGCCGCAGACCGAGCCGGTCGAGTCGCTGTCGCCGGAGTGGTTGACCGACAGCAGCAGCGCCCGCTCGGGCGAGGGCTCGGCCAGGGCGCAGTAGACGCCGATGGCCAGCGCCTCCTCGGCCACCCACGCGCCGCCCAGCGTCTCCACCCGCTCGGGGGAGTGCGGGCCGGACGCGGCCAGGTCGAGCGCCGCCCGCAGGGCGCCGGACGTCTCCTCGTGCCCCGGACGACCGGCGAGCAGGCCGAGGGCGTGGCCGACGGCGGCCTCCAGCGGCTCGCCGGCCATCAGGCGGGCGACGATCGCGGCGAACGCGCCCGCGGCCAGGTAGCCGGTCGGATGGCCGTGGGTGATCTGCGCGCAGACCGCCGCCAGCTCGAACGCGGCGCCCGCGTCGTACGGCGCGACGAGCCCGAACGGCGCCGAGCGCATGACGGTGCCGCAGCCCTTGGAATCCGGGTTCACCGGGCCGGGCACGCCGGACGGCGACGGGCCGGGGAAGGGTTGCCGCAGCCCGGACAGGCAGGCGTTGCCCGGGGCCCGCCGGGAGTACAGCCAGCCCTCCTCGCGCAGCGAGCCGGTCCGGTGCGGCCGGTCGGCGGGTGGCGGGGCCTGGTGCTCCTGGGTGTCGAGCCAGCGCAGGTACGCCTGCCGCACCTCGCCGGGCGTGCGGTCGCGGGTCAGCGCCTCGACGGTGAACAGGGTCATCTGGGTGTCGTCGGTGACGAGCGCGCTCCTGCCCCGCCAGGTCGTGACATAGCCGGTGACGCCGTCCTGGCCGTGCTGCCGGCGGATCTCCCGCAACGACTCGAACTCGATGGGCGCCCCGAGGGCGTCGCCGATCGCGCCGCCGAGCAGGCAGCCCCGGATCCGGTCCTGTGCCTCCATAGGTGGGATCTTGTCAGCTTTCTGGCCGGGTGAGAGATTGCGGGGGAAATTACGACACTTGTCACGGAGGTCACGCGTGCCACAATTACGCCCGGCCCTCTTCGCGGTCGCCCTCACCTTGGCGATCGCGACCCCGGCGCAAGCCGCTGCCGGACCCACGATCACCGTCAAGGACGGCCGGACGCAGCCGGTCTTCTCCTACGCCGACGCCGTCCGCGAGCACGTGTACGTCGAGTCCACCGTGGACAGCGACCTCGACGGCGCGCTCGACCGGGTCAGGGTGGACATCATCCGTCCCAAGGAGTCCGGTCCGGGCCTGAAGGTGCCCGTGATCATCGACGAGAGTCCGTACTACGACAACTCCGGGCGTGGGAACGAGGGGGAGCGCAAGGCGTACGACGCCTCCGGCAATGTCACGAAATTCCCCCTGTTCTACGACAACTACTTCGTCCCGCGCGGCTACGCCGTGCTCAACGTGGACATGCTCGGCACCACCAGGTCCGACGGCTGCCCCGACATGGGCGGCAAGGCCGACGTGCTGGGCGGCAAGGCGGTCATCGACTGGCTGAACGGCCGCGCCAAGGCGGTCAGGGCCGACGGCACCCCCGCCGTGGCCGACTGGACCACCGGCAACGCCGCCATGATCGGCAAGTCCTACGACGGCACGCTGGCCAACGCCGTGGCCGCCACCGGCGTCGAGGGCCTGAAGACGATCGTCCCCATCTCGGCCATCAGCTCCTGGTACAAGTACCAGCGCTCGAACGGCGTGGTCTACAACTACGACTACGCCTCCTGGCTGACCAACTACGTCGACACCGACCCCGAGGCCAAGTGCCAGGCCGTCCGCGACCGCATGGACGCCGAGGACGGCGACGACACCGGGAACTACAACGCCTTCTGGAACGAACGCGACTACCTCAAGGGCCTGCTCGGCGACGCCTCGAAGGTCAAGGCCAGCGTCTTCGTCGTGCACACGGTCAACGACCTCAACGTCCGGCCGGACAACTTCTCCGCCTGGTGGCAGGCCCTGGCCCAGCGGAACGTGCCGCGCAAGATCTGGGTCGGCCAGTACCAGCACGTGGACCCGTTCGACTTCGAGGGCCGCAGGGACCTGTGGGTGGACACCCTGCACCGCTGGTTCGACCACTGGCTGCACGGCGTCCGCAACGGGATCACCAACGAGCCCCGCGCCGACGTGCAGCTCGGCCCGGCGCAGTGGACCACCCAGCGCGACTGGCCGGCCCCGTACGCGCTCAAGGCCGTGCTGCGGCCCGCCGCCGACGGCTCGCTCGGCCTGCTCAAGGCGCGCGGCGACAGCACCGCCACCTTCACCGACCTCGCGCTGAGCGAGACCGAGATGGTGGCCGACGTCGGCACGGCCAAGCCGGGCCGCGCCGCCTTCACCACCGGTGCGCTCTCGCTGGACCTGCGCCTGTCCGGCACGCCCACCGCCGACCTGCGGGTCAAGCTCGACAAGCCCACCGCCAACCTGACCGCCCTGCTCGTCGACTTCGGCGAGGACACCCGCGTCGACTGGCGCCGCGGTCAGGGCGTCACCACGCTCACCGAGGAGGACTGCCACGGCGAGAGCACCGCGGCCGACGACGCCTGCTACAAGAAGGTCACCACGAACGTGGCCACCCGGCCGCTGGAGATCGTCGCCCGCGGCTGGATCGACGTCCAGAACCGCGACTCGCTCAGCCAGGCCCAGCCACTGCCCGTCGGCACGTACGGGACGGTCAGGTGGCAGACGCTGCCGCAGGACTACACCTTCAGGAAGGGCCATCGGATCGGCCTGGTGCTCGCCGGGACCGACACCACCTACACCAGTGAGGAGGGCACCGGCGCGACCGTCACCGTCGATCTGACTCGCAGCAGCGTGACCGTGCCGCTCGTGCTCGGGACGCCGCTGGCCGACGTGCCCAAGGACAGCGCGACGTTCAGGGGGCCGCGACAGCTCGACCTGCCCGAGCCCGAGCCCGGGTTCCGGTTCTTCTAGCCGCGCGTGGGGCCCCGGCCGGTCCGGGGCCTCATCGGCAGTTGCTCCAGCGGACGCCGCCGGCGTCGAGCCGCCGCACGCCCTTGTCCCTGGCGACGGTCCAGCCCACCTTCAGGGTGAGCGTGCCGCCGGCGGTCGCCGTGCCGCCGGTGCGCAGGCCGTCGCCGGTGGCGCGGCCCGTCCAGACGATGGTGATCCGGCCGCGCCGCACGTCGGGCCCGCCCGGACAGCCGGGCCGCGAACGCGGGTCCAGGACGCGGAACGTCGTGCCGTCGACGACGATGCCGCGCGTGCCGGTGGCCGAGACGACCCGGCACGTCCCGGTGCACGCCAGCGAGAACGCCCCCGCCCGCCCGGACCCCAGCCACGCCGACCGGGGCGACACCCGGGCCGTGGGCGCCGCCGGTCTCGGCAGGTCGGCCCGCCGGTCCAGGGACGACAGGGCGGACCCGGCGGCCGGGCCGATCGCGGCCGTCCAGCGCGTGGGCGTCTCGGCCGGGACGGCCGCCTGCGCCGCCGCCCTGGTGACCACCGCGGGATGCGCGCGCGCGTTGAGCACGGCCCACACCAGGCCCACCACCAGCAGCCCGACGCCCAGCAGCAGGCCCAGCCTGGCCACCGTGCGGATCGGGGCCTCGGTCTCCTCCTCGGGTTCCGCCGGCTGCTCCCGCCAGAACTCCTGCCAGGGGGCCTCCCCGTCGAACCGGTCGAGACCGCCGGGCTCGCCGTTCCAGCCGATGCCGCCGTACCGGATGATCATCGCGCCGGGCGGGGCGGCGGCGCCGTCACCACCACCGGCCTCACCGCCGCCGACCGGCGCGCTCAACGGACCGGTCACGGGGCTGTTCACCGGGCTGCCGCCCGGTCCGTTGACCGAGCCGTTGACCACGGTGCCGCTGAGGCCGCCTTCGGCCCGGTTGTCGTAGACGAGCTTGTCGCCCGGGGAGCCGCCGCGGAAGGGCCGGGCGCGGCTCGTCGGCGTGAACGGGTGCCGCCCGCGCGCCGCCCGCCCCGGGGGCTCCTGGTCGGCGGCGGCCGCGCCCGCCGCCGACCAGGGGTTTCCCGGTGTCGCCGTCGTGGGGTCGGCGACCGGGGGCATCGGCGTCGCCCCCACGCCCGGCGGGGCCGCGAGCGGCTCCACCAGGGTGCGTGCCAGCACGGGGAAGCCGTCCGCCCGCCAGAGGGGTCCCTCTCCGGGCAGCGGCTGCGCCGAGGCGAGCCGGTTGGTCAGTGTGCCGGGCAGCTCCGCGATCGGCAGCCGGCGCAGCAGCGTGGCGGCCGACATGGTGCGGGGCGCGGCCCGGCAGGCGGCGCAGCCCTGGATGTGCCGGCTGATCCGGGCGCGGGCCCGGCGGCCCGGCGAGGTGACCCAGGCCGCCACCCGCGTGGTCAGATCAGGACATCCCGTACGGCCGCGCGCGGCGATGATCGCGGCGAACCAGCCCTCCAGCGCGTCGGCCGCCCGCGCCACCACGGCGCTGACCTCGTCCTGGCTCAGGCTGAAGACGGTGGCCAGCTCGGCGTCGGACAGGCCGTGGCGCAGGGACAGGTCGAGCAGCTCGCGCAGCGGGCGGTCGAGGGAGAGCAGCGCCTCGGGCAGCAGCTCCGACATCCGCCCCGGCCGCGACCAGGAGCCGATGCTGGCCGGCTTGGCCACGAACGCGCGGTGGGCGCGGGCCAGGGCGTAGAGCCAGGGCCGGTGCAGGGCGGGGTCGCGCAGCCGGTCCGCGTAGAGGTGGGCGGACACCAGCGCGCCGGCGGCCGCCTGCTCGGCGTCGCCCGCGGCCAGCTCGGTGCGGCAGTAGTCGTAGAGGCGGGAGCCGTGCGTGTCGCACAGCTCGCGGATGGCCTGGCGCGCTTCGTCCGAGAGCGTTCGCCACATGCGGTGTCGCACCTCCTCAGCGGTGTCAGACGGGCCGGGCCCCACCGGCGGAGCCGGGAACGGTGTCGAGCAGCGAGGCCTGCGCGAGATAGGCCCGCGTGGCCTCCGGGTCGCCGGCGATGGCCCGCAGCCCGGCCATCGCCGCGGCCAGCCGGGCGCTGTCGCGCTCGCGCACGCCGGCCGGCCGCGTCTCGCCGCGCGGCATCACCCGCTGCAGCAGCACGGCCCGCCGCCGCCACGCCCACGCCTCCAGCGCGGTGGGCGGCGCGAAACCGCCGAGCACGGCCGCGATCACCTGGCCGACCTCGACGGCGTCGTGGATGCCGGCGTTCATGTTCAGGCCGCCGACCGTGGAGGTCAGGTGCGCGGCGTCGCCCACGAACAGCACCCGCCCGCAGCGGTAGGAGGTCAGCACGCCCCTGGACAGCCCGAACCGGTCGGCCCCGGTCACGTGGATGGGCCCGCTCGCCCCCGGCAGGGCGCGGCGGACCAGCATCGAGACGTTGGGCGAGGACAGCGGCTCGGTGGCGTCGCAGGGGATCCTGAAGATGATCCGCCAGTGGTCGGGCAGCGCGAGCAGCGTGCACGACTGCTGCACGTCGCGGACGTAGGTGAGCGGCGCCAGGCTCGGCAGCAGCCGGTCGAGCGGCGAGTCGGTGAACACCCGCAGCGCCTGCGTCGGGTAGGCCGACCTGGGGAAGGGCAGCCCCAGCGAGCCGCGCACCGTGCTGTGGCCGCCGTCGGCGGCGATCATGTACCGGGCCCGCGTCCAGGTCTGGCCGACGCGGACGCGGATGCCGGTGCCGCCCTCGGAGACCCCGTCGACGCGGGTGCCGAAGCGCACGTCGACGTCGGGGTAGGCGTTCAGGGCCGCGAGCAGCAGCGGGGTGAGCGCGGCCTGGTCGGCGTGGACCCTGAACGGGTGCTTGGTCAGGCCGTTGAGCCGGTTCATGCCCATCTCGGCCAGCACGATCCCCGACCGGTCGCGCCACTGCACCCGCTCGACCACGCGGCCCTTGGCGACGAGTTGCGAGGCCACGCCCAGCTCGTCGAGCAGGTCGAGCGTGGCCGGATGGAAGGTGCAGGCCCGCGCCTGCCCGGCGAGCTCGTTCTCCCGCTCCAGCACGGTGACCGGGATCCCGGCCCTGGCCAGCGAGAGCGCCGCGGTCAGCCCCGCCGGGCCGGCCCCGACGACGATCACGCCGTTCATGCGGGGCGCCTCCCCTGCTCCGCCATGTGGCGGCGGTAGGGCACGCGGCTGAGCGTGACGTGCTCGCCGATGGCCCGCGACAGGGCCCACCAGGCGGTGCAGAGGTTGGACGTGAGCAGCGTGCGGTCGTTGCCGGCGCTGAGCGGCCCGAGCACGGGTAGCGTGGCCATGCCGGTGCCGGTGAACAGCAGCACCGCGTCGCCGGGCACCTCGGCCCGCTCGACCTGGGTGATCAGCTCGGCCGGGGTGACCGCGTAGGAGGAGTAGCCGCCCTTGGCCGCCCGCACCTGCACGACCTGCGTGACGTTGAGCCCCGCCGTCTTCCAGAAGCGCTCGGCCAGCTCGGTCAGCCACGGCTGGTACGGCGAGATCAGCACGATGTCGCTCACGCCGACGTGTTCCACCGCCTCCCTGGTGGCCTGCGTGGAGGAGGCGAACGGCACGCCGGTCGAGGCCGACAGCCGCGCGCACTGGTCGGCGTCGTCGTCGGGGCCCAGCAGGTAGCGGGACTCGCTGCAGGCCATGACCAGGGCGTCCAGCGGCAGGCCGTCGAACGCGCAGACCATGCCGGGCAGGGCCTCGTTGTAGCTCTCCAGCCGTTCGGCGAGCGACACTCCCCGGTGCACGGGGAATCGGGTGACGTGCATGTCGGCGCGCGAGCCGAGCAGGCGGGTCAGCTCGGGCTCCGCCGAGGGATTGGCGGGGGCGACGATCACGCCCACCCTGCCGCGGCTCATCTCGCACCTTCCGGGTCGGGGACCGTCCGCATGACGGTCAGGCCAGCGCCTGGTCGATCTCGCCGATCGCCTGCACGGACACCTGCCGGATCCGGCGCAGCCGGTGGACGGTGCGCGCCGGGGCCTCGGCCCGCGACGGCTCGTCGCGGCCCTCGCCCCTCGGCTCGGCGGGCTGGGGCCGTGCGCCCCGGGCGTGCACCTCGTGCGGCTGCCGCCTGGACATCTCGTCGGTGAGCATGATCACTCCTGTCGGTCGCGGATCCGGGTGACGCGGGCCGGGCGCGGCCCGCTGACGTCATGGCCACCGGCACGGGGGCCCACGCGGGCGCCGGCCCCCTGAGGGGGCGGTCGATCAGAGCCGTGGCGCCCGTCACGCCGATCGTCCCGCCCGGCGTCGCCGCCGTGCCGGTGGCGCCGGCCGGGGAGCCGGGCGGGCCCGCCTCCCCGGTCGGGGAGACCGCCGCCCGATCACGGGCGGACGGCCGCGAGGAAAGCCGGCCCCAGGCACTACCCCTTGGTTTGGCCGGCACGCCAGCCGCTACCGCGCCGGCCGACAGCACCGTGCCGACTCTGTCGGGCACGTGACGCACGGTGCCGGAGGGATGGGGTAGCGCCGGAGCCGGCCGCATGAGGGCCGCCGGCACGGCCGCGCGCGGCGCGGGCGGGCCGGCGGGCGGCGAGGCCCGGCGGGGGAGGGGGAGCGGCGTCATCGCGCCGTCTCCGGGTCGAGCGCGGCGGCGGCCCTGTTGGGCACGCTGACGCAGACCATGCGCTCGGTCAGCCCCGCGCGCGGGCCCGAGGCGCGCGAGCGGGCGGGCGGCGCGGTGCCGGCCACCGTGCGCGCGACCCTGGCGGCCAGCGCGAGGTGCTCGGCGCAGCGCCGGCTCACCGCCGACTCCAGCCCGGCCACCTGGGCCAGCCTGAGCCTGATGGGTTCCAGCGACGACCGGCGTTCGAGTCCGTCGAGGTCGGCCAGCCGGACGGGCCAGCGCAGCGCGTCGCGGCAGCGCTCGACCACCGCGGCGGGCAGCTCGGCGGCGGGCAGCCCTTCGTGCCGCAGCCGGGTGGCGATCATGACGGCCGCGAACGACGTGCGGTCGAAGTGCGCCAGCCGCCCGGACAGGGCCGCGCCCAGCATCCTGGCGCGGTGGCCCAGGCAGACCGCGCTCCAGCCGAGCAGCAGCAGCCGGTCGGGTCCTGGCTCGGTGTGCCAGCCGGCCAACCGCAGCTCGCGGGCCATGCGGTGGTGCAGGCGCCAGCGGTGACGGGGGCTGTCCAGCCAGATCTCGACCCCGCCCAGCGGCAGCTCGGCGACCTGGACGTCGCGGCTCGTCAGCGGGCCGGCGACCCGCGCGCAGATGCGCCGGACGACCTGCTGCTGCCCCCGGGAGACCGGATCCTCCAGGAAGCGTGAGCCGTCGAGGGAGTCCATGGTCACGTCCGGCCACCTCCTTGCCGGAGACTCTCGCGAATCGTCCGGGCTGTTAAGCCACAGTTACCACGCGCTCCGATACTGTGCGGGAAAGAGGGGCTATGTCAACTCACACTTTGCGAATAAGTTGATACCTACCCGCCGGGCAGAGCTGGCCCGCGTGGCAGGGGACAGTGGGGGTCTCGTACCTTAGGCTGGGAAAAGTTGACGGGCGGTAGGAGGTGCGCCGTGGCGAACTTCGCCGAACGGCTCGATCTCGCGCTGACCAAGCGCGGCTTCACGGGCGCCCAGGTCGCCTCCGCCCTCACCGAGGCGGGCATACCCATCACGCGCGCCTACGTCAGCCAGCTGCGCACCGGCAAGCAGACCAACCCCACCCTCCAGGTGCTGCGGGCGCTGGCCGCCTGCCTCCAGGTGAGCGTGGGCTGGCTGGTGGGCGACGAGCACTACGAGTCCGGCGCGGTCGAGGACCTGCAGCTGCGGGCGGCCGCGATCGGCCTGTCGGCCTCCGGGTTGTCGGAGGGGTCGCTGGCCGTCCTGCGCGGTGTGGTCGAGCTGGCGCGCCGGGCCGAGGGGCTGCCGGGCGAGCCGGAGCCGGCGGCCGAGATCCCCGAGGCCGCCACGCCGCTCAACGACTCACAGCGCCGCGCGCTCGGCAAGCGGCTGCACGGCCTGCGCATGGGCGTGCGGCTCTCGGTCGAGCAGGTCGAGGGCTCGCTCGGCAAGGGCGCCGCCGCGATCCCCGCGATCGAGGAGGGCCGTCTCGCGCCCACGCCGATCACGGTCGAGCGCCTGCTCGGCCTCTACGGCGTCACCGCCCCGCCCGTCCGCGAGTACGTGCTCTCGCTGGCCAGGGGCGAGCGAGAGGCCGCCTGGTACGACGCCCAGTCGGTGCCCGTCTGGCTGGCCACGGCCTACGCGCTGGAGCAGCGGGCCACGGTGATCCGCACGTACCATCCCCAGTTCGTCCCGCCGATGTTGCAGACCGAGGACTACGCGCGGGCCGCGATCACCGTGGCCGGGCCGGCCACGCTCGGGCAGTCGTCGGTGGAGGAGGCCCTGGCGCTGGTCATGGCCCGCCAGGAGGCGCTGGCCGGGGCCGGTGACACGGTGTTGTGGGCGGTGATCGACGAGGCCGTGCTGCTGCGCTCGATCGTCGGCCCGCACGCCCAGCTTCGCCAGCTCGACCTGCTGCTCGACCATGCCAAGCGGCCCAACGTCTCGCTGCACGTCGTGCCGATCGACGACCCGGCGTACGTGCCCCGCACCGGCCCGTTCACGCTGTGGCGCTTCGCCGAGGCGTTCGAGCCCGACGTCGCCTGCGCCCACGGCGTCGAGGCCGACGAGCTGATCACCGACGTCGCCGCGGTCGAGACCTACCACCAGGCGTTCACGAAGTTGTCGGTGACGACCACCACCCGCGAGGAGACGTACGAGGTGCTGGAGTCCCACCGCGAACGCCTGTCGCGCTCGACAGGGAAATGATCTCCGGCCGGCGCCATTCAGGTAAGGCATATTTCCGCAGAATTCATGCTTTTCCTGTTGTCTTCCGGCGTGCAACGAGGATCATATGGTCTGGGTCATCGAGTGGGGTCCGAAAGGACCGGCTTTTCCCGAGATAGTGGGCGAGGGGAAAGGGGCAACACTCAATGCGTCAGCGTGCCATCCGAAACTTGGCGAAGCTGGAGATGACCCGAGCCATGACTACCCGGGTGCTCGACGCGGCCGCGGGCGGGAAGAACAACTTCTCGGCCGACCGCGATCTGGTACGCCGATATGACCAGGCCGCGTCCGTGACGACCGCCGCCGCGCGGGCCGTGCTGCAGTTCCTGGTGCGCGTGGTCCGGCATCTGGCGGCCGAAGGAGTGGACCAGTTCGTCGTCGTGGGCAGCGGCGTGCCCAGCGGCCTGCCTCCGGGCGGCCGGTTGCACGACGTGGCCGCGGGCTGCCACGGCGGCTCCGGAGGTGTGCCCGCCCGGGTGGTCTACGTGGAGAACGATCCGATGGTGCTGGCCGGCGCGCGGGCCACCATCGAGCCGGGCACCGATCTGGTCCGCGTGGTCGAGGGCGACGTGCGCGAGATCGACGCGATCCTCGGCGACCGGGTGGTGCGCGCCTTCCTCGACTGGGACCGTCCCGTGGCCGTGCTGCTGCTGTCCACCCACAGCCTGGCCGACGACGAGCACGTCCACTACGTGATCAGCCGGGTCCGCCGGGCGGCGTCCGACGGCAGCTACCTGTCGCTGCTGCAGACCACCTTCGACGGCGTGCCGGGCGAGCTGCTGCCGGCGGTCCGGGACCTGCTGGCGATGACGCTGCCCGGCCACGCGATCCGCGGCAGGCAGGAGGTGGCGGCGCTGCTCGGCGGGCTGGCGCTGGTCGAGCCGGGGCTGGTGTGGGTCCCGGAGTGGCGGCCCGACGACCACGGCGCCGCCTGCTCCGGCCGGCCGAGCTCGTCGGGCACGTACGGCGTCGTGGCGCGCGTCCCGTGAACTCCCGGGCGCCCTGGGCGTCAGGCCCCGGTGAACGCCAGGGCGCCCTCAGGCCCCTGTCGAGGCGGCGGCGGGCGTGGCCGGGTCGCCGGCCGCGCCCTTCGCCGGCTCGACCCCGAACGCCAGCACCGCCACCACCGCCAGGATGAGCGGGACCGCCCCGAGCAGCGCGGTCGTGCCGATCGACGGCGCCGCCGCCCCGGCCACGAGCACGGCGGTCACGGCCACGCCGCCGGCCTTGCCCATCCCCGCCGACAGCCCGGAGCCGCGCGAGCGCACCCGGGTCGGGTAGATCTCCGAGCTGTAGGCGGCCAGCACCGCGGCGATCGTCGCCGTTCCCACGATCGGCCCGGCCAGCAGCAGGTACAGCCAGGTACGGTCGTGCGCCAGCGTCTCGCCGGAGAAGGCCAGCACCGCCAGCGCCACGCCGACCAGCGCCGACAGCGTGACGATCGTCTTCTTCGCGCTCCACAGGCCGTACATGGCGGCCGAGACGAAGATCAGCGGCAGGCCCAGCAGCGTCGAGTCGCGCAGCGCCCGGTCGGCCGTCTGCTGGTCCAGGCCCAGCTTCTGCAGGTTGGACGGGATCCACAGCTGGAAGCCGTAGGTGACCAGGCCGATGCTCAGCCCGAGCACCACGACGGCCACCGTCAGCCCGGTGAACGGACGGCGGAACAGCCTCGAGTAGCCGCCCGCGTGCTCGTCCTCCACCCGCTCGACGCCGGCGGTGGCCTCCTCGGTGGTGGCGGCCGCGCCGTACCTGGCCAGGACGGCGCGGGCCTCGGCGTCGCGGCCGTGCGCGAGCAGGAAACGCGGCGACTCGGGGATGAAGCGGTTGAGCAGGATGAGGAACACGCCGGTCGGCAGCCCGACCAGCCACAGCACCCGCCAGGAGAACGTCGGCGCCAGCGACGCCGACAACCAGCTGGCCGCCAGGTAGGCGACCGCCAGGTTGCCGCCGATGAGCACCATCACCCAGCCCTTGTGCCGCGGCGGGATCGTCTCGGCCAGCAGCGAGAACGTGATCGGCAACATGCCGCCCGCGCCCAGCCCCATGGCCACGCACATGGCCAGGTTCCACTCGAAGTCCGGCATGACGCCGCAGATCGCGGTGCCGATGAACAGCACCCCGGCGAACAGGATCGACGGCTTGCGCCCGATCTTGTCGCCCATCCAGCCCCACAGCAGCGAGCCGAGCACCGTCCCGGTGAGCCCGGCCAGCGGCAGCAGCGCCACGGGCAGCTCGCCGGCCGGGTTGAGCGCGGACTTCAGGCCGTACTCCTTGGCCATGCCGGGCGCGACGAAACCGAGCGTGATCGGCTTCATGGCGTCGATGATCACCGCGACCGACATGACCACGATCAGCCCGATGTGCGCCGGCCGCATGCGCGCGTCGTCCAGCGCGCGGACGCGTACCTCGGCGGCCGGTCTGGCCGTCAGCGCGCCGGGCGGGATCAGCCCGTACGCGGTGACCGCCAGCCCCGCCACGATCAGCGCCATGCCGATGGTCATCGGCAGGTCCATCGGCATGCCCGCCAGGCGGTAGTGCATGTCGGCGCCGTGCAGGTACATCGGCAGGTGCAGCACGACCCCGGCCACCGTGGCCAGGAAACCGAGCCAGAAGTACAGCGGTCGAGCCAGCTCGACGCCCCCCATTGCCCCTCCGTAAGCAGAACCGTGAGCAGATCCGAGATCAGAGCAGGCGGCCGCCGCGCAGCCGCCATTCGACGAACAACACCCGCATCGGCCCGTTCACGAACAACCACTGGCCGAGCCAGACGAAGGCGAACATCACCGCGAACGCCCACGCCCTGACCGGGCCGGCGACGCCGGGGACGAGCCCGCCGTCCACCAGCACCCACATCAGCAGCCCCTCGGGCACGGCCGTGACCAGCCCGAACAGCGTCGGCCAGTCCTTGTCCCAGCGGAACTGCATGAGCAGGTGGTACAGCAGCTCCCACCCGGCGCCCACGACGGCGACGGCCAGCAGCACGAGGAAGGCGTCCCGGAAGGACATCGGCAGCACCAGGGTGATCAGCGCGGTCAGCGCCGCCCCCACCGTGGCCAGCGTGAACAGCCGGGTCTGCAGCCGCCCGGCCAGCGTCGGGATCAAGCGAGCCTCCTGTTTCCCGCCCACCGCAGCCACTGGGACGTGGACCGCACCGGCCCGAGCCCCTTGCAGAACCCGCGCCTGGTCAGGTCGGCGGCGATGTCGAGCGCGGCGGTCTGCATGCCGAGGAAGCTGTCCACGGCCAGGAAGTGGTTGCCGGCCGTGGCGGCGCCGGAGGCGTACAGGACGCCGCCCTCGCTCTCGGCGCCGAGCACCTCGAAGTTCTGGCCCACGCTCAGCCGGCCGGCCTTGTTGGGCCGGGCGCCGCCGTGCCGCAGCAGGTCGTCGAGGACGCGATGCTCCGGCATGTCGGCCTCCAGGCCGGTGCAGTCGATGATGAAGTCGGACACGTACTGCATGGCGGCGGCGTCGACGCTGCGGGTGTGGGTGACCAGGCGGCCGTCGGGGGCCCGTTCGATGCGGTCGACGACGGCCTGCGTGGGGTGGTACCAGTTGCCCTGCCGGCCCCTGCGCATCTGCTCCTGCCAGCGGGCCAGCTTCGGGGTGGTGGTGCCGGCCAGCGCCTTGGAGATCAGGGCGCGCTGCTCGGGCGTGGCCTTCCTGAACCGGGCCTTGAGCTGGCCGCCGAAGGCCGACTTGGGCATCGTGAACGCCTGGTAGGCCCAGCCGTCGCCGCCCTTGCGCCGCATGAACACGCTCGGGCCGTGCGGACCGGCCACGTACGTGCGGAACAGGTGGATGATCTGGGTGTGCAGGCCGTACCGCTCGCGGTCGTCCATCAGGCGCTGGAGCACCCGGGAGGCCACGATCCCGGCGCCGCGCACGACCACCACCCCGGGCCGCTTGCGCAGCTGGTCGTAGACGTGCTCGTGCGGCTCGTAGGCGTTGACCACCCGGTAACGCTCGCCCTGCGCCTGCCGGAACTCCTGGAGGTCGTCGAGGAACTTCAGCCCCGGGTAGCCGACGGCCAGGTGCACGTACTGGGAGCGCAGCACCACCCGCTTGGTCGGCGAGGTGCCCGGCGGCGGCGTCAGCACGGTGAAGTACCCGCCGCCCAGCCGCTTCCTGACCATGCGCACCTGGCCCTTGGCCAGCATGTGCCAGTAGCCGATGCGGTCGGCCTCGCGCCGCAGGGTCTGCGTGACCAGCCCGGCGCGCGGGCTGTAGAAGTCGGTGAACAGCGGCTCGGCGAGCACCTGGAGGATCGGCTTGAGGGAGCCGTCCTGCCAGGCCTCCTGCACCGCGTAGGAGGGGAAGCCCCAGATGTTGTCGGGACGCGCCCCCGCGTCGGACCGGATGCGCTCGTGCGCGGGCAGCTGCGAGACGCGGGTCAGGTACTCCCACGTCTGCCAGGGGGTGTCGCTGGTCGAGAGCACCCGCATGGCCGGGATCGGCACCCCTCTGATGCGCAGCACGTCGACCAGCGTGAACGAGCCGAGCCCGCCGCCCACCGACACCAGCGGCACGTCGTGGACGGGGATGCCGGCCGACTGCACCAGCCAGTCCGTCCAGGACGAGGAATGCAGTAGCTCCGGAGTGAGATCTCCCCGTGACATGCTGTGACCGAGCCCTCCCTGTCGCGGTTAAAAGTAGCGTAAAGGCCGGGGATTCAGTCCCACCAGAACGACCAGGCGTGTTGCCCGATGATCTGGTCGGCGTACCCCTGGAGGTCGCCCGGTCCCTGCACGACGTTGTCGGGGCAGAACGCCCAGTGCTCGGCGGCGACGTGGAGGGCGTGCTCGGGGTCGGCCGGCGGCGCGGCCACGCTCAGGTCGAGGGTGTTGAACCCGACGCTCACCACGCGGGCCCCGAAGCGGTCCTCCCAGCTGCGCACCACGGCCGCCATCGGCACCATCCACTCGTTGTGGTGCAGCGCGCCCTGCCAGCCCATGACCGCCAGCGCGTCGGCCCCCCGGCCGGCCGCGACCAGCCCGAGCGGCATGCCCCTGGGGGCGAGCTCGCGGGCCAGCCAGTCGGCCACGTCGCCGGGGTCGGCGCGGGGCACCCCCGGCGGCGCCAGCCCCGGGCAGAGCGCCCCGTACGGCTCTAACTCCGCCAGCGCGTCGCGCGGCATCTGCGACACCCACTCCTGCCAGACCTCGGTCATGAACCCCTCGGCGGTGAAGTGGCCGATCAGCATCGGGTCGTCGGGCACGATCTGCCCGATCGCCCACGGCTGGGCCGACTCGTCGAGCAGCACCGGCCACAGGCCGCTGTGCGCGTGCCAGACCCGCATGAACGACCAGTCCTCGCCGGCGGCGTGCTCGTCGCTCATCCAGAACGCCGGCCGGGCCGCCACGACCTGCCGGGTGTAGGCGGGGTCGGGCCAGACCACGTCGCCCGCGGGCAGGCCCGGGGGCAGTCTGCGCCCCCTGCCGCCGTCGGCGAACAGCTGGCACAACTCAGGTGGCAGCTGGTGATCGTCCATGCCCTACCGTTCCGATACCGAATCCTGTCTCGGAGATGGTAGTGCCGCCGGTCGCCCCGGGGCTTTGGCGGCACGCGAAACCTTCTCGGACCAGCGGATGCGGTACTTCACGGCACAATGATGGCTGTGATCCCCTTTGATGCGGTTCTCACCGATCTTGATGGCGTGCTCCGCCTCTTCGACCACACCGTCCAGGCCGAGATCGAGGCCCGGTACGCCCTGCCGCTCATGGCCACGGCCTTCGCCCCCGAGCTGATCGAGCCGGCCATCCTGGGCCGGATCAGCGAGCGCGAATGGCTGGAGGCGGTGGCGGTCGCCCTCGGCGGCGACGAGCGGGCCCGCAGGGCGGTGGCCGAGTTCGGGGCGGTGCCGTTCCGGGTTGACGAGGAGGTCAGGGAGCTGCTGGCCAAGGCGCAGCAGCACGTGCCGGTGGTCATCGTGACCAACGCCATGGACACCGTGGAGGAGCACCTCGACCGGCTGGGGCTCACCTACTTCGCCGACGACCTGGTCAGCAGCGCCAGGGTCGGCGTGATCAAACCCGACCCGCGCATCTACGAGATCGCCGCCGAACGCGCCGGGGCCGACCCCGCGCGCTGCCTGTTCGTCGACGACCGGCTGCCGAACGTGGAGGCCGCCAGGGCGCTCGGCATGACGGGCGTCCACTACCGCAGCGTCGCCGATCTGGCGGCCGTCCTCGGCGGGCTCTGAGGCCGGACGTGCGCCGGCCCCGCCCGCGGGAGAGCGGGCGGGGCCGGCGGGCGGGTCAGTCGGCGCAGATGGCGAACACGCTGATGCCGACGTCGTTGTAGCCGATCTGGCGGCCGAGGGCGATCCAGCCGCGGGCGTCATCGGTGGGGAACGACCCCACCAGGATCGCGCCGTTGCCGCGGGCCTCGCCGCCGCCGCCGAGCACGTGCTTGGAGCCCGGACAGTAGACCGTGCGGCGCTGGAAGTTGGGGACGTTGGCGTTGGGCAGGGTGACGAGCTGGTAGCCGGGCGGCAGCGCGGCGCGCGTGGCCGCCGACACGGGACTGGACGCCTGGAGGGCCACGACGGTGGCCGTCACGCAGGCCGCGGTGGCGAGGGCGATGACGGAAAGGAACAGAGACTTCTTGACGGGCATGGTCTCTCCTTGTCCTGTTCCCTGACAGGCACGGTTTCCGGGCAGCACACGACACGCCGGCTCATGCGGTGCTTAAGGGGGCGACGTGAGAGCAGGGATGAGGGTGTTGACACGTTGAGTATCTGCTCCGTCGCATTCCGTGTCCATATGTGGTTCGCAGGTTTTCCGGGAATCCGGGTTTCCGGCGCGGCCCGCGCCGGCCGCGCCGGAAACGTCGAGTGGCCCCGATCATGGGCCAGGGCGCGGCCGCGGTCAGTAGCCGCTGCCGCCGCCGTAGGGCGACTTCGTCTTGGGGGCGGCGGAGCGGGTGGGCGCCGGCGTGCTCGCGGGGGCGGCGGCCGTGGAGGTCGGCTTCGTGCCGGCGGGGGCGATCACGCCGATCAGGCCGTGCTTGGCGCCCTCGATGCCGGCCGAGAACCACAGCGTGTTCACGCCGCCGGTGGCCGCGGTGCCGGGTTCGAGGTCCCACAGGCCGGGGAGCTTGACGGGCCGGCCGCCGGACGTGGTGATCGCGCCCAGGTGGCGGTCGCCCTTGTAGGCGTGCACGGTGCCGTCGCCGAAGTTGCCGACCAGCAGGGCGCCCGCGTACTGGCCCCAGCCGCGCGGCGCGGCGGTCATGGCCCAGGGCGCGTCGAGCCCGACCCTGGAGATGCGGCCGGTCAGGCGGCCGTCGGCGTTGAAGCGGCTCACGAAGCCCTTGCCGGCGCCGAAGACGGGCTTGCCGGTGGCACGGTCGCGCAGCGCGTACGCCACCCAGACGCTGCCGTTGACCACGGCCACGTTGTAGGCGTTGTAGCCGCGCGGCACCCGCGAGTCCTGGAACTGCCAGCCGGCCAGGCGGATGCGCCGGAAGTTCTCGTCGAAGGCGTGCACCCGGCCGTGGGCGAAGTCGGCGGCCAGCAGGAACTCGCCCTCGTCGGTCCGTACGAGCTCCAGGCCCTTGTAGTCGGCGCCGCGGGTGAACGCGGCGATCACGGCGTTGGCCGGGTCGGCCTCGGCGTTCCAGCCGGTGATCGCGCCGCTCGGGCTGCAGAAGATGAACGTGGCCGGTCGCCCCTTCACGGTGAAGCCGTCACCCGGGTTGAACACCTGGCCGGTCGGGGAGCCGCCCGGGATCCACACCTCCGTCTTCTCCTTACGGCCCGTGCCGGAGTAGACGGTGGCGGTGCCGGTGCCGGCGTTGGAGACCCACAAGGTCTTGCCCATGGCCAGGCCCCACGGGTTGACGACCTTGGGGTCGGTGACCGGGGCCTTGCCCTTGACGTCCGACACAAGGTTGATGACGTCGAAACGGGTCCTGGTGGTCGCCTGCGCGGGGGCGGTGAGGGTCGTCCCCGCCACGACGGCGACAGCGCAGAGCGTGATGATGCGGAGCCGCATCCGTGCCTCCTAGTGAGCGCTTGTGACGCGAGATACGCGGCGGACGCGGAGCGGGTTCAGCGGGGCCGGAAATACCGGCGGGCGAGTTTTCCCGTCCAGGGTGGGGGAGAAGGAGAGTCATGAACGTGTTGGGCATCGACATCGGCGGTTCGGGAATCAAGGGCGCCCCGGTCGACACCGAGGCCGGAGAGCTCGTCCAGGAGCGGTTGCGCATCGCCACGCCCCAGCCGGCCAAGCCCGAGGGGGTGGCCGAGGTGGTGGCCGAGATCGTCAAGCAGTTCGACTGGGACGGCCCGGTCGGCGTCACCTTCCCCGGCGTCGTCGTCGACGGGGTCGTGCAGACGGCGGCCAACGTCCACCACTCGTGGATCGGCGTCGACGCCGCCGCGCTCTTCGGCGGGGCGACGGTGCTCAACGACGCCGACGCCGCCGGCATCGCCGAGATGACCTTCGGCAGGGGACGCGACCAGAAGGGCACGGTGCTGATCCTGACCTTCGGCACCGGCATCGGCAGCGCCCTGTTCGCCGACGGCACACTCGTCTGCAACACCGAGCTCGGCCACCTGGAGCTGCGCGGCAAGGACGCCGAGGAGCGCGCGTCGGCGCGGGCCCGCGAGGAGCACGACCTGAGCTGGGAGAAGTGGGCCGAGCGGGTCGAGGAGTACCTCAGGCACGTGGAGATGCTGTTCTCGCCGGGGCTGATCGTGATCGGCGGGGGCGTGAGCAAGAAGGCCGACAAGTTCCTGCCGCACGTCACCATCGACACCCCCGTGGTGCCCGCCGCCCTGCAGAACGAGGCCGGCATCATCGGCGCCGCCCGCCACGCCGCCACCACCCGGCCGGCGCGGTAGGGGGGGCCGCGGCCGCCGTCCCGGCGCGGCCGGGGAGCGCGGCCGCGGTGCCGGCGCGATATTGGGATGCGGGGGGCGGGTCGCGTCGGGCACCATGGGCCGTTGGCTCCGGGGCCACGGGGCTCAAATATCCTGAAAGCAGTATGGGAACGCCTTCGTTGTCCTCTCCGCTCGCCGACCTCCAGTCCCGCCTGCCCGAGCTCATGCCGCGCGACCAGCGGCGGCTGCGGCGCAGGCTCGACGGCATGCGCCGGGTCCGCTCCCGCGACGCCCGGGACAAGATCGTCACCGAGATCCTCGCCGACGTCGAGCGTGCCGAGCAGCGGCTGGCGCGCCGCCGCGAGGCCGTGCCGCAGGTCCGCTACCCGGAGAACCTGCCGGTCTCCCAGCGCAAGGACGACATCCTGGCCGCCATCCGCGACCACCAGGTCGTGATCATCGCGGGCGAGACGGGCTCCGGCAAGACCACCCAGATCCCCAAGATCTGCCTTGAGCTCGGGCGCGGCGTGCGCGGGCTGATCGGCCACACCCAGCCGCGCCGCATCGCCGCCCGCACCGTCGCCGAGCGCGTCGCCGAGGAGCTCGGCACCGAGCTCGGCGAGGTCGTCGGCTACAAGGTGCGCTTCACCGACCAGGCGAGCGACCGCACGCTGGTCAAGCTGATGACCGACGGCATCCTGCTGGCCGAGCTGCAGAACGACCGCATGCTCGACCAGTACGACACCCTGATCATCGACGAGGCCCACGAGCGCAGCCTCAACATCGACTTCATCCTCGGCTACCTCAAACAGCTCCTCCCGCAGCGCCCCGACCTCAAGGTCGTCATCACCAGCGCCACCATCGACCCCGAGCGCTTCTCCCGCCACTTCGGCGACGCGCCGATCATCGAGGTCTCCGGCCGCACCTACCCGGTCGAGGTCCGCTACCGCCCGCTGGCGGAGGACGACGACCAGACCGGCGGCATCGTCGACGCCTGCCGCGAGCTGATCACTGAGGGGCCCGGCGACATCCTGGTCTTCCTGTCCGGCGAGCGGGAGATCCGCGACGCCGCCGACGCCCTGTCCAAGGCCGACTTCCGGAACACCGAGATCCTGCCGCTCTACGCCCGGCTGAGCGCCGCCGAGCAGCACCGCGTCTTCCAGCGCCACACCGGCCGCCGGATCGTGCTGGCCACCAACGTGGCCGAGACCTCGCTGACCGTGCCCGGCATCAAATACGTGGTCGATCCGGGTTTCGCCCGCATCTCCCGCTACAGCCACCGCACCAAGGTCCAGCGCCTGCCCATCGAGCCCATCTCGCAGGCCAGCGCCAACCAGCGCAAGGGCCGCTCGGGCCGCACCTCCGACGGCATCTGCATCCGGCTCTACGAGGAGGAGGACTTCCTCTCCCGGCCGGAGTTCACCGACCCGGAGATCCTGCGCACCAACCTGGCCTCGGTCATCCTGCAGATGACCTCGATCGGGCTGGGCGACATCGAGGCGTTCCCGTTCGTCGAGCCGCCCGACCGCCGGCAGGTCAAGGACGGCGTCAACCTGCTCCACGAGCTGGGCGCGTTCGACGCCCAGGGCAACCTCACCGGCGTCGGCCGCAAGCTGGCGACCCTGCCGGTCGACCCGCGCCTCGGCCGCATGGTGCTGGAGGCCGAGAAGAACGGCTGCCTGCGCGAGGTCATGGTGATCGCCTCCGCCCTGTCCATCCAGGACCCGCGCGAGCGGCCGTCCGACAAGCAGCAGCAGGCCGACGAGAAGCACCGGCGCTTCGCCGACCCCGAGTCCGACTTCCTGACCTACCTCAACCTGTGGAACTACCTGCGCGACAAGCAGAAGGAGCTGTCCTCCAGCGCGTTCCGGCGGCTGTGCAAGGCCGAGTTCCTCAACTACCTGCGGGTCCGCGAGTGGCAGGACATCTACAGCCAGGTCCGCCAGGCGCTCGGCGCCCAGCCCGGCAGCGTGCCCGCCGACCCCTACCAGGTGCACGTGTCGCTGCTGGTCGGGCTGCTGTCGCACATCGGCGTCAAGGACGTCATGGACAAGCAGCGCGCCGCCGACGGGCGGCGGCCGATGCAGGAGTACATCGGCGCGCGCAACGCCCGCTTCGCGATCTTCCCCGGCTCGGCCCTGGCCAAGAAGCAGCCGCAGTGGGTGATGTCGGCCGAGCTGGTCGAGACCTCGCGGCTGTGGGCCCGGGTCAACGCCAAGATCGAGCCCGACTGGGTCGAGCCGCTCGCCCAGCACCTGGTCAAGCGCACCTACTCCGAGCCCCACTGGGAGAAGAACCAGGGCGCGGTGATCGCCCTGGAGAAGGTCACCCTGTACGGTGTGCCGCTCGTGGTCGGCCGCAAGGTCAACTACGGCCGCATCGACCCCGACCTGTCGCGCGAGCTGTTCATCCGGCACGCCCTGGTCGAGGGCGACTGGGACACCCACCACCGCTTCCTCAAGGACAACCGCCGGCTGCTCGAAGAGGTCGAGGAGCTGGAGAACCGGGCCCGCCGCCGCGACATCATGGTCGACGAGGAGGTCCTGTACGACTTCTACGACCAGCGCGTCCCGGCCGACGTCGTCTCGGCCAGGCACTTCGACTCCTGGTGGAAGAAGGCCGGGCGCGAGCAGCCCGAGCTGCTCACGTTCTCGCCGGAGATGCTGGTCAACGAGGGCGCCGACATCAGCGCCCGCGACTATCCCGACACCTGGAAGCAGCTCGGTCAGCGGATGAAGCTGACCTACCAGTTCGAGCCGGGCGCCAACGCCGACGGCGTCACCGTCCACGTGCCGTTGCAGGTGCTCAACCAGGTCAACTCCGACGGCTTCGACTGGCAGATCCCGGGCCTGCGCGAAGACCTGATCACCGCGCTGATCCGGTCGCTGCCCAAACACCTGCGCCGCAACTTCGTGCCCGCCCCCAACTACGCCAGGCAGGTGCTGACCGGGGTCAGGCAGGGCGGCGAGCCGCTGCTGGAGGCCGTGGAGCGCGAGCTGCTGCGGCTCACCGGCGTCCGGGTGCCGCGCGAGGCCTGGCAGCTCGACCAGGTGCCGGACCACCTGCGCATCACCTACCGGGTGATCGACGAGCGCAAGCGCACGGTGGCCGAGGACAAGGACCTCGACGCGCTCAAGCGCCGGCTCGCGCCGCGCCTGCGCAAGACCCTGTCGGAGGCCGGCGACGACCTGGAGCGCACCGGCCTGCGCACCTGGAGCTTCGGCACCCTGCCCAAGGTGTTCGAACAGGGCCGGATGAAGGGTTACCCGGCGCTCGTCGACGCGGGCGAGTCGGTCTCCGTCAAGATCTTCGAGACGGCCGCCGAGCAGCGCCGCGCCCACTGGCCCGGCACCCGCCGGCTGCTCCTGCTCAACGTCACCAACCCGGCCAGGTCGCTGCTCGGCGGCCTGTCCAACCAGGCCAAGCTGGCGCTGTCGCGCAGCCCCCACGGCGGCGCCGTGGCGCTGTTCGACGACGTCGTCAACGCGGCCGTCGACAAGCTCATGCTCGACCTCGGCGGCCCGGCCTGGGACCCGGCCGGCTTCGACCGCCTCCACCAGCACGTCCGGGCCGAGCTGCACGACACGGCGGCCGACGTGCTGGCCAAGGTCGAGCAGATCCTGAGCGTCTGGCACGCCGTGGGCACCCGCCTCGACGGCCTGCGCGCGAGCGCCTCGACCGACGACGTGCGCGAGCAGCTCGGCAAGCTCGTCTTCAAGGGCTTCGTCACCGCCACCGGCACCCGCCGCCTGCCCGACGTCCTGCGTTACCTGCGGGCCATCGAGCGGCGTCTCACCAAGCTCCCGGAGGAGCCCTGGCGGGACGAGGAGTGGATGGACCGCGTGCACAAGATCGAGGACGACTACCACGACCTGCTGGCGAGCCTCCACCCGGCCCGCCGGGGCGACCCCGACGTGACGGAGATCCGCTGGATGATCGAGGAGCTGCGGGTCAGCTTCTTCGCCCAGACCCTCGGCACCCCCACGCCGGTGTCGGAGAAACGCATCGCCAAGGCGATGGAGAAGCTGCGGCCCTGAGCTCGGGGCTTCACACGGACGTACAGGGGGAGTGATGGTCAAGGCCGTCAAGGCCGTCGTGCTCGACGTCGGCGAGACGCTGATCGACGAGACGCGCATCTGGTCGCGCTGGGCCGACCGGCTGGGGGTCAGCAGGTTCGTGCTCATGGGCGCGCTCGGCGGCATGGCGGCGCTCGACCGTTCCCACCGTGAGGCGTTCGAGCTCGTCCGGCCCGGTCTCGACGTGGAGGCGGAGATCGCCGCCTGGGAGCGCGACGACCCGGCCGGGCTGCGCAACCACTTCGACGCCGACGACCTCTACCCCGATGTCCGGGAGGCCCTGGCGGCGCTGCGCGCGGCCGGGTTCCAGGTGATCATCGCCGGCAACCAGCCCCGCCGGGCCTTCGACGCCCTGGTGGCGATGGACCTGCCGGTCGATTCGGTGCACACCTCCGAGGGCTGGGGGTTGTCCAAGCCCGCCCCCGAGTTCTTCGTCAAGGTGGCCTCGGTGGCCGGTCGTGCGCCCGGCGAGATCCTCTACGTCGGCGACCGGCTCGACAACGACGTGCTGCCCGCCGCCCGTGCGGGCATGCGCACGGCGTTGCTGCGCCGCGGCCCGTGGGGCTTCCTGCACGCCGAGCGCCCGCAGGCGAAGGCCGCCGACATGATCGTCGACGACCTGCACGCCCTGCTGCCCGCCCTGCGCCGGCTCACCTGAGGCCCGCGAGGGGCTTCCGGGGCACAGGTGAGTCGCGCGAGGCTTGTGCGGGTCGGGTGAGTCGCGCGAGGGTTGTGCGGGTCAGGTGAGGTCCTCGTCGGGGTCGATGCGCAGGGCGCGCTCCTCGGCCGACAGGTCCTCCCGGTCCGCGTCCCAGTCCACGCCGATGGCCTCGTCCTCGGTGTCGGGGTGGGCGCCCTCGTCGGGCTCGGTCAGGCGGTGCTCCTCGCGCGGGGCCCGGCGCGGGCGGTCGGGCAACTCCTGGCGCAGCCGTTCGTCGAGCGTGGCCTCGTGCTGGGGGTCGTCCTCTTTGACCTCGTGGTGCAGGCCGAGGTCGTCGGTCCACTCCCTGACCTCGATGTCCTGCTCGTCGGCCATGCCGAATCGGTCCGGAGGTAGTTCGCTCATACTGCGCCCTCTACCCACCGTACGGACCGGAATCCTACGACTTGGCCCGGCTTAGGGCCTCCGGTAGCTCATCCTTGTCCATCTAGCGGCCGATCGCGGCGCCGACCAGGGAGCGGGGGTCGGCGGCGCCGGCCAGCATGCCGTCGGGGCGCACGTCGATGAGGTGGGCGTGGCCGAAGGAGCCGCCGTACGGCAGCGTGCGCACCGGGTGGCCGAGCGCGGTCAGGCCGTCGGCCCAGGTCGTGCCCTCCTCCAGGTCGAGCACGGCGTCGTCGGGGGCGTCCCAGGTGTCGAAACCGTTGCCGCTGCCCAGCCGCCAGCGCGGGGCGGCGAGCGCCTGGCCGGGCTCCTCGCCGTGACGCAGCAGGCGGGTGATGACCTGGGCCAGGATCTGCGGCTGGGCGTCGCCGCCCATCGTGCCCACGACCGTGCGCAGCCCGCCGCCGGGACGGGTGATCAGCGCGGGGGCCAGGGTGTGCGGCGGACGCCGGCCGGGGCCGTACTCGGCCGGGTGGCCGGGACGCAGCGAGAAACCGATGCCACGGTTGTGGAGGTTGATCCCGGTACGCGGCTCGAAGAGCATGCCGCCGAACCCGGACGCGTTTGACTGGATCAGCGACACCCCCATGCCGTCGCCGTCGACCGCGCACAGGTACGTCGTGTCACCGTCGGCGGACGGGGCCCGCAGGCGGCTGCGCCTGACCGGGTCGACCAGGGCCCGGCGGCGGGCGATCTCTCCGGGGTCGAGCAGGTCTTTGGCGTCTTCGTGCAGCAGGTCGAGCCGGTCGTGCCCGGCGGCCCTGGCGGCCTCGGCCAGCAGGTGGGCCCAGGCCGGATGGCGGGGCGAGCCGGGCAGGTCGAGCCCGTCGAGGACGGCCAGGGACATCAGCAGCAGGTAACCCTGGGAGTTGGGCGGCATCGACCAGACGTCGTGGCCGAAGGCGCGCACCCGCAGCGGCTCGACCCAGTCGGCGCCGGGGGCGGCCAGGTCGGCGGCGGTGTACTCGCCCGCGCCGAGCTCGATCAGGCCCTGCCCGAACTCGCCGAGGTAGAAGCCGTCGCGGCCGCCGTCGGCCACCGCCTGGAGCGCGCGGGCCACGCCGGGGCGGGTGACGCGGTCGCCGGCCTGGCGTACGGGGGCGAAGTCGCCGCCGCCCGGCCGCGCGGCCGCCGTACGGGCGCCGGGGACCAGCAGCGGGGAGGCGGGGAAGCCGTCGCGGGCCAGCGCGATCGCGGGCCGCAGCAGCTCGGCCATGGGCAGCCGGCCGTGCCTGGCGTGCAGGGCGAGCCACCCGTCGACGCAGCCGGGCACCGGCACGGACCGGACGTCGTGCAGGTGCGGCATGCGGGTGTGCCCCTCGGCGCGCAGCCGGGCGGGGTCGGCGCCGGACCCGGCGCGACCGGAGGCGTTGAGCGCGGTGACCGTGCCAGTGGCCGTGCCGTCGTGGACGAGCGCGAACAGGTCTCCGCCGAGCCCGCACATGTGCGGCGCGACCACGGCGAGCACGGCGTTGGCCGCGATCGCCGCGTCGGCCGCCGAACCGCCGCGGTCCAGCGCGCCCACCCCGGCGGCCGAGGCCAGGTGGTCGACGCTGCAGACCATGCCGTTCGGGGCGTATCTGGTGTTGTGCACGTGAAGAGACTAAGCCCGTTCCGGGGCCAGGCGGTTCTCCAGGCGGTTCTCCAGGAGCGGACGGAAGGCCGCCTGCCGGACGGTCCGGCCGGACAGGCGGGCCAGCGCGAGCGCCGCGAGCAGCGTCGCAGCCACGCACGACACGCCGCCGATGCCCAGCGACAGGCGTGGCCCGAACGCGTCGCTCAGCCATCCGAGCAGCGGCCCGCCGATCGCGCCCGCGCCCGCGCTCACCATGCCCAGCGCGGCGATGACCCGTCCGCGCATCTCGTCGGGGCTGTCGAGCTGCGCCCGCGCCGAGACCGTGGTGTCGATGATCACCGCGCCCGCCGCGATCGGCAGCATCATCGCGGCGAACGTCCCCAGCGCGGGCATCAGGCCGCTCAGCGTCTGCGCGACCCCGGTCAGGAACGCGGTGATCAGCAGCAGCCGGATCGTCAGGTGCGGCCGGGCGGCGGCCAGGAAGCCGCCCACGACCGTGCCCGCGGCGAACACGCTGGACAGCAGGCCGTACCCGGCGGCGCCGGCCGCCAGCGGGCCCGCGCTCATGGCGGCCATGGTGACCTGGTAGTTGCGGCCGAGGCTGCCCAGCACGAGCGAGAGCGCCAGCACCACGAGCAGCCAGGGGGTGCGCAGCACGTACCGCAGGCCGGCGGCGACCGCGCCGGGCTGCCGCTCGGAGCCGGCGAGCCGGTGGAACTCCGCGCGCCGCATGAGCGCGACGGCCGCGATCACGACGAAGAAGGTGGCCGCG
Organism: Nonomuraea sp. NPDC048881; assembly: GCF_040649795.1. Classification (NCBI taxonomy): domain Bacteria; kingdom Bacillati; phylum Actinomycetota; class Actinomycetes; order Streptosporangiales; family Streptosporangiaceae; genus Nonomuraea; species Nonomuraea sp. NPDC048881. The sequence continues at coordinate 337,307 of NZ_JBEZGC010000002.1, forward strand.
TTGAGCAGGAAGAGCCCGCCGTTGCCGGTCAACGGCAGCAGCACGCCGGCCAGGCTCATGCCGAGGATGCGTCCTGAGGAGTTCAGGATCGAGCCGAGCGCCATGGCGTTGGGCAGGTCGGCCGGTGGCACCACCTCGGCCCCGAAGCGTCCGAGCGCGGGCCCGCCGAGCGCGGAGACCACGCCGCCCGCCAGCGCCACCGCGTAGATCGGCACGACGGAGTCGGCGCCGGAGAAGGCGATCAGCGCCAGGACGGCGGCCAGCGCGGCCTGCGCGAGCTGCGCGGCGACGACGACGGGCCGGGTCGGCAGCCGGTCGGCCAGCGCGCCGCCCCACATGCCCAGCAGCAGCGTCGGCAGCGCCTGCATCACCAGGCTCAGCCCCACGCTGGTGGCCGACCCCGTCATGGTGAGGATGAGCCAGTTCACCCCCAGGACCTGCATCCAGGTGCCGGTGACGGAGACGATGTCGGCTCCCGCCCAGAGCCGGTAGTTGTGGTGGCGCAGGGCGCGGAAGGTGGAGGAGCGCGGTGGCAAGACTGGTCCTAGCCTCGGTACGGGGAAACGCGGGAGTCAACGCGCGCCACGATCGCGATGATTCCGATTTGCCCGAAATGTGAGGTAAGACACGGTTAAAGTAGGTTTAGCGTGAAAAATTAGACCAGTTCGAGGGGGCGGTCCCGGTCCACCAGGGCCGCGTAGTGGCCGTCGAGCGCCATCAGCTCGTCGTGGGTGCCGCGCTCGACGACCTTGCCGTGGTCGAGCACGACGATCTGGTCCGCGTCGCGGACGGTCGACAGGCGGTGGGCGATCGTGATCGTCGTACGCCCCCGCGCCAGCGTGTCCAGGGCTTCCTGGACGGCTCGCTCGGTCTGGGTGTCGAGGGCGCTGGTGGCCTCGTCGAGGATCAGCACCGGCGGGTTGCGCAGCAGCGTGCGGGCGATGGCCAGGCGCTGCTTCTCGCCGCCGGAGAACCGGTAGCCGCGCTCGCCCACCATCGTGTCGTAGCCGTCGGGCAGCGAGGCGATGTGGTCGTGGATGCGCGCGGCCCGTGCCGCCGCCTCCAGCTCCTCGTCGGTGGCCGCCGGACGGGCGAAGCGCAGGTTGTCCGCGATCGAGGCGTGGAACAGGTACGTCTCCTGCGAGACCACCCCGACGACCTCGCTCAGCGTCTCGAACGTCAGGTCGCGCACGTCCACGCCGTCGATGGTGACCCGGCCGCCGGTCACGTCGTACAGGCGGGGGAGCAGGTAGCTGAGGGTGGTCTTGCCCGAGCCGGTCTCGCCCACGACGGCCAGCGTCGTGCCCGCGGGGACGGTCACGTCTACGGCGTGCAGGGTGCGCTCGTCCTCGTAGGCGAAGTCGACCCGCTCGAAGCGCACCTCGCCGCGTACCCGGTCGAGGGTGCTGGTGCCGGGGTGGATGTCCACCGACAGGTCGAGGTACTCGAAGATGCGGCCGAACAGCGCCAGCGAGCTCTGCACCTCGACGCCCAGCCGCAGCAGCGACACCGTCGGCCGGAACAGGCTCGACTGCAGCGTGGTGAAGGCGACCAGGGTGCCGACGGAGAGGATGCCGGTGTAGCCCACGGCCCAGTAGATCAGGGCGGGCATCGCGGCCATGATGATCTGGATCGACGACTGCCGCCAGCGTCCGGCCATGCTCGTCCGTACGCCGAGCTCGGCCAGCTCGTCGGAGGCGCGGCCGAACCGGTCGGTCAGCTCGGCGGAGCGGCCCATCGTCCGGCCCAGCAGGACGCCGCTGATCGACAGCGACTCCTGGACCATCGAGGAGATCACGGCGAGCTTGCGCTGCCGTTCGTTGGTGATGCGCTTGCGCTCGGCGCCGACCTTCCTGCTGATCCACACGAACACCGGCAGCAGCAGCAGCGAGACCACCGTCAGCCGCCAGTCGAGGGCGAGCATGGCCACGATCGTGGCGATCACGGTGGTGAGGTTGGAGATGATCGAGGTGGCGGTCGAGGTGACCACCGACTGCATGCCGCCGATGTCATTGGCGATGCGCGACTGCACCTCGCCTGTCTTGGTGCGGGTGAAGAAGGCGAGCGACATGCGCTGGAGGTGGGAGTAGACCGAGATGCGCAGGTCGTGCATCACCCGCTGGCCCACGGTGGTGGAGATGAGCGTCTGCAGCACGTCGAACACGCTCGTGGTGACCGCGACCGCGATCATGCCGAGCGCCAGCAGCGTGAGCAGCAGCGCGTCGCGGGACGGGATCGCCACGTCCAGCACCTCACGCAGCAGGAACGGCGAGGCCAGCCCGACCAGGGACGACAGCAGGATGAACGCGCCCACCAGGATCAGCCGGCCGCGATAAGGGGTGAAGAGTCCGATGATGCGCCGCAGCGGCGCGCGTGGTTCGTCGGCCAATATGGGGCCTCCTTTCGGATGTCCACTCAAACAGAGGTTAACTCATAATTGTTCCGGCTAAAATCGTCGGTATGGGAGAGAAGGAGCTCGCGGAGCTCTTGCACCTGGTCAGCAGGCGTCTGCGGCACGGATACGTGCATCGGCTGGTGCCGCTCGGGCTCAATCCGGGGCAGGCTCGGGCGTTGCGCGCGCTCGGCGAGGCCGGCCGGCCGCTGCGGATGGTGCAACTGGCCGACGAGCTGCGGATCGTGCCGCGCTCGCTGACGCCCGTCGTGGACGCGCTGGAGGAGGCCGGGCTGGTGCGCAGGGAGGTCGATCCGGCCAACCGCCGCTCGACGCTCGTCGTGATCACCGACGCGGGCCGGGCCATGGCCGAACGGGCCAGGGACGCGCGCAGGGAGGCCGGCGAGGGCCTGTTCGCGGTGCTGTCCCAGGAGCAGCGCGACCAGCTCAGGGATCTGCTCGGCGCGGTGGACGGCCAGTTCCGGTGACCGCGCCGCCGACGACCGTGGCCAGGCAGGGTGGGCGGGCCATCAGGGCCGAGTACGGGTAGCGTCCGCGGGCGTCGAAGACGGCGAAGTCGGCCCGGCTGCCCGGCCCGAGGGAGCCGATCCGGCCCGGCCCGGCGTCCAGTCCCAGTGCCCGCGCCCCGCCCAGCGTCGCGGCCTCGACCAGGCGGCGGTCCAGCCCTCGCACCCGCAGTCCGAGCTCCCGGGCCCGCCGCCGGACACCGGCCGCGAGCCCGAGCAGGTCGCCCGGCCCGAGCAGGTCGCCGAGCCCGGTGCCGGCCGGGTCGAGGCCGCCCGGGTCGAGGTGGCCCGGAGCGTGCTGGCCCGGAGCGTGCTGGCCCGGAGCGTGCTGGCCCGGAGCGTGGTGGCCAAGGGCATGGTGGCCCAGGGCGTGGTGGCCCAGGGCGTGGCTGCCCAGGGCGAGGCTGTTGCCCTCCTCCAGCAGGGCCAGCACGTCGGCGGCCTGCTCCTGCCCCGGCGGGCAGATCGCGACCACGCTGCGGCGCAGGCGCAGCAGCTTGCGCTCGCCGGGGTCGAGCGGGCGGGCGCAGGCCACGTGGCAGTGGGGGCCGAGCGCGCCGGCCTCGTCCAGGGCCATGGGCGAGTGCCGGTCCAGCCCGGCCAGCAGCCGCAGGCCGAACGTCCTGGCCAGCACGGCGACGTCCTCCAGCACGTGGGGGTCGCGGGTCCGGGCCGCGATGCCGACCGGGCACGGCCGGTCCACCTCGCGCAGCGCCGTGATCAGCGCGTCCCGGTCGTGCTCCTCCCACTCCTGCTCGCCGGCGCTGGACGCCTCGACGTACGAGATGCCGGGAACGCCGGCGAGATCGGCGGGGTCGGACACCACGGCGGCCCGCGTGGTGACGCCGTGGCCCGGGGGCGTCGGCGCGCAGCAGGCGTCCACCAGCCCGGCCACGATCATGCCCGGCCAGCGGACCTCCTCCGCGACGCGGAAGCGGGACAGCAGCTCGGCCCGCGAGCCCACCTGGAGCACCCGCCCGCCCCTGATCACCACCGTCCCGTCGCGCACGGGCTCGGCGCAGACCGGTAGCACCAGCGGAGCGGAATGGGCCACGACGCGCGAGGGCACACGCCTCCCCGGAAACGGCCCTGGAACCCGCGCAGCACGCTTCGCACCCGGCATCGGCGCTCCCGTCGGATTTGCCCTTTTGGCATTAAACGCGAGCGGCGGCGGTGAAGGCAATCAGTCGCCGCGGGCGTCCCGGGGCTGGTAGCGGCCGGACAGCCGGGCCAGTTTCAGGCCGAGGTGCAGGGCCAGCCGCTCGCCGCCGTCCTTGAGGTCCGTACGCGCCAGCTCCTCCACCCGTTGCAGCCGGTAGTACAGCGAGGTGCGGTGCAGCCGCAGCGCCCGGGACGTCGCCACCGCGCTGCCCGCCAGGTCCAGGTACGTCTCCAGCGTCTCCAGCAGCGGCAGGTACTGCTCGTCGGCCAGCAGCCCGTCGAGCCCGGGATGCACCTCCTGGTCCGCGAGCTGGGTGAGCATCCGGTAGACGCCGAGCCGGGCCCACTCGGCCGACCGTCCGAGCCCCGGCACCCGCGCGGTCACCTCCGCCGCGTGCCGGGCCTCCGCGTACGACCCGGCCGCCTGCGCCAGTTCGAGCCGGGTGCGCCCGACCCCCACCACCACGGGCACCGGCATGGCCGCGTGCAGCTCGTCGGGCGGGACCGGCGGCCCGGCGGTGAGCAGCACGGCGTGGTCGTAGCGCACCAGGTGCAGCGGGTGGTGGCCGCTCAGCCGCCGGCGCAGCGCCAGCAGCCCCTGTTCGAGCGCCAGGCGCAGGCCCTCGTCGGGCTCGGCCGAGCGGGGCCGGGCCACCAGCACGGTCACCGGCTGGCCCTGTGGGAACGCGCCCGCCTCGATGAGCTGCCTGGCCGCGTCCCGCTCGCCGCGCAGCAGCCCGGTGACCGCCTCCAGCTCCCGGTGGGAGGCCAGCCCGGTCGCCAGGCTCTCGTGGAACAGCGCCAGCGCCAGCCCGGGGACGGCCGCCACGGCCTCGGCCACCTTCTCCTCGGACATGGCCGGCTCGGCGTCGATGAACCACAGGAAGCCGAGCAGGCCGTCGGAGTGCCGCAGCGGGACGCACACGCGTGGCAGCAGGCCCAGGTGCGGCGCGCCGGCCGTGCGCAGCGGGGCCTGCGCCTCGTGCACGCCGGCCGCCCGCAGCCACTCGCGCACCTCGGGGGTGGTGTGCCGGCGCAGGATGGAGTCGCGGCGGATGTCGTCCATGGCGCCGTTCTGCTCGCTGTAGGCGATCACGCGCTGCACGCGGTCCTCCAGCAGGAGGGGACGCCCGAGGCGCACGGCGAGGTCGTCCACGATCCGCTGGAGATCCGCCACAGCTCCACCTAGGTCACGCTGGACATTTCGACAAATGTCGGAAGGGTTGCTACACGTCTTCCCTACAGCTGATCGGTGATCTCCGTCAATAACGTCTATACCGTCAATCCGTGAATGCCCCGAAGAAGCTGCTGAAGGGTTTGCTGGCGGCCATCGTGCTGTTCCCGGTGAGCCTGATGGCGACCCCTGCTTCCGCAGCACCCCCCACCGTCGATCCCGAGTACCCCTGGCGGCAGAACCACTGGCCGCAGACCCAGCCCTGGCAGCAGGACGAATCGGCCGACGCCCAGACGTTGCGCGCCCGTCCTCCCGGCGGCCTCACGCCTCTCGACCCGCAGAACTGGGAGAACCCCGACCACATGACGTGGGCGGACTACAAGAAGCCTCCGGGCACGAACTGGAACGACCCGGCCGTCAAGGGCTCCAAGCGCACCTTCAAGGGCGCGCTGGTGCTGCTCGACTACCCCAACCAGGCGTTCGTCGTCACCCAGCCCAAGGGCTCGACGATCTACGCCAACCCGAGCGCCGAGGCGCATGACGTCCCGCGCGACCAGGTGGCCAAGTTCTACCAGGACTTCCTCAACACCCCGAACGACCTCAACAAGGGCCACACCATCCACGAGTACTGGATGGAGGACTCCGGCGGCCGGTACGGCGTCGAGCTGACCGGGTTCGGCCCGTACACGATGCCGGGCAAGGACCACGAGTACGCGCTGGAGCCCGGCTTCAACGGCACCTCGGGCTGCCCGGCGGGCGACACCTGCAACAAGAACCTGCGCACCGACGGCCACAACGCCTGGATCAACGCCGTCGGCGAGGACGTCGCCAAGCAGTACGACTTCATCTTCTACCTCAGCGCAGGCCAGGACGAGTCGTCCACCTGGCAGGAGTTCGGGATGATGAAGTTCCCGACCAAGGAGGACGTGCCCGACGAGTGGGGCCCGCCCGACCCGGCCCTGCCCAACTGGCTGAAGACGCGCTACGTCGACTGGTCCTCCTGGCAGGCGGCCTCCAACTTCTGGCCCAACGCCAACATCGGCGTCGACTCCGTCCAGGCCGAGAGCTCCGGCATGGCCGTCTACGCCCACGAGTTCAGCCACATCCTCGGCGTGCTGGACAACTACAACAACCCGTACGGGGTGCCGCCGGTCCGGGCGTACACCGGCGTCTGGGAGATGCTCAGCCGCGGCAGCTTCAACGGCCCAGGTGGACCGCACTCCCGCTGGCTGATCCCGCCCACGGCGGGCGCGTCCATGGGCGCCCAGCACATGCTGCGCAACAAGCTCAAGCTCGGCATGGTGGACGAGCAGAACGTCCTGCGCCTGTCGCGTGAGGCGCTCGACGAGTCCGGCCTGGTCACGGCCAAGATCCTGGCCCGCGCCGTGCGCCCGGGGCAGAACGACCTGTCGGGCGTCAACATCTCCTTCGACGCCCCCGGCGACAAGAGCACCTGCCCGGCGACCGACCCGCTGTGCGACCGCGGCGGTTACCAGAACTACACGGTCGAGGTCGTGGACCGGATGGGCTCCGACTCCTTCACCCCCGACTCCGGCGTGCTCCTGGCCAAGACCAAGAACGAGGACCGGGCGCCGTTCGAGTGGGTGATCGACGCCAACCCGCAGGACATCGGCATGACCGACTACGTGATGCCCGACGGGACCAAGGTGCCGATCACCGTCGGCGACTACCGCCAGCTCTCCGACGCCCTCTTCCACGCCGGGACCGACTCCGGCAGCGAGTACGAGTACGTGGACCAGGCCAACCGCCTGCACTTCTACGTCACCGACCTCAAGCGCAACCGGAACGGCGAACTGTCCTACACCGTCGCCATCCGGTCGCTGGACGGCGCGGGCCCGCAGAAGCGCGGCGTGCGGGTGCTGCCCGCGGCCGGCGTCCCCACCGGCAAGAACGTCTCCACCTGCACGTTCCCGGTGTTCAACACCGGCAAGGCGGCCCCCGCTCAGGGGCAGCACCCCGAGGACGTCAGCGCCTACCTCGACTCCGACGTCTACCGGGTCAAGGCCGAGGTGCAGGGCAAGGGCTGGACCGCCCAGGTGCCCAACGCCCTGGCCTCCGTCGCCTTCGGCAAGCAGGCGCCGGTGACGGTCAACGCGGTGCGCGCGCCCGGCGGCGACCGTCTGGCCCGCGTCAAGCTCACCGCCGTCTCGGAGAGCGACCCGACCAAGACCGCCACGGCCACCTGCCACGTGATCGGCCTGTAGCGGAACGATGGGGTACGGCTGGCGCTCGCCGTGCCCCATCGGCTTGAATCACCCCCGGAAGGGGGTGTTCGGTGCCGGGAAACTTACCGGACAAACCGCGCCGTAAGCGGGTCACATGGGCAGCGCCCGTCTCGGCGGGGCTCGCGGCCGGCGCCGCCAGTGTGCTGGCCGCCTCGCTGGAGTGGGACATCCCGCCGATGGCCAAGATCGGCGTGACGCTCGCGGCGGCGCTGCTCGTCGGCGTGACCACGTGGGCCACCACCGAGGCCACGCCCCGGCGGCGCGCCGCGCCCGCGCCCGAGCCCGGCGTACGGCCGCCCGACCAGTGGCCGCCCGTGCCCGAGCACTTCACCGGGCGCGCCGACTCCCTCGCCACCCTGCGCGAGGTCTTCGCCGCCCGCCGCAAGTCCTCCGACCTGTCCCCGCCCCTGGTCGTCTCCGTGTACGGCCGCGGCGGCGTCGGCAAGTCGGCGCTGATGACCAGGTTCGGGCAGGAGGTCGCCGACTGGTTCCCCGACGGCCGGCTGCACGCCGACCTGCGCAGCGGCGTCGACGCCCCGGTACGCCCCGAGGAGGTGCTGATCGGCTTCCTGCGCGGCCTGGGCGTGCGCCTGGCCACCGACCCCGGCGGCCTCGACGAGCTGCGCACCCTCTGGCTGACCTGGACCAAGGGCCGCAAGATCCTCATCGGCCTGGACAACGCCCACGACGCAGCCCAGGTCAAACCGCTGATCCCGGCCGAGCCGGGCTGCGCGGTGCTGGTCACCTCGCGCTCCCCGCTGTTCCTGGACGGCACCCACGACACCCGGCTCGGCGTGCTCACCGAGGCGCAAGGCGTGGAGCTGCTGGCCCGGCTGGCCGGCGGCGCGCGGGTCGTGGACGACCTGGAGTCGGCCAAGGAGATCGTCCGGCTCTGCGACCACCTGCCGCTGGCGATCAACATCTGCGGCGGCCGGCTGGCCACCCGCGAGCAGTGGACCATGCGCGAGATGGCCGGGCGGCTGACCGACGAGCGCCGCCGTCTCGACCAGCTGGAGGTGGCCCAGGGCGTGGACAAGAGCGTGCGGGCCTCCGTGCAGCTCAGCTACGACGACTGCACCGGCATCCAGCGCCGCCTGCTGCGCCTGCTCAGCGCGCTGCCCGCGCCCGACGTGCCCGGCTGGGTGGCCGGCGAGCTGCTCGACATCTCCGGCCTCGACGGCGCCGACCAGCTCGAAGCGCTGATCGACGCCCAGCTGGCCGAGTGCTCCGGCACCGACCAGACCGGCGCGATGCGCTACCGCCTGCACGACCTGGTCCGGGTGTTCGCCGCCGAGCTGGCGGGCCAGGACGAGGAGGAACGCCGCAGGGCCGCCGTCGAGCGCGTCCTGCACGGTTACCGCCGCCGGGCCGAGGAGGCCGCCCAGAACCGCTGGCCGCAGGACTGGAGCAAGGGCGGCCGGCGCGCCGACGCGGAGGGCCAGCTCGGGGCGGGCGACTGGCTCAACGCCGAGCGGCTGTCCCTGCTCGCCATGATCAACCTGGCCGCGCAGCTCCGGCTCTGGGAGCTGACCTGGGGGCTGAGCAGGGCGTTCTGCTCGTTGTGTCACTCGCTGCGGGCCTACTGGGCCGACTGGGCGGACGTCGCCGACATCGGCTGCGAGGCGGGCCGGCGTACCGGTGACCGGCGCGCGCTGGCCATCGCGCTGCTGAACAGCGCGATCGTGCGCGGCGGCATGGGCCTGCGCGAGCGCGCTCTGCGCGAGGCCGAGCAGGCGCTGGAGATCTTCGGCGACCTCGGCGAGACCTGGTGGGCGGCCAGGGCCAGGCGCACGGTCGGCATGACCCTGATCAGCGGCGGGCACCTCGACCGCGCCCAGGACTACCTGATCGGGGCGATCACCGCGTTCAAGGGCGAGGACGACCTGTGGTGGATGGCCCGCACCCAGCGCAACCTGGCCGAGATGCGCATGGCGGAACGCCGTCCCGAGGAGGCCCGCGACCTGCTCGAAGACGCCCTGGAGATCTTCCAGCGGGCGGGCAACCGCTACTCCGAGGCCCAGACCCTGCGCGTCTACGGTGAGGTGCTGGCCGCCCAGGCGCGCGGCGAGCGCCGGGCCGGCGACCACCGGGCCTCCGACGCCCTGTTCGTCCGGGCCGGGTTCAGTCTCGACCGGGCGGCCGAGATGTTCCGGCAGCGCGGCGAGCTGTGGGAGGAGGCCCGCTGCCTGCGCGCCGCGGGCGAGGTGGGCGATCCGGCGGGCGGGCTGCGGGAGCTGGAGTACGTCCGGCGGGCCGAGGAGATCCTGGTGGCGCTCGGCGACTCGTGGGGGGTGGCGCGCACCGCGGTGTCGGCCGGGCGCGCCCTGGCCCGGCTGGGCCGGATCGGGGAGGCCGAGCACGAGCTGCGCCGCGCCGTACGCGGGTTCCAGGAGCTGGAGGACCGCTGGTGGATGGCCAGGAGCCTGCGCTACCTCGGCGAGGCGCACCTCGACGGGGGCGGGCCGGACGCGGCGGTCGGGCCGCTGGAGCAGGCCAGGGAGATCTACCGCAGCCTGGGGAACGAGGCAGGCATGCGCCGCACCCTGGAGCTCCTGCGGCAGGCCCGGCCCTGACCGCCCGCGGGGGTCAGGAGTCGCGCGAGGGGTGCCGCTGCGGGCCGGTCGCGCCACGATCGTGCCGGTCACGCGGGCCGGTCGTGCGGTGCGCGGCGCGGTCCTGCCCGCCGGTGCGGGGGCCGAGCGCGCCGGTGCCGTAGGCGTCGCTGAAGGGGCTTCTCAGCAGCTCGCCCGCCGCCTGTCTGGCCTGCAGCACGCTCTCCTCGAACAGCTTGCGCACGTGGGCCGCCTGGTCGGACAGCTCCCTGATGCGCTCGTGCGCGAGCTCGTCCCGTACGGTGTCGGCGAGGAGCTGCTGGTACTCGGGGGTCTTGGCGGCCAGCGCCTCCAGGCGTCTGTGCGCGTGGTACACCTTGTCGGCCTTGAGCACCTGCTTGGCGTACTTCTCCAGGTGGCGTACGCGGTGCGAGAGCGAGGTCCAGGCGGCGTCGAGGGCGCTGGTGTACGGCTTGAAGGCGTCCTCCATGCCCGGCGGCAGCTCGCGGGGGATGAGCCTGCCCTGCTCGGCGTGCATCGACGACAGCCGCCGCAGCCGGTGGGCGATCTGCCAGACCTCCTCGGGCAGCGACACCTGGTTCTCCGCCGAGTCGATCAGCCCGGCCTTGTGCACCTTGGAGTTCAGCACGGCCGTGGCCGCGTCCTGGGCGCGGCGCAGCAGCACCTGGCAGGGACGGTCGAGGTCCTCGGGCAGGACGTAGTGGTCGGCGTGGGTGGTGGCGAGTCGTAGTCGTCGTTTGACGATCCGGTGGGAGCTGTCCAACGCCATCCACCGGATCAGGGCGATCAGCCCCATGCCGAGCCCGGCCACGAAGACGACCTCAAGGCTGCTGGTCACGATCAGGACCATCACCAGCAGGGCCGGAAGCGCGAAGAGCAGGGCGGGGCTGAAACTGGGATCCATCCGCCTGCCGGAACGGGCCATATGAAGGATGTGCGGGCTCGACCGCAACTCGACCGAGACGTCCGGGGGCAGCGATGGATCGATCACCAGCCGGGGAGGCAGCGCGCGTGGATCCATACGTTCATGCTGCGTTATGAACAAGGAATCCGCTCATGATTGGCCGACATATAAGGTCGAAGTAATGGATGAGATGACAAGATGGATCGATCTGGAAGGCGCCGTCAACGTACGTGACCTGGGCGAACTTCCCACCCGTGACGGCGGGCTCACCCGCCGCGGCCGGATCTTCCGAGCCGACAACCTGCAGGGCCTCACCCCGGCGGACGTGTCGCTCCTGGTGGGCGAGCTGAACCTGCGCCGCGTCGTGGACCTGCGCTCGACCGCCGAGGTCAACCTGGAGGGCCCCGGCCCGCTCACCCGGGTGCCGGAGGTGACCCACCACCATCTGACGCTGTTCGCCGAGGGCGGCAGGCACACCGACGTCGAGGCCGACTCCATCGACGGCGACCGCGTGCTGCCCTGGCAGGAACGGGACGTCGACGAGGAGCTGCGCGTGACCGGCTTCTACTTCGGCTACCTGCGCGACCGTCCGGACGCCGTCGTGGCGGCCCTGCGCGCCATGGCCCTCGACGACGGCGCCGCGCTGGTGCACTGCGCGGCGGGCAAGGACCGCACCGGCGTGCTGTCGGCGCTGGCGCTGGAGGTCGCCGGGGCCACCCGCGAGGCCATCGTGCGGGACTACGTGGCCACGGGCGAGCGCCTGGAGCTGATACTCAAGCGCCTGCGCGCCAGCGACACCTACCGGGACGACCTCGACTCCCGCCCGGCGGACGACCACAGGCCCCGGGCCCGCTACATCGAGCAGTTCCTCAAGGTGCTGGACGACCGCTTCGACGGCCCGATGGGCTGGCTGCGCGGCCACGGCTGGACCGACGCCGACGACGCGGCCCTGCGCGCCCGCCTGCGCGACTGATGGGCACGATCGGCTCAGGTTTCAGCCCAGGTGGACGACCATGCGCCGGGCGGCCGACAGGTGGGCGGCCTCGATGACGGCCAGCGTGTCGATCGAGCCGCGCGGGTCGACCGGCGGCGGCGCGCCCTCGCGCAGGGCGCGCTCCACCCCGCGGTAGAAGTCCAGGTACGCGCCCGGCTCGGTGGGAACGGGCCGGGCGTCGTCGTCGGTGCCGAGCAGGCCCCAGCGGCTCTCCTCGTCGGCGCCGAACCCGGGGGAGTCGGGGGTCAGGCCCGACCGCAGGCGCTCCTCCTGCACGTCCATGCCGTGCTTGACGTACGCGCCCGCCGAGCCCAGCACCCGCAGCCGCGGCCCGAGCCGGGCCGCCACCGAGCTGGCCCACAGGTGGGAACGCACCCCGCCCGCGTGCCGCAGCGCGATGAACGTGTCGTCGTCGGAGGCCACGCCGGGCCGCCGCACGTCGCTCTCGCAGTAGACCTCGTGCGCCGGGCCGAACAGCTGCAACGCCTGGTCGACCAGGTGGCTGCCCAGGTCGTAGAGCAGGCCGCCGATCTCCTCCGCGCCGCCGGTCTCCCGCCAGCCGCCCTTGGGCACCGGCCGCCAGCGCTCGAACCTCGACTCGAAGCGCAGCACGTCGCCGAGCCGCCCTTCGGTGATCAGCCGCCGCACGGTGCGGAAGTCGCCGTCCCAGCGCCGGTTCTGGAACACCGTCAGCATGACGCCGGCCTGCTCGGCCAGCCGGACCAGCTCGCGGGCCTCCTCGGCGGTGCGGGCGACCGGTTTGTCCACGACGACGGGCAGGCCCTCGGCGAGCGCGGCGGCGGCCATGCTCACGTGCGTGCGGTTGGGGGAGGCGACCACCACGAGGTCGCTGTGCTCCCACAGCTCACGCACGTCCGGCACGCCGGCCGCGCCGTACCGGTGGGCCACCTCGGCCTGCCGCTCCGGATTGCGCGTGACGACCGCCGACAGCCGCAGACCCGGAGTGGCATGGACGAGCGGGGCGTGGAAGTACGCGCCCGCGGTGCCGTATCCGATCAGGCCGACCCGGATCTCGCTCATCCGCCCAGGCTAACCGGTACGGCCCGGGCCGCCCGTCACTCGTCGTCGCGTTCGGCCAGGAAACGTTCGAACTGGGCGGCCAGCTCGTCGCCCGTGGGCATCGGGGTCGTCTCGGCCATCAGGTTCTGCCGCTCCGTGCCGCCCGCGAACGCGTCGTACTGCTGCTCCAGCCCGCTGATGGCAGTCGACAGCTCCGAGGACGCCTGGATCTGCTCCTCGATCTCCGCCGTCGTACGGTGGGCCGCGTCGCGCAGCGCCTCCATCGGGAACACCAGGCCGGTGCCCCGCGTCACCGCCTCCAGCCCGGTCACCGCCGCCGTCGGGTACTCCGCCTGCGACAGGTAGTGCGGCACGTGCACCGCGTACCCGACCGCGTCGTGCCCCTGCGCGCCCAGCCGCAGCTCCAGCAGCGCGGCCGCGCTCCCCGGAACCTGGACCCGGCCGAAGGCGCTGGTCTGGGAGTTGATCAGCTCGGGCCGGCTGGCGTGCATGGTGATGCCCAGCGGACGCGTGTGCGGCACCGCCATCGGGATGCCGTGCAGCGTGACGATCTTGCTCACCTTCAGCCGGTCCAGCAGCTCTCCCACCGCGCGGGTGAACAGCTCCCATTCCCGGTCCGGCTCCGGGCCGCTCATCAACAGGAACGGCGTGCCCGTGGCGTCATGGGCGACATGGACGGCGAGCTCGGGGCTCTCACACTCGACCCAGCGGTCGGTGTCGAAGGTCATGATGGGCCGCCGGGACCGGTAGTCGAGCAACCGGTCCACGTCGAACGTCGCCACGACCCGGTGCTCCAGCTCGGCCAGCAGGTGGCCCAGCGCGAGGCGTCCGGCGCCGCCCGCGTCGACGAAACCGTCGAAGTGGTACAGCAACACCGGATCAGTCAGCTCGGGCGCGTCGTCTGCGAGCCTGTAGAGATCCTTCGGGTCGAACACGGTTGGACAGCCTTTCCCTAGGTACTCTTCCCCAGAACCTATGGCGAGTCGGATCGATTCCGCGCAAGGCACCCTATCGAGGCCCAATCCGGCATCCGGTCGGAGGCGGGGGTCCGCCCTGGCCGACGCGGCGGCTCCAGGATGTCGTCCGCCGACTCCGGAGGCTGGCGTTCCGGTCAATCTCGCCAGCATCGAAGGTGACATTTTGCTGATGGTGGCGACCGATCATGGTCGCGCGGAACCCGGTGAATGATCGTCGCGTCTCGATCCGGCTTCCGCCGCGCGTGCGGCCGCGCGCGCGGGCCGCTTCCCGGGGGGCGGGTTCACGCAGGAGTCGGCCGTGGTCAGAGCGGTGCCGTGGACCGGAGCCGATCAGCGGGACGGCGTCCTGTCGGCATTGGACCCGGCCTCAATGTTGGCAAATGCCCAGTTTATCCACCGGTTCCCTTGGGGGTATCCATAGTGTGAAAAAGGCATTAAAGGGCTCCAAGTTGTCGAGTGTGGCCTTTTGAACAGCCGATCGTCATGCTGAAGGGCGTGGCAACTTCTGCGCATTCCTTCAGTAGGCGACCGCTCCACATCCCTCCGCTCCCATGCCCGTTCCCCAACGAGATCAACGTGCATGCCGCGGAGGTCGACGCGGAGAGCCATACGTGGCTGGCCGCCTCCAGCATGCTCAAGGACGCCGACACCATCGAGCACTTCCGGCGTTCCAAGATCGGCCTGCTCGCCGCCCGCACCAACCCCGAGGTGCCGCGCGACAGCCTCCGGCTGATCAACGACTGGTACAACTGGCTCTTCGCGTTCGACGACGCCTTCTGCGAGGGAGAGCTGATGGGGCACCGGGCCTCCGCGCTCGCCCGCGCCCTGCCGCCGCTCCTGGAGATCCTGGACGACCGCAGGAAGCCCGACGACGACGACCCCTTCGGGCTCGCCCTCAACGAACTCCTCCACCGCATCGTCTCCACCTCCACCCCGGCGCAGGTGGACCGGTGGCGCATCACGGTCAAGGAGTACCTGTTCGCCCAGATCTGGGAGGCGGCCAACCGGGAGGCCGACCTGATCCCCACCCCGCAGGACTACATCCTGATGCGCCGCATCACCGGAGCCACCTACACCTGCTTCGCCCTCATCGACGCCGGCGGCGGCTACCGCCTCGAAGCCGAGGAGTGGCACCATCCCGACGTGCGGATGTTGTCGGACCTGGCCTGCGACCTCATCGGCTGGGACAACGACCTGCTCTCCTACGCCAAGGAGTGCGACAACGACAAGGCCCGGCACAACCTCGTCACCGTGCTGGCCACCCACCGGAACCTCACCCTCCAGGACGCCCTCCTGGAGGTCTCCGACATGCACAACCAGGCGCTCGCCGCCTTCCTCGACCGGCGCGCGGCGCTGGAGAAGTGGGCCCCGCCGCCCGTCCGCGCGTACGTCCGCGGCCTTGAGCACTGGGTACGCGGGCACATCGAGTTCTCGCTCGGCAGCGCGCGCTACGTGCACGCGTGGCCGGAGGGCACTCGCTGGCCGCAGGCCGTGTGAGGCCCCGGGATCAGTCCTCGGCCGGGGCGTCCAGGTCGCCGAGCGCGAGCGTGGACGCCTCGTCGAGGTCGAGGCGGGCGCCGTTCTCGAAGGCGTTCTTGTAGGCCAGCTCGCCCATCATCGACTTGCAGTCCTCGACGCACGCGTCGTGGTCGTCGGTCAGGAACGGGGCGCCCATCTGCGGCAGGCCGGCCGTCCGCCAGTTCTGCTGCAACGCGCCCAGCAGCTTGGCCGCCGTCGGCGCCTGCTTGAGCGCGATGAGGATGCGCGCGGTCGTCTCCAGCACCAGCAGCGTGCCCAGCGTGTCGTGGAAGTGCCGCTTGATCCGCAGGCCCTCGCGGGCGTTGTGCAGCGCCTCGCCCGGCCTGCCGGTCGCGAGCCTCGTGCGCGACATCGCCCACTGGGCGTACGAGCTGACCCACAGCTCGCCGCGCTCCCGGCACACCTGAAGGCAGTCCTGGAGCAGCGACTCGGCCTCGAACAGCTCGCCCTGCGCCGACAACACCAGCGACAGCTCGACGATCGCGGGCAGCAGGCCCGGGTTGAGCTCCTTGTTGTCGGTGTTGAACTCGATCGCCACGCCCAGCAGCGCGCTGGCCTTCTGCAGGTCGCCCTGGAGCAGCGCGGCCGTGCCCTGCATCTTCGAGGCCAGGATCACCGCCCTGGAGTCGCCCACCCGGACGGCCTCCGTGCTGCACTGCTCGGCCGCCGCCAGCGCGCCCTCGCTGTCACCCTGCGCGCTGCGCACGTAGGACAGCACCCACAGGGCCTTGCAGCGCTCCTTGCTCGGCGAGGGGTTGGCCTCCAGCGCGCGTTCGAGGTAGAGCCGCCCCTCCCGGACGAAACCGCAGCACACCCACATGAACCACAACGACGCCAGCAGCGTGAGCGCCGAGCCGCTGCGCATGGACGAGGACAACGCGTGCTCCAGCGCGACCCGCACGTTGTCGTGCTCCTGACGCATGCGCACGAACCAGTAGATCTGCCGCGGACCCGACCACGCGTCTTCGCTGCGCTGGGCCAGGCTCAGGTAGTACTCCAGGTGGCGCTGCCGCATCTGCTGGGCCTGGCCGAGCTTGTCCAGCCACTCCTCGCCGTACTCGGCCAGCGTGTCGATCAGCTTGTAGCGGACGCCGGAGTGGTGGCTCCTGATCATCAGGATCGACTTCTCCACCAGCCCGGTGACCAGATCGGTGATGTCCTCCGAGGGCAGGCGCCCGTCGGAGCAGACGAACCTGGCCGCGTCGAGCTCGAAGTCGCCGGCGAACACCGACAGCCGCGCCCACAGCAGCCGCTCGGCGGGCTCGCACAGCTCGTGACTCCAGCCGATCGCCGCCCGCAGCGTCGCATGGCGCGGCAGCGCCGTACGGCTCGCGCCGGCCAGCAGGCTGAACCGGTCGGCCAGCAGCCCGAGGATCTGCTCCACCGACAGGGCGCGCAGCCGCACCGCCGCCAGCTCGATCGCCAGCGGGATGCCGTCGAGCCTGCGGCACAGCTCGGCCACCGCGCCGATGTTGTCCTCGTCGAGCTGGAAGTCGGGCACGACCGCCCCGGCCCGCAGCGCGAACAACTGCACCGACTCGTTGGTGAACAGGTTCTCCGTCGGGTCGTCGCCGGGCACCACCAGCGGCGGCACCGGCACCACCTGCTCGTACGGCAGGTGCAGCGACTGCCTGCTCGTGGCCAGCACCTTCAGGTTGGGCGCGGCCTCCAGCAGCTCGTGGACCAGCTCGGCGCAGCCCTGCACGAGGTGTTCGCAGGTGTCGATGATGAGCAGCATGTCGCGTTCGCCGACCCACTCCGACAACGACTCCGACTCCGCCCGCGAGGACTGGTCGGCGATGCCGAGCGCCGAGGCGATCGTGTGCTTGACCATGCCCGCGTCCTGCAGCCGGGCCAGGTCGGCGAACCACACGCCGTCGGGGTACTGCGTGCGAACCTGGTGCGCCAGCCGCAGCACCGTGCGCGACTTGCCCACCCCGCCGATGCCGGTGACGGTCACCAGCCGGGACTCGGCGAGATGCCGCTTGAGGTTGGCGAGTAACCGGGTCCGCCCCACGAAGCTGGTGAGCTCCGCCGGTAGATTGCCTTTCTCTCCGCCAGCCTGTAGGGGTGGCCATGCGCAGCCTCACGGGGGATCGGCGACACCTGCCCTGGCATCGTACCGCCGGGCGCGAGGGCTGTCCGTGGAGCCGGGCAGACGACCGGTGTTGGTTTGTATGTCTCGGTAGCATGTTTTCCGTGGACGAATTTCTCCCGGAGCAGACTTCGGACGACACCGATCTCGGCTGGGGCGACTGGCGCGAAGCCGACGCCGACGCCTTCTACCTCGACAACAAGCCTCCGCACTGGGGCTGACCTGGCCGCCCGCGCCGCCCTGTGGCCGGGCGCCCGCCTTGCTGGCTCCCGGCCGTTCCCGAAACGGCCCGCCTGATTCCCCTTTCCGGCCCATCACACTCAGGCCCGCCCTATCCCGGTACGTAACTTTGTATCCCGCCGAATCCCACTCGCCCCATTAGGGCGTGTCTCAAAGGATCGTCACCCGGTCGCCGGCCCGAGCCGCACAGGCCCGACCGCGACCTTGGGCTTCTGCCCGGTACGGGCGCGGACGGCGTCGGCGGCGTGCACGAACACCGGCACGCCGTGCTCGCTGCGCAGGCGTTCGGCGAAACCGAGGTGGTCGGAGTCGCCGTGGGTCAGGACGAGTCCCCGGATGTCGTCCACGGACTTGCCGAGGGAACGGAGTTCGCGCTGCAGATCCCGCCAGTGGCCGGGCAGCCCGGCGTCGATGAGCGTGATGCCCTCGCCGGTGTCGACGAGATGGCAGGCCACGACGTCGTTGCCGAGGCGGTGCAGATGGGGAGCGAGTTTCATGGGACCTCCGGCGCCGGGGCGCCGATCGTGGAACGGGTTGATGTCTGCCGCACGCGCCTCGCCTCAGAACATTCCGTGCGGAACGTGCGCCGCTTCCGGCACCGGCTGCACCACGTCCCAGTGCTCGACGATCTGCCCGCCGGCCAGCCGCCAGATGTCGACGACGGCGACGCCGCGCGGGTCGTCGTCCGTGGTCATGAGGTGGTGGATCATCACGTGATCGTCGTCGGCGATGACCCGCTTGAGGTCGAGCCGGGCACGCGCCACGGGAGCCTTGGCGATGTAGGCAATGAACGCGTCCCGCCCGGACGGGTTGCCCGGGCTGTGCTCGACGAAGTCCTCGCGCAGGAGTGTGCGGAGCACGTCGATGTCCCCGGCCGCGAAGCGGGTGAAGCCGTCGAGGACCAGGTGCTTGTTGCGGGTGGTCGTGCTGCTGTCGTTCATGGGGGACACCGTCGCAGCGCTCGCCCGGAGGTGTCGATTACATGGCATGTAATCGCGCAGGTCAGCAGGGGGCGACGATAATCGCCGGGTGAATCTGGACCGGCCGATCGGCGAGTCGCTGCGCGAGTGGCGGCGCCGCAGGGGGCTCAGCCAGCTCGATCTGGCGCTCCAGGCGGACGTGTCCGCCAGGCACGTCAGCTTCGTGGAGACGGGACGGACCATCCCCAGCAGCGCGATGGTGCTGCGCCTGGCCGAGCATCTGGGGGTCCCGCTGCGGGAACGCAACCGCCTGCTGGTCGCGGCCGGTCACGCGCCCGTCGTCCGCGAACGGCCGCTGAAGGACCCGCACCTGGCCTCGGCGCGGAACGTCACCGCCCGCTTCTTCAGGACGGCGGCCCCAGAACCTTCCGCCTGACGCCGTCCGTGCCGGCGCCAAGACCTTCCGCGACGTCTCAGACCTTTTTCAAAATTCTTCGGGACGCGTGTCGATCCGCCCCCGTCCCGTTCGACGCGTCGATGAAAGGAAGGGGACGGGCACGGATCCGGCCCCCGCGACACGTCTCGAAAGGACGACCGGCGACATGCAGAAGATCACGACCTACCTGTGGTTCGACAACCAGGCCGAAGAGGCGGCCGAGTTCTACACCTCGATCTTCGCCGACTCCCGCATCCTGGAGGTCCAGCGCTACCCCGAGGGCGCCCCCGGGCCTGCCGGGCAGGCCATGGTGGTCTCCTTCGAGCTGGCCGGGCAGCGCTTCCTCGCCCTGAACGGCGGCCCGCAGTTCACCTTCACCGAGGCGATCTCCCTCTACGTCGACTGCGCCTCCCAGGAGGAGGTCGACGACCTGTGGGCCAGGCTCACCGACGGCGGCGAGGAGTCGCAGTGCGGCTGGCTGAAGGACCGGTACGGCCTGTCGTGGCAGATCGTCCCGAGGGCGCTGCAGGAGCTGATGAGCGTGCCGGACCCGGCCGCCGCCCAGCGGGTCGTGCAGGCCATGCTGGGCATGCGGAAGATCGAGATCAAGGGCCTGGAGGACGCCGCCAAGGGCGTCAGCTGACCACGTCCTTGCGCCGGAACCTGCGGAAGGCCACGGCGATCAGGATCGCGGCATAGGTGATCGACACCGAGGCGCCCTTGGCCATCCCGCTCCAGTCGAGCTCGGGGGCCAGGGCGTCCAGCCACGCGTTGTTCCAGAACGTCGGCAGGAACTCGCGCAGCGTGCCCAGCGCCTCGACCGCCTGCAGGATGGTGCTCACGATCCACAGGCCCACCGCCCCGCCCACCGCGCCGAGCGGCGAGTCGGTCACCGTGGAGACCAGGAACGCCAGGGCCGCCACCACGAGCTGGCTGACCAGGGCGTAACCGATCACGATGCCGAACCGGGGCAGCACGTCGAGCGCCGGGATCGTCTCGCCGGTGCCGGGCACCTGGATGTCGTGCCAGCCGAACGCGACCGTGCCGGCCAGCAGCGCCATCAGCGGCAGGCAGATCACCGCCGCCGCCGAGAAGCCGAGCGCCACGATCAGCTTCTGGCGCAGCAGGCGGTCGCGGGGGACCGGCGCGGCCAGCAGGTAACGCAACGACGACCAGTTGGCCTCGGCGGCCACCGTGTCGCCGCAGAACAGGGCGACCGCCACCACCAGCAGGAAGCTCGCCGACACCGACAGGGCGAACGCGGCGAAGTTCAGGCCGCTCGCGGTGGCCAGGTCGCTGATCCGCACCGACGACTGCCCCTGGTTGCCGGACTGCGGCCCGAACTGGAACGCGATCACCAGCACCCAGGGCAACGCCAGCAGCAGCCCGAACATGACCAGCGTCCGCCGCCGCTTGAACTGCCTGACGATCTCCACGCGCAGCGGCAGCGTGCGGCGCGGCGCGTAGCCGGGCGCGGCGGTCATGATCTGTCTCCGATGAGGTCGAGGAACACGTCTTCCAGGCGCGGACCGCCGTGCCCGTTGCCGTTGCCCGCCGCCGAGCTCAGCAGCCGCGACACGGGCCCGGTGGAGACCAGCCGGCCGCGGTGCATGACGACCACGTGGCTGCAGGTCTGCTCCACCTCCGCCAGCATGTGGCTGGAGACGATGACGGTACGGCCGTCGCGCGCGTAGCGCTTGAGCACCTCGCGCATCTCCCGGATCTGGGGCGGGTCGAGACCGTTGGTGGGCTCGTCGAGCACCAGCAGGTCGGGCAGGCCGAGCATGGCCTGGGCGATGGCCAGCCGCTGGCGCATGCCCTGGGAGTAGGTGCGCACCGCGCGGTCGAGCGCCTTGCCCAGGCCCGCGATCTCCAGCGCCTCCTCGAAGTGGGCGTCGGCGGCGGGGCGGCCGGTGGCGGCCCAGTAGAGCTCGATGTTGTCGCGGCCGGACAGGTGGGGCAGGAAGCCGGGGCCCTCCACGAACGACCCCAGCCTGGACAACACGGGCGCACCGGGGGTGACGGGGTCGCCGAAGATCCGGATCTCGCCGGAGTCGGGGCGGATCAGGCCCATCATCATCCGCATCGTGGTCGTCTTGCCGGCGCCGTTGGGGCCGAGGAGGCCGAGAACCTGGCCCTGCTCGACCCGGAACGACAGCCCGTCGACGGCCCGCTCGCCGTTGCGGTACGCCTTGGTCAGCCCGACGATCTCCAACGGCACCTCACGCCCGCCGTCACCGCCCGGCGCCTCACGCCCATCGTCACCGCCCGGCGACTCACGCCCATCGTCACCGCCCGGCGACTCTCGCCCATCGTCACCGCCCGGCGACTCTCGCCCATCGTCACCGCCCGGCGACTCCGACGCCCGGTCGCCGTTCGGGCTCACGCCGGCCTTCGCAGCCGAGCTGCGGCCCGAGGGACGGCCGGTGGCCAGGAGGACGGCGGCGGCGAGTACGGCGGCCAGCGGCATCGCCCACACCCACCAGTCCACCCCGGTCGGCGGCGCGGCGAGCGTGCGGACCGTGGGGACGGCCAGCGCGGGCGAGGCCAGGGAGACGCCGAACGCGGCGGGCTCGGCCGGGGTCGCGAACCCCATGTCCGTCGTGGTCACGACCAGCCGCAGCCGGTGGCCCACGGCGAACCGGTGGTCGACGGCCGGCAGGGTGACCGTGGCCTCGGCCGAGCCGGCCCCCTCGGGGATCGTGACCCGGAACGGCGCCACCAGCCCCGCCGGCAGGGCGGGCGGCTGGACGGCGTCGGCGACGTCGTAGAGCTTGGCGAACAGGGTCGCCTGGCCCTTGCCCGACACCTTGACCTTGACCGTGGGGCTGCCGGTGAGCTGGAGCGGGGCGGTGAGCGGCGGCGACTCGAACGCCGCGCTCTGGCCGGGCATGTCGATGGACACGCCCGCGCCGCCGCCCTGGCCGCTCAGCAGCCCCCCGACGCCGGGAACGGTCGAGATCGAGGCGGGGGCGCCGCCGGGCGGGTTGACGACGTTCTGCTCGGGGCCGGCGAGCTGCACCGTGGCGGTGTCGGTGCCGGCCAGGCCGGGGTAGGCGGCGGCCTCGGGGTGGAGCCTGATGCGCTGGCGGGTGCCGGGGTCGCGGCCGCCGTCGCGGGTGACGGTGAACGCGCTCACCGCGGGCGCGGCCTCGCGCTTGAGGTGGCGGGCGAACCAGGCCGAGGACTGGTCGTGGAGCCAGTCGGCCTCGCCGTTGCCGCCGTCGTGCCCGCCGTCGAACCAGGCCATGCTCACCGGCGTGCCGGCGGCGGCGATGGCCCGGGCGTTGGCGTCGGCGTGGGCGAGCGGGAACAGGGAGTCGCGCTGGCCCTGGAGCAGCAGGGTGGGCGCCTTGATCCGGCCGGCCACGGTGACCGGGCTGGATCTGCGCAGCAGCGCGACGGCCTCGGGCGTCGCCCGGCCGTCTTCGGCGACCTGCTGGTAGATGGCGCAGATCGCCGGCAGGAAGCGGCCGCACCTGGCCTGCTCGACGGTCAGCGGGGCGGCGGCCTCGCGGCGGGACTGGGCGGCGAAGGTGTCGAGGGAGACGCCCTGGCCGAAGAAGATGCCCGCCCACATGCGCTTGAAGACGCCGTCGGCCACGCCCTGCCCGATCGCGGCCTGCGGGCCCGTGGCGGACCCGGCGGCGTTGGGGAAGAGGGCGTCGGCCAGGTCGGCCCAGGTGATCTGCGGGACGATGGCGTCGACGCGCTGGTCGTAGGCGGCGGCCATCAGGGCGATGGCCCCGCCGTACGAGCCGCCCGTGATGCCCACGCGCGGGTCGCCGGCGGCGTCGAGTTCCACCTCGGGCCGCCTGGCCAGCCAGTCGACGAGTTGCTTGACGTCTTTGACCTCGTAGTCGGGCGAGTTGAGCGCGATCTCGCCCGTGGAGCGGCCGAAGCCGCGCGCGGACCAGGTCAGCACGGCGTAGCCGTCCTGGGCCAGGCGGGCGGCCTGCTGGCGGACGCTCTGCTTGCTGCCGCCGAACCCGTGGGCGACCAGCACGGCGGGCGCCTTCCCGCCGCCGGCGGGCGGGAAGAACGTGGCGTCGAGCTCCACCCGCTGGTCGTCGGCGGGCCCGTCGACGACCGTGATCCGCTGGTCCTGACCGCGCGCCTCCGCGGTGGACGGCCACACCAGCCACGTCGTCACCCCGATGACGGCGAGCACCGCGACCAGCGCGGCCACACGTTTCATGGCGGTGAGCCTACTTTCCGCACCTGAGAGATCCCTGAGACGGCCCTCAGCCGAGGATCGCGTAGACGGTCGAGGCGTGCGCGGCCGGGTCGCCGTCGCCGTCGGGCGTCAGCGTGACCTCCGAGAAGGCCAGCGAGCGCCCCAGCTTGGTGACGCGCACGTCGAGCAGCACGTCGCGGCCCACCACCGGCCGCTGGAACGTGGTCGACTGCTGCACGGTGGTCATCGGCACGAACCCGCCTCTGGCGGAGGAGATCGCGACGACGGTGGCGGTGTCGGCGGCGGCCATCATCGCCTGGCCGCACAACCCGCCGCCTTCCCTGGCCAGAGAGTCGGACCAGGGGAGCCGGACGACGGCGTGGCGCTCGCCCACCTCCTCCACCCGCAGCCCGAGCTCCTGGATCCAGGGAGCGAAGTATTGCCGGAGAATCGCCTGTGCGTCTTCTGGAGTCACGCGCTCATCATGCACGCTGTAGGGCATGGCGGAGGAGCGGAGCGAGCGTCCTGTGGATAACGCGAGGCAGGGGGAGGAGCGTGACCTGGCCGAGGTGTTCCTGCCGTCCACCTACGCGGCGGACGTCCCCTACGACCTGTACGCCCGGCTCCGCCGGGAGAGCCCGGTCTGCTGGATCCCCGAGCCGGCCGTCGGCCCCTGGCGCGAGGGGCCCGGCTACTGGGGCGTGTTCCGGCACGCCGACGTCAAACGGGTGCTGCGCAGCCCCGACGACTTCTCCTCCCGCCTTGGCGCCACCCAGATCCGCGACCCCGACACCCCCGCCGACCTGGAGTTCGTCCGGTCGATGATGCTCAACATGGACCCGCCCGAGCACTCCAGGCTGCGCCGGATCGTGGCGGCCGCCTTCACGCCGCGCGCGGTCCGCGCCCTGGAACGCACGATCAAGGACCGGGTGGCCGCGCTGCTCGCGCCCGGTGAGTGCGACTTCGTCGAGGTGGCCGCCGACCTGCCGGTCTGGACGCTGGCCCACGTGATGGGCGTGCCCGAGCAGGACAGGCGGCTGCTGTACGACTGGGCCTCCCGCGTCATCGGCTACCAGGACGACGACTACGCCGGCCTGTCCACGGCCGAGGTCGAGTCCCTGACCCCCGTGGGCCGGCTGGCGGTCGCCGCCCGTCCCGAGCTCGAACCGGGCATGAACCCCAGGTCCAGGGCCGCGCTGACGGACATGTTCGCCTTTGCCCACGCCCTGGCCGACACCCCGCACGAGTCCGTCATGTCCGCCATGAGGAAGGGCGGCCTGACCGGGGCCGAGTTCGAGAACATGTTCTTCCTGTTCGCCGTCGCCGGGAACGAGACCCTGCGCAACGGCATCCCCGGCGGCCTGCTCAGCCTGCTGCGCCACCCCGCCGAGCTGGCCCGCCTGCGCGCCGACCCGTCGTTGCTGGAGTCCGCGGTCGAGGAGATGCTGCGCCACTGGCCCCCGGTGATGGACTTCCGCCGTACGGCCACCCGTGACCTGACGCTCGGCGGCCGGCGCATCCAGGCGGGCGAGAAGGTGGTCGTCTACCACGCCTCGGCCAACCGCGACCCGGCCGTCTTCGCCGACCCCGACCGCTTCGACGTCGCCCGCACCCCCAACGACCACGTCAGCTTCGGGTTCGGCCCGCACTTCTGCCTCGGCGCCCACCTCGCCCGCGTCCAGCTCCGGGCGGTCTTCGCCGAGTTGCTCGCCTGGGACGTCGAACTTGCCGGCCCCCCGGTACGCCTCACCTCCAACTTCCAGAACGGCCTCAAACACCTCCCGGTACGCCTGACCCGCCGCCCGGCCTGAAGGCCGCCGCCCATCCAGACAAATGGGACATCTGAGACCGATGGGCCGGATGACCGTAAGATTTGCGCCGTGAAGTCACCAGCATCGTTCAAGAAGGCCGCAGCATGGGCCTTGCCGTACTGGACCAGAGGCCAGGCGGGGCGCGAGACGCCGCAAGACCTGTTCCGGGTGCTCTACTTCGGATGGCTGGTGGCGCTCACGCTCAAGCTCCTCGGCTCGGCCTGGGACGTCTCGTGGCACTTCAAATGGCTGCGCGACGACCTCGCCCCGCCCCACCTGCTCAACTCCGCCGGCACCGCCCTCGTCGTCGTGCTGACCGTCGTCCACGGCTACACCGGCTACGGCGTCGACAAGGCGGCGCTGCGGCTCATCCAGTGGGGAACCGGGATCTTCCTCGTCGCGGTGCCGCTCGACCTGATCAACCACCGCGTCAACGGGCTCGACATCACCTCGTGGAGCCCGTCGCACATCATGCTCTACGTTGGAACGTTCTTCATGATCATGGGCGTGATCAGGGGCTGGTTCATGGGCGCGCCCCCCGGCCGGGAGCGCACGGTCGTGCTGGGCGCCTTCCTCGCGTTCTTCCTGGAGAACGTGCACTTCCCCGAGCAGCACCAGGAGTACGGCATCCTGTCGCTCGGCGCCTGGGACAACCAGGCCACCTACGCCGAGCCGATCCTGCTGCGCTTCGCCGCCGACCAGATGGGCCGTCCGGTCGACCGGATCATGATGGCCGGGTTCACCCTGCCGGTGCCCGACTACCTCTACCCGGTCTACGCCGTCGTCGGCGGGCTGTCGGTGCTGGTCGCGGCCAGGCTGCTGATCGGCAGGTTCGGCGCGGCGACGCTGGTGGCCGGCGCGTACGTCGGGTTCCGCACGCTGATCTGGCCGCTGCTCACCTTCGGCGGCTTCCCGCCGTCGGCGGTGCCGTTCTTCTTCGTGGCGGCCGGCCTGCTGGTGGACCTGGCGTTCCTGGTGCGCGTCCCGGCCGTGCGCGCCGTCGTGGGGGCGGCCGTGGTGACCGCCGGCGCCTACGGCGCGCTGGTCGCGCAGAACGCGGCCCTGGGCCCGGTCTACGGCGCGATCAAGGGCCAGACCGGCCTGTACGGAGCCCCGCCCCTGGTCACGTCGTCGGCCCTGTGGGCCGGGCTCGGCCTGATGGTCGCCTGGCTGGCCGCCGAATGGCTCGCCGGGCGGCGCGACCGGCGAGCTCAGCCGATCGAGGCCCGGGTGATCGCGACCGCCACCCCGTAGGCCAGCCCCATCACGCCCACCTCGGCCGCCGTCCAGCTCACCAGGGCGGTGGCCCCGCCGCGGCGGATCACCGGCAGCAGGCGGAAGCGGATGTGGGCCGCCAGCGGCACCAGCAGCGCCACCAGCGCCGTCTTGATCACCACGAGCACGCCGTAGTGGCTGGTCAGGATCGCGCCGGGCAGCTCGACGCCGGGCGTGAGGGCCATCGTGCCGAGCCCCGTGACCAGCCCGGACAGCGAGACCAGGAGCAGGCAGACGGTGGCCATCCTGGAGAACTTCGGCAGCGCCACGGCCAGCAGCCCCCGGTGGGGGGCGACGAACACGGCCGTGGCGGCCAGGCCGCCCGCCCAGGCAGCCGCGCCCATCACGTGGATCTCCATCGAGATCATGATGGGGTCGTGCCAGACGGAGTTGACCGCGTGCCCGGTGACCGGGATGGGCAGCAGCCCGAACAGCGCCACAATGATCCGCAGCTCCGCGGGCACCTTCTCGCCGAACCTGACCGCCATCAGCCCGATGCCTGCCGCCGCCAGCGCGCACGCCGCGCTGAACAGCAGCCCCTGCCCGGTGCCGACCTCCTCGACGTAGGAGGCGATCAGGCCGAACGTGGGCACCCGCCCCGGATTGAGCTCGGCCGTCTGGAACACGATGGTGAGCAGCGCGCAGATCGCCCACGCCCAGGCCGCCAGCACGGCGAGCGGACGCACCCGGCGCAGCACCGGCTCGGTGGCGTCGGGGTCGTCGAAGCCGAGCAGCTTGGGCACCAGGCTCAGCCCGACCACGGCGACGGCGGCCAGGTCGAGCAGCACCCGGACGACCGGCAGGCCGTAGGCCACGACCGGCCCCGGCATGGGGATGCCCGGCACGGACTCCTGCGCGGTGAACGTGGACGCCGCCACGGCGGCCACGATCCCGCACACGACGAAGGCGCCGGTGACGAGCCGCCCGCCCACCACCTGCTGCCCGGAACGGGAGGAGACGGTCGCGGTCACGCCCGCGTCCCCTCCGACTCCGGCTCCGACTCCGATGCCGATTCCGGCTTCGGCTCCGGCTCCGCAGAGGCGGGCTCGGGGGCCGGGGCGGCACGGCGGAGGGCGACGGCGGTGCCCGCGGCCAGCAGCAGCAGCGCGGCCACGATCCACACGACGGCCATGCCGGCCCCGCCGTTGGCCGCCGCCTCGGCCGCCTCGGCGCTGTCGCCCTGCTCGGCCTGCCCGGCCGAGACGCCGGTGGCGGAGGCGGCCATGGTGAAGCTGATCTTCCCGGTCACCGGATGGCCGTCGGAGGACAGGATCCGGTAGCCCACCACGTACGAGCCGCCCGCGGGCAGCGGCCTGACCTTGACGGAGACCCGCTCGGCGGCCACCTCCGCCGCGCCGTCGGCCCACGAGGAGCCGTCCGCCCCCGTCACGCCCACCTGCGCGTAGCCCTGGCGCACCGCCTGGTCGAACACCAGCGTCACCCGCGCGGGCGAGGCGGACAGCGTGGCGCCGTCCTTCGGATCGCTGCCGACCAGCACGTTGTGCGCCTGCGCGGGAAGGGCGAACCCGACCGCGGCGCACGCGAGCAACAGGACCGTGAGTAGCCGCCTCACCGATCAAAACCTTCCATCGAACGAGTCTCGAACCCGTATATGGTCCCACCCATGACGGACCTCTTCGGCGGCGCGGCGCCCTACTACGCCAAGTACCGGCCCGGGCACGGCGATCCGGCCATCGACCGGCTGGCCCGCGCGTTCGGCCCGGACGGCGTCGTGCTCGACCTCGGCTGCGGCCCGGGGACGATCGCGATCCCGCTGGCCGGGCGGGTGCGCGAGGTGCTGGCCGTGGACCCCGACGAGGAGATGCTGGCCGAGGGGCGGCGGCTGGCGGCGGGCGTCCCCGGCGTCCGCTGGCTGCGCGGCGACTCGACGACGCTGCGGGAGCTGCCGCCGTTCGGTCACGTCGTGATGGGCCGGTCGTTCCACTGGATGGACCGCCGCGCGGTGCTGGCCGACCTCGACGCGCTGCTGCCGCCCGGCGGCGTCGTCGCCCTCGTCGGCCCCACCCGCGACCCCGCCGAGGAGCCGTGGGAGCCGGTCATGCGCCGGGTGCGCGAGGAGGTCGGGGTGAACACCTGGACGGCCGCCGGCTCCTTCCAACAGACCGGCGAGCACCACCACGACGTGCTGGCCGCCTCGCCCTTCGCCGACCTGGAGTCGAGCCAGTACGAGCACCGCCTCGCCTACGACCTCGACGCCGTGCTAGGCCTGCAGCTCTCCTACTCCTACACGGCCCCGGCCAGGCTCGGCGACCGTCTGCCCGCGTTCGTCGAGGCGGCCAGGGCCGCCCTGCTGGCCGCCGAGCCGTCGGGCCGCTGGGAGCTGACGACGACCACCGAGGTCCTCATCGCCCGTCGCCCCGCCTGACCGGTCCGGTGGCCCGGACGGACGGGACTCAGCGCCGGGCGAGCCGCCGGACCGCGAAGCCCGCCACCCGCACCGCCGCCGACGGCCACAGCCGGGCGGCGCGCCAGGCGATCCGGCCCGAGGCCGGCGCCACGATCAGCGCCTTGTTCCTGGCCACCCCGCGCAGGATGTCCCCGGCCAGCGCGTCGACGGGATAGAGCCGCCCCTGTGCCCGCACCGCCGCGCGCCTGGCATGGGCGGCGATCTCGTTCTGCGGCAGCCCCGGGTTGGCGTGGTCGAGCAGCGGCGTGTCGATGAACCCCGGGCAGACCACGCTCACCCGCACCCCGTACGCGGCCGCCTCGGCCCGCAGCGCCAGCGAGAGCCCGACCACGGCGTGCTTGCTCGTCGTGTACGGCAGCATCAGCGGCGCGGGCACCAGCCCGGCCAGCGAGGCGGTGTTGACGATGTGCCCGAAGCCCTGGTCCACCATGATCGGATAGGCCGCGTGCACGCCGTGGACGACGCCGCGCAGGTTCACGTCGATCGTCCGGTTCCAGTGGTCGAGCGTCAGCTCGCGGGTGCGGCCGCCGACCGCGATGCCGGCGTTGTTGAACAGGAAGTCCAGCCGTCCGCGTTCGGCCTTCACCCGGGTGACCAGCGCGGCCACGGCCTCGGCGTCGGTGACGTCGAGCCGGGCGAACTCCAACCCGGAGTCGGCGGCGGCCTGCTTGCCCGCCCGCTCGTCGACGTCGGCGATCACCACCGTCACGCCCCTGCGCCGCAGCTCCCGCGCCACCGCGAGGCCGATCCCGGAGGCGCCCCCGGTCACCACCGCGACCTTCACCGGCCCGGCTCCGCCCATATCCCCATGGCCTGCCAGACCTTCCTGCTGACGACGTTGACGAGCCCGATCTCGGCGCACAGCTCGCGGGTGCGGCCGACCGAGTCGCGGATCTCCCGCCGGGCGGCCGGGTTGTCACGGTAGATCTCGGCCACGACCTGCGGCGGGACGCGGAAGTGCCTGATCAGCGGGCCGGGCGGCGCCAGCATGATGCGGGCCATCACGCCGAGCACGACCGGCGAGATCACGCTCAGCAACATCCGCCGGTGGCGGGGCATGCGCGGCACCCGGTCGCGGAGGTAGTGGCGGGCGAAGGAGATGTGCCTGGCCTCCTCCGCGATGTGGATGCGCATGATCGTCTCTTCCAGCGGATGGTGGGCCCGGCCGTCCTTCAGCACCTTACGCTGCACGTGGTCGATCGGGTCCTCGCCACCCAGGACGAAGACGAAGAACAGCTCGGTGGAGATCAGCGGGATCCAGGGCGCGATCTGGGCGACCAGGGACAGCGGCCGCGGCATGCCGCGTATCGGGAGCTTCGTGCGGTTCACGAACTCCTGGAACATCATCCCGTGATGTCCCTCTTCGATGGTCTCGTGGTAGACGTACCGGAACTCGGGGGAGCCGTTCGGCAGGCGGTAGGCGTAGTTGAGCAGGCCGCGCTTGAGCAGGTTCTCGAACTGCAGGCCGATCTTCATGGCGGTGGCGACCCGCCACAGGCCGATCCTGGCGCGGACCTCGGGGGAGCGGCTGCGGTACCACGGGTGGCCGCCCAGCTTGTCGACCTCGGGCAGCTCCCAGCGCGGGTCGGCCTGGTCCACGCGGAACTCCGGGGCGTCCCACGGGATGTCGCGGTAGGGCTCCCAGTGTCTGTCGACCGACGCCTTCGACAGGCGTTCGACGACCGCCTCGTAGGCGGCGCGGTCGGCGATCCTCTCGTCGTTCTCCCTGGCGGCGGCAGAGCTCGGTGCGGATGTCATCGCGGGTGCTCCTCTCCTCGCCCTTGTAATTGTACGAAGGATCCAATAGGCGTGGAAGAGGGACCCGGGTCACAGGTTCTCGACGGGCAGCCCCAGCTCTCCGGCGACCGCCGTACGCAGCAGGACGGCGGCCCGGCGGCGCGAGAGCACATGGGGATGCACGTGCGTCTGGACCGCCAGGCCGTCGATGAGCGCGAAGATCCGCCAGGCCGCCTCCTCCGGATCGCCGCAGGCGAACGCGCCGGAGCGCACGCCGTCCTCGATGATCGAGCGCAGCAGCGAACGGCTGCGCGCGTCGATCCGACGGGAGATCTCCGCCAGCTCCGAACTGCGCATCGCCTCGGCCCAGGCGTCGATCCACAGCCGCCACTCATCCGAGGGGATCGCCGGCGAGCAGCGCCGCAGCAGGGCGCGCAGCCGTTCGAGCGGGCCGGCGGGGGACTCCTCGATGTCGGACAGCGCGTCCAGATGCAGCCTGGCCGCGTAGCCGAACGCCTGCGCGAACAGCCTGTCCTTGGTGTCGAAGTGGTAGAAGAGCAACGCCTGGCTGACGCCCGCCGCGCGGGCGATGTCGAGGGTCCGGGTGTGACCGAACCCCTGCTCGGCGATCACTTCGCAGGCCGTCTTGAGGAGGTCTTCGCGCCTTAATCGGCTGAAAGTGGGTGTCACAGCGAGTAACTCTAACTACTGATCAACGGTATTTGTAGGACAAACCGGGCGCCGCGTTCGGAGGGCTCGATGGTGAGCCTGCCCTCGTGGGCCTCGGCGATCTCGCGGGCGATGGGCAGGCCGAGCCCGGTGCCGCCGGCGTCGCGGCGGCGGGAGTCGGCCAGCCGGGTGAACCGCCGGAAGACGGCTTCGCGCTGGTCGGGGGCGATGCCGGCGCCGTCGTCGAGCACCTCCAGCACCGCCCGTCCCTCGTGTTCACCCACAGTCACAGTGATCATGGTATCGGCGTGCCTCTCGGCGTTGTCGAGCAGGTTCGCCAGCAGGCGGGACAGCCGCAGTGCGTCGCCCTCGACGACCACGCCCGAGCGCAGCCGCGTCTCCACCGGCTTGCGCTCCGGACGGCGGAGCAGCTCCTCGCGCACCAGCCTGGCCAGGTCCACCGGCTCGCGCCGGCCGGGCGCGCCCGCCTCCAGCCGGGCCAGGGTCAGCAGGTCGCCGACGATGTTCTGCAGGCGGTCGAGGCCCTCGATCACGCGCCGGCCGGTCCGGGGCCAGTCGGCCTCCTCGGGGGCGAGCATCGCCTCCTCGACCTGCGTGCGCATCGCCGCGATCGGGCTGCGCAGGTCGTGGGAGGCGTCGGAGGCGAACCTGCGCTGCTGCTCCACCGCGCGTTCGAGCCGGTCGAGGGTCTCGTTCACGGTACGGGCGAGGTCGTCGAGCTCGTCCCGGCGCCGTCCCCTGGGCACCCGGCGGCCGAGGTCGGTGGCGGTGATCTCGGCCAGTTCGTTCCTGATCGCCGAGACCGGGGTCAGCGCGTTGCGCGCGGTCAGCCAGGCCACGCAGGCGGTGACGGCGGCCAGCAGCAGCACGCCGAGCCCGGTGACCGGCAGGTACAAGGGGCTGATGTACCAAGGGAGCGCGGGGGTGTAGGCGTAGATCATCCAAGGTCTGCCGCCGACGTGCGCCCGGAAGCCGACGGTGATCAGGCAGTTCACGCCGGGCACCCGGTTCGTGCAGGTCGTGGTGTCGAGGCGGGCGTCGTCGCCGGTGGCGGTGGCGGTGCTGAGCGGCGGCAGCCCCGTCAGGCGTGGGCTGGCCTGCCGGATCCGGCCGTCCGCGTCGACGACCTGGATGAGGTCGGTGCCCTCGGTGACGGCCACGGGCCGCAGCCGGCCGGGGGCGTCCCGCTCGACGACGAAGGCGATGCGGCGCGCGGCCTTGGCGGTCTCCTCGACGAGATAGCCGGTGGCCATCGTGTGCACGAGCGGCGTGACGAGGAGCGCGGTGACGCCGTAACCCGCCAGCGCGCACAGCAGGGCGGCCAGCGTCAGCCGCCGTTGCACGGACCAGCGTCTGAACATGCGCACGCACCCCTCCGGTGACCAGGTGATCACAGGAGGCGGGAGTGATCCTAATAAGCGGAGTTTCGTCGACAAATGCGGCCGAAAGGTCCTCCAGAGCATTGCTCTATGCGTGCCGCCGCGACCTGACTAGAGTAAGTGAACACTGATGCCAAGGAGTCGATGTGGACCTTGCAGAGTATCGGCGTGCCGCCGCGGAGTGGCTGCGCGACAACGTCCCGGCCGACGATCAGTCAGGGGCCGACGCCCTCGCCCGCGCCAAGGAGTTCATGGCCAGGCTGTACGACGCCGGCTACTCCGGCATCACCTGGCCGCGGGAGTGGGGCGGCCAAGGGCTGACGCAGGCCGAGGAGCGCGCCTTCGCCGCCGAGGCGCGTGACTACACCCTCCCCACGTACGTCTTCTCCATCGGGCTCGGCATGACCGGGCCGACGCTGGTGGACCGGGGCACCGACGCGCAGCGCGAGCGGTTCGTCCGGCCGCTGCTGCGCGGCGAGGAGGTCTGGTGCCAGCTGTTCTCCGAGCCGGGCGCCGGCAGCGACGTGGCCAGCCTCCAGACCCGCGCCGTACGCGACGGCGACACCTGGGTCGTCAACGGCCAGAAGGTCTGGACCTCGGTCGCCCACCACGCCGACTGGGGCCTGCTGCTGGCCCGCACCGACGTCGAGGTGCCCAAGCACCGCGGCCTGACCATGTTCGTGGTGGACATGCACCACCCCGGCGTGACGGTCCGGCCGCTCAAGGACATGTCCGGCCGGGCCAACTTCAACGAGATCTTCTTCGACAACGTGACGATCCCCGACGAGCACCGGATCGGCGAGGTGAACGACGGCTGGAGCGTGGCCGTCACCACCCTGCTGCACGAGCGGCTGTCGATCTCGGCGGGCGTCGGCATGGGCGGCCAGAAGGACAACCCGGCCACCTTCGAGGCGCTGCGCGAGACGCTCGACACCAGCGACCCGCTGGTCCGCGACCAGCTCGTCGAGCTGCACATCCGCAGCCGCGCCCTGGCCCTGTTCAACCAGCGGCTGGCCCAGGAGACCAGGGCGGGCATCTTCCCCGGCGCCCGCGGCAGCGCCGCCAAGCTGCTGCTGGCCGAGCTGACCCTGTTCCAGGCCGACCTCGCCACCCAGCTCGCCGGCCCCGAGTCCGTGGTCGGCGACCACCCGCTGTCCCGGTCGATCTCGCTGGCCCCCGGCATGGCGCTGGGCGGCGGCACCAACGAGATCATGCGCAACATCGTCGGCGACCGCGTGCTCGGCCTGCCGCCGGAGCCGCGGGTGGACAAGACCGTGCCGTTCAAGGACCTGAAGGTGGGGACGCAGGGGTGAAGCTCGTACTCAGCCAGGAACAGCAGCAGCTCCGCGAGGCCGTGCGCGACTTCCTGCGCGCCGCCTCGCCGCTGCGCAAGGCCCGCGAGGGCTACGACCCCCAGGTGTACGCCCGGCTCAACGGCGAGCTCGGCCTGTCCGGCCTGGTCGTCCCCGAGGAGCACGGCGGCGCCGGGGCCGGGCTCGCCGACCTCGCGGTGGCCCTGGAGGAGACCGGCGCCGCGCTGCTGCCCGGCCCCTTCCTCGCCACCCAGTTCGCCGCGCTGGCGCTCACCCAGGTGCCCGACAAGGAGCTGCTGGGCGGCATCGCCGAGGGCCGCGTCGCCGCCACGCTCGTCCAGCCCGAGAGCGACCTCGCCTTCGACGGCACGGCCGTCACCGGCTCCCTGCCCCGGGTGCTGTCCGGCATGGAGGCGGACGTGCTGCTCGCACCCGCGCCCGGCGACGGCGGCGTGCTGCTGGTGGCCGTCGACCTGGCCGGCCCCGGCGTCACGCGGACCCCGCTGGAGACGCTCGACCTCACGCGCGGCCAGGCCCGGGTGACCCTGGAGCACGCCCCCGCCCGCGTGCTCGGCCGTCCGCCCGCCGGCAGCGGCATCGGCGACCGGCTGTGCGTCGCGCTCGCCGCCGAGCAGCTGGGCGTGCTGCGCGCCTCGCTGGACGCCATCGTCGCCTACGCCAAGATCCGCGTCGCCTTCGGCCGTTACATCGGCTCCTACCAGGGCGTCAAGCACAAGCTCGCCGACATGCACGGCAAGCTCGAACAGGCCGAGTCGATCGTCAGGTACGCCGCCTGGGCCGCCGACGAGTCGCCCGCCGAGCTGCCCGGCGCCGCCGCCCTGGCCCAGGCGTACGTGGGCCGCGCCTGCTTCGAGGTCGCCCGCGACCACCTGCTCCTGCACGGCGGCATAGGTTTCACCTGGGAGCACGACGCGCACCTGTTCTACAAGCGGGCCAAGACCGACGAGGTGCTGCTCGGCCCGCCCCGCATCCACCGGGCCCGTCTCGCGGAACTCCTGGAGCTGTAGATGGACATCAGCGGCCTTCCCGGCTTCTACGCCATCGCCGCCGCCGACCCCGGCCGCCTGGCCGTGATCGACACCGACGGCACGCGGACCACGTACGGCGAGCTGCTCGCCAGGGTCAACCAGGTCTCCCACGGCCTGCGGGCCCGCGGGCTGGGCAAGGGCGACGTGGTCGCGGGCGTGCTGACCAACGGCGTCGACGCCGTCGTCATGCTCATGGCGACCGGCCAGATCGGGCTCTACTACGTGCCGGTCAACTGGCACCTCACCGAGTCCGAGGTGTC
The DNA here is from genome assembly GCF_040649795.1 of Nonomuraea sp. NPDC048881. Taxonomy (NCBI): domain Bacteria; kingdom Bacillati; phylum Actinomycetota; class Actinomycetes; order Streptosporangiales; family Streptosporangiaceae; genus Nonomuraea; species Nonomuraea sp. NPDC048881. The sequence continues at coordinate 372,645 of NZ_JBEZGC010000002.1, forward strand.
CTACATCCTGGCCGACTGCGACGCCAAGGTCGTGGTCACCGACGCCGCGCACGCCGTGCCGGGCGCCGAGATCGGCACGTCCGGACTGGCCGAGGGGCAGCCCGCGGACGCCCCCGACGGACGTACGGCCGGGGCGGTCATGTGGTACACCTCCGGCACCACCGGCTTCCCCAAGGGCGTGCAGCGCGCGCTGCCCGACGCCGAGCCGGAGGCCGTCGTGCCGCTGTACACGTGGTTCCTCGGCGAGGTCGTCGACCTCACGCCGGGCGACGGCGTGCACCTGGTGACCTCGCCCATGTACCACTCGGCGCCCTGCGCGCACACCCAGTTCGCGCTGCACCTGGGGCACACGGTGGTGATCACGCCCAGGTTCGACCCGGTCGACATCCTGGAGCTGATCCAGCGTCACCACGTCACCAACGCCATGATGGTGCCGACCATGTTCCACCGCATGCTCCAGCTCCCCGAGGACGTCCGGGCCAAGTACGACGTGTCGAGCCTGCGCCAGGTCATCCACACGGCCGCGGCCTGCCCGGTCGCCGTCAAGCAGGCGATCATGGACTGGTGGGGCCCGGTGCTGTACGAGTACTACGGCTCCACCGAGTCCACGATCGCCTTCTCCGTCAAGCCGCAGGACTGGCTGGCCAGGCCCGGCACGGTGGGCCGCCCGGCGCCGACGTTCGAGGCGAAGATCTGCGACGAGAAGGGCGAGGAGCTGCCGCCGGGCGAGCCCGGCATGATCTACGTCAAGTCCTCGATGGGCTCCTTCGAGTACCGCAAGGACCCGGCCAAGACCGCCGCCAGCATGCTGGGCGAGTGGTACGCCCCCGGCGACATCGGCTACCTCGACGACGACGGGTTCCTGTTCCTGTGCGACCGGCGCACCGACCTGATCGTCTCCGGCGGGGTGAACATCTACCCCGCCGAGATCGAGGCCGCGCTGCTGGAGCACCCCGCGGTGGCCGACGTCGCGGTCATCGGCGTGCCCGACGAGGAGTGGGGCCACAACGTGGTCGCGCTCGTCCAGCCCGCCGAGGGCGTCGAGCCGGGCCCCGAGCTCACCGCCGAGCTGCTCGAACACTGCGGGCCCCGGCTCGCCCGGTTCAAGCACCCGAAGGTCGTCGAGTACCGCGACCGGCTCCCGCGCACCCCCACGGGCAAGCTGTCGCGCTCGAAGGTGCGCGAGGGTTACCTGGCCGAGGCGGGGAACACCAGCTCCTCGCTGTAGTCGCGGCCGTCGCCGAGGTAGAAGCGGGTGGCGAGGGTGCGGTCGGCGGTGTCGAAGACCGTGGTCCACAGCGTGCGGAACGGCCCGGCGGCATCCTCCTCCGGCCGCACCGCGCGCAGGCTGTCCCGCAGGTCTTCGGCGGACATGGTGGCGCCCTTGCTGCGCTCGTACAGGGTGCGCAGCCGGCCGTAGGTGCCCAGGCTCGCCGGAGTGTCGGCGGGCAGGGCCATCGGGTCGGGATGGCGGTGCAGCAGGTGGTTGGTGACGCACAGCGGGCCGTCGCCGAACTCGACGGCGTGCTCGGTGCCGTCCGTGCCGCGCTCCCACACGAACGCCTGGCCGTGGGCGTCGGCGACCAGGTAGTGCAGGGGCAGGCCGAGGTCGTACTGCTTGGCCCCCAGCAGCGCCTGCCTGGCCTGGGCCGCGGTCTCGCAGGTGTCCATGAGGAACCGGGGCAGTTGCAGGCTGCCGAGCCCCACCTGCGGGACGTCCAGCCGCGGCGGGGTGGCGGTCTCGGCGTCGGCGATCAGCAGCATGACGGCCAGGCCGGCCTCGTTGATGCCGTCGATGCAGCCGTCGAGGCCGTTCATGGTGATGACGGTCGAGGCGAGCCCGTCGTCGGGCACGGTGCTGATCACGTACGGGCGGGCGGCCATGGGCAGCTCGCCGGGGCGGGCCGGCTCGCCCATGAGCTGACTGGTGGTGTGCAGGAAGAAGTCGTAGTTGCGGCCCACCCTGCCGTGCCCGTCGGCGGAGGCGGACGGCGGGCACCACAGGGCCGAGCAGGCGGCGCCCGCGGGCACGTAGTTCCAGCCGTCGAGGGCCAGCTCGTCCTGGTCGGGGTCGAGGCCGAGCGCCGCGGCGGCGCCGTCCATGCGGGCGTGGTGTTGCGGCCAGTTCCGTTCGAACCAGGACATCCTTGCTCTGATCACCGCCGGGTCGGCGGTCCTGGGCGACCAGCCGAGCCGGCGGGCCTCCTCGGTGAGCACCCGGCCGATCTCGAACTGGCTGCCGGTGACGGTGAGGTGCGTGACGAGCTGGAAGTCGTCATTGCCGCCGGCCACGCAGGTCATGTTGGTCATGCCGCCGATGTTGCCGCCGCCCGCTGACCGGGCTCCTACCGTCCGCTGACCGCCCGCCGGTGTCCGGGGGAGCAGGCGGTCGACCCGGAAGGTGCGCCAGTCGTCCCGCTCGACGTCGTAGCCCATCAGATACCACCGTCCGCGCCGGTGGACCAGCCGGTACGGCTCCACGTCCCGGACCGTCGACGAGCCGTCGTGCCCGGTGTGGTCGAAGCGCAGGCGCTCGTGGTCGCGGGCGGCGTTCGCGATCGCGGTCAGCGCCTCCGGCCGGACGGGCGCCGCGGCCGACCCCTGGGAGCTGCCCCGGGATCTGCACGGTGCAGGCGTTGAGCGTGCTCACCCTGCGCCGCAGCCGGGCGGGCAGGACAGCAGCGGCGGCAGCGCCGCCCCCGCGCCGAGCCGGTACCCGTCGGCTGCCCCGGGCGTGGCGTGCACGGGGTAGCCGAGCGTGCGCAAGCGCCCGACGTCGTTGCGGATCGTCCTGGTCGAGACCCGCAGCCGGGTGGCCAGCTCCGGGCCCGTCCGTTCGCGGTGCGCCTGGAGCAGCGAGAGCAGCTTGAGCAGGCGGGCGGAGTCTTCCAGCGTGCGCCCAGTCTGCCCGCTAACGCGGCAAGGAGGCTTCCGCGTCGAGGACCAGCTTGCCGAGGAAGTGGCCGTCCTGGCTGCGCCGGTGGGCGTCGGCCACCCGCTCCAGCGGGAACACCTCCGCGACCGGGACGCGCGGCAGCACGTCCGCCGGGAACGGCCCGCCCTTGCCCGTGGAGAACCGCACGCCGTGCTCGGCCGCGCCCGCCGGGTCGGCGATGGTGATCACCTTGGCCGGATCGCCGGTGAGCCTGACCGACAGCGCGACCTCGCCGCGTCCCGAGGCGTCCAGCACCCGGTCCACGGGGCCGGGGAGGCGCTGCTCCAGCCCGTCCCCGTAGGTGACCGGCACGACGCCGAGGTCGCGCAGGAAGGCGTGGTGGCGTTCGCTCGCGGTGCCGATCACGCGGGCGCCCCGGGCCAGCGCGAGTTGCGCGGCGGCCAGGCCGACGCCGCCCGCGACCGCGTGGACGAGCAGCGTCTCACCCGCGCGCAGGCCCAGCTCCGCCAGCGCGCGGTGGGCGGTCTCCAGCGCGACGGGCAGCGCGGCCGCCTCCGCGTACGACAGGTGCTCCGGCTTGGGACGCAGCGCGGCGGCCTCGGCCAGCGCGTACGTGGCCGCCGCCCCGGACGGGACCTGCCCGAACACCCCCTGGCCCACCGCCAGGCCGGTCACCCCGGGGCCGAGTGCGTCGACCGTCCCGGCCAGCTCGATCCCGGTGCCCTGCGGGCCGTCGGGCGGCGTGCCGCGGAAGCCGGTGCGCAATTTCCAGTCCAGGGCGTTCACCCCGGCCGCCCGGACCGCCACGCGTACCTGCCCGGCCCCGGGCCGGGGCAGCGGCACCTCCTCCAGCGCCAGCACCTCGGGGCCGCCGTGCTCGTGGTAGCGCACGGCCTGGGCGGTGACCAGCAGGACCGCCTTGCCGACCAGCTCGCGGGCCTCCAGGGCGGCGTGCGCCTCGTGGGCGCGGTCGAGCGGCACGGCCAGGCCGACGACGGTCGTCAGCTCGCCGGTGGCCGCCATGCGCAGCGCCTGCCCGGCCAGGCGGCGGAACTCCTCGGGGGCGAACTGCACCTGTTCCATGCCGACCAGCCGCACCCCCCGGCGCGCCGCCTCGGCCGGGTCCACCAGCGCGGTCGAACCGCTCGGCACCCCGTACGCGAAGAACACCCCGCCGGGCCCGAGCGACGCGAACGCCTCGGCCCCCACCCGCCCCCCGACCCCGTCGAAGACCACGTCGAACGCCCCCACCGCGCCCCCGCCGGCCATGGTCACGTCAGCTCCCGCGCCCGCTTCCGTCTCGTGGGGGCCGGTGGCGTTCAGGGCGTGGTGGTCGGTGCCCCCATCGGTCTCACGGGTGGCCAGGGCCGGGTAGTCGACCGCCTCGGCCGCGCCCGCCGCCAGCGCCGCCGCCCGCTTGGCCGGGCCGTGCGCGGCGGCCGTCACCCGGGCGCCGGCGGCCCGCGCGAGCCGGACGATCGGCAGGCCCAGCGCCCCGCCGGCCCCCGTGACCAGCACCCGCGCCCCCGGCTTCAGCTCCGCCGCCGCCACCAGGCTGATCGCCGCCGGGCCCACCTGCAGCAACGCCGCCGCCAGCCACGAGCTCACCTCGTCGGGCACCGGCACGAGCGTGTCCACGCCGGTCACGACCCGCTCGGCGTACCCGCCGGACACCAGGGCCGCGACCCGACGCCCCGTCCAGCCGGGATCCACCCCCTCGCCCACCGACACCACCCGCCCGGCCACCCCGGTCCCCGGCACGAACGGCGGTCGGTTCGGGAACCACTCCTGCCCCCACCCGGCGCGCAACTGGGCGTCCAGCGACATCACGTCGGCCACCGAGACGCCGATGACCACCTGCCCCGGCCCCGCGACGGGATCGTCCACCCGCCGCACCTGAAGCACGTCGGGACCACCGAACTTCGTCACCTCGACAACATCCATGCCGCCGAGTGTCCTACCTCAAGTGAACTTGAGGTCAACCCCAGGCGCTCAGCCGGTCAGCTTCTGCACCTGCTGGACGACCACCAGGACGGTCAGCGTCCCGAAGAACAGCACCGACCAGACCAGCGCCCCCAGCCGGTACGACCTGACCTTGATCGCCTCCGGCAGCGCCCGCCGGTTCAGCACGATCAGCAGGATCGAGTACACGAACATCATCACCGCCGCGAAGCACGCCGAGAACACCAGCAGGATCAGCGGCTGGTCGAGCCCGAGCAGCAGGATCGCGATGCCGACCAGCGTCATCGCCCAGACGGTGACGAAGTACACCCGGTTCACCGACACGGGACGGTCGCGCAGGTAGACCGTCTTGATCGTGTCCGAGGCCAGCCGCGAGGTGTAGTCGACGATGCCCATCGCCGAGGCGAACAGGGCCAGCGCGCCGATCAGCCAGAACAGGATCCCGAACCACGTGCCGACCACGCCCTGCAGCACCTCGCCCTCGACCTTCAGGAAGCCGATGTCGTTCTTGCCCGCCACCTCCGGCCGGCCGAAGACGGTCGAGTAGGCCAGCATCGACATCAGCCCGATCGTCAGGAACGACACCAGCGCGAACGTGGCGCCCTGCTCGGCGTTGGCGAAGCGCCACCACCGGCGCCAGCGCGCCAGGTTGTCGTCGGTCGGCGGGAACTGGAAGCCGGTCGAGGCGGCCGCCTCCTCCTCGCCGGTGACCGGGCTGACCAGGCGCGGGACGTACACGCCCATGCCGAAGCCCTTGTCGCGGATCCAGTTGCTCTGGCACAGGTTCTGGCCGCCGCCCGCGCCGGCGTAGGCGACGGCGCCCATGAGCACGGCGATCCCGAGCTCCCCGGCCGGGAAGCGGGCGCCTACGGTGAGCCCCTTGCCCAGCTCGACCCAGCTGTCGGCGTTGATCGCGAACAGGATGGCGACCACCGCCAGCGTGGCCACCAGAGCGATCTTCACGAAGATCACCCGTTCGAGGACCGTGTAGATCACCGGCGCCAGCGTCAGGCCCAGCGCGATCACGACGAGCATGCCGATCGCGATCCAGCGCACCCCACCCGCCCCGGCCCCGGTCAGGTACGTCACCATGGTCGCGGACGTGGTCACCCACCCCGGCCACAGGTTCGAGGCCAGCGTCATCACGACGAAGACCAGCCCCCAGTGCCGCCACATCCGGCTGAACCCGGTCAGCGCGGTCTCGCCGGTGGCCAGCGTGTACCGCTCGATCTCCATGTTCAGGAACCACTGGGTGACGATGCCGACCGCCGCGCCCCAGACGAACACCAGCCCTACCTGGGAGGCGATGTAGGGCCAGAGGATGAACTCGCCCGACGCCAGCCCCACCCCCGCCCCGACCAGCCCCGGGCCGATGACGCGCCAGGTCGAGCGGGGAGGGTCGGGCAGGTCGCGGACGGCGACGGACGGCAGGACTCGCGCGGGGACGGTGGGGGTGAAGTCCGTCATGCGGATCTCCTCGGTCGGCTTCCCGTACCGTCACCTTACGCAGATCGCTTACGCCGGTGAACTATCCGGTCTGGGTCACCACGTAGTCCCCCTGGTCGGTGAGCCCGTCCACCCGCCCGCCGGACTCCATCAGGCCGCCCAGCACCTCGCGCATCGCCGTCCGCCAGGCCCTGGCCGCCGCCGGGTCGTGCACGCGCAGCCGTTCGACGTCGTGCGGCGTGCCCACCAGCACGGCGTCCGCGTCGGCCGGCCGCACGACCGGGCCGGAGCCGTCCTCGGCCAGCACCCGGACGCGGCCCTCGGCCGGTTCCGCCCGTGGCCCGAGCGGGCGCTCGTCCAGCGGCCACACCGCCAGCAGCCGGTCGGAGGAGTCGCCCTCGTTGATCGCGTCGGCCATGACGCCGTAGAAGTCGCGCAGGTACTCCTGCGGGCGGGCGCCCAGCTTGACCAGGTTGAACCGGGCGTTGCGACGGACGAGCGGATCGAAGGTCCAGGTGACGCGGTCCAGGCCCCGATCCAGGCACCACGCCCGCTGGTGCAGCTTGAGCGCGTAGCCGATGCCTCGGCCGATCGAGGCGCCCGTCACGTGCGAGTGCAGCGCGCCCTCCGCCGCCCGGAAGCCCACCGACGCGCCCACCAGCACGTCGTCCTCGTACGCGCCGGCCACGTAGTTGCCGGTGTGCGCGAACCCGGCCATCAGCTCGACGCTGATCGGCGCGTTGCCCGGATCAGGCCGCCAGATCTCGTCGAAGAGCCGGAAGACCTGTGCGAACTCGCCCATCTCGTGCAACTCGCGGATGGTCACACCACTCTTGGCCGCCGCCTCGGCGGCCTCCTCCCGGCTCGTCATGCCCCCCACTATGCCCGCCGGACGGCGACATGCCCGCCCGCGGTCCGCGGACGGGCATGTCAGGGACTGCCGGGAATCACTTCACCAGCGGCCCGAGCGTGCGTTCCATCAGGCAGTCGTTCTCGAACTTCCTGTCGTAGGACGTCGTACGGCCGTACCAGTGGCCCCTGACGCGCACGGAGACGGGGGAGTAGTTGCGCGGGCACGCGCCCGGGTCGACGTTGAGGTCCTTGACCACGCCGTCGACCTCGTGCAGCTCGGCGCAGGCCGTGCGCGGGCGCGGGTGGGTGCCGCCGTCGGGGTCGCAGGTGAGCCGCATCGCGTACGCGCCGCCGCCGTTGCTCGGCGTGACGGTGATGTACAGCAGCACGCCCGGCTCGTCGGCGGCGGCGGCACCGGCCGGGCTCGCCCCGAACGAGACGACGAGCGCGGCGGACGCGCACAGGGCTAGGGCGGCCGTCCTGCGAGCGGCGGTCAGCACGGATTTCATGGAACCTCCCTGGTCAACGTGCGCCCCGAGAGTGGCGGCGCACGTCAAATGACTACAGGCAGTCACCATATCGATACCACTGGTGAAGGAGTGACAGAATGCTGTCCCCGCCGCTCACCCCCGCTCCCGCCGACCGGGCCCGGCCGCCCTGGCCGGGGCCGCGACGCCGGGCCCAGGTCGCTCCGGCGCGGCCTCGGTCAGCGCACGGCCTCGGTCAAAGTGCGGCCTCGGTCAGCGCGCGGCCTCGGTCAGGACGGCCTCGGTCAGCGCACGGCCTCGATCAGGGCGCGGAGGAGGGCTGCGCGGCGCGGCATCTCGGCCACCACCACGTGCTCGTGGTCGGCGTGCGCGCCGCCGCCCACCGCGCCCAGCCCGTCGAGCGTCGGGCAGCCGGCCCCCGCGGTGAAGTTCCCGTCGGAGGCGCCGCCCACCGCGGCGGCGGTCAGCGGGCCCACGTCCAGCCCTGCGGCCAGATCCTGGGCCAGGGCGTACAGCGAGGCCGACATCGCGGCTTCGAGCGGCGGCCGGTTGGGGCCCCCTTCGACCTCCAGCCGCGTGCCGGGCACCACGGGCGCCAGCGCCCGCATCGCCGCGTCCACCCGCAGCTGCTCGGCCACCGTGCTCGCCCGCACGTCGACCCCCACCGTCGCCTCGGCCGGGACGGTGTTGAGCGTCGTCCCGCCGCGCAGCACGGTCGGGGTGACCGTCGTGTCACCGGCTCCGAGGGCGGCGATGGCCAGGATCTGGTGCGCCAGCTCGACGCCCGCGTTCGCGCCCTTCTCCGGCTCCAGCCCGGCGTGGGCCGCCTTGCCGCGCACCCGCAGCGTGTACATCGACGTGCCCTTGCGGGACGTCTTCAGCGCGCCGCCGTCCGCGCTGGCCTCCATGACGAACGCGGCGGCCAGCCCTCGCGCGGTGTCCGTGATCAGCGGCGCGGACGTGATCGAGCCCAGCTCCTCGTCACCGGTGATCAGCAGCGTGACGCCGTCGAGCGAGCCGAGCCCGGCGAGCGCGTGGAAGGTCTGCACCAGCCCGGCCTTCATGTCGAACACGCCCGGCCCGCGCGCCACGCCGTCGACGACCGACCAGGGGTGGGTCGCCAGCGTGCCGATCGGCCAGACGGTGTCGTGGTGGCCGAGCAGCAGCACCCTGGGCGTGCCGAACGACCAGCGCAGATGGGTGACGCCGTCGATCACCAGGAACTCCGGCCGGGCCCCTAGGTAGCGGGCCCCCATCGCGGCCACGACCTCGGCGCTGCGGGCCACGGCCGCGAGGTCACGCGAGAACGACTCGCACAGGACCAGCTCCTCCAGATCCTCGATCATGCCAGCCGCTCTCCGAGGAACCGGTGGACGTTCCCTCCGATGATCTTGGCGACGTCCTTCTCCGGCAGGCCGCGGGCGAGCAGCCCCTCGGTCACCATGGGCAGCCCGACGGGGCCCTCCAGGCCGGGGATCGACGCCTTGGAGTCGAGGTCGTCGGGCTCCAGGTCCTCGCAGCACGGGGGCGTCAGGTCGTCCATGACCTCGCGGATGAAGTCGGGGCCGAGGCCGACGTGGTCGATCCCGGCCACCTGCGCGACGTGCTCGATGTGGTCGAGCAGGCGGTCGAGCGTCATGTCCTCCTTACGCTCGGCCAGGAAGGGGGCGAAGAAGTTCACGCAGACCACGCCGCCCGTGGCGGCGACCGCGCGGAGCTGGTCGTCGGTGAGGTTGCGGTGGTGGTCGCGCAGCGCGCGGGCCGCGGAGTGGGTGGCCATGACCGGCTTGGTCGCCAGCTCCAGCACGTGGGCCACGCCCGACGCGCCGAGGTGCGAGACGTCGAACACCATGCCCAGCCGCTCCATCTCGCTCAGGGCGGCCACGCCGCGGCTGGTCAGGCCGCTGCCGGTGGCGTCCTCGGCGCTGCCGTCGGCCAGCGGCGTGCGCCCGAAGTGCGCGATCGAGGCCACCCGCACGCCCAGCCGGTGGACGGTCGAGATCAGCTCGACGCTCTCGTCGAGCCCCGGCATGCTCTCCAGCGCGAGCACCAGGGCGATCTTGCCCTCCGCCAGCGCCGCGTCGATCGCCGAGCCGTCGAGGCAGAGCCGTACGGCGTCGGGGTTGCCCTCCGCGATCACGTGGGCGCACTCGATCATGCGCAGCGTCTGCCGCAGCGCGCCCTCGGGCCGGTACTGGTCGTCGATGAAGACCGGCAGGATCTGCAGGTCGACCCCGCCCTCGACGAGCTGCGGCAGCCACCGCCGGCGGAAGAAGGAGGCCCACTGCTGGGGCGGCCGGGCGGCGACCGCCATGAGGAGATCATTGTGGGTGTCGGCCACGACGGCACGCCGGTGCAGGGGAAGCGTCATGCGAAGGACGTTACCGCGCGCCCCCGACCTGCTCCAATGCGCCTCAAGTCCGATTTTTTGCCCATATCTTGTTCACCGCACCGAAGACGGGACCTCCTCGACCCTCCGGTACGCCCCGCGCGGCGGCCGGGCGGTGAGCCGCCGGTAGAGCGTCGTCGGGCCGGGCCAGTTGTTGGTGACCCGTCCCTCGGCCGTCTTGTACCAGCTCCGGCACCCCTCGCCCCACACCATGCGGTCCATCGCCGCGTCGAGCTGCCTGGTCCAGGCGGCCATCGCCTCGGGACGCACCTCGATCGGCCCCTGCTCGGCCACCCGCGCCAGGCACGCCATGACGTGCCGCACCTGGCACTCGATCATGTAGATGATCGAGTTGTGCCCCAGGTTCGTGTTCGGGCCGTAGAGCAGGAACATGCTGGGGAAGCCGGGCACCGAGATGCCGAGGTAGGCGTGCGCGCCGTCGCGCCACTGCTCGGCCAGCGACCGTCCGCCGAGCCCGGTGACCTCCATCGGGGCCAGGAACTCGGTGCTGAGGAAGCCGGTGGCGTACACGATCGTGTCGGCCTCGCGCAGCCCCTCGGCGGTCTCCACGCCCTTCGGCCCGATCCGGACGATCGGATCGGTGACGACGTCGACGTCCGGCCTGGTCAGCGCCGGGTAGAAGGCGCTGTCGATGACGACGCGCTTGCAACCGGGCGGATAGCCGGGCGTCAGCTTCGCCCGCAGGACGGGGTCGGGGACCTGGGCGCGCAGGTGGGCCAGGGCGCGCTTCTTCAGCAGGCCGGCGCTCCAGCCCTCGGCCAGGGCCGGGTAGAGCGTGGCCTCGCCGTACCGGTAGATCAACTCCCGGTAGACCCGCTGGAGGCCCGGGACGTAGTGGAAGGCCAGCCGGGCCAGCGGGCCGAAGGTGGCGTCGGGCTTGGGGATCACCCAGTTGGGCGTGCGCTGGAAGACGTCGAGGTGCGCGGCCCGCTCGGCGACGGCCGGGATGAGCTGGGCCGCCGACGAGCCGCTGCCGATCACGGCGACGCGGCGGCCGGCGAGGTCGTGGTCGTGGTTCCAGCGGGCCGAGTGGAAGGAGACGCCCTCGAAGTCGGACATGCCGGGGATCTCGGGCAGGTGGGGGCGGTTGAGCTGGCCCACGCTCATGACGACCACGTCGAACGCCTCGGTGCGCTCGCCGCCGTCGTGGACGCTGGTGACCTGCCAGCGGCGGCCGTCGAAGGCCGCGCGCCGTACTTCCGCGCCGAAGCGGATTTTTCGCCTGACGTCGTATTTATCAGCGCAATGCTCTAGATAGGCGAGGATTTCGGGTTGGGCTGGGTAACGGCGGGTCCAGCTCGCGTACTTCTCGAACGAGTACGAGTACAGGTGCGAGGGGATGTCGCAGCCGGCGCCCGGATAGCTGTTGTCCCGCCACGTGCCGCCGAGGTCGGCGGCCTTCTCGAAGACGGTGAAAGAGTCGATCCCGGCGCGCCGCAGCCGGATCGCCATGCACAGGCCGCCGAAGCCCGCTCCGATGATCGCGACGCTGGGTGCCATGCCGTCCTCCGCGAAGTCAGGATCCACTTACAGTACGCCGAACCGCGTTCCGGCGACACCCTCCGCCGCGCCCCGCGCGACCCTTCCGCGGGCCGGTAGTCTGCGCAGGTGGCTGCTGTGACGCTGACTGAGGTGATCGAGGTGCTCGAGGCGGCCTACCCGCCCGCCCGGGCCGAGTCGTGGGACGCGGTGGGGCTGGTCTGCGGCGACCCCGCCCAGCGGGTGCACAAGGTGCTGTTCGCCGTCGATCCGGTCGCGGTCGTGGGCGAGGAGGCCCTCGACTGGGGCGCCGACCTGATCGTCACCCACCATCCGCTCTACCTGCGCGGCACCACCAGCGTGGCCGCCACCACGCCCAAGGGCCGCCTGATCCACCGCCTGATCAAGCACGAGGTCGCCCTCTACACCGCCCACACCAACGCCGACACCGCCAATCCCGGCGTCTCCGACGCCCTGGCCAGGGCCGTGGGCCTGACCGGCGACCTCGTACCGCTCCAGCCCTTCCCCGACGATCCCTGGCGCGGCCTGGGCCGCATCGGCGAGCTGCCCGAGCCCACGACGCTGGGGGAGTTCGCCGCGCAGGCCGCCAAGGGGCTGCCGCGCACCGCCGGGGGCCTGCGCGTGGCGGGCGACCTGGCCCGGCCGGTCTCGCGCGTCGCGGTCAGCGGCGGCGCGGGCGACTCGCTGCTCGGCGCGGCCAGGTCCGCGGACGTCGACGTGTTCCTCACGGCCGACCTGCGGCACCATCCGGCCGGTGAGTTCGTCGAGTCCGGTGGCCCCGCCCTGATCGACGCCGCCCACTGGGCCACCGAGTGGCCCTGGCTCGACAGCGCGGCGTCCATCCTGCGCTCCAGTGGCGTTACCGTTGAAACGCGCGTCTCCGCCACGGTCACCGATGCTTGGACAAGAGGATATTGATCATGAAAGCAGCCCCTGAGGCCCAGAAGCGACTGCTCGACCTGGCAGAGCTCGACTCCGTGATCGACCGGCTGGCGCACCGCCGGCGCACCCTGCCCGAGCTGGCCGAGATCGACGAGCAGTCCAAGCGCCTGGCCCGGCTCGTCACCCAGGTCATCGAGGCAGAGACCGAGGCCGGCGACCTCGCGCGCGAGCAGACCAAGGCGGAGAACGACGTCGACGCCGTGCGCACCCGCGCCGACCGCGACCAGAAGCGCCTCGACTCCGGCGCCGTGACCTCGCCCCGCGACCTGGCGAGCCTGCAGTCCGAGATCGCCTCGCTGCAGAAGCGCCAGGGCGACCTGGAGGAGGTCGTGCTGGAGATCATGGAGCGCAGGGAGGCGGCCGACAGCAAGGTCACCGACCTGGTCGCCCAGCGCGACGAGGTGGCCGCCACCCGCGCCGCCGCCGAAGACCGCCGTGACGCCGCGCTGGCCGAGATCGACAAGGAGGCGGGCGAGGTCCGGGGCCGCCGCGCCGCCGTCGCCGGCGAGATCCCCGCCGACCTGCTCAAGCTCTACGACAAGCTCAAGGAGCAGTACGTCGTGGGCGCCGCCATGCTGCACGGCGGTCGTTGCCAGGGCTGCAAGGTCGCCCTGTCCATCGCCGAGATGAACTCCATCAAGGCCGCCCCCCACGACGAGGTGCTGCGCTGCGAGGAGTGCCGGCGGATCCTGGTCCGCACCCCGGAGTCCGGCCTGTGACGTCCTACGTCATCGAGGCCGACGGCGGCTCGCGCGGCAACCCGGGCCCCGCCGGCTACGGCGCGGTCGTCCGGGACGCCGCCGACGGCCAGGTGCTGGCCGAGGCCGCCGAGGCGATCGGCGTCGCGACCAACAACGTGGCCGAGTACCGGGGGCTGATCGCCGGGCTGACCGCCGTGCTGGGGGTGGGCGGCGAGGGCGCCGAGGTGGCCGTGCGGATGGACTCCAAGCTGGTCATCGAGCAGATGGCCGGCCGCTGGAAGATCAAGAACGAGGGGCTGCGTCCGCTCGCCCTTGAGGCCGGCGCGCTGGCCAGGCGGCTGCGGGTGGTCGAGTGGACCTGGATCCCGCGCGAGCACAACAAACACGCCGACCGGCTGGCCAACGAGGCCATGGACGCCGCCGCCAAGGGCCTGACCTGGAAGGCGGGCGGCACCCACGACACCGGCGCGCCGGGGTCCGTCCCGGCTGCCGCCGTGCCCGCGGCCCGCACACCGGCGCCGGTCGTCGAGCAGACCGACCTCCTCGACGCGGGCGCCATCGCCGAGCTGTCGGCCCCCACGGCCTCCGTGGCCGCCGCCCAGCAGCGCTCCAAGGGCACCGGCTGGGCCCCGCCCACCCGCGTGGCCACCTCGTTGCTGCTGCTCAGGCACGGCGAGACGCCGCTGTCGGTCGAACGCAGGTTCTCCGGCCTCGGCGACGCCGAGCTCACCGCCAACGGGCTGGCCCAGGCGGCGGCGGCGGCCGACCGGTTGTCGCGGGAGCCGTACCGGCCGGACGTCATCGTCTCCTCGCCGCTCAAGCGGGCCAGGCAGACGGCCGAGGCCGTGGCCCAGCGCACCGGGCTCGACGTCGAGATCGACGAAGACCTCAGGGAAGCCGACTTCGGCGCCTGGGAGGGGCACACGTTCACCGAGGTGCAGCGTGAGTGGCCCGCCGAGCTGGCCGCCTGGCTGGCCGGCCCCGACGCCGCGCCGCCCGGGGGCGAGAGCTTCGCCACGGCGGCCCGCCGCGTCCAGGCGGCGGGGGAGCGGCTGGTGGAGCGCTACGAGGGCAAGACCGTCCTCGTCGTCTCCCACGTGACACCGATCAAGATGTTGCTGCGCGACGCCCTCACGGCGCCTCTGGGCGCGCTCTACCGCATGCACCTCGACCTGGCCTGCCTGTCGCTGATCGAGTACTACGCCGACGGCCCGGCCGTGGTGAAGTCCTTCAACGACACCGCCCACCTCCGTTGAGCACGCCCGGCGACACGACCCGTTCGCGTTGAGCGCAGCGGTGGCGAAGCCGTGCGGCGACCGGCCCCCACGTTGAGCGCGGCCGGTGACACGACCCGTTCGCGTTGAGCGCAGCGGTGGCGAAGTCGTGCTTCGAGCAGCCTGCGGGCGCTGAGCGCGGCCGCGCCGGGAGCCGCCAGAACATCCCGGCGCGGCCGCTGCTGCCTCCGCCCCCCTCAGGCGGTGACATGCCCATCCCACCCAATCGATCTTGCGACTCGGTTGGGAACGGCTTGAGGTTTGATAACCTCCCTGAAGACGAGTCGGCCGGGCGGCCGCGTCGGGCCTTCGGGCCCGCCGAGGAAGGTCCGGGCTCCACAGGGCAGGGTGGTCGGTAACGCCGACCCGGGGTGACCCGCGGGACAGTGCCACAGAAAGCAGACCGCCTCCCGCCTCGGTGGGAGGTGAGGGTGAAAGGGTGGTGTAAGAGACCACCAGCGCCCACGGTGACGTGGGCGGCTAGGTAAACCCCACCCGGAGCAAGGTCAAGAAGGGACGCTCTCCGGAGCGTTCCGCGCGCGACGTTCGAGGGCTGCCCGCCCGAGCCGCGCGGGTAGACCGCTTGAGGCCGCCGGCAACGGCGGCCCTAGATGGATGGTCGCACCTTCGTTCGCGAAGGACAGAACCCGGCCTACAGGCCGGCTCGTCTCTCACCTCCCAGTTCCTGGGCCTCGCGGCCGTGCACGATCAGGGCGTACAGCACCAGTACGTCCACCGCGATGACCGCGAGCGACCACCACGGGTTGACCGCGATCCAGGTCAGCTGCGTCATCGCGTTGATCATGACGAGAACCACCGCCACGACGCGGGCCCAGGTCTGCCCCACGCTCACCGCGATACCGGTCAGGAGCAGGACGATCCCGAACAACAGGTGGATCCAGCCCCAAGTGCCGACGTTGAAGAAAAGCAGGCGGGATGGTGTGCGGACGAACAGCCCGCTGTTGATCACCGCGTAGAGACCGGTGATGATGTTGAACACGCCGGCCATGATCATGAGCATGCCGGCGAACCATACCCAGCCAACCCAGCCCGTGACGGGCCTGCTCTGGTACGTCATCGTCGAACCCTCCCCCGTGAGTTCACGTACACCGTGCAGTCACCTGCCCGTCGAGCTGAGCTGTATGCGTCTTCCCAGCTCACAAGGTTTCGACGACGCGTCAGGCGCCCGGCGGCGAGGGGCGGAAACCCAGCCGCCTTCGGGGATGCCTGACAGCCGCGGCACCCTGACGACGCCTCGGCCGAACCCTGACGGCCCGCCTCCGCGGGAGCCCCGACGGCGTCTGCGCCGAGCCCCGACGGCGTCTGCGCCGAGGCCCGACGGCGTCTGCGCCGAGGCCCGGACGGCGCTACTCCGCCCGGGGCTCGACGGCGCTTCCGCTGGGGCCTGGCGGCGCTTTCGGGGTCAGGCGGAGCGGGCGTCCCAGGCGGCGAGGATGGTGGCCTCCTTCTCCGGGGCCATCCCGTGGACCATCCTGCGCCCGTAGGAACGCTCCTCCTCCGGGATCTCCCGCAGCCACGCCCACGTGTCACGCACGGTCTCCGCGACCGGACGCGCCCGCAGCCCCGCCGCCTCGGCCTTGCCCGTCGGCACGCTCCAGAAGTTGGCGTTCTCCTCCGACGGCGGCCCGCCCCACAGCGGCAGCTCCACGAACGCCCCGGCCCCCTGCGCGACCAGGAACTCCGCGTCCATCCACACGAACTCCGCGTCGGACCCGGTGACCTGCTTGCACAGCTCCAGCCACTCGCCGTAGGTGGTGTTGCCCGCCGGGCCGGTCACCGCGAAGCGGCCGGCGACGCCCTGCTCGGCCTGGTCAAGGGTGAAGATGGCGACGTCGCGGGCGTCGATGAGCTGCATCGGCTCGGCGGGATCGCCGGGCGCCAGCACCCGGCCGCCCCGCGAGATGCGGGTCAGCCACCAGGGCAGCCGGGCCACGTTCTCGTACGGGCCGAGGATCAGCCCAGGCTGGATGATCAGCGCGTTGCCGTCGAAACCCTGCTCGACCGCCCGCTCGCACCCGGCCTTCAGCACACCGTAGTCGCCGTCGTCGGGACCGGCGTCGGGCTCGCACGGCCATCCGCCGGTGTCCTCGGTCGCGGCCTTGGCGGGGAACCCGTCGAGGGCCGAGACGCTGGAGATGAACGCGTACGTCGCCGCCCGGCCCGACAGCGCCCGCACCGACTCGCCCACCACCCGCGGCACATACCCGGACGTGTCCACCACGAAGTCCCACGACCGGCCGTCGGCCAGCCGCTCCAGGTCGGCGACGGACTCACGGTCGCCGCGCACGGCCTCGACGCCCGGCACGTCGCCGCCGCTCTGCCCTCTGTTGAACGTCGTGACCTCATGGCCGCGCGCCAACGCCTCTTCCGCGATGGCGCGCCCCAGGAACCCCGTGCCGCCGATGAGCAAAATATTCATGAACCCATCTTCGGCGCCCGGCGGGGCGCGGGCTCACAACTTCACGGAGAGCGAAGACCGCAGCGGCGGCACCAGGTGCACCCGCGCCGACCCGATGTCGAAGTACAGGCCCACCAGCTCCAGCTTGCCCGCCCTGACCTGCTCGTCCACCTTCCGGTAGGTGCGCAGGTTCTCCAGCTGCTGCTGGACGTTCACCCGGCACAACACGTCGAGGGCCCCCTTGTGCAGCCGGTCGCCCTCGGTCTCGATGAACCTGGCCAGGCTGTGGTTCCCGTGCCGCAGCCACCGCCGCAGCCCCGGCAGGCTGCCGGCCTGCACCCCGGCGCTGAGCACCCCGGCCATGGCCCCGCATCCCGAGTGCCCGCACACGGTGATCGTGCGCACGCCGAGCACCTGCGTGGCGTACTCGATCGCGGCCACCACCGAGTCGTCGTGCGGCTCGGAGCCGCGGCGCGGCACCAGGTTGCCGATGTTGCGCACGGTGAACAGGTCGCCGGGACCGCTCGCCGTGATCAGGCTGGGCACGATCCTGGAGTCGGCGCACGTGATGAACAGGTGGGTCGGCTGCCGCTTGTGCGCGAGCTCGGTGAAGATCGGCCGGACCAGCGGCGCCGTGGTGCGGTGGAAGTCGCGCGCCCCCTCGGTGCAGGTCGCCGGGGTCGAGCCGCCGTCGTCGGGGATGAGGCGGCGCTGCGGGCGCGTCCGCCGCTGCGCCCACGGCACCCATCGCCGGTCCGGTGACTTGCCGGGGTACGCGCGGGCCCCGCCGGCCGCCAGCGTGTACCACTCGTCGTGCGGCTCGTCGAGGTCGACCGTGCCGCCCGTCTGCTCGTGGTCCAGCCGCCAGGAGTGGATGGCCTCGAAGGCCGCGTTGTCCATGAAGTCGATGGTGAGGTCGAGGTCGACCGGCGTGCCCGCGGGGATCGACCGCAGCTCGTGCGTCAGCCTGGGCACGCCGAGGAACGTCAGCGAGCCGGTGATCGTCACGTGCAGCCGGCCGTCCGGCTCCTCGCGCCTGCGCACGTTCACCCAGGTCAGCCGGCGCAGCGCCAGCAGTGCGGCCAGCGCCGCCCCCGCCAGCACCCCCTCGGCCAGGCCCAGCACGATCACGGTCGCCGCCGTCACCATGTAGACCGGCACCTCGCCGTGCCCGCGGCCCCTCCTGACGCGCGCCAGCCCCACCATCCGCACGCCGGTGAACACCAGCAGCGCCGCCAGCGCCTCCAGCGGGATCAGCCGCACCGACCAGCCGAGACCCACCGCGAAGCCCAGCACCCACACCCCGTGCAGGATCGCCGCCGACCGGGTGCGCCCGCCCGCCCGCACGTTCGCCTCCGTACGGACGACGCCGCCGGCGATCGGCAGCCCGCCCAGCGCCCCCGACACCATGTTGGCCACGCCCTGGCCGGTCAGCTCCTGGTCGAGGTCGGCCCGGCGGCCGGGGTGCGTCCCGTCGGCGGCGGACGCGCACAGCAGCGACTCGACGCTGCCCAGCAGCGCGACGAGCAGCACCGCGCCCACGATCGTGTGCCAGTCGGCGGACGGCAGCACGGGGAATCCCCACCCGGAGAAGCTGCCCGCCAGGTCGATGTGGGTGACGTCCCAGCCGGCCAGCCAGGCGACGCCCGCCGTGGCCGGCAGCGCGACCAGCGGCGCGGGCACCACCCTGACGCGGGCCGGCAGCCGCGTCCACGACGCCAGCACCATGATCGTGAACAGGCCCAGCGCGACCTTGTGCCCGTGCAGGCCGGCGATCTGGCCGGGCAGCTCGGCGAGGTTGGCCAGGGCCGACAGCTGGGGCTGTCCGCCGAGCACCACGTGGAGCTGGGAGAGTGCGAGGATCACGCCGACCGCGGCCAGCAGGCCGCGCAGAACCGCGGGGGAGACGGCCGGGACGACCCGGGCGGCCTTGACCACGCCGAGCACGAGCTGGACGACCCCCGCCAGCAGCGTGATCATGCACGTGGCCCGCCAGCCGTGCGTCCGCACCAACTCCACGACCACCACGGACACCCCTGCCGCGGGCCCGCTCACCTGGACGGCCGACCCGCCCAGCGACCCGGCCACGACCCCGCCCACGACGGCGGCGATGAGCCCGGCCGCCGGCGGGGCGCCCGAGGCCGCCGCGATGCCCAGGGAGAACGGGACTGCGACGAGGAAGACCACGAGCGAAGCGGGTAGATCATGCCGTAGCGTACGCAACCAGCTACTGAGGGTATCGCCGATCATGTCGGAAACCCTAGTGGTGCGCCACCCCCGCTTTAGGGGGTCGTCGCGGGGGTTTTACTCATTCGGTAAGGGGCCGGAGATCACCGGTAGTAGTCGTTGTAGTCCTGCTCGGGGGCCCGGCGACGGCCGCCGCCGTTGTCGGCCTGGCCGGGAGCGGCAGCACCCTGCGACTGCCCGCCGTACGTCGGCCAGTTCGCCGTGCCGGACGGCGGCTCGGGCCAGGCGGGGCCGGACCCGGCGGTGAAGTCGCCGGTCTCGTACGCGATGGAGGACGGCGCGGGCGGCACCGGCGGAGCCGACAGGACGTCGTCGTAGGCCGAGACCGCGCGGGCGGGGACGGTCGGCGTGCCGGTGGCCGGAGAGGGGCCCGTGATGGGCGAGCCGGAGTCGTCGGCCACGGCCCAGCCGGCGCGCACCTCGTACGAGGCCGGGAACGCGGCGGCCGGCGAGGCGGTGGCGGCGGGCTGCTCCACGAAGGCGGGCCAGGAGCTCGCCGGGCCGCCGTAGGAGGCCGGGGAGGGGTCGTCGAGGATGTCGGGCGAGGCGGCGGGCCAGGAGCCGGAGGTGGCCGCGGCGGGCACGCCCGTCCAGGTGGTCTCAAGAGCGTCGGCCGCGTTGTTGGCGGCGTTGTTGTACGCGGGGAACGGGTCGCTGGTCGGCGCGCCGTGGATCGGCGCGACGGGCGCGACCGGGAAGGACCCGCTGGAGGTGACGCCCGCGTAGGACCCGCCGCCGGCGGCCGGGTTGGCGGGGAACGAGCCGCCCGCTGCCGGGACGGCCGGGTGGGCGCCGCTCGCGGGCAGGGGCTCGGGGCGGGAGGCCGGCACGACCGGCTGGGCGCCGCCGAGGAGGCTGAGCACGTCGGGCGTGGGCGCCGCGAACGTCACCGTGCGCTGGTCGGCCATGTCGGAGGCGGAGGGGGTGGGCCGCTTGGCGGGCTCCACCAGGTCGGCGAGGTTGGCCGCGGCGGCGGCGGCGGCGGGCTGGCGCTGGGGCAGCGGGGCCTGGACGGTCGCGGCGTTGGGGTCGGCCGCGGCGGCCACGGGCTTGGGCTTCGCGGGACGCTCACGGCGCTCGGCGGGCTGCTCACGCTCGACGGGACGGGAGGCGCCCTTCCGGGCCGCCACGGTGCCGCCGGCGCCGAAACCGCCCTCCTCGGCGTCGCTGCGGATGTTCGCCCAGAACTCCTCGTCCTCGTGGTCGGTGGTGGGGTTGCCCCACTCGTCGACGCCCCGCCTGCCACGCTGGCCGGTGCGCACCGGCTTCGGCTTCACCTCGTCGATCGGGGAGAAGTCAGGGCTGAAATTGGCCATGCGCGGTTCGTGCGCGGCGAACTCGTCGGTGGACCGGGCGTGCGTCATCTCCTCCTTCTCGGCCATCTCCTTCAGCCGTTCCGGAGGGAGAGAGCTCTCCCGGCGGTTCATGGAACGCATGCCCAGTGCCACGACGACGAGCACGAGGAGCACGACAGCGACCAAGCTCACGACGACCGCGATCATTGCACCACCCTCAAAGCCATGGCCTCCCTGTGGCATCGGTGAGATCGCGCGGCCATCGACGCGATCTGCCCCCTTTGATCACCAATGCCTAACAATTGGATCTGATTCTGTCGGACCACTATGAGAGTTGTCACACCCTACGCAAAGAATTGGTTCATCCGGTCTACCTGCGGTGATCGACCTGTCACTGGATGTTCACCGCCGTCAGCCGGCCCCGGGCGATCGTGTGGTCGGCGATCTCCTTCAAGATCTCGGGGAGGCCGCCCTCCTTCGCCCCGACCTTGTCGTTCAGCGTGTAGACGGTGAACCGATAGCTGCCCGGAGTGTTGCAGGGCGGTTCGTAGCCCGCCTTCCCACTGGTCACCGTGGCCTGGCCGGAGCCCTCGGGAGGACTCTCGGCGGCGCCCGGCCCCAGCTCGGTCGTGGTCGCCGGGATGTTGTAGAGCACCCAGTGAACGGCCGATTCGGAGGGAGTATGGGAATCGACCACGATCGCGATCGACTTCGCCTTCGGCAAGGGTTCGCTGGACCAGCGCAGCGGCGGGCTGCCCTGGCGGCCTCGGCAGGAGAACTCGCTCGGCAGCGGCATGCCGTCGCGCAACTCGGGGCTCGAGACGTTGATCTCCGCGATCTCCTTGGCCTGGGATCTTCCGATGCCCAGGGCGGCGCAACCTGACAGGGTGAGCGCGAAAGCCACCACTGTCACACTGACAGCGGCCCGCCTCACACGTGATGCCGTGTTACACAGCCCCATGCCGGATGATGCTACGCGGCTCTCGGCGGTGCGCAGACCGTTTCCCGATGGTCGGTCGTCGGTAAAGGAGCCGAAACCGGCCAGAACGCGGGGATCCTGGGGGTGAAGTTGGCCACAGGGACGCCGTCGGCGGAGGCCCGGGGGTGACGATCCGATGACCTTCCTGGCCTGCCTGTTCCCTGGGGCGGGCGGCGCGGTCGCGGCGCGCGAGCTCACAGGACAAAACGGGCATGGTTTCGGACGGCGCCCGGCACGCAAAATTCAGATGCGCCGGACGAGGCAGATGTGCTTTGCGCGGGGGTGCGGTTGCCCAGGTGGCTGCGCCCTGCGGAAGGGCGGCGGCTGCCTATGGCTTGCGAGCCGGGGGTGGCTGCCGCGTCGCTGCGGCTTGCGGGGCGGACGGCGGCTGCCACGCTTCGTGAGGGCGTTTCGCGCGTGGTGCGGTAACGCGCCGCCGGGCCTGGATGGCACGAACGTGGCGCCGCCGACGTGGCCCAGCTCGACAGCCTGCGGCCGGCCGCCACCGAGCATGCACCCGCCGCCCCCGGCCGGCCGTCCGACACGCCGCGCCGCCCGTCCGATCTTTACCTGCCGCCGGGCGGTGCACGCGGGGGCCTGCGCAATGCCGCCGTGGCAGGCACTGGCGCTCCTCGGCCGGGCCGGGCTCCCTTCGGCTCTTGGCCTGTGGCCCTCCGAGCAGCCTGAGCGTCGTCTATGCCCTCGTGCTCTCAGCGTGTGCGGGCCGTGCGCTCCCAAGGCCCGAGCAGAGGAAGCCCCTCCGCCCCTGGGCCCTCGGCCCCTCGTCCCTCCGCCCCCGGTCCCTCGGCCCCTCGGGTCCGGGACTTGCGGGCCCCTTGGCTTCTGCTCGCCGGCTCGGGCCTGCCGACCGGCACCCTCTTTCGCCCGTTCACCGGCTCTGGACTCCGGACCCCCCGAGGGCCGGCTGGGCCCTGGCTGTGGGGATGCCTCTCGTGGGTGGCCTTGGCAGCCGTGCCGGGGATGGGAGAGATCTTGGGGTCGGGGTCAGATCGTCTTTCGGGGCGTGCGCCCTAAGCTGGTTCTTGTGACGTCAAAAGGCCCACTGCGTGACCCCGCGCACCGCGTCTCGCCCAAGGCCCGCCGCCTGTGGTTGCTGCAGGCGGCGATCGGATTCGTGCTCTTCGTGGGCGGTTCGGCCGTGGTGGCCGGGTGGGTGGGCGGCAGCGGCTGGTCGTGGGTGCCGTCCTGGTTCGCCGCGCGTTCCTGGTTGTTGCCGCTGGTGGTCGGGGTCGTGCTGACGCCGTTCCTGGCGGCGGAGCCGTTCATCAGGTACGCCGTCCACCGCTGGGAGTTGTCGGGCGACGTCGTCTACGCCAGGTCGGGGTTCCTGACCAGGGAATGGGTGTTCGTGCCGGTGAGCCGCATCCAGACGGTCGACAAGGGCCAGGGGTGGATGGAACGGCTGCTCGGCCTGGCCACGCTGGAGATCCGCACCGCCTCGCACGCGGGCTCGTCCACGATCAAGGGCCTCGACTTCGAGGTGGCGGCCGGGCTCGCCGAACGGCTCGCCCACCGCGCCGAAGAGCTCAGGGACGACGCCACGTGACCCAGCCGCCACCACCACCGCCCTCTCTGCCTCCTCCGCCGCCCCCGCCCCCCGCACCCAGGCGGCTGAGCCCCAAAGTGCTGCTCATCGACCCGGTACGCATGCTGCCCTCGCTGCTGCTGCCCCTGGTCGGCGTGCTGTTCGTGGGCGGCTTCTCGGCCAGGTCGTACGCATGGGCGGCGTTCGGCGTCGTCGGCACCGTCGTGTTCGCGGTCATCCGCTGGGCCACCTTCACGTACGAGATCGTCGGCGACCGCCTGGAGACCAAGCGGTCGCTCATCAGCCGCTCGATCCGGACCATCCCGCTGGAACGGGTGCGCGGCGTCGACGTGTCCACGCCGCCCATGCACCGCATTCTCGGGCTGGCCGTGCTCAAGGTCGACACGGGCGCGAGCGGCGACGACGAGGAGGCCGCGCTCGACGGCGTCACGCTGGGCGAGGCCGAACGCCTCAAGGCGGTGCTGCTGCGCCGCGCCGTCCAGGTCAGGGAGGCCGAGCACATCCCCGGGCCCGGCCCCGCGCCCGTGAACCGGCCGATCATCGCCGTCCCGCGCCGGTGGCTCCTGTACGGGCCGCTGTCCGGAGCGTACCTGCTCACGCCGTTCGCGCTCGCCGGCGGCGCGGTGGGGCTGGCCTTCCAGTGGGGCGACGACCTGGGCTTCGGCCAGGACGCCGCCTGGAGCGCGGGGGAGTGGCTGTGGGAGCACCCCTACCTGCTGCTCGTCGTGGCGCTGCTGCTGGTCGTCGCCATGCCGTTCGTCGGCGGCGTGATGTACGCGGTCTTCAACTGGGACTTCAGGCTCACCCGCCGCGACGGCTACCTCGTGGCCGAACGCGGGCTGATCAACCGGCGCAGCGTGTCGCTGGAGTCCCGGCGGGTGCGCGGCTACGAGATCGTCGACGGCCTGGCCGAACGCCTGGCCGGGGTCGTACGCGTCTGGGCGATCGTGACCGGGCTCGGCGACTCCGAGACGCGCGGGCAGCTGTTGCCCGACGTGCCGCGCCAGGTCGCCGTCGGCGTCACCGCCGACGCCGTGGGCCCCTTCCGCTCCACCCTTCGCGCCCATCCGCCGATCGCCCGCAACCGCCGTCTGTTCCGGGCGGTCTTCCCCTGGCTCCTCCTGGCCACGCTGAGCGCCGCCGGGGCGTGGGCCACAGGAATGATGCTCTGGTGGATCCTGACGGTCCTGGCGTTGCTCCTGGCGGGCGCTGGGGTGTTCCTGGGCCTCGACCGGTACGCCTCCCTGGGCCACGGCTACGACGGCGCCCGGCTGGCGGTCCGGTCGGGATCGTTGCGCCGTGCCGAGGCGGTGATCGAACGCCGGGCCGTGGTGGGCTGGCGGCTGCGCCAGACCTGGTTCCAGCGACGGGCCGGGGTGCTGACGCTGATCGCGGGGGTCGGAGCGGGCAAGGGCGGCTACGACGCGCTGGACGTCTCGGAGGCTCAGGGCGCGGCGTTCCCCGCCGAGGTGACGCCGGAGTGGCTGGCCCCGTTCATGCGGCCCCACACCGTCCCGCCCCAGGACTGAACGCCTCCGCCGAACACCGCGGTACTTCCTTCTTGAACGACCGAGGCCGCGCCCTCCTGTCGAGGTGGGCGCGGCCTGTGGTCGCTTGATCGGGTGGGGGTCAGTCCTGGCGGCGGGCGCCGAACATGATCTCGTCCCACGTCGGCACGGAGGCTCGGCGGCCCCGCGAATTCTTGCGCGCCTGACGCGCGGCCGGAGCGGGCGGCGGAGAGGGCACCGGGACGTCGTCCTTGCCGGGGCCCTTGGCGTCGTCCTTGCCGGGACGCGCGGCCGGGACCGGCGGGGTGCCCTTGGACGCGCCGGGGCCAGGCTTGGGCCTGGGCGCGGGCGCCTTCTTCTCGACCACCTCGACCTTCTCCGCCACCTCCTCGGGCGCCTCCTCGGGCGCTTCCGGCACGGACGCCTCCGGCACGGCCACGTCCTGGGCAGGCACGTCCTCGGCGGGCACGTCCAGGGCGGCGGGCTCCGATGCCGTCGCCGGGCGCTCCTGCTCGGCGTCCGGGGACGTCGCGGCAGCCGGCTCCGGAACGGTCGAGGATTCTTGGTCGGTCTCGTCGGCCGGCGCGTCCTGCGAGGTGGCGGCTGAGGGCTCGTCGGCCGGTGCGTCCTGCGAGGTGGCGGCTGAGGGCTCGTCGGCCGGTGCGTCCTGGGCTGCAGCTGTCTCGGCGGCGGGTGCGTCGGGCGTCGCCGTCTCGGTCGGGGCCGGCTCGGCCTGAGGGGTGGCCTCCGCCTCGGCGGTCGTGCCGGCTTCCGGGGAGTCCTCGGCGGCTGCCGGGGTTGCCGCGGTCGGCGCGGTCGTCGCGTCCTCCGGCTCGGTGGATCCGGGCGTCTTGGGCGCGGGCTCCGCGGCGGTCGGTGCGCTTGACGTCACGTCCGAGGCGGTCGCCTCGGTGGTGGCGGGCGTGGAGTCGGTGGTGGCCACCGTGGGCGTTTCGGTGGATGCGGCGGAGGAAGCCTCCGCAGCGGCGTCCGGGACGTCCGTCGCACCGGTCGTCGCACCGGCCGTCGAGGCGTCCGACGAGGGCGCGGCGGAGTCGCTTGCCTCAGGCGTGGTGACCTGGGCATCGCCGGTGTCGGAGGTGGTGGCGGCGTCTTCGGGCGCGGGAGAACCGGTGGTGTCGGTCTCGGGCGTGGCGGAGACGGACGTGGTGTCGGCCTCCGGCGTCGTGGAGTGCTGAGCATCCACGGCCGAGCCCGTCGGCTGGGCCTCCGTGGTGGCCGCGGTCTCCTGCTGCACGTCGGACGTGGCGGAGGGCTCCGGCTGGACGGGCGCCGCGGCGGCGGGCGTCGAGGTGGCGGGTGTCGAGGTGGCGGGCTGGGCCGTGCCCTCCCCGGCGGCCGTCGGCGAGGACGGCGGCGTCACCGGCCCTTCAGCACCGGCCGACGTCGGCAGGACCTCAGGAGCCGCCGACGTGGCGGCGACCTCGGGAGCGGACACCGCCGCCTGCCGACCAAGAGCCTCCGAAGCGGCGGGCGACTGGAGGCCGGCCTCCGAAGCGGCAGGTGACTGAGCGCCGGCCTCCGAAGCGGCGGGCGACTGGACGCCGGACTCCGAAGCGGCAGGCTGCTGCGCACCCGGCGACGGACTGACCGACGGTTCCCCATCCAGCGACGGGCCGGCCGGCAGCTGTGTGCCAGGTGCCGGGGTCGCAGGCGGCGGCGTACGGAAGTCCGAGGCAGCAGGCGGCGGCGTACCGAAGTTCGGGGCGGCGGGTGGCTGCGTGCGGAGGTCCGGGGCGGCGGGGGGCTGGGTGGATGTCGTGGGTTCGGCGGGTGACGGGTGGGAGGCGAGCGGGCGGGAGGGCGGCGGGGTGGTGGGCGCGTAGATGGAGTCGTCGCGCTCGCCCGAGCGGCCCGAGCCGAAGTCGGGCAGCCACGGTGACGTGCCGCCGCGGCGGGAGGAGGCGTCCGGAGAGCGGCTGAAGCCGGTCTCGCGGCCTGCGGTCTCCCCGCGCTGCCCCTCAGCGCGCTCCCCACGCTCCCCGCGCTGCCCCTCGGCACGGGACGGGTCCGGGTGGAAGCCCTCGCCCCGGAAGGGGGCGCGGCTGCTCTCGGGCAGGGACGACGAGCCGTCCGACGCGCTCTCCCGCCCCGGGGACGGCCGATCGAACGGCACGTCACGCCCGGAGACGTCGCGTCCCGCGAGGTCACGCCCCGGCAGGTCGGGGCCGCGGCCGTAGCCGCCGGTGTCGGCGGGCCTGGGCGGCGGGGTGTAGCCGACGGCCGGTTCCTCCGGCTCGCGGCGCACGACCGAGGGGAACGGCAGCGGGTCGGAGGCGAGCGGCGGCACCGGCTGCAGCTTGGCCACCCGCGGCGCGAACGGCGTGACCGTGGTGTCCTCCACCACGGCGGGCTCGGGATCGAAGTCGGCCGACGACAGGCGCATGGCCTCGTCGTCGTGCGGGGAGACGTGGCGCTTGCGCGGGTCGAAGAGCCATTCGGCGTGGCGCGTGTGACCGTTCCAGACGTAGCCGAGCTTGACCCGCCACAGGCCGTCGTCGCGCTTGGCGGAGTCCCAGTCGATCTCGTCGGTGGGCACGCCGCGCCTGGTCAGCCGCTCGGCCACCAGCTCGCCGAGGGTGGGACCGGGCGCGGTCTCCCCGGGCATGCGGACGGCGACGCGCTGCGCCTGCTGGGCGACGTACTCCCGCTCCTGCAGCACCGGGCCCTCGAACCAGCGGACTCGTTCGACCGGGATCCCGGCGGTCGCGGCGATCTCTTCCGCTGTCTCTCCGGCGCGGATGCGTGCCTGGATCTCCTTGGGGCGCAACGGGCTCTCCACTTCGATCTCGTACTGGCCGAGACGGGAGAAGTTGCCGCGGACGGCAGCACGGAGCCGGTCGTCCACGGGAAGGGTGAAGCGCGTACCTCGCCCGGCAGTAGCCAGCACGAGATAGGTGCCGTCCTCACTCACCGCGACGAGTCGGAGCTCCTGCATGCGAGTCCCTTCGTCAGCGTCGCCATTCTTCCCCCGGACCCTTGAGTCTCTCGCGTGTGCCGGTTGCCTGCCAGCACCGTACCCGGCATGTCCGAACATCGCCTTCCTGGGAAGCCCCGGGGGCGATGTGACGCCGGTCACATTTGTGGATTCCATTTCCTCTAACGCCCGCCGCTGTGCATGAGGAGGTTAGAGCTCCTCGACGGATTCTGGCGAATCGCGGCGCGTGCTGTTGTGCACTTCAGCGAACTCGCGACAAGGGAGGGGGCGGCGTCGGGACGGCGTTCGAGAAGACGCGCCGCGGCGGCGGCGAGATACGGGGCGCCCGCCGAGAACGCCTGCCCGCCGGAGGAAACCTGGCACCAGCCCGAGTCGGCCGCGCCCACGACGAACACCCCCGAGCGCACCAGCGACCGTACGGCGGCGCCGAGCGCGGGCGAGTCGGCCCCGTCGGCGGCGAGCGTGACGACGGACGGGCCGCGCGCGTGCCGCCGGATCCAGTCGAGCCCGGCCAGCACGTCGGCCAGCGAGCCCGACCCCGCGCAGCCGAGCACCCGCACCGAGGCGATCCTGGCCTCCGGCGCCCGCGAGGCGACGGCCCTGGCCACGCGCGTGCCGTGCCCGCCGCAGTCGCGCCCGGTGCCGCCGGTGGCGTCGAAGGCGCGCCAGGCCCGGTCGCCGAACTCGGCCCGGGCGACGTCGACGCCGGTGTCCACGACGAACACGGTCGTGCCCGCGCCCGAGCCGGCGCCCGAGTCGGTGGCCGTGTCGGTGGCCGTGTCGGCGTCCATGTCGGGGGCGGGGGCGGGGGCGTCGCCGGGCATGGCGTGGATCTCGCGGTCGGGCTCGACGGCCAGGACCCGGCGATCGGATCTGAGCTCGGCCAGCTCGCCGACGGTGAGGAAGGTGGCGAAACCCGGCAGAGCCTCGGTGTAGTAACGCCGTACCCGCCATCTCACCTCCGCGACGAGATCCCGGGCGTCCGCGCGGCTGCGCGCCGTGACGATGTAGGGCCGGGTGGGCTCGGAGGCCGAGGGGCGCAGGGCGAGTCCGGAGGCGGGCGTCATGGCGAGAGGGACAGCGGTCGTCGCGGCCGTCGCCACGGCCGCGGCGAGGTAGACGGAGGGTAGGCCGAATCGTCGGGGCACGAGTTACGAGGATGCCTGTCGCGCAGGTCACAGGAACAACGGGACACGCGCTCGCGTCTATTCACGAGGAAGCTCTTTACCGTACGCATGACCAGAGGGGACTGATCCGGGGGATGACCGGCGAGCAGCGGAAGTTCGAGCTGAGCGTGCCACAGATCCTCGGGAGCGCCCTCGCCGCCGTCACCGCCGCGGTGGCCGCCTCCTACCTCGGGGTGGCGGGCACCGTGATCGGCGCCGCCGTGGTCAGCATCGCGAGCACGGTGGCCAGTGCCGTCTATACGCACTATCTCAAGCGCACCGGCGACCGGGTCAAGCAGCACACGCTGTCCGCGTGGCGCGAGGAGCAGGAGGAGGGGCAGGGCCTGCTCGCCGCCGCGGCGAACGCCACCCCGGCCGCGGGCGAGGAGACCGCCGCGCACGCCACCAGGGCCGCAGGGGAAGGGACCGCCGCGCACGCCGCCCGGGCCGCGGGGGAGCAGACCGCCGCGCACGCCGTCCGGGGAGGCGGCGGCCAGGGGAATGACACGCTGGTCATGCCGGTCGCCGAGCCCGCCGGGCGCGGCGGGCTGCCGTGGCTGAAGATGGCGGTCGCGGCCGCGCTGGTGTTCGCGGTCAGCATGGGCGGCATCCTCGCCTTCCAGGCCCTCGACCACCGGACGCTGCACGAGCGGGTCACCGGCGGGCAGACGCCGGTGAAGGAGCAGCAGCGCGCCCCCGTCAAGGATCAGGGGCACGACCGCCAGGACCGCGACGACCGGCCGATCGGTCCGACGCGGTCGCCGACCCCGACCCCCACCCCGACGCCCACGGACACGCCGCGCACTCCGCCGCCGTCAGGGACCGGCGAGCCGAGTCCGAGCGGCACGCCGACGCCCACTCCCACGGACACGGTCGAGCCCGTCCCCGAGACGCCCGGGCCCGGCGAGGAGGAGCAGGAGCGTCCCGACCCGGGTGAGCAGCAGTCCAGCGCGCCCCCGGCCACGACGCAGCCGGACGAGCCGCCGGCGCAGCAGGAGGGGCGCTAGCCGAGCACCACGTCGAGGTAGTCGTTGGTGAACACCCGGCGCGGGTCCAGCCGGTCGCGCAGCGCGACGAAGTCGTCGAAGCGGGGGTAGACCTTGCGCAGGTACGCGGCGTCCCGGGTGTGCATCTTGCCCCAGTGCGGCCGGCCGTCCAGCCGGTTCATGATCTCCTCCACGCCCTCGAAGTAGGCGGGGTTGGGCGTGGGCCGGTAGATGTGGCAGGCGACGTAGGCCGAGTCGCGGCCGTACGCGGTGGACAGCCAGGCGTCGCTGGGCGGCGTGACGCGCACCTCGACGGGGAAGGTGATCTTCCAGTCCATCCTGTCGATCAGGTCGCGGGTCTCGCGCAGCGCCTGGGCCAGGTGCTCGCGCGGCACGGCGTACTCCATCTCCAGGAACCGCACGTCCCGGCGGGCGGTGAACACCTTGTACGAGGTGTCCACCGCCTCCGAGTCGCCGAGGGCCGCCGCGCTGATCGCGTTGATCCGCGGGATCAGCGCCGGACGCCGCCCGCCGACGGCGCAGGCGGCGCCGAAGACGGTGTTCTCCAGGAACACGTTGTCCAGCCAGTGCTTGAACGGGCTCGGCGGCCTGGCCGGGCCCGCGTCCCTGTTGTTGGTCTTGACCAGGCAGGCGTCGGTGTGCGGCAGCCAGAAGAAGTCGAGGTGCTCGTTGGCCGAGGTCAGCGAGTCGAGCGAGGAGAGGATGTCGGTGAGCGTCATCCTGCGCCGGCGGTTGCGCAGCAGGAACGCGGGCTCCACCCGGAACGTCACGGCCGTCAGCACGCCCAGCGCCCCGAGGCCGACCCGGGCCGCGTCGAACAGGTCCTCGCCGGGCACGGCCGTGGCGACCGAGCCGTCGGCGAGCACCAGCTCCAGCTCGGTGACCTGGTCGGCCAGGCCGCCGCTGTCGCGCCCGGTGCCGTGGGTGCCGGTCTGGATCGCGCCGGCGACGGTCTGCTCGGTGATGTCGCCCATGTTGGCCAGGGCCAGCCCGCGCTGGTCGAGCAACTCGTTCAGCACCTTGAGCGGCGTGCCGGCCAGCACCGTGACGCGGCCCTCGCCGGCGGACCTGATGCCGCTCAGCCCCTCGGGGCGGAGCATGATCCCGTCGGTGAGGGCCACCCCGGTGAAGGAGTGGCCCGTGCCGACCATGCGCAGGCGGCGCCCGGCGGCCGAGGCGTCCCGCACGGCCTGGACGACGTCCGCCACGCTCGCGGGGGTGCGCACCTCGGCAGGGGCGCCCGTCTGATTCCCGGCCCAGTTAGTGAAGACCATGAGGCGCCCCTCCGAGCGTCGTTCCGATTAAACGTGAACGATACTCACTTCTCCCAGCCTTCGGGAACCGGGAAAATCTGACCGGGCTGCAGGTTCTGCTGCTTGATCACGTCGGAGACCGTGACCAGCTGGTACCCCTTCGCCTGCAGCGACTTGACGATCGAGGGCATGGCGTCCACGGTCTGCTTGACCCAGTCGTGCATGAGGATGATGCCGTCGCGCTCGGCCACCTCAAGGGTCTTCTTCTTGATGGCCTCGACGTTCTTGGTGTCCCAGTCGTGCGAGCCGGCCGTCCACAGGATCATGGGCATGCCGAACTCGGTCGCGACGTCCGACACCTGGATGTCGGCCAGCCCGTACGGCGGGCGCAGCAGCTTGGGCTCGACGCCCGCCGCCTTCTTGACCGCGTCCTGGGTCTTCTTGATCTCGCTTCTGATGACCCCGGCGTCGATCTTGGTGAAGTCGGGGTGCTTGTAGCTGTGGTTGCCCACCTCGTGGCCCTCGGTGACCATGCGCTTGACGAAGGCCGGGCGGCTGTTCACGTACTGGCCCTCCAGGAAGAACGTCGCCTTGGCGTTGTACTTCTTGAGGGTGTCCAGCAGGGTGCCCGCGTACTGGCCGGGCCCGTCGTCGAAGGTCAGCGCGATGCACTTGACCTGCTCGCAATCGACCTCGGCCTTCTTCGGCGTCTGGGCGAACGCGGGCGCGGGCGCCAGGGTGACGCAAACTGCCGCGATAGCTAGAAGTGAAGTGATTTGTCGGGACATAGCAAAGCTTCCGGTGTGATGGGTGTTGCGAGGGATAACTCCCGACCGTAGCGGATCAGCTCTTCAGGGGTGAAGGCGCTTCCGGAAGTCTCAGCAAACCCGAACCTCCGACGCCCACGACCGCCGCCAGGAGCGCCGCGCACACGGCGAAGCCGAACGCGCTGGACGCGCCGACGGTGTCGGTGAGCTGCCCGCCCGCCCACGCGCCGATCGCCACGCCGAACCCGATCGAGGTGGAGATCCAGGCCATGCCCTCGGTGAGCAGGGACGGCGGGACCAGCCGCTCGGTGAGCGAGAACCCGGTGATGAGCGTCGGCGAGATGGCCAGACCGGCCACGAACGCCACGGCGGCCATGATCCACGGGTCGTCCACGAGCAGGATCGGCAGCAGGCCCACCACGAACACGCCCAGCGCGCGGATGAACCGGGCGCGCAGCGAGATCCGCCACTCCCGCGAGCCGAACCACAGCCCCGACACCATCGACCCGCCCGCGAACGCCGCCAGCAGGAATCCCGAGGCGCCCTTCACGCCGTGCTCCTCGGCGAAGGCGACCATGATCAGGTCCACCGAGCCGAACACCGCGCCGAGCCCGAGGTAGACGCACGCCAGCAGGGCGATGCCGGGGATCAGGATGGGCGTGCCGCCGGCCGTCCTGACCGGTTGCACGGGCGGCTGCGTACGCCGCTGCGCCGCCAGGGCCAGGCAGCCGCCGAGCATGCACACCAGCGCGACCAGCAGCCCCGCGTACGGGTTGATCGCGGTGGCCAGCACGGTGACGAGCGCGGGCCCGGTGACGAAGACGACCTCGTCGGCCACGGACTCGAAGGCGAAGGCGGTGTGCAGCGTCCCGGTGCCGCCGTGGATCGTGGACCAGCGGGCCCGCACCATCGACCCGATGGACAGGGAGGACGCGCCGATCAGCAGGCCGGAGACGTACAGGGTCCACTCGGGCAGGCCGAGCGCGGCGCTGAGCATCAGCGCGGCCATCGCCAGCGCGTTGACCACCGAGAAGGGGGCGATCACCCGGTTCTGGCCGAACCTGTCCACCAGCCGCCCCGACAGCGGCGCCGCGATCGCGAAGGCCACGTTGGTGGTGGCGCCGACCGCGCCGGCGGTGGCGAAGGACCCGGTGACGGTGGAGATCAGCAGCACGACGCCGATGCCGAGCATGGACATCGGCATCCGGCCGACGAACCCGGCCAGCACGAATCCTTTGACTCCGGGCCCGTTGAACAATCCCCGGTAAGGCCCGACCACGCTGTTTCCCCCTTACTTGGCGCCCCCACGATGGCGCACCGTCTGTCCGGATGGCAAGTGATATTTCCGGTGAGTGGGTTAACGTGTGGCTGATGTCCGGTCTTCCCTCTCTCCGCGCGGTCCTGCTCATGGTCCTCGGCGTGCTCGTGGTCACCGCCGTGGCCGGGGGAGTCGTCGTGCTCATGGGCGATGACCTGGTCAGAACGGCCCAGGAGCCGGTGCGCAGGCCGATCACCCGCGCGGTTCCGGAGGCCGCTCCCCGCCTCGACCAGCTCGTACCCACGACGGCTCCGGTCAAGGATTTCGGCCAGGGCGGGCCGGGCGTCACCGTGACGCCGCCGCGCGTGCTGGCGATCGCGCCCGCCACGGTCTCCCGGCGGACCAGGCTCGCTCTGGGCGCGCTCAAGCACGTGCAGAAGGCCGCCGTCGTGGACGCCGGCGCGGTCAAGGTCGCCGGCACGTCGCTCAACCTGCTGGCCGTCGACCCGGCCGACTTCCGCTCCTGGACGCCCCAGCCCGTCGCCGACCAGCCCGCCGTCTGGAGCGCGCTGGCCAGGGGCGAGCTGGTCGCCGAGGCCGGCACGACGCGCAGGTACGGCATGATCCTCGGCGCGATGTACCAGGTGGACGGCGGCCCGAGACTCCGGGTCGCGGCCTCGGCCACGCTCGGGCTCTCCGGCGTGGACGGCCTGGTCAGCCTGGAGGTGGGCAGGTCGCTCGGCTTCGCGAAGGGCGTCGCGGTGCTGCTGCACGGCAAGCCGGGCACGATCGCCGAGGCCGGCGTGCGGCGGCTGCTCGGCAAGGGCGCGCAGGTCGTCGTGCTCGACGCGGCCAGCCGCACCCAGCGGCAACAGCAGCAGCAACCGCAGCGACAACAACAGCAGCCGGTCACCGTCGGCCGCCCGAACAGCTACCTCGACCTCTACAAGGCCGCCGCCACCCGCTGCCCCGGCCTGTCCTGGACGGTGCTGGCGGCCATCGGCCAGGTCGAGAGCAGCCACGGCCGCAACAACGGCCCCTCCAGCGCGGGCGCCCTGGGGCCGATGCAGTTCATGCCCGCCACCTGGAAGCACTACGGCGTGGACGGCGACGGCGACGGCAAGGCCGACATCTGGAGCCCCTACGACGCGGTGCCCGGCGCCGCCAACTACCTGTGCGCCAACGGCGCGGGCAAGGGCGGCGCGAAGCTGCGCAAGTCGATCTGGTTCTACAACCACTCGTGGGACTACGTGGACAAGGTCATGGGCATCGCCGAGGCGTACGCCCGCACCTACGCCTGAGGCCGCCCGCCGGGCCGGACCGGACGCGGGCAGCAGGTGAGCGGGCACGCGACGGGCTCCGGCTCGTCCATCAGCTCCCTGACCATGTGCACGAACGCCGGATGGGTGCCGGCCGTCGCCGCGCGCTCCATCGGCAGGCCCAGCTCGGCGGCCACCTGCCGGGCCTCGGTGTCGAGGTCGTAGACGACCTCCATGTGGTCGGAGACGAACCCGATCGGCACCAGCACGACCGAGCCGGCGTCCGTCTTGCGCAGGAAGTCGCACACGTCGGGCTCCAGCCACGGCACCTGCGGGGGGCCGCTGCGCGACTGCCACACCAGGTGCCAGGGCTCCTCGCGGCCCAGCGCCTGGTTGACCAGCTCGGCGCTGCGGCGGAGCTGGGACTCGTACAGGCCGCCCGAGGGGCCGGCGGTCTCGGCCATCGACACCGGGATGCTGTGGGCGGTGAACACCAGCCGGGCGTCCTGGCGGCCCAGCCGCTCCAGCGCCTGGCGCGTGTGGTCGGCCATCGCCGCGACGAACCCCGGGTGGTCGCCGAAGTGCCGCATCTTGATCAGCTCGGGGCCGCCCTCGACGGAGATCCTGGCGATGTCCTCGTAGTACTGGCGGCAGCTCGAATATCCGGCGAACGCCGAGGTGGCGAAGACGGCGGCCCGGCGCACGCCGTCGGCCGCCATCCGCCGCACGGTGTCCTCGCCGAAGGGGTGCCAGTTGCGGTTGCCCCAGTAGACCGGCACGCCCGCGACCGGGCCCAGCGCCTCGACCAGCTCGCGGTTCTGCCGGTTGATCGGGCTGACGCCGCCGAACCCCTGGTAGTGCTCGGCCACCGCGAGCAGCCGCTCGCGCGGCACGCCGCGCCCCCGCACGACGTTCTCCAGGAACGGCAGCACGTCGTCGGGACCCTCGGGGCCGCCGAACGACAGGACGAGCAGAGCGTCGTAATCAGCCACGTGTCAAGCCTAGTCAGGAGAGCGGGCGGTCCGGCCCGAGGGAGGGTGAGGAGGCGCGGAGCGCGGTGTCGCCCGCGGAGCGCCGGTGACCAGGTAGGTTCGATCGAGTGAGCGCATTCGATGACATTCGTGACTATGTGGCCATTCCCCGGGTCCTCTCCCTGAAGCTCTCGCCTGACGGCTCCCGTCTGATCTCGGCCGTGCAGGCCCTCAATCCGGACGGCAAGTCGTACGGCACCGCGCTCTGGGCGATCCCCCTCGACGGTGAGCCGTACCGTCTGACCCGTTCCGCCAAGGGCGAGACGGCCGCCGTCTTCACCGACGCCGGGGACGTGCTGTTCACCTCCGCGCGCCCCGACACCACCGTCAAGGACGCGACCGACGAGGTGCCCGCGCTGTGGCTGCTGCCGCGCGCCGGCGGCGAGGCCCGCCAGATCGCCACCCGCCCCGGCGGCATCGGCGCCGCGCGCACGGCGGGCGACGTGGTGGTGTTCGCCTCCGACGTGCTCGACGGCGACGAGTCGACCGAGGACGAGCGGCGCAAGGCTCGCAAGGACGCCGGGACCAGCGCGATCCTGCACGAGGGCTACCCGGTCCGCTACTGGGACCACGACCTCGGCCCGGCCCGCACCCGGCTGTTCACCGGCCGGCTCGGCGCCGACCGCCTGGAGGACGTGCGCGAGCTGACCCCCGACGCGGGCGAGGCGCTGCGCGAGGCCGCCTTCGAGCTCACCCCCGACGGCTCCACCGTGATCGCCACCTGGCGCAGGTACCTGTCCGGCGGCGACAGCCGTACGGACCTGGTCGCCATCGACGTGGCCACCGGCGAGCGGCGCACCCTGCTCACCGACGAGGCGCACGACTTCGGCGGCCCGATCGCCGTCTCGCCCGACGGCACGCGGGTGGCCTGCGCGCGCGAGCGCATCACGAGCACGGACGTCTCCGTCCGCGTGGAGCTGTGGATCGCCGACCTGGCCACCGGCGAGGGCCGGGCCCACGCCCCCGACCTGTTCCCGATGGACCTCGCCTGGGCCCCCGATTCCTCGGCCCTCTACCTCGTCGCCGACCACCAGGGCCGCCGCCCGGTCTTCCGCGTCCCGCTGGACGGCGAGCACACCAGGCTCACCGGCGACGACGCCGCCTACCTCGGGGTCAACGCGAGCGCCGACGGCGCGTACGTCTACGCCCTGCGCAGCAACATCGCCCTCGCCCCCGCCCCCGCCAGGATCGACGCCGCCACCGGCGAGATCGCCGACCTGCCCTCGCCGGCCCCGCGCCCCGAGGTGCCGGGCACGCTGACCGAGATCTCGGCCACCGCCGACGACGGCGCGACCGTGCGCGGCTGGCTCGTGCTGCCCGAGGGCGCCTCGGCCGATAACCCGGCGCCGTTCCTGCTGTGGATCCACGGCGGACCGGTCGCGTCCTGGAACGACTGGCAGTGGCGCTGGCAGTCGTGGATCATGGCGCAGCGCGGGTACGCCGTCCTCATGCCCGACCCCTGCCTGTCCACCGGCTACGGCCAGGAGATGATCGACCGCGGCTGGGGCGCCTGGGGCCCGCGCACCCAGGCCGACCTCGACGCCATCGTGGACGTCGCCCTGGCCAGGGACGACATCGACGACGAGCGCGTGGCGGCGATGGGCGGCTCGTTCGGCGGCTACATGGCCAACTGGCTGGCCGGGCACACCGACCGCTACCAGGCCATCGTCACCCACGCCGCGCTGTGGAACCTCGACCAGTTCGCCGGCACCACCGACTCCTCGCTGTACTGGCAGCGCGAGTTCGGCGAGCCCGGCTCGGAGCGCTACGACCAGCTCTCCCCGCACCTGGGGCTCGGCAAGATCACCACCCCGATGCTCGTCATCCACGGCGACAAGGACTACCGGGTGCCGATCGGCGAGTCCCTGCGCCTGTGGTGGGACCTGCAGCGCACCGACGTCGAGTCGAAGTTCCTGTACTTCCCCGACGAGAACCACTGGATCCTCAAGCCGGGCAACATCGTCGCCTGGTACGAGACCGTGCTCGCCTTCCTCGCCCAGCACGTGCTCGGCGAGGAGTGGAAGCGCCCGGACTCGGTGGCCTGATGACCGACTTCCTGCGGCTGGCCGAGGACGTCGCCCGCGAGGCCGGGGACATGCTCCTGGCCAAGCGGCCCACGATGTCGGAGGACGTCGAGACCAAGTCCAGCCCCACGGACGTCGTCACCATCCTGGACAAGGCGTCGGAGGAGCTGATCCGCGAGCGCGTCCTGGCGGTCCGTCCGGACGACCGGTTCCTGGGCGAGGAGGGCGGCGAGGCGCCGGGCGCGTCCGACGTGCGGTGGATCGTCGATCCCGTCGACGGCACCGTCAACTTCCTGTACGGCCTGCCCGACTGGGCGGTGTCCATCGCCGTCGAGGTGGCCGGGCGGGTCGTGGCGGGGGTCGTCAACGTGCCGGCGCGGGGCGAGGTGTTCACCGCCGCGCTCGGCGAGGGAGCCTGGCTGGGCGGCGCGCGGCTGCGCTGCAACAGCGGGGTGCCGTTGGCCCGGGCGCTGGTCGCGACCGGGTTCGGCTACTCGGCGCCGCGCCGCGAGGTGCAGGGACGGGTCGTGGCGGCGGTGCTGCCGCGGGTGCGCGACATCCGGCGCGGCGGCTCGTGCGCCATCGACCTGTGCTCGGTGGCGGCGGGCCGGGTGGACGCGTACTACGAGCGCGGCACCAACGCGTGGGACCACGCCGCGGCCGGGCTGGTGGCGACCGAGGCGGGCGCCCGGCTCGGCGGCCTGCACGGCCGGCCGGTCGGCCCGGAGTTCGCGCTGTGCGCGGCTCCCGGCCTGTTCGAGGAGCTGCACGACCTGCTCGTGCCGCTTGACCCCGAACGCGACTCCTGACCGGGCCGCGGGCATGACAGGACGGCCGGGGCCCATCGGGCCCCGGCCGTCGCACGCGTATGTCTAGCGCGGCAGCGGGACGCCGTGATCGTCGGCCAGGCGGCGCAGGTCCTCGATCTCGGCGGTGAGGGTGTCGGCGAGGTAGTCGTCGCCGGTGCTGCGGGCCTCGGAGAGGCTCTTGTAAGCCTGGTCGAGGCGGCGTTCGATCGTGGTGGTGAACTCGCCCATCTCACCTACTCTCTCAGGGGTTCGATCCGTGCGGGGCGAAGGGACCCCATTGCCAGTGGATGTCCGGGCAATGGGTGTCCCGACGGCATACCCCGGGTTATCGCCCTCTGAAACATGAATTTGTGCGGCCCCTGCCCGGCACACCCCTGGACATGCCTTACCGTGCGCTTATCGAGCCTGTAGGCAGAATGAGACACCGGAACCGGAAAGAGGGTGTACCAGGCGTGCGAGTGCTGGTTGTCGAGGATGAGCGGGTGCTCGCCGACGCGATCGCGACCGGGCTGCGGCGTGAGGCCATGGCCGTCGACGTCGCCTACGACGGCGGCGGCGCCCTTGAGCGCACCTCCTACATCGACTACGACGTGATCGTGCTCGACCGCGACCTGCCGGTCGTGCACGGCGACGAGGTGTGCCGCCGGCTGGTCGAGCAGCGCTCGGCCTCGCGGATCCTCATGCTGACCGCCTCCGGCGACGTGGACGACAAGGTGGAGGGGCTCGGCCTCGGGGCCGACGACTACCTGGCCAAGCCGTTCGTGTTCATCGAGCTGGTGGCCCGGGTGCGCGCGCTCGGCCGGCGTTCGGCGCCCGCCCTGCCGCCCGTGCTGGAGCGGGCCGGGATCCGCCTCGACCCGGGCAAGCGGCTGGTCGAGCGCGACGGCAAGGAGATCGTGCTCACCAAGAAGGAGTTCGCGGTCCTGGAGGAGCTGATGCGCGCCGAGGGCGCGGTGGTCAGCCAGGAGGACCTGCTGGACAAGGCGTGGGACGAGAACATCGACCCGTTCACCAACGTCGTCCGGGTGACCATGATGACGCTGCGGAAGAAGCTGGGCGAGCCTCAGGTGATCGAGACCGTGCCCGGGGTTGGGTACAAGTTGTGAGCGAACGGCCAGAGCGCGGGGCGGGGCCGACGCATCCGATGATCAGCCCCCATTCGGCAAGGAAGGCGACGCGCGTGCAGGAGGCGCCACCCCCGACCGGCCCGCCGGCCTGGGACGGCCCGCCCCCGCCCGAGTCCGAGACGCCCGCCCGCAGCACCCTGGAACGGGTCAGGGGGCTGCCGGCCAAGGTGAGCATCCGGTGGCGGCTCACGCTCACCTACAGCGCTCTGGTGTTCGCCGCCGCGGCGGTGTTGCTGTTCGTCGTCTACTCGATCGTCGGCAAATCGATCGAGAACGCCTGGCCCGACCTGATCACCGACGACCTCGACCCGCTCGACGCCGCCATCATGCAGAACCGGTGGACCCTGGCCAAGGGGCGGGCCGTCAGCAGCGCGCGCGACGCGCTGTTCACCAGCTCCTTCATGGCGCTGGCCGGGGTCGGCATCCTCGCGCTCATCATCGGCTACTTCGTGGCCGACCGGGCGCTGCGGCCGGTCACCCAGATGACCAGCGCGGCCCGCAAGCTGTCGGAGAGCACGCTCGCCCACCAGCGCATCGCCCTGCGCGGCCCCAACGACGAGCTGAAGGAGCTGGCCGACACCTTTGACGCCATGCTCACCCGGCTCAACATCGCCTTCGACACCCAGCGCAGATTCGTGGCCAACGCCTCCCACGAATTGCGCACGCCGTTGACGATTAACCGGACCGTCCTGGAGATCGCGTTGTCGGATCCGGAGGCGTCCGAGGACCTCAAAGCGCTCGGCCGCACGCTGCTGGAAGTCAACGCGCGTAACGAGAAGCTCATCGAGGGACTGCTGTTGCTCGCCAGGAGCGAACGAGAACTCGCGGTGCGCAAACCGCTCGACGTTCAGGAAGTCGCGCAGACGGCCGTGGAACAGCTCGCGCCCTTCGCCGCCGAACACGGCGTGACCGTTGTGGCCGAACTGGTCAGCGCGCCTACCGTGGGCGACCCGGTGCTTCTGGAGCGGTCGGTCAGCAACCTGCTGGAGAACGCCGTGAAGTACAACCTTCCCGAAAACGGAAAAGTCTGGATCCGGACGGGAATGGCAGACGGGGGGCTGGTTGTTCAGGTGGCCAACACGGGGCAGCACGTCCCGGCGTACGAGGTGAACAGCCTGTTCGAGCCGTTCAGGAGGCTCCACGCCGACCGCGTGGAATCGGCCAAGGGATCGGGTCTGGGGCTGTCCATCGTCCGTGCGGTGGTGCAGGCACACGGTGGAAACGTGACTGCGGTGCCGCGTGATGGCGGAGGACTTGTGGTGACGATTCGGCTTCCGACGCGTTGACCGAGCGACCTTGAGTGGGCCATGGGGCGCCGACGGGAGAGGTTCAGGCGTGTTCGTCCGCGTGTTGATGTAGTGGGGGCGTCTCGTTCTCGCCGTACATGTGGTTGGATGTGCCGTCGAACACGGTGGCGCATGACGCCAAGGCTGTGGGTTTCGCCATATTTGGCTAACCATTGCCGTCGGCAGCAGGCCCTGTCGTGTTGGGAGGTTCGTTGTCCGTTCGCGCGGGGTACCGATGGAAAATCTCCCCGACGGAACGGGCACAAGATGGGCCTCCCGGACGTTAGAAGACGCGCGATGAGCGCGAAGACATATAGATGAGGGGGATGGAGTAAGCACAATGGCTACCGACTACGACAGCCCGCGGAAGACAGACGACGACCTGGGGGAGGACAGCCTCCAAGAACTCCAGGCACGGCGTACCGACAAGTCGTCCGGCAGCATCGACATCGACGAGACCGACCTCGCCGAGTCGCTGGAGCTGCCCGGCGCGGATCTGTCGAACGAAGAGCTCTCCCTGCGGGTCATTCCCCGTCAGGCCGACGAGTTCACCTGCTCGCGCTGCTTCCTGGTGCACCACCGCAGCCAGCTGGCCTCCGAGAAGAACGGCCAGCAGATCTGCCGGGAGTGCGCCGCCTGACCGCTGGAGCGAAGGAGCTCAGGGTGAGGGACCCAAGGCACGACCGAGCCCGCCTACCCTGAGCGGTCGCGACCAAGAGGACGGAGGCATCGCGTTGGCCGAGCCCGAGAAGGACAAGCAACAGACGGACGACGGGATCGCCGACCCCGACAAGGAGGTCGGCGAGCTCGTTGTGCGGCTCACCGCGCCCGGTGAGCTGGAGCCGGCCGAGCGGCGCAGACTGCTCGGCCGCCTAGCCAGGTCCCTGGCCGCAGGGGCGAAGAAGGCCCGCGAGAGCGGCGCAGGCCGCGGCCGCTGGCTGGCCGACGTCTTCCTCAACATCGCGCCCCGCATCCCCATCCGCGACCTGTCGACGCTGTCCGAGCATCATCACGGCCTCACCGGCGAGGAACTCGCCGACGACCTGGTGCGCACCGCCCAGAAGGCCACGATGACGGTCGGAGCCATCGGCGGAGCACTGGCGGCGGCCCAGTTCGCCGCACCACCCCTCCTGCTCTCCGCGCCCGCGCAGCTCGTCGCGGAGACCATCGTCGTCGCCGCGATCGAGGTCAAGCTTCTGGCCGAGCTGCACGAGGTCTACGGCGTCCGCGTCCAGGGCAACGGCACGCAGCGCGCCTTCGCCTTCGCCTCCGCCTGGGCCAAGCAGCGCGGGATCGACCCCCTCGCCCCCGCGTCCGTCTCGCTCGCGCTCGGAGCCGCGTCCAAGGCCGCTCTTCGCAACCGTCTCATGCGCACGCTCGGGCGCCATCTGACCACGTTCGGCCCCTTCCTCACCGGAGCCGTCGCCGGCGGCGCGCTCAACCGCGGCGCGACCGGCAAGCTCGGCAAGGCCATCCGCGCCGACCTGCGCCTCAAGGGCCCGTCGTTGCCGCCGCCCGACCCCCGTGACGAGCTGACGCCGTAGCCAGGCGGCCGCGAGGTCAGACGTCCCGGCTGTCCACCACGCGCTTGAGCTTGCCCACCGACCGTTCCAGCGTCTCGGGGTCCACCACCTCGACCTCGACGCTCACGCCGACGCCCGCCTTGACCGCGTGCCGCAGCGCGCGCCCGGCCTCCTCGCGGCCGGTCGCGCCCGGCCGCGCCTCGACCCTGACGGTGAGCACGTCGAGCCGGTCCGGTCGGGTCAGGTGCAGCTGGAAGTGCGGCGACAGGCCGGGCACGCGCAGCACGAGCTCCTCGATCTGGGTCGGGAACACGTTCACGCCGCGCAGGATGATCATGTCGTCGGTGCGGCCGGTGACCTTCTCCATGCGGCGGAAGGCGGGCCTGGCCGTGCCGGGCAGCAACCGGGTCAGGTCGCGGGTGCGGTAGCGGATGACCGGCATGGCCTCCTTGGTGAGGCTGGTGAACACCAGCTCGCCGCCGTCGGGGGCGGGCTCGCCGGTGAACGGGTCGACGGTCTCGGGATAGAAGTGGTCCTCCCAGACATGCAGGCCGTCCTTGGTCTCGACGCACTCGTTGGCCACGCCGGGGCCCATGACCTCCGACAGCCCGTAGATGTCGACGGCGTGCAGGTCGAAGCGCTCCTCGATCTCGGCGCGCATGCGCTCGGTCCAGGGCTCGGCGCCGAAGATGCCGATCTCCAGCGAGCTCTCGCGCGGGTCGAGGCCCTGGGCGGCGAACTCGTCGAGCAGCGCCAGCAGGTACGACGGCGTGACCATGATGACCCTGGGCCGCAGGTCGGTGATGAGCTGGACCTGCCGGGCCGTCATGCCGCCGGAGACCGGCACCACCGTGCAGCCCAGCCGCTCGGCCCCGTAGTGGGCGCCGAGACCGCCGGTGAACAGCCCGTAGCCGTACGCCACGTGCACCACGTCGCCTGGACGCCCGCCGGACGCCCGGATCGACCGGGCCATCACCTGCGCCCAGACGTCGAGGTCGGCCTTGGTGTACCCGACGACCGTGGGCTTGCCCGTCGTGCCCGAGGAGGCGTGGACGCGCGCCACCCGCTCGCGCGGCACGGCGAACATGCCGAAGGGGTACGACTCGCGCAGGTCCTCCTTGGTGGTGAACGGGAAGAGCGCGAGGTCGTCCAGGCTCCGGCAGTCGCCGGGACGGACGCCGTGCTCGTCGAACTTGCGCCGGTAGAGCGGCACGTTGTCGTAGGCGTGGGACAGCGTCCAGCGCAGGCGCCGCAGTTGCAGGGCCATGAGCTCATCCCTGGAGACGCGCTCGACCGGGTCGAGCTCCTCGGGGGACGGCGGCGGGAAGGGCCTCATCTCAGCTCCCTGCTGCGCCCGCGGAACTCCGCGACCACCCGGCCGCCGGACCCGCGCACGGTGATGTCGTAGATGCCGCTGCGGCCGTAGGTGGTGCGCTCGGCCGCCTCGGCCACCAGCACGTCGCCCTCGTGGGCGGGGGCGACGAAGGTGATCTCGGCCCCGGCCGCCACGGTGACCGGGCCCCGGGTGTTGCACGCGCAGGCGAAGGCGGTGTCGGCCAGGAGGAAGACGTAGCCGCCGTGGCAGATGGCGTGTCCGTTGATCATCTGGCCGGTCACGGTCATCCGGCACACCGCGCGCCCCTCGGCCAGCTCCACCAGCTCGATGCCCAGGGCGGCGGAGGCGGTGTCGGCGTCCAGCATGCGACGCGCGCTCTCCAACTGGTCTCCCTT
The DNA here is from genome assembly GCF_040649795.1 of Nonomuraea sp. NPDC048881. NCBI lineage: Bacteria > Bacillati > Actinomycetota > Actinomycetes > Streptosporangiales > Streptosporangiaceae > Nonomuraea > Nonomuraea sp. NPDC048881. The sequence goes on from NZ_JBEZGC010000002.1 coordinate 416,331, forward strand.
GCTTACTGACCGAATGTTCGGTAAACACTTCCCCGTCCTGCCGAGCACTGTCAAGGGAGGGCCGGCGCAGCGCAGCTGCAAGGGCCGTCTGTGGGGTATGTCCTGGTTCGTCAGCGGGTCGGCCTCAGCGCGTGAGGAGAGACGATGATCAAGCCGTTCGCCTCGTCGGCGGATCTCGGTGAGAAGCGGCAGTCCCTTGAGGTGCTGGCGGAAGGCGTCTACGCGCTCACCGCCGAGGGCGACCCCAACGTGGGCGCGATCGAGGGCGAGGACTTCCTGGTCTGCTTCGAGGCCCTGGCCACGCCCACGGCCGCCGGCGACTGGCTGGCCAGGCTGCGCGAGCACACCGGCAAACCGGTCAGGTACCTCGTGCTCTCGCACTACCACGCGGTCCGCGTGCTGGGCGCCTCGGCGTTCGGCGCGGACGTCGTCGTGGCCCACGACAAGACCCGCGAGCTGATCGCCGAGCGCGGCGAGCAGGACTGGGCCAGCGAGTACGCCCGGATGCCCCGCCTGTTCAAGGATCCCGGCTCGATCCCCGGCCTGACCTGGCCCACCGCCACCTTCAGCGACACCTTCACCATCGACCTCGGCGGCGGCAGGGGCGACCTGGTGCTGGCCCACTGCGGACGCGGCCACACCGAGGGCGACCTGGTGGCCTGGCTGCCCGACCGGCGCATCCTGTTCGCCGGCGACCTGGTCGAGTCGCAGGCCGCGCTCTACACCGGCGACGCCTTCCACCGCGAATGGGCCTCCGGCACGCTCGACCGCGTCGCCTCGTTCGGGGCCGAGACGCTGGTCGGCGGCAGGGGAGCGGTGGCCCACGGCAAGGCCGAGGTCGAGGCGGCCATCGCCCAGAGCCGCGACTTCCTCACCGTGATGCTGCGCGAGGTCGGCGCGGCGAGCGGGCTGAAGGAGGCGTTCGAGCGCACCCACCGGGCCCTGCGGCCGCGCTACGGCGGCTGGCCCATCTTCGAGCACTGCCTGCCCTTCAACGTCTCCCGCCTCTGGGACGAGCTCCACGGCGTCGAACGGCCGCGCGTCTGGACCGCCGAGCGCGACCGCGAAGTGTGGGACGAGCTCCAGTCATGAGGCCCGCGGAGTCCGTGCCGCAGGTCATCGTCGTCGGCGCGGGCCCGGTCGGCCAGACCGCCGCGTTGCTGCTGGCCCGCTGGGGCATCCGGGTGCTGGTGCTGGACCGGCGGCAGGCCCGCGACGGCGGCGGCTCGAAGTCGATCTGCCAGCAGCGCGACGTGCTCGACATCTGGGCCGCGGCGGGCGCGGGCCGGGTGGCGGAGGAGGGGCTGGCCTGGACCACCGCCCGCACGTACTACCGCGACCGCGAGCTGTTCTCCTGGTCCTTCGACGGCCAGGGCCCGCTGCCGCCGTGCGTGAACATCTCCCAGGCCCGCACCGAGCAGCTGCTCGACGAGGTCATCGCCGACCAGCCGCTCATCGAGGTGCGCTGGGGCCACGAGGTCACCGGGCTGGTCCAGGACCCGGCGGGGGTGGAGGTCCAGTGCGGGCAGCGGCTGCTGCGCGCCCCCTACGTGCTGGTCTGCGCGGGCGCGCGGGCCCAGCAGGTACGCCGGTCGCTCGGCGTCTCCTTCGACGGCGAGGCGTTCGACGACCAGTTCCTGATCTGCGACATCCGGGCGGATCTGCCCGGTTGGGAGAACGAGCGCCGCTTCTACTTCGACCCCGTGTGGAACCCGGGCCGGCAGGTCCTCATCCATCCCTGCCCCAACGGGACGTACCGGATCGATTGGCAGATCGCGCCGGACTTCATCCCAACAAGAGACGATATTTCGCAGAAAGTCCAGCAAATCATCGGGGATCGGCCGTACGAGCTGATCTGGCACAGCACGTACCGGTTCCACTCGCGCATCGCCTCGCGGATGCGGGTCGGACGGGTGCTGCTGGCGGGCGACTGCGCCCATCTGGTGGCGCCCTTCGGGGCCCGGGGGCTCAACTCCGGCGTGCCCGACGCCGAGAACGCGGCCTGGAAGCTGGCCTTCGCGCTCAACGGCTGGGCCGGGCCCGAACTGCTGGAGTCGTACCACGCCGAGCGGCACGCGGCGGCGCGGGAGAACCTGGAGGTGACCGCCGCCACCATGCGCTTCCTCGCGCCCAGGACGGACAAAGACCGGGCCAGGCGGCGGGAGGTCCTGGAGGCCGGCCTGGTCGCCGAGGTGGACTCCGGGCGCTTCGCCGAGCCCTACTGGTACGTGGACTCGCCGCTCACCACGCCCGAGCCGGGCCGGCCGTTCGGGGGGCGTCCGCCGAAGGGCGCGCTGTGCGATCCGGCCCCCGGAGTGATCCTGCCGGACGTGCCGCTGGCGAAGGGCAGACTGCGCGAGTTCTGCCGGGATGGTTTCCTCATTCTGCTGGGCGATATGTGCGATTCGAGTTTGTTTGTGCAGGTCCTGGGCAAGGTCATTACGGCACCGCTCGCCGTCCGCGAGCTCACGGAGATGGATGCGACCGGCTCGCTCGCCGAAAGACTCGGTGCGCGGCCGGATGAAGCATGGGTGATCAGGCCAGATGCCCACATCGCCGCGATCATTCCCCGCGGGGGGCCGGACGAGGTCGCGGCCGCCGTGAGCCGCGCCTGCGGCTCTCCTCGACCTGAGCCCTAGGAGGACTGCGTGACCGGCCGTAGCTCGTTTCTGATCGTCGCGAACCGCTTGCCGGTCGATCGCACGATCGAGCCAGACGGAACGGCCTCGTGGCGCAGGAGCCCGGGGGGGCTCGTGACGGCCATAGCGCCCGTGATGAAGCGCCGCCACGGCGCCTGGGCCGGTTGGCACGGCGCGCCGGACGAGAAGCTCGAACCGTTCGAGCAGGACGGCATGAGCCTCATCCCCATCCCGCTGTCGGCCCGCGAGGTCGAGCTCTACTACGAGGGTTTCTCCAACGCCACGCTCTGGCCGCTCTACCACGACGTGGTGGCGCCGCCGGTGTTCGAGCGGGAGATGTGGGAGACCTACCGTTCGGTCAACGAGCGCTTCGCCGCGGCCGCCGCCGAGGCCGCCGATGAGGGGGCCGTCGTCTGGGTGCAGGACTACCAGCTCCAGCTCGTGCCCGCGATGCTCCGGCGGCTCCGGCCCGACCTGCGGATCGGCTTCTTCCTGCACATCCCCTTCCCGCCCGTCGAGCTGTTCTGGCGGCTGCCCTGGCGCAAGGAGCTGGTCGAGGGGCTGCTCGGCGCCGACCTGGTCGGCTTCCAGCTGCCCGGCGGCGCCTCGAACTTCCGCAGGCTGTGCCGGCGGCTGCTCGGGCTGCCGTACAAGGGGAACGAGATCTTCCTGGACGACCGGGTGGTGACCACGCAGGCGTTCCCGATCTCGGTGGACTTCGGGCAGCTCGACTCGCTGGTGCGCGAGCCGCACGTCGTGGCGCGGGCCAAGGAGATCAGGGGTGAGCTGGGCGATCCCGAGCATGTGCTGCTCGGCGTGGACCGGCTCGACTACACCAAGGGCATCGGCCAGCGTCTGGAGGCGTTCGGCGAGCTGCTCAAGGACGGCAGCCTGCGCCCGAACGAGGCGGTCTTCGTGCAGATCGCCACCCCGAGCCGCGAACGCGTGGACGAGTACCGCAAGCTGCGCGACGACATCGAGCTGCAGGTGGGCCGGATCAACGGCGAGCACGCCCAGATCGGGGTGCAGCCGATCCAGTACTTCCACCAGTCCTACGGCCACGACGAGCTGGCCGCGCTCTACCTGGCGGCCGACGTCATGGTCGTCACGCCCCTGCGCGACGGGATGAACCTGGTGGCCAAGGAGTACATCTCCTGCCACCACGACCTGCACGGCGCGCTGGTGCTCAGCGAGTTCACCGGCGCGGCCGACGAGCTGCGGCAGGCGTACCTGGTGAACCCGTACGACATCGAGGACGTCAAGCGGCAGATGATCGCCGCCATGCGGGCCACGCCGCACGAGCTGGCCCGGCGGATGCGCACGATGCGCCGCCGGGTGGCCACCTACGACGTGGACCGCTGGGCGAGCGAGTTCCTCAGTGCCCTTGAGTCACCTGCTTCACAGACTTCCACGCGTCGTAGCGCTTCTTGGCGGTCCGGTTGACCACGATCTGCGCCACGGACATCCCGACGCCGGTGAGGATCGCGTAACCGATCGCCTCACCCATGCTCACCTCGGGCGAGTCGTCGTCGAGGGGCGGCTCCTTGCCGGTCGCCTTGACCCAGACGAACCCGAGGAGTTTCCTCATCCCCCAGGCGGTCGCCATGCCCACCAGACCACCGATGACGCGCCAGGCGATGTCGGGTTTGTCCTCCGCCATGCCAACTCCCTTCCCCTATGTAACGAACACTAGTCTCTAACGCTTGCCGGGCCCCCGAAGCCGTACCATAAGGAGGCATGACTCAACAGCGACTACGCCATGCATCCATGCCGGAAAAGCCGACCCTCGACGGCTTGGAGCAGGTATGGGTAGCTCGCTGGCAGGAGGAGGGCACCTACCGCTTCGACCGGTCCAAGCCGCGCGAGCAGGTCTACTCCATCGACACGCCGCCGCCGACCGTGTCCGGCTCCCTCCACGTCGGTCATGTCTTCTCCTACACCCACAGCGACATCATGGCCCGCTACCAGCGGATGATCGGCAAGTCGGTGTTCTACCCCATCGGCTGGGACGACAACGGCCTGCCTACCGAACGGCGGGTGCAGAACGTCTACGGGGTGCGCTGCGATCCGTCGCTGCCGTACGATCCTGACTTCGTTCCACCGGACAAGCCGGGCAAACGTGAGATCTCGATTTCGCGGCGCAACTTCGTCGAGCTGTGTCACCAGCTCACCGCCATCGACGAGAAGGCGTTCGAGGAGGTCTGGCGCCGGGTCGGCCTGTCGGTCGACTGGGACCTGCTCTACACCACGATCAGCGACGAGTCGCAGGCGGTCTCCCAGCGGGCGTTCCTGCGCAACCTCGGCCGCGGCGAGGCCTACCTCGCCGAGGCGCCCACGCTGTGGGACGTCACCTACCGCACCGCGGTGGCCCAGGCCGAGCTGGAGGACCGCGAGTGGCCCGGCGCCTTCCACCGCGTCTCCTTCTACGGCGAGCGCGGGCCGATCTGGATCGAGACGACCAGGCCCGAGCTGATCCCGGCCTGCGTCGCGCTGGTCGCCCATCCCGACGACGAGCGCTACAAGCCGCTGTTCGGCACGTCCGCGCTCACGCCGCTGTTCGGCGTCGAGGTGCCGATCCTGGCCCACCACCTGGCCGAGCCCGACAAGGGGTCCGGCATCGCGATGATCTGCACGTTCGGCGACGTCACCGACGTCACCTGGTGGCGTGAGCTGCACCTGCCCACCCGGCCGGTCATCGGCTGGGACGGCCGGCTGCTGCCCGAGCCGCCCGACGGCGTGGAGCCGGAGCCGTACAAGGAGCTGGCCGGCAAGACCGTCCACAGCGCGCGCGAGCGCATCGTCGAGCTGCTGCGCGAGTCCGGCGACCTCGACGGCGACCCGCGTCCGGTGCGGCGCCCGGTGAAGTTCTACGAGCGCGGCGACAAGCCGCTGGAGATCGTCACCACCCGCCAGTGGTACATCCGCAACGGCGGGCGCGAGCAGGCGCTGCGCGCCCGGCTGCTGGAGCGCGGCAGCGAGCTGGCCTGGCACCCGCCGCACATGCGGGTGCGCTACGACAACTGGGTCGAGGGCCTGACCAGCGACTGGCTGATCTCCCGCCAGCGCTTCTTCGGCGTGCCGTTCCCGGTGTGGTATCCGCTGGACGAGGCCGGCAACCCGGTCCACGACGCGCCGATCCTGCCGGCCGAGGAGTCGCTGCCGGTCGACCCGTCCTCCGACGTGCCGCCCGGCTACAGCGAGGAGCAGCGGGGCGTGCCCGGCGGGTTCATGGCCGACCCCGACGTCATGGACACCTGGGCGACCTCGTCCCTGACGCCGCAGATCGCCGGCCGCTGGGCGACCGACGACGACCTCTACCGGCGCGTGTCCCCCTACGACCTGCGGCCGCAGGCGCACGAGATCATCCGCACCTGGCTGTTCTCCACGGTGGTCCGCTCCCATCTGGAGTTCGACGCGCTGCCGTGGACCGACGTGGCGATCTCCGGCTGGATCCTCGACCCCGACCGCAAGAAGATGTCCAAGTCCAAGGGCAACGTGGTCACCCCGCTCGACCTGCTGGAGCAGCACGGCTCCGACGCCGTCCGCTACTGGGCCGCCAACGGCCGCTACGGCGTGGACACCACGTTCGACGTGGGCCAGCTCAAGATCGGGCGGCGGCTGGCGATCAAGATCCTCAACGCCTCGAAGTTCGTGCTCGGGCTGGCCGGCAGCGACGGCGAGGTCACCGAGCCGGTCGACCTGTCGATGCTCGCCGCCCTGTCCGACATGGCCCGCGAGGCCACGCAGGCGTTCGAGTCCTACGACCACACCCGCGCGCTGGAGGCCGTCGAGCGGTTCTTCTGGTCCTTCTGCGACGACTACCTGGAGCTGGTCAAGGCGCGGGCGTACGAGTCCGGGCCGGCCGCCGCCTCGGCGCACGCGGCGCTGCGGCAGGCGCTCGACGTGCTGCTGCGGCTGTTCGCGCCGGTGCTGCCGTTCGTGACCGAGGAGGTGTGGTCCTGGTGGCGCGAGGGCTCGGTCCACCGCGCCGCCTGGCCGGCTCCCGAGCGCGGCACGGGCGACCCGGCGGTGCTGACCGTGGCCTCGGAGGTGCTGCGGCGGATCCGCAAGGCCAAGTCGGAGGCCAAGTCGTCGATGCGGGCCGAGGTGTCCAGGCTGACCGTGACGGGGCCCGAGGCCGATCTCGTCCGGCAGGCCCAGGACGACCTGTGCGCGGCCGGAGTCGTCGAGGAGTTCGTCCTCGACGGCGGCGACGTGCTGACCGTCGAGGTGCACCTGGGCTGAGGCACGGCCGTCCGGCACGGGCGGTGAGGGCGCCTCCCTCACCGCCCTTCCGGCATCCCGGCGTCTTATCGGTGCGCATCCCCGGCCCGGACGTGCCAGTCTTGAACACGTGCAGATCGACCGCCCCACCACACTCGTACCGCCCGTGCTGGCCAAGATGGCCGCATGGTGCGGGTGCCTGATCCTCGTCGGCGTGGTCGTCTACTTCTTCGTCCAGGCGATCGCCCGGCTCACCTTCGTGGCGCTGCCCGTGGCGATCGCGCTGCTGCTGACCGCGCTGCTGTTCCCGCTGACCAAGAGCCTGCGGCGGGCGGGCCTGCGGCCCATCTACGCCACCTGGCTGACCATGCTGGTCGCGCTCGCCGTCCTGGCCGGCACCGGCTGGCTGGTCGGCGCGCGGGCCAGCGAGGAGTTCCCCAACCTGGTCACGCAGGTGCAGGCCACCGCGCGCTCGGTCCAGGAGTGGCTGATCACCGGCCCGCTGCACCTGAAGCAGGCCCAGATCACCGGGTACGTCGACGAGATCGCCACGATGGTCAACGCCCAGCGCACCGCCATCACCGGCACGGTGCTGTCGGCCAGCGCCGTCGCGATCGAGGTGCTCGCGTCCATCGTGCTGCTGCTGTTCGTGACGTTCTTCCTGCTCAAGGACGGCGACCGCATCTGGTCGTGGTTCCTGCGCGCCTTCGGCTCGATGTCGCCGCGGGTCGACCGGGCGGGCCGGGCGGCCTGGACCACGCTTTCCCACTACGTCCAGGGCACCGTGGCCGTGGCCGCCGTGCACGGCCTCATCATGGGCATCGTGCTGGCCGGCATGGGGGTGCCGCTGTGGGCGCCGCTGGCGGTGCTGATCTTCTTCGCCAGCTTCATCCCCATCGTCGGCATCTTCTTCGCCGGCACCGTCGCCACCCTCGTCACCCTCGGCGCCAAGGGCCTGGTCTACGCGCTGATCTTCCTCGGCATCCTCATCGTCGAGCAGCAGCTGGAGAACCACGTGCTCCAGCCGCTGATCGTGGGCAGAGCGCTCAACTTCCACCCGCTGGCGATCATCCTGGTGCTGTCGGTCGGCGGCATCCTGGCGGGCATCGCCGGAGCGGCCGTGGCCGTGCCGGTCGCGGCGGTGATCTACCGGGCGCTGCCCGAGCTGCGCCACAAACCGCCCGCCCTGCCGCCGCCGCCCCACCACGAGCCGCCGGCGGAGGAGCCGTCGTCCGGAGGCGCCCCTCCCGTCGGCGAGCCGCCGTCCGGGGGTGCGGTCCCCGCGGCGGGGTGACGTGAGGCGGGCCGGGTGGTTCCGATCCGGTGTCGAGGGCGAGTCCAGGGGCCGCAGCGAGTAACCTCGTCACCCGTGACGCGTTCCTCCCTCACCACCCCGCCGCCGGACGCCTCGGCGCCCGCGGCCCATCCCGGCGCCCCGGCGCCGGGCAGTTCCCTCGGCTCCCACTACAGCCGCTGCTTCGGCTGCGGCGGCGACCACCCGACCGGCCTGCACCTGAAGGCCGCCACGCCCGACGGCGTCACGGTCGAGGCCGAGTTCACCGTGGGGGAGGCCCACCAGGGCGCGCCGATGCTCGCCCACGGCGGCGTGCTGGCCGCCGCGATGGACGAGGTCATCGGAATGTCGGTCTACCTGTTCCACAAGCCCTATGTGACGGCCCGGCTGGAGACCGACTACCTTCTCCCCGTTCCCGTGGGCACGACACTCCACCTGCGCGCCTGGTGCAACGGGATCACGGGCAGGAAGGCGTACCTTGAGGCTGAGGGGCGCGTCGGCGCCCCCGACGGACCGGTCGCCGTCCGCGCGGCGGCGCTGTTCATCGAGGTGAGCATGGAACACTTCGCTGAGCACGGCGACCTCGCGGCCATCGCCGCCGAACACCAGGACTTCGAGGTGAACCCGTGAGCGACGTGGAGGTCCTCATCCAGCGGCTCGACACCGGGCTGCCGGTGCCGTCCTACGCCCACCCGGGCGACGCCGGCGCCGACCTCTACGCGGCCGAGGACGTCGAGCTGCTGCCCGGCGAGCGGGCCGTGGTCGGCACTGGCGTGGCGATCGCGCTGCCCGACGGCTACGCCGCGTTCGTGCACCCGCGCTCCGGCCTGGCGGCCCGCCACGGCGTCACGCTCGTCAACGCCCCCGGCACCGTCGACGCGGGCTACCGGGGCGAGATCAAGGTCACGCTGATCAACACCGACGCCAAGGAGCCGTTCCGCCTCCAGCGCGGCGACCGGGTGGCCCAGCTCGTGGTCCAGCGGGTCGAGCGCGCGGCCTTCTACGAGGTCGAACGCCTGCCCGGCTCGGTGCGCGGCGCCAACGGATTCGGATCGACGGGCCGCTGAAGCGGCCGGCCCGAAGCAAGCCTGGGGCTCCGGCCCCGCGAACAGGGAGAGTGAGGAACGTGTTCCGACGTCGTCGTCGTGAGCAGCCGGAGACGGTGGCCGAGCAGGAGTCCCCGGCCCCTACCCGCGAGTCCGGCCCGTGGGACGCCGACGAGCCCCACCCCGACACGGACAGGATCGACCTCGGCGGCCTGCGGCTGCCGCACAACCCCGACTTCGACGTGCGCCTGGCCTCGCTCGGCGACCAGCACGTCGGTGTCGTCGTCCTGTACGAGGACAGCTCGCTGCAGCTCCAGGCCCTGGCCGCGCCGCGCTCGGCCGGCCTGTGGGACGACGTCAGGACCAAGATCGTCGCCCAGGCCAAGACGCTGGAGGAGCGGGAGGGCCCGTTCGGCGTCGAGCTGGCCGGCGAGGTCGCCATGGAGGGCGGCAGCCGGGCGGCCCGCTACATCGGCATCGACGGCCCGCGCTGGTTCCTCCTGGCCGCCATCACCGGCCCCGGCGCCCTCGACGAGCGCGTCTCCGGGGCGTTCATCGACTTCGTCAAGGACGTCGTGGTCGTGCGCGGCGACGAGCCGATGGCCCGCGAGGAGCCCATCACGCTGAGCCGTCCGCACGAGCGGCAGGCCGGCGAGCAGGACGAACGCCCGGCGTTCAGCCCCTTCAAGCGCGGGCCGGAAATCAGCGAGACCCGCTGAGCGTTACCTCTCCGGGCCCCGCCCGGCCCAGCCCGGCGACATTCCCAAGACCCCCCATCGGCTATTCGCTGACGGCTTACCATCACATAGGCTGAACCATCATGAGTACGGCAGAGCCTCCGAAACGCGGGGGATTGCGCGGCTTCTTCAGCCGGCTGGCCACCACCCAGTCGGAGATCGAGGCCCAGGAACTGCGGGAAGACGCCGACGAGGTCGGCGCGACGCCCATCGTGTCGTGTGGCGGGCGCCGCAGGTTCTGTGTAGCGGGTACGCTACGTACGGTGACATTGCGTCCGAGGGGCGGCGCCCCCGCCCTGGAGGCCGAGCTGTACGACGGGTCCGACGTGATCGACCTGGTGTGGCTCGGCCGCCGCAAGATCGTCGGCATCGAGCCGGGCCGCACGGTCAAGGCCGAGGGCCTGGTCAGCATGCAGGACGGGCGCAAGGTGATGTTCAATCCGCGATACGAACTGCGCCCAGGGAGTTGATCAGGTGAGTGCTGAGGCGGAAGAGGCCGCGCACGAGACCGTCGAGTCGGCGGTGCGAGCCCAGCTCGCCAAGGCCTTCGGCGGCGTCCGCGGCATCATCGAGGCCGCGGTGCCGACGATCGCCTTCACGGTCTCGTGGATCGTCACCGAAGACCTGAAGACGTCGCTCATCGTCAGCATCTCGCTCTCGGTGGTGCTCCTGCTGGTCAGGGTGGTCCAGCGGTCCACGCCGCAGTTCGTGATCAACAGCCTGATCGGCATCGCCATCGGCGCCTTCTTCGCCAGCCGCACCGGCAACGCGAAAGACTACTTCCTGCCCGGCATCCTGTGGAACGGCGCGTACTCGCTGGGCATGTTGGTGTCCATCGTCACCCGCTGGCCGGTCGTCGGGTTCCTCATCGGCTCGGTCACCAACGACCCGGTGGGCTGGCACAAAGACGCGGGCGTCGTCCGGCTCTGCACGCGGCTGACCTGGCTGCTCATGGTGCCGTGCGTGGTGCGGGTGGCCGTGCAGGGCCCGGTCTACCTGTTCGGCGGCGGTGACGAGGCGGTGGCCGCGCTCGGCTTCGCCAAGATCGTGATGGGCTGGCCTCTCCAGGTGGCGGCCCTGGCCGCGATGCTCTGGCTGCTCGGCCGCGGCCGCACCCCCATCAAGCCTCCGGTCGCCCCGGCCTGACCCGCAGTGGACCTCCCGGCCGCCGAAACGTGTGCGCCTGTTCACCTGGCGTGAGCGCATTACATTGGTAGCGTAGATGCATGACAGCCGAAGCGGTGAGCCTCGAGATGACCACTTCCTCGCTGCCTGACTGGGTCTTCCCGCCGCCGGGAGGCTTTGTCGCAGAAGACCTGGATAACATTCCGAATCTGCCTGCGCACACAGAGTTGATTGACGGAAGCTTGGTCTTCGTGAGCCCCCAAGCGTCCTTCCACGCCGTGATCGTCGACCTCCTTGCTGCTGACCTGCGCGGAGCCGCTCCTGAAGAGCTCCGGGTTCGCCGCGAGATGAGCGTGGTTCTGGGACACGATCAACGCCCCGAGCCTGACCTCGTCGTGCTGAAGGCCGAGGCCCTGGGCAGCGGTCGCGAGACCTTCTACAAGGCGCAGGACGTGGTCCTGGCTGTCGAAGTGGTGTCACCCGAGTCCCGTAGCCGGGACCGCGAGCGCAAGCCGGCTCTCTATGCCGCGGCCGGGATTCCGCACTTCTGGCGGGTCGAGGACGACGGCGGCGAGCCCGTCGTCTACGTCTACGAGCGGGACCCCGCCACCCGCGCCTACGCGCTCACCGGCATCCACCACGACAGGCTCAAGCTGACCGTCCCCTTCGACCTCGACGTCGACCTGAGCCGGATCCATCGCCTCTGACCTCTCGGCCCGCCATGATGCTCGGACGAGCCCTGGATGAGGGTCCCTGGCGGGGCCGGTGGCGGTGGTGACCGGGGTGAGCCGCCGGGCGGGCATCGGGTTCGCGGTGGCACGCGAGCTGCCGGCGTCCGGCGCGCGGGTTGCGGTGCGGTTTGGACCTCGCAGGGCCCTGGCCAGCCCTGGCGCGGAGACCCGGCGGGCATCGACGGCGTGCTCGGCGCGCCGGGTGGCACTGGTGACGAGTTGATGCACATGGAGGCCGACCTGACGCCCTTGAGCGCGTGATGGAGCGGGCCGGGGACCGGGATCGGGGACGCGTGGACGTGCCGGTGGCCGACCACGCGCGCAGCTCCCCGCCAGGCGCTGGCAGAGCGGAACGCCGAGCTCGGCCTGGCATGGGCGGTCAACGCGCGGGCCAGTGCGCTGCTGACGCTGGCGTTCACCGCCCGGCACGATGAATCGAAGCGGGCCCGTCAAGGCGGGGACGCGTTGACGGCGGGCCGGTGGGGTGGCCGGCGGAGAGCGCCCGGCCGGGTGCGTCGGCTTGTCACGGACGGGGGCGCGTGGATCATGGGCCAGGTCGTCCACTCCGGGGGCGGCTTACGCCGCTGGGCAGGTGAACCCGGAACCCGATGGGACGGCGTTCGCGGGCGGAACCGGAGCGGGGAGCGGAAGGTCCGTGGGCGTGGGAGTCTGGGGGAGATGAGGGGGAATGTGGTGGGCTGGGTGGTGGCGCGGGTGTGGAAGGCGCTGGGCGGGCGGGTTCGCTGGCGGGTGTTGTGGCTGACCCACGCCACCTTCATGGTCGGCGTCACCGGCCTCGTACGCGATTCCGACGGCCGGGTGCTCGTCCTGCGTCACCGTCTGTGGCAGGAGGGGCGGCAGTGGGGCTTCCCCACCGGGTTCGCCAGGCGGGACGAGACATTCGAGGGCACGGTCGAACGCGAGGTGTACGAGGAGACCGGCCTGCGCGTGCGCACCGGCCGCCTGCTGCGCGTGCGCAGCGGGTTCGGGCTGCGGGCCGAGGTGGCCTACGAGGCCCGGCTCGTCGGCGGCACGCTCAGGATCGACCCGCTGGAGATCCTCGAAGCCCGCTGGGTCAGCGCCGACGACCTGCCCGAGGGCCTGCAGGGCGCCCACCGCGACCTGCTCATCCCGAGTACGCCCACCCCGACCACCGACTGACCGCGACCACGATCACCGGCCCTTCGGGCGGCCGCCGCCGGTACTGGTCGTACTTGCCGGCCAGCGCCCGCAGGGCGGCGTCGTGGCCGTCCTCGCGCACGGTCGCGATGCCGTCGGCGCGCGCCCACCACAGCCTGGTCCAGTCGTCCTCGTAGTGGTCGGCGAGCAGGCTGACCCGCGGGTTCGCCCGGATGTCGCGCAGCCGCGCCAGGTCGTGGGTGCTCTTCGGCTTGTGGTCGACGGCGGTGACCACGTCGTTCCCGAGGACGGCGAAGGTGACGGGCACCACACGCGGCACCCCGGCCGCGTCGGCCGTCGCCAGGCGGGCGACGCGGGCGCCCTCGAACAGCGACCGGGCGCGGCCGGCGTCCATGCTCAGCGCTGCGAGAGCAGGTGGGCGAGCTCCTCCTCGACCTCCTGGCTGGCCACGAACAGCAGCTCGTCGCCGGCCTCCAGGGGGTCGTCGGCGGTGGGCACCAGCACCCGGCCCTCGCGCAGGATCGCCACCAGCGCGGAGTCGACCGGCCACGGCACCGACCCGGCGCGCTGGCCCACCACCGGGGCGTCCTCGGCCAGCGTCAGCTCGACCAGGTTGGCCTGGCCCTGGCGGAACGTCATCAGCCGCACCAGGTCGCCGACGCTGACCGCCTCCTCCACCAGCGCGCTCAGCAGCCGCGGCGTCGAGACGGCGACATCGACGCCCCACGACTCGTTGAACAGCCACTCGTTGTTGGGGTGGTTGATGCGGGCCACCACGCGCGGCACGCCGTACTCGGTCTTGGCCAGCAGCGACACCACGAGGTTGACCTTGTCGTCGCCGGAGGAGGCCACCACGACGTGGCAGTTGCCGAGGCCGGCCTCGTCGAGCGAGGCGATCTCGCACGCGTCGGCGAGCAGCCACTCGGCGCGCGGCACGCTGTCGATCTTGATCGCCCGCGGGTCGACGTCGATGAGCAGGACCTCGTGGCCGTTCTCCAGCAGCTCGGAGGCGATGGAACGGCCCACGGCGCCCGCGCCGGCGATGGCGATGCGCATCAGTCGTCCTGTTCCGGCGCCGCGGCGAGCACCTTGTTGATCCGGTCCATGTCGTTCTCGGCCGCGATGACGTGGAGCAGGTCGCCCTCCTGCACCACGGTCTCGTCCGTGATGGTCAGGGCCTCGCCCATGCGGTTGATGAAGGCCACGCGGGCGCCGGCCCGGCTCTCCAGGTCGACGACGCGAGTGGCGATCCAGGCCTGGTTGGCGGCCACCTCGGCCAGCACGACCGTGCCCGTGGGGTCGCGCCACAGCGGCTCGGCGCCCTCGGGGAGGATGCGGCGCAGGATCTGGTCGGCCGTCCAGCGGACGGTGGCCACCGTGGGGATGCCCAGCCGCTGGTAGACCTCGGCGCGCCGGGGGTCGTAGATGCGGGCCACCACGTTGTCGACGCCGAACGTCTCGCGGGCCACGCGCGCGGAGATGATGTTGGAGTTGTCGCCGCTGGAGACGGCGACGTAGGCGGCCGCCGACTCGATGCCGGCCTCGGTGAGCACGTCGCGATCGAAGCCGACGCCCGTCACCCGCCGCCCCCGGAACCCCGCGCGCAGGCGGCGGAACGCCTGCGGGTCACGGTCGATGATGGCGACGGAATGGCCGCTGTCCTCGAGGATGTGGGCGAGGGTCGAACCGACCCTGCCGCATCCCATGATCACAATATGCATACTCCCCCGCACTTCGCGGTCGGCCGGTTGCTCGACACCAGTATGGCCCGATGGGGGAGCGCCGCGTTTAGGGCATCGGCATGCGGCTAGCATCTCGTTACGTGGCGAAGGTAACGGATCTTGTCAAACGCGTGCTCGTGGGACGTGCCCTGCGAAGCGGGCAGCTCCACGAGCAACTCCTGCCCAAACGCATCGCCCTGCCGGTCTTCGCCAGTGACGCGCTGTCCTCGGTGGCCTACGCCCCGCAGGAGATTTTGGTCATCCTGTCGCTGGCGGGCGTCTCGTTCTATTCCTACAGTCCGTGGATCGCCGGCGCCGTCGTGGTGGTGATGCTCACGGTCGTGGCGTCGTACCGGCAGAACGTGCACGCCTATCCGAGCGGCGGCGGCGACTACGAGGTGGCCACCACCAACCTGGGCAAGAACGCGGGGCTCACCGTCGCCAGCGCCCTCATGGTCGACTACGTGCTGACCGTCGCAGTGTCGGTGGCCAACGGCGTCGACTACGTCGGCGCGACCATCCCGTTCGTGGCCGAGCACCGGCCCGCGATCGCCATCATCATCGTGATCCTGCTCACGGTGGTCAACCTGCGCGGCATCCGCGAGTCCGGCGCCGCCTTCGCCGTCCCCACGTACGCGTTCATGTTCGCGGTGATCGGCCTGGTCGCCTGGGGCGGCATCCGGCTGCTGGTGTTCGGCGACGAGCTGAGAGCGCCCAGCGCCGGGTTCACCATCCGGCCCGAGCAGACGAACCTGGCCTCCTTCGCCGCGGCCTTCCTGATCCTGCGCGCCTTCTCCTCCGGCTGCGCCGCGCTGACCGGCGTCGAGGCCATCAGCAACGGCGTGCCCGCCTTCCGCAAGCCCAAGAGCAAGAACGCCGCCACGACCCTGCTCATGATGGGCCTGATCGCCATCACCATGTTCGGCGGCATCATCGCGCTGGGGCTGGCCTCCGGCGTGCGGGTGGCCGAGCCGAGCGTCGTCGCCCACGACCTGCTCAGGCCCGACGGCACCCCGGTCGGCGAGGGCTACTACCAGCAGCCGATCATCTCGCAGGTGGCCGACGCGGTGTTCGGCGGCGGCTCGCTGCCGTTCGTGGTGATCTCCGCGGTGACCGCGCTCATCCTGTTCCTGGCCGCGAACACCGCCTTCAACGGCTTCCCCGTGCTCGGCTCGATCCTCGCCCAGGACCGCTACCTGCCGCGCCAGCTGCACACCCGTGGCGACCGCCTGGCCTTCTCCAACGGCATCATCATCCTGGCCCTCGGCGCCTGCCTGCTGCTGTGGGGCTTCCAGGCCGACGTCAGCCGCCTGCTCAACCTCTACATCGTCGGCGTGTTCGTCTCCTTCACGCTCAGCCAGACCGGCATGGTCATCCACTGGACCCGTCACCTGAAGACGGAGACCGACCGCCAGGTCCGCCACCAGATGCACCGCTCGCGCGTGATCAACTTCTTCGGCGCCATCATGACCGGCCTGGTGCTGATCGTCGTACTGCTGACAAAGTTCCTGGTCGGGGCGTGGATCGTGGTCATCGCGATGCCGGTGCTGTTCCTCATGATGAAGGGCATCCGCCGCCACTACGACAAGGTCGCGACCGAGCTGGAGATCACCGACGACTACGAGCCCGCCATGCTGCCGGCCCGCAACCACGCGATCGTGCTGGTCTCCAAGATCCACAAGCCGACCATGCGGGCGCTCGCCTACGCCCGCGCCACCCGGCCGTCCTCGCTGGAGGCGATCACGGTCGGCGTCGAGGGCGAGGAGGCGCGTCAGCTGCAGGAGGAGTGGGAGCGGCGCGGCATCCCGGTGCCGCTCAAGATGCTCGACTCGCCCTACCGCGAGATCACCCAGCCGATCCTCGACTACGTCAAGACCCTGCGCCGCCGCTCGCCGCGCGACGTGGTCACCGTCTTCATCCCCGAGTACGTCGTCGGCCACTGGTGGGAGCACCTGCTGCACAACCAGAGCGCGCTGCGGCTGAAGGCCAGGCTGCTGTTCAAGCCGGGCGTCATGGTGACCAGCGTGCCCTGGCAGCTCCACTCCTCCGACCGGCTCAAGGGCCGGCCCGAGCCGTACGCGCCGGGCGCGGTGCGCCGTCCCTGGCACCAGACCGTCAAGGACGAGGGGGAGATCAAGGCGCGCTGACCAGCGTCCGCAGCCGCCACGTGTCGAACGCCGTCCAGCCCGGCGGCGCGGCTACGGCGGCCCACCCGTCCACGATGTTGGCGCCGTAGCGGTGGCCGTGGCCGGGCGGCACGGACATCGCCGCCGTCATGTCCACCAGCACCTGCCAGAACGTCACCAGCGGGAACCAGTTCATCTGCGGGTTCACCCCGGGCCCCCGCGGGCCCTCCAGCCAGGCGGGCCGGTGGTAGATCAGCGTGGGCGACCACCACACGACGGGGTCGGTGGCGTTCTGCAGGTAGACCACGCGCGGCGGCGGCCACGGGCTCTGGGGACGCCACAGGTCGGCCGGGTGCTGGGCGAAGCGGGCCGTCCTGCCGCCCTGGTAGACCGGCCGCCAGACGGGGGTGCCGGGATCGCGGTGGGCGGTGAGGTGGTCCCAGATGTGGTTGGCGTTGGGCGGGCCGACGAACAGCGCGCCGTCGGTCCGGGCGACCAGGTCGTGCAGGTCGCGGAAGGCGTTCTCCAGCTCGTAGGAGCCGAGGCTCTCGCCGGCGACCAGCAGCCGGGGCCGGTGGCCGGGCGGGAGCCGGTCCCACCTGGCGCGCACCGCCTCGAACAGGGCCCGCCCGGCGGCCGCCGCCTTGTGCCGGTCGGCCAGGAACGACACCCAGCTCGGCAGGTAGGAGTACTGCACCGCGACCATGGCGGTGTCGCCGTTGTACATGAACTCCAGCGAGTCGGCGATGTGCTGGTCGACCCAGCCGGTGCCGGTCGTGCCGAGCACCGCGAGCACCGGACGGCCGAAGCCGCCCGTCCGTTCCAGCTCCCGTACGGCCACCGCGGCCTGGTGCCGGGGCGAGGAGGTGGCGCCGAGGCCGACGTACACGCGGATGGGCTCGGTCGCCGGCCGGCCGGAGAAGGCGGTCAGCTCGGAGACCGTGGAGGCGGTGCCGGTGAAGCGGCGGCCCTCGCGGCCCAGGGAGTCCCAGGCCACCAGCGACCCGGGCCCGCCGGACACCTTGGCCGAGCCGGGCCTGCGCACGCCCGGATGGGTGCCCTGGTTGGTGACCGAGGAGACGTCGCTCATCGTGTTGAGGAACCCCGAGAACAGCACGTCGTCGGCGAGCACCGTGACCACGGAGGCGACGATCAGCACGCCGGCGATGTGGCCCACGTAGGCGGGGACGTACCGGTCGAGCCAGTCGATCAGCCTGCGCCCGGCCAGCCGGACGAGACGGGCCAGCAGCAGGCACAGCGCGAAGAGCGTGACCGCCACCGCGAGGATCACCGGCGGGAACCAGGTGATCCGGGTGTCCATGCCCATGAGCGCCCGCACGTCGCGCTGCCAGTCGATGCTGTACCAGAGCGCCACGACGGTCAGCCCCGAGCAGCCGCCGATCATGATCTGCCAGGCGGCCCGCCGTCCCCGTTCCGGCAGCCGGTACGGGATCGCCGCCCGCCCCAGCGCGCCCGCCGCGGCCCCCACGCCGTAGCCGAGGATGCCGGTGACCGCGCCCATCACGCCCTGGAACAGCCACGTGCGCGGCAGCAGCGACGGCGTCAGCGAGGCGCAGGCGAACAGCACGGCCAGCAGCGTGCCCCCGAATCCGAGCCGCCGGCGCACCACCCGACTTCTGTCCATCATCACCCACAGTAGTCACTCAAGTCCGGAAAGTGGGCGTCCGGGGCGCGAGGCGGGGACGAGGACGTCGCCCGTGGCGGCTCACCATAGGGTGGGGGTGTGGAACAGGCATCTCTGGAGCTGACGGTCGGTCCGGTCGCGCATGGCGGCTGGTGTGTGGCACGCCATGAAGGGCGGGTGGTCTTCGTCCGGCACGCGTTGCCCGGCGAGCGGGTGATCGCCGACGTGACCGAGGAGACCAGCCGGTTCCTGCGCGCCGACGCCGTGGAGATCCTGGAGCCCTCGCCCGACCGCGTCGTCCCGCCCTGCCAGTACGCCGGCCCCGGCCGCTGCGGCGGCTGCGACTGGCAGCACGCCACGCTTGAGGCGCAGCGCCGGCTCAAGGCCCAGGTCGTGGCCGAGCAGCTGCACCGGCTGGCGGGCATCGAGCGCGAGGTCGTCGTGGAGGAGGTGCCCGGCGCCAAGGACGGGCTCGGCTGGCGCACCCGCGTGCAGTTCGCCGCCACGCCCGCCGGTGAGCTGGGCTTCCGCCGGCACCGCTCGCACGAGATCGAGGTCGTCGACGCCTGCCTGATCGCCCACCCCGAGGTCGAGGCGGTCGCCGCCGAAGACCACGAGTGGCCCGGCGCGGCCGGCATCGAGGTCATCGCCTCCGCCGGGGGCGACCGTGCCGTGGTGGTCTCGCCGCGTCCGCGGCGCAGCGTGAGCGTGCCCGAGCTCGACGCGCCCGCCTCGATCCTGCTCGACCAGGGCAAGGGCCGCACGGTGCCGCGCCGCGGCTCCGGCGTGCTGCACGAGCACGTGGGCGACCGCGAGTTCCGGGTCGCGGGCAGCGGCTTCTGGCAGGTGCACCCGGGGGCGGCCGAGACGCTGCTCGACGCGGTGCTGGCCTACGCCGCGCCCGAGCCGGGGGAGTGGGCGCTCGACCTCTACTGCGGGGTCGGCCTGTTCGCGGCCGGGCTGGCCGAGGCGGTCGGGCCTGAGGGCGCGGTGTTCGGGCTGGAGTCCGACGCGGCGGCCGTCCGTGACGCCCGCGCCAACCTGCGCGACCTGCCGCAGGCCAGGGTCGAGCGCGGCCGGGTCGAGGAGGCGCTCGACCGGTTCCAGATCGAGCGCGCCGACCTCGTCGTGGTCGACCCGCCGCGGTCGGGCCTCGGGCGCGAGGTGGTGGAGCGCGTCGCGGGGCTGGAGGCGCTGCGCATCGTCTACGTCTCCTGCGACCCGGCGACGCTGGCCAGAGACCTCAAGTGGCTGGGCGAGCTGGGCTACGAGCTGACCGACCTGCGCGCCTTCGACGCCTTCCCGATGACCCACCACGTCGAGTGCGTGGCGCTGCTGGTGAAGCGCTGACTGCCGCCGCCCGGCCAAGGCGTGACCTCATCGTGACGGTTTGCCGGAACCCCGGGCGGGTGAAGCTGTCTATCGTGCATCCATGGTCGCCTCCGGAGGCGCGGGCCGCCCAGGATCGGGCAGGCCGCCGATGACGCCGCTGACGATGAGCCATCGGCACCTGCCCGGCGTGACCGTGATCGAGGTGTGCGGTGAGGTCGACGCCACCAACCACACGCGATTACGGGAGCACGTCCGGCAGGCCAGGGCGCGTCCGGCCGATCACGTGGTGTTCGACCTGAGCGCGATGACGTTCATGGACAGCTCGGGGCTGCACGCGCTGCTCGCCTGCCACCAGGAGGCCCGCACGCACGACGCGCGGGTCTACCTCGCGGCCCCGCAGGGCGCCCCCGCCCGGCTGCTGGAGATCACCGGGGTCGACGCCCACCTGCCGGTCTACCCCACCGCCGAGGCCGCGGTGGCCGCCG
This sequence comes from Nonomuraea sp. NPDC048881, assembly GCF_040649795.1. NCBI lineage: Bacteria > Bacillati > Actinomycetota > Actinomycetes > Streptosporangiales > Streptosporangiaceae > Nonomuraea > Nonomuraea sp. NPDC048881. The sequence continues at coordinate 436,576 of NZ_JBEZGC010000002.1, forward strand.
CCGCGGCCGATCCGCCCCGCTGAGCCTTTGGTCACGCCCGTCCAGACCAAGGACGGACGCGCCGCGCGGGGAGGCGTCCCTAGCGTCGGGGCATGACGCAAACCACCCTCGCCGGACGCGTTCAGGAGATCGACGCCGTACGCGGGTTCGCGCTGGCGGGCATCCTGGTCGCGAACATCGGCTTCCTGGCCGACCCGGGGTACGCGCTGTCGGGCGCCATGCCCATCCCCGACGGGCCCGTGGCTCTGGCGATCACGGCGTTCGTGCTGACGAAGTTCTACATCATCTTCTCGTTCCTGTTCGGGTACTCCTTCACGCTGCAGATGCGGGCGGCCGAGCGGGCGGGGGCGAGCGTGCGGGCCAGGACGTTGCGCCGCTGCCTGGCGCTGTTCGTCATCGGGCTGGCCCACGGCCTGCTGCTGTGGATCGGCGACATCCTCACCCTGTACGCCGTGCTCGGCCTGGTCCTGCTGGCCCTGCGCGGGCTCAGCCCCAGGACGGCCGTCATCGCCGGCTCCTCGATCATCGGCGCGCTGACCCTGTTCTGGCTGGCCCTCGCCTGGCTGTCCACCCTCGACCCGGCCGCCGGGCAGCCCGCCGCGGCCGACCCGGCGGCGGCCGCCCGCGTGCTGGCCCTGGCCACCGGCGGGCCACTGGACTTCCTGACGATGCAGACCGAGCTCTACCCGCCGCTGGTGGCCATGATCTGGCTCTTCCAGGGGCCGACCGCGCTGGCCATGTTCCTGTTCGGGCTCGCGGCCGGCAAGTCCAGGCTGCTGGAGGGCCTCGGGCAGCGGCCCCGCCTGCTGGCCCGCGTCCAGTGGGCGGGCTTCGGCGTCGGCCTGCCCGGCGGCCTGCTGTACGCCTGGACGTCCGGCCGGACCGGCGCGGTCGAGCTGCTCGGCGGCGCGGTCAACACGCTCACCTCGATCCTGCTGGCCGCCGCCTACGTCGCCACCCTGCTCCGGCTGATCGGCCGCTTCCCGGCGGCGGGCCGCGTCCTGGCCGCGCCGGGACGGGTGGCCGCCTCCAACTACGTCGGCCAGTCGCTGCTCATCGCCCTGGTCTTCACCGGGTACGGGCTCGCACTCGCGGGCAGGCTGTCACCGATCGCGGTGATGGGCGTCGCCCTGGTGATCTACACCGTGCTCGTGTGGGCGAGCGGACGCTGGCTGCGCACCCACCGCCACGGCCCGGTGGAGTACGTGCTGCGCCGGATCACCAACTGGCGCTGAGGTCAGAGCCAGCCCATGCGCTGGGCGGTGCGGATCGCCTCCAGCCGGTTCTGGGCGTTGAGCTTGGTCATGGCGCTGGACAGGTAGTTGCGCACCGTGCCCTCGGTGAGGTGCAGCTCGCCGGCGATCCTGGAGATCGTCGCCCCGTCGCCCGCCAGGCGCAGCGCGTCGCGCTCCCGTTCGGTCAGCGGGCTGTCGCCGGCGGCCATCGCGGCGGCGGCCAGCTCGGCGTCCAGGTAGCGGCCGCCGGCCATGACCTTGCGGATCGCCATGGCCAGTTCCTCGGCGGAGGCGTCCTTGCCCAGGAAGCCGCTCACGCCGGCGGCCATCGCCCTGCGCAGGTAGCCGGGGCGGCCCAGGCTGGTCAGGATGACGATCTTGCACTGGGCGCTGATCCGCTCGGCGGCGCTCAGGCCGTCCATGCCGGGCATCTCGATGTCCAGCACGGCCACGTCGGGGCGGTGTTCGGCGACCGCGTCCACGACCTCGTCGCCCCGGCCCACCTGGGCCACGACCTCGATGCCGTCCTCCAGGTCGAGCAGGGCGGCGATCGCGCCGCGGATCAGGTGCTCGTCGTCGGCGAGCAGCACGCGGGTGGTCATGCCGGCACCGCCGCGCGCAGCAGGTAGCCGCCGTCGGACGTCGGCTCGGCCCGCAGCACGCCGCCCGCCGCGCCGACCCGCTGGGCCAGGCCCGCCAGCCCGTTGGCCGCGTGCTCGCCCACCGGGCCGCTCACCCCGTCGTTGGACATCTCCAGGACCCCGTTCTCGATCGTGATCGTGCAGCGTTCGGCCTTGCTGTGCTTGAGCACGTTGGTGGCGCCCTCGCGGACGACGGTGGCGAGCAGGGTGCGCGCCTCCGGGGCCAGCGCCGTGGTGTCGGCCCGTACCGTGCAGCGGACCTCGGCCGCCTCCAGCACCGCCCGGACGCCGGCCAGCACCTCGTCCAGGTCGAGCGCCCGGTAGTTCTGCACCACGGCCCGCACCTCGCGCAGCGACCGCCTGGCCAGGTCGCGCACCTCGAACATGGCCCGCTCGGCGGCGGCCGGGTCGCCGGGCAGCGAGCCGGCGGCGCGGGCGGTCCTGGCCGAGACGTCGGCCAGGCTCTGCCCGAGCAGGTCGTTGAGGTCGCGGGCGAAGCGCAGCCGTTCCTCCGAGACGGCCAGCCTGGACCTGGCCTCCTGCCCTTCGTGCGCCTCCTTGGCCACCCGCCACAACCACAGGTTCGCCAGCACGCCGCCCACGCCGATCGCGGTGAACACCGCCAGCACCACGACCGCCGACAACATCTCCACGGGCAGGCCCATGGTCAGCGCGAGGACGACCACCAGGACGGCGATCCAGCCGACCGACAACGTGACGATCGTCCGGCGGCGGACGAAGGGGGCCAGCATCGCCAGCCACACCGGCACGGTGTACAGGATCGTGCCGGCCGCGAGGACCAGGGCGAGCACCCCGGAGACGGCCAGCAGCGCCGTCGGGCGGGGTCCGCCGCGCACGGCGATCCGGAACGGCCGCGTGGCCAGCGCCATGAACACCAGCAGCAGCACGCCGGCGGCCACGAACACCTGCCGGGGCAGGTCGACGTTCTGCCCGAGCAGGTACAGGTTGTAGAAGCCGGTCGCGGACACCAGCAGGATGATGTCGGTGGAGTAGACGATCAGCCAGCGGACCTTGTCCAGCCGGGTCGGCCGCCTCACGCGGGCACCGCCGCGCGCAGCAGGAACTCGCCGGTGGGCGTCGGGGCGGCCGAGAGCGAGCCGCCCGCCGTGGTCAGACGCTCCGACAGGCCGCGCAGGCCGCTGCCCGGGGCCGCGGAGAGGTCCTTGACGCCGTCGTTGCGCATCTCCAGCACGCCGCCCTCGATCGTGATCGCGCAGGTGGTGGCCGAGCTGTGCTTGAGCACGTTCGTGCCGCCCTCGCGCACGACCCACGCCAGCAACGCGCGCCCGGCGGGGGACAGGTCGCCGGCCCTGGTCTCGATCAGGCAGCGGGCGCCGGCCGCCTCCAGCGCCGACCGCACGCCGGCCAGCTCGGTGTCCAGGTCGAGCGTGTGGTAGCCGTCCACGGCCAGTTGCACCTCGGCCAGCGAGTCGCGGGCCAGCTCGCGCACCGCGTCCATCTCGGCCAGGGCCCTGGCCTGGTCCTTGGCCGACAACTTGGCCGCCAGCTCGCTCTTCAGCGTGATCACCGACAGGCTGCGGCCGAGCAGGTCGTGCAGGTCGCGGGCGAAGCGCAGGCGCTCCTCGGCGATGGCCAGGCGCGCCTTGGCCTCCTGGCCGTCGTTGGCGTCCCTGATCGTCCACCACAGCCAGCGCCACAGCAGCATGGCCGCGACCATGAGCGCGCAACTGGCCGCCTCGGGGATCAGCGTGCCGGCCCAGGACCGGTCGGTGATCAGCACGACGTACGCGCTGACCAGGACGGTCACGGCGGCGCCCAGGCAGGTCGTGGCCCACAGCGGCAGGTAGAACGCGACCACCGACACCCACAGGACGCCGGTCTCCAGCCAGGTGGCCGTGCTCGCGATCTCGTCGTGCGGCAGCAGCAGCACCGAGCCGGCCGCGCACGCCCCGGACACCAGCAGCTTCGCCGTGGGCCGCGGGCGGTCGTCGAAGGCGGCCCGCAGGACGGAGGGGAACAGCGTGAACTGGCCCGCCAGGAAGGCGATCGCGAGCAGCGCCTGCGGGACGCCCATCTGGCCGCGCGCGGTGTAGATGAGGACGAGGGTGACGAACACCAGGCCCAGGAGGATGACCATGGCGTCCATCCAGTGGATGAGGATCTTGCGCGCGCTCGCGGCACGGCTCGCCATCGTCTTCCTCACCCCCTGGATTCGGGGAAAATCCTATGTCAGGAGTGGGTCCTCCAGAGAATGCGGGATATTTCCGGTTTGGGGGGTGCGCCGCGCAGCGACAACCAGGCCAGCCCGTGCCGGACGGCGTACTCCGACAACTTGCGGGCCTCCGGCTCGTCCAGATCGCCGGGCCTGGCGAGCACCGGGGTCAGGGCGAGCCGCTCCCACGCCTGCTCCTCGCCGGGCAGGCCGTAGGCCCGCGCGAGCTGCCCGGCCGCCGCCCGCACGGCCGATCCCAGTCTGCGCAGCCGCCCCTGCGGCCCGGTGCGCGGCTCCATCTCGGCCAGCAGCTCGACGGCGTCCACCCGGACGCCCTCCCGCCGGGTCGCGCGCAGCGCCGCCAGGTCGGCCGCGTCCAGGCCGTCCGGTGCCAGGCGCAGGGTGAAGAAGACCCGCAGCGGCCGTTCCCCCTGGAGGGCGTGCAGCGCCCGCGCCCTGCGCAGCGCGGCGGCCGGGTCGGCGTCGCGGATCTCGAACCCCGCCGCGGCGGCCCCGAACGCGCCGACCGCCCTGCGGTAGGCGGTGGCCAGGCCGCCCGGCCTGGTGCACGTGACGGCCGGGTCGTCCCCGCCGGGCCCGCCGAACACCGGGAAGGCGTCGCCGCCCGCCGCCCTCAGCCGCCCGAGCCCGGCGGCCACCGGGTCGCCCGCCGGCCGCGGCGGCCCGGCCCACCGGACGAGGCAGCCGTTGTCGCCGGCGACGAGATGGCCGAGCGCGTACCGGGCGACGCCGGTGGCGCGCGACTCGGCCGCCAGGTCGAAGCCCGGGTCGCGGGCTGTGTCGACGAACCCCACGAACGAACGCGGCGGCTGCCGGACCGCCGCCGGCCGCTCCGGCGGCGCGAAGCGGACGGGAGCGGCGCCGGACGGCGGCGCGGGCTCGGCGCCCGCGGGCAACATCCGGATCGCCAGGGCCGTGGCTCCGGCGAGCGCGAGCGCGGCCAGCACCGCCAGCGGGCGGGGGAGCGTGCCGGACTCTCTTGCTTTCCGCGACATATGCCACCCATCGTGATCGATCGGCTACTTTCAGCGGTTGCTGGTGAAGGTAGCAAGCGTTCGCCGGACGGCGCGGGGCTTTTCCGGTCGCCGTCCGATGTGGGCGGATAATGAGGCTCATGAAGCTGCGGATCTTCACCGAGCCCCAGCAGGGCGCCACCTATGACGACCTGCTCGCCGTCGCCCAGGCCGCGGAACGCCTGGGGTTCGACGCCTTCTTCCGGTCCGACCACTACCAGCGCATCGGCCCCGGCGACCCCGGCGCCGGCTCCACCGACGCCTGGGTGACGCTCGGCGCCCTGGCCAGGGAGACCTCCACGATCAGGCTCGGCACGCTGGTGACGCCGGCCACGTTCCGGCTGCCCGGCCCGCTGGCGATCAGCGTGGCCCAGGTCGACCAGATGAGCGGCGGCCGGGTCGAGCTGGGCTTCGGCACCGGCTGGTTCGACGGGGAGCACTCCGCGTACGGCATCCCGTTCCCGCCGCTCGGCGAGCGGTTCGGCCGGTTCGAGGAGCAGCTGGAGATCGTCACCGGTCTGTGGACGGCGAAGGACTCCTACTCCTTCGAGGGCCGCTACTACCGGCTGGTCGACTCGCCGGCGCTGCCCAAGCCGGTCCAGCGGCCCCGCCCGCCGGTGATCATCGGCGGCTTCGGCGCCAAGCGCACGCCCCGGCTGGCGGCCACGTACGCCGACGAGTACAACGTGCCGTTCCGCACCCTGGCCGACACCGGGCAGGCGTTCACGCGGGTCCGGGAGGCGGCCGACGAGGCGGGCCGCGGCCTGATCCTGTCGGCGGCGCAGACCGTCGTCGTGGGCGCCGACCAGGCCGAGATCGAGCGGCGCGCCGCCGCCATCGGCCAGGACCCCGGCGCGCTGAGCGAGGGCGGCCTGTGCGGCACCCCCGACGAGGTGCTGGCCAAGCTGGGCGCCTTCGCCAAGCTCGGGGCCGAGCGCGTCTACCTCCAGGTCCTCGACCTGGCCGACCTGGAGCACCTGGAGCTCATCGCCGCCGAGGTCCTGCCGCACGTGTAATTCCGTTGGCGGTGCTTCGTCCGGCTACGGCACACTTGGCACGTGCTGCTGACGATCACGACCACCGCCACGCCGGCCACCGACCTGGGCTTTCTCCTGCACAAGCATCCTGAGCGCGTGCAGGAGTTCGGCCAATCGTTCGGCACGGCCACGGTGTTCTATCCGGAGGCGGGCGAGGAGCGCTGCACGGCGGCCCTCCTGCTGGAGGTCGACCCGATCGCGCTGGTCCGCTCGCGCGGCCGGAACTCGCCCGACTTCAGCCTGTCGCAGTACGTCAACGACCGCCCGTACGCGGCCTCCTCGCTGCTGGCCGTCGCGCTCGCCGACGTCTTCCGCACCGCGCGGGCGGGCCGCTGCAAGGCCCGTCCCGAACTGCCGGGCACCCCGCTGCCGCTGGAGATCCAGGTGCCCGCGCTGCCCTGCCGGGGCGGCCCGGAGCTGGCCCGGCGGCTGTTCGAGCCGCTGGGGTGGGCGGTGGAGGCGCAGACGCTGCCGCTCGACGAGGGTTTCCCCGAGTGGGGCGAGTCCCGGTACGTGCGGCTGACCCTGCGCGGCACCGTCCTGCTGGCCGACGCGCTCAACCACCTCTACGTGCTGCTCCCCGTGCTCGACGACGGCAAGCACTACTGGATGGCCTCCGACGAGATCGACAAGCTGGTCAGGGCGGGGGCGGGCTGGCTCGGCGGTCATCCGGAGCGCGGCCTGATCGCCCGGCGCTACTTCGGGCGGCGCTGGGCGCTGGCCCGCACCGCGCTGACCAGGCTGGCCGAGCTGGGCGACGAGACCGAGGAGCAGCTGGAGCCGGCGCTCGCCGAGGAGGCCCCCGCCGGGGAGACCGCGGGCGACGAGGCCGCCGTCGCGGAGGCCGCCGTCGCGGAGGCCGCCGTCGCGGAGGCCGAGGCGGTCGAAGGCGCTGCGGAAGGCGGGGGTGAGGAGGCGGGCGCGGCGCGGAAGGCGCGGCCGCTCAACACGCTGCGGCGCGAGGCCGTGCTGCGCAGGCTCGAAGAGCTCGGCGCGGTCAGCGTGATCGACCTGGGCTGCGGGCAGGGCGAGCTGGTCGCCGCGCTGCTGGCCAGGCCCAGGTTCGCGCGCGTCGCCGGCATGGACGTCTCCTCCCTGGCGCTCACCGTCGCCGCCCGCAAGCTGCGCCTGGACCGCATGCCCGACAGCAAGCGGGCCCGGCTCACCCTGTTCCAGGGCGCGCTCACCTACACCGACAAGCGCCTGGCGGGCTACGACGCCGCCGTGCTCATGGAGGTCGTCGAGCACGTCGACCCGCCGCGCCTGGCCGCGCTCGAACGCGTCGTCTTCGGCCGCGCCCGGCCACGCCACGTGCTCGTCACCACCCCCAACATCGAGCACAACGTGCGCTACGAGTTCCTGACCGGCCTGCGCCACCCCGACCACCGCTTCGAGTGGACGCGGGCCGAGTTCGCCGCCTGGGCCGCCCGGGTGGCCGCCCAGTACGGCTACCACGTCGCCGTCGAACCCGTCGGCGAGGACGATCCCGAGGTCGGCCCGCCCACCCAGATGGGAGTCTTCACCCGTGATCAGCGTTCCTGAGCTGTCCCTCGTGGTGCTCGTCGGCGTCTCCGGCAGCGGCAAGTCCACCTTCGCGCGCCGGCACTTCAAGCCCACGCAGGTCATCTCCTCCGACTTCTGCCGCGGCCTGGTGTCCGACGACGAGAACGACCAGGCCGCCACGCCGGCGGCGTTCGACCTGCTGCACCACATCGTCGGCGTGCGCTTGGCCAGGGGGCTGTTCACTGTCGTGGACGCCACCAACGTCCAGTACCCCGCCCGCAAGAGCCTCATCGAGCTGGCCAGGAAGCACGACGTGCTGGCCGACGCCATCGTGCTGGACACGCCCGAGGAGGTGGCCATCGAGCGCAACGCCGCGCGTCCGGACCGCGACTTCGGCCCCGGCGTGGTGATCCGCCAGCGCAAGGAGCTGCGCCGCTCGCTGTCCAAGATCTCCGCCGACGGCTTCCGGCGGGTGCACGTGCTGCGCGGCCTGGAGGAGATCGACAACGCCGAGATCACCTACGAGAAGGCGTGGTCGGACCGGACCGAGCTGACCGGCCCGTTCGACATCATCGGCGACGTGCACGGCTGCCGCTCGGAGCTGGAGACGCTGCTGGCCAAGCTCGGCTGGCAGGGCCTGACCCACCCCGAGGGCCGCACCGCCGTGTTCGTCGGCGACCTGGTCGACCGCGGGCCCGACACGCCGGGCGTGCTGCGCCTGGTCATGGACATGGTCGAGGCGGGCACCGCGATCTGCGTGGCCGGCAACCACGAGCAGAAGCTCGTGCGGGCGATGAACGGCCGCAAGGTCACCGTCGCCCACGGCCTGCGCGAGTCGCTGGACCAGCTCGCCGCCGGGCCGCCCGAGTTCGCCGAGCGGGCTCGCACGTTCATGGACGGCCTGCTCAGCCACTACCGCCTGGACGGCGGCCGGCTCGTCGTCGCGCACGCCGGGCTGAAGGAGTCCTACCACGGCCGCGCCTCCAAGCGCGTGCGCGCCTTCGCCCTGTACGGCGACACCACCGGCGAGACCGACGAGTACGGCCTGCCGGTCCGCTACCCGTGGGCCGACGAGTACCGCGGCCGGGCCATGGTCGTCTACGGCCACACGCCCACGGTCACCCCCGAGTGGATCAACAACACGATCTGCCTGGACACCGGCTGCGTCTTCGGCGGCCACCTGACCGCGCTGCGCTACCCCGAGCGCGAGATCGTCCAGGTGCCGGCCGAGCAGGTCTGGTACGAGCCGGCCAAGCCGCTCGGCGACCCCGCCCGCGAGCCGGGCATGCTCGACGTCGGCGACGTGATCGGCACCCGGCACGTCGAGACCCGCTTCGGCGGCCGGGTCAAGGTGCTGGAGCAGAACGCGGCCGCCGCGCTGGAGGTCATGAGCCGGTTCGCGGTCGACCCGAGCTGGCTGGTCTACCTGCCGCCGACGATGGCGCCGCCGGAGACGTCCAGGCTCGACGGCTACCTGGAGCACCCGCACGAGGCGTTCGAGGAGTTCGCCGCGGCGGGGGTGACCGAGGTCGTGTGCGAGGAGAAGCACATGGGCTCGCGGGCCGTCGCCGTGCTGGCCAGGACGCCCGAGGTCGCCGCGGCCCGGTTCGGCGTGGCCGACGGTAGCGCCGGGGCGGTCTACACGCGTACCGGGCGGCCGTTCTTCCGGGACATGACGCCGCTGGTCGAGGCGGTGCGCGCGGCCTGCGAGCCGCTGTGGGAGGAGCTGGGCTCCGACTGGGTCGTGCTCGACTGCGAGCTGCTGCCCTGGTCGGCCAAGGCGGGCGAGCTGATCAGGTCGCAGTACGCCTCCGTCGGCGCCGCCGCGCGGGCCGCGCTGCCGGAGGCCGTCACGGCTCTGGAAGCGGCGGCCGGACGCGGGCTGGATGTGGGTGGGTTGTTGACCCGCACCCGACGCCGCTTCGACAACGCTGCCCTGTTCCGCGACGCCTATGCGCGCTACTGCTGGCCGGTGGACGGTCTCGACGGGATCAGGCTGGCGCCGTTCCAGATCCTGGCCTGCGAGGGACGGGCCACCGCGCTGGAGCCGCACGCCTGGCACCTGTCCACGCTGGCGCTGCTCGACTCGCCGCTGATCGCGCCGACCAGGAACGTGACGGTCACCCTCGGCTCGCCGGAGTCCAGGGCCGCGGCCACCGCGTGGTGGGAGGCGCTGACCGCCGCCGGGGGAGAGGGCATGGTGGTCAAGCCGGCCACGTACGTGCCCGGCCGGGTGCAGCCCGGCGTGAAGGTGCGCGGCCGGGAGTACCTGCGGATCATCTACGGGCCCGACTACACCGAGTCCCTCGACGTGCTGCGCCGCCGTTTCCTCGGCAAGAAGCGCTCGCTCGCGCTGCGCGAGTACGCCCTCGGCCTGGAGGCGCTGTCGCGCCTGGCGGACGGCGAGGCGGGCTGGCGGGTGCACGAGCCGGTCTTCGCGGTGCTCGCCCTGGAGTCCGAGCCGGTGGACCCGCGCCTGTGACCCCGTCCCTCCGAAGGAGCCCGTGATGACCGCCGACCGTCACCGTCCCGGCCACGTCCGGCGCGCTCTCGGGCGCGCGCTGCTGCGGTACGCCGTGGCGGTGGCGGTGGCGGTCGTGGTGATCGCGGTCTTCTGGCTGACCCGGGCCTGACGTCCGGTTTGTGGCAAGGTTGGGTAAGCGCCGCGCTACACAGGTGATCTCCGGGTAGGTCCCCGATCACGGGGAAGGGACCTGTATGGCAACTCGGCACACCCATCAGGAGCATCTGGGCCACGTCGTCTTCATCACCGCGGCGGCGGCCATCGGCGGGTTCCTGTTCGGATACGACAGCTCGGTCATCAACGGCGCGGTCACCGGCATCCAGCGGCACTTCGACGTGGGAGCGGTCCAGATCGGCTTCGTCGTGGCCATCGCGCTGCTCGGGTCCGCGCTCGGGGCCTGGATCGGCGGCGGGCTGGCCGACCGGTGGGGGCGTACCCGGTCGATGCAGGTGGCCGCCGGTCTGTTCACCGTCAGCTCGATCGGGCAGATGTTGCCGTTCGCCATCTGGGACCTGGGGTTGTGGCGGGTCATCGCGGGCTTCGCGATCGGCATGGCCTCGGTGCTCGGGCCGGCCTACATCGCCGAGGTGGCGCCGCCCGCGTACCGGGGGCGGCTGGGCTCGTTCCAGCAGCTCGCCATCGTGCTCGGCATCGCGGTCTCGCAGCTCGTCAACTACCTGATCGCCGAGCTGGCCGGCGGCGACGTCAACAACCACCTGTGGGGGTTGCAGGCGTGGCAGTGGATGCTGGGGGCCTGCGCCGTCCCGGCCCTGCTCTACCTGCTGTTCGCCTCCACCATCCCCGAGTCGCCGCGCTACCTGATCATGTCGGGACGGTCGCGGAAGGCCCGCGAGGTGCTGGCCGAGGTCGAGGGCGAGGACGTGGACCTAGACGCCCGGATCGCCGAGATCCAGCACGTGCTGCGGACCGAACGCGTGCCGGGGCTGAAGGACCTGCGCGGCAGCGCGCTCGGCCTGCTGCCGATCGTCTGGGTCGGCGTCGTCCTGTCGGCGTTCCAGCAGCTCGTCGGTATCAACGTGATCTTCTACTACTCGTCGGTGTTGTGGCAGTCGGTGGGCATCAACCAGAGCAACTCGCTGCTGATCAGCTTCTCCAGCTCGATCATCAACATCATCGGCACGTTCATCGCGATCGCGCTGGTCGACCGGATCGGGCGCAAGCCGCTGCTGCTCGTCGGCTCGGCCGGCATGGCGATCGCGCTGGGCACCGCGGCCTGGGCGTTCAGCGCGTCGCGGGAGGTCGGCGGCGTGGTCTCGCTGCCCAGCCCGCAGGGGCCGATCGCGCTCGTCGCGGCCAACGTGTTCGTGCTGTTCTTCGCCCTGTCGTGGGGCGTGGTGGTCTGGGTGCTGCTCGGCGAGATGTTCCCCAACCGCATCCGCGCCGCCGCGCTCGGCGTCGCCGCCGCCGCGCAGTGGATCGCCAACTGGCTGATCACGGTCTCGTTCCCGGCGCTGTCGGAGTGGAACCTGCCGCTCACCTACGCCATGTACGCCCTGTTCGCCGCGCTGTCCTTCTTCTTCGTCAGCAAATGGGTCAAGGAGACCAAGGGCCGCAAGCTGGAAGACATGGGCTGACCACGCCGCGGAGTGGGCTAACCTCCGGCACGTGCTTGTCGACGTGCTCGGTCCCGGCCTGAACGTGCTCTTCTGCGGCATCAACCCCGGCCTGATGTCGGAGGCCACCGGCCACCACTTCGCCCGGCCGGGCAACAGGTTCTGGCCCGCGCTGCACCTGTCCGGCTTCACGCCGCGCCTGCTGGCCCCGGCCGAGCAGCACCTGCTCCCCTCGTACGGGCTGGGCATCACGAACATCGTCCCCCGGGCCAGCGCCAAGGCGGCGGAGCTGACCAGGGACGAGCTGGTGGCGGGCGGCCGGCAGCTGGCGGAGAAGGTGGCCGGGCTGGGGCCGCAGGTGCTGGCCGTGCTCGGCATCTCGGCGTACCGGACGGCCTTCGCGCGGCACAAGGCGGTCATCGGCCCCCAGCCCGAGCAGGTCGGCGGCGCCCGCGTGTGGGTGCTGCCGAACCCGAGCGGGCTCAACGCCCACTGGACCGTCGCCACGATCGCCGGGGAGATGGCCCGCCTGCGCGCCACGCTGCGCCCGGGCCCGGAACCGGCGGTCTCTGACCTGCGCTTGTAGCCGGATCCAAGTCACGCACAAGCCTTGATCGCTAGATACGTACCCGGTTCGTTGTGTCTTCGCACTGGGGGGTCTGGTGGCAAGCCGGCGATTGTCGCGCGTGGTCTGCGCATTGGCGTTATCAGTGGGTCTGGTCGCGGCCGTGCCGCCACCGGCCGTCGCGTCCGCGGCACCGGACGCCGAGACCGCGGCGCTGCTGTCCGCGGTGGAACGGTTCACGGCCGCCGGCGGCGGCCTGGCCACGCTCGGCCCGATGGGCGAGCAGCTGCCGTTCGTCGGCCTGGTGCCCGGCGGCGAGGACGCCCTGGGCCTGGCCGACCTGTTCCAGGTGGCCGTCCACGACAAGCTCAAGGGCCTCACCACCCTGGACGACCTCCAGGACGAGTACGAGCTGTCCGGCCCCCGCGCAGGAAAGCTCCTGGCCAAGGCGAGCACGCAGAACGGGATCAGGCGGCTCGACCTGACCCTGGAGGTCTCCAGGACGGCGGCCGGCCGCCCGATCTCCGTCAGCAGCGCCCAGCCCAAGGTCTCGCTGACCACCTCGGGCGGCGTGGACGTCACGCTGAAGCTCACCGCGAAGCTGCCCTTCGCCTACGACCCGGCCACCAAGTCCGCCTGGCTGGCCAAGGACGCCGGCCTGACCGTGCGGGCCGAAGGCAGGCTCGCCGCCGGGGCCAGGCCCACCGCCGCCTTCGGCATCCTCGGCGTCGACCTCTCGGCGGCCTCGACGCTCTCCGTCGACGCCGAGTTCGCCGCCACCGCCGCAGACCCGGACGGCAACGGCAGGCTGGACACCTCGGAACTGGGCTCGGAGAGCCTGTTCAGCTTCGCCCGCAAGGGCTCGGCCGCCGCCAGGCTGCAGGTCACCGCGCAGCCGTTCGCCGGCGCCCAGGTCGAGGGGGCCGCCGCGACCATCGACGCGAGCTGGCCCGACCTCGCCACCGGCGGGCCCGCCGTCAGCGTGACCCAGGCCGACCTGGACCGGCTCGGCCGCTTCCAGACGCTCACGCCCAAGGACCTGCTCGACGGCCTGACCCACCTGGCCAACGCCGTCACCGCCGCCCAGCGTGCCCGCTGGGACGGGCAGGGCGACCTCGACCTGCCGTTCATGCGCGGCTCGCTGGCCGATGCCGTGCAGGTGTCGGAGGCGATCCACGCCTTCGCCGCCGCCAGCGTGGACCGCAACACCGGCCGGCCCACCTTCACCTCGATCCAGGACCTGTTCGCCGCGCTGGGCAAGGCCCGCGGCCTGCCCGGAGGCGCGATCATCAAGGTCGCCGACGCCGGTTACGACGACGCCGCCAAGAAGATCGCCTTCACCCTCGTCGTGGACCGGACCGTCAACCCGGCCCCCGAGCCGCTCAACCCCGCCGGCCAGACCGTCAGCGGGACGGGCGCGGGCGTCACGTACGCGGCCAAGGCGCTGCGGCACGCCGGGCAGAAGTGGACGCCGGGGCAGTTCGCCGGGCGCACGGTCACCGCCGGAGCGTCGAGCGGCATCGTGGCCGACAACACCGCCGACACCGTCACCCTCGCCGAGGAGGGATGGCGCGGGGGCGTGCCCGCCGCGGGCGCGCCGTACCGGATCTCCGCGAACGACCCCATGATCGGGCAGATCGCCTTCGGCGACACGTTCAAGGCCGCCGCCGGGCTCGACCGCGCCAACGCGACCGCCGCGGTGGCGGGCGTCATGCGCGGCTACCACGCCTCGGCCACGGTCGTGCTCGACCTGAGCGACCCGGTGACGGGCCAGGGATGCGCGCAGCGGCCGGACGGGCAGCAGAAGGCGTGTCCGTACCAGCACGTCAACGGCGACGGCAGCGCCACCGTGGTGAACGAGCTGCCCAGGGCCGCGGACCGGATCATGTTGCGGACCGGCCGCGACCTGTTCGGCGCCCGCGTGTCGGTGCTCTCCTCGGTCAACGTCAACGCCGTCGCGGGCTACCTGGGCGTCCAGCTCACCGGCGACCTGACCATGGGCAGCAGGAACGGCGGCGACCTGGTCAAGGTCGGCCTCAAGGACCTCGGCGACGTGCCGCTGACCAGGCTGTTCGAGCGGCTGGCGAGCAAGCCGGGCGACGTCCTGACCTCCCAGGTGGACGCGGTGGCCAAGGCGCGGCTCACACTGGGCGTGCCGGGCCTGGCCGACTTCTTCGGCGGCAGGGTCTCCGGCGAGGTGGAGATGCCGGACCTCGGCAAGCCCGCCACCGTCAGCTTCCGCGGCTTCGACCAGATCGGCCGGGTCAAGGACTTCGCCTTCGACCCCGACAATCCGCAGGCGCTGTTCGGCGCGCTGATCAAGTCCCTGGGCGCGGTGGCCGCCTACCTCGACGGCGTCAAGGGCACCGGGCCGGTCAACGAGGCGATGACGGCGAAGCTGCCGCTGCTCGGCCGCTCGCTGTCCGACCTGGTGGCCGCGGAGGAGATGGGCTCGGGCCCCGGCGTCGTCTACGGCGACGGCGCCTGCGGCAACGAGAACGCCTACGTCACCGACCCTTCGCGCACGTTCACCCAGGCGCACGTCGGCCGCCGCGTCGCCGTCGGCACCCGGGTGCTGACCGTCGCGACGGCGTGCGGCGAGCACACGTTGTCCTTCGCCGAGAAGTTCGGCCAGGCCGTGCCCGAGGCGGGCGCCGCCTACGCGCTGCGCTCGCCGCTGCGGGACGCGATCGACCGCCTGACCGCCGCGCCGCCGGACACCGTCCAGGCGCTGGTGGCCGAGCTGAACAAGGCGCTGGGCGGCCAGGTGCGCATCGGCTACGAGGACGGCGCCCTGCGGCTGTCACTGGCCTACGACAAGAAAGCGGCCGTGCAGGAGCCGCTGCGCTTCGCCTTCGGCGACAGCAGCCTGGTCGCCGCCAAGGGCTCGGCCACGCTGGACGCCGCCGTCGAGGGCGAGGTGCGCCTCGGCCTGCGCGTGGCGCTCAAGCGCGGCTTCGACCCGGCCCGCGACCTGCTCATCGAGACCGACTCCGGCCTCGACCTCCAGGCGAAGGCGCAGCTCGACGGCACGGTCCAGGCCGACGTCGGCCCGCTGCCGCTGGCGATCGGCAAGGAGGGCGACGACCCGCTGCAGGCCAGACTAGGTTACGGCGTGAGCCTGCGCTACGGCGGCGAGTCCCAGGACGCGGTGACCCCTGCCGCGTTCTTCTCCGGGCTCGACCTGGCGCTGAACGAGACGAGCGAGCCGGTCGCCTGCGACCGCGACCCGCACCGCGACGACACCGACCTGGCGCTGTGCGCCGTCCTGCCCGCCTACCTCAACGGCGCGCCGCTCACCGCGGACGGCAAGCACGCGCTCGTGCTGCGGTTGCCCAGGGCCGCCCCGCTGGCCGAGATGTTCGACCTGTCCAAGAAGCTGCCCGGCGACGTGAACCGGCTGGAGCTGCCCTCCTTCGACTTCTCCACCCTGCCTCCGGGCCTGGAGCTGGACTGGACCAACCTGGGCGACGGCATCGACCGGTACCTCACCGCCCTGGAGACCGGCATGCGCATGGCCTCCGGGAAGGGCAGGTTGCCCATGGTCGGCGCCGACCTCCAGCAGGGGGCCGACTTCGTCGGCGCCAAGCGTCAGGAGATCAAGGCCGCACTCGCCAAGCTGCCGAACGGCGGCAAGGTGCCCACCGGTGGCGACCTGCGCAAGTGGTACAACGATGAGCTCGCGCCCAAGGTCGGGCCGGGCGTGCAGCCGGTGATCACCTGCGTGCAGGCGCCCGTCCCCGACCCCGCCGAGCCCGAGGCCTGCGACGCGGCCAAGGGCACCGAGCTGACCGGCATCGCGTTCAAGGTCAGCGTCGGCAAGGGCGACGTCGATCCCGAACAGGGCTGCGTCAAGGACTGCCTGGGCGTGGAGCGGCCGCTCGACGTCGGCGTCCCCGGCCTCGCGCTGAAGCAGGGCAAGGGCAAGGGCGTACGGGCCGAGCTCGGCTGGCACGCCGAGGTCATGGTGGGCCTGGACCGGACCAGCGGCTTCTACGTCGACGCCGGCGAGGCCAACCGGCCGCGGGCGACCGTCGGCGTGAACGTCTCGCTGCCCGAGGAGATCAACGCCCGGCTGGCGATCCTCGACGTCACGCTCAAGAACCGCGAGCAGAACGCCCCCGACCTGTTCGCGGGCGCCTTCACCATCGGCTTCAAGCCGGTCGGCCGGATCGGCCTGGACCAGCTCGCCGACGCCGGCGGCCTGGTGGAGACGTCACTGAACGCCAAGGTCGCGGTGGACTGGCGCTTCAAGGTGACGGCCGGCTCGGCCATGTTCCCCGGCCTGTACGGCGACTTCGACCTGGACTGGGACCTCACCAAGGGCGGCTCGCCGGACCCGGCGAACCTGAACATCGCCTTCAACAACGTGAACCTGGAGGCCGGCGACTTCTTCCGGAGCGTCCTCGGGCCGGTGGTGACCCAGGTCAAGAAGGTCACAGACCCGGTCAAACCGGTGATCGACCAGCTCTACGCGCCCATCCCCGTGCTGTCGGACCTGAGCAAGGCCGCGGGCGGCGGCGAGGTGAACCTGATGACGATCGCCAAGAAGTACAACACGGTCGCCGGCGGCGGCACGACGAAGTTCATCGAGCGGATGATCGAGGTCGGCAGACTGGTCACGTCGCTGCCCGACTGCCAGGGAGAGCTGTACATCCCGATCGGCAGCTTCACCGTGGCCGGTGACCGCGCGCTGGACACCGAGAACTCGCCCGACGTCGCCGACTCGCTGATCAAGGACGTGGCGCCCGCCACGGACGACCTGTTCGCCGCGCTCGACCAGGGCGCCAGGTCGTGCGGGAAGGCCAAGGCCGCCGCCGCCGACGCGCAGGGGCCGATGGAGCACTCCGCGAAGGCGGGCTTCAGCTTCCCCGTGCTGCAGAACGCCGGGCGGTCGATCTTCAGCCTGCTGATGGGCAAGGACGTGGAGCTGGTCGCGTTCGACTCCGGGCCGCTGCGCCTCGGCTTCTCCTACAGCCAGTCCTTCGGCCCGGTCTGGTCGCCGCCGCCGATCATGGTGGTCATCTCCGGCACCGCCGGGGTCGAGGCCCAGATCAGGGCGGGCTTCGACACGTACGGCATCCGCAAGGCGATCGAGCAGGGCAAGGTCGACCTCCAGGTCCTCGACAGCCTCTACCTGAAGACCACCGACGACCAGGGCCGACCGCTGCCGGCGATCTCCCTGACCGGGCGGCTGGAGGCGGGCGCGGCGGTCGACGTGGTGCTGGTCAAGGCGGGCGTGAGCGGCGGCATCTTCCTCACCGTCGCCATGAACTGGCTCGATCCCACCAACGACGGCAAGTTCCGGTTCTTCGAGTTCGCCGACGTCCTGCTGCGCAACCCGCTGTGCCTGTTCTCGCTGGACGGCGAGCTGAAGGTCTACCTGAAGGCATGGGTCGAGGTGGGCATCTCGATCTTCAAGAAGCGGTTCGACTGGACCATCGTCGAGGCCAAACTGCTCGACTTCTCCATCCGGCCCAAGTGCGACGAGGACCCGCCGAAGCTCGCGACCGAGGCGGGCGACGCCCTGGTGCTGCACGTCGGCGGGATGCGCAAGGCCAGAGGCGGCAGCACCGCCAAGCCGGGCGACGACGCCGAGCAGTGGACCGTCAGCCAGCTCCCCGGCGACGAGGGCTTCGTGGTCAGCGCGCTGGGCGTGCGCGAGGAGCACCGCGCGTCCGGACTGACGCGGGTGCTGGCCGACGGCCGGGGCGCGAAGGGCGCGCTGCGGCTGGTCTTCCAGGGGTACGGCGACGACACCGCCGGAGCTCACCCGTTCGACCGGACGGTGGTGGCGTTCGGCGGCGACGGCGACGACCTGATCCTGGCCGGCGCCGGCCGCAACGTGATCGACGGCGGCAAGGGCGACGACCAGATCACCAGCGGCGACCAGTACGACGGGCCCGCCGCGATCGTGGCCGGCGGCCCCGGCGACGACTACGTCACCATGGGCGGCGCGGGCGGCTGGGTGGCCGGTGACGGCCGCCTGACCCCCGCCACCCGCAAGGTCGGCGACGTCGACGTGGCCGACTGGACCGGCGACGACCTGCCCGGCGCGCCGGACGACGGCCCGGCCGACGGCGGCGACCGCATCGCGGCCGGTCTCGGCGAGAACCGGCTGTACGGCAACGGCGGGAACGACACCATCGCCGTCGCCTCCGACAGCCCGCTGGCCGCCACCGACCCCTCGCCGCGGTTCCGCGCGCAGCCGAGCCTGCTGGTCGGCGGCCCCGGCGCCGACACCCTGACCGGCGGCTCGGCGGCCGACGAGATCTACACCGGGCCGCGCGCGGAGATCGGCCGCGACGAGGCGGGACCCGCCGACTCCGGGCCGAACTACGTCGACACCGGCGCGGGCGCCGACAAGGTGTACGGCGGTCAGGCCGTCGACCTGGTCGCCGGCCACTCGGCCCCCGGCGAGGCCGTGCAGATCATCGGCGGTGGCGGGGACGACGTCCTCGCGGGCGGCCACGGCAAGGACGACATCTCCGGCGGCCCCGGCGACGACTGGGTGATCGCCGAGCCGTCCGACGTCGGCGAGGCCCAGGGGCGCGACGACTTCGGCCCGGCCCGGCTGGTGCGTCACCTGCCGCTGCCGGCGGGCGTCCAGCCCTCGGCCAAGGAGCTGTCCGGCGGCGACGGGAACGACCACGTCATCGGCGGCGACGGAGGAGCGACCGTCTTCGGCGACCGCCGGCGGGACGAGCCGTGCGAGGAGCACGACGGCGACGCCGACGGCCGGGACCTGATCATCGGCGGCGCGGGCAAGGAGACCGTGTCGGCCGGCGGCGGCGCCGACCGGGTCGAGGCCGGCGGCGGCCAGGACGTGGTCTGCGGCGAACGCGGCGACGACCGCCTGGCCGGCGGCTCGGGCGACGACCGGGTCTCGGGCGGCTCCGGTGACGACACGGCGCTCGGCGACGACGGCGCCGACGAGGTGACCGGCGGCTCCGGCGACGACACCCTGTACGGCGGCGCGCACGCCGACACCGTCGTGGGCGAGTCCGGGCAGGACCGCGCGTTCGGCGGCGACGGTGACGACCTGGTCATCGGCGGCGCCCGCACGGCGGGCAAGGACGACAAGGGCGACTTCCTGTACGGCGACGCCGGGGCGGACCGGCTGATCGGCGACAACGGCGACGCCGGTGGCCCGTTCGACCTCGACGGCACCCCGCAGGAGGCCGGCGGCCCGGACGTGATCCACGGCGGCGACGGCGCCGACCGGGCTCACGGCGGGATCGGCGCCGACGAGGTGCACGGCGACGCGGGCGACGACCACCTGGAGGGCGGCGTCGGCGGCGACGAGGTGTACGGCGAGGCGGGGGAGGACGAGCTGGTGGGCGGCGCTTCTGGCGCGTACCCGGACGGTGGTGACACGCTGCTGGGCGGCGACGGCCCGGACATGATCGCCGCCGACAACGCCACCCTGACCACCACCGCCACCCCGTCGGCCACCCCGTCGGCCACCCCGTCGGCCACCCCGTCGGCCACCCCGTCGGCCACGCCGTCGGGCAGTCCGTCGGCCACGCCGTCGGAGAGCTCGTCGCCCACGGGAGGCCCGTCACCGACCGGAGGCCCGTCTGCGACTGCTAGCCCGTCTGCGGCGGGGAGCCCTTCGGGGACGCCGTCCGTCGCGGCGACGCCGTCCGGTGAGCCGGTGTCCGGTGCGGAGGCGGCCGACCCGGCGAGCTCGGTCGCCGTGCGGCCGGGCCAGGCGGCCGTGCACCAGGTGAAGCTGCTCGCGGGCGGCTTCGGCCCGGACGTGGCCGACGGCGGCGCGGGCAACGACGCGATCTTCGGCCAGGGCGGCCCCGACCGGCTGCGCGGCCAGGAGGGCGACGACTACGCCGAGGGCGGCGCGGGCGTGGACTGGGTCGAGGGCGACCAGGGCGACGACGACCTGGTCGGCGGCACCCACACCGCGGCCGACGACGCCGCCGACGCGCTCTACGGCGGCCCCGGCGACGACGTCGTGGCCGGCGACAACGCCGTGGTGACGCTGACGGGCACCCCGGCCAGGGCCGCCGTCCGCATCGGCTCGGCGGGCGCCCCGATGACCCCACGCGCGGTCACCCTCCTGGCCGACGGCCCAGGCGAAGGCTCACGCAAGAGTTCGAGCGAGGGCTCAGGCGGCGGGGCCGGGGCGGATCGGGTGTCCGGTGGGGGTGGCGTGGACGTCCTGTGGGGGCAGGGCGGCGACGACCAGATGTCCGGCGGCGGCCAGGGCGACCACGCCGAGGGCGGCGACGGCGCGGACCAGATCCGCGGCGACCTGCCGCTGACGGCCGAGTCCACCCGCACCACCACGCGACCGCTGACCGACCCCGGCTGGAGAGGCGACGCCAGTGGCCAGGCCGACCTGGAGGGCGACGACACCCCCGGTCAGGACGACCTGATCGGCGGCTCGGCCAAGCAGGCCGCCGCCGACAAGGCCGACGCGATCGAGGGCAACGGCGGCGCCGACGTCCTGCTCGGTGACAACGGCTCGCTCGTCCGAACCGTGACGGGCAACGCCGAGAAGGTCTACACCGAGCGCTACCCGGCGGGCCAGGCGCCCGCGGACGCCACCCGCGTACGCAGCCACGACCCGGCCCTGCCGGGCGACTCGACCAGGTTCTGCACCCAGGCCCAGGCCACCTGCGAGCCGGCCGGCTCCTACGGCGCCGACCACCTGTACGGCGACGACGGCGACGACGCGCTGTGGGGCCAGGACGGCGACGACGAACTGCACGGCGGCCAGGGCGACGACGACCTGTTCGGCGAGCTGGGCGACGACGACCTGTCCGGCGGCGCGGGCGAGGACGCCATGCTCGGCGACCGCGGCGGCGTGCTGAACGAGCGCATCGACGCCTCCGACGCCCAGCGGCTCGGCTTCACCGTCAGCCTCAACGCCCCGCCGAAGGAGACCTACAAGGGCTTCCAGCCCGGCACCTACGACCGCCGCACCGACCTGCTGCACGACACCGACGGCGACACCTGGACGGCCGCCGCCATGCCGCACGACGGTTTCGCCAAGGGCGGCGCGGACCGCATGCGCGGCGGCCCCGGACGCGACAGCATGCACGGCGGCGCCGGCGACGACCTGGTCAACGGCGACAGCGGCGGCGACGAGGTGTTCGGCGGCGACGGCGACGACCTGCTGTGGGGCGGAAAGGGCTGCGACCCGGCCCTGGACGCGGCCACCGCCGACTGCCTGTCCGGCGGCGTGTTCGACCCGGCCGCCCGCGGCACCGGCGACCGCTTCGTCGACCACGTCTTCGGCGGGGCCGGCGCCGACCTGCTCGACTACAACCCGCGCGGCTCCTACCCCGGCTCGTGCGCCCCCGGCAAGACGCCCGAAGGCGAGCTGACCACGGTGGTGGACCCGTGCGCGTGGTTCCGCATGACCGACAAGGACAACGCCGCCACCACCGACGACCAGCACCACCAGGGCGTGGACTGGCAGTACGGCGGCGCGGACCGCGACGTCATGCAGGGCGACCGCACGGCCAACGGGCCCAACCCCGGCGACAAGATGATCGACTGGAACGGCGGCTTCAACCTCTACACCCACTGCGGCCCGGCCAACGGCGGGCACAACATCGTCCGCCAGCACTCCCCGGCGATGCTCGACTTCCTGGCCAAGGTGGCCTGGGGCGCGGGCGCGGGCCGCAGCGCGGGCGACCCGTCGGGTTCGCGGGAGGTGGCCGTCCCGGTCTCGGGCGACAGCGGTTCGCCCTATCCCACCTCACCTGGCCACTTCGACTCGCCCGTGGCCTGCGCGGGCTGATCAGGAGACATGCCGATGTCACGCCGACTGATGGCGACCACTCTGGCGGGGGTGCTGGCGGCCGTGGGACTCACCACGGCCCCGGCCCACGCCGCCGCCCCGGGACAGCCGTCCTGCGTCCCGGGGGACTGTTTCACCGTGAATGTCTCGCTCGATCGCGCCCCCGCCGTGGGGCAGAGCGCGAGGCTCACGGTCGAGGTGACCCCGAAACAGGACTTGCCCGACGCCACCACGATCATCGAGCTGCCGGACACCCTGAAGTGGGCGACCCCGCCCGCCGGGCTCGACCGCGCCGCCGCGACGATCGGCCGCAGCCCGGTGGACCGGGCCACCCGGACCTGGCGGGCCCGTGCGGGCCGGACGGTCCGGTACGAGGGCGTCGTCACGGCGGTCGGGCCCGGCCCCGCCTCCATCCGCGTCCAGGCTCGCGACGGGCGTCCGGGGCCCTCTTCCGGCGGGCTCGCCTACGTCACCGTGGGCGCGCAGTCGTCGGTGTTCGGCATGCCGCGCGAGGGCCGCGGGCGCCGTACGGGGAGGACCGCGAGGGCGGCGGCGGCCGGCGACACGTGCGTGCAGGGGCGCGTCACCTACTTCAAGGCGGACGGAACCGTCGGCGGCGTGCCCATGGCCGAGGTGGACGCGTTCGACACCGACACGAACGGCCGGCTCAATCTCGGCTGGGCCGAGACGGACGCGTCCGGCGCCTACAAGCTGTGCTTCCCCGGCACCGAGGAGGACGGCACGGGCCAGGACGTCAACATCGAGGTCAGCCCGGTCAGCAATTACTGGTCCGTGGGCATGTCGGAGAAGGCCGGCGACATCTACACCGACGCCGGCCCCACCACGCCGGACGTTCCCCCCGGCACGTCGGCCACCGTCATCGACTACCGCAGCGCGGCCGGCGACCCGATGGAGGGGGCGTTCCGCCTGCACTCGGCCGCCTACGACACGTGGAAGGCCTACACCGGCTGGCTGAACGACCCGGCCGACGACTGCTGGAAGCCGGGCGAGGCGAACTGCCAGTCCGTGACGCTGATCTGGCGGCCGGACAAGGTGCTGCCCACGTCTTACTACTGCCCGAGTGCCGGCCCCGACTGCCTGGGCCGCTTCCAGATCAACCTGGACGCCTCGATACCGCTGGAGAAGATGACGCTTCCCCACGAGCTTGGGCACTTCATCATGGACTACACCGGCGTGACGCCGTCGACGGGCCTCTGCGGACAGCACTACATGAAGGCGCCGATGATCAACCCGGCCTGCGCCTGGATCGAGGGGTGGGCCGACTGGGTCGCCGTCCAGACCTACGACGACACGCACTACCGGTGGTCGACCTCCGCGATCGACCTGGAAAGCCCGCGCTGGTTCAGCGACGGCTGGCCGAGCGGGGCGGACGCGGTCAGGACCGAGGGCCGCGTGGCCGGGGTGCTGCTCGACCTGGCCGACTCGGGCACGCGGGACGAGAAGTACTGGGACCTCGGCGGCGTCGGGCCCGAGACCGTCGTGGCCGCGTTCAGGAAGGCGGTCGCCCAGGACCTCGACCACTTCATGACCCTGCTCGACCCCCAGCACCACGACCTCGCGGAGGGGGCGCTGTTCCAGAACGCCGTCTCCACCCAGCACGTGGAGGACCTGGCCGACCGGCATCCGATCCGCCGGCCCGCCAACGTCCCGCTGCAGACGGCCTTCGTCACCACGCCCGGCAAATGGCACGTGGTGGCCGCCGTCACCGGACCGGACGGCGCGGACGTCGACCTGGCCACCACGCCCAACGCCGGCGGCGACGCCGTCAGGAGCGCCGACTGGACCGCCACCAGCGCGGACTTCGTCGCCGTGCAGCCCAGCTCCGCCACCCGCAACTGGTTCGTCAACTCGGTCAGCTCCGACGCCGACTACGAGGAGTACGCGATGGAGGTGACCGAGGCAGCCGCGGGCAACCTGGAGGCCGGGACGCCGCAGGAGTTCCCCATCGCCGCCGGCCGGCTGGCCGAGGTGCGGACGACGTGGATCGAGAAGGGCGTGCCCGCCACGCTCACGGTCGTGCCGCGCAACGGGCAGGACCTCGACCTCTTCGTGATGGCGCCCGACTCCGCCGCGTGGGGCCTGCCGCGTTCCGCCGCCCGCAAGTCCGCGAGCGGCGGCCCGAACAAGATGGAACGCCTGACCATCAGCGACCCGAAGGTGACCGGGCTGTACGCGGTCATCGTGGTCAGGAAGGCCGGCGACGGGAACGTCCTGCTGACCCGCGTCTGACCCTGGGGTGCCCCGCG
The DNA here is from genome assembly GCF_040649795.1 of Nonomuraea sp. NPDC048881. Lineage (NCBI taxonomy): Bacteria > Bacillati > Actinomycetota > Actinomycetes > Streptosporangiales > Streptosporangiaceae > Nonomuraea > Nonomuraea sp. NPDC048881. Next base: position 460,919 of record NZ_JBEZGC010000002.1, read on the forward strand.
ACGCGCGCGGGGCGCCCGTCGAGGGCTACCTGGCCGCGAAGTCCTGCGTCCAGTGGACGGGGCCCTGGCCGTTCCTGGCCGCGCCCACGCCGATCACCGTGTACCGGCAGTTCATGATGTTGGCCCGGTGACCCGAGCTGTTCATCCAGGAGTTCATCACGGCGGCCGGGGTGGCCTGGCCCCTGGCGATGTTCTCGGCGAAGGCGGTCCCGCCGGTGAAGCCGGCCGCCCTGATGCGGTCCATGAAGCTGCGGCCGTCCTTCGAGGTGTGGTTGAAGTAGCCCTTGGCGGCCATGTCGGCGGAGTGGCCGTACGCCGCGGCGCGCAGCTGGGCGTCGTGCTTGAGCGGCTGGCAGCCGCCCTTGGCGCGCTCGGCGTTGACCAGGCGCAGGACCTCGTTCTCCTCGGCGGTGCCCACCGTGCCGGCGGGGCCGGTCGCGGTCGGCTGAGGGGCAGGGGTGGCGGTGGCCGTCGAGGTGGCCGTCGGGGTGGGCTTGGGGGACGCCGTGGGCGTCGAGGCCGGGGCGCAGGTCAGCCGGACCGCCCTGGACGTCGCGCCGCGGCCCCGGTGGTCGGTGGCGACCGCGTAGTAGACGCCGGGCGCGCAGGGGAAGGTGAGCGCGACGCTGCCGGACCGGGTGGAGCCGCTCTTGACGACGGGGTCCGTGCCCGGGACGGCGCGCTTGAGCCGGACACGCAGGAGCGCGTCCGTAAGGCAGCCCTGACGGGCGGCGGAGGAGACGATCTGAGCGGTGTCGTTGACGCGAGGCGTGGCCACGGTGACCCGGCAGCGGCCGGCGGCCTCGCTGCCGGCCGCGGCTGCCGTCGCGGCGTTCGCCGGGGTCGTCGGCGTACCGAGTGCAGCCAGGCTCACCAGGCCGGCGAGTACCCCTAGGGGTCTGCGCATGGGGGCTTCCTCCAGTTGCGATGGACGCTGGATCGCACCGCATTCTGGTAGGACCGCAACCCCCCTGTCACGAAATTTGCGAAATTTCCCTGATGTCCGGGTAAACCAAAGTGTCAGGAGATGCGTCGTGGCCCGTTCCAGCCGCGGGCCGGAACCCGGGCGCGCTCAGACCCGGAACTCCTCCGTCCGGTGGGCGTACGGGGGCACCGCGGCCCGCATCTCGTCGGTGACCGACGGCGGCGGCAGCGGCACGATCTCCCGCCGGTGGAAGTCGCGCACGTCCTCGCCCTCGGCGAACAGTTCCCGGACCGCCCGCAGGCAGGGGCCGATCACGCCGGGATCGGTGATGCGCCGGCCGCCCCGGCCGCCGCCGTACTCGTCGTAGAGGACCTCGTACATCAGGACGGGGGAGAAGATCACCAGCTCGGGCACCGGTTCGAGGGCGGCCACGCGCGCCGCGGGCACCACCCGGCAGGGCGAGCCCGCCCTGGCCCGCATGTCCAGCAGGTGCATCTCCCACTGCAGGTACGCGCTGACGGGGAACTCCACCACGCGCACCCGGCTCACCGGCATCCGGTGGCGGAAGTAACCGGCCACGAGCGGCGCCATCTGCTCGGCCAGGGAGAGGGAGCCGGCCCAGTCGCCGTCCATCATGGCCCGCCAGCTCGCCACGTCCGGCTCGTAGAAGCTCTGGGCGCGTTCCAGCTTCCACAGGGGGACGACGCAGTCCGCGTGGTCGCGCTCGAAGGCCGTGAGGTAGCCGGGCGCGTCCAGGACGAGCGCGTCGGCGCCGCCCACCGCGGCGAACGGATTCGTGAGGGCCGCCACTGAACCCGGCTCGGTCATGCGACGCCCCTTCGTTCGGTGAGATCCGCCCGCCAGATCATGAAATGTCAGTTGATTCTGGTCAAGGCCCAACGTCACGAAGGGACGCGAAGGTCACCCGCGGTAGTGAAAGCGGCGGTGCACCAGGTTGAACACGGTGGCCACCAGGAAGACCGCCAGCAGGATCTTGAAGAGGCCGAACCCGAAGACCAGCCCCAGCACCCCGAAGACGATCAGGAGGGGGAGGAGGCCGGGACCGCGGTGGCCGCGCCAGTGACGGCGGGAATGGTCGTGCCAGGGACGGCCGGCCTGCGCGTGGCGCATGGTCTGCATCTGGTGGCGGTGCGCCCTCATCGCCTGGCGCCAGGCGTCCCGGTCGAACTGGGGCATCTGCTGAGGGTGGGCGTAGGAGGGGGACGAGCCGGGCAGGTCGGCCGTCACCTGGGACAGGTCGCGGACCGTCTTGGAGGCCAGCGCCCGGTCGAGGCGTTCGTCGAGCTCTTCGTGGGTCAGGCGGCCCTGGGCGAAGTGCTCGCGCAGGGCCGCCATCGTCTGCTCGCGCTCGGCGTCGCCGATGCGGAGATCGTTGTGGTCCATGTCTGGTTCCTCGCTCTCCCCGAACCGGCCTGTCGCTGCGGAGCCGGTCACCTGGTTACTCCTCGCCCGGTTCGCCGTCGGCCAGGATCTGGTAGAGCTTGCGCCGGGTCTCAACCAGAGTCTTACGCGCTTCGCGGATTTGTGCGTCGTTTCCGGTCTGAAGAACCTGCATCATGGCGAATGCCGACTGTCGGGCGATGTGCCAGAGATCGGCGGTGTTGTCGTCGATGTCCGGACGCATCTCGTCCCAGGGGGCGCGGACCTCGTCGGTGTGCGCGTCGATGTAGGCGCGGCCCTCGTCGGTGAGGCGGAAGGTCTTGCGGCCCTCGTTCTCCTCGGCGATCACCAGGCCCTCGTCGGTGAGCTGCTGCAACGCCGGGTAGACGGCGCCGGGGCTGGGCTTCCAGCCGCCCTCGCTGCGCTCGGCGATCTCCTGGATGATCTGGTAGCCGTTGCGCGGCTCCTCGGCGAGCAGGGCCAGGATCGCGGCGCGGACGTCGCCCCGCTTGGCCTTACGGCCCCGGCCGCCGCCCCAGCCGTGGTGCCCGCCCCAGGGCCCGCCCGGGCCGAAGGGGCCGCCGCGGCCGAAGTCGAACGGGAACGGTCCGCCCGGCCCGCCGCGCCGGCCGCGTTGCCTGCGCTCGCCCGGCCCGCCGCCGCCCCGGTGATGGTGGTGATGGCCGCCCATCTGCTCGAAGGCGTCGGCGATGGCCCTCAGCTTCTCGCGGGCCGCGCGCAGGTTCTCCCGAGGGCCGAACCACTGGTCGCCCGCTGCGTGTGCGTAAGTCATGTTCTTTCTCCCTATATCGCGATCTGTTCTCGATGCGTCAACGATATATCGCTACTGTTTCGTTGGCAAGGCAGGGTGCAGAGTGAGCCAGATCACGAAAAAGTTGCGGAATTGGGGAACAGTCTTGGGATGTCCGCCGTTGAACAGAGCAGACGAGGTCGTTCCGCGTCGGCAGGGCTGGGGGGTGCTGTCGCCGCGGAGACGACCTCGTCTGCGTTTGCGGGTGTTTTCGGGCGGACCGTTCCAGCGTCAGCAGAACCTGGCGGCCGGGATCTCCGCGTAAAGCGGCTCTTTGCAATACAGTCCCGATCATGATGGGGCACACGCACGCGATGACCGGGGCGATCGCGTGGCTGGCGCTGGCGCCGCCGCTCGCCGCACTGCCGCTGCTGAACGAGAGCTCCCGGTTCATCGAGACCGGCATCATGGCCGGCGCGCTCGGCCCGGCCGAGCTGATCGCCGGCGCCCTGGTCTGCGCGGGGGCGGCCATGCTGCCCGACCTCGACCATCCCAGCGCGACCATCGCCCAGACCTTCGGCCCGGTCACCTGGCTGCTCAGCAAGTTCGTGTCCTGGATCAGCGGCGGCCACCGCGGCATGACGCACTCGCTGGCCTTCGCGGCGGCGCTCGGGTTCGGCGTCCACTGGCTGGTCAACTCCTATCCGATCGCCCGTGACATCACGGTCGTGCTGATGATCGGGCTGGCCCTGCGGGCGATCGGCATCGGCATCCCGGGCAACAAGGCCGGGTCCATCATGATCAACATCGGCATGACGGCCGGGCTCTACGCCGTGTTCCTCTCCCTGAACGTCGGCTACGCCTGGCTCGGGCTGGCCGTGGGGGTCGGCTGCCTGATCCACGTCGTCGGCGACTGCATGACGGAACGGGGCTGCCCGGTGCTGTGGCCGCTCGGCGCCAAGTTCGTGCTGCCGTGGAAGATCGGCATCAAGACCGGCAAGAAGTTCGAGCAGAAGATCCTCGCACCGATCCTCTCCGTCGCCATCATCGGCCTGCTCTTCTGGCGGCTCGCCCCGCTTTAACTTGATGTCGAGATACCGTAGTAATATCTTGACGTCGAGACATCCGCCGCGAGCCCCGCAAGTTAGGTTCACCTAACGTACGTGTCGTTCCGTGGGTGCGGCAGGATTTAACTGAGCAATTGTCTGATGGAGGAGGCGAATCACCGTGTCCGCGAACAGCTTCGGCAGCCGTGACACGCTACGCGTCGGCGACGCGTCGTACGAGATTTTCCGGCTTGACGCCGTCGAGGGCGCCGCACGCCTCCCGTACAGCCTGAAGATCCTGCTGGAGAACCTCCTCCGCACCGAGGACGGCGCCAACATCACCGCCGACCACATCCGGGCGCTCGGCGGCTGGGACCCGGCCGCGACGCCCAGCGTGGAGATCCAGTTCACCCCGGCCCGCGTCATCATGCAGGACTTCACCGGCGTCCCCTGCGTGGTCGACCTGGCCACCATGCGCGAGGCCGTGCGCGACCTGGGCGGCGACGCCGCCAGGATCAACCCGCTCGCGCCCGCCGAGATGGTCATCGACCACTCCGTCATCGTCGACTACTTCGGCCACCCCGACGCCTTCCAGCGCAACGTCGAGCGCGAGTACGAGCGCAACCGCGAGCGCTACCAGTTCCTGCGCTGGGGCCAGACGGCCTTCGACGAGTTCAAGGTCGTGCCGCCCGGCACCGGCATCGTCCACCAGGTCAACATCGAGCACCTGGCCCGCGTCGTCATGATCCGCGACGGCAAGGCCTACCCCGACACCTGCGTCGGCACCGACTCCCACACCACGATGGAGAACGGCATCGGCGTGCTCGGCTGGGGCGTCGGCGGCATCGAGGCCGAGGCCGCCATGCTCGGCCAGCCGATCTCCATGCTGATCCCGCGCGTGGTCGGCTTCAAGCTCAGCGGCAAGCTGCCCGCCGGCGCCACCGCCACCGACCTGGTCCTGACGATCACCGAGATCCTGCGCAAGCACGGCGTGGTCGGCAAGTTCGTCGAGTTCTACGGCGAGGGCGTCTCCTCCGTGCCGCTGGCCGACCGGGCCACGATCGGCAACATGAGCCCCGAGTTCGGCTCCACCTGCGCCATCTTCCCGATCGACGGCCAGACCGTCGAATACCTGCGCCTGACCGGCCGCTCCGAGGAGCAGGTCGCGCTGGTCGAGGCGTACGCCAAGACCCAGGGCCTCTGGCTCGACCCGCAGGGCCCCGAGCCGGTCTTCTCCGAGTACATCGAGCTCGACCTCGACACGGTCGTGCCGTCGATCGCCGGCCCCAAGCGTCCCCAGGACCGCATCGAGCTGTCGGCGGCCAAGGACGCCTGGCGTCGCGACGTCCAGAACTACGTGGCCGACGGCGTCGACGAGGAGGGCGAGGAGTCCTTCCCGGCCTCCGACGCGCCCGCCTCCAACGCCCGCGCCGACGGCGGCCGGCCGCACAAGCCGGTCCCGGTCACGCTGGCCGACGGCACGTCGTTCGAGATCGACCACGGCATCGTGTCGATCGCCGCGATCACCTCGTGCACCAACACCTCCAACCCGTACGTCATGATCGGCGCCGCGCTGCTGGCCCGCAACGCCGTCGAGAAGGGCCTGACCCGCAAGCCGTGGGTCAAGACCTCGCTGGCCCCGGGTTCGCAGGTCGTCACCGGCTACTTCGAGCGCTCCGGGCTCCAGCCGTACCTCGACAAGATCGGCTTCAACCTGGTCGGCTACGGCTGCACCACCTGCATCGGCAACTCGGGCCCGCTGCCCCCCGAGATCTCCGACGCCATCCAGGCCAACGACCTCGCGGTCACCGCGGTCCTGTCCGGCAACCGGAACTTCGAGGGCCGCATCAACCCCGACGTCAAGATGAACTACCTGGCCTCGCCGCCGCTCGTGGTGGCGTACGCGCTGGCCGGCACGATGGACATCGACCTGGACAACGAGCCGCTCGGCCTCGGCTCCGACGGGCAGCCGGTGTTCCTGCGCGACGTCTGGCCCGCGCCGGAGGAGATCGCCGCGGTGGTCCACTCCTCGATCGGCCGCGACATGTTCGAGCGCGACTACGCCGACGTGTTCAAGGGCGACGACCACTGGCGTTCGCTGCCGATCCCGACCGGCGACACCTTCGAGTGGGACCCGTCCTCCACGTACGTGCGCAAGGCCCCCTACTTCGAGGGCATGCCGGAGAAGCCGGAGCCGGTGACCGACATCTCGGGCGCCCGCGTGCTGGTCAAGGTCGGCGACTCGGTCACCACCGACCACATCTCCCCGGCCGGCTCGATCAAGGTCGGCACCCCCGCGGCCCAGTACCTGCAGGCCAACGGCGTCGAGGTGCGCGACTTCAACTCCTACGGCTCGCGGCGCGGCAACCACGAGGTGATGATCCGCGGCACGTTCGCCAACATCCGCCTGCGCAACCAGATCGCGCCGGGTACCGAGGGCGGCTACACCCGCGACTTCACCCAGCCCGACGGCCCGGTGTCGTTCATCTACGACGCCTCGGTCAACTACGCCGAGGCCGGCACGCCGCTGGTGGTGCTGGCGGGCAAGGAGTACGGCTCGGGCTCCTCGCGCGACTGGGCGGCCAAGGGCACCGCGCTGCTCGGCGTGCGCGCCGTGATCGCCGAGTCCTACGAGCGCATCCACCGCTCCAACCTGATCGGCATGGGCGTGCTCCCGCTGCAGTTCCCCGAGGGCGCCACGGCGGCCTCGCTCGGGCTGACCGGCGAGGAGACGTTCGACATCACCGGCGTCGAGGCGCTCAACGGCGGCGGCATCCCGTCCACCGTGCACGTCAAGGCCGGTGACGTCGAGTTCGACGCGGTCGTCCGCATCGACACGCCCGGCGAGGCCGACTACTACCGGCACGGTGGCATCATGCAGTACGTCCTGCGCTCGCTGCTGGCCAAGTAGAACTTCCCGCGCCCGCGCCCGGTCAAGAGCCGGACGCGGGCCGGGGACGGGGCGCGGATCCTCACGCGCCCGCATCGGGGGTTTCACCCGACCCGTGAGAGCCGCCCGGCGGAACACCCTCCGCCGGGCGGCTCTCCGCTGTCCAGCGGCGTCTCAGCGGCTGGACGTGCGGTAACGGTGGGTCGCCAGCGGGGCGAAGACGGCGATGAGCGCCACCGACCACAGCAGGCTCGCCGCGACCGGATGTTGCAGCGGCCAGACCGACCCGGCCGAGGTGGGGTTGCCGAACAGGCGGCGGGCGGCGGCCACGGTCGCGCTCATCGGGTTCCAGTCGGCCACCGGCCGCAGCCAGGCGGGCAGGCCCTCGGTGGGCACGAACGTGTTGGCCAGGAAGGTCATCGGGAACAGCCAGCCGAACGTGGCGGCGTCGGCCTGCGTGCCGCTGCGCACGTACAGGCCGATGCAGGTGCCCACCCAGATCATCGCCAGGCCGAACAGCGCCAGCAGGCCGAACGCCGCCGCCGTCTGGCCCGGGGAGCCGTGCGCACGCCAGCCGGCCAGCAGCACGGCCGCCGCGACCATGGCGGCCAGCGACATCAGGTGCATCGACAGGTCGGCCACGCTGCGCCCGATGAGCACGGCGCTGCGGGCGATGGGTTGCGCGCGGAACCGGTCGATGATCCCGCGTTCCATGTCCTCGGCCACCGCCGTGGCGGCCGCGGTCGCCGTCATGGCCATCACCTGCATGAAGATGCCCGGCATGAGGAAGCTGCGGTAGTCGCCGCCGCCGGGCAGGGTGATCGCGCTGCCGAAGACGTACCCGAACAGCACGGTCATGATGATGGGGAACACCAGGAATCCGGCGATCTCCCCCGGTTGGGCCTTCCACCGCGAGTACGTGCGGCCCGCGATGGTCAGGGAATCGGTGACGGTCCAGCGCAGGTTCATGCTCGTGGCTCCTGTCATGCGGTCAGGTGGAGGAAGACCTCGTCGAGCGTCGGACGGCGGAGCGCGAGATCCTCGACGGCGATCCCGGCCGCGTCGAGGGCGCGGGCGACGCGGACCAGCGACTGGGCGCCGTCGGGCGCCGGCAGGGTCACCCGGGTCCCGCCCGGCTCGAAGGCGAGCCCGGACGTGGGCCCGGACGTGGGCCCGGACGTGGGCCCGGACATGGGCCCGAGCGCTCCGAGGGCCGCCGCCGCGTCGCCGGGGTGGCGGAAGACGATCTGCACGCGGTCGCCGCCGACCTGCCTCTTGAGCTCGGCGGGGGAACCCGCCGCCGCGACCCGGCCCTCGCGCAGCACCACGACCTGGTCCGCCAGGTGGTCGGCCTCGTCGAGGTACTGGGTGGTCAGCAGCAGCGTGGTGCCCTCGCGGACCAGGTCGCGCAGCGCGTCCCAGAGCTCGCGGCGGCTGCGCGGGTCGAGCCCGGCGGTCGGCTCGTCCATGAACAGCACGGGCGGCGCGACGATCAGGCTCGCGGCCAGGTCGAGCCGCCGCCGCATGCCGCCCGAGTACGTCCTGACCAGCCGCCGCCCGGCCGCGGCCAGCCCGAACCGCTCCAGCAGCTCCTCGGCCCTGCTCCTGGCCCGCGCCCTGGACAGGTGGTAGAGGCGGCCGAACAGCTCCAGATTGCGCCGGCCGGTCAGCAGCTCGTCCACGGCGGCGTGCTGACCGGCCAGGCCGATGCGGAAGCGCAGCCGGGCCGCGTCGCGCACCACGTCGAGCCCGGCGACCTCGGCCCGGCCGCCGTCCGGGCGGAGCAGGGTGGCCAGGATGCGCACGGTCGTCGTCTTGCCTGCTCCGTTGGGGCCGAGCAGCCCGCACACCGTGCCGGCCGAGACGTCGAGGTCGATGCCCCTGAGCGCCTCCGTGGCCGCGTACCGCTTGCGCAAACCCTCCGCGCAGATCATCGCGAGGCTCCTTAACGGCGTTAAATCCAACGCGTCGAGGATGCATTGAACGTTGTTAAGCTGTCAACCGTGGCACTTGAGAAGGGCACCATCGTGGCCGCGGCGCTGCGGCTGCTGCAGGAGACCGGGCTCGACGGGCTCACGCTGCGGCGGCTCGCGGGCGAGCTGGGCGTGCAGGCGCCCGCGCTCTACTGGCACTTCACGAACAAGCAGGAGCTCCTCGACGCGATGGCCGAGGCGATGACCGCCGCCCACCTGACCCGCCCCGCGCTCACCGAGCCCGCCGCCTGGCGCGAGTGGATGAGGGACCACGCCCACCGCGACCGGGCGATGCTCAACTCCTACCGCGACGGCGCCCGGCTGGTGGCCGGCACCCGGCCGTCACCGCTGCTGTTCGAGGTGGTGGAGCGGTCGGTGGCGGCCCTGGAGTCCGCCGGGTTCGCGGTGGGCGACGCCGTCCGCGGGCTGTTCGCGACGAGCGTGTACGTCGCCGGGTTCGTGCTGGAGGAGCAGGCCGACCGGACCCGGCCGGACGCCGGCGGCGCCATGCCGGACATGGCCGCCTTCCAGCGGGCCCACCCCCGGCTGACGGCCGGGCTGGCGGAGGTGGGCGACCCGCAGGGGGAGCGGTCGTTCGAGGACGGGCTGCGGCTCATCCTCGACGGCATGCAGGCCCGCCTCGACCGTCAGGAGACCTGCGAGGCGGGGGCCGACCAGGTGTCGCAGGCCGCCGGCGAGACCGCCCGGTAGCCGCGTTCCAGCCAGCGCACCCGGTTGGCGCCCGTGCCGTGGCTGTGCTCCTCGCCCTCGTCGCCGGTGGCCCTGGTGGCGTCGAGCAGCGCCGTCCAGTCCTGCCGGGTACGGCTCAGCGACGGCCACACGCTGCCCAGGAACGCGCCGGCCAGGCAGTCGGCCTGGAGCTCGTAGCGCCGGCTCTGCGCGCCCTTGCGCACGCCGAGGAGGCTCTGCACGTGGTGGCCGTACTCGTGGGCGGCGACCTTGAACGGGTAGAGGTCGGTGCGGCCCTCGATCCAGGCGCCGGTCAGCGGGAGGACGAGGGTGTCACGGCCGATGCAGTAGAAGGCCGCCGCGTGCTCGGGCCAGGCGAACCCGCACACCTCACGCACCGGCTCGTCGTAGTAGCGGACGACGGGCTTGCGGAACGTCCGGCCGGTGCGCCTGAAATGGGCGGACCACGACTTGTCCAGGCACTTCAGAAGCGCTGTGAGGTATTCGCGGCTCCTGGGGATCCCGCCTGAGCTCATCGGCGTCTCGGGGCAGGCCGACCGGGCGAGCCTCGGCGCCGCGACGGCCTCCACGGGCCCGGCCTGAAGGACGACCGCCAGCACCGACAGGGCGACGAGGGCGACGAGGGCACGCGGAGCGGGGGAGTGCACGGTGAGCAGCATAGAGCTTCCCGGCCAACGCACCCCGCTCCCGCACCCCGCTCCCGCACCCCGCTCCCGCACCCCGCTCCCGCACCCCGCTCCCGCACCCCGCGCCCCGCCCCCGCGGCCCGCTCGCCCGGTGGGGCTGTCCATCAAGGGTGACGCTGGGTGAGGGTGGTTGACTTTCGGCGTGAGTGATGCGGGATTTGTGTTGCTTGTCGGGAGTATGGCGGTTTTTCTGGGTGCGGTCGTGCAGGGGAGTGTGGGGTTCGGGCTGGGGCTGGTGGCCGCGCCCGTGCTGACGATGCTCGACCACAGCCTGATGCCCGGCGCGATCCAGGTGGTCAACATGACGCTGCCGCTGTTCACGCTGGCCGCCGAGTGGCGGCGGGTGGACTGGCGGGGGCTCGGGTTCGCGCTGCTGGGCCGGGTCCCCGGCAGCGCCGTCGGCGCCGTCATCGTCGTGTACGTCTCCGTCCAGGCGCTCGGCGTGCTGGTCGGGGTGATGGTGCTGCTGGCGGTCGGGCTCACCGCGCGTACGGTCAGCGTCGTCCGCAACGGCGCAACGATCACCGGCGCGGGCTTCGTGTCCGGGATCACCGGCACCGCCACGGGCATCGGCGGCCCGCCCCTGGCACTGGTGTACCAGAGCGCCAAGGGGCCGCAGATCCGGGCCACCCTGGCGATGTTCTTCTTCCTGAGCGCCGCGCAGTCGATCGCCATCCTGGCGTTCGTCGGCCATCTGCCCGCCCGCGCCCTGGCCACCGGCGCGACCCTGATCGTGCCGATGGTCCTGGGCTTCCTGGCGTCGCGGCCGCTGCGCCGCTACCTGGACGGCGGCAAGGTGCGGGCGGCCGTCCTGGTCGTGGCGACCGCGTCGGCGCTGGCCCTGATCGCGCAGAGCCTGCTGGCCTGATCCGCCGGGCTACTCGCCGGTCTGCCCGTCGACGGACTCGCGGATGAGGTCGGCGTGGCCGTTGTGCCGGGCGTACTCCTCGATCATGTGGACGAGGATCCAGCGCAGGTGCGGGCGGCGGCCGTCCGGCCAGGGACGCTGGGCGGGCTGGTCGAGGCCGCCGGCGGCCAGCGCCTCGGCGGTCAGGGCGCGCGAGCGGGCCACCGCGTCCCGCCAGAGCGCGCGCAGCTCGTCGGGGGAGTCGTGGGCGGCGGAGTGCCAGTCCCAGTCGGGGTCGGCCGTCCAGTCGACGGCGTCCCACGGGGCGTTCAAGTCGTTCCCGTGCAGACGGCGGGAGAACCAGTGGTCCTCGACGTAGGCCAGGTGCTTGAGCATGCCGCCGAGCGTCATCGGGGAGGCGGCGATGGTGGCGCCGAGGCCCGCCGCGTCGAGGCCGGAGCACTTCCACTCCAGGGTGGCCCGCAGGAAGTCGAGGAAGCCCAGGAGGGTCTCGGTCTCGTCGCCCATGAAGGGCGGTTCTGGGCGTCCCTGCTCGTCGAATTCGGTCATGGTCGGGCAGTCTAGCGATGGGGCGATTCGCGGTCCTTCGGTACGCTCGCATGGTGATCAACGTGGTGGAGTGGACCAGGTTGGAGCCGTGGCGGGTCGCCCGCGCCCGTACCGACCGCGACGAGACCGTGATCATCAAGTGGACCGGGCCGCACGCCTCCCGCGTCCGCGACGAGCCGTGGCGGCTGCGGACGGAGGCGGCCGCCCTGCGGTTCCTGTCGGAGGACCTGGGGGCGGCCTTGGCGCCGCGCGTGCTGGCCGTCGATCTGGCGGAGGGGCGGCTGGTGCTGGAGGACCTCGCGCCGCGGACCGCGCTCGACGGGCTGCTGCGCCGCCACGGCGCCGCCGCGCACGCGGACCGGCTGACGGCCGCCGCCCGCGCCCGGGGCGAGCTCGGCGCGCTCACCGCGGGCCACGCGGAGGCGTACTACCGGCGGCGGGCCGCGCTCGGGCCGGTCGATCCGGCCGCCGACCGGCTCGGACGGGTCGCCCGGCAGCGCGAGTCGGGGATGCCGTCGTTGCCCGGGGTGCCGGTCCCGGGCGGGGTGGAGCGGGAGTTCGGCGCGGCGCTGGCGGAACTGGCCGAGCCCGGGCCGTTCCTGGTGCTCAGCAACGGCGACGCCGAGGCCAACAACGTCCTGGTGCACGCGGCGGGGCCGGCCGACGCGCGGCTGATCGACTTCGAGTTCGCCGGGTTCACGCACGCGCTGCACGACGCGGTCCCCCTGCACGTGCCGGGTCCGGGCTGGCTGTCGCTGGGCGGCCCCGCCGAGGGCGAGGTCTACCGGCGGGCGCTGGCGGCCGGCGTCCCGCAGGCCGAGGACGACGGGCGTTACGGGAGGGGGCTGGCGGCGGCGTGCGTGTCGTACGCGCTGGCCCGGCTCACCCGGCTGGCCGTGCTGGACGGCCGCCCGGCGGGGGACGACAGCCGGGCCCAGCTCGTCGCGACCCTGGAGGCGGCCGCCCGTACCGCGGAAGGGGCGCTGCCCCGGCTGGCCGGATGGTGCCGCCAGGCGGGCGCGGCCCTGCGGCGCCGGTGGCCGGACGCGGACGTCGACTTCGGGGCGCTGGCTCCGTACACCCCACGCCGCTGAGCGAACGGCCCCCGCGGGGGCCGTTCGCGGTACGGCGCTCGACTACGCCACGGAGAAGCTTCCCGACCCGGCCGGGACGTGGCTGCCGTAGCCGGGCCGGACCGTGACAGACGACCCGAAGCAGAACGGGTCGCCGTAGATGCGGACGACCTGATCGGTCTGGTTGTTGAGCACGTGCGCGGCGGCGGGCAGCTTCGTGCAGCCGCCGGGGTCGTTGTAGATCTCCAGGGGCAGCGGCTCGACCTGGAAGACGACGACCTGACCGGTCGCGGCCTGGGCGGGCAGGGGCGCGAGGAGCGCGGCGGTCGCGGAGGCGAGGGCGAGACTCAGCGCGGCCAGGCGGGCACGGTGGCGCATGGGCGGGATTCCTTTCGTTTCGAGGGCCTCTCCATCCTCATGCGCCCCGTCCGTCACGCACAGTAACTAAACAGTCACTGTCAGTTACCATCCTTCGCCTCCACGTTTCTGGATTGTTACCGGAAACAACAAACTGCTGGACGGAAGGGTCTTCCAAAGCAGGCCGCGGCGGAATACGTTGCCGCAAACAACATTCATCCGGGCCCCTCCGGAAGAAAGGACCCTGCATCATGCGCAAGGGGATCCTCAGCCTGACCGCCGCGGCGGCGACGCTCGCCCTCGGTCTCACCGCCTGCGGGGGCGACAGCGGTCAGACCGGCACCACCTCCACCTCCTCCGCCTCGGCGACGCAGGCCGCGAAGGCCGGCAAGATCGGCGTCATCCTCCCGGACAGCAAGTCGTCGGCGCGCTGGGAGACGGCGGACCGCAAGTACCTGGAAGAGGCGTTCAAGGCCGCGGGCGTCCAGTACGACATCCAGAACGCCCAGAACGACAAGACGGCGTTCCAGACCATCGCCGACCAGATGATCACCAACGGGGCCACCGTCCTGATGATCGTCAACCTGGACAGCGGCAGCGGCAAGGCCGTCATCGAGAAGGCCAAGTCGCAGGGCGTGGCCACCATCGACTACGACCGCCTGACCCTGGGCGGCGGCGCCGCCTACTACGTCAGCTTCGACAACACCAAGGTCGGCACGCTCCAGGGCGAGGGCCTGAGCAAGTGCCTGGCCGACAAGAAGGCCGACAAGCCCATCGTCGCCTACCTGAACGGCTCGCCGACCGACAACAACGCGACCCTGTTCAAGAACGGCTACGACGGCGTGCTCAAGCCCAAGTTCGACGCCGGCGAGTACGTCAAGGGCCCCGACCAGGCCGTGCCCGACTGGGACAACACCCAGGCCGGGACGATCTTCGAGCAGATGCTCACCCAGCAGCCGAAGATCGCCGGGGTGCTGGCCGCCAACGACGGCCTCGGCAACGCCGCCATCACCGTGCTGAAGAAGCAGAACCTCAACGGCAAGGTGCCGGTCACCGGCCAGGACGCCACCGTCCAGGGCCTGCAGAACATCCTGGCGGGCGACCAGTGCATGACGGTCTACAAGGCGGTCAAGAAGGAGGCCGACGCCGGGGCCAAGCTCGCCGTCGCGCTGGCCAAGGGCGAGAAGCCCACGGCGAGCGCCAGCGTCAAGGACCCCGAGACCAGCCAGGACGTGCCCTCCGAGCTGCTGGAGCCGCAGGCCATCACCTTCGACAACGTCAAGGACGTCGTGGCCGACGGTTACGTCACCAAGGAGGAGCTCTGCACCGCCGACTTCGCCAAGAAGTGCACTGAGGCCGGAATTCAATAGCATGGACGGGCGCGGCCGGGTGCCACCGGCGCGAGGCCGCGCCCCTCTTTAGGGAGCCCCATGACCCCCCTCCTCGAAGTGCGCGGGATCGACAAGAGTTTCGGTCCGGTGAAGGTGCTGCACGAGGTCGAGTTCTCCGCCTACCCCGGCGAGGTCACGGCGCTGGTCGGCGACAACGGCGCCGGCAAGTCGACGCTGGTCAAGTGCATCGGCGGCATCTACCCCATCGATTCGGGCCAGATCCTCTTCGACGGCCGCCAGGTCGCCGTCCACACCCCCCGGGACGCGGGCGAGCTCGGCATCGAGATCGTCTACCAGGACCTGGCGCTCTGCGACAACCTCGACATCGTCCAGAACATGTTCCTCGGCAGGGAACGCAAGAACGGCTTCCTGCTCGACGAGGACAGCATGGAGGAGCTGGCCGAGAAGACGCTCAGCAGCCTGTCCGTGCGCACGGTGAAGTCCATCAGGCAGCAGGTCTCCAGCCTGTCCGGCGGCCAGCGGCAGACCGTCGCGATCGCCAAGGCCGTGTTGTGGAACAGCAAGGTCGTCATCCTCGACGAGCCCACCGCGGCCCTCGGCGTGGCCCAGACGGCGCAGGTGCTCGAACTCGTGCGCAGGCTGGCCGACACGGGCCTCGCGGTCGTCCTCATCTCGCACAACATGAACGACGTGTTCGCCGTCTCCGACCGGATCGCGGCGCTCTACCTCGGCAGGATGGCCGCCCAGGTCAAGACCGCCGACGTGACGCACGCCCAGGTCGTCGAGCTGATCACCTCGGGTCGCAGCGGCGAACTCGGCCTCAAGAACGGGGTCACCCCATGAGCAAGGTCAAGGAACTCCCGGGCGAGGCCATCGTCGTCGCCGCGCAGTCCCCGTCGATCGCGCACAGCGTGCGGGCGTACTGGGAGCGCGTCCGGGGCGGCGACATGGGCGCGCTGCCCGCCGTGCTCGGCCTGATCGTGCTCTGCACGGTCTTCGCCCTGGCCCGGCCCGCGTTCGTCACCTCGATCAACTTCGCCAACCTGTTCACCCAGGGCGCGAACGTCACGCTCATCGCCATGGGCCTGGTGTTCGTCCTGCTGCTGGGCGAGATCGACCTGTCGGCCGGCTTCGCCAGCGGCGTCTGCGCGGCGGTGCTCGCCGTCACACTGGCCACCTTCGGCCTGCCCTGGTACGTCTGCGTACTGGCCGCCATCGCCACCGGCGTGCTCATCGGCATCGTCCTGGGCACGCTGGTGGCCAAGGTCGGCATACCGTCGTTCGTGGTCACGCTGGCCGCCTTCCTGGCCTTCCAGGGCCTGGTCCTGGTGCTGGTCAACGAGGGCACCAACATCTCCGTCCGGGACAGCGTGATCGTCGCCGTGGCCAACAAGAACCTGCCGCCGCTGCTCGGCTGGATCCTGTACGCGGTGTGCGTGGCGGGCTTCGCGGCCGTGCAGCTCCTGCGGGCCAGGAACCGGTCCGCGCGCGGCCTGGTCGCCGACCCGCTGTCGCTGATCGCGGCCCGTGTGGGCGCCCTGGCGCTGCTCGGCGGGCTCGCGGTCTACGTGCTCAACCTGGAGCGCAGCCGCAACCCCGCGCTGGTCTCGCTCACCGGCGTGCCGATCGTGGTGCCGGTGATCGTCGTGCTGCTGGTGGTCTGGACGCTGGTGCTGCGGCGCACCGCGTTCGGCCGGCACCTGTACGCGGTCGGCGGCAACACCGAGGCCGCGCGCCGGGCGGGCATCCCGGTCGACCGCATCAAGATCGCGGCGTTCGTGATCTGCTCCGCGATGGCGGCGGTCGGCGGGATCGTGGCCGCCTCCCGGGCCAGCTCGGTCGACCCGAACACGGGCGGCAGCTCGGTGCTGCTGTACGCGGTCGGCGCGGCCGTCATCGGCGGCACCAGCCTGTTCGGCGGCAAGGGGCGGGTGCTCGACGCGGTGCTCGGCGGCGCCGTGGTGGCCGTGATCGAGAACGGCATGGGCCTGATGGGCTACGGTGCGAGCGTGAAGTACCTGGTCACCGGGTGCGTGCTGCTGCTCGCCGCGGGCGTCGACGCCCTGGCGCGCAAGCGGGCGGCGGCTGCTGGTCTAAGGTGATCAGCGACCCGCAGCCCCTGAAGGAACCCCAGACGATGCGTGCCGGACCGTCCCAGGAGGACATCAGGCGCCACAATCTCGGCGCGCTGCTTCGCCATGTCCATCTGGGCGGGCCGATCTCGCGCGCCGAGCTGACCTCGAAGATGGGGCTCAACCGCAGCACCATCATGGCGCTGACGTCCGACCTCACCGCCGCCGGGCTGGTGCGGGAGGAGCTGCCGCGCGAGACCGGCCGGGCCGGCCGGCCCTCGCTGGTGGTGCGCCCGGAGTCGGCGCGCGTCTACGTGTTCGCGTTCGACGTGGGCCCCGACCGGCTCGTGGCGGCGCGGGTGGGGCTGGGCGGCGTCATCCTCGACCGCAGGGAGACCACCCGCGACCGGGGCAGGTTCGCCCTCGACGAGCTGGCCGGGGTGCTGTCGGGGTTCGCCAGGCAGATGCGGCGCAAGACGCGCGACGACACCGTGTGCGTCGGCGCCGCCGCCGCCGTGTCCGGCGGGGTGCGCAAGGGCGACGGCGTGGTGACGTTCGGGCCCAACCTGATGGCCCACGACGTGCCGTTCGGCGAGGAGCTGGGCCGCAGGCTGGGCCTCGGGCTGCCGGTCAGCGTGGGCAACGACGCCAACCTGGCGGCCCTGGCCGAGCACAGCCGGGGCCTCGGCGTGGGCGTGCGCGACCTCATCTGCCTGCACGGCGACGTGGGCATCGGCGGCGGCATCATCACCGGCGGCCACCTGCTCGGCGGCTTCGACGGCTACGGCGGCGAGGTCGGCCACATGGTCGTCAACCCCGGCGGGCGCGAGTGCTCCTGCGGCTCGCACGGCTGTCTGGAGGCCGAGGTGGGGGAGCGGGCGCTGCTGGAGCTGGCCGGCCGGTTCGGGCCCGGCCAGCACGGCCGCGACGCGGTCCGCGCCGTGGTCGACGCGGCCGACCGGGGCGACATCGTCGCGCAGGAGGCGCTGAGCCGGGTCGGCGACTGGCTCGGGCTCGGCGTGGCGAACCTGGTCAACATCTTCAACCCGGAGATGGTGATCTTCGGGGGCATGTTGCGGGAGGTCTACCTCGGCTCGGCGGCGCAGGTCCGCACCCGGCTGGCGCTGCACGCCATGGCCCCCCAGCGCGAGCACGTACGGCTGCGCACGTCGGCGCTCGGCGACCACGTGACCCTGGTCGGGGCGGCCGAGCTGGCCTTCGCCCACGTGCTGGCCGACCCGCTGGAAGTGCTGGCCAGGGTCAGCTCCTAGCGCACCCGGGCCTTGGGGGCCGTCCAGGTGTCGCAGGCGGCGGCGGAGCCGTCGCGGTAGCCGCGGTTCTGCCAGTAGGCCAGGTTGCGCGGGCGTCCGTGGATCTTGCTGTAGTCCGCCCGGCGGACGGCGTCCAGCCATTCGCGCCAGGTGACGTCGGGTTTGATCGAGGCGAGGGCGGCGCTGTAGAAGACGCCGGCGAAGCACTCGGCCTGCATCTCCAGCCGGTGGCTGAGCAGGGTGCGGGCCCCCGTGGAGGCGGGCTGGTACAGGGCGTTCTGCGCGTCCAGCACGCCGGTGAGCTCCTGGACGTGGTGTCCCCACTCGTGCGCGACGGAGTGCGCGACGTTCATCCGGAACGGGTCGTCCAGGTCGTGCTTCATGACGCGGATGACGATCGTGCGCTGCACCGGGCAGTACTGCGCGCCGTTGGCGGTGATCCGGCCGCAGACCGAGTCGGCGCCGGTGGTGACGGTCACCTCGGGCGGGGTGTAGGTCAGGCCCGCGGCCGCGAACCGGCCGGCCCAGAACCGGTCGGCGCACCTGGCCATGGCCCGGTGGAAGGACTTGAGCGAGGCGGCGCTGCCCGCCCGGATGGCGGGGACGGCGCAGGCCAGGCGTTCCCGTGAGACGACCGGCGCGGCCGACAACCCCCCTCGCGCCGGGCGGCCCGCCGCGGCCGACGGAGCCGGCGACAGAAGAACCGCGATCATGCACATGGCGAGCGCCATGAGGGGAATGCGCACGATCGCGGATCTTAGAGGAGTTTGTACGAGTTTGGCTTAGCTGACCTTGCCCTTGGGGGCGGCCCAGGTGTTGCAGGAGCCCGCCGACTTGCCGGTGAAGCCGCGCTTGAGCCACCACGCGACGTTGGCGTCCGAGCCGTGGCTCAGGTCGGCCGAGGAGCGCGTCTTCACGCCGAGCGCGCTCAGGTCGGCCGGGTCGTGCGTGCCCTTGAGCAGGGAGTCGAACTCCTTCTGGCTACGGCCCAGCGAGTCCCAGACGCTGCCCATGAACACCCCGGCGTAGCACTCGGCCTGCAGCTCGGTGCGGCGCACCGGCTCCAGGTTCCGCGGGTTGTCCAGGACGTACTCGCCGCGCTTGTTGTGCCGGAGCATGCCGGTGAGCTTCTGGACGTGGTGGCCGTACTCGTGGGCCACCACCAGCATCAGCACCGGGTCCGACGGCTCCTCCACGACGTTCGGGCTGAGCAGGAGGGTCATCGTCTTGTTGACCGGGCAGTACAGCGCCTGCGCGCCCTCCGGGAAGCCGCCGCAGCCCGTGGGGGCGCCCAGCTTGGTGATCACCTGGAACTTCGGCTTGCTGAAGGCGAAGCCCGCCTGCTTGAGCTTGGGGGCCCAGGCCTTGTCGAGGCATTCGAGCACCGCCTCGAAGTAGACCCGCGCCTCGTCCTCGGTCCCGGACCGGACCGGCGGCTCCTCGCACGTCCTGAGCGCGAGCCGGCCGGTCTTGTAGATCGGGTTCTTCGTCAGGACCGGCTTGCTCGCCGGGGCGGCCACGGCCGCGTGGGCCGTACCGGCGACGAAAACGCTCGCCAGGGCTCCGGCAATGATCGCCAATCGGGGGGTACGCATGGGAAGGCACACTACAAAAGAGAGAGATCAAGGTAAAGCGGAAATGCCAGACGTCACTGGACGTTTCGCGCAGCCGCCGCCCACGTGTTGCACGAGCCCGGCGCGCCCCGGTTGAAGCCCCTGGTCATCCAGGCCGCCTGCGTCGGGCCCTTGCCGTGGTCGTTCTGCGGCCAGCCCTTGGCGCCGTTCTTGTAGAACCACTCCACCGTGTAGGCCCAGTCGGACTGCGTGACCAGCGGCGACTCCTTCATCGTGCTCATGAAGATGGAGGAGAAGCACTCGGCCTGGAGCTCGGAGTTGCGCGACAACTGCAGGCGCCTGGCCTTGCTCGCGGTGGACCTGGCCGTCCAGTAGTAGTTCCAGATGCCGGAGGCCTGCTGGACGTGGTGGCCGTACTCGTGGGCGACCAGGCGGGTGATGCCGAGCGGGAACGGGTTGCGGAGCTGGTCGCGGCTGATCATCAGGTACATGGTGCGGTCCGTGGAGCAGTAGACGCCGTCGGCGCCGGTGTTCCACGCGCCGCAGGGCGTCCTGACCTTCTTGGTGATGATGCGCAGGCGCGGCTTGGTGAACGGCAGCCCCGCCTTGCGGAACTGGGCCGCCCACGTCCTGTTGAGGCAGTTCGTGACCCGGGTGAGGTAGCGGCGGTAGGCGATCATGCTGCCCGGGGGCAGGTCGCCGGGCTCGCAGTTCACGTCCACGAGCTTGCCGGTCCTGTACAGCGGGTTGGCCGTGGCCAGTGTCCTGCCGCCGGAGGTGGTCGGTCCCTTGCTCTTGGCGGTCGCCTTGGCCGGCGGCGAGGCGACCTGCTGGGCCTCGTTGATCGGCGAGCGCCCGGTCGAGGTCGTGGCGACCTCGGCGAGCACGAGCACCAGGGAGGCCGCGGCCAGGGCGAGCGCGATGGCCGCGCCGACCAATGCCGCGACCTTACCTTTTGGGACGGAGTTCATATGTCCTGCAAGACTAGGTCAAGATCTGACATAGGTGGGCGGATTTGACTCGATGGAGTCAGCGAGACGTCGGCGAACTAGACTCTTCTGCGTCGTCGAAAAGGAACAGACGGCGAACGAGGCAGAGGGGAGTCGCATCCGTGAGCGGGTTGCTGGGCTCGATAGAGGGACCGCACGACGTCAAACGGCTCGCTGTCGATGAGCTGCCGCGGCTCGCGGGGGAGATCCGTGACCTGCTCGTCGACGCCTGCGCCAGGTTCGGCGGCCACCTCGGGCCGAACCTGGGCGTGGTCGAGCTCACCATCGCCGTCCACCGCGTCTTCGACTCCCCGCGCGACCCGGTCATCTGGGACACCGGCCACCAGGCGTACGTGCACAAGCTGCTCACCGGCCGCGCGGCCGGCTTCGAGGCGCTCAAGCAGGAGGGCGGCCTGTCCGGCTACCCGAGCCAGACCGAGTCCGAGCACGACTTCGTCGAGAACTCCCACGCCTCCACCGCGCTGTCCTACGCCGACGGCCTGGCCAAGGCGTTCAAGCTGCGCGGCGAGCGCGAGCGCACGGTCGTCGCGGTGATCGGCGACGGCGCGCTCACCGGCGGCATGGCCTGGGAGGCGCTGAACAACATCGCCGCGATCAAAGACCTGCCCGTCGTGATCGTGGTCAACGACAACGGCCGCTCCTACTCCCCGACCATCGGCGGCCTGGCCTCCCACCTGTCCTCGCTGCGCGTCAACCGCCGCTACGAGGACATGCTCGAATACGTCAAGGACAAGCTCGGGAACGTTCCCGTCCTCTACGACGCCCTCCACGGCTTCAAGAAGGGCGTCAAGGACGTCCTGGCACCGCAGGTCATGTTCGAGGACCTCGGCCTGAAGTACGTCGGCCCCATCGACGGCCACGACGAGCAGGCCATGGAGGCGGCGCTGCGCAAGGCCCGCGCCTTCCGCGGCCCGGTCATCGTCCACGCCCTCACCCAGAAGGGCCGCGGCTACACCCCCGCCGAGAACCACGACGAAGACCAGTTCCACTCGCCCGGCGCCTTCGACCGCGCCACCGGCGCCGAGAAGCCCAAGCCGCGCATCTGGACCAACGTCTTCAGCGAGGAGCTGGTCAGGCTCGGCAAGGAGCGCGAGGACCTGGTCGCCATCACCGCGGCCATGCTCCACCCCACCGGCCTCAACGCCTTCGCCGACGCCTTCCCCGACCGCATCTACGACGTCGGCATCGCCGAGCAGCACGCGCTGACCAGCGCCGCCGGTCTGGCGCTCGGCGGCCTGCACCCGGTCGTGGCCGTCTACGCCACCTTCCTCAACCGGGCCTTCGACCAGCTCCTGATGGACGTCGCCCTGCACCGGCTGCCGGTCACCGTCGTCCTCGACCGGGCCGGCGTCACCGGCGACGACGGCGCCAGCCACAACGGCATGTGGGACCTGTCGATCCTCCAGGTCGTGCCCGGCCTGCGGATCGCGGTGCCGCGCGACGGCGACCGCGTCACCGAGCTGCTGCGCGAGGCCGTGGAGGTCACCGACGGGCCGACCGTGCTGCGCTTCCCCAAGGGCCCGGTGGCCGAGCCCCTGGAGTCCGTGGGCCGCCTGGGCGAGATGGACCTGCTGCGGGCCGCCGAGGGCGAGCCGGACGTGCTGCTGGTGGGCGTCGGCCCGATGGCGCACGTGTGCATGGAGGCGGCCGTCCTGCTCGACGCGCAGGGCATCTCGGCCACCGTGGTCGACCCGCGCTGGGTCAAGCCGCTCGACGAGGCGCTGACGCTGGCCGCCGGCGCCCACAAGCTGGTCGCCGTGGTCGAGGACAACGGCCGCGTGGGCGGCGTGGGCGACGCCGTGGCCCGCCTGCTCCGCGACGCCGACGTCGACGTCCCGGTGCGCACCTTCGGCATCCCGCAGGAGTTCCTCGACCACGCCAAGCGGGCCGCGATCCTCGGCCGCATCGGCCTGACCGGCCAGGACCTCGCGCGCCAGATCACCGAGGCCGTCGCGAAGCGGACCTCCCGCGTGGAGCAGCCGGTCCGCCGTTGAGCACCCGGCGGACCACGGCGGTGATCGCCAGCATGACGACCACCGCCGCGGCCGCCGCCGGCAGCAGCAGGCCCGCCTCCCGCCGCGCCATCTGCCCGGCCACCGCCCCCAGCACGATGTACGTGCTCACCCACGCCGTGCTGCCCAGCAGGGCCCACGGCATGAACCGGCGGTAGGGCATGCCCACCGCGCCCGCCAGGGCCGGCGTCAGCGCGTGCACCACCGGCAAGAAGTAGGCCAGGGCCAGCGCCCAGCCGCTGCGCCGCAGGATCTGCTCCGCCCGGCTCCAGCGCTCCTCGCCGACGCGCCGGCCGAGCCTGCTGTTGCGCAGGCGGAGGCCGTACCGGCGGCCCAGGCGGTGGCCGCCCGTCGCGCCCAGGAGGCAGGCCAGCACGCCGGTGCCGATCAGGGCCAGCGTCTCCGGCACGCTGCCCGACGTGGCGCCCGCGACGATCAGCAGGCCGTCGCCCGGCGTGATCAGGCCGATCCCGACCGAGGCGTCCAGGGTCAGGAAGACCAGGACGAGCGCCAGCACCACCGCCACGTCCTGACCGGCCAGCGTGTCCAGCAGGTCGTCCACCATGATGCGGGTCCGCTACCCCCGACGAGGCGCTTCACCGGCCGGCGCGGCCCGAGCGCATGATCACGGAGGGTCTGGGAAGGATCGCTGATCGTGGACATCTTTCGCACGAAGAGCGTCGAACAGTCGATCCGCGACACCGAGACTCCCGAGCATCAGCTGCGTAAACGCCTGACCGCCATGGACCTGATGGTGTTCGGCATCGGCGTGATCGTCGGCACCGGGATCTTCGTGCTCACCGGCCAGGTGGCCAAGGAGGTGGCCGGGCCGGCGGTCGCGGTCTCGTTCGTCGTGGCGGCCGTCGTGTGCGGACTGGCGGCGCTGTGCTACGCCGAGTTCGCCTCGACGATCCCCGTGGCCGGGTCCGCCTACACCTTCTCCTTCGCCACCCTCGGCGAGTTCCCCGCCTGGGTGATCGGCTGGGACCTGATCCTGGAGCTGGCGCTGGCCGCGGCCGTGGTGTCGGTCGGCTGGTCGGGCTACTTCGCCTCGATGCTCGACTCCGTCGGCATCCACCTGCCGGCCTCCATCGCGGGCGACGATCCCGTGGTCAACGTGCCCGCGGTGGCCATCGTGCTGATCCTCACCGCGATCCTGGTGGCCGGCATCAAGATCTCCTCGCGGGTCAACCTGATCCTGGTGATCACCAAGATCACGGTGGTGCTGCTGGTCATCGTGGCCGGGCTGTTCTTCGTCAAGGCCGCCAACTACACGCCCTTCATCCCCGAGCCGGTGGCCTCGCCGCGGGTCGAGGGGCTGAAGGCGCCGCTGATCCAGGTGCTGTTCGGGGTCACGCCCGTCGCGTTCGGCGTGATCGGCATTTTCTCGGCCGCGGCGATCGTGTTCTTCGCCTTCATCGGCTTCGACATCGTGGCCACCGCCGCCGAGGAGACCGTGCGCCCGCAGCGCGACGTGCCGCGCGGCATCATCGGCTCGCTGGCCGTCTGCACGATCCTCTACGTCGCCGTCTCGCTGGTCGTGGTCGGCATGCAGCCGTACAAGCAGCTGAGCACCAGCGCGCCGCTGTCGGACGCGTTCACCGCCGTCGGCCACCCCTGGCTGGCCGCCATCATCAGCGTGGGCGCCATCGCCGGTCTGACCACCGTGGTGCTGGTGCTGCTGCTCGGGCAGACCCGAGTGTTGTTCGCCATGTGCCGCGACGGCCTGCTGCCGCGCCGGCTGGCCGTCGTCCACCCGACCTTCGGCACGCCCGCCAGGCTCACCGTCCTCATCGGCCTGGTGACCATGGCGCTGGCCGGGTTCGTGTCGTTCGGGGAGCTGGCCGAGCTGGTCAACATCGGCACGCTGTTCGCGTTCATGGTGGTGTCCGTCGGCGTGATCGTGCTCCGGCGCACCCGGCCCGACCTGGAGCGGGCCTTCCGGGTGCCGATGGTGCCGCTGCTGCCGATCCTGTCGGTGCTGGCCTGCCTCTACCTGATGCTCAACCTGCCGCTGGAGACCTGGCTCAGGTTCGTCGTCTGGATGATCATCGGCGTGGTCGTCTACTTCGCCTACGGCTACCGGCACAGCAGGCGGGGCGCCGTGCCCGGCCGGTGACGCGCGAGAGGGGCGGGCCGGCCGCCCGCCCCCCTCACCCGCTCAGATCGCCAGGAGCGTTCCGAGGCCCGCCTTCATCGTGCAGGCGTTGGTGTAGACCTTGCCCCACTGGACGGTCTTGCCGTACCACTTGCCGAGGATCATGACGGCGCGCGGCTCCACCTCCTTGCCGCAGGCCGCGGCCGCCTTCGGCGAGACGTTGATCTTGGCCGGGTCGCCCTTCACCTTGCGCAGGAGCTCGCAGGCGGCGTGGGCGGAGGGGTGGGTGCCGCCGTCGGGGCTGCAGTTGAGCCAGGCGCCCTTGGTGGGGCCGTTCTTCACTGCCACGGTGACCTTGAGGACGACCTTGGGGGTGGGGGGCGCCGCCGCCAGGGAGGGCGACGACGCGCCCAGCACGAGGGCTCCGCACAGAGCGATCGTGCCGACTGCTCGCATCATGGTTACTCTCCGTTCGTAGGACGGCACAGTACGCTACGGCGAAGGCGGCCATGACGTACGGAGACCCGCCGGGCGGGCCTCCGTAAAATCACGCGGGCAGCGAGGCCACACCGGGCGGAAGGAACCGGGGCTGGGCGATCCCCGACCTGTCCAGATAAGGCGTGATGCCACCCAGATGGAACGGCCAGCCGGCGCCCAGGATCATGCACAGGTCGATGTCCTGCGGCCCGGCGACGACGCCCTCGTCCAGCATGATCCGGATCTCCCGGGACAGCGCCCCGAGCACGCGCTCGCGGACCTGCTCGGCCGTGGACGGCGACGTGCCGCCGGCGAACAGGGCCACCGCCTCCGGGTCGAGCGAGAAGTCCGGACGGTAGACGCCGGGCTTGCCCGAGGCGACCAGCTTGGCCATGTTCTCCGAGACGCCGAACCGCTCGGGGAAGGCCGCGTGCAGCGTCTCGGCGACGTGCAGGCCGACGGCCGGGCCGACGAGCTGCAGCAGCGCGAACGGCGTCATCGGCAGCCCCAGGCCGTCGAGCGCGTGCTCGGCGACCTCCAGCGGCGTGCCCTCGTCCACGGCGGCCACGACCTCGCCCATGAAGCAGGTCAGCAGCCGGTTGACCACGAACGCCGGCGCGTCCTTGACCAGCACGGACGACTTCCGCAGCGACTTGCCCACCGCGAACGCCGTGGCCAGCGTGGCGTCGTCGGTCGAGGCGCCCCTGATGATCTCCAGCAGCGGCATCACGGCGACCGGGTTGAAGAAGTGGAACCCGACCAGCCGCTCGGGGTGCGCCAGCCCGGCGCCCATCTCGGTGAGCGAGAGCGAGGAGGTGTTGGTGGCGAGCACGCACTCGGCCGACACCACGGCCTCGACCTCGGCGAACACCTGCTTCTTGACCGCCATGTCCTCGAAGACGGCCTCGATGACGAAGTCGGCGTCGGCGAAGGCGTCCTTGGTCAGGGAGCCGGTGACCAGGGACTTGAGCCGGTTGGCCTGGTCGGCGGAGACGCGGCCCTTGCCCAGCAGCTTGTCGACCTCGGCGTGCACGTACCCCACGCCCTTGTCCAGGCGGGACTGGTCGAGGTCGGTCAGCACGACCGGGACCTCCAGGCGGCGGGCGAACAGCAGCGCCATCTGCGAGGCCATCAGCCCGGCGCCCACGACGCCGACCTTGGTGACCTTGCGGGCCAGCGACCTGTCCGGCGCGCCGGCCGGACGCTTGGCCCGGCGCTGGGCCAGGTCGAAGGAGTAGAGCCCGGCCCGCAGCTCGTCGCCCATCAGCAGGTCGGCCAGCGCCTGCGTCTCGGCGGCGAAGCCCTCGTCGCGCGAGGCGGTCGCGGCCAGGGCGATCAGGTCGAGCGCCCGGTAGGGGGCGGGAGAGGCGCCGCGCAGCTTCATGTCCACCAGGAAGCGCGCGTCGGCGACGGCCTTGTCCCAGCCGTCGTGCTCCTGCCGCTCGACGGCGACCTCGCCCTTGACCACGCGGGCGGCCCAGCGCAGCGACTCCTCAAGGAAGTCGGCCGGCTCGAACATCGCGTCCGCGACGCCCAGCTTGTACGCGTCCGCGCCCTTGATCATGCGGTTCTGCGACAGCGGGTTCTCGATGATCAGCTTGATCGCGTTCGCCGGGCCGATCAGGCGGGGGAGCAGCTGCGTGCCGCCCCAGCCGGGCACCAGGCCGAGGAAGCACTCGGGCAGCGCCACCGCGGGCACGCCGGAGGAGATCGTCCGGTACGCGCAGTGCAGCGCGATCTCCAGGCCGCCGCCCATGGCCGCGCCGTTCACGAACGCGAACGTCGGGATCGGCAGCTCGCCCAGCCTGCGGAAGACGTGGTGGCCCAGCGCGCCGATGGCCTCGGCCTCCTCGCGGGAGGCCACGGCGGCCGCGCCCTTGAGGTCGGCGCCGACGGCGAAGATGAACGGCTTGCCGGTGACGCCCACGGCGGCCAGGTCGGTGCGCTCCGCGATCCGCGACAGGGCCTCCTCCAGCGCGAACAGGCCGTGCGGGCCGAAGGTGTTGGGCTTGGTGTGGTCGAAGCCGTTGTCCAGGGTGATCAGGGCCATCGTGCCGGCGCCGCCGGGCAGCGGCACGTCGCGCACGAGGGCCTTGGTGACGACCTCGTCGGTGTTGCGCCCGCTCAGCAGCGCGCGCCAGGTCTCGATGTCGCTCATGCCAGGTTCTCCCAGATCACAGTGCCGCCCATGCCCATGCCGACGCACATGGTGGTGATGCCGTACCGCACGTCGGGCCGCTCGCCGAACTGGCGGGCGAGCTGCGTCATGAGCCGGACGCCCGAGGAGGCCAGCGGGTGGCCGAAGGCGATCGCGCCGCCGTAGGGGTTGACGCGCTGGTCGTCGTCGGCGATGCCGAAGTGCTCCAGGAAGGCCAGCACCTGGACGGCGAACGCCTCGTTGATCTCGAACAGGCCGATGTCGCCGATGGACAGCCCGGCCAGCCGCAGCGCCCGCTCGGTGGACGGGATCGGGCCCACGCCCATCACCTCGGGGTCCACGCCCGCGAAGGCGTAGGAGACCAGGCGCATCTTCGGCGTCAGGCCCAGCTCGCCGGCGACCTCGCGGGCGGCCACGATGCAGCCGGTGGCGCCGTCGTTGATGCCGGAGGAGTTGCCCGCGGTGACGTTGCCGTGTGGGCGGAAGGGCGTCTTGAGCGCGCCCAGCGCCTCCATCGTGGTGCCGGGGCGCGGCGCCTCGTCCTCGGCGGCCAGGCCCCAGCCCTTCTCGGCCGTCCGGACCGCGGTGGGCACGAGGTCGGGCTGGATCTTGCCGTCGGCGTACGCCTTGGCCGCCTTCTCCTGCGAGAGCACCGCGTAGGCGTCGGCGCGCTCCTTGGAGATCGACGGGTAGCGGTCGTGCAGGTTCTCGGCGGTCATGCCCATGACCAGCGCGCTCGGGTCGACCAGCTTCTCCGACAGGAACCGCGGGTTGGGGTCCACGCCCTCGCCCATGGGGTGGCGGCCCATGTGCTCGACGCCGCCGGCGATGGCCACGTCGTAGGCGCCGAAGGCGATGCCGCCCGCGACCGTGGTGACCGCGGTCATCGCGCCCGCGCACATGCGGTCGATCGCGTAGCCGGGCACGCTCTTGGGCAGACCGGCCAGCACCGCCGCAGAGCGGCCGATGGTCAGGCCCTGGTCGCCGATCTGGGTCGTCGCGGCGATGGCCACCTCGTCCACGCGCTCGGGAGGCAGACCGGGGTTGCGCCGGATGAGCTCGCGGATGACGCGGACGACCATGTCGTCGGCGCGGGTCTCCGCGTACAGTCCCTTCGGCCCTGACCTGCCGAAGGGCGTGCGTACGCCGTCGACGAACACGACGTCACGAGAGGAAGGCACGGATTCGCTCCTCGTTCTTGGATGGGGTTCCGCGCCTATGCTACTCGTCGGTAACCACCCCGCAGACGAGGGCGGCGGTCAGCAGCGCGTAAACGATCGGCATGGGCGGTTCCCAGAGATGGGCGCGGGCTCCGAGCAGGGCGGCGACCGCCACGGCCGCGCCCGTCCAGAGCGCCGCGCCCCCTCGTGGACGCGCGCCCCGGCCGGGATCCCACGGATCGCCAGGTGATCCTCCCGGACGACCGGCGCGCGCCACTATCCCCAGGGCGTCCCGTGCCCACCAGATGAGGAACGACACCCCCGCGGCCAGGCCGATCACCATGGCGGCCTCGACGGCCCAGCTCAGGGCGTCGGCGAAGGCGTACAGAGCGGCCGCCCTGAACTGGCCGGGAGAGGTGGCGCCGAGGAGCAGCAGCACGGCCCAGCCGGACGCGACGCCGAGCCGGCTCAGCGGACGCCGCCGGGCCGAGGGCGGCACGGCGAACAGCTCGCGCTCGCGCCGGCGCACCAGGCGCGCCCGCGCGCCCCACACCAGCTGGGTGACCGCCAGGACGGGCACCGCGATCGCGAATACCACCAGCGAGAGCACGGCGAGCGGTAACGTCTGCTCTCTGGTCGGCGCGCGGTCGGCCAGCACCTGTGACGTGGCCAGCAGCGCGATCGAGCCGGCGAGCGCGACGAAGACGGCCCGGCGGGCGGTCCGGGCGGCGGTGCGCAGCCCGGCCAGCGCCTCGGCGCCTGGAGGGGGCGCCATCTCGGTCAGAAGCATGGACGTCATGATGGCGTCACGGACCGTAGTGACGCCGTGGATTCGCGCGCATTGCATGGAGCCCTCGCCGGACGCGTCCGCCGGAGGCTGCTATGGGGTGAAATTTGCGACACGCCGTATATGCGGCGGATTATCAGTATGCTGCGCGTCACACCAGAGGGGGCCGCGCTCTGCGAGGGGCGCGCGGGGTTGCGTCCTGTGCGGGCGCGCGTAGAGGGGGGCGCGTGAGCGAGGGCCGGAGAGCGCCGGAACGGCCGCAGCATCGCCCCGACCGCCGCCCGGACCGCCACCCCGATCAGCGCCCCGACCGTCGCCCGGGCCGGCCCCCGGGGCGCGTGCGGCGGATCACGCCGATGGCGTGGGTGAGCATGGCGCTGACGTTCGTGCTGGTCGCCGTCACGCTGGGCGGGTACGCGTACTACCGCAGCATCGACAACGGGATCCCGCGCATTTCCGTGGACGCCGGGCCGTCGCGGCCGCCCGAGACCGGCGCGCTCAACGTGCTGCTCGTCGGCTCGGACTCGCGCGAGGGCGACAACAAGAAGTACGGCGCGAAGTCGCAGGGCCTCGGCGAGCGCACCGACACGATCATGGTGCTGCACATCTCCCCCGACCGGGACAAGGCCACCATGATCAGCTTCCCCCGGGACACCATGGTCATGATCCCGCAGTGCCGGAGCCGCACCGGCACGATGCTGGCCGGCGGGCTGCGCCAGATCAACTCCGCCTTCAACGACGGCGGCATCGACTGCACGGTCCGCACGCTGGAGTCGCTCACCAACATCAAGATCAACCACATCGTGAAGGTCGACTTCACCGGCTTCAAGGGCATCGTCGACGCCCTGGGCGGCATCGAGATCTGCCTGCCCAAGGCGGTCGACGACCCCAAGGCCAAGCTCGTGCTCAGCGCGGGCAAGCACGTCGTCAAGGGCGAGCAGGCCCTCGGGTACGTGCGCACCCGCTACACCCTCGGCGACGGCAGCGACCTCGGCCGCATCCAGCGTCAGCAGGTCTTCCTCACCAAGGTGCTGGACAAGATCACCGATGGCGGGCTGCTCACCGACCCCATCAAGGCCGACGGGTTCCTCAGGGCCGCGATCAAGGCCGTCACCGTGGACGACAAGCTCACGCTGTCGCGGATGCTGGAGATCGCGGGCAGCGTCAAGGGGCTGACCGCCAAGGAGCTCAAGGGCATCACCGTGCCGGTGGAGGCGTACCCGGCCGACAAGAACCGGGTGCAGCTCAAGCAGCCGGACGCGCGCAACTTCTTCGAGGCCGTGCGCTCCGACGTCAACGTGACCCCGCCCTCGGCCGCCGCCAAGCCGAAGGTCGAGAACGGGCGGGTGCGCGTCCAGGTGCTCAACGGCACCACCGAGCTCGGCAAGGCCGGCCAGGTGGCCGACGAGCTGGCCGACCAGGGGTTCGCCGTCGTCCAGGTCGGCAACGCGGCGCCGGTGGCCACCACGTCGATCCGGTACGCGAAGAAGGACGCCGACAACGGCGCCGCCTACGGGGACGCCGTGGCCGCCCGGCTGTCGAAGGACAAGCGCACGCCGGTGGCGGGCAAGGTCGCCCCGGTGAACCCGAAGCCGTACGCGACCAAGGTCACCCCGCTGCCCGACGGGCCGATCGTGCAGCTCGTCATCGGGGCCGACTGGCCGGGCGTGCGGGTGGCGTCGGCGATCCCGGGCTCGCTCAAGGACAAGGTGGTCGACTCCACCACGAACCCCTGCCTGTGACCCGGCCGGCGGGTTAGAGGTCCTCGGCCAGCAGCAGATCGACCAGGCCGGGGAAGCGGGCGTCGAGGTCGTCGCGGCGCAGCCGGATGAACAACTTGCGGCCCTCCGGGCGCTGGCAGATGACGCCGGCCTCGCGCAGCACCCGCCAGTGGGCGGTCAGCGTCGACTTCGGCACGTCGGCCACGACCTCGCCGCAGAACAGCTCGTCCCCCGAGGCCAGCGCGCGCACGATCTTGGCGCGTACGGGATGGCCGAGCGCGGCGAGCACCTCCACCAACTGGATCTGGTCACGCGACGGGTGCAGCATGCCGCCATTGTACGGATAACACGAACGGTGATTTGACGGACATTGTTCGTATGTACGAGGATTACGTACTCATCCGGGTTCGAGGAGGCTCCTGTGTTCGATGTCGCCGTGGTGGGTGGCGGGCCCGTGGGCATGTTGCTCGCCGCCGAGCTGGGCCTGCAGGGGGTGCGGCCGCTGGTGCTCGAACGGCTCGCCGTGCCGACCGGCCAGTCCAAGGCCGGGACGCTGCACGCGGGCACGGCTCAGAGTCTGGACCGGCGGGGGCTGCTGGAGGCGGTGGGGCGGTCCACGTACGGGAGCGTGAGCTTCCACTTCTCCGGCATGTTCGGGCTCGACCTCGGCGCGGTCTCGGACGGCGGCCCGAGCATCGTGGGCAGCCCTCAGGCGTGGGCCGAGCAGGTGTTCGCCCGCCGCGCGGCGGCCCTCGGCGCGGAGATCCGGCGCGGCCAGGAGGTCACCGGCCTGGAGCAGCGGGACGACCACGTCGCCCTGACCGTGAACGGCCGCGAGCTGACCGCCCGCTACGTCGTCGGCGCCGACGGCGCGCGCAGCGTCGTGCGCAAGGCCGCCGGCATCCCGTTCACCGGCGCCGGGGCCCGCGTCGCCGCGCTCATGGGCGACGTGCGGCTGCTCGACCCGTACACGGTGCCGCCGGGTTACACGCGTACGCCGCGGGGCTGGGCCATCGTCTGGCTCGACCCCGCCGGGCACAGCCGCGTCACCACCTACGACTTCCGCGCCCCGCACGCCGACCGGGAGGCGCCCGTCGCGATCGAGGAGCTCCAGGAGGCGGCCGAGCACATCCTCGGCGTCCCGGTCCCGATGGCCGGCGCGCGCAACCTGTCCCGGTACGGCGACGCCGCCCTGCAGGCCGAGACCTACCGCGCGGGCCGCGTCCTGCTGGCCGGGGACGCCGCGCACGTGCACTTCCCGTGGGGCGGCCAGGGGCTCAACACCGGCCTGGGGGACGCCTTCAACCTGGGCTGGAAGCTGGCCGCCGAGGTGCGCGGCGAGGCCCCCGCCGGGCTGCTGGACAGCTACCACGCGGAGCGGCATCCGGTCGGCGCGCGGGTGTTGTGGAACGTGCGGGCCCAGAGCGCGCTGGCCCACCCCGACCCGGCCGTCGACCCGCTGCGCGAGCTGTTCGCCGAGCTGATGCGGTTCGACCAGGTCAACGAGTACCTGAGCGGGATGATCGCCGGGGTGGACACCGCCTACGACGTGGGCGTGCCCGGAGCCGGGCGGATGGCTCCCGACCTGCCGGTCAAGACGGCCGGCGGCGTGGTACGCACCGCGGAGCTGCTGCGCGGAGGCCGGGCGCTGCTGCTGGACCTCGGCGGGCGCGACGACCTGGTGGCGGCGGCCGCTCCGTGGGCGGACCGGCTGGAGATCGTGCGGGGCAGCGCGGAGCACGACGCCGAGGCGCTGCTCGTGCGGCCCGACGGCTATACGGCCTGGACGTCGGAGGCGCGGGGGCACCCGCTGGAGGCCGCGCTCGCCCGCTGGCTGGGACGAATGTGACGCTGAGTAACTTTAGTGAAACATGTGAAATTTCCGGACAAGTCTGTTAAGAAAGGTCGCGGTCCGTATTCAGAGCTAGAGAGGTTCCATCGTGGCGCGCGACGAGAACGACAGGCCGTACGAGGATGGGCAGGGTAAACCGTTAAACCCGGAGCTGACCGGAGACGTGCTGTCCCCCCGGTGGAGCACCGAGGACACCGACGAGCAGCCCGCGATCCAGGTCTCCGGCAACGAGACCTACATCCTCCCGGCCGGCCAGGCCGCGCAGCCCGTCGAAGCCCCGGCGACCCCCGCGACCCCCGCGACCCCCGCGCCTCCCGTGGCCCCGGCCGACGCGCCGCACGACGTGCTCGACGGCCCGAGCGGCCCGCACGACGTCCTGGACGGGCCGAGCGGGTCCCACGAGGCCCTGAGCGGGCCGCACGAGACGCTGGCCGGGCCGCACGAGAGCCTGAGCGGGCCGCACGCCGTCGTCGGGGCGGACGGCCCCGACGTCCCCGGCGCAGACCGCGCGGCCCACGACGACGACGACCTGCCCTACCTGCCGCTGGACCAGGGCTACAAGCCCGACGGCGACGACGACGCGGGCGAGACCAGGCGCGGCTTCCTCGGCTCCGGCTGGACCGACGACGCCGACGACCGCCGGGGCGGCGCCGGGCGCGATCGCGAGGTGCGCCGGCGTACCAGGGTGCTGGTGCTGGCGGCCGCCGCGGTGGTGCTGGTCGGCGCCGGGGCGGGCTGGCTGCTCACCGGCACCTCCTCCGACGACCCGTGCGGGGTCGGCGCCTGCGCCGGCGCGAGCCAGGTCACCGCCCCGCCGCAGACCGCGCTCCCGGAGGAGACCGAGTCCGCCCCCGAGCCCGAGGAAACGGACACCGCCGAGCCGACCGTGTCCGAGACCGTAACCCCCACCCCCGTGGCCCGCCGCCCCCGTCCCACCCGCGAGCCGTCGGCGCGGCCCACCGCCACCCGCGAGAGCCGTCCGACGGCCACGCCCGACGAGAAGGTCACCCACGGCCCGCAGGACGGGATGAACGAGACCTCCGACGGCACCCCCGAGGACTCGGCCGAGGACTCGGCTGCCAAGGCGCCCGCCACCAGGCAGCCGGAGCGGCAGGAGAGCGCACCCCCCACCCAGGCGCCGCCCGCGCAGCAGGAGCAGCCCGCCCCCACGCCGAGCGAGAAGAAGGGCCTGTTCGACATCCTGTTCCCCTGGGCGTGAGGGTCCCGTCGCCGTCCTGGTGAGCGCGGTGCCGCGAGTTGTGTCACCGCCGCGGGCGGGCGTGCGAGGATGCGGAGCCAGGTCGTCGTCTGGCAGACTTGGAAACCGCTTTCCGGGAGGTCTCGTGGTCACGCTTGAGGACGTCGCCAAACAGGCCGGCGTCTCCCTCGCCACCGCCTCGCGGGTGCTCAACGGCAGCACCCGCCAGGTGGGCGCGACCCTGCGGGCCCGCGTCGAACGGGCCGCCGACGAGCTCGGCTACCGCGCCAACATCGCCGCCCAGACGCTGGCCCGGGGGGCGAGCAACGTCATCGGCATCGTCGTCCACGACCTGACCGACCCCTACTTCGCCGCGCTGGCCGACGGCGCGATGCGGGCCGCCGCCACCGAGGGCATGCTCGTCATGGTGGGCACCACCCACCGCGACCCCGAGCAGGAGATCGCCTACGTCGCCACCATGAACGCCCAGCGCGTGCGCGCCGTGCTGCTGGTCGGCTCGCGGGTCGCCGACCCCGTCGTGACCGGGCGACTGCGCGAGGAGCTGGCCCGCTACCAGGAGGGCGGCGGGCGGGCCGCGTGCGTCGGCCAGGACCTGCTCGGCGTGGACACCGTCGCGCCCGCCAACCGGGCCGGCGCCGCGGCCCTGGCCCGCGCGCTGGCCGGGCTCGGGCACACACGCTTCGCCGTGCTGGCCGGGCCGCCCCACCTGGTGACCGCCGCCGACCGGTGCGAGGGGTTCACGCAGGCGCTGCGGGAGCTGGGCCTGCCCGAGCCCGTCGTGGTCCACGGGCCGTTCGACCGTGACGGCGGCTACCGGGCCGCGACCGAGATCGGCGCGGCGACGACCTGCGTGTTCGCGGTCAACGACGTGATGGCCGTGGGCGCGCTGGCCGCCTGCCGCGAGCGCGGGATCCGGGTGCCCGAGGACGTCTCGGTGGCCGGGTTCGACGACATCGTCACGCTGCGTGATCATGTGCCCGCGCTGACGACCGTGCGGCTGCCGTTGACGGACATGGGGGCGCGGGCCCTGGAGCTCGCGCTCGGCCGCGAGGACGCCGCCGCCCCCGTGGTCGAGCACGTCGCGGGCGAGGTCGTGCTGCGGGAGAGCGTTAGGAGGATGGCGTGAGAGTGACGGGCGCGGAAGCCGGGGTGACGGCGTGAAGCCGGCGGTCAGCACGTTGGGGATGCCGGGGGAGGGGCTGGAGCGGGCGGCCGGGATCGCCGTCGCGCACGGCTGCCAGGGGCTTGAGCTGCGGCTGCATCCGGACACCGGCGTCCATGCCGGGCTCACCGCGCGGGAGCGGCGCGCGGTGCGGGAACGGGTGGAGCGGGCGGGGCTGGAGATCGCTGCCCTGGCTGGATATGTCGGCATCTGTGAGCCGGGACCGGACGCGCCGGTCGCCGACGCGCTCCTCGCCGACCTGCGGCTGGCCGCCGATCTGGGCGCGCCGGGCGTGCGGGTGTTCCCGCGCGGCGACGATCCGGCGGTCGGCGCCCGCCGGCTGAGGTCTGTGGCCGGTACGGCCGCCGCCCTCGGTGTACGCGTCCTGGTCGAGACGCACGACCGGATGCCCACCGGCGCGGCCGTGGCCGGGCTGCTGGCCGAGGCGGGCCGCCCCGAGGTCACCGGCGCGCTGTGGGACCTGCTGCACCCCTGGCGGCACGGCGAGTCCCCGGCCGCCACGCTGGCGGCGCTCGGCCCCTCGCTCGCCTACGTCCAGGTCAAGGACGCCGTCTCGGCCGAGGACACCACCCCGGTCCCGATGGGGACGGGCTCGGTCCCGCTGGAGGAGGCCGGCGACCTGCTGCGCGCGGCCGGGTACGCCGGATGGGTCTCGCTGGAGTGGGAGCGCACCTGGTACCCGGACGTGGCGCCGGTCGAGGAGATCCTGCCGGGCGCGGTCGCCTGGGTGCGACGGTTCACCGCTTAGATAGGGGAATGCCCCTTAACAAGAACAAAGTCCTCGTGGTCGGCATGGACGGCCTGCGCTTCGACCGGCTCGTCGCCCTGGCCCCGCCGGTCCTGTCGTCGCTGATGGCCTCCGGCGCGTACGGCACCAGCAAGCTCCCGTACGGCGAGGCGGCGGCCCCCAGGACGGAGTCGCCCGGCGAGGTCGTGCCCAAGGCTCCGGAGCCGCCGGCGGCGGGCCGCGTGATCAGGTCGCGCACGGACTCGGGCCCCGGCTGGTCGTCGATCGCCACGGGCGCCTGGCCTGACAAACACGGCGTCGTGGACAACAGCTTCATCAGCCCCCAGTTCACGAAATTTCCGGACTTTTTGAGTCGTGCGAAGAATGCCCGCCCCGACCTCGTGACCGCCGCCTTCCTCTCCTGGGCCGCCCTCGGCGAGCACGGCGCGTTCGGCCCCGCCATCGACCACCGCATGGTCCTGGACGGCTACGCCCTCACCTGGACCGCCGCCGACCGGCAGATCGCCGACGCCGCCGAGCGCCACCTCGCCGAGACCGGCCCCGACCTCGCCTTCGTCTATCTCGGCGACACCGACGAGGTGGCCCACGCCCTCGGCCCCCACTGCCCCGAGTACGCCGCCGCCCTGCACGCCCAGGACGCCTACCTGGGCCGCCTGCTCGACGCCGTCCGCGCCCGTCCGGGGGAGAGCTGGACCGTGCTGGTCACCACCGACCACGGCCACGTGGACGAGGGCGGCCACGGCGGCACCTCGGCCGAGGAGCGCACGGTGTTCGTCATCGCGAACCGGCTGGACGCGGACCTCGGCGGCCGCCCACTGGCCGAGCCCCGCCTGGTGGACGTCGGCCCGACCGCGCTGGCCCTGCTCGGCGTGCCGCTCGACCCGGCCTGGGAACTGGACGGGACGCCGCTGTTCAACAGTTGGTGAATTTGTGGCAGACTCCGGAGAAGGGGTGCCTTCCATGAGGACCACACTCGACCTCTCCGAGATCGACGCCACGATGCTCGCCGAAGTGGGCGGAAAGGCCGCCAACCTCGGCGAGCTGACCCGCGCCGGCCTGCCCGTCCCGCCCGGCTGGGCCCTGACCACCGACGCCTACCGGCAGGTCGCCGCGGGGCTCGACCTCACCCCGGACGACGGGCTCGCCGCGCGGGCCAGGCGCCACCTGCTGCGGGCCGAGATGCCCGCCCCGGTGCGCGCGGCGATCGTGACGTCCTACGCGCGGCTCGGCGCGGACGTCCCGGTGGCCGTGCGCTCCTCGGCCACGGCGGAGGACCTGCCGTTCGCCAGCTTCGCCGGCCAGCAGGACACCTTCCTCAACGTGGTGGGCGCCGAGGCGGTGCTCGACGCCGTGCGCCGCTGCTGGGCCTCGCTGTGGAGCGACCGGGCCGTGGCCTACCGGGAGGCGAGCGGCGTCGGCCACGCCGGCGTCCGGCTCGCGGTGGTCGTCCAGGTGATGGTGGACGCGCGGGTGGCCGGGGTGATGTTCACCGCGAATCCGGTGACCGGCAGGCGGCGCGAGACCGTCCTCGACGCCGCACCCGGACTCGGCGAGGCGGTCGTCTCCGGAGCCGTCGATCCCGACCGGTTCGTCGTCTCGGGCGGCGAGGTGCTGGAACGGCGGGCGGGCGGCCCGAAGCCGGCCGTCCGGCCGCTGCCCGGCGGCGGCGTCGAACACGTCGGGACCGCCGCCGGGGGCCTGTGCCTGACCGACGCGCAGGTGCTCGCCCTGGCCGAGCTCGGCGCGCGCGTCGAGGACCACTACGGCACGCCGCAGGACACCGAGTGGGCCATCGGCCAGGACGGCACGCTCTGGCTCACCCAGGCCAGGCCGATCACCACCCTCTATCCGCTGCCCCGGCCGGCCGGGCCCGGCCTGCGCGTCCACCTGTCGCTCAACGTCGCCCAGGGCGTGATGGGGCCGTTCACGCCGATGGGGGTGTCGGTGTTCAACCTGGTCGCCTCGGGGGCGGCGACCCTGTTCGGGCACGCGCCCGCCGACCGGCTCGACGGCCCGGCGTTCCTGTCCGAGGCGGGGCAGCGATTGTGGATCGACCTGACCACGCCGCTGCGCAGCCGTACCGGCCGGGCGGTCCTGACCCGCATGATGCCCCTGGGGGAGGCGCGGGCCGCGGCCGTCGTGCGGGAGCTGGCGGGCGACCCGCGGCTGTCGGTCGTCCAGACCTCGCCGCGCCCGTTCCTGCGCGGGCTGCGCCGCTTCGCGCGCCGCGTGCACGCGCCGGCGCGGGTCCGCGACGCGCTGCTGAGCCCGGCCAGGGCGCTCGCCCACGCCGCCCGCGTCGGCGAGGAGCTGGACCGCAGGCTCGAACCGCCGCCCGGCGCCACCCCCGCCCAGCGCCTCGACCACGCCGAACGCCTGCTCGCCGGGACGTTCCCGGCCATCGTCTCGATCATGCCGATCGTGATCACCGGCTACGCCCTGCTCGGCCTGGCCGCCCGGCTCTCCGGCACGCGGGTGGGCGACCTGCAGGACGTCCTGCGCGGCGTCCCGAACAACCCGACCACCGAGATGGACCTGGAACTGTGGGACCTGGCCGGCCGCGTCGAGCCCGAGGCGTTCCGTGAGGCGCCCGCGGCCGAGCTGGCCCGCCGCTACCGGGCCGGCGAGCTGCCGCCGCTGGCCCAGAAGGAGCTCGCCGCCTTCCTCGGCCGGTACGGCCACCGCGGCGTGGCCGAGATCGACGTCGGCGTGCCCCGCTGGTCCGACGACCCCACGCACATCCTCGGCGTACTGGCCAACTACCTGCGCATGGACGCCGGCTCCGCCCTCGCCCCCGACGCGCTGTTCGCCGGGAGCGCGCGGGCGGCGCGGGAGGAGGTCGAGCGGGTCGCCGCGCTGGCCGCCCGCAGGGGCCGGTGGCGGGCGCCCGTGGTGCGCTTCGCGCTCGGCCGCACCCGGGCGTACGCGGGGCTGCGCGAACTGCCCAAGTACCACGCGGTCAGGGCCATCGCCGCCGTCCGGCACAGCCTGCGCGCGGTCGGGGAGCACCTGGTCGCCGCCGGCGTCCTGGACGACGCCGCCGACGTGTACTTCCTGCGCCTGGAGGAGGCCAGGCCCGCCCTGTCCGGCGGCGACCTGCGCGACCTGGTGCGCGAGCGGCGGACGGCGTACGAGCGGGAGTCGCGCCGCCGGCACGTGCCCAGGATCATGCTCTCCGACGGCACCGAGCCCGAGGCCCTGGCCGGGCCCGTCCCCGACGGCGCGCTGACCGGCACGGCGGCCTCGGCCGGCACGGTCACCGGCCTCGCCAGGGTGGTGCTCGACCCGAACGGCGCCCACCTCGAACCGGGCGAGATCCTGGTCTGCCCCTCGACCGACCCCGGCTGGACCCCGCTGTTCCTCACGGCCGGCGGCCTGGTGATGGAGATGGGCGGCGCCATGTCGCACGGCGCCGTGGTGGCCCGCGAGTACGGCATCCCCGCCGTCGTCGGCGTCCGCGACGCCACCGGCCGCATCGCCACGGGCCAGGAGATCACCGTCGACGGAGCGGCGGGCACGGTGACCCTTTAGAGCACTATGGTGATCAGGTGCCCGATCCGTACTGGAATCACAACGTGCACTACCAGCGGCTGGTGCTCAGCCTGATCCCACCCGGCTCGTCCCGCGCCCCCGGCTGCCGGTTCCGCCGGTTGTTGCTGCGGCGCTACCTGATCGTCTGGGACGCGTCCCGTTAAGCCCGTGCCGCCCCGGGTAACCGGAGGAGGCATCACGTTTCCGGATGAGGCGGTTCCATGCTGGTCACAGAGCTGGTGCGCAGGGTCGGCGGGACCCTCCCGCAGTCTCAAGGACGCTTCCCCCTCTACGCCGACCCCGTGACGGGCGAATGGACCTGGTCCGAGGACGGAGACTGGTGCGGCGGCTTCTGGGGCGGCCTGCTGTCCCTGGCCGCGGCCGCCACCGGCGAGCCCCGCTACGCCCGCGCCGCCGGCCAGGTCGCCGAGCGGCTGGCCGCCCGCACCGACGCCCCCACGCTGCTGCGCGGCATGTTGTTCTGGTACGGCGCCGCGCTCCCGGCCGTGCTCGCCGGCGACGAGGACCCCGGCGCCACGACCGCCGTGGCCGCCGCCCGGTCGCTGAGCATCGGCTTCGACCCGCTGGCCGGCCTGCTGCCGCCCCAGGAGGAGGACGTCGTCAAATACGGCTGGCCGCGCCCCGGCGCCTGCGTGGACGGCCTGCCCGGCACCGTCCCGCTGCTGGCCTTCGCCTGCGAACGCACCGGAGCCCGCGAGCTGCTGGTGATGGCCGAGTCCCACGCCCGCACCGGCTACGCCATGTGCGTACGGGAGGACGGCTCGGTCGCCCAGACCTCGGCCGGCGCCGTCAACGGCTCCTCTCCTACCAGCACCTGGGCCCGCGCGCAGGCGTGGGCCATGCTGGGCCTGGCCCAGGCCGCCCACCTGTCGGCCGAGTTCATCGGCCCGGCCACCGAGGTCGCCGACTGGTACCTGGCCCACGTCCCGTCCGACCTGGTCTGCTACTGGGACTTCGACGACCCCGGCATCCCCGCCGCGCCCCGCGACACCTCGGCCACCGCGATCGCCGCCGCCGCCCTGGCCAAGCTCGCGCCGCTGGCCAAGGACGGCTACCGCGAGCAGGCCGCCCGCACGCTGGACGCGCTGGCCCGCGACCACCTCAACGAGCACGGCGGCTTGGTGGACGGCTGCTACGACCGGCGCAAGGGCCTGGCCACCGCCCACGAGCTGGTCTGGGGCGACTACTTCCTGCTCGAAGCCGCCCTCACCCTCGACGGCACGATCGACCCCGGCCGCGTCTAGACCACCAGCTCGGCGTAGCGGGCCTTCATCGTGGCCAGCACCTCGTCCGGGTCGGCCGCCCAGACGTCGGCGTTGAAGATCTCGACCTCGATGTCGCCCGCGTACCCGGCGGCCAGCACGGCCCGGGTGATCGGCGCGAAGTCGATCACCCCGTCGCCCATCATGCCCCGCCCGAGCAGCACGTCGGCGGGCAGCGGGTGCAGGTAGTCGCACACCTGGTACGACGCGATGCGCCGCCCGGCCCGCGCGACGTCCTCGGCCAGCCTGGGGTCCCACCACACGTGGAAGGTGTCCACCACCACCCCGACCTGCTCCTCCGGGTAGGGCAGGCTGAGGTCGAGCGCCTGGCCCAGCGTGGACAGCACCGCCCGGTCGGGGCAGTAGATCGGATGCAGCGGCTCCAGCGCCAGCCTGACGCCGCGCTCGCCGGCGTAGGGCGCCAGCACCGACAGCGCCTCGGCGACCCGCTCCCGCGCACCGGCGACGTCCTTGGAGAAACCGGACGGCAGCGGCTCGCCCGGCCGCACTCCCGGCAGCCCGCCGACCACCATCACCAGGCACGCGGCCGCCAGCTCGGCCGCCTCGTCCACGGCCCGCCGGTTGTCGTCGAGCGCCCGCTCGAACGCGCGCCGCCCCTCCTCGCCGGGCAGCCCGCCCGCCGTGAGGAAGCCGCCCCGGCACAGCGAGGACACCCGCAGCCCGGCCTCGCGCACCAGCTTGGCGCTGCGCGCGAGCCCCTCCTCGGCCACCTTCTCGCGCCACAGCCCGATCGCCTCCAGGCCGTGCCGCGCGCAGCCGTCCACGGCTTCGGCGACCGACCAGCGCCTGGTCGTCCACTGGTTCAGCGACAGGCTCACAGGCCGTTCACCGCCAGCAGCGCCGTCATCCTGCGCACGGCCAGCTCCTGGTCGGCCAGCAGCCCGGCCCGGTCGGCCAGCCTGAACACCTCCGCCAGGTGGCGCAGCGAGCGCGCCGACTGGGCGCCGTTCACCATGGCGAACGCGTCCTGGTGGCCGTTGAGCCAGGCCAGGAAGACGATGCCGGTCTTGTAGTGGTACGTCGGCGCCTCGAAGATCTTCCGCGACAGGGCGACCGTGGGGGCCAGGATCTCGTCGTAGCGGGCCAGGTGGCGGGCCGCCTCCTCGCCACTGGTTGTTTCGGCGGCGTCCAGCTCGCGCAGGGCGGCGGCGGCGGCCGGGGCGATCGCGTCGAAGATGCCGAGCAGCGCGTGCGAGCCCGACCTGATGAGGGAGGGGTAGTTGAAGTCGTCGCCGGTGTAGAGCCGGACGCCCTCGGGGAGCGCGGCGCGCAGCCGCACCTCGTGCTCCTCGTCCAGCAGCGACACCTTGACGCCGTCCACCACGGCGGCGTGGGCGTGGACCAGCTCCAGGAACGACTCCGTCGCCGCGTCCACGTCCGGCGCGCCCCAGTAGCCGGCGAGTTGCGGGTCGAACATCTCGCCCAGCCAGTGCAGGATCACCGGGCGGTCGGCCAGGCCGAGGACCTTGCCGTACACCTGGTGGTAGTCGGCGGGCCCGGCCGCCACCCTGGCCAGCTGCCGGGAGGCCATCACGATCACGCCCGCCCCGGCCGCCTGGACGGCCTCCACCTGCTCGGCGTACGCGGCGGTGATCGTGTGCAGGTCGGCGGCGCCGGGCGCGTGGTCGGTGCCCGCGCCGCAGGCCACCAGCGCCGCCGGGTCGCCGAAGGCGCGCGCCTCCTCGGCGCTGAGCCGGATCAGCTCCCTGGTCGCCGCCCAGTCCAGGCCCATGTTGCGCTGGGCGGTGTCCATGGCGTCGGCCACCCGCAGGCCG
The DNA here is from genome assembly GCF_040649795.1 of Nonomuraea sp. NPDC048881. NCBI lineage: Bacteria > Bacillati > Actinomycetota > Actinomycetes > Streptosporangiales > Streptosporangiaceae > Nonomuraea > Nonomuraea sp. NPDC048881. The sequence continues at coordinate 503,453 of NZ_JBEZGC010000002.1, forward strand.
TGCGACCACAGGTGGCGGCGGAAGCGCAGCGTGGCCTCCCAGTCGACGGCGGCGGGGGAGCCCGGCGTGTTGTCGCCGAGCGGGTCGGCGACGACGTGCGCGGCCGCGTAGACCACCCGGCTCGCGGCCGGGGCGGCCGAGGCCGGCCAGGTCACCGGCTCGCGCAGCTCGTACGCGCCGCCCGGCAGGTCGATCCTCACAGCTGCGGCACCTCGATCCGGCGGCCCTCGGCGTTCGAGCGCAGGCCCAGCTCGGCGAGCTGCACGCCGCGCGCCCCCGAGGCGAAGTCGTTGGGGAACGGCGCGTCCTCCAGCACGTGCCGGACGAACGCCGCCCACTGGACCTTGAACCCGTTGTCGAACTCGGCGTTGTCCGGCACCTCCTGCCAGTCGTCGCGGAAGCGGGCCGTGGCGGGCAGGTCGGGGTTCCAGACCGGCTTGGGGGTGGCGGCCCGGTGCTGGAAGCGGCAGTTGCGCAGGCCCGCGACGGCGCTGCCGTGCGTGCCGTCCACCTGGAACTCGACCAGCTCGTCGCGGTTCACGCGGACCGTCCAGGAGGAGTTGATCTGCGCGATCACGTCCCCTTCGAGCTCGAAGATGCCGTACGCGGCGTCGTCCGCGGTGGCCTCGTACGCGCGGCCCTGCTCGTCCACCCGGGACGGGACGTGCGTCACGGCCTTGGCGTAGACCGACCGGACCCGGCCGAACAGGTTCTCCAGCACGTAGTGCCAGTGCGGGAACATGTCGAGCACGATCCCGCCGCCGTCCTGCGCCCGGTAGTTCCAGGACGGGCGCTGCGCCTCCTGCCAGTCGCCCTCGAACACCCAGTAGCCGAACTCGCCGCGCACCGACAGGATCCGGCCGAAGAACCCGCCGTCGATCAGCCGCTTCAGCTTGAGCAGGCCCGGCAGGAACAGCTTGTCCTGCACGACGCCGTTCTTCACACCCCTGGCCGTGGCGGCCTCGGCCAGCGCGACGGCCTCCTGCACCGACTCGGCCGTGGGCTTCTCGGCGTAGACGTGCTTGCCCGCCTCGATGGCCTTGAGCACGGCCTTGACGCGGGCGCTGGTGACCTGGGCGTCGAAGTAGATCAGGTTGTCGTCGTCGGCGAGGGCGGCGTCGAGGTCGGTGGTGAAGTCGGGGATCCCGTGCCGGTCGGCGATGTCGGCGAGCTTGTCGGCGTTCCGGCCGACCAGGACCGGGCGCAGCCTGACCCGGTCGCCGTCCGAGAGCGTGACGCCGCCCTGCTCGTTGATGGCCAGGACGGAACGGACGAGGTGCTGGCGATAGCCCATTCGTCCGGTGACGCCGTTCATCACGACGCCGATGGTGCGCACGCTCATGGGGATCCCTTCAGGCAACGGATGGGGAAAGCGCTTTCCCGAAACGTACGGCCGTCCCCCTCCGAGCGTCAAGTGGGACGGTGACGCCGGCGGGCGGAGGCGGGCCCTCCGCCCGTACGCCGGCGGGGAAAGCTAACCGTCGAGCCGGGCCAGCGCCTTGGCGATGGGATGGGCCGTGAGCGAGAGCTGCCACTCACGCGCCCCGAGCGCCCGCAGCCGCGCGGTCACGCTCTCGTCGGTGATCTCAGCGGGGGGTTCCCAGGTGAGCCTGCGCACCGCGTCGGGCTGGAGCAGGTTCTCCGTGGGCATGCGGTGCTCCTCGGCCAGCGCGGCCACCACGGCCCGCGCCGCCGCGAGACGCTTGGCCGCCGCCGGGTCGCGGTCGGCCCAGCGGTTGGGCGGGGGCGGCCCGTCGCCGGGCGTGCTCGGCTGGGGCAGCTCGCCGTCGGGCAACGTCCGCGCCCGGTTGACGGCGGCCAGCCAGTCGTTCATGTAGCGGCGGGCGCTGCGGCCGGTGAAGGCCGAGATCTCGGTCAGGGCCTTCTTCGTGCGGGGCCCCTCAAGGGCGGCGGTGACGATCGCGGCGTCGGGCAGCACCCGGCCGGGGGCCAGGTCGTTCTCCCTGGCGATCGTGTCGCGCATGGTCCACAGCTCGCGCACGATGGCCAGCGCGCGCACGTTGCGCACCTTGTGGATGCCCGACGTACGCCGCCACGGGTCGGAGCGCGGCGCCGGCGGCGGGGTGTTGAGCACGGCCGCGAACTCCTCGCGCGCCCACTCCAGCTTCCCCGACCCGGCCAGCTCCTGGTGGAGCATGTCGCGCAGCTCGACCAGCACCTCGACGTCGAGGGCGGCGTAGCGCAGCCAGTCCTCCGGCAGCGGCCTGGTGGACCAGTCGGCGGCCGAGTGGCCCTTCTCCAGCCGCAGCCCGAGCACGGTCTCGACCATCGTGCCGAGCCCGACGCGTTCGTAACCGAGCAGCCGGCCGGCCAGCTCGGTGTCGAAGATCTCGCGCGGCTTGAAGCCGACCTCCATCAGGCACGGCAGGTCCTGGGACGCGGCGTGCAGCACGACCTCGGTGCCGGTGAGCGCGGCGTCGAGCGCCGACAGGTCGGGGCAGCCGACCGGGTCGATCAACGCGGTGCCGGCGCCGGCCCGGCGGAGCTGGACCAGGTAGGCCCGGTTGCCGTAGCGGTAGCCGGAGGCGCGCTCGGCGTCGACCGCCACGGGGCCGGTGCCCGCGGCGAAGGCGTCGACGACCCGCGCCAGCCCGTGCGCGTCGGCGATCACCGGGGGGATGCCCTCGCGGGGTTCGAGCAGGGGCTCGACGATGCGTTCTTCTGTCATGAGCTCACCGACCTCATGACGCTGGTGCTGTCTTGACTGGTGCCCTCACTTCGTACGGTCACTCTCCGGATCATCACGTCGGCGCGGCAGCGCGGCCACGTCGGGCGGGAGCGGCGGGATCCCCGCCGCCAGGCACATGAGGTCGCACCAGGCGGCGACGTGGCCGGACAGATCCTCCTCGGCGGGCGACCAGGACGCACGCAGCTCAAGCTCGGTCGTGACCGGGTCTTCCGCCTTGTTGCCGAAGCCCTCGGACACGGCTCTAGTCACGGTACCGCCCGCGGCGGAGTAGTCGGCTTCGTGCGCCTCCAGGGCCTCGGTCAGCCAGCTCCACACGACCGGGCCGAGCAGCGGGTCGGAAGTGATCTCCGGCTCCATGTCGGCCCGGACGTAGGCCACCAGCCGGAACGGGCCCTCCCAGCCGCGCTGGCCGTCGGGGTCGTAGAGCAGGATCAGCCGGCCGACCGCGAGCTCGTCGTCGTCGCGGTAGACCGAGGCGCCGATGGCGGCCGAGTAGGGGGCCAGCCGCTGCGGCGCGGGGAGGTCCTCCAGCTCGATCTCCGGCCTGACCTCGGACAGCCGCAGGCTCTGCGCCGCGCGGGTGAACGCGGCGGGCGGCGGTGGCTGGTCACCGAGGGTCATAGCCGAAGCGTAGGTCGAGGACGGACGGAAGGGGACCACGGGGGTGCTCATCCTTGGTGATCAAGCCGCTGCCGTAACCAGCTGGCGAACCGGTCGGGTGGTCTCGGCCGAGCCGAGCAGGATCGCGTGGCCGCATTCGGCGCAGGACCATTCCGGGCACTCGCCAGGACCGTGTCCGTCGAAGCAGGGCGGCTGCTCGAACAGCCGCTCGCCGGCGCAGGCAGCACAGCGCTCGCTGCGAACCTCCGGGGAACTCCACAACGCGGTCATCGCACCAGTCATCGAACCGGGGCCTTTCTTCGGGTCGTGGCTCCGACGTTGGCACGAGCCGCTGACAATTCCCCGCAACGCGCTCGGCGTGTCCCGAAAGTGGTCGCTGAATCGGTGCCGCGCGGTGGGTTGGTGAACATTTGGTCCAGTCGAGACCGGCTCTCTGGGCGGGCATGGGGTGTGTTCGACCCGAGTGTGACGCCGCTGCCGGGCAGACCGGTAAACCTTCATCTGGCTATCTGATCATGATTTTGGGTATCCAATGCATGTTTTTCCGACACCCCGCGCCGATGTCCCGGCCGATCCGGTCACCCCGCGCCGATGTCCCGGCCGATCGGGTGCCATGGCACCCTTGGAGGGTGAATCTCGCCGACTCAGCCTTCCTGCGCGCCTGCCGCAGGCAGCCCGTCCCGCACACCCCGGTCTGGTACATGAGGCAGGCCGGGCGATCGCTGCCCGAATACCTGAAGGTCCGCGAGGGTGTGCCGATGCTCACCGCCTGCGCGACGCCCGACCTGATCGTCGAGATCACCATGCAGCCCGTGCGCCGCTACGGCGTCGACGCGGCCATCTTCTTCAGCGACATCGTCGTCCCGCTCAAGGCCATCGGCGTCGACCTCGACATCAAGCCGGGCGTCGGCCCGGTCGTCGCCGACCCGATCCGCGACGCGCGGGCCGTGGAGGCGCTGCGCCCGCTGGAGCCGGGCGACGTGCCGTACGTGACGGAGGCGATCTCGGCCCTGGTCGGCGAGCTGGGCGGCACCCCGCTGATCGGCTTCGCCGGCGCGCCCTTCACGCTCGGGTCCTACCTCATCGAGGGCGGCCCGTCGAAGAACCACGACCGCACCAAGGCCATGATGTACGGCGAGCCCGCCCTGTGGCACTCCCTCATGGAACGCCTGTCCGACATCGTGCTGGAGCACCTGCGCATCCAGATCGCGGCCGGCGCCTCGGCGATCCAGCTGTTCGACTCGTGGGTGGGCGCGGTGGCCCCGGAGGACTACCGCGAGTTCGTCCTGCCCCACACCCGGCGCATCTTCGAGGGCGTCGCGGGCGTGCCCCGCATCCACTTCGGCGTGGGCACCGGCGAGCTGCTCGGCGTGCTCGGCGAGGCCGGGGCCGACGTCGTGGGCGTCGACTGGCGGGTGCCGCTCGACGAGGCGGCCCGGCGCGTCGGGCCGGGCAAGGCGCTGCAAGGAAACCTCGACCCGGCGATCCTGCTCGCGCCGTGGGAGGTCGTGGAGCGCAGGGCCCGCGAGGTGCTGCGGCGCGGCGCGGCGGCCGAGGGGCACGTGTTCAACCTCGGCCACGGCGTGCTCCCCTCGACCGACCCCGACCAGCTCAAGCGCCTGACCGACCTGGTGCACGAAGCGGGCGCCTGACCCTCACGCCGCCGACGGCCCGGGCTCGGCGGGCTCGGGCTCGGCGGGCTCGGGCTCGGCAGGGCGCGCGGGGCGGCGCGCGCGGTTGCGCCGCACCAGGAACACCGCCACGGCCACCAGCGGCGCCAGGACGAGCAGCCACGGCAGCAGCGCGCCGACCACGGTCAGCGCCGTCTTGGTGAACGACACCAGCGCCTCCCACCCGGTCTTCAGCCCGCCGAGGAAGCCCGCCGGCTCCTCGGCCGGGTCCTCGACCACGGTCACCGGCCCGACCAGCCGGAGCGTCAGCGTGGCCATCGCGACCTGGGTGGCAAGCTCCTTCTGCTGCGCCTGCAACGCCTCCAGGTCCGCCTCGCGGGAGTTGATCTCCCGCTCCACCTGCAGCACCTGCCCGATGGTCTCGGCCTTCTTCAGCAGCGTGCGCAGCGACTCCAGCGACTTCTGCGCCGACTTCAGCCGGCTCTCGACGTCGGCGACCTGGAGGGTGACGTCCTGGGTGCCCTGGGTCATCGAGAGCTGCTTGCCCAGCTCCTTGCCCAGCCTGGCGGTCACGTCGGCGTACCGGGTGGGCGGGATCTTGAACTCCAGCAGGGCCGAGTCCTCGGTGTCGCCGGCCGACTCGGCCTCCTCCTTCGACAGGTAGCCGCCCGCCGCCGTGACGAGCTGCTTGGCCTGCTGCGCGGCCGAGGTGACCTGCTTGGCGCGGACGGTCATGCTGCCGGTGTAGATCACCTGCCGGTCCAGCTGCCGCTGGGCCAGTTTGACGCCGGAGACCGCGCTGTCGCCGTCCTGCGGCGCGGCCTGCTTCTGCGGCGCGGCCAGGTCCCGCGCCTCGGGGGCGGCCATGCCCTGCGAGGCCACCGCGGGCGAGCCGCCCGACGTCATCTCGGCGCTGCCGCCGCCGCAGCCCGCGAGCAGCAGAGTGGCGCAGGCCGAGAGCGCGATGCCTAACCGGATTCTCCTCATGCCCTTATGACGGAAACTGGATCACCCCGGTTTGGCGACATACATCACGGTAGGGTCACGTGCCCCGATCAGCTGGGTGGTCTGCCGAGGCGGTAGCGTCAGGAGACGTGGAAGGGAAACGGGCGCACGTCGTCGTCATCGGCGGTGGGATCTCCGGCCTGGCGGCCGCGTGGTTCCTCCGTCAGGGTACGAGCGAGCAGGTCAAGGTGACCGTGTTGGAGGGCAGCCCCCGCCTCGGCGGCAAGCTGCACGCCTCCGAGGTCGCGGGGGTGAGCCTCGACGCCGGGGCCGAGGCCATGCTGGCCCGCCGGCCGGAGGGCGTCGAGCTGGCCAAGGCTGTCGGGCTGGAGGACGAGTTGGTCCTTCCCGGCACCGTGCGGTCGGCCGTCTACTCCAGGGGCGCGCTGCGGCAGATGCCGAAGGGGCACGTCATGGGCGTGCCGGCCGACCTGGCGGAGCTGGCCAGGTCCGGCATCGTCTCGCCCGGCGGCCTGCTGCGAGTGCCGCTCGACCAGGTCCTGCCGCCCACGCTGGTGCGCACCGACGTGTCCGTGGCCTCCTACATCCGGGCCAGGATGGGCGGTGAGATCGTCGAGCGCCTGGTCGAGCCGCTGCTCGGCGGGGTCTACGCCGGCCGTTCCGACATGCTGTCGCTGGAGGCGACGATGCCGCAGGTCGCGGCCGTCGCCAGGGCCGAGCGCTCGTTGCTGAGCGCCGCCCGGCACATCGTCGAGGAGGCGCCCAAGAACGGCGGGCCGGTCTTCACGACGCTGCGCCAGGGCCTGGGCGGCCTGCCCGAGGCGGTGGCCAAGGCGTCCGGGGCCGACGTCCGCACCGGCGTGACCGTGCGCGAGCTCCACCGCACCGAGCACGGCTGGCGGCTGGTCGCCGGGCCGGTGCCGCGGCCCGAGGTGATCGAGGCCGACGCCGTCATCCTGGCCACGCCCGCGCCCGCCGCCGCCCGCCTGCTCAAGGCCGAGGTGCCCAAGGCCGCCGCCGAGCTGGCCAGGATCGAGTACGCCAGCATGGCCGTCGTCACGCTCGCCTACCCGATCGATGCGCTCCCGCAGCCGCCGACCGGCAGCGGCTACCTGGTGCCGCCGGTGGAGGGCCGGCCGGTCAAGGCGGTGACGTTCAGCTCGGTCAAGTGGCCCCACCTGGCCCAGGACCTGCTGCTCGTCCGCTGCTCGGTCGGCAGGATCGGCGAGGAGCACCTGCTCCAGCGCGACGACGCCGAGCTGGTGTCGCTGGCCACGGCCGAGCTGGCCGACGTGATCGGCGTGCGCGGCCTGCCGGTCGACAGCCGGGTCACCCGCTGGGGCGGCGGGCTGCCGCAGTACAACGTGGGCCACCTCGACCGGGTGGCCAGGGTGCGCGCCGCGGTCTCGGGCGCCGCCGGGCTCGCCGTGTGCGGCGCGGCCTACGACGGCATCGGCGTCCCCGCCTGCATCGCGACCGCCCGCACGGCCGCGGCCCGGATTCTGGACCACCTGTCGCGAGAAGGAGAATGAAGGACATGACAGAGGGCGCGCCGCGGCCGAAGGCCCGCGATCTCAACCAGGTGATCCGTTACACCATGTGGTCGGTCTTCCAGGTGACCGAGCAGGTCCCGGGCAACCGGGAGAACATGGCCGACGAGGTCGAGGAGCTGCTCGCACAGGCGGCCGGCAAGGACGTCGTGACCAGGGGGGTCTACGACGTCGCCGGCTTCCGTGCCGACGCCGACTACATGTTCTGGTGGCACGCTCCCACGCCCGAGGACCTCCAGGACGTCTACTCCCGGTTCCGCCGCACCGGCCTCGGCCGGCACAGCAGGCCGGTCTGGTCGGCCATGGCGCTCCACCGGCCGGCCGAGTTCAACAAGTCCCACATCCCGGCCTTCCTGGCCGAGGAGGAGCCGCGGGCGTACGTCAGCGTCTACCCGTTCGTCCGCTCCTACGAGTGGTACCTGCTGGAGGACTCCGAGCGGCGGGCGATGCTGGCCGAGCACGGCCGGATGGCCCGCGACTACCCCGACGTGCGGGCCAACACCGTGGCCTGCTTCTCGCTCAACGACTACGAGTGGATGCTGGCGTTCGAGGCCGACGAGCTCCACCGCATCGTCGACCTGATGCGCACGCTGCGCGGCGCGCAGGCCCGCCGCCACACCCGCGTGGAGATCCCGTTCTACACGGGCGCCCGCAAGCCGGTGCAGGAGCTCGTCGCGGCCCTGCCCTAGCGGTCACGGTGGCCCGGGGCGGCCCGGGGCGGCGAGGAACGTCGGGGCCAACTTGACGATCTCCCTGAAGTGATCTATCCCCTTTGTCACAATCGAGGGTGAATTCCCTTTCGGTGGCGTGACGTCGGTGGCACGGTCCACGCAGGGGCTAGGAGGGCCGGGTGGAACAGTCCGCGGAAGGTCAGGGCCCCGGGCGCCGGCGCGCGCCAGGCCGTCATGCGGCGTTACGGGACACGACACCGTCCGCCCAGCAACCCGGCGACCGGGCGGAGCCTCGCACCGGCGGCCGGGCAGAGGCACGTGCGGGTCACGCGCGGGTGACCGGCGGCCCGGCGGAGGCGCGTGCGGGACGCGGGCGGCGTGGGCGGCGGCGGCGCGGGCGTGCGGGAACACGGGGCCTGGCCGCGGGCGCGGTGGCGCTGGCCGGGGGAGTGGCGCTGCTGCTCGGCCTGAACGGCGCGTTCGGCGGGACGGTCGCCGCCTCCGGAGCCCCGGCCGGCGCGGACGGCGCCACGGCCCGGCAGGACCCGGCGGCCGAGGGCGGCGTCCCGGCGAACCCGGGACGGGCGCCGGCCAGCGGCAAGGGCGCCGCGGAGGCGCGCGAGCTGCCGAAGGGCCAGGCCCGGCCGAGCACGCCGGCCGCCGCCGACCCCGCCGGCTCAGGGACGCCCGCCCGGACCGGCGCCGCCGACCCCGCCGCGAAGCCGGACGCCGTCCAGGGCAAGCCGGACACCGTCACGGGAAAGACCGAGACCGGCGACGCCCAGGTCAGCCTGCCCGAGGCCGACGACCCGGGCGCGGCCAAGGGCGGCGACTCGGCCGGTTACAAGGCCGACGGACCGTCGCGGCACACCGACCGGGAGGCCGCCGAGTACTTCCGCGCCCGTTGGGGGCGGGGCGACAAGGCGATGAAACACCTCAAGGACATCCGCACCGTAGGCGGATATCTGCGCATTTACACGAACTTACCGGACAGCGCCGACAACTCCGCCGCGGCCATCACGCTGTGCAAACGCGGCCTGGAGTACCTCAGGGCGAACGGCGTGAAGCGTCCGATCGTGTTCGTGCAGGCGGAGTTCGGCGAGAACGGGAACCCCGTCCTCGCCAACATCCTGGGCCCGTCCGATCACAGCTGCCGTGTCACGTACCCCCGGCCGAACTGACGCGCGCCGGGAAACCGCGAGAGCCCCCGAGGCGGGCTAGCGCACCCGGACCCTCGTCTTCGAGCACACCTCACACCGCTGAGTCACGACACGCCCGATCGTCTCAATCGTCACCCAGCGGTGGCGAAGATGGACACGGCCCACAAGCAGGCCCCTACCCCCTGTGGACGATCGGTACGCTCTGTCGCTGATCGATCACCCCTTGGGTTCGAGCCTCAGCGAGACCGAGTTGATGCAGTAACGGTCGTCGGTCGGCGTCGGATAACCCTCGCCGTGGAAGACGTGACCGAGGTGGGAGTCGCAGCGGGCGCAGCGCACCTCCGTGCGCACCATGCCGTGACTGTTGTCCTCGATCAGTCTCACCGCCTCCGACCCCGACGGCTCGAAGAAGCTCGGCCATCCACAGTGCGACTCGAACTTCGTGTCGGACCGGAACAGCTCGGCGCCGCAGGCGCGGCACGAGTACACGCCCTCGGTCTTGGTGTCGACGTACTCCCCCGTGAACGGGCGCTCGGTCCCGGCCTCCCTGAGCACGTGGAACTCCTCAGGAGAGAGCCTGGCCCGCCATTCGGCCTCGCTCTTGACCACCTTGTCCATGCGTCCAGACTACGAGATCCGGCAAAAAGAGATCTCCGCAGGGTGAAGCATCCTTTCTCGGCCGAATTCGCGTCTTTGTCGGTAAGGGGGTGTCATCGCCTCCTGCCAAGGGGTGAGATCGTCCGCGGCTCGCCGTAGCGGCACAGCCCACGCCCGTGCTGGCGCCGCTGGCGACCCGAGATGGCCGGCCGGGTGGCGCGCCAGCGCCCGGAACGGCGATGGATGATCTTAGGTCCGTCCCGTCGAGCCCCGGTCCCGCCACCGACGCGGCTCCGGGACGGGCCCACCTCTCACGTCGGCCCTGTCGTCGGCCCTGTTTGTCGGCTCTGTCGTCGGCTGTTCTGTCGGTGCGGGGGAGTAGGTTCGGTGGCATGGCATCGCCGTTCATAGAGCTCAAGGTGGGGGAGCGGACCGTCAAGGTCACCAATCCCGACAAGGTCTACTTCCCGGAGATCGGGGCGACAAAGCGGGAGCTGGTCGAGTACTACGTGAGCGTCGGCGAAGGGGCCCTGCGCGCGCTCAGAGACCGGCCGACCAACATCAAGCGCCATCCCGACGGCGTCCAGACCGAGGCCATCTACCAGAAGCGCATGCCGCCCAGGCATCCCGAGTGGCTGCAGTCGGTCACGGTCACCTTCCCCAGCGGCCGCACCGCCGACTCGCTCCGGGTCACCGAGGTCGCCGCGATCGCCTACTGCGCCAACCTGGGCACCATCGACTTCCACCCCTGGCAGGTGCGGGCCGCCGACGTCGAGCACCCCGACGAGCTGCGCATCGACCTCGACCCGCAGCCCGGCCTGGAGTTCGACGCCGCGCGCCGGGCCGCCGAGCGCACCCGCGAGGTGCTCGACGAGCTGGGCATGGCGGGGTTCGTCAAGACCTCGGGCAACCGCGGGGTGCACATCGCGGTGCGCATCGAGCCCCGCTGGGACTTCGTCCAGGTGCGTCACGCCGGCATCGCGCTGGCCAGGGCGGTCGAGGCCCGCGATCCCGACCTGGTGACCACCGCGTGGTGGAAGGAGGAGCGCGGCGACCGCGTCTTCATCGACTTCAACCAGAACGCCAGAGACCGCACCGTCGCCAGCGCCTACTCCGTCCGGGCCCAGCCGCACGCCCCCGTCTCGACCCCGCTGACCTGGGACGAGCTGGCCGACGCCGACCCGCGCGACTTCGACATCCGCACCGTCCCGGCCCGCTACGCCAAGCTGGGCGACGTGCACGCGGCCATCGACGACCGGGCGTACTCGATCGAGCCCCTGCTGGAGATGTACGCCGCCGACGACCGCGGCGACCTGCCCTACCCGCCCAACTACCCGAAGATGCCGGGCGAGCCCAAGCGCGTCCAGCCCAGCAAGGCCAGGAACGCGCCGGAGGAGAAGTGATCACTCACCTGCCGGGCGCGGCGGGAGTCCCGGTCACCGACGGCTGACCTTCGGTGTCGGCAACCCGAAAGGCCGGCCCCCGTCGTGGGGCCGGCCTTTTCGCGGGAGCCGGTCAGCAGGTGTCGGCTCCGTCGAAGGTGCGCACGCCGCGCGGCACGCGCGAGTAGATGGTCTCGCCGGGGTCCACGGTCTGGCAGGCGCCGTCCGTCCCACGCGCCCAGATGATCTTCAGTCGGAGCCGGTAGCCGCAGTCGTTGCGGGCGTAGCCGGTCTTGGTGATGGTCCCGGTGTTCTGCCAGACGGTCACGCACGACGGCGCGTTCCCGGCCGGCGCCGCCCAGGCCGGCAGCGAGCTGAAGGTGCAGCACGCGACGGCGAGGGTGGTGAGGGCTGCTCGGGTGGCTGGGCGCATGTGAGGTGTCCTTCCGTTCCGGCCTCGGCCAGGCGGCTGCCTGGGCAGGGGGCGAGGTGGAGACATAAGCGAACATCTCAGATCGATAACGGTGGTGGCGATCGTGAGCTGGTACAGGATGCGAGCCGCAGGTCTGGGCGTGTCGCGCGTAACGCTGGGACGACGCTTCCGAAAATGTGGTCGAGTCCCCACAAACCCCTGCACCCCTTCCGCCTGGCGAAACGCACCGGATGGCATGACGGACAAGACGCTCCGGACGGCATGACGCCGTAAGTCACGCGGTTCGGGCCGAACTTGTCAGGCGTTTCCCGCATCGAAACGGTCATGAACTCAAGCGCCACGCACAAGAGCAGCCCGATGGCCCGCCGACTCCGCGTCTGGGCGTCGACCGTCGCCCTGTCGACCTCACTGGCGCCGATCCTCGCCACGGGCGCCGCCTTCGCCGCGACCGGCCCGGCGGCGACCGACCCGTTCCAGGGCATCGACTGGGCGCCCGTCGTGGAGCGGGCGCTGCACTGCCCCAAGCCGGGGCCGAAGGACAAGTGGTACGTCGTCCGTGCCCGGGTCGCCGCCGTCGGCGACCTCACGCGGGACGGGCGTCCCGACACCGTCGTCACCTCGTCCTGCCCGAGCCCCACGGCGGGCAACCCGGTGCTGGCCTTCGTCTACGACGGCGCGTCCCGGCGTTCGGCCCCGCGGCTGATCGGCACGCTCGGCAAGAACCGGTACTTCAAGACCCAGACCGTCGCCGTCCAGAACGGCGAGGTGCGCCTGAGCGGCAAGGTGGTCAGCGACAAGGCTCCCCGGTGCTGCCCCGACCTGCTCGTCCGCCAGACCTACAAGTGGACCGGCAAGGCGTTCAAGCGGACGTCGGAGAAGCTGGCCAAGCTCTCCTGAACAGGGCGGCGGCTGTGGGCCGCACGGCCGGACCCGGCGCCTGGGACGGGACCCGACGGCCCGGCCGTGCGGCGGCACAGGAGGTGCGGCCGAGATCGAAGGTAACTCCGGTACCTCCCGCTGGGGGAGAAATCGGATATGTAAACTTCCGCCCCCGGTAGGGGATTCCCCATCCGGGTAGAAGAAACTTCATCCCAGGCCAAACGCCGAAGCACCCGTCCCGAAACGGCCTCGGTCGGGTGCCGCGCCTCGGACGGGTGCAGGTTCGGACAGGTGCAGGTTCGGACGGGTGCGGGTTCGGACGGGTGCAGGTTCGGACGGGTGCGGGTGCGGGTGCGGGCCGCGGAGAGGTGCGGCTCCGGACGGGTGCCCGTCCGGGCGGGTGCGGGGCCCGGACGGGTGTGGAGCGAGCGGTCAGCGGCGCACGAGGTGGTGCGGCGCCAGTTCGCGGGTCTCGCCGCGTTCCAGGTAGACCACCCGGTCGGCCAGGCCCACCTGCTCGATGTGGTGCCGGAAGTCGTCCAGCGGTGAGCTGAAGACGCCGTAGTCGTCGTAGTGCACCGGCACCACGGTGTGCGGGTTGATCAGGTCGACCCAGGTCGCGCCCTGCTCGCCGTCCATGGTGACCAGCAGGGTGCCGAGCAGGCGGGTGCCGCCCAGGTGCACGAGCGCGAGGTCGACCTCCGGGAAGCGACGCGGGATCGCCTCCAGACGGCGGTCGAGCAGGGTGTCGCCGCTGATGTGCAGGCGCAGCTCCACCAGGCCCTCGGGGCCGCGGAACTCCAGCATCGTCCCGATCACCGGCGGCAGCAGCGTCTCGGCGGGGCCGGGCGCGTGCCTGGCGGGCAGGGCGGTGACGGTCACGCTGCCCTGCGGGCCGCTCAGCTCGTGCTGCTCCCACACCTCCAGGCCCGTGCTGCGGCCGAAGCCGCGGCGGCGCAGCGTGCGCGCCGCCTGCCGGGTGGTGATGATCTGGGTGCCCTTGTCCAGGCCCTTCTCCGTCACCCGGTCCCAGTGGTCCCCGTGCAGGTGCGACAGCACCACCGCGTCGATGGGCGGCAGGTCCGACACGTCGATGGCCGGGTCCTTCAGCCGGCGCGAGCTCAGGCCGTAGCCCAGGTACGCCCGCTGGCCGCGGTGCAGGAAGTTGGGATCCGTCAGCAGCGTGAAGCCGTTGTAGCGGATCAGCGTGGTCGCGTTGCCGATGAACTGCAGGCTGCCCTTCATCCCGCTCACCCCGGATACGGCGGGTGCTGGCCCGGAGGCACGCCGCCGCCCTTGCCGCCGCCCTTGTGTCCCTTGTCGCTGCCGTGCGGACGGCCGGCCCGCTTGCCGCCGCTCTTGGACTCCGGCACGGCGTCGGCGGATTTCGAGTTCGCGCCGGACTTACCCGACCGGCGAAGTTCGGGCTGTTGCGGATTACTCATGGCTTTTGTCCCCCTTTGCGGCTTATCACCTACCTCGCTGCTCCGCCGCCAAACCCGCCGCCGAACCCGCCGCCAAACCCGCCGCCGAACCCGCCGCCGAACCCGCCGCCGAACCCGCCGCCGAACCCGCCGCCCGCGGCGCCTACCGGGTCAGGCCCGCGTCGTGGGCGATGAGGCCCGCCTGGGTGCGGTTGTGGCAGCCCAGCTTGTCCAGCAGGCGCGACACGTACCCCTTGACGGTGGGTTCGGCCAGGTGGAGGCGGGCGGCGATCTGCGCGTTCGACAGGCCCTCGCCGAGGCAGGCCAGCACCTCGCGCTCGCGTCCGGTCAGCGACTCCAGCAGCTCGCGGGCGCGGGCGCGGGCCGGGTCCGCGGCGGCCGAGGCCGCCACCAGCCTGCGGGCGGCGATGGGCGACAGCACGGTGTGCCCCTCGGCGGCCACTCGGACGAGCCCGATCAGGTCCTCCGGCGGCGTGGACTTGACCAGGAAGCCGGCGGCCCCCGCGCGCAGGGCGCGCAGGACGTACTCGTCGGCGTCGAACGTCGTCAGCACCACGACGACCGGCGGCCGGGGTAGCTCAGCCAGGCGTTCGATCGCGGTGAGCCCGTCCACGCGGGGCATGCGCAGGTCCATCAGCACGACGTCCGGACGGCTGCGCACGACCGCCTCGACGCCGGCGGCGCCGTCGTGGGCCTCGTCCACGACCTCGATGTCAGGCGCCGAGCCGAGGATGGTGCGCAGGAAACGGCAGACCATCGGCTCGTCGTCCACGACCACGACCCTGATCATGTCGCCACGTACGCCGGGAGAACGGCCTCGACGGTGAACCCGCCGTCGGGGGCCGGCCCGGCGCGCAGCGTGCCGTGCACGACCTCGACCCGCCGCCGCAGGTCGGCGATGCCGAGGCCGGAGCCGGTGCCGGCCAGGGGACCGCCGGGCAGGCCGGTCGGCGGCGTGTTGCGCACCGTGAGCCGCACCCGCGCCTGGCCGTACTCGATCCGCACCTCCACCCGCGCGCCCGGCGCGTGCTTGCGCACGTTGGTCAGCGCCTCGCGCACGATCCGGTACGCCGTGCGCCCCACCACCGGCGAGGCCAGCGCCCGGTCGCCCTCCTCGACCAACTCGGCCGGGGTGCCCACGGAGGCGGACTCGGCGACCAGCGCGGCGAAGTCGGCCGCCGACGGCGGCACGTCCGGCTCCGGCGCGGTGCGCAGGACGCCGATCAGGTCCCGCAGCTCGTCGAGCACCTGGCAGCCCGCGGCCCGCAGCTCCTCGGCGGTCTGCCGGGTGTGCTCGTCGGCCGCGGTGACCCGCAGCGCGCCGGCCTGCAGCACCATGAGGCTCACCCGGTGGGTGACGACGTCGTGCATCTCGCCGGCCAGCCGGGCGCGCTCCTCGGCGCGGGCCTGCTCGGCCAGCAGGTGCCGCTCGCGTTCGGCCCGTTCGGCGCGTTCGACCAGCATCCTGAGCACCCGCCGCCGTCCGTCGAGGTAGAGCGCGAGCAGCGGGCCGACGGCCGTGCGCAGCACCCCGTCGACCAGCACCCCTGCCGACGGGTCCCACACCCGCGCGATCACCATCGTGTACGCGGCCAGCGCGGCGACGGCGATCCGCCGGTCCCTGCGGTCGTAGAGCGGTCCGTACGCCGCCGCGATCGTCGCGAACGGCGCCCACACGTTCTCCTGCCCGGCCGGGACCAGCACCCCGGCCGGCGAGATCAGCAACGTCACCACCAGCGTGTACGTCCCCAGCACGCCCAGGACCGTCAGTGGCGCCCGGCGGCGGGCCACCAGCGACAGGCACGCGGCCGCCTGGACCGCCAGCAGCGCCCAGGCGAGCGGACCCGGACGCTCGGGCCACCACGACAGCCCGAGCAGCGTCGAGCCGGTGTCCAGCAGCGCGAATCCGCCCGCGATGACCACGTCCAGCACGCGGGAACGGCGACACGCCCCTGCACCCATGCCGCAAACGCTACGACATCCCCGCATGCCGTAAATATCGGGTAAGTGGGAAACCATACGAAAGTCGCATGCGCTCCCGCCGATCGTCGCCCCCACCAGCGACGGCCCGCTCTGCCGCACGGCCACCCCGCCGCCGTGCAATGGAACCCATGACGAACCTCCCCCCGCTGGGCCGCTACGAGATCGACACCGAGAACTCCGCGATCCACTTCACCACCCGGCACCTGTACGGCCTCGCCCGCGCCCGCGGCACCTTCGACGTCAGAGGCGGCACCGTGGACGTCGCCGAACCGCTCGCCGACTCCCGCGTGCGCGTGGAGATCGACGCCGCCGGCTTCCACACCGGCAACCACCGGCGCGACGAGACCGTGCGCTCGCCCCGCTTCCTCGACGCCGACCGCCACCCCCTCATCACCTTCGCCGGTGGGCCCACCGGCGACGGGACGCTGACCGGCACGCTCACCGTCACCGGCGTCGCGCGCCCGCTCACCCTCACCCTTGAGCGCTGCGACGTGACCGCGAACGGCTTCACCGTCGTGGTCGCCGCCCGCGTGGACCGGACCGCCTTCGGGGTGACCGCCATGCCCGGGCTCGCCGCCCGTCACCTGGCGATGTCGGCCGAGATCAGGTGCGTGCGGGCGGGCGTCACGGATCGCGGGGAAGGCCCAGCGCGCGCTCGGCGATGATGTTGAGCTGCACCTCCGTGGTGCCGCCGCCGATGGTGAAGGCCCGGGTGGTCAGGATCACGCGGTTCCAGTGGCGGTCGGACGGCGCCAGCGACCAGCAGAACTCCGAGACCGCCTGCGCGTGCCGCATGCCGAGCAGCTTGCGCACGCTGGAGGCGGGCCCCGGGTCGGCCCCGGCCAGCCTGGACAGCGTCACGCGCAGCCCGAGCGCCGAGATCGCCTGGCCCTCGGCCCACAGGCGGCCCGCCTGCTCGCGTTGCGACTGCCGCAGCGGCGGCAGGGTCCCGACCAGCCGGATCATGTCGGTGTGCCGGGAGCCGGGCCCCCAGGAGTCGCCGAGCGCGACCCGCTCGTGGGAGAGCGTGTCGCGGGCCACCCGCCAGCCGCCGTCCACCTCGCCCACCACCAGGTCGTCCGGGACGAAGACGTCGTCGAGGAAGACCTCGTTGAAGATCTCGTCCCCGTTGATCTCCTTGAGCGGCCTGACCGTGACGCCGGGGGCGGACATGTCCACCAGGAAGTACGTGATCCCCTCGTGCTTGGGTCTGCCGGGGGAGGTGCGGGCCAGGCAGATGCCCCAGTGGGCGTACTGGGCGAGGGACGTCCAGATCTTCTGGCCGGTCAGCGACCAGCCGCCCGCCACGCGGGCGGCCCTGGTGGACAGGCCGGCCAGGTCGGATCCGGCGCCCGGCTCGCTGAACAGCTGGCACCACACGAGCTCGCCGGTGAACGTCCTGGGCAGGAAACGGTCCCGCTGCTCGGGGGTGCCGTACGTGACGATGGACGGGACCGCCCAGGCGGCGATCCCCAGGTTGGGACGCTTGAGGTCGCGGAACTCCTGGTGGATGATCACCTGTTCCAGCGGCGTGGCCGCGCGGCCCCACGGCCTGGGCAGGTAGGGCATGATCCAGCCCTCCCGCGCGAACCGGCCCAGCCGGGCGAGCGGCTCCTCGCGCCGCAACGACTCGGCCTCCGCCCTGATCGCCTCCCTGAGCGGGACGGACTCCTCGGGCAGGTCGGGCTCCATCGCGCGGCGGGCGCCCGCGAGCGCCAGCTCGGCGACCTGCTCGGCCCACGGCCCCGGGTCGCCGGCGAGCATGCGGCCGGACAGGGCGCGGCGGTAGTGGCGGTGGGCGTCGTGCTCGAAGGTGTAACCGATGCCGCCGAGCACCTGGATGGCGTCGGCCGCGCAGCGCACCGCCGCGTCCGGCCCCAGCACCGCCGCCACCCCGACGGCCAGCCGCACGTCGTCACCGAGCCCGCCGGGCTGACCGAGCCCGCCGGGCCCGCCGAGCCCGCCGGGTTCGCCGGGCCCGCGAGACGCGCCGGACGCGCCCGGCCCGTCCGTGGGTGGGGTGTCCAAGGCGCGGGCGGCGTCCCAGACGGCGGCGCGGGCCTGCTCCAAGGCGACCAGAGCGGCCGCCACCCGGTGCTTGACGCCCTGGAACTGGCCGATCGGGCGGCCGAACTGCTCGCGTACCTTGGCGTGGGCGGCGGCCGTGCCGACCGCCCAGGCGGCGGTGCCGCACGCGTCGGCGCTCAGCAGCACCGCGGCCAGCTCCCGCACCGGCACCGGCCCCAGCAGACGCTCCGGCGGGACGTCGCGGCCCGTGACGGCCGTGACCGTGCACAGGTCCCGGTCCAGGTCGACGCCCTCGGCGGGCTCGGCGCGCACGCCGGCCCGGTCGAGCAGCGCCCACCCGTCACCGTGCGGAACGAGGAACAGGTCGGCCCCGGCCGACCCGAGAGCGAGCGGCCCGAGCGCGACGGCCGCCGTCAGCGACCCGTCGGCCAGCCCGCGCAGCAGGCCGGGCGCGGGCGGTCTCCCGGACCGGGCGAGCGCCGCCGAGGCCAGCACACCCGGCAGGTACGGCCCCGCCACCCGCAGCTCGCCCAGCACCTCCAGCGCCACGCACAACTCGACCAGCCCGTACCCCTGCCCGCCGTGCTCCTCCGGCAGGTGCAGCCCCAGCAGCCCCTGCCCGGCCAGCGCCCGGTGCTCGACGGTACGGCCCGCCAGCCCCCGCACGGAGGCCGCCAGCGCCCGGTGTTCCTCGGTCAGCCCGATCCCCATGGACGAACACTAGAACGATATTCGGTCGATCTCCAGGGCCCGCGAAAAACCGTTGGCGCGCGGCCGGAGGGGGTGGTTAGCCTGGCAATCGTCCTGTTCGGTGCGACTTGTGGAGGTGGGTTGATGACCGGCACGGCGCCCAGCGCGCCTCTCTCGTGCCACGGGTGTGCTCGCCTCCCTGTGTTCCAGGGCCTGAGGACGAGCATCTGAAGTCCTGGCCTCAATGGGCCGGACCGCCTGTGGCACCAGCGTGCCTGTGAGGCCCGCTCGGCGCTCCCTTGCTGCCTTTTTTCACGACAAATCCGGCAAGGAGAACCCAGGTTGTCTGCCAACGGCAAACCTCGTTCCATCATCAGCACCGACACCTTCGCCTGCGTCCGCTGCGGCCTGACCGTCGCCGCGTACGCGCCCGGCGGCGTCCGCCGTAACCACTGCCCGAGCTGCCTGCACTCGTTGCACGTGCTCGACCGGGTGGAGGGCGGCCCGTCGGAGTGCCGGTCGCGGATGAACCCGATCTCCATCGCGGTCCTCCGCACCGGCGACTGGATGATCATCCATCGCTGCTCGCGCTGCGGCGAGCTGACGTCCAACCCGATCTGCGGGGACGACAACCAGCTCATCCTCATGCGCATGGCCGTACGCCCGCTCGCGCAGCCGCCGTTCCCGCTCGAAGCGTTCGGCGACCTGTGACATGCCCAGGAGGAACCCTGGCCGGGCCAGGCCGCAACAGCCCAAGGCCGTGCGACGTGACGAGCGCGGCGACGCGTTCCGCTGCGTCGGCTGCCGGCTGGACGTACCGATGGACGCGCCCGGCACGGCGCACCGCAACCACTGCCCGCACTGCCTGACCAGCCTGCACGTCGACCACCGGATCCCGGGGGACCGGCGGGCGGGCTGCCGGGGCCCGATGGCGGCGCTCAGCGTCACCGTCAGGCCGGACGGGGAGTGGCTGATCATCCACCACTGCCAGGCGTGCGGCGGGCTCAGCGCCAACCGCATCGCCGGCGACGACAACGCGCTGGCCCTGCTGCGCATCGCCGTACGGCCGCTGTCCGACAGCCGCCTGCCGGTGAACGCCCTGCTGGCGCTCTGACCGAAGGCGCTGTCAAAGAGATGCCATCACAACGGCGGGCCGCCCTCCGGGGCGGCCCGCCGCTCGCGACGGCCTAGTCGTCGCCGAACTCCAGGCGCAGGGCCAGCGTGAAGTCGTTCACCGCCTCCTCGTGCCGCTCCATCTCCTGGAAGATCTCGCCGCGCACCCGGTAGGCCCAGATGTACTCAGGGTCCAGCTCGATGGCGCGGTCCAGGTCGCGCAGCGCGGCCTCGTTGTCGCCCATCTCGCTCAGCACCGCGCCCCGGCTGCCGAACGCGCGGTCGTTGTCGGGGTCGAGCTCGACCGCTCGGTTCAGGTCGGCCAGCGCCTCCTGGTAGCGGTCGGTCATGCGCAGCGCCTCGCCGCGCCGGCTGAGCGCCCGCACGTGGTCGGGGTCGGCCTCCAGGGCCCTGGTGTAGTCGGCGATGGCCTCGCTGTAGAGGTGCATGCGCTGGTACAGGTCACCGCGCGCCACCCACGAGTACGCCAGCTCCTCGTTCAACGCGATGATCTTGGCGTGCTCGTCCAGGGCCTCGTCCAGCCGGTCCATGTCCACCAGGGCGTCGGCCTTGGCCTCCAGGATCCACAGGGACTCGGGGGCGAGGGTGAGCGCGTGGTCGAAGTCGTCCATCGCCTCCTCCAGCCGGCCGAGCGCCGCGTACGCCTGCCCGCGCGAGCCCAGCGCGTACGCGCTGTCGGGTTCCAGTCTCAACGACTCGTCGAAGTCGGCCAGAGCGGCCTCGTACCGCTCGATGACCCGATGGCTCTCGCCGCGCAGCCGCCAGGCGCGGGCGTTGTCCGGGACCAGCGTTATCGACTCGGTCAGATCGGCGATGGCGGCCTCGTGCCGCGACAGCGCGATGTACGATTCGGCTCGGCTGCGCAGCACGGACGCGCGCGACTGGGCGGCTGCCTCGGACAGCTCGGTCAGCTCGGACTGGTCGTTGATCCCCTCGCTCATGGAGGGAATCTATCTAACTAAATCTGGATGATGGCCGCCTTTTCCCGGGTGTACTCCACGACGGAATCGTGGCCGTACCCGCTGTCCTTCACGCCGCCGAACGGCAGGCCCGGAGGCATCTGGCGGTAGGTGTTCACCCACACGGTGCCGCTCTGCAGATCCCGCACGAACCGGTGCGCCCGTCCGAGATCCCGCGTCCACACCCCGGCCGCCAGCCCGTACGGCGAGTCGTTGGCGATCTCCAGCGCCTGCTCGTCGCTCTCGAACGGGATGGCCACCGCCACCGGCCCGAAGATCTCCTCCTGGCAGATGCGCAGGCCGTTGTCCTCGGTCGTGTAGAGCGTGGGCGCCACCCAGTAGCCTCCCGGCAGGCCGGGCACCACCTCGGCCCCCGACCGCCCGCCGAAGACCAGCTCGGCCCCCTCCTTCTCGGCCGTCTCCAGGTACGAGCGCACCCGCTCGAACTGCCCGGCCGACACGATCGGGCCCATGGTCGTGGCCAGGTCGAGAGGGTCGTCCAGGACCAGGCCGGCGCAGATGTGCCTGATCCGCCCGAGCAGGTCGTCCCAGATCGACCGGTGGACGAGGATGCGCGAGCCGGCCACGCACACCTGCCCGGCGTTGCCGGTGTAGACGGAGTTCACGGTGACGCCCTGCGCGGCGGCATCCAGGTCGGCGTCCGGGAAGACGATGTTGGGCGACTTGCCGCCCAGCTCGAACGTCAGCGGCTTCAGCGCGTCCGCCGAGGCCCGGGTGATGGCCTGGCCGGTGGCCGTGGAGCCGGTGAGGCTGATCTTGCCGACGTCCCGGTGCCGGACGAGCGCGTCGCCGACCTCCTCGCCGAGCCCGCTGACGATGTTCAGCACGCCCGGCGGGAACACCTCGGCCAGCAGCTCGCCCAGCCGCAGCACCGACGCGCCGGCCTGCTCGGCGGGCTTGACGATCACCGTGTTCCCGGCGGCAAGGGCGTAGGCCGCCTTGGCGGAGAAGGTGGAAATGGGGGAGTTCCAGGGGATGATGCAGACCGCCACCCCGTACGGCTCGCGCCGTGTCAGCCCGAGCGTGTCGGGCCCGAGCAGGACGGTGTCGCCCTTGACCGCCTCCAGGCACTGCCCGGCGGCCAGCTGCCACAGGTACGCCATGCCCGGCAGGTCCTTCTTGAGCGTGTCGCGCAGGATGCGGCCGTTGTCGCGGGTCTCCAGCCGGGCCAGTTCCTCGGCGTGCCGGGTGAACACCTCCGACACCTTGCGCAGGAAGTGCGCCCGGCCCAGGGCGGGCATGGCCGACCAGGCGGGGAAGGCCGCCCGCGCCGCCGCCACGGCGGCCTCGGCCTCGGGCGCGCCACTGGCCGGGATCCGGGCCCACGCCTCGCCCGTGGCGGGGTTGACGGTGTCCATCGTCCGGTCCGCGGGGACCAGCTCGCCGCCGATGAGATTGCGGTAATCAGGCACGCGCCCAAGCATATGCTTGCTTGCCATATGCGGGCCAGTCCCGGATGGATCGGGGCATAATGGTCTTCCGTGAAAATCGACCTGACCTGGCCGGAAACCGCCGACGAGCCCCTGCTCGCCGCCGTCCACCGCGTGCTGCACGCCGTCGTCGAGCTGGGCGGCGCGGTCGGCTACCTCGCGCCGCCCACCAGGGACGAGACCGACCCCTGGGTGGAGTCCACGCTCGCGATGGCCAGGAAGGGCGAGGGGCGGCTCGCCCTCGCCACGGTCGACGGCACGGTGCAGGCCATGGGCCTGTGGCGGCGCGGCCAGGAGGCGGTCTTCCGGCACTCCGGCGAGATCGGCAAGGTCATGGCCCACCCGCAGGCACGCGGGCTCGGGCTCGGCCGGGTGGTCGTGTCCGGTCTCGCGGACGACGCCCGCGCCGCCGGCATCGAGACGCTCACGCTGCGGGCGCGCGGCAACAACCACGGCGCGATCGCGCTGTACCAGAGCCTCGGGTTCCGCGAGTGGGGGCGGCTGCCGAACGTGGTCGAGGTGGGCGAATGGCGCTTCGACGAGGTGAACATGTACCTGGAGCTCGGCCGCCCGCCCGGCGCCATCCTGCACGGCTCCTCCCCAGGCGGCCCCGGCTCCTCCCCTCAGCCCGGCTCCTCGCCGCAGCCCGGCGACTCCCCGGGCAGCCCCGGCTTCTCGCCGCAGCCCGGATAGGATCGGGGCATGCTGCTGGCCCCCGGAGTGCACGCCGTCGTCACCGACCGCCACGGAGGGGTCAGCGCCCCGCCGTACGGCTCACGCAACCTCGGCGGCATGGTCGGCGACGACCCGGCGGCCGTACGGGCCAACCGCGAGAGCCTGGCGGCCGAGCTGGGCGTGCGCGCCGTCGTCTACATGCGCCAGGTCCACAGCGCCGACGTCGCCTACGTGAGCGAGCCGTTCGGCGACGACCCGCCGCCGCTCGACGGCGTGTTCACCACCGAGCCGCGCCTGGCGCTGGCCTCGCTGGGCGCCGACTGCCCGGCCGTGCTGGTGGCCGACCCCGAGGCGCGCATGGTCGGCGCCGCCCACTCCGGACGTCCCGGCACCGAGGCGGGCGTGGCCACCGCCCTGGTCGAGGCCATGGCGGCCAAGGGCGCCCGGCCGGGCCGGATGGTGGCGCTGATCGGCCCCGGCGCCTGCGGCCGCTGCTACGAGGTGCCCGAGGACCTGCGCGGGCAGGTGGCCTCGAAGGTGCCGCCGACGTGGTCGACGACGTCGTGGGGGACCCCGGCGCTCGACCTGCGGGCCGGGATCGAGTCCCAGCTCAGGGCGGCGGGCGTCGCCGACGTGCGGCACGACGCGCGTTGCACCATCGAGTCCGCCGAGCTCTACTCCCACCGCCGCGAACAGCCCAGCGGCCGCTTCGCCGGCCTCATCTGGCTGACCTGACCCGGAAGCCCCCCGGAGGGGGCTACTTCTCGCGGGAGCCGTTGAAGACGACGTTCACGATGATGATTCCGACCCAGATCGGGATCAGCGCCATCGCCCGTCCGCCTCCCGCGAAGGCGAGCGCCACCGTGGACAGCGTGCCCAGCGAGAGCGAGACGATCGCCAGCGCCAGCCGCTGGCCGTCGGACCCCCTGGCGGGCGCCTTGGCGCGCGGGGCCGTGCCGGCCAGGCGCTCGTCGACCCGCCGGTCGACCTCCTGGCCCACCTTGTCGAGGAACGACTCCACCAGGGCGTCCTCGAAGTCGGGGCCGAGGTCGCGCCGCGCGGACACGGCCGCCTTGAGCTCATCACCGGTGGTCATAAGGGAGAGACTAGACCGCTTTGCCCCCTAACGGGCGAGGATGTCGTCGAGGTCGTAGCTGACCGGCCGTTCCAGCTGCTCGTACGTGCACGACTCGGGCGTGCGGTCGGGCCGCCACCGCCGGAAGTGCGCCGTGTGCCGGAACCGGTCGCCCTCCATCTGGTCGTAGGCCACCTCGATCACCAGCTCGGGCCGGAGCGGGATGAACGACAGGTCCTTCTTGGCGTTCCACCGCGACACCGCGCCTGGCACCCGCTGCCCGCCGGTCGCGGGCCCCGCCGCCGGCTGCCCGGCGTTGGCCGTGGCCTGTTCGGCCCAGTGGCCCCACGGGTGCTCGCTCAGCTCCGCCAGGTACGGCTTGAGCTCCTCCACCAGCTCGGCCCGACGCGCCATGGGGAACGAGGCCGCCACGCCCACGTGATGCAGCCGGCCGTCGTCGCCGAAGAGGCCGAGCAGCAGCGAGCCGACGATGGGCCCGGTCTTGTGCTCGCGGTAGCCGCAGATCACCACGTCGGCCGTGCGCTCGTGCTTGACCTTGAACATCGTGCGCTTGTCGGGCACGTACGGCTGGTCGCCCGGCTTGACGATGATGCCGTCGAGGCCCGCCCCCTCGAAGGCGTCGAACCATTCGCGCGCCTGCTCGTCGGCGGTGGTGACCGGCGTCAGCCGGACGGACCCGCCCTGGTGCGGGAACAGCTCCTCCAGCCGCCGCCGCCGCTCGGCGAACGGCTCCTCCATCAGCGACTCGTCGCCCACGGCCAGCAGGTCGAAGGCGATGAACTGGGCCGGCGTCTGCTCCGAGAGCAGCTTGACCCGCGAGGCGGCTGGATGGATGCGCTGCTGGAGGGCGTCGAAGTCGAGCTGCGCCCCCCGGGGCAGCACGATCTCGCCGTCGATCACCACCTTGCCGGGCAGCTCGGCCTTGACCGCCTCGACCAGCTCGGGGAAGTAGCGGGTGAACGGACGCTCGTTGCGGCTGCCGAGGTAGACCTCGTCGCCGTCCCTGAACACGATGCAGCGGAAGCCGTCCCACTTGGGCTCGTAGAACAGGGTGCCGTCCTGCTTGGGCATGGCCTTGACCGGCTTGGCCAGCATCGGCGGCACGGGCGGCCGGACCGGGAGGTTGGGCACCGGCTCCGGCTCTTCGACGGGCTGCTCGGTCATGGGCTCTGCTCCCTCGTGTATCTGCAGAAGAGGACCCCCTCCTCTTCCAGGACCTGGCGGAGGTCAAGCGGGACCTGCGCGGCCACGCCGTTCAGTATGCGGGCCGCGCCGCCCGCGACCAGCATGGGACTCACCGACAGGCACAACTCGTCGATGAGGTCGTCGGCGGACAGCTGCGCGTTGATGCGCGGGCCGCCCTCGCACAGGACGCGGGTCAGGCCGCGCTCGTGCAGCTCACGCACGGCCAGCCGCATGTCGACGCCGTCGTCGCCGGCGATGATCAGGTCGGACCGCCGGCCGGCCAGCTTGCGGCGCTCGGCGGGCGCGGACTCGCAGGTGATCACGATCGTCGGGTTGGTCGCGTCGGTGAACAGCTCGCCGTCGAGGTCGAGGTCGAGGCTGCGGGTGATCACCGCGATCGGCGGCACGTCGGGACGCCCGGCCCGGATCGACGACCAGGAGGCCCGCGGCTTGACCGGGCCGTAGCCCTCGGTGCGGACGGTCGCCGCCCCCGCGACGATCACGTCGGACAACCCGCGCAGGATGGCGAAGATGCGCTTGTCGCCCCTGCTCGACAGCCCGCCCGAGCGCCCCTGCAGCCACGCCGCGCCGTCGGCGCTGGAGACCATGTTGAGCCGCAGCCAGGGCCGCCCCTCGGGGTAGGCGTAAGCCTGCGGGATGTCCGGATTGTCTTGAAAGTCGGGATAGATGCGCCGCACTCCTCTACCTTGGCACACCCCACCGACAAACCGTCCCCGGGGGTTTTGCGGCTGACAGCACTTTTGAGTAACTGAAGGACGAAAGGCCTGGAGTCTGCATACGGTGGCGGCAGAGCCTCGCCGGGAGGGGACATGGGCCTGCTCACCGCCGTCACATGGACGATCGCCGCACTGATCGGGATCTACCTGCTCTACCGCTGGCTCTCGGCCGGCGGCCTGCGCCGCCAGGAGGCCAAGGTCACCCGCTTCCCGGTGACGCTGCTGCTGTCCCATCCGGCGCTCGCGGCCGCGTCGCTGGCCTGCTGGGTGGCCTACCTGCTGACCGGCCGCGCCCCGCTGGCCTGGCTCGCCCTCTGCGGGCTCACCGTGGCCGCGCTGCTGGGCTTCACGATGTTCACCCGCTGGCTCGGCGGCGGACGCCACCAGCGCCGGGCCACCGGCTTCCCGGTGCTCGCCGTGGTCCTGCACGGCGTGGCCGGGGTGACCACGTTCGCGCTGCTCCTCGTCACGGCCGGCATCGCCCGCGTCTTCTGACGGCCCGGCGGGTCAATACAGCCAGGTGGTCGATGGAGCTAGGGCGTCTGCGGTTCCCTGGGCAGCCGCAGGACCTGGAAGGACCGGCCGGTCACCGCCACCAGGTCGCCCGCCCGCCACCGCTCGTCGCCGAACGCCTCCTCCACCACGTCGTGACAGGTGTCGAGCACCGGCAGCCACTCGGCCCCGAACTCCGGCCCCGGAAGCGTGAACGACAGGTTCTCGTGGTGGGCGTTGATGAGCAGGAGGAAGGAGTCGTCCACGATCCGCTCGCCGCGCGGGCCCGGCTCGGTGATGGCCTCGCCGTTGAGGTAGACCATCAGCGACTTGGCGTAGCCGGTGTGCCAGTCGCCGGCCGTCATCTCCTTGCCGCCCGGGGTCAGCCAGACCAGGTCGCGCTTGCCGTTGTCGGGGTGGCGGCCGTGGAAGAAGCGGCGGCGCTGGAAGACCGGGTGCTCGCGGCGCAGCTTCGACAGCGTCTTGACGAACTCCAGCAGGTCGGACTCGGCGTGCAGCATCGACCAGTCGATCCAGGCCAGCTCGTTGTCCTGGCAGTAGGCGTTGTTGTTGCCCCGCTGGGTGCGGCCGATCTCGTCGCCGTGGGAGAGCATCGGCACGCCCTGCGACAGGAACAGCGTGGTCAGGAAGTTGCGGCGCTGGCGGCGGCGGAGGGCGACGATGTGCGGGTCCTCCACCGGGCCCTCGGCGCCGCAGTTCCAGGACCGGTTGTCGTTGGTGCCGTCGCGGTTCTCCTCGGCGTTGGCCTCGTTGTGCTTGTGATCGTAGGAGACCAGGTCGGTCAGGGTGAAGCCGTCGTGGCAGGTGACGAAGTTGATCGAGGCCACCGGGCGGCGGCCGGAGGACTCGTACAGGTCGGCCGAGCCGGTCAGGCGGGAGGCGAACTCGGGGAGCGCGGAGTTGGTGCCCCGCCAGAAGTCGCGCACGATGTCGCGGTACTTGCCGTTCCACTCCGTCCAGAGCGGCGGGAAGTTGCCGACCTGGTAGCCGCCCGGCCCGACGTCCCAGGGCTCGGCGATCAGCTTCACCTGCGAGATCACCGGGTCCTGCTGGATGAGGTCGAAGAACGCGCTCAGCCGGTCGACGTCGTGCAGCTCCCTGGCCAGGGCCGAGGCCAGGTCGAAGCGGAAGCCGTCGACGTGCATCTCCAGCACCCAGTAGCGCAGCGAGTCCATGATGAGCTGCAGCGCGTGCGGCGAGCGCACGTTGAGCGAGTTGCCGCACCCGGTGTAGTCGAGGTAGTACCGCCGGTCGCCGTCGTGCAGGCGGTAGTAGTTGACGTTGTCGATGCCCCGGAAGCCCAGCGTGGGGCCCATGTGGTCGCCCTCGGCGGTGTGGTTGTAGACCACGTCGAGGATGACCTCGATGCCCGCCTCGTGCAGCGCCCGCACCATCGCCTTGAACTCCAGCACCTGCTGGCCGCGGGTGCCGGAGCCGGAGTAGCGGCCGTGGGGGGCCAGGTAGGCCATCGTGTTGTAGCCCCAGTAGTTGGTCAGCCCCCGGGCCACCAGGAAGTGCTCGGGCACGTAGTGGTGCACCGGCATGAGCTCGACCGCCGTCACCCCGATGGACAGCAGGTGCTCGATGATCGCCGGATGCCCGACCCCGGCGTACGTGCCGCGCAGGTCCTCCGGCACGCCCGGGTGGCGCATGGTCAGCCCCCGCACGTGCGCCTCGTAGATCACCGTCTCGTGGTACGGGATGCGCGGCGGCCGGTCGTTGCCCCATTCGAAGAACGGGTTGATCACCACGTTCTTCGGCATGTACGGGGCGCTGTCCTCCCTGTTGCGCACCGACGGATCGGTGAAGTAGTAGGGGAACAGCGCCTCGTTCCAGGTCAGCTCGCCGTCGATGGCCTTGGCGTAGGGGTCGAGCAGCAGCTTGGAGGGGTCGCAGCGACGCCCCTGCGACGGCTCGTACGGCCCGTGGACGCGGTAGCCGTACCGCTGGCCCGGCTGGATCCCCGGCAGGTAGCCGTGCCAGACGAAGCCGTCGACCTCCGGGAGCGGCACCCGCTCCTCGCTGTCGTCGTCGTGAAAAAGGCACAGCTCGACCCGCTCGGCGACCTCGGAGAACACGGCAAAGCTGGTGCCGACGCCGTCCCAGGTGCCGCCGAGTGGATAGGGTTCGCCCGGCCAGACCTCGCGCATGTGACCCAATTGTCGCACGCGAATGCGTTCCTGTTAGAGGAGTTCGGCTTTCAGGGTGATCGTGGTGCCCGCCAACGCCTTGCTGACCGGGCAGTTCGCCTTGGCGGTCGCGGCGGCCTCCTGGAACTGCTCGGCCGAGATGCCCGGAACGTGCCCCTGCACGGTGAGCACGATGCCCGTGATGCCCTCGCCCGGCTGGAACGTCACGTCCGCGCTCGTGCGCAGCGACTCCGGCGGCGTGCCGGCGCCGGCCAGGGCGTGCGACAGGGCCATGGAGAAGCAGGAGGAGTGGGCGGCGGCGATGAGCTCCTCGGGGGAGGTGCGGCCGCCCGCGGCCTCGGCCCTGGAGGGCCAGGAGACCTCGAACGTGCCCACGCCCGAGCTGTCGAGCGAGACGGTGCCCGAGCCGTCGAGCAGGGCGCCCTTCCATTGCGTGGTGGCGGTGCGGGTGGTGGCCATGGCGGGTGATCCCTCCGGTCGTCGTCCGTTCGACACTATCGCGGGGCCGCGGAGCGGGTGGCGGGGGGCGTCCGCCTCAACATTTCCGGCGAATGGTGACATGCTCGGGTCGCGGCGCACCCGCCCGCCTCGGTCCGGACCACGGGAGTGTGGTGCCAGTGGAGGCACCGTACGACGACCGCCTGCTGCACCAGCGGGTGGTCGGCGGCGACGAGTCGGCGCTGGGGGAGGTCTACGATCGGCTGTCCGCACTGATCTTCGGGCTCTCCTTACGGGTCACCAGGGACCGCGTGATCGCCGAGGACATCACGCAGGAGGTGTTCCTGGTGTTCTGGGAGCGCCCGCTGGCCTACGACCCCGGACGCGGCCCGCTGCGCGCCTGGCTGGCCACGATCGCCCACCGCCGCGCGGTCGACCACGTGCGCGCCGAGGAGCGCCGCCGCGTCTCCGCGCTCGGGCCGCGGCTGTTCGAACGCGAGCCCGCCAGGCTGGAGGAGGCCGTGCTGGCCGCCGAGGAGGCCGAGCGCGTGCGGCAGGCGGTGACGTCGTTGCCCGAGGGGCTGCGCCGGCCGGTGGAGCTGGCCTACTTCGGCGGCCGGACGTACCGGCAGGTGAGCGAGGAGCTGGGCGTGCCCGAGGGAACGGCCAAGTCGCGCATCCGGCTGGCGCTGCGGCGCCTGGCCGACGCCCTGGCGGAGGAAGAAGCGTGATGGATCCTGTCGAGCGCCTGTATCTGGACACGTTGATGGAGGACCCGGCGGTGCCGGTCCGTTCCCTGCGTCCGCAGCTCCTGGCCGGGGCCAGGGCCCGCCGCCGCCCCGCGGCGCCGACCGCCGGCTGGGCGCTGCCGTACGCCGGCCGCGTCGCCGCCATGGACGCGCTGCTGGCCTCGGCCGCGGACGACGACTGGGCGCGCGTCATCGTCGAGGGCTGGACGCTCCAGGAGCTCGTGGCCCACCTGGCCGCCAAGGACGGCCTGCTGGCCGCCTCCGTCGGCGCGCCCGTGCTCGGCCCGCCGCTGGCCGCCCGGGACGCGGCCGGCCGCACGGCGGACGTGCAGGCGTACGAGCGGGCCCGCAGCCCCGAGCAGACCAGGCGCGACTGGCGGGCCCAGGCCGACGCCCTCTGCCGCCACCTGGGCGGCCTCGACCCGGCCACCCCGGCCACGGTGGACGGCATGGAGACGGTCGTGCGCGACCACGTCCTGGCCAGGAGCCTGGAGACGTGGGTGCACGCCGCCGACGCCGCCACGGCGGCCGGGGTGCGCCTGCCCGACCCGGTGCCCGAGCACATCCGCCCCACGGCCGACCTGTGCGCCCGCCTGCTGCCCTGGACGATGCTCCTGTCCGGCCTGGACGGCTCCGGCCGCACCCTGCGCCTCACCCTCACCGGCGCGGGCGGCGGCGACTGGCGCATCCCGCTCGGCGTCGCCGACACCGCCCCCGGCACGCCGGACGCCCACCTGACGGCGGACGTGGTCGCGTTCTGCTTCCTGCTGGGCGGCAGGGGCGAGCCGGACGCCTTCCCCGCCGAGCTGACGGGCGACCTCGCGCTGGCCCGCGACCTCCTGACCTCGGCTCCCGCCCTGTCGGGACCGTGAGCTGGTAAGCTGTGATCGATCTGTGACCTAATATAGGGTGATAAATCGGGATCCATAGGGAATCCTTTGATCCGAAGTCCAGCAGAGGGCTTCAACTCACGTTCAAACGTGGCGTGCCTCTGCCTGGGCTTTTTTCCATGGACGGGGCCGCCTTCGGGCATATGGAGCTACTCAGATGGCCGTCCTGGATATCGCACTCGACGAAATGACCGCCGAACAGCTTCTGGCTGAGATGAACAGGCCGGAAGCCTCGGACGAGCACAAGGCCCGCATCCGTGAGCGCGTCGTCACCATGTACGACTCCCTCGTCACCGAGGTCACCCGTCGCTACCGCCACCAGCGCGAGCCGATGGAGGACCTGCGCCAGGCCGCCTACGTCGGCCTGATGAAGGCGATCAACGGCTTCGACCCCGAGCTCGGCCACGAGTTCCGCGGCTACGCCATGATCACGATGGTCGGCGAGGTCAAGCGGCACTTCCGCGACCGCACCTGGGCCGTCAAGGTGCCGCGCGTCTACCAGGAGCGCCGGCTGGAGCTCAACAAGGCCACGGCCGACCTCACCCAGACGCTCGGCCACTCGCCCACCGTCTCCGAGCTCGCCGCGCACATGAACATCACCGAGGAGGACGTCCTGCTCACCCTGGACGCCTCCACCGCCTACAGCGCCCTGTCGCTGGACGCCCCCGTAGGCGGCGACAACGACGGCGCCGACCTCGGCGACTTCCTGCCCTCGCAGGACGAGTCGCTGGACACGCTGCTCGGCAAGTACTCCGTCAAGCCGCTCATCGACGCCCTGCCGTCGCGCGAGCGCAACATCCTGCTGATGCGCTTCTACGGCAACATGACCCAGTCGGAGATCGCCGCCGAGTTCGGCATCTCGCAGATGCACGTCTCCCGCATCCTGCGCGCCGTGCTGAACCAGCTCCGCACCGCCCTGTCGGACTGACCGGGTGGGCGGGCGGCCCCTGCTCCAGGGCCAGAACCCCGGCCCCCGGCGGCCCCGCCCAGCGGGCGGCCGCCGGGGGCGACAGGGTCACTCCCCGCCGATCCCCGTGACGAGGTCTCTGGCGTAGTCGTCGTCGCTCTCCTCCAGCACCCGCCTGACGCCCTGCTCGGCCCGCTCGTCGCCGCGCGCCGCGAGCCCCCGCGCCGCCTCGGCCACCGTGCGCAGGTCGGCGTCGGCCAGCCGGTCGGCCAGCGCCTCCCGGATGCGGGGCGTGTCCGCCGACAGCCCGGCCAGCCCGGCCGTGGCCCAGTCGCGGATCTCGGCCTCCTCGTCCCGGGACATCTCGATGAGCAGCGACAGGCCCTCCTCGTGGTCGGCGGGCAGGACGTCGGCCAGCGCGATGGCGTCCGTCATCGTGCGCTTGTGGCCCGGCCGGCCGATGATGTCGAGCACGGCGGGCAGCGCGCGCGGGTCGCCCTGGTGCCCCAGCGCGGCCAGCACCGAGCGCAGCACCTGCGGGTTGCCCTCGGTGGTCACCATCTTCTGCAGCAGCGCCAGCGTGCGGTCGAGGTAGGGCTTCTCGCCGTCGGCGAACCCGAACTGGGCGATCGCGTCGACCCCGAACTCCCGCTCGCGCGCGTCCTCGCTCACGCACAGCCGGGACAGGGCCTCGTAGGTCTCGTCGTCGGCCCGCCGGCCGAGCGAGTCGGCCACGATCCACCAGGTCTCGGCGTCCTCGTCGACGTCGCGGTGGGCGACGGCCCTGGCGACGAGCTGGTCGACCGGCGTGTGGACGCCCGCCGCGTCCTCCAGGACGGTCGCCACGGCGGCGTGGCCCCGCTGGGCCTGCACCTGCTCGGTCTGCGAGCCGTCGGGGGAGCGGCCGGCCACGGTGACCAGCTCGGTGCCGTCCTTGGCGTACTGGCGGCCGACGACGTACTCCCAGCCCTCCTGGGCGATCTGGTCGAGCAGCGCGGACTCCAGGTGCACGCCCACCCAGTCGGCCGCGATGTCGAGCGGGCTGTCGCCGTCGCCGTCGAACTTCTCGTGGTCGGCGCCCGCCTCCAGCAGCGTCTGGACCACGCCCAGTGCCCCGCGCCTGGCCGCCAGCGTGAGCGGCGTGTCGCCGTCGTCGTTGGCCGCGTCGACCTCGGCCCCCGCCTCGATCAGCACGCCCGCGGTCGCGGCGTGGCCGTTGGCGGCGGCCCAGAGCAGCGCCGTCCAGCCGCCGGCCTCGCGGCCGTTGACGTCGGCCCCGGCCGCCAGCAGCGCCTCGGCCACCTCGACGCGGTCCCAGGCGGCGGCCGCGCAGAGCGGCAGCCCGGCCTCCTCGCCCTCGCTGGCCTTGTTGGGGTCGGCGCCGCCGGTGAGCAGCTTGCCCACGGTCTCGGTCTCGCCGTTCAACGCCGCGCGATAGAGCTGTTCCTCATGCATGACAGGACCCTAGCGTCTTCGCAGCCCGCGGTCGCCGGAGCACGCTGACGGGCGGTCCGTGGGCCCCGGGACCCATCCAAGGGTGTACGGATGTTCCTCCCAGGGGAGGAGCCCCAACCGGCCCAAGACGCGATATGTTGCGTCTATGACAGATCCGGGTGAGGTGCGCGCGTCGGACGCCGAGCGCGAGGCCGTCGTGGAACAGCTCCGTGTCGCCTCGGTCGAGGGCCGGCTCACGCTCGCCGAGCTGACCGACCGTACCGAGGCCGCCTACACCGCGACCACGCACGCCGAGCTCGCCCTGCTCACCCAGGACCTGCCCGTGGGCCGCGGGCCCGCGCCCACGCCCGCCCCGGCCCGCGAGGGCGGCAAGCGGCGCTGGTTCGTCGGCATCATGGGCGACACCAAGCGGCGCGGCACCTGGCGCATCGAGCAGGAGCTCGGCGCGGTCGCCGTCATGGGCGACGTGCTGCTCGACCTGCGCGAGGCCGAGGTGCGCACGGACGTGGTCGACGTCACGGCGGTGTCCGTGATGGGCGACGTCAAGATCATCGTGCCCGACGGCGTGAACGTCGACCTCGACGGCGTCGCCGTGATGGGCGACAAGAAGGTCGACGTGCTGGAGGCGGCCCCCGGCATGAACGTGCCGGTGATCCGGGTGCGCGCCTACGCCGTGATGGGCGACGTCAAGGTGCTCGGCGACTCCCGCGCCCAGCCGGTCAAGCGCGGCCTGGCCGCCTGGCGGGAGCACTGGCGGGCGCTGCACGGCGACGACTGGCGCGAGGTCGGCCGCCAGATGCGCGACGACGCCCGCGAGGTCGGCCGGCAGATCCGCGACGAGCACCGCGCCCTGGAGCGCGAGCGCCGCGACCGCCGCCGCGACCATGGGGGTTACTGAGGCCGTGCAACGCGGGCGGGGGTCTTCGGCGTAGTGATCGGTGAACATCACCGGACAGTGAGGACCCCTCGATGCGGGATCGTGCCGACTTCGAGCGATACGTCGAGCAGCGCTCGGCCCGCCTGCTCAGGACGGCGTACCTGCTGTGCCGCGACTGGGCCACGGCCGAAGACCTGACGCAGACCGCGCTGGCCAGAGCCTGGCTGGCCTGGCGGCGGGTCGGCGCGAACCCCGACCCGTACGTCTACCGCATCCTGACCAACACGCACGCCTCCTGGTGGCGGCGGCGCTGGCGGGGCGAGGTGGCCACGGGCGAGCTCCCGGACCGCCCCCAGGAAGCGGACGACACGGCCGGGCTCGGCACCCGGGACGCGCTCAGGGCCGCCCTGGCCGCGCTCCCGGCCAAGCAGCGGGCCGTGGTCGTGCTGCGGTACTTCGAGGACCTGCCCGACGAGGCCATCGCCGAGATCGTGGGCTGTTCGGTGTCCACCGTACGCAGCCAGGCCAGCCGCGCGCTGGCCAAGCTGCGGCTCGACCCCGCGGCCAGGGCCGCGGCGGAGACGGGGAGCTGACGATGACGGAACAGCGACTGCGTGACCTGCGTGACCTGCGTGACCTGCTCGAACACGACACCGCCGACGCGCCCCCGGGCGGGGTGCGGCTGGCCGACGTGGACGCCCGCGCCCGCCGCATCCGGCGGCGCCGGGGCCGGGCGGCGGCCTCGGTGGCGGCGGCGGCCCTGACGGTCACGGCCGTCACGGTGCTCACCGTGGACGCCCGGCCCGTTCCCGTGTCCACCCCCGCCGCCGGGGACGTGTGGGCCGGCGCCCTGGCCCAGCCCGCGCCGGCGCGCGCCCGGCCCCGGCCGCCGCTCTTCCACGGCTACACCCAGGGCGGCAGGCGGGAGACGTTCACCTTCGAGTCGAAGGCCGGGAAGGTGTCCTTCGCCCTCACCTGCCCGTCGGGCGGCTACGGGCTGGTCTGGCTCAACGGCGACCTGGTCGCCACCGGCGCGTGCGGGCCCACGGTCCGGCAGCCGCCCGGCTGGTTCGGCGACGCCACGGCCCGCGACGGCGTGAACGAGCTGAGCGCCGCCGTGGTGAAGGCCGCGGACGCGGGCACCGGCACGATGACCGCCGAGCGCGCCGACGAGCTGCTGGCCTGGACCGCCTCCTACCCCGCCGACTGGCGGCTGACGCTGGTGGACGCCCGCACCCGCGCGTGCCGGCCCGACGTGGTCAGCGTCGATCCGAGGACCGGCGCGATCACGGCCCAGTGCTGAGCGCCCGGTGCTGAGAGTTCGGTGCTGAGGGCTCAGCCGGCCACGGGCAGGCGCTCGCGCAGGGCCGACTCGTACCGCTCCAGCAGCACGTCCACCAGCTCGGGCGCCGGGCCGAGCACGTCGGCGCAGACGGCCGGGGCGGTGGTCCGGCGGATTCGGTCGGCGAAGAAGCCGGGAGCCAGCAGGTAGGGGGCGACGGCCACCCGCGGCGCGCCCGCCGCCCGAAGCCGCGCGACGGCCTCCCCGGGCGTCGGCCCGGCGGCCGAGGCGTAGGCCGCGGTCACCGTCCACCAGCCGGCGCGCCGCCAGGCGCGGGCCATGCCGGCGATCACCTCGTTGGCCCTGGCGTCGCTCGACCCGGCCGAGACCAGCACGACCGCCGTCTCCGGGTCGCCGGCCGGCACGCCCGCCTCCGCCAAACGCCGCTCCAGCGCCGGCAGCAGCAGCGGGTGCGGCCCGAGCGTCGTGCCGTAGCGGACCCGCAGGCGCGGATCGCGCGCGCGGGCCTCGTTGAGCGCGGCGGGCAGATCGACCCGGCTGTGGTAGGCCTCGGTGAGCAGCAGCGGCAGCACCACGGCCTCGCTCAGCCCGTCGAGCGCCTGACCCAGCGTGGGCGCGCAGTGGTCGAGGTAGGCCACCCGCACCGGCAGCTCAGGACGCGCCAGGCGCACCCGGTCCAGCAGCGCGGCCACGGTGGCGGCGGCACGCGGGTCGCGCGACCCGTGCGCGACCGCCACCAGTGGCACGCGCCCGGGGGCCGGCCCGTCTGCCAACGGGACGCGGCCCCTGCCGGGGATCACAGGTGAATGCCGCATTCGACCTTCCCCAGCCCCGCCCAGCGGCCGCTGCGCGGGTCCTCGCCCTCGGCGACCTGGCGCGTGCACGGCGCGCAGCCGATCGAGGGGTAGTTGTCGTAATGCAGGGGGTTGATCAGCACGCCGTTGTCGGCGATGTAGTTGTCGACGTCCTCCTGCGTCCAGGCGGCGATCGGGTTGACCTTCACCATCTGGCGCTTGGCGTCCCACTCGACGACCTTGGTGTCCGTACGGCTGGACGACTCGTCCCGGCGGATGCCGGAGATCCACGCCAGGTACGGCTCCAGCGCCCGGTTGAGCGGCTCGACCTTGCGCAGGTAGCAGCACAGGTCGGGGTTGCGGCCGAACAGGCGCGGCCCGAGGTCGCGATCCTGCTCCTGGACCGTCCTGGACGGCTTGATGTCGATCACGTTGACGTCATAGACCTGCCGCACGGCGTCCCGGGTGCCGATCGTCTCGGCGAAGTGGTAGCCGGTGTCGATGAACAGCACGTCCACGCCCGGTTTGACGCGGCTCACCAGGTCGATGAGCAAGGCGTCGCTCATGGAGGACGTCAGGCACAACCGGTCGCCGAACGTCGCCGCGGCCCACCGGATGATCTCCCGGGCCGGGGCGCCCTCAAGGAACGTGGCGGCGGACTCGACGATGTCCTGCAGGTCGAGCGTGCCACGCTGATCTCGCAAACCCACCTCGATGTCGACGAGCGTCATATCTTCACTCCGATTCCGAGAAACTTCAGCTTGAAGGCGCGGGCGCAGGCGCGGCAGTACCAGCCGCCGTCCCCCTCGTAGGGCTCCAGGTCCTCGTCACCGCAGTACGGGCAGTGGAAGGGGACCGCTCGCGTGGTCATTTCAGGTCCGCCTCGTCCGCGCGCTGCACCCAGTCGGCGAAGGACTCGCCCTCCTTCTTCTGGGCGTCGTAGTTGCTCACCACGCGCTCGACGTAGTCGGGCAGGGCCTTGGCGGTGGTCTTCAGTCCGCGCACCTTGCGGCCGAAGCCGGAGTTCACGCCGAGCGAGCCGCCCAGGTGGATCTGGTAGCCCTCGACCTGGTCGCCGTTCTCGTCCACGACGAGCTGGCCCTTCAGGCCGATGTCGGCGACCTGGATGCGGGCGCAGGAGTTGGGGCAGCCGTTGACGTTGATGGTGAGCGGCTGCTCGAAGTCGGGCAGCCGCCGCTCCAGCTCGTCGATCAGGTGCGCGGCGGTGGCCTTGGTCTCGACGATGGCGAGCTTGCAGTACTCGATGCCGGTGCAGGCCATCGTCTGGCGGCGGAACGTGGAGGGGTTGACCTGCAGGTCGTTGGCCTCCAGCTCGGCCACGATGGACTCCACCCGGTCCGGCGCGACGTCGAGGACGACCATCTTCTGCTCGACGGTGGTGCGCACCCGGCCGGAGCCGTGCCGCTCGGCGATGTCGGCGATCACGTGGAGCTTGTCGCCGTCGAGACGGCCCACCTTGGGCGCGAAGCCCACGTAGAAGTTGCCGTCCTTCTGCGGGTAGACGCCCACGTGGTCGCGGCGGCTGCCGCGCGGCAGGGTGGGCGCCGGGCCGTCGGGCAGGCTCTCCTTGACGTACTCGGTCTCCAGCACCTCGCGGAACTTCTCCACGCCCCAGTCGTTGACCAGGAACTTCAGCCGGGCCCTGTGCCGCAGCCGCCGGTAGCCGTAGTCGCGGAAGATGCCGATCACGCCCGCGTACACGTCGTCGACGCGGTCGGGGCTGACGAAGACGCCGAGGCGCTTGGCCAGCATCGGGTTGGTGGACAGGCCGCCGCCGACCCACAGGTCGTAGCCCGCCTCGCCGTGCTCGTTGACGACGCCGACGAAGGCGACGTCGTTGATCTCGTGCACCGTGCAGTGGGCCGGGCAGCCGCTCAGCGCGCTCTTGAACTTGCGCGG
The DNA here is from genome assembly GCF_040649795.1 of Nonomuraea sp. NPDC048881. Taxonomy (NCBI): domain Bacteria; kingdom Bacillati; phylum Actinomycetota; class Actinomycetes; order Streptosporangiales; family Streptosporangiaceae; genus Nonomuraea; species Nonomuraea sp. NPDC048881. The sequence continues at coordinate 541,432 of NZ_JBEZGC010000002.1, forward strand.
CAGGTTGGAGTACTCGGGGTTGCCGATGAACTGCCGGTTGATCGACTGGATGTCGTCGGTGGCGTCCAGCACCTCCTCGGCGTCGATGCCGGCCAGCGGGCAGCCCAGGATCACCCGCGGGGTGTCGCCGCACGCCTCGGTGGTGGACAGGCCGACGGCCTCCAGGCGCTCCCAGATGTCGGGCACCGACTCGATCTCGATCCAGTGGAGCTGGATGTTCTGCCGGTCGGTGAGGTCGGCCGTGCCGCGCGCGTACTCGTTGGCGATGTCGGCGATCGTGCGGAGCTGGCGCAGGTCGAGCTGGCCGCCGTCGATGCGCACGCGGAGCATGAAGTAGCGGTCGTCGAGCTCCTCCGGCTCCAGGATCGCGGTCTTGCCGCCGTCGATGCCGGGCTTGCGCTGGGTGTAGAGGCCGTACCAGCGCATCCGGCCGCGCAGGTCGGCGGGGTCGATCGAGTCGAAGCCGCGCTTGGCGTAGACGTCGATGATGCGCTGGCGGACGTTGAGCCCGTCGTCGTTCTTCTTGTTCTCTTCGTTCTTGTTCAGCGGTTCCCGGTAACCGAGGGCCCATTGGCCCTCGCCGCGCGGGCGCTTGTGATGCCGGCTGGCAGGGGTGCTCATTGCGCGTCCTTCGTTTTGTGGGCGCGCGCAGCGTTCCTCCTGCCTCGTCGTCGAGTGCAGGGGTTCAGGTGGGTGCGACGCGCTCTGCGGTAAAGAAGATGAGTTAGCGGGCGTCGCAACAGATGGCACTGCGGACACGCTGAAGGTCGACGTGGCGTCGACCGACGAGCATGGGGTCCGCTGGCATACCTTGAAGATACTCCGGAGATCCCGGATGTCCAAGATGGGGTCCAGAGTCTGGACTCCGCGGGCCCCTAACCCTGGCGCGGCCAGTCGAGCGGCGACTCCTGCGGCCGCTCCTCGCTCTGGTGCTGGCAGTCGCACCAGGAGCCGCCGCGGCAGTCGTCGTGACGCTTGTCCTTGCAGCTCTCGCAGATCACGTCTGCATTATTCTCCCAGAACGTTGTTCGGGTTAGGCTGGCGCGCGTGGACCTCATGGCCGGACTGCTGGCCGACCTCCGGGCCGAGAGCGATTCCCTGGAGGCGTTGCTGGCGCCGCTGCGCCCCGCCGACTGGGAGACGCCCACGCCCGCCGCGGGCTGGGCGGTGCGCGACCAGGTGAGCCACCTGGCCTGGTTCGACGACGCCGCCGTGGTGTCGGTCACCGACCCCGACGGCTTCCGTGCCCTGGCCGCGCGGGCCGGCTCGGTTGACGAGCTCGCCGAGGCCGCGCGCGGCCTGCCGCCGGGGGAGCTGCACGCCTGGTTCCGCGCGTCCCGCGCCCGGTCGCTGGAGGCGTTCGCGACGCTCGGCGCGCGCGTGCGGGTGCCGTGGTTCGGGCCGGCGATGTCGGGGGCGTCCTTCGTCACCGCGCGCCTGATGGAGACCTGGGCCCACGGCCAGGACGTGGCCGACGCGCTCGGCGTCGCCCGGGAGCCCACCGAACGGCTGCGGCACGTGGCCCTGCTCGGCGTCCGCGCCCGGCCCTACAGCTTCGCCGCCCGCGGCCTGCCCGAGCCCGCCGGGCCGGTACGCGTCGAGCTCACCACCCCCGGCGGCGACCTGTGGACCGCCGGCCCCGCGGACGCGCCCGCCGCCGTACGCGGCCCGATGCTCGACTTCTGCCTGCTCGTCACCCAGCGCGTGCACCTGTCGGACACCGCCCTGGAGCCGGCCGGCGAGCCCGCCCGCGCCTGGATGGAGATCGCCCAGGCGTTCGCTGGGCCGCCGGGGAGCGGGCGGCCGCCCAGGTCAGGGTAAGTTCAGGGTCGTACCGGATGACGTCGGCGGCACGGCCGGTGACATGCTGTGAGCATGCGGACCATTCTGAACGTCATCTGGCTCGTGTTCGCCGGCATCTGGCTGGCGATCGGCTACGCCGTGGCCGGGATCATCTGCTGCATCCTCATCGTCACCATCCCGTTCGGCATCGCCTCGTTCAGGATCGCCGCCTACGCTCTGTGGCCGTTCGGCCGTACGGTCGTGCGCGATCCAGACGCCGGCGTCTTCTCCCTCATCGGCAACGTCATCTGGTGCGTGGTCGCGGGCATCTGGCTGGCGATCGGGCACGTGGTCACCTCGATCCCCCTGTTCATCTCCATCATCGGCATCCCCATGGGCATCGCGAACCTCAAGCTGATCCCCGTCTCCCTCCTCCCGCTGGGCGCGCGCATCGTGGACAACGACTAGGGCAGGAGCCGGGACGTAAGCTGTCCCGGAGAGTCACTGCGAAATACCGTTGGGTGCCATGACGTCCACCAATGCGCCTTCCCGGTCCAGGAGGCGGCTCGCCTCGAACGCCCGGGCCAGGCTGAACTGGGTGCTCGACACCAAGTCGTGGGCGATCGTGCGCGCGGCCACGAACGCCGGTGTCAACTACCGGGTCACCGGCCTGGCCGGCGAGGCCGCGTTCTTCGCGCTGCTGTCGCTGCCGCCGTTCGTGCTGGGCCTGATCGGCGTGCTGGGCAAGCTCGGCACCTGGCTCGGCGGCGGCGTCGTCACCGAGGTCAAGAGCTGGGTGATCGAGCAGGCCGGGCTGCTGTTCACCGACGACGCCGTCAAGAAGGTGATCAACCCGCTCATCACCGACGTGCTCAGGGACGACGCCAACAAGGTGTCCATCATCTCGCTGGGCTTCCTGCTGTCGCTGTGGTCGGGCTCGCGGGCGCTCTACGTCTACGTCGACCTCATCTCGGTCGCGTACGGGTTGGGGGAGGAGCGCGGCATCATCCGCACCCGGCTGATGTCGTTCGGCCTCTACGTCGTCGGCCTGATCATCGGCATCATCGTCATGCCGATCCTGGTCATCGGCCCCACCCTGCTCAAGGATGCCCTCCCCGGCGAGTACGGCATCCTCATCGACATCCTCTACTGGCCCGTCGTGATCAGCGGCTCGGTGCTGTTCCTCACCGTGCTCTACCACGTCAGCGTGCCGGTGCGGACCAAGTGGTACCGGGAGCTGCCCGGCGCGATCCTGGCCCTGTTCCTGTGGATCGTGTGCGCCGCCGTGCTGCGGGCGGTGCTGGCGGCCTGGTTCTCGCCGGTGTCGGTCTACGGCTCCCTGGCCGCCCCGATCGCGCTGCTGCTGTGGCTGTACATCACCGCCCTGGCCGTGCTCATCGGAGCCATCCTCAACGCCGAGGTCGACCGGCTCTGGCCGGGCGTGAGCCGGACCAAGTAGCGGGACGAGCGGCCGGTTGCGCATCCGCTATCGTCTAGGGCGACGCGACTGGCGCATTCGGTGGGATCGACCACCAGGGAGCGAATCAACCGGGAGCGGAGGCCGAGCGCCTGGGTCTTCGCCAATTGTCAATGATGACAGGGGAGTCATGAGTTCTCTTGCTAGCGCCGACCCGCAGCTCGCCGAGCTCATCAAGGCGGAGGAGCGCCGCCAGGCCGACACCGTCAAGCTGATCGCGTCCGAGAACTACGTGTCCAAGGCCGTGCTCGAAGCGACCGGCACGGTGCTGACCAACAAGTACTCCGAGGGCTACGCGGGCAAGCGCTACTACGAGGGCCAGCAGGTCATCGACCAGATCGAGACGCTGGCGATCGAGCGGGCCAAGGCCGTGTTCGGCGTCAACCACGCCAACGTCCAGCCGTACTCGGGCTCGCCCGCCAACCTGGCCGTCTACCTGGCCTTCCTGCAGCCCGGCGACACCGTGCTCGGCATGGGCCTGCCCTTCGGCGGCCACCTGACCCACGGCTGGTCGGTCTCGGCCACCGGCAAGTGGTTCAACCCGGTCCGTTACGGCGTGCGCCGCGACACCGGCCGCGTCGACCTCGACGAGGTCCGCGAGCTGGCCCTGGAGCACCGGCCGAAGCTGATCTTCTGCGGCGGCACCGCGATCCCGCGCACGATCGACTTCGAGGGCTTCGCCTCCATCGCCCGCGAGGTCGGCGCCGTGCTCGCGGCCGACATCGCGCACATCGCCGGCCTGGTCGCGGGCGGCGCCCACCCGTCCCCGGTGGGCCACGCCGACGTGATCTCCACGACCACCCACAAGACGCTGCGCGGCCCGCGCGGCGCCATGCTCATGGCCACCAGCGACGAGCACGCCACCGCGCTCAACAAGGCCGTCTTCCCCGGCCTCCAGGGCGGCCCCCACAACCACACCACCGCCGCCATCGCCGTCGCGCTGCACGAGGCCGCCCAGCCGTCCTTCCGCGACTACGCCCACCAGGTCGTCGCCAACGCCAAGGCGCTGGCCGAGGAGCTGTCCAGCCGGGGCTTCGACCTGGTCTCCGGCGGCACCGACAACCACCTGATCCTGCTCGACCTGACGCCCAAGGGCATCGGCGGCAAGCCCGCCGCCCAGGCGCTCGACCGGGCCGGTCTGGAGACCAACTACAACGCGGTGCCGTTCGACACCCGCAAGCCGTTCGACCCGTCGGGCATCCGCATCGGCACCCCGTCGGTCACCTCGCGCGGCATGGGCGAGGCCGAGATGCGGCAGATCGGCGCCTGGATGGACGAGGTCGTCACGGCCCTGGCCAAGGGCGACGCCGAGGACGTCATCACCCGCGTCCACCACGAGGTCAGCGAGCTGACCGCCCAGTTCCCGGCCCCCGGCCTGTCCTGATCCAGCGGCCCGCCCGTCCGGCCCGTCCCGCCCCTCGCGGCGGGCGGCCGGACGGTCAGTGCCGGACCGTCACCACGATCTTGCCGAACTGCGCGTTCGACTCCAGGCGCCGGTGGGCCCGCACGATCTCCTCCAGGTCGAACGTGCGGTCCACCACCGCCCGGAAGGCCCCCGAGCGCAGCCCCGACGCCACGAACGCCGCCGCCCGCCGCAGCCGCTCGGGCACCCGCGTCGTCTCGTGCATCGTGTACGTCCGCATGTTCAGCGCCGGCATGCCGAGGTCGATCCCCGGATAGGGCGTCGGCTCGCCGCTCAGCGCGCCGTACACCAGCAGCAGCCCCTCGGGGGCGACCACTCTGGCCAGGTCCGTCACGCCCGGCCCGGCCACGGCGTCGAAGACGAACTCCGCGCCGCGCCCGCCCGTGGCCGCCAGCACCCGCTCGGTCACGTCCTCCTCCCCGGTGACGATCACCTCGGCCGCGCCCTCCTTCAGCAGGGCCTCCTTCTTGGCCGCGGTGCGGGTGAGCGCGATCGGCGTGGCGCCCATGCGGTCGGCGACCCGGATGGCGGCCAGGCCCACGCTGCTGGAGGCGGCGTTCAGCACCACCGTGTCCCCGGGACGCATCCCGCCCACCTCCACCAGCGCGCCGTAGGCCGTCACGTACGGCATCCACACGGCCGCGCCCTCCACGGGGTCCACCCCCTCCGGACGGGGCAGCACCGCAGCCGCCGGCACGACCGCCCGCCCGGCGTACACGCCGTAGTCGTTCTGCGAGAACGCCGGCACCGTGCTCACCGGCTGCCCGGCCCGCAACCCGGTGACGCCCGCGCCCACCGCCTCGACCACCCCGGCGGCCTCGGTGCCCAGCCGGGCGGGGAAACTCCGTACGGGCTCGATGTAGTGGCCGCTGCGGAACAGCGCCTCGGCCCGGTTGAGGCCGATCGCGTCCACCCGGATCCGCACCTCGCCGGGCCCCGGCTCGCCGGCCGCCACGTCCGCCAGCTCCAGCACCTCGGGCCCGCCGAGCTCGTGGAACAGCACCGTCCTGGTCATCACATCGTCCTTCCGCGTCAGAGGCCGCCATTCAACCGCCGAAGTACGACTGCCGTCAAACTTCGATGGATGTCGTACTATGGACCCATGGACGCCGACCGCACCCCGGACCACCCCGACCTGCGCGAAGTCACCCTGCAACGGGTTCTCGAAGCCCTCGTCGACCCGGTCCGGCGCAGCATCGTCACCCAGCTCGCCACCGCCGCCGGCGACATCAGCTGCGGCGGGTTCGACATCTCGGTGAGCAAGTCCACCGCCACCCACCACTTCCGGGTGCTGCGCGAGGCCGGCCTCATCCGGCAGCACTACGCCGGCACCTCCCGCCTGAACACCCTGCGCAGGGCCGAGTTCGACCAGGCGTTCCCTGGCCTGCTCGACGCCGTCGTCACCGCCGACCGCGCGTCCGCCTGAACGCGGCGAGGCCCTCCCGCCCGCGGCGGAAGGGCCTCGCGCGGGTCCGCGACCTCAGGTCCTGACGGTGAGCAGGGTCGTCCCCGTCCTGGTGACCACCTCGAAGCGGTCGATCTCCGCCAGCGGCGTGGCGCTGCCGCCGTGCATGTAGAGCGGGGCCGGCGAGCCCGGCACGCCGTAACCCGGCGCCGGCACCGACCATCCGGTCATCACCCGCCGCTCGCCCGACTTGCCCACCGACACCAGCTCGCACTCCAGCGGCCCCTTCACCCCCGACAGCTTGAGCGCGGCGTGCGTGCCCCAGCCCTTCGACTCCACCACCAGCCCGCCCGACACCCCGCCGACGCCCTTGCCCGCGATCGGCGTGCCGTCGGCGTAGAACTGCTCGGCCGGGCCCATGTGGTCGGCGCGTCCCGCCATCGCCTGCGGCGGGTCGCCGCCGCCGGTGAGCTGCGTGCCGACGGTCAGCCCGCCGGCCACCAGGGCGACCGCCGCGGCCATCCCGAGCAGGAACGTCCCCCTGCGGGCCCGCCGGTCGGCCGCCTTCTTGCGCTGGAGCAGGTCGACCACGCCGGCCTGCCCCTCACGGGGAGGAGGGCCGGCGTCCTCCAGGGGGCCGATGCCGTGCAGCACGCTCGCGACCCCCGCCAGGTCCGACAGCTCGAAGCGGCAGGAGGGGCAGGTGCGCAGGTGGGACTCGAAGGCCAGCCGGTCGTCCTCCTCCAGCAGGCCGAGGGCGTAGGCGCCCACGTCGGTGTGCTCGACTTGCGAGGTCACGCCGTCACCCCCCGCTCCTCCAGCGCGACCCGCAGCGCGCGGACCGCGTAGTAGACCCGCGACTTCACGGTGCCCACCGGGATGCCGAGCGCGGCGGCGGCGTCGTTGACCGACCGGTCCCGCAGGATCGTCTCGTTCAGGATCTCGCGATGCGCCGGTGACAACGCCTTCAGCGCCTCCGACACGACCACCTGGCGCAGCAGCCCCTCCAGTTCGTCCGGCACCGGCACGCAGTCCAGCGCCCCGTCGCCCGACTCCGGCGGGCGCGCCTCCCTGCGCCGCCGGTCGTCGATCACGATGCGTCTGGCCACCGTGGCGAGCCAGGGCATGAGCGAGACCGAGTCGGGGTCCAGCCGCTCCGCGCTGCGCCAGGCCCGGATCATCGTCTCCTGCACCACGTCTTCCGCCCACTGCCGGTCGCCCGCCGTCAGCCGTACCACGAAGGCCAGCAGCGGCCGGTGGTACTCCCGGTAGAGCGCGGACACGACCACCTCGTCGTCCGGTCGCACCCGCCGGATCAGATGGCGTAGGCGCGGCTTGCCCACCGGGGCCGTCCCCTCGGCCGAGGGCGGGGGATACGTGCTGATCCGCATCATTCCCCTTTCTCGCGTCCGTCGGGAGGGAGTACGCTCGGCCGCCCTGGCGGGGTTCAACGGATCGCCGAACATAATGCGATTGCATCTGCCGGGACAGGGTGGTTAGAGTCGCATTCGTAACTGATCGAGGAGGTGAGGGCTATGCGGGTCGTTCTGTTCCGCCTGTCGTCCGTCTACCTCCGGGCCCTCGTCTGAGCTGCCCGTTTCCTTCTCGATCAAAGGTTTCACCGTCTTGTCTTACGACCTTTCCCTGCTCGGCTGGACCGATCTGCGCGCCGCCGAGCTTCCTGCTGACACCGTCCCGGCGCGGGTGGCCCGCGTCGACCGCGGCGCCGCCGAGGTGATCGCCGCCGACGGTCAGCACCACGTCCGCTACGGCGCCCGCGTGCGCCGTTCCTCCGCCGACGACCCGGTGGCCCTGCCGTGCGTCGGCGACTGGGTCGCGCTCAGATGGCTGCCCGAAGGCCGGTACGAGCTCGACCAGGTGCTCTCCAGGACCACCGCGTTCATCCGGGGCGGCGTGAGCCGCCACTCGACCGGCGGCCTGTCCGGCGACGGCCAGGGCCAGGTGCTCGCGGCCAACGTCGACGTCGTCTTCGTGGCCGAGCCGTCCATGCACTCGACCGACTTCGCCGACCTCGGCCGCATCGAGCGCCTGGTGGCGCTGGCCTGGGAGTCCGGCGGCACGCCCGTCGTGCTGGTGACCAAGTCCGACCTGTTCGAGGCGGGCCTCGACGAGCTGATGGCCGACGTGCGCGCCGCCGCGCCGGGCGTCGACGTGCACGCCGTCTCCTCGGTGCTGGGGGAGGGGGTCTCGCTGGCCGCGAGCTACCTGCACGGCTCGCGTACGGCGGTCGTGCTCGGGCCTTCCGGCGCGGGCAAGTCCACCCTGGTCAACGCGCTGGCCGAGACCGGCGTAATGGACACCCAGCAAGTGCGCGCGGCCGACGGGCGCGGGCGGCACACCACCGTCCACCGGGAGCTGATCCCGCTGCCCGGCGGCGGCCTGATCATCGACACCCCGGGCATCCGCCGGATCGGCCTCTACGACATCGGCGAGGGCGTCGACCTCGTCTTCGCCGACATCGAGCAGCTGGCCGAGCGGTGCCGCTTCGCCGACTGCGGGCACGTCAGCGAGCCGGGCTGCGCCGTCCTGGACGCCATGGAGAACGGCGAGCTGCCCGAACGCCGGTTGCAGAGCTGGCGCAAGCTGCAGCGCGAGGCCGCCTGGATGGCGTCCCGCACCGATGCGCGGCTGCGTAAGGAGCAGCAGAACAAGTGGAAGATCATCCACAAGGAGATGCGCCGCTCCAGCCGCTACCGCCCCTGACCGTCCCCGGCCGGCTTTCTCGCCTTCCTCCTGGCTGGTGCGGGAGGAAGGCGAGTAGAGCCGGTCGTGCGGGTATGCACAGGTCATGCGGGTGTTCGCGGATCGGGCCGAGGCCGGGGCGTTGCTGGCCGAGCGGCTGCCGGAGGTGCGCGACCCCGTCGTGCTGGCGTTGCCGCGCGGCGGGGTCGCCGTGGCCGTGCCGGTCGTCCGCCGGCTCGGCGGCGAGCTGGACGTGCTCGTCACCCGGAAGATCGGCTACCCGCCCGCTCCCGAGCTGGGCGTGGGGGCGATCGCCGAGGGCGGCGAGCCGGTGTTCGACCTGACGATGCTCGACCGGCTGGGCCTGACGCCCGAGGACGTGGCCGACGTGGTCGAGCGGGAGCGGCACGAGCTGGCCAGGCGGGTGCGGGCCTACCGGGGCGACCGGCCGCTGCCGCCGCTGGCCGGACGTGAGGTGATCGTCGTGGACGACGGCCTGGCCACGGGCGTGACGGCACGGGCCGCCCTGCGCGCGGTGGCCGCGGCCCGCCCCGCCAGGGTGACGCTGGCCGTGCCGGTCGGCGCGGAGGAGACCGTCGAGATGATGCGTGCGGAGGCCGACGAGGTGGTGGTGCTGCTGACCCCGATCGACTTCAGGGCGGTCGGCCAGTGGTACGAACACTTCGACCAGCTCACCGACGACGACGTGCTCGACCTCCTGGAGCGGCGGTGACCCTCACCGGACGGCGCCGCTCGTACCGGTGTCTATGCGGACAGGACCGCCCAGACCAGCTTCCGCGAGCCGCCGGGGGCGAACCAGCCCCACGCGCTGCAGAGCGCGTCGACCAGCCGAAGCCCGCGCCCGAATTCGGCGAACACGTCGGCCGGCGCCGCCACCGGGACGGTCTGGCTGTGGTCGGTCACCACGCAGGCCAGCTCGGGCCGGCGGAAGAGCAGCCGGAGCTGCACGGCTCCGCCGCCGTGCCGCATCGCGTTCGTGACCAGCTCGGAGACCACCAGTTGCACGTCGTAGGCCAGGTCGGCGGCGGCCCACGAGGTGAGCGTCTGGTCCACGAACCGCCGGGCCATCGCCACGCAGGCCGGTTCGAACGCGGTGCGCTCGTGGAAGGGGAACACCGCGTCGCACTCTCCGGCGCGCCCATCCACCAGAATGGTGGCGAGCCACCCTGGTGGCCCGGAACCGATGGCGGCTTGCGGCCGAGCGTCGAAAGTCGTCATTCTGGCCCCCGAAGCGCGGTCTGGTGATCCAGTGCCCATCTTTACGGGGTGTGGGTAGTGATGCAAGACTTTTCGTGTTTTACCGATGCGAATACCATCTGCACGTGCAGATGATCTAGGAGCGGTCGAGTGAGCGCACAGAGCGCGGAGGGAAAGCTTCTCAGCTACACGCCGGGAAGCCCGACGGTGCTGCGGATCCTGCTGGGTACGCAACTGCGCAGGCTCCGTACCGAGAAGGGTATCTCCCGGGAGGATGCCGGGTACTCCATTCGCGCATCTCATGCGAAGATCAGCCGACTTGAGCTCGGTCAGGTCAGTTTCAAACAACGGGACGTCGCCGACCTGCTCACCCTCTACGGCGTCACCGCCCCGGACGACCGCGAGCCGCTGCTCGCCCTGGCCCGGCAGGCCAACGCGCCGGGCTGGTGGCACAAGTACGGCGACCTGCTGCCCGGCTGGTTCGAGGTCTACATCGGGCTGGAGGGGGCCGCCTCGGCCATCCGCACGTTCGAGAACCAGTTCGTCCCCGGCCTGCTGCAGACGCCCGCGTACGCCAAGGCCGTGATCCGGCTCGGCAACGAGAAGGCGCTCGACCCCGAGCTCGACCGCCGCGTCACCCTGCGCACCACCCGGCAGAAGCGGCTGGAGAGCGGGCTCAAGCTGTGGGCCGTGATCGACGAGGCCGTCCTGCGGCGGGGGCTCGGCGGGGCCGGCGTCATGCGGGAGCAGATCCGCCACCTGCTCGACGCCACGGAGGAGCGCAACGTCACCGTCCAGGTGATGCCGTTCGAGAGCGGCGGGCACGCGGCGGCCGGCGGTTCGTTCAGCATCCTGCGTTTCCCCGAGCGCGAGCTGCCCGACGTGGTCTACATGGAGCAGCTCACCAGCGCCCTCTATCTGGACAAGCCGGCCGACTCCGACCACTACATGGAGGTCATGGACCGGCTGAGCATCCAGGCCCTGGAGCCGAAGCAGACACGGCGCTTTCTGGAACAGCTCATTTCCGGATGAGCTGCTGAAACTCCTGTGATCCACTCCATAGTCGGATTTTTGGTCATCCGGTATATGGAGTCTGTCGTGCTGTCGTATGGTCAGCGCAAACGCGGATGCACGTGCATCCGTAAGATCGCTAGGAGCTTCCCCCATGCACGAGTTCCGGAACGGAACGCCCGCCGGTCACCTCCCCGTCGTGTGGCGCAAGAGCAGGCGAAGCAATCCCAACGGCAACTGCGTCGAGGTCGCGGGCCTGCCCACGGGTGAGATCGCCATGCGCAACTCCCGGTTCCCCGACGGCCCCGCGCTGGTCTACACGCAGGCCGAGATCAGCGCGTTCGTCCTGGGGGCCAAGGACGGCGAGTTCGACGACCTGATCGTCTGAGCACCCGGTCTGATCCCCCGTCTGATCAGCGGGGTTCGTTGTACCAGCGCCACCGGGTCAGGCGCGGCCGTCCGGGCAGCTCGCCGCGGCCGGTCGCCCACAGCAGCGTGGCCCAGGGGGCGGTGTCCACGGGGACGTCGGGGAACAGGCGGGCCAGCACCCGCGAGCACAGGTCGGCGGGCGGCTCCCAGGCCAGTCCCAGCCCCTCGGACACGTCGTGCATATGCACGAGCGTTTCCACCAGGCCCATCGCGGCGGTCGCCGACGCGTCCGCCATGCCGAAGATGTGATGACCGCGCGCCTGCGGCGGCGCGGTGCGGACCATGGCCGACAGCAGCGCGCCGGAGGTCTGGAGCACCTGCAGCAGCCCGGTGGGCCCGGCCGCGCGGTCGGCGTGGATGGTGTTGTTGGGGCCGCCGGGCCTGCGCCGCTCCAGCACGAAGGGCACGTACGTGTCCAGCGGCGGCACGCTGAGCCCGAGCTGGGCGGCGTAGGCGAACAGGTCGTCGGCGAGGTGCTCGACGGTCTCCCAGCAGGTCCACTCCAGTGAGCCCGCCTTCGCCTCCCACGCCTGCGGCGGCGCGTCCCGCAGCGTGTCGACGGCGAGGGCGACGGCCTGGTCGAGGTCGTCCGCGGTCACGAGCGCTGAATCCGGCATGCAGGGCACCTTATCGCCGTCCGCTTCGTGCGCCCGCGTGTAGGGTCGTCACGATCCGCACGTCCGGACGGGAGCCGTACCGCATGACCGAGCCCGAAGACCTCACCGCGCGCGCCCGCATCAGGGAGGCGGCGCTGCTGCACTTCGGCGAGCACGGCTTCGAGGGGGCCACGACCCGCGCCATCGCCGGGACCGCCGGGGTGTCCCCGGGGCTGCTGCGCCACCATTACGGCTCCAAGCAGGCGTTGCGCGAGGCGTGCGACGAACACCTGATCAGGCTCGTCCGGCGGATCGACGACGACGTCCGCGCCGGCGCCGTGCCCGCCGGGCGCAACCCCGTGGCCGCGGCGCTCGACGCGCTGGCGCCCTACCGGCTGTACGTGGCGCGGGCGCTGGCCGAGGGCTGGGCGGCGCCGCTGTTCGACGGCATCGCCGAGCTGAGCGAGCGGTGGCTGGCGGAGCTCGACGAGACCCGCACCGACGAGCCGTTCGCCGGGCGCAGGGCGCGCGCGACCGTGTCCACGGCCATGTCGCTGTCGGTCGGCGTGCTGCACAAGCACGTCTCCCGCGGCCTCGGCGTGGACGTGTTCAGCCCCGAGGGCGCCCACCTGCTCGCGCTCACCCTGCTCGACCTCTACTCCCACCCCCTGCTGACCCCGGAGGCGGCGGCGGAGCTCCGCGACGCCCTCGGCAAACCCCCCGGAAGCGAATGATCCCGCTCAGGATCGTTTCATTCTGGACGGATCCGCTCAGGACAGGAAGTCCGTCAGCGTCGGCAGCAGCGCCTCCGGCCGGCCGAGCACGCCGTGGTCCTCGCCGGGCAGCACCACGTGCCGGGCGCCCGGCACGGCGTCGGCGACGGCCCGCACGGCGTCCAGCATCCACTTCGGGGACTGGTCGCCGCCGATCGCCAGGGTGGGCACGGTGATGCCGTACAGCCGCTCGACCGGCAGTGACTGCCCCGGACCGCACACGGCGGCGTCGTAGGCGAGCGTGTGCGCCAGGCTGGTGAACCAGCCCCACACGGGCTCCGACCGCATGCCCGCCACCACCTCCGCGGGCACGTCGGCGCCCTCGGTCAGGAACAGCGCCACGGCCTCGTCGCGGCGATCGCCCTCGACGAGGGCGCGCAGCCGCTCGGCGAAGTCGCCGCCGGGCGCGGTGCGCGCGCCGTCCACGACGTACGGCGGCTCGTAGACGGCCAGGCGGGCGATCGGCAGCCCGTACGCGGCGGCCTCCAGCGCGAGGATGGCGCCGGAGGAGTGGCCGAAGACGCTCGCCGAGCCGCCCGCGTGCTCGATCAGCGCGGCGAGGTCCTCGATCTCGCGCTCGACGGCGTAGGCGGGCGCGTCGCCGCTGCCGCCCCGGCCGCGGCGGTCGTGGGCGATCGCGTGGAAACCGGGGGCGAGCGCGGCGGCGAGGGCGGCGACGGTGGTGCGGTCGTTGAAGGCGCCGCCCACCAGGATCACCGGGTGGCCCTCGCCGCTGCTCTCGAACGCGATGCGGGTGCCGTCGGCCGAGGTGACGGTCTGAACCGTGGACTGCATGTCGAACTCCTTCTGCGGGCTCTTGTCAGCAGGAGGTCGGAGCCGTCCCACGCTTCTCTACATGCTTCTACCGGAGAATTCGCGGATCGGCCTGAAGGCCGCGCGAGAGCCGGACGGTGATGAACTCGTTGTCGTCGGGACGGCCCGGCGTGCGGCCGCTGGAGAAGGGGAAGTTGTTGTCGTCCAGCAGGCCCAGGGTGCGGTCGTCGAGGACGACGACGTCCTCGATGGTCTGGAACGGGAACCGGAACGTGCCGGGCGCGCCGCCGAGGCCGCGCGGGTCGGCCAGGTCGAGCAGGTCGGCCACCTGCGTCTTGTCCAGGGCGCCGTCGTGGTCGCGGTCGCGCGTGTCGGCCAGGTAGACGCGCTTGACCTTGGCCGCGTCGCCCTGGAGGTTGTCCCGCTCGATGATCAGGAATCGGTTCGCGTCCACGGCGACGGCGTCGCCGATGGAGTGCGCGGGGTCCTCCAGCCGGTACGTCCACGTGCGCCCGGTGTATGCGCGCTTGCGCAGGTCGAACTCGTTCATCCGCAGAGTGCCCGCGGGGTCGCCGTTCACCGTGCCTTCGAGCAGCGGGTAGAGCCGGCGGCCGTCCACCGACCTGGCCATGCCCTCGAAGCCCTTGGAGCTGGCCAGATTGGGCTGGGCGCCGTTCAGCCAGGGGTTCTCGGGGGCCTTGACGCCGGGCAGCTCGATCGGGGCGTCGAGCAGCCGGCCCTTGCGGTCGAAGTGCAGCAGGAACGGCCCGAACTCGTCGCCGATCCAGTACGTGCCGTCGGTCGCGCGCACGATCGACTCGACGTCGAAGTCGGAGCCCGTCAGCGTACGGTCCTGGCGGGTCAGGGCGAACGGGACGAGCCCCCGCGGGTCGGTCAGGTTGAAGCCGCCGAGCACCTCGACCGTCCTGGCGGCGAAGTCCGGCTTGACGCGGTGCACGCGCAGGAGGAAGTCGGCGCTGTTGGCCTTGTTGCCGAAGCCGTTGTCGGACAGCACGTCGAAGGTGCCGTCGTGGCGGCGGGCGATGCCGCTGAAGCCCTGCACGGGCTGGCCGGGGAAGGGCGGGGTGACGCCGTTGACCGGCGCGGCGCCGAGGAGGGAGCCCGACGGCTCGCTGCCGGGCACGTAGGTCTGCGCGGGCAGCGCGGCGAAGCCGGTCAGCGTGGCGCGGCCGAACGCGGCGGGTCCGCGGTCGCCGGGCCGGGCGGGGTCGGCCAGGGCGGCGGTGGCCGGGGCGGCGAGGGCGAGCGCCAGGGCCGCCGCGCACGTCAGGGTGGTGATGCGTCTCATGGCGGGCACGCTAGAGGCGGCACATGACGGCATTCCGAACAGGAGACGACCTTCAGGGACGCTCGCGGAGGAATCGGACACGCGAGAGCCCGGTTATCTACGTACATGCCCGGACGAAAGGCGCGCACGACGGGAAACGCGACGACCACCCCTGCCCTGGGTCGGGCGGGGGTGGCCGGGCGATGCTTTGTGCGGGATGACGATCTCGGGCCTGATCAGGCAGTTGCCCCGACCGGGTTCGCCAGAGCCTGGACATGGAAGGCCAGGCTCCGGTTCATCGGGACAACTGAGTGATCACGCGATGATCGTTGATGCTGCCGAGGTGTGTCAGGCGGCGGAGATGCCGGCGCTGGCGGCGCGGCGCATGCGACGGCGACGCTCGCTGGCGCGCTCGTCCTCGTTGAGACCGCCCCACGTGCCGTACTTCTCCGGCCGGGACAGCGCGTAGTCTAGGCACTCGTTGCGGACAGGGCACCCGGCGCAGATCGCCTTGGCCTTCCGCTCACGTACGTCACGCTCGGGCTGCCGCTCCCCGTCGGGGCCGAAGAAGAGCACGAGATCCTCACCCCGGCACGCGGCATCATCCTGCCAACCCCAGCTGGGGCGCGGGCGGGCGAGCTGCCGACGTACCTGAGACATGAGAAAACCACCTTCGTGAGAGGTATTTCGGTAATTGAGCCGCATTGGACGCTTTTGGCGTCACTGTTCCAACGCAAGGACGGGCCGTGATGTTCCCTAGTCAGGCGAGGGCGGGCGTGGCGTACCGCACAGGCGTGAGCCTGTCCAGCGAAACCAGCCGGTAGGTGGTGATCGTCTCGGCGCAAGCCGTACCACACGGCGCTGTGAACGCCGATGGCTCAACCACAACCTGGAACCGGACGTCTCCGCAGCGCACGACTGCTTCGGTGACGTCGCCGTCCGACCTGGAGGATTCCACGGCCACTGCGCCGACGGAGCACTCTCCCGTATGGGCTCGGGCAAAATGCTCGACGGCTTGCAATGGCTCAGGGATGCCTGCGCGCCCCCGGAGACGGTCGAGAATGATCTCGCCCGACCGGTACGCGTTAGCCGCTGCCAGTGCAGCAGCCTGAGACATGCTGCCGTAGAAAATTCCGTGTGGCAAGCACACGAGGTTGGCGGCGTAGCGATCGCCGCCAACGTGTGACGTTTCCCACACTCTGTCCGGCAAAGATTCGGCCAGCGACCGAGCGAGGGGTAGTCCAATGCGGGCGCAGCACGCATTGCGCTTGGCGTGCGTGCAGACCAGAAATACCGGCTCGTCTTCAAGTATGCAGGACTCCGGGAGCACTCCGGCCACGAAGGCGTCCAGGTCAAGATCGTCCGGACCTGCGACGACGCCGCCGGCCAACCAGGGGCGGTCGCCCGCCGCGTAGGCCAATAGCACACGGATCCCCTGGTCCCGCTGGCGGGTTCGCTTGCCCGGCCGCCTGATGAGCTGGGGCCTGATACCGCGTTCGAGCGCTCTGCGCACGAGTTCGGAGATTTCTTCAGGAAGTTGCAAGCTTTCCAGGTGGGAGGGCCACGGCCCGGCGTACTCGACGAGCAGCCAGAGCCTGGCTCCCACGGTGGCGCTGGCCAGGGTGGGCATGGCTCCCGTGTGGCAGCCCGCCGGATGCTCGCATCCCCTCGCCAACGCCTCCCCCTTCCCGAAGAATTAGGTAAGGATAACCTAACGCATCGGCGGGGTTCGGGGCCGGGGTCACCTGGTCCCGAGCACGTCGCGTGTCGCGGGCAGCGCCCGGTCGCGGTCGGCGGCGACCAGGCCGATCCTGGTCCTGCGGTCCAGCAGGTCGGCCTCGTCGAGCGCGCCCTCGTGCCGGACCGACCAGAGCAGGTCGCCCTTGGTCAGGCCGAGCCCGACCTCCTCGGGGTGGGCCTTGACCAGCTCGTACGCCGCCGCGGCCTCGCTGCCGTACCGCTCGGCCAGCCGGGGCGGCACCCCGTCCGGCTGCGGGCCCGCGCCGACCAGGGGGATGTGCTTCGTCCGGCTCGGTCCGGCGCTGAGGTCTTTGAGGGAGACAGCCCGGTCGATGGCGTCCTCGGCCATTCGCCGGTATGTGGTGAGTTTGCCCCCGACGACCGTGACCACGCCGCCGTCCGACAGCACCGCGTGCCGGCGCGAGAGGTCCGCCGTGCGGCCGTCCGCGGCCAGGAGCGGCCTCAGGCCCGCGTACGCGCCCGCGACCGCCTCAGGGGTCACCGGAGCCTCCAGAATGCCGTTCAGCACCTCCAGGAGCGCCGTGACGTCCTCGGCGGGCACCTCGGGGACGTCGGGCACCGGCCCGTCCAGCGGCTCGTCGGTCAGTCCGACGTAGACGCGGCCGTCGCCCTGGGGGAGTACGAGCGCGAATCGGTTGCTCTCTCCGGGAATGGGCACGTGCATGCCGGCGATCAGCCCCGGCAGCGTCCCGGCGTCGAGCACGAGATGGCTGCCCCGGGACGGCCGCAGCCGCACCGCCGGGTCGAGCTGCCCGGCCCACACGCCCGTCGCGTTGACCACCGCTCTGGCCCGGATGGTGAACCGCTCGCCGGTCAGCTCGTCGCGCACCTCGGCGCCCTCGTCCGTGAGCCGCAGGGCGCGGCAGCGGGTCAGGACGCGGGCGCCGTGCCCGGCGGCGGTCCTGGCCAGCGCCACGACCAGGCGGGCGTCGTCGAGCAGCCGGCCGTCCCACGACAGCAGGCCGCCGCGCAGGCCGTCGCGCGCCAGCACCGGCGCGAGCGTGTGGGCGCGCGCCGCGCCGAGCCGCGTGGGGCCGGGCAGCAGGCGGCGCGGCGTGCGCGCCGCGGTCCGCAGCCCGTCGCCGAGCCGGTAGCCGGTCATCACCAGGGCGGCCTGCCGAGGGGAGACCGCCGGCGTCAGCGGCAGCAGGTACGGATGGGCCTTGACCAGGTGCGGAGCCGTCGTCCTGAGCAGGATGCCGCGCTCGACCGCGCTCTCGTAGGCCACGTCCACCTGGCCCTTGGCCAGGTAGCGCAGCCCGCCGTGGACCATCTTGGAGCTCCACCTCGACGTGCCGAAGGCCAGGTCGTGCGCGTCGACCGCCGCTACGCTCAACCCGCGGGAGGCGGCGTCGAGGGCCGCGCCGGCTCCCGTCGCGCCGAGCCCCACCACCAGCACGTCCAGCCGCCGCCCGTCGGCGACCACGCCCAGTTCGTACGTCCTTCTGCGGGCGTTCAGCGAGCTATCCAAGGTAGGCCTCCAGCAGGGCGGCGAGTTCGGCGTCCAGGTCGTCGAGCGTCACGGGGTCGAGCATCGTGGGGGCCGACAGCAGGAACGACTGGGCGACCAGCAGCACGGCCCGCGCCCTGGCCGGCCCGCCGACGGCCGGCTCCAGCAGGGCCAGCACCGCCTCGTGGCTCGCCCCCCGCCGGTCCAGCAGGTACGGCAGCAGCAGCTCGGGGTCCGCCTCCACGATCTTGCGCCAGAGCGGGTGCCCGCGCAGCCCGCGCACGCCCGCCACGATCGCGGGCACCGGATCGGACAGGTCGAGCCCCGACACGACCGCGACCCACTCCCGCGTCATCAGGTCCGCGACCAGCGAGCGCACGTCCGGCCAGCGGCGGTAGATCGTCATCCGCGACACGCCCGCCCGCCTGGCCACGTCCGTGAGCGTGGTCCTGCGCACGCCGTAGGCCAGCACGCAGGCGCGGGCCGCGTCCAGCACACCCTCATTGTGACGGTTCGACGTCATGTGTCACAGTGTATGCGTGACCGGTGAACCCATGCTGTGGTGTGGCTGGGGCGACCCCGCCAAGGCCCGCGAGCTGCCCGAACAGATCCGCAAGCTGCTGCACGACCTGCTCGGCGTGCGCGCGCCCGAGACCCCGGCCGCCGCCATCGAGGAGGTCCGGCTGCCGCCGGTCGCGCTGCCCGAGCCGGTGCTGGCCGCGCTCGCGGCCGTCACCGGGCCCGCGCACGTGCTGACCTCCCACGAGGCCAGGCTCCGGCACACGCGCGGCAAGTCCACGCCCGACCTGCTGCGGATGCGCGCGGGAGACGGCTCCGACGCTCCCGACGCGGTCGTGCTGCCCGGCTCGCACGAGGAGGTGGAGGAGCTGCTGCGGCTGTGCGCGGCCGAGCGGGTCGCGGTCGTGCCGTTCGGCGGCGGCACCTCCGTCGTCGGCGGGCTCGTGGCCGCGCGGGCCGGCTTCACCGGCGTGATCGCGCTCGACCTGGGCCGGCTCGACCGGCTGCGCTCGGTGGACGCCGAGTCGATGGTGGCCGACTTCGAGCCGGGCGTGCGCGCCCCCGAAGCCGAGCGGCTGCTCGCCGAGCACGGCCTCACGCTGGGGCACTTCCCCCAGTCCTTCGAGTACGCCACCCTCGGCGGCTTCGCCGCGGCCCGCTCCAGCGGCCAGGCCTCGGCCGGGTACGGGCGCTTCGACGACATGGTCGTCGGCCTCACCCTGGCGACGCCGTCCGGGACGCTGGAGCTGGGCCGCGCGCCCAAGTCCGCGGCCGGGCCCGATCTGCGCCAGCTCGTCCTGGGCTCGGAGGGGGCGTTCGGCGTCATCACGTCGCTGCGCCTGCGGGTGCGCAGGCGGCCGGCCGAGCGCCGCTACGAGGGCTGGCGGTTCGAGTCGTTCCGAGCGGGGACGGCCGCCGTGCGGTCACTCGCCCAGGAAGGCCCGCTTCCCACCGTGCTGCGGCTCTCCGACGAGACCGAGACCATGATCGGCCTGGCCCGGCCGGACGCGATCGGCGGCGGCGGCTCCGGCTGCCTGGTGATCCTCGGCGTCGAGGGCGACTGGATCGGCCACCGGCACGCCGCGGCCGCCGCGGTCCTGGCCCGGCACGGCGGCGAGCCGCTGGGGCCCGAGCCCGGCCAGGCGTGGGAGCACGGCCGCTTCTCCGCGCCGTACCTGCGCGACTCGCTGCTCGGCGCGGGCGCCACCGTGGAGACCCTGGAGACGGCCGGGTTCTGGTCGAACCTGCCGCGCCTGTACGACGCCGTCCGGCTGGCCCTGCTCGGCGCGCTCGGCTCGCCGCTGGTCATGTGCCACGTCTCGCACGTGTACGAGACCGGCGCCTCGCTGTACTTCACTGTCGTGACCCCGCAGCAGGGCGACCCGGTCGAGCAGTGGGAGCGGGCCAAGGAGGCGGTGAACGCGGCGATCGTCGAGGCCGGCGGGACGATCTCGCACCACCACGGGGTGGGCCGCGACCACCGGGACGCCTACGGCGCGGAGCTGGGCCCGCTGGGCGTGGGCGTGCTCCAGGCCGTCAAGGACCGGCTGGACCCGGCGGGGATCCTCAACCCGGGGGTGCTGGTCCCTCAGTCGCCGCCGGGGATCTGATCGGCCTCCGCCAGCGTCTCGGCGGCGTCGCTGTAGCGGTGGAGGGCCTCGTACGCCTCGGCCAGCCGGTAGAGGGAGACCGCGAGGTGGCCGCCGTCCAGCCCGCGGCTGAGCGCCACGGCCTCCTGCGCCATGGGCAGCGCCTCGGTGGCGCGGGAGCGGTCGAGCAGCAGCCTGGCCGTGGTGCGCAGGCAGTGGGCCAGCAGGCCGGTGTGCTCGGCGGGGGAGCGGGCGGCCAGCGCCCGGCTCTGGGCGACGGCCTCGAGCGCCCGGTCGACGCCCCGGCCGCCCCGGCGGGGGAGGGTGAGGGCGTAGGCGAGTAACGCCTGCACGGCCGCCGCGTCGGGGCGGCCCATCCTGGTCGCGTCGTCCGGGCCGTTCCGGTTCATGGGAGCCCACCTCCGCGTCCCAAGGGCTTGCTTGGGGACGTGAGGTTACACCATGCCGCACCATCTGTGTTTCCGGGAGTACGGAGCGTGGAGTGTGCGCGAATGGTGGATGCCGGTAAAGATGTGGTCATGGTGGAAGTCGCGGCCGAGCGCGGGAAGCAGCATTCGTCACGGGTGTCGGAGGCGGGGGCCGGCTGGTCCTGTGCGCAACCGGGGACGTTCGCCCAGCTCAGACCGGACAAGGGCGGATTCACCTGGCTGAATTTACGCACGCTCTGGTTGTCCAGGAACGAGATCCTGGCGACCTTGTTCGGTGATCCTTCGGGGGAGGTGCGGAAACGGTGGATCGCGGCTCAGGAAGCCCGCGGGATAGATCCGGAATTTCGCATCAAGCCCGGCGTCGGGGGAAATTTCAATTTCCTGATTCTGGGCGACACCGGCGAGGGCGACGCCTCCCAGTACGCCGTCGTCCCCGGGATGCTGAGGCTCGGGCAGGACACCTCGTTCGCGGTCATCGCCAGCGACGTCATCTACCCGACGGGGTCGGGCAACGAGTACGGGAACAAGTTCTTCCGCCCGTACAAGGACTACGAGGCGCCGATCTACGCGATCCCCGGCAACCACGACTGGTACGACGGGCTCGGCGGCTTCATGCGGGTCTTCTGCGACGCCCCGCCGCTCAAGCCGAAGCCGGACCGCGGGCTGCGCGGGCTGCTGTGGCGCAGGCCGGAGACGATCGACGAGGGCAGGCTGGCCGAGGCGCGCGAGCTCCGGGGACGGCCGGCACAGCAGGCCGCGCAGCCGGCGCCGTACTGGGCGATCGAGAGCGACAGCCTGCTGGTCGTGGGTGTGGACACCGGCATCAAGAACGTGATCGACAAGGCCCAGACGGCCTGGCTGCGCCGCGTCTCGCTCGACCCGCGGCCGAAGATCCTGGTGACCGGGAAGCCCATCTACACCGGCAACGTGCACAAGCCGTCACCGCTGGAGGAAGGCGGCACGATCGATGACATCGTGCGCGACCCGGCCCACCGGTACGTCGCGGCCATCGGCGGAGACGTGCACAACTACCAGCGCTATCCGGTCAAGGTGGGCGACCGGGTGATCCAGTACATCGTGACCGGCGGCGGCGGCGCCTTCATGCACGCCACCCACATCATCGGCAGGGTGGACGTCGCCGGCGTGGCCGAGGACGACTTCAAGTGCTACCCGCTGCGCGGCGACTCGCTGTCCTTCTACAGCCAGCTCTACGCCCGCCGCCTGCGGATGAAGTGGCTCTGCCTCACCCCCGACGAGGCGGTGTGCATCATGTCCAGCCGGATCGGCAACCGTCCGGCCCGGCCGGTCGAGGGCGCGGTCACGGTGACCCGGCGGATGCGCTGGGCGGCGCGGCTGCTCGGCGCCTGGCCGTGGCCGTTCAGGCTGCCGGTGGACAAGGTGTTCCACCGCTTCCTGTCGGAGCTGTCCGACTGGGACCAGCCGCCGTTCTTCAAGCAGTTCCTGCACGTGTCGGTCACGCCCGACCGGCTGACCCTGCGCTGTTTCGCCGCCACCGGCTGCCTGGAGCAGGAGCTCCGGCCGCCGTTGGAGGACGAGGTGCACATCGATTTGTCGTAGCCGTTTGGCACCCTTATGTGCGTGTATGTCGTGGTAGCGGGGGAGACGGTGCTCCCCGTCGGAGGAACGGCCCGGCGCGCGGCCGACCCGGCGTCCGCGGTGCGGGAGCTGGAGTCCGGGGGCGGGCCGCGGTGGGTCTGGGCCGACACGCGGGAGACGTACCCTCAGCTGCTGGAGCAGGGCGTGCGGGTCGCGCGCTGCCACGACCTCGCGCTCACCGAGGGGTTGCTGCTCGCCCACGAGGGCCGCTACGGCGAGCCGCGCTCGGCGCGGGCCGCCCACGCCCGGCTGCACGGCCTGCCGGTGCCCGACGACCAGCCCAGCGTGCCCGGCACGTTGTTCGCGCCGGAGCCGCTGGGTGCCGAGGCGGTGGCCGAGGTGCTGGCCGACCAGCTCCGCCGGATCGAGGCGCTGCCCGAGCCCGGCCGCTTCCGGCTGCTGGTCGCCGCCGAGTCCGCGGGCGCGCTGGTCGCGGCCGAGATGTCGCACGAGGGCATGCCCTGGCGCCTGGACGTGCACGACGCGCTGCTCACCGACCTGCTCGGCCCGCGGCCCGTGCACGGCATGCGCCCGGCCAAGCTGCAGGCGCTGGCCGACGAGGTGGCGGCGGCCTTCGGGCGGCCGGTCAACCCCGACTCGGTGCAGCAGCTGGTCAAGGCGTTCAAGGGGGCGGGGGTGGCGCTGAAGACGACCCGGTCGTGGGAGCTGAAGAAGATCGACCATCCCGCCGTCGCGCCGCTGCTGGCCTACAAGGAGCTGGCCCGGCTCTACAGCTTCCACGGCTGGGTGTGGGCCGATCAGTGGGTGCGCGGCGGGCGCTTCCGGCCCGAGTACGTCGTCGGCGGCGTGGTGTCCGGCCGGTGGGCGACCAGTGGCGGCGGCGCGCTGCAGATCCCCAAGGTGATGCGCCGGGTCGTGGTGGCCGACGCGGGATGGACGCTGGTCGTCGCCGACGCGGCCCAGCTGGAGCCGAGGGTGCTGGCCGCGATGGCCGGCGACGGCGGGCTGGCCAGGGCGGCGGGGGAGATCGACCTGTACTCGGCGCTGGCCCAGTCGTTCGGCGGCGAGCGCGGGAACGCCAAGATCGCCATGCTGTCCGCCATGTACGGCGGCACCAGCGGCGACGCCTCCAAGCTGCTGGCCGTCATGCGCCAGCGCTTCCCCAAGGCGTACCAGTTCGTGGAGGACGCGGCCAAGGCCGGGGAGGAGGGGCGGCTGGTGCGGTCGTGGCTCGGGCGGACCAGCCCGCCGCCGTCCGGGCGGTGGAAGGAGCTGGTGTCCGGCCCGGAGGGCGGCCGGGCGGCCCGCGACCGGGGCAGGTTCACCAGGAACTTCGTGGTGCAGGGCACGGCCGCCGAATGGGCGCTGGCGCTGCTGGCGGTGCTGCGCGGGCTGCTGCCCGAGCCCGCCAGGCTGGTGTTCTTCCAGCACGACGAGGTCATGGTGCACTGCCCGCTGGAGCAGGCCGAGGAGGTCACCGCGGCGGTGACGGCGGCGGCCGCGGAGGCGAGCAGGCTGCTGTTCGGCTCGACCCCGGTGCGCTTCCCGATGGAGACGGTGGCCGTGGGGTGCTACGCCGACGCCAAGTGACCGTTCAGGCCGGTCTGTCGCGGTACCGGGCCGAGACCAGCCAGAGCCCGGCCAGCGTGACCATGACGCCGACGACCAGGCCGAGCACGCCGTAGGACAGGATGCCCACGATGGCGCCCGCGATGATCGTCCCGGTGGCGCCGCAGACGTTCATCAGCAGGTCGGACAGGCCCTGCACGGCGGGCCGGCGGTCGATCGGCACCGACTCGGTGACCAGCGCCGACCCGGCGACCAGCCCGCACGACCAGCCGAGCCCGAGCACGACCAGGGCCGTCGTCACCTGCCACACCCGGTGCCCCGCCGTGCCCGCCAGGACGGCCGCGGCCAGCAGCAGCGCCGACCCGAGCACCAGCACCGGCACCTTGCCCGCCCGGTCGGCCAGCCAGCCGACGACCGGCGAGAACATGTACATGCCGGCGATGTGCAGGCTGATCACCAGGCCGATGACGTTCAGGTTCGAGCCGTCGTGGTGGAGCTTCACGGGCGTCATCGACATGATCGAGACCATCGCGGTGTGGGCCACCGCGATCATGACGAGCGCGCGGCGGGCCATGGGGGTCTCGCGCAGCGTGCGCAGGCCCGTCCTGATCGTGCGGTGACGGCCGGGGCCGGGCTCGGGGGCGCCGTCCAGCGTGCGGGCCAGCTTGAGCGGGTCCGGGCGCAGGCCGCCGATGATGATCACCAGCGCCACGGCGAACGCCAGCGCCGCGAACGCGAACGGCCCCGCCTTGGCCGCCAGCCCGGCCTCGATCCCCATCCGGTCGGCGGGCTCGGCCAGGTTGGGCCCGGCGACCGAGCCGACGGTCGAGGCCCACACCACCAGCGACAGGTGCCGGGCCGAGTGGCCCTGCGGCGACAGGTCGGTGGCCGAGTAGCGGGCCGCCAGGCTGCCCGCGCTGCCGCCGCCGACCAGCACCAGCCCGGCCAGCAGCAGCGGCCAGTTGCCCAGGCTGATCGCGGCCACCGAGAGCGCGCAGCCCGCCAGCGCCGCCAGGTAGGTCAGCGACAGGCCCACCCGGCGGCCCCCCAGGCTCGACAGCCGCGCGGTCGGCAGCGCGAGCAGCGCCGCCCCGAGCACGGTCGCGGTTCCGGCGAACCCGCTGATCACGGTCGAGCCGGACAGCTCGTCCACGACCACCGAGCTGAGCGCCAGGCCGACGGCCACCCCGACGCCGCCCACGATCTGCGCGGCGGACAGGACGACCAGGGTTCGACGCTGGACGCTGACGAGGTCAGGCAGGGAGACGGGGGGTTTCGTGGGGGCGCTGGTCACCTGTGAAGTCTCGCATAGCCCCCGACATCCCCCCAAAGAGGACAGGCATCCATTTCTATTGGGAAAGGTGTCTTTTTCAGAGGATGGTGACGGAATCCCCCACGGTGATCGTGCCGGGGGCGTCCGGGATCAGGTTGATGCCGAACCAGACCTTGCCGTCCCACTTGCGGTGGCGGGACAGCGTCCTGATGGGCTCCTTGCCCTTGGTGTACGTCGCGGTGTCGATCGTGGTCAGCACGCAGCGGTCGCAGCCCTTGGTCACCCGGAAGGCGACCGCGCCGATGCGCAGCCGCTTCCACTCGTCCTCGGCGAACGGCCGCTCCGCCCCGTCGATCACCACGCTGGGCCGGAAGCGGTGCATGGGCAGCGGCTCGGGGACCTCCTCGCCGCGTTCGGCCGCCGTCTCGGCGATCCAGTCGTTGAGCCGGCCGAGTGAGGCGGTCGTGGTCAGCAGCAGGGGGTAGCCGTCGGCCAGGCTCACCCGGTCGCCGGGCAGGCCGTACTCGGGGTTGACGGGACGTCGGGCCGGGTCGTCGAGCCAGGCCAGCCGCGCCGGGCGGCCGATCAGGTCCGACAGCCAGCGCGCCGCGTCGTCGCCGCAGTCGGTGAGCTCCACGGGTGTGCGCCAGACGTCCACGGTGGTCATGGTGGAAGTCGGGGTGACCCGCAGCGGGGGCGCGTGCGGGCCGGTCAGGGTGAGGATGTCGCCGTCGAGCTGGGCCACGCAGGCCAGCAGCCTGGGGTGCTCGCGGGCGGTCAGCATGCCGCCCTGGCCGTCGGTCACCAGGTAACGCCGGTCGCCGGCCAGCCCCCACGGCTGCACGTCGGCCTCATGGACGTCGTGCCCGGCGGTGGACTTGACGGGATAGAAGTGGATGCTCGCCAGTTCCATGGCCAGGACCGTACCTCACGCCCTCGGGACGGCTTCGGCCCGGTGGGCCGCGGCGACCGGCTCCCGGCCCGGACGGGCGGACAGGGCCACCACGCCCAGCGCCGCCGCGCCGAGCACGGCGCCGATCCAGCCGACGGACGGGTATCCGGCACCCGCCCCGATGGCCAGCCCGCCGAGCCACGGGCCGACGGTGATGCCGACGTTGAAGGCGCAGACGTTCATCGCGGCGGCCATCGTGGGGGCGTCCTTGGCCAGGGTGAAGACGCGGGTGTTCAGCGTCGGGTTGGTGGCGAAGCCGAACCCGCCGAGCAACAGGACCAGCGGCACGGCCAGCACCGCGACCGGCGCGGCCAGAGCCAGCAGGACCGAGGTCACGACCAGCCCGGCGATGCCCGCGTACAGGGTCGGGAAGGGGCGCGTGTCGGCGGTGCGCCCGCCGATCGTGATGCCGATCACCGCGCCGACGCCGTACAGCGCCAGGACGGCGGGCACCCAGGCGGCCCGCAGGCCGGTCGTGTCCACGAGCATGGCGCTCAGGTAGCTGAAGGAGACCAGCAGGCCGCCGGTCGCCAGGGCGGTGGTGGCGAAGGCGAGCCACAGGCGCGGGCTCAGCATCGAGCGCAGCTGCTCGGCGACGCCCGGCGCGGCCTCCCGCTCGGGACGGCCGCCGGGGATCGTCGCCAGCACGCCCAGGGCCGCCAGCGCCGACAGCGCGGCCACGGCCCAGAACGCGGCGCGCCAGCCGAGGTGCTGGCCGATGACCGTGCCGAGGGACAGCCCGACGACGGTGGCCACGGTCAGCCCGCCCGCCACGATGCTCATCGCCTTCCCCCTGGCGTTCGGCGGCACCAGGCCGACCGCCGTGGACGCCGCGACCGCCCAGAACCCGGCGTAGACGAAGGCGCCCGCCACGCGGGTGGCGAACAGCAGGCCGTAGCTGGTGGTCAGGGCCCCGGCGACGTGGGTCAGCGCGAAGACCGCCATGAACGTCAGCAGCGCCGTCCGGCGCGGCCAGCGCATCGTCACGACGGCCAGGACCGGCGCCCCCACCAGCATCCCGATCGCGAACGCCGAGATCAGCAGCCCCGCGTCGGGGACGGACACGCCGAGGTCGGCGGCCATCTCCGGCAGCAGTCCGGCCAGCATGAGCTCCGAGGTGCCCTGGGCGAAGATCGCCAGCCCCAGGATGAACACCGCCAGCGGCATGAGAACTCCCTCAATTTTAGAACGCTCAGTACAAAATTCGGGCACGAAAAGTGATGGAGGCGCAGGAAAGGTCAGAAAGCGGTCAGCGCCGTCGTCGCGATGGATGCGAGCACCGCCCGGCCCGCCCCGCCCCGGGCCGCGACGCGCAGGCCGCTGACCGTGGCCACGACGAAGTGCGCGAGGGCCAGGGCGTCCTTGTCCGCGCCGATCTCGCCGAGGGCCTGCCCGCGCTCGATCGCGCCGCGCATCGCCTCCACCCGCCGCTCGCCGTCGCGGCGCAGCAGGACGGCGATCTCCGGGTCGTGCGGAGCCAGCTCCACCAGGGCGTTGACCGCCAGGCAGCCAGCCGGGTCGCCGGCCTCGGGGTCGACCGCCTGCCACAGCACGGTCCTGATCTTCTCCACGGCGGGCCGGTCGGAGGCCATGAGCTCGATCAGCGCGGACGTGCGCTCCTCCTGGTAGCGGCGCAGGGCCCGCTCGTAGAGGTCGCGCTTGTTCGCGAAGGTGTTGTAGATGCTGCTGCGGCCGAGGCCGGTGGCCTCGCACAGGTCCTGGGTCGAGGTGCCTTCGTAGCCCGCGTCCCAGAACGCGCGCATGGCGGCCTCGACGGCGCGGTCCTCCTCGAACGTCCGTGGTCGTGCCATGACGAGCACGCTAGCACGTTTTGGAATGATCAGTGCAATATGGGTCAGGTGGTCTGGCGGAAGGTGTCCAGGAACGTCTTGCGGGCCTCGGCCTGGTCGTCCCACTTCAGCTCGGGCATGTCGAACGAGATCGTGAAGGCGGTCTTGTCGTCGAGCGTGACGTACCGGGTCAGGGCGTGCATCGGGACGCCGTCCTTGGAGGTGTAGGTGTACTCCCAGTCGGCGGCCTTCCAGCCGCGGTAGTCGGTGGCCTGGAGCTGCACCTGGATGTAGCCCTCCACGCCGCCGTCGGCCTCGCGCCGGCTCAGCTCGGCGAGCCCGTCGGCCTGCGGGGCGGCCTGCTCGACGACGATCCGGGTGCCGGAGTCCTTGGGGCCGGTGAAGGTGGCCGCGTCCCCCGAGGCGGCCAGCTTCCAGCCGTCCGGGACCGCCGCCGCGAAGCCGGGCGGGGTGTGCTCCTTGTAGCCGTCGGGCACCGGCGACGGCCCGGTCTTCCGCGGCGCCTGGCTGGTGGCGGCGGCCGACTGCGTGCCGGGCGAGACCTGCGGCGGGCCGCCGGACAGGATGACCACGATCGCGCCGATCACCACGGCCACGCCCGCGACCGCACCGGCGATCAGCAACGGCGTGGGCCGGCCGCCGCGCATCCAGGGGCCGTCGCCCTCCTGGACCCTGCGGCGGCTGGTGCCCGCCCGCGAAGAACCGCCGCGCGAGGGGCCGCTGCGCGCCGGCCCGGTCCGGGTGGCGCCGATGCGCGAGGAACCGGTCCGGCTGGAACCGGTCCGGGTGGCGCCGGTGCCCGACGGGCCGGAGCGCGACCCGGCGCCGGAGCCGGGCAGGGTCGCCAGGCGGCTGTGGCTGATGTCGTGCGACAGGTCACGCGAGTGCTCGCGCAGTTCGTCGGCCGAGGCCAGCGGCCACGGGGCCGGGACGGCGGCCGCCCTGCTGTCCGTCGTCAGCGGCAGGATCGGCTGCGGCGCGGGCGGGACGGGCGCGCCGAGGTCGTCGAGGTCGTCGAGGTCCGCGGCGGGCGGTTCCATCCGGTGCGGGCCGGACGGGCCGCCGAAGGCGTCGAAGCCGCCGGCCGGGGACGGCAGCCGGTCGGTGCGATGGCTGCCCGACGGGCTCGACAGGCCGTCGTAGGGCGGCATCGCGTACCCGCCCGCCGGTCCGGCCAGCGGGTCGTACGGCACCCGCACCGGCCCCGAAGGGGTCTCCACGATGCGCGAGGGCATCGGCCCGGACGGGTGCTCCAGCGGCGGCAACATCCCCAGCGGCGTCTGGTCCGACTCGGCCGGCAGCGTCTCGGGCGGCCGCGGACGGGCCGAGCCGTGGGCGCGCAGCACCGCTTCCAGCAGGTCGGCGACCTGCTCCGCGGTGAGCCGCTCGGCCGGGTTCTTGCGCAGCAGGCCCTCGATCACCGGCAGCAGCGCCCCGGCCCGCTGCGGCCTGATCGGCTCCTGGGTGAGCACCGCGCCCAGCACCGCGATCGCGTCCGGCCCTTCGTACGGCGGCCGCCCCTCCACGGCCGCGTACAGGGTCGCGCCGAAGGACCACAGGTCGGCCGCCTGCCCGGTCGGCTGCCCGGACAGCCGCTCCGGCGGCACGTACGCGGGCGAGCCCATGAGCAGCCCGGTCTGCGTGATCGTCACGTCGCCCTCGATGGCGGCGATGCCGAAGTCGGTCAGCACCACGCGGTCGGAGGTCAGCAGCACGTTGCCCGGCTTGACGTCGCGGTGCAGGATGCCGGCCGCGTGCGCGTGCCGGAGCGCGTCGAGCACGCGGATGCCGATCTCGGCGGCCTGGATCACCGGCAGCGGGCCGCTCTGCCGCACGGCCTGCTCCAGCGACCAGGCGCGGACCAGCTCCATCACGATCCACGGCCGGCCGTCCTCCTCGACGACGTCGTGGACGGTGACGATGCCAGGATGCGTCAGCCGGGCCGCCGACCTGGCCTCGCGCAGCATGCGCCGGTGGGCCATCTGCTTGCCCGCCTGATCCAGCCCGTACGGCAGGATCAGCTCCTTGACCGCGACGTCCCGGTCGAGCAGCACGTCATGGGCGTGCCACACCATGCCCATGCCGCCCCGGCCGACCGGCGACATCAACCGGTAACGCCTGCCGACCAGACGCCCCTGGCTCTGCGGGTCACCCCCCGGCGCACCCTGGTCCGGGCCGGGCCCGCCGAGCAAGCGGTCGGCTGCCATCTTGCCGCCCCCATTCAGCCTCATCCGTCACATCAGAGCGTGACCGCTTCGAGCGGTGGATCGCCGTACGCGCCACCGTGCGCCATGCGCTACTTGCAGATTATGAGGTTCGCCACGATATCGGCGGAAAATCGGTAATGGAAGGCGAAGAGCCTTTACAGCCGCTCTGACCTGCAGATATACGGCTTTTCAAACTGATCACTTACTCAGCGGCGAGTGCGATCAACGCGCTGGTGAACGCCTGTGCGGGCGGCTCCACCAGCCCCGCGCCGACCTGGCCGGTGCCCGCCACGCGCCCCGCGATGCCGGTGTTGACGACCGGCAGAATGCCCGTCCTGGCGACGAGCGTCACGTCGATGCCGACGGGCGTGCCGCGGAATCCGAGCCCGGGAATCTGGTACGCGGGATGCTCGGCCAGCGTGATCTCGTACATCGAGCGGGTGGCCCGGACCGCGTCGGCCACCTCGCCGCCGACGAAGCGCACGATCGCGGGCGCGGCGGCCATCGCGAAGCCGCCCAGCCCGGAGGTCTCGGTGATCGTGGAGTCGCCGATGTCGGGGTTGGCGTCCTGGGGGCCGTACGCGCCGAGGTAGAGGCCGTCCGGCACCCCGGCCGGGCCGGTGAACCAGCGTCCGCCGAGCCCGGAGACCTGCACGCCGAAGTCGGTGCCGTTCCTGGCCATGGCCACGACCAGCGAGGAGCCGGGGATGTCGCGGGCGGCGTCCGTGCTCACCTTGCCCGCGGCCATGCCCGCGTTGAGGAAGAAGTGGTCGTTGCCGTTGACGAAGCGCAGCACCTGCGCCGCCTGCTCGGGCGCCGCCTCCACCAGGGCCGGGGCCAGCTCGCGCAGCAGCAGCGAGGTGGCCGCGCGGTTGCGGTTGTGCAGCTCGTCGCCCATCTGCAGGGCCTGCGCGATCAGCGAGCGCAGGTCGATCGGGCCGGTACGGGCCAGCGTCGCGGCGAGGACCGGGCCGAGCACCTCCTCCATCCAGCGCAGCCGGTCGAGCACCTCGGGGCCGTACGCGCCGTACCTGAGCACCTTGCCCAGGCCCTCGTTGAGCGAGCAGTAGGCGGTGCCGCCGTGCTCCTCGTCGCGTACCTCCAGCAGCCACATCGACGGGCTCACCACGCCCGCCATCGGGCCCACCGTGGCGTGCTCGTGGCAGGGCCGCAGCGCGACCGCGCCCGCCGCCAGCCCGGCCTCGGCCTCCCGCTCGTCGCCCGCCAGGCCCTCCAGCAACATCGCGCCGATCAGCGCGCCGCGCATCGGGCCCGAGGCGCGGTCCCACTCGATCGGCGGCCCGGCGTGCAGGAACGTCCCCGCGGGCAGCACCTCGGCGGCCCGCCGCAGGCCCACCAGGTACGGCCGCGCGCTCGTCAGCCTGCGCACGGCCAGCTCGTTGGCGGCCGTCCTGCGCGGGTCGGCCAGCACCTTGGCCAGGGCGTCGGCGGTGCCGGGCAGCGGCGGCCGCCAGGCCACCGGCGTCGTCGGCACGGCCTGGGCCGCCAGCGCCTCGTCGAGCAGCCCAGCGCCGACGGTGATCACCCGCGGCGGCCCCGACAACAGGCTCACGACACCCTCCCGGCAAGGCGACGAACGGCGAACGGGGGCACGGCGAACGGGGGCACGGCGGGCGGGGGCACGGCGCGCGTCAGTGCGGGTGGCGGCACGGCGGGCGGGGTCACAGGAGGCTCCGGGCGTGGCGGGCGGCCTCGGCGTTGGAGACGAACACGGCGGCCCCGGCCTCGCGCAGCGCCGCGGCCTGCCGGTGCAGGTCCTGGGGATCGCCCGCGCTGCCGACCAGCGCCACCACGACGGTGGCCGGCGTACGGGCGACCGCCGGCGCGAGCGAGGCCGCCGGGTCGGGGTCGGCGGCGTGGCCGAGCACGACGTCCATGAGCACCACCTCGTCCGCCCGGACCCGCGACAGGGCCTCCAGGCGCAGCGTCGGATCGATCATCGGATGCGCCCTGCCCCTGGTGTAGGCGTCGTCCCCGAAGTCGGTGAACTCGCCGGGCCCGGCCAGGACGGCGGCCTCCGCGCACAGCGTGCCGCCCGCGTACAGCCCCCTGACACTGCGCGGCTCCCCGCGCAGCGCCCCCGGCCACGACGGCCATCCGGGCACGCCGCGGCCCAGCGCCCGCAGCGCCCGCCCGGCCGCCTCGGTGAGGTCGGTCTCCGGCAGCACCGCCTCCACCACCGGCGTGCGCAGCCCGGCCGCCACCTCCCGGACGGCCCCCGCCACGCCGGGACCGGGCGGCTTGCCGACCAGCACGATCAGCTCGGTGGCCGGATCGTCGTCGAGCAGCCGCAGGGCGCGCATCGTGGCCAGCCCGCCGACCTCGGCCGACAGGTCCCTGCCGCCCACGCCGAGGATGTGGCTGATCCCGGCCTCCGCCCAGTCGAGCAGGCAGGACACCTGCTGGGCGCCCGTGCCGGAGGCGGCGACCAGGCCGACCGGCCCCGGCCGCAGCACGTTGGCGAAGCCCAGCCCGACGCCCGCGATCGAGGCGGTGCCGCAGTCGGGCCCCATGACCAGGACGCCGCGCTCCTCGGCCAGCTCCTTGAGCCACCGCTCCTGGGCCGGCGGCACGCCGTCGCTGAAGATCATCACCGGCAGTCCGGCCTCGACGGCGTCGCGGGCCTCGCAGAAGGCGTGCTCGCCGGGCACGGACACCAGGACCAGGTCGGCCGGCGTCCTGGCGGCCGAGTAGGTGGTGAGCGGCGGCTGCTCCCCGGACACCGTGGCGGCCTTGGTGGCGGTGGCGGCGGCGGTGGTGGCCGCCCGCGCGGTCAGCCGGGCGTCCAGCTCCTCGACGGCCCGCGCGGGGTCGGCGCCGCGCAGGGCGATGAGCAGGTCGCCGGGGCCCGCGGGCGGGGGCTCGAAGCCGAGGTCGCGGACGATGGCGAGGTTGAGCTCGGTGGCCATGGCCACCATCGCCACCTCCACGCCCGGCATTTCGGTCAGCGCACGACTTATTCGCATCAAGGTGACGGAGTCGTGGTACGTCCCTTTTCTCAGCTGGATCAGGTCGTCGCTCACGGGCGCCCGCTCAACGCCCGGACCGAGGCGAGCCCGATCGAGATGCCCTGGGCGAGGTCGGCGCCCGAGGTGTGGCCGAGCCGGTGCAGGCGCCGCAGCGCCGGTTCGAGCGCCTGCCTGCCCGCGATGCCGCGCAGCACGCCGGTCACCTCAGGGCTGGCCTCGCCCCTGGCCGCGCAGTGCAGCAACGTCGCCGAGATCGGCGTCGTACGGGTGCGCGCGTCGTAGGTGACGGTCGCCGCCAGCCAGTCGGCCAGCCAGACCGCCCGCCGCGTGCCGGTCGCCGTGCCGAGGTGCCTCAGCGTCACCAGCAGCCCGGCCAGCACGTCGTCGCCGCTCGGCGTGAGCCCGGGACCGAGCCCCACGAGCCGTTCCGCCGCCGTCACCGCGCCCAGCAGCCGGGCCTGCGCGCAACTGCGCGCCAACAGCTCGACGGCGTCGTTCCCGGCCAGGCCGGGCCGTCCGGGGCCGTCCAGGACGACGTCGGCCAGGCTCAGCGGGTCGACCGGGCCCAGCGCCGGAGCCGGGTCCCACCAGCGGCGCACGCCGAGGCTCAGCGAGCCCAGCTCGATGCCGCGGTCGCCGACGGCGGCGTCGTCACCCACGGTGACCTTCGGCAGTGGCGTGGCCAGCAACACCGAGTTGGGCAGCCGGGCCGCCTCGCCGGTGATGAGGGCGATCACCGAAGGCTCGCAGTCGGTCCTGACCTCCAGGTATATCCCCGCGGAGAACGCCGCGAGCACCCGGGCCGGGCTGCGCGGGGCCTCCAGCACGGGACGCACGGCGGTGCTGGCCGCGCCCGTCACGCGGACCCGGGCACGCCGCGCATGAGTACTGACGGTCACCGAACCTCCCATCGGACCCTGGTCCTGACCGTAGAACGGCCGGAGAACCCTCCGTACGGAGAAATTTGCCAACAGTCAGCGGGAAGGTTGGCTCTTCCTGACAGACCATCTGGGGAGTCACAATCACCACATGGAGCCCCCCGTGCGTCTGGCCAGCACCGGAACGATCATCCACGGCGTCTCGGTCGGGGAGGTGCTCGGCGTCTCGACGCTGGCCGAGGCCAGGCTGATCGCGGGGGAGAGCGGGCTCGGGCGCATCGTGCAGCGGCTCAACGTCATGGAGGTGCCCGACATCCTGGCCTGGGTCAAGCCGCACGAGCTGCTGCTGACCACCGGCTACCCGCTGCGCAACACGCCGCAGTCGCTCGGCCGCCTGGTCGCCGACCTGGACGAACGCGGCCTGGCCGCGCTGGCGATCAAACTCGGCCGGTACGTGGACGAGCTGCCCGCCGAGATGACCGAGCAGGCCGACCGGCTCGGCTTCCCGCTCATCCTGCTGCCCAACGACGTCGGCTTCGACGACATCCTCAACCAGGTGCTCACCGACATACTCAACCGCCAGGCCGCCGTGCTGGCCCGCGCCGAGGAGGCGCACCGGGCGCTGGTCCACGTGGTGCTGGCCGGCGGCGGGCTCGACGAGGTCGCCGCCGAGGTGGCCCAGCTCCTCGACGTGGCCGTGGCCGCCGTGGACGGCTCCGGCCAGGTCCTGGCCACCGCCGGGGCGGCCGAGCACGTCGCCGCCCTGCGCGAGTCGATCTCCCGTGAGGGCCCGCCGCCCGCGCGAACCGCCGACACGCCGGGCCGCGGCAGGGCGTTCGCCTCGGCGCCCGTGCTGGCCGGCGGCCACCACCACGGCCGGATCGTCGCCTACAGCGCCACCGGCGCGATCCGGGACAGCGACATCGGCATCCTCGAACGCGCCGCCACCGTCGCCGCGCTGGTCGTGACCCGGCAGGAGGCGGTCAACGCGGTCGAGAGCAAGTACCGGGCCGACTTCCTGCGCGACGTGCTCACCGGCCGGGCCGGCACGCCCGAGCGGGTCGACGCCAGGGCCAGGGCGTTCGGCTGGGACCTGGCGCGCCCGGTGATCGTGCTGGTGGCCGAGCTCGACCCCGACGGCGACGAGCGCAGCGCCCAGGACCGGCTGGTGTCCTGCTGGACGGCGGCCGTGCGGCGGCACGACCCGCGCGGCGCGGTGGCCGGGTTCTCGCACGAGGTCGTCGCCGTCGTGGACGCCTCGCTCGACGCCGCCAGGGTGGCCAAGGACGCCGCCTCGGCGTTCGCCGACGTGCCGCCCGCGACGTTCTCGACCGGCACCTCGCGGCCGAGCCCGGGGGCCGGGACGCTGCCGGAGGCGTACGCGCAGGCGATGAAGGCGGCCCGGGTGGGCCGGCAGCTGCACGGGCCGGGCGCGGTCGCGCACTTCGACCAGCTCGGCGTCTACCGGCTGCTGTCGCTGGTGAACGACACCGGCGAGCTGCACGCGTTCGTCCGCGAGACGCTGGGCCCGCTGGCCTGGGACGAGGACGCCGAGAACGCCGACCTGCGGCGCACGCTGCAGGTGCTCCTGGAGACCAACCTCAACGTCGCCGAGACCGCCCGCCGGCTGCACTTCCACTACAACACGCTGCGCTACCGGATCGGGAAGCTGGAACGCCTGCTCGGCAACTTCACCGACGACCCCCACCTGCGGCTCAACCTGACCCTGGCCCTGCACGTGCTGCGCATGCGCGGCATCTAGGCTTGGGGCTCGTGGATCTGGATTTCGAACTGCGTTCCGAGTACATCCCGCTGTGCGACCTGCTGAAGTACTGCGGGGTCACCGAGACCGGCGGCATGGCCAAACACCTCATCGCCGAGGGCCTGGTCCAGGTCGACGGCGAGGTCGAGCTGCGGAAGACGGCGAAGATCCGTACCGGCCAGGTGGTGAGCGGCGACGGGTTCACGATCCACGTGCAATAACGGCCCACCGTATCCGGATGGTCGTGACACCCCTTATTGTGCTCTCCGACATACTTCGGAAGACGTCGCCGCTGGTCAGGCGGAAGATTGAGGTGGGTTCGCGGTGTTCGGGTGGAAGCTGCACGGCGACGGGAAACATCTGACGCCGGGAGAGGTCGTCAAGCCTGACGAGCGGCTCTCCTGGCCCCGGATGGTCGGCATCGGCGCCCAGCACGTCATCGCCATGTTCGGCGCGACGTTCGTGTTCCCGCTGGTCATGGGGCTCGACGCGAACCTGGCCGTGATGATGTCCGGCGTCGCGACGATCCTGTTCCTGCTCATCGTCAAGGGCAAGATCCCCAGCTACGTCGGGTCGAGCGCGTCCTTCGTGGGGGCCGTGGTGGCGATCAGGGCGGCCGGGGGCGGCGACGCGACCGTCACCGGCGCGCTGCTGGCCGTCGGCGTCGTGCTGGCCGGCTGCGGGCTGGCCATCCACCTGCTCGGCGTGCGGATCATCCACCGCGTCTTCCCGCCGATCGTCACCGGCGGCGTGGTGATGCTGATCGGCTTCGGCATGGCCTACGTCGCGGCCGACGTCTACTGGCCCAAGGACCCGTGGGTGGCGCTGCTCACGATGGCGGCCACGTTCGTGTTCATCGGGGTCTTCAAGGGCTTCCTCGGCCGCATCGGCGTGCTGCTCGGCCTGGTCTTCGGGTTCGTGCTGTCGTGGGTCTGGGACGTGGTGGGCGGCAAGATCCTGGCCCCCGACGCCACCGGCAAGGTGACCGAGCACTTCCGCGTCAACCTCCAGGGCGTCGCCGACGCCGACTGGATCGGCCTGCCGTCGCTGCACGGGCCGGTGTTCGAGGTATCGGCGATCGTGCTGGTGCTGCCGGTCGTGATCGCGCTCATCGCCGAGAACGTCGGCCACGTCAAGGCCGTCGGCGAGATGACCGGCGCGGACGTCGACGGCTACATGGGCCGCGCCATCATGGCCGACGGCGTCGGCACCGTGGTCGCCACCTCGGTCGGCGGCCCGGCCACCACCACGTACGCCGAGAACATCGGCGTCATGGCGGCCACCAAGGTCTACTCCACGGCCGCCTACTACATCGCCGCGGTCATCGCGATCCTGTTCGGCCTGTGCCCCAAGTTCGGCGCGCTCGTGGCCGCGACCCCCGACGGCGTGCTCGGCGGCGTCACGACCATCCTGTACGGCATGATCGGCCTGCTCGGCGCCCGCATCTGGATCGAGAACAAGGTGAACCTGTCCGACCCGGTCAACCTGGTCCCGGTGGGCGCGGGCATCATCATCGCCATCGGGCCGGTCGCCTTCCCGATCACCAGCACGTTCTCCCTCAGCGGCATCGCGCTCGGCACGATCGTGCTGCTCGTCGGCTACCACCTGCTGCGCGCCACGCGCCGCGAACCGGTGCCCGAAACAGGCCGATAACCCCCTCTCTGACCGGCCGGCGACTTCCCCGTACGGAGGTTCGCTCTGGTGACCGCGGGATATTTGGCAGATCATGCCCGTGTAGCCGCATCCCAGCGGTCCTAATGTGCCCGCAAAGGCACGGTCGCCGGCCCGGAAGAGAGGGCGCAGATGGTTTTCGGATGGACCAGACACGGTGACGGCAGGCATCTGGCGCCCGGCGAGGTGGTCAGGCCCGACGAGCGGCTGAGCTGGCCGCGCATGATCGGCTTCGGCGCCCAGCACGTGATCGCGATGTTCGGCGCCACGTTCGTGTTCCCGCTGGTGATGGGGCTCGACCCGAACGTCGCCGTGATGATGTCCGGCGTCGCGACGATCATGTTCCTGCTGATCGTGAAGGGCAAGGTGCCCAGCTACCTGGGCACCAGCGCGTCGTTCGTCGGCGGCGTGTTCGCCATCAGGGCCGCCGTCAGCACCGACCAGAGCGTCGCCGACGCCATCGTGACGGGCTCGATCCTGGTCGCCGGGCTCGTGCTGGCGCTGGCGGGGCTGGCCGTGCACGTGCTCGGGGTGCAGATCATCCACCGGGTCTTCCCGCCCGTCGTCACCGGCGCGGTGGTGATGCTCATCGGGTTCGGGCTGGCGTACGTGGTCGCGGACGTCTACTGGGGGCAGGACCAGTGGGTGGCGCTGATCACGATGCTGGTGACGTTCGTGGTGATCGTGGCGTTCAAGGGGTTCGCCGGGCGCGTCGGAGTGCTCATCGGGCTGGTCACCGGGTTCGCGCTGTCCTGGGTGCTGGACCGGATGGCGGGGCCGGTCACCTCCGTGCTGCCCGGCCAGAACCTGCGCGACGCGGCCGGCGCCGCCTGCCCGGCCGAGGGCACGTACTGCGTGGCCACGGCCTTCCCGCACGACCGGGTCAGCTTCGACGCCGTCGCCAAGGCCGACTGGTTCGGGCTGCCGGACTTCCACGCGCCCGACTTCCGGTTCTCCGCCGTGCTGCTCGTGCTGCCCGCGGTGATCGCGCTCATCGCCGAGAACGTCGGCCACGTCAAGGCCGTCGGCGAGATGACCGGCACCGACGTCGACCCCTACATCGGCCGGGCGATCATCGCCGACGGCGCCGCCACCGTCGTCACCAGCGCGGTCGGCGGCTCGCCCACCACCACCTACGCCGAGAACATCGGCGTCATGGCGGCCACCAAGGTCTACTCCACGGCCGCCTACTACATCGCCGGCCTGATCGCGATCCTGTTCGGCCTGTGCCCGAAGTTCGGGGCGCTGGTCGCCGCCACGCCGGGCGGCGTGCTCGGCGGCGTCACCGTCATCCTGTACGGCATGATCGGACTACTCGGCGCCAAGATCTGGATCGAGAACCGGGTGGATTTCGCCGACCCGGTGAACATGGTCCCGATCGGCGCGGGCATCATCCTGGCGATCGGACCGGTGACGCACATGATCGGCGGAGAATTCTCCCTGGAGGGCATCGCGCTCGGCACCGTCGTGGTGGTGGGCGGCTACCACCTGCTGCGCGTCATAGCCGGGCGCCCACCGGGGCCGGCCCGGAGACCGGCCCCGGGCGAGGCCGGGTGAAGCCGCCGCCGTTCACCCACCACGCCCCCCGCGACCTGGAGGCGGCGCTGCGGACGCTCGCCGAGGTGCACGGGAAGGTGCTGGCCGGCGGCCA
This sequence comes from Nonomuraea sp. NPDC048881, assembly GCF_040649795.1. NCBI lineage: Bacteria > Bacillati > Actinomycetota > Actinomycetes > Streptosporangiales > Streptosporangiaceae > Nonomuraea > Nonomuraea sp. NPDC048881. Next base: position 580,421 of record NZ_JBEZGC010000002.1, read on the forward strand.
GAGCCTGATCCCCATGCTCAACATGCGGCTGGCCGCGCCCGAGCACATCGTCGACATCAACCGCCTGACCGCCCTGGACACGGTGGAAGCGGGCGGCGACGGGGTGCGGGTGGGCGCGCTGGCCCGGCACTCGCGGGTGGCCCGGTCCGGCGCGCACCCGCTGCTGACGAAGGCGCTGCGGCTGGTCGCCCACCCCGTGATCCGCAACCGGGGCACGGTCGTCGGGAGCCTGGTGCACGCCGATCCCGCCGCCGAGCTGCCCGCGGTGCTGGCCGTCCTGGGCGGCTCGGTGCGGCTGGCCCGGTGGACCCCCGCGGGCATCGCCGAGCGGGACGTGCCGGCGCGGGAGTTCTTCGTCGGGCCCATGGAGTCCGGCGTCCGGCCGGACGAGCTGGCCGTGTCGGCCTACTTCCCGGCGCTCGGCGGACGCGCCGGGACGGCGTTCGAGGAGGTGTCCCGGCGGCACGGCGACTACGCCCTGGCCGGCGTCTGCGCCGTGGTCACGCTCGACGACGACCTGCGCGTCGCCGCGGCCAGGGTCGCCTGCGTCGGCGTGGGCCCGGTCCCCGTCCCGATGGACGTGACCGGCGCGTGCGGCCACCGGCCGGCCGCGAGCGTCGACTGGCCGGCCGTCGCGCGGACCGTGCGGGACGGGACCGACCCCGAAGGGGACATCCACGCCACCGCCGCCTACCGGCGGCACCTGGTGGGCGTGCTGGCCGAACGGGCCCTGCGCGAGGCGGCACGGGAGGGGACGGCGACCGGTGGAACATGAGATCACGCTGACCGTGAACGGCACGGCGAGGCGGGTCAGCGTCCCCGGACGCCGCCTGCTGTCCGACTGCCTGCGCCACGACCTCGGCCTGACCGGCACGCACGTCGGCTGCGAGCACGGCGTCTGCGGCTGCTGCACGGTGCTGCTCGACGGCGAGCCGGTCCGATCGTGCCTGACCTTCGCGGTCACCGTGGACGGGCACGAGATCACCACCGTCGAGGGCCTGGCCGGCCCGGACGGGCTCTCACCGGTGCAGCGGGCCTTCGCCGAGTGCCACGGCCTGCAGTGCGGCTTCTGCACCCCGGGCTTCCTGTGCACGGTGACCGCCCTGCTGGCCGAGAACCCGGCGCCCACCCACGAGGAGGTGCTCGAAGGCGTGTCCGGCAACCTGTGCCGGTGCACCGGCTACCAGAACATCGTCAAGGCCGTCCACCGCGCCGCCGAGCTGCTGGCGGAGGAGTCGTGAGCTTGCTGGGGGAGTCATGACGACCAGGATGTTCGGTGAGCCGGTGCGGCGGCGGGAGGACCCGAGGCTGCTCACCGGCCAGGGCCGCTTCCTCGACGACCTGGGCCGCGACGCGCTCGCCGCCGCGTTCGTCCGGTCACCCCACGCCCACGCCCGCGTCGGCGACATCGACGTGTCCGCCGCGCTCGACGTGCCGGGCCTGGTCGCGATCTACACCTGGGAGGACCTGCCCGAGCGGGTGGGCCGGCCGCTGCCGCTGCTGATCCCGCACCCGGCGCTCACCCACGGGCGCACGGCGTACCCGCTGGCCAGGGAGGTCGTCCGGCACGTCGGCGAGCCCGTGGTCATGGTCGTGGCCGCCGACCGGTACGCCGCCGAGGACGCCTGCGCGCTCATCGAGGTCGCCTACGAGCCGCTCAAGCCGGTCGTCGGCCTGGCCGAGGCGGTGCAGGGCGCCCAGCTCGTGCACGAGGACGTGCCGGGGAACGTAGGGGCGCACCTCGTCCAGGAGGTGCCGGGGGCCGACGGCAGGGGCGCGCGCGAGGCCGTCGAGAGCGCGCCGCACACGCTGGCCTTCCGGCTCGACATCGAGCGCAGCGCCAGCATGCCGCTGGAGGGGCGCGGCGTGCACGCCCGCTGGGACGGCCGCGACCTGCGCGTCCACTCCAGCACCCAGACCTCCACCAGCGTGCGCATGGCCGTCGCCGCCGCGCTCGGGCTGCCGCTGCCGCAGGTCGAGGTGATCGCCCCGGACGTCGGCGGCGGCTTCGGCGTCAAGATCGTGCACCCGTGGCCGGAGGAGATCCTGGTGCCGTGGGCCGCGATGACGCTCGGCCGCGAAGTCAAGTGGACCGAGGACCGCAGGGAGCACTTCATCTCCTCCGCGCACGAACGCGCCCAGATCCACCACGTGCGCGTCGGCTTCGACGACGACGGCCGCGTCCTGGGCCTGGACGTGACGATCCTGCACGACCACGGCGCCTACACGCCGTACGGGATCATCGTGCCCATCGTCACCTCCACGCAGTTGCTGGGGCCGTACAAGCCGGGGGCCTACCGGGTCGAGTTCACCGCGGTCTACACCAACACCGTGCAGGTCACGCCGTACCGGGGGGCCGGCCGGCCGCAGGGCGTGTTCTGCATGGAGCGGACCATGGACAAGATCGCCCGCTACCTGGGCAAGGACCGCACGCAGGTGCGCGCGGCCAACCTCATCCGGCCCGAGGAGTTCCCCTACGACCAGGGGATGACGTTCCAGGACGGCCGCCCGCTCATCTACGACAGCGGGAACTACCCGGAGATGCTCCGCATGATCAAGGAGCTGATCGGCTGGGACTCCTTCGAGCGGCGGCCGGGCCGGGGGATCGGCATCGGCTGCTACGTCGAGGGCACGGGCGTCGGCCCGTACGAGGGCGGGCACGTGCAGATCACCTCCGACGGCCGGGTGCACGTCTCGACCGGCCTGACCTCCCAGGGGCAGGGGCACGAGACCGCCTTCGCCCAGATCGCCGCCGCCGAGCTGGGCGTGCCCATCGAACGCGTCAGCGTGGTCACCGGCGACACCCGCAGGTTCGGGTACGCGGTGGGCACCTTCGCCTCCCGCGCGGCCGTCATGAGCGGCAACGCCATCGCCCTGGCCTGCCGGAAGGTCAAGGAGAAGGCGCTGCGCATCGCGGCCGACGCCCTGGAGGCCGACCCGGCCGACCTGGAGATCGACGACGGCCTGGTGCACGTCGTGGGCGCGCCGACCGCCGCGATCCCGCTCTCGACGGTGGCGGTGCTGGCCAACCCGCTGCGGTACGCCTTCGACGAGGAGACGGCCAGGGCGACCCAGTTCTCCGGCGCGGCCGACCCAGCCCGCCCGCCGGTGGCCGAGGGCGACGAGCCGGGCCTGGAGGGGCGGGAGTTCTACTCGCCGATCCGGTCCACGTTCGCCTCCGGCATGCACGCGGCCATCGTCGAGACCGACCCGGACACCGCCGAGATCAGGGTCGTCAGGTACGCCGTCGTGCACGACTGCGGCCGGCTGATCAACCCGATGATCGTGGAGGGCCAGATCCACGGGGGAGTGGCCCAGGGCATCGGCGGCGCCCTGTACGAGCGCATGGAGTACGACGTCCACGGCCAGCTCGTCAACGCCTCCTTCATGGACTTCCTCATGCCGTACGCCACCGAGATCCCCCCGATCGAGACCGCCCACCTGGAGACGCCCTCGCCGCTCAACCCGCTCGGCATCAAGGGCGCGGGCGAGGCCGGCGTGATCCCGGTGTCGGCGGTCATCGCCTCGGCGATCGAGGACGCCGAGGGCATCGAGATCGACCGCATGCCCATCTCGCCGTCCGACCTGTTCGGGCTGCGTATGCGATGATCGGCGCCATGCTCGCTCCCGGCGCCGGCCTGACCCGCTTCCCCGACGTGCCCGACGACGTGCGCACGATCGACCTGGCCTGGAACGAGATCACGCACGTGCCCGCCCGGGTGGCCGGGCTGGCCGCGCTGGAGGAGCTGCGGCTCGACGGCAACCGGCTGCGCGAGCTGCCCCGCCTGTCCGGCCTGGCCGCGCTGCGCGCCCTGCACCTCGACGGCAACGAGCTGAGCGAGGTCCCCGACTGCCCGCCCGGCCTGGAGACCCTCTTCCTCTACGGCAACCGGATCGAGCGCCTGACCGGCGACCTCGGCCCGCGCCTGCGCCACCTCGCGCTCGGCGGCAACCGGCTGACCTCCGTGCCCGCCGGGCTGTGGAAGCTGACCGGGCTCGAATCCCTCAACCTCGCCGAGAACGCCCTCACCGAGATCCCCGCGGCCATCGGCGGCCTGGCCCGGCTGCGCATGCTCGACCTCGGCCACAACCGGCTCGCCTCGATCCCGCCCGAGGTCGGCGACCTGCCGCTCACCGACTACCTCTACCTGAGCGACAACGGGTTCACCGACGTCCCGGCCGCGCTCGGCCGCCTCGACCGGCTGGCCTACCTCAACCTCACCGACAACCGGCTGACCAGGCTCCCGGACGCGCTCGGGTCGATGGCGTCGCTGGTGGAGCTGCGCCTGTACAACAACCGGCTGGAGACGCTGCCCGAGACCGTCGGCGGGCTCGGCCGGCTGAGCGAGCTGCACCTGCAGGGCAACCGGCTGACCCGGCTGCCCGCCGCCCTCGCGGCGCTGACCGAGCTGCGCGTGCTCGACCTGCGCGACAACCATCTGAGCGAGCTGCCGGCGCTGCCGTCCGGCCTCACCCATCTCGACCTGCGCAACAACCGGCTGCGCGAGCTGCCCGCCGCGGTCGCCGAGCTGACCGGCCTGCGCAAGCTCGACCTGCGCTGGAACAAGCTCTACGACGACCCGCCGGTGCTCGATCTGCTGCGCGCCCGGGGCTGCGCCGTCCTGCGCTGAACCGGCGCGGGAGGCCGTGCGTATCTCCGCACATGACGACACTTCCACGTCTGGCCGTCCTCGCGCTGCTGGCCGGGCTGGTCGCCGCCTGCTCCGCCGGCGGCGGCTCCGGAGGCCCGGCGGCGGCCGGCCGGAACGCCCCGCGGGCGGCGGCGCCCCAGACGGTCGAGCAGCTCGCCGCCAAGGTCGGCTGCAAGCCGCGCATGCAGGTCGACGCCGCCGAGATCCGTACGGGCTACTGCCGGACCGCCGACGGCCAGTTCTTCGTCACGACGTTCGCCAGCCAGTCCGGCAAGGACGCCTGGATGGACGCCGCCCCCGAGTACAACCCGCACCTGGTCGGCAACCTGTGGACCGTGCTGTCCAGCCGCAAGGTGCTGGAGCTGCTGAAGGAGCGGCTCGGCGGCGACCTCCACCTGAAGGACCACCGCACGAACCAGATGCGCACGGTCGGCTGAGGCGCCCTACGCCGCCGTGAGCATGACCCGCTTGCGGAACACCCAGTACGTCCAGCCCTGGTAGACCAGCACGAACGGCAGCGTGATCAGCCCGATCCAGCTCAGCATCGTCAGCGTGTACGGCCCCGAGGCGGCCGTCGCCAGGGTCAGCCCGGGCAGCGGCGCGACGCGCAGCTCCATGAAGACCGCCAGCGTGGCCAGCACGATGCCCGCGGCGGTCGCGCCGAACGCCCAGCCCTCCCTGCGCCGCCAGATCAGCGCCGCCGCGGCGGCCAGCGCGGCCATGGCGGCCAGGGCGGGCAGCGAGCCCAGGTTCGACAGGGCCAGCACGGCCACCGGGATGGCCACCGCCGCCGCGGCCATGGCGGCGGTCCTGGCCCGGCGGCGCACCGGGCCGGTGGTGCGCAGCGCGAGGAAGACCGCGCCGTGCAGCACGCAGAGCGTCAGCGTGAACGCGCCGCCGAGCAGGGCCGCCGGGCCGCTGTCGAACAGCACGTCGGCGAAGATCGCGCCCCACAGGAACGCCGGGAGGCCGCTGCCGACCAGGATGCCGAGGTCGCACCAGATCGGGTTGGCGACCTTGCCGCGCCACTCCAGCCCGACGCCGCGCACGATCAGGCCGACCAGGATGAGCGTGACGGGCAGGTAGAACGCGCTGAACAGGCCGGAGTACCAGGCGGGGAAGGCGGCGAACATGGCGCCGACGGCCGTGATCAGCCACACCTCGTTGCCGTCCCAGACCGGGCCGATGGTCTGCAGGCTCTGACGCTGCTCGGCGGCGTTCCTGCTGAGGAGCGGCGCCAGCAGGCCGACGCCGAAGTCGAAGCCTTCGAGGACGAAGTACCCGGTCCAGAGGAAGGCGATGATGACGAACCACAGGTTGATCATGGTCTGGTCCCTCTAGTACATCAGCGACGGTTCGAGCGGCTGCGCCTCGGGAGCGGGCTGCCGCTCCTCGACGCCCTTGCGCACGTGCTTGGCCAGCAGGACGACCTCGGCCACGGCCAGGCCGCCGTACAGGAGTGTGAAGACGGTCAGCGAGATGGCGACCTCGGCCAGGGTCACGCCGGGCGAGACGCTTGAGGCGGTCAGCAGCTCGCCGGCGACCGTCCAGGGCTGCCGGCCGATCTCACTCAGCAGCCAGCCCGCGATCACCGCCGCGAACGGCAGCGGCAGCGCCAGCAGCAGCGCCCGCGCCAGCCAGGACGGCACCTCGCGCCTGCGCCGGGTCAGCCAGAGGCCGAGCAGCGCGAGCCCCGCGGTGGCCATGCCGAACACGATCATCACGCGGAACGACCAGAACACGATCGTCGGGTCGGGCCGGTAGTCGCCGGGGCCGAACTGCTGCTCGAAGCGCTTCTGCAGGTCCTCGGTGCCCTGGACGGTGGCGTTGAGGTCGTTGGTGGCCAGGAAGCTGAGCACCTTGGGGATCTCGATGCCGGGCGCGAGGGAGAAGGCCGCGCCCGCGGTGTCGCGCTCCAGGCCCTCGGCCGCGGCCAGCTTCATGGGCTGCTGCTCGTACATGAGCTTGGCCGACATGTCGCCGGTGCCCGCGACGACCGCCCCCGCGATCGCCGTCATGACCAGCGCGCCGCGGGCGGCGCTGCGCCACATCGGCGCGCGCGTCCGCAGCAGCCAGTAGCCGCTGACCGCCAGCACGAACCCGCCCGCCACGATGAACGCGGCCCCGATGACGTGCGGCACCTGCGCGACCGCCGTGGAGTTGGTCAGCACCGCCCACAGGTCGGTCATCCTGGCCTTGCCGTCCACGACCTCGTAGCCGACCGGGTGCTTCATCCAGGCGTTGGCGGCGAGGATGAAGTAGGCCGACAGGTTGGAGCCGATCGCGGCGGCCCAGATGCTGGCCAGGTGCGCCTTCTTCGGCAGCCGGTCCCAGCCGAAGATCCACAGGCCGAGGAACGTGGACTCCATGAAGAAGGCCAGCAGCGCCTCCATGGCCAGCGGGGCGCCGAAGACGTCACCGACGAACGTGGAGTACTCACTCCAGTTCATGCCGAACTGGAATTCCTGCACGATGCCGGTCACCACGCCCATGGCGAAGTTGATCAGGAACAGCTTCCCGAAGAACTTCGTGAGCTTGAGGTAGTGCTCCTTGCCCGTGCGGTGCCAGGCCGTCTGGAGGCCCGCGACGAAGATGCCCAGACCGATGGTCAGGGGCACGAACAAGAAGTGGTACACGGTGGTGACCCCGAACTGCCACCGTGCCAGGTCAAGCGCGTCCATCAATCCCCACCCGCTCATAGCTCTACAAGCTGTAGTACTTCTACCTGTAGTAGTACTACAGGCCGTAGAGCATCGCGATGCGACGTTGGTCACATCCCCCGGTTCTGCCTACTTTTCGAGGATCCCGTACGGGTACGTCCCGGCGCGTCACCCGCCGGGCGGATTGCGCACTACCCCGCCCGGCGGACCCCGCCCGCGGCGTCGAGGTAGGCCCGCAGATTGCCCAGCTCGAAGCCGCGCCGCTTGATCTTGTCGATCAGCACCCGGAAGTCGGCCGCCAGGTTGGGCCGGAAGTGCAGGAGCAGGATGTCGCCCGGACGCAGGCGCTTGTCGGGCACCTGGTAGGCGATCTTGCCACCCGGCTGCACGGTGGCGGTCCACAGCAGCACGGCCTTCACCCCGCACCGCCGGGCGGCCCGCAGCGTGTCGGTGTTGTAGCTGCCGAACGGCGGCCGGAACAACGCCGGCCGGGTGCCGATCTCCTTGCCGACCACCTGGGCCGCGCCGCAGATCTCGCGGCGCTGCCCGTCGAGGGCCAGGCGGCGCAGGTCGGGATGGGTGAGGGTGTGGTTCTCGACGGGCACGTGGACGTCGCGGAGCTGCCGGAAGTACCCCCACTTGCCGGCGCCCACGTAGCGGCCGGGGCCGCCGGCCGGGTCGGGGCTGCCCTTGGCCTCGACCGCGTCGCGCATGGCGAAGGCGGTGATGGGGACGCGCCGGTCGCGTACCAGCTTGACGAAGCCGGGGTCCTGCTCCCAGCCGTCGTCGATGGTCAGGAAGACGACCTTGCGCTTGGTGGGGATCGAGCTGATCACCGGGGGCAGGCCGTTCTCGCCCCTGATCGGGCCCACCTCGCCGGCGCGCGGCAGCGCCCCCGGCGGGCCCTGCGGACTGGGCCGGGACGTGGGGACGCCGGTCGCGGACGGCTTCGCCGACGGCCCGGTCACGGCCCCGCCGGTGTCGCCTGTGGTGTCGCCTGTGGCACACCCGGCGGCCAGCGCCACCAGCACCCCGGCGAGCACGGCCGGCCCCAGCCCGCCACGCCCGGCCCCGCCCCTGACCGTTCCACGCCCCCAGCACATGGAGCACCATCTTGCCAGCCCTGATCAGCGCGACGCGTCGCCCGACTGGCAGGTCTTGCCCTTAACCAGCCGGTCACCGGTGCCTAGAGTGGCCGCATGAAGGTGGCGGGCAGCGCCGTGATCGGCGTACAGCGAGATCGAGTGTGGGCCGCGCTTCAGGACCCGGCGGTGCTCGTGCGCACCATCCCGGGCTGCGAGCGCCTGGAGGAGACCGGGCCGGACACCTACAGGATGACGGTCAACGCGGGCGTGGCGTCCATCAAGGGCGTCTACCAGGGGGAGGTCGCGCTGGCCGAGCCGCGCGCGCCCGAGAGCTTCACGCTGCGGGCGCGCGGCCAGGGCGCGCCGGGCACGGTCGAGGCCACCGTCCTGGTACGGCTGAGCGAGATCGACGGCGGCACCCGGGTGGACTACGACGCCGACGCGGTGATCGGCGGGATGATCGGCGGCGTCGGGCAGCGCATGCTCGGCTCGGTCGCGAAACGCACGGCGGGCGAGTTCTTCTCCGCCGTCGAGGGCCACCTCAGCGCCCCGCCCCCGGTCCCGGCGGCCCAGACCGCACCGGAGGCCGCACCGGCCGCCCCGGCGGTCTACGAACGGCCGCCCGCGCGGCCCGCCGAGACCCGCTCGTGGGCGTTGCTGGCCGCCTTCGGCATGGGCGCGGCCGCCGCGCTCGCCGGCGTCGCCGTGGGCCGGCTGCTCGGCCGCGACACAGCCGGCCGGCGCGGCTGAGGGACGCGCCACGACGACCCTCGCGGAAAAGGATCTCCCGGCGTAGCGTGGCGGTATGCGGCAGGCACACGCTGAAGACGCACGGAACGAAGCCAGGCGCATCGTACGCGACCTGCTGGGGGAGGAACGCCCCACCGCCGAGTCGCTGGTCGCCGAGGTGCGGCCGGTGTTCGGCGACCAGCGGACCGACCGCGCGCTCGGGCTCGCGCTCGGCGCGTCGCTCACCCGCCGATCGGCCGAACTGGCCGCCATCGCCGCGCTCCTCGTCGGCGCCCGCGAGCTGGGCGCCGGCTGGTGGACGCGGCCCAGGGGCGGCAAGCTGCCGCCGCCCGACGAGGTGTTGCGCACGGCCGTCGCGATCGAGCCGTGGACCGACCTGACCGCGCTGGAGATGCTGGCCGCCTGGATCGCCGACGACGCCGCCGACCAGCTCTGGGGCCGGCCCGTCGCCGAGGTCGACCTCAATTCCTGGCAGGCCGAGGACCGCTTCGAGCTGCCGCCGGGGGTCAGGCCGGGTCAGCGGCTCGTGGTGCACTTCGACGCGGGCGGCCGGCTCGACGCGGTCGTCGCCCGCCGTCCCGACGACGCGCTGGGGTCCAACCTCGACTTCCAGTCGCTGCGTTACTCCAGGCCCGCCGAGGCCCAGTGGAGCTGGGGGGTGGCCGCCGGGCTCGGGCCCCACCGGCTGCCCGGCGAGAAGCCCGACCCGTACGCCCGCGAGATCCCGGCCGCCGCCGCGGGCGTGCTGCGGGCCTGGGCCGTCCGCCACGGCGTCACCCGCGAGGAGCTGGGCGAGCGGTGGGGGACCGTCGGCGACGTGGTGGCCGCCATCGAGCGGGTCGACTGGATGTGGCGCAGCGGCGAGTGGTTCGGCTGGTGGCGCGGCGCGTCCGCCCTGGTGGACGACTCGGCCTACCTGCCGTACCGGCTGGAGGAGCTGGCCGCCGGGTGACCCGCGGCCGGCGGAATCGTCGTGCGGGCCGCGTGGTTGTCGATGGGGTGAAAGTCGAGATTTTCTCCGATGTCGTGTGCCCCTGGTGTTACATCGGGCACGTCAGGTTCGCCCGCGCCGCAGAGCGTTTCCGTGCCAAGGGCGGCACGATCGAGGTGACCATGCGCCCGTTCCAGCTCAACCCCGACGCCCCCGTCGAGGGCGAGCCGCTGATCCCGGCCCTTGAGCGCAAGTTCGGGCCGGGCGCGCGGCAGATGACCGAGCGGGTCAAGGCCGTCGCCGTCGAAGAGGGCCTGGAGATGGACTACGAGCGGGCCGTCAACGCCAATACCTTCGAGGCCCACCGGCTCATCGAGGCCGCCACCGCCCAGGGGCTCGGCAAGGAGATGGCCGACCGGCTGTTCCGCGCGTACTTCGGCGAGGGCGCGAACGTCGGCGACCCCGGCGTGCTGAGCCGCCTGGCCGGCGAGGTCGGCGTCCAGGACACCGGCGAGGGCGCCGAGCAGGTGCGCGAGCATCTCGCCAGGGCCGGCGCGCTGGGTGTCAGCGGGGTGCCGCTGTTCCTGTTCGAGGGCAAGTTCGCGGTGTCGGGCGCGCAGCCCGAGGACGCCTTCGCGGCGGCGATCGACGAGGTCGCCGAGCGTACCGGCCAGACGCCGATCACCCAGCTCGCCCCGCCGGCCGACGGATGCGACGACGACGGCTACTGCGCGGTCTGAACGGCCCCGCCCGCGGCGGTGCGACAATCGGAAGGTGTCGAGCCGCCGCCTTGGTTACCTGCTCAAGCATGCCGCGCTGCGCCTGGCCGAGTTCACCGGCCCGGCGCTCGCGCCCTACGGGATCGACGGGCGGGAGCTCGGGGTGCTGTCGGTGATCGACGCCCCCGAGCCGCTGTCGCAGCAGGAGGCGGCCCAGCGGCTCGGCATCGACCGCACGACGATGGTCGCCATGGTCGACGCGCTGGAGGGCAAGCGGCTGGTGGCGCGGCGGCCGCATCCGGGCGACCGCCGCAAGAACGCGGTGGAGCTGACCGAGCACGGCCGCGAGACCATGCGCCTCGCGGTGCCGGCCGTGGAGGAGGCCGAGCGCGCCTTCCTGTCCACCCTGCCGGAGGACGAGCGCCGCCTGTTCCGCGCCGCCCTCGACCGGCTGGTGTGAGCCACGCGGGTCAGGCTGGTGTGAAGCCCACGGCTCAAGGCACGCGGGTCAGGCCGGGGCGCCGCCCTCGCCGAGCTGGCCGGAGCGGTGGTGGCGGCGGCAGAGCACCTGGTAGCGCACCGGCGAGGCGTCGGTGTCGCCGATCACGACCTGCTCGCCCGTCCGCGCCAGCACCCCGCCCACCACGCGCGCGTTGAGCTGCCCGGGGCGTCCGCACCAGCACAACACCTCGACCTGCAGCCGGCACACCTCGTCGGCCAGCTCGAACAGCCGCTGCGCGCCGGGGAACATGACCGATCTGAAGTCGGAGGCCAGCCCGAAGGCGTAGACGTCGATGCCGTGCTCGTCCACCAGGTCGGCGAGCTGCTCGATCTGCTCGACCGTGTAGAAGCAGGCCTCGTCGCAGATCAGGTAGTCGATGCGCTCGTGCGCGGTGACCAGGCCGACGAGGTCGAGGGAGTCCTCCACCTCGATCGCCTCAAGGCCCAGCCCGATCCGGCTGGTGACCTTCGGGCCGCCGGAGCGGTCGTGCTTGGTCAGGACCAGTCCGCGCCGCCCCTGGCGGCCGTGGTTGTAGTTCATCTGGAGCGCCAGAGTGGACTTCCCGCAGTCCATGGGGCCGAAGTAGAACTTCAGCACGGCGTCCCGGGCTCCGGATGGCACGGCTGACAAGGCAGACAGTTCGGTCACAGGAGGCCAGCTTAGCGGCTTGGCTTGTTCCATGACCTCGTGGGACATTTCTCCCCTGGACTATCAGGAGGAACTGTGGTCACCGACAATCCACCGACGCTCGACGCGATGCTGACACAGGACGACGTGACGGCCGCCCAGGCCGACGCCACGCGATGGCGGTACGGTTTCCTGGTCGTCGTGGCGGGCATCGTCGCGATCCTGATCGCCTTCGGCGCCGCGGTGTTCGCCACCAAGGAGTTCGCCGCGTTGTTCGCGGGCGTGGCCGGGGTGGTGGGCACGATCATGGGCGCTTATTTCGGCGTGCAGGCCGGCCAGTCGGGGAAGGCCAGAGTCGAGGCCGAACTGGCAAAATCCCAAGAGCTGGTGGTGCGCCTGGCGGCCTACGTCGGCACCCAGAACGCGCCCCGGGTCATCGACGAAGTTCTCGGCCGTCGCCGAAGCTGAGGAGCCATGCGTAGCGTCCGAATCGGAGTGGACACCGGGGGCACGTTCACCGACGTCGTGGCGGTGGACGAGCAGACCGGTGAGATCGTCACCACCAAGACCCCCTCGACGCCCGCGAACCCGGCCGACGGGTTCGTCGCGGGCATCGGGAAGCTGGGCGAGCTCGACGTCGCCTCCATCGTCCACGGCACCACCGTCGCGACGAACCAGCTGCTCGAAGACCGCATCGGCAACCTCGGGTTCATCACCACCGAGGGCTTCGAGTTCATCCTGGAGATCGCCAGGCAGAGTGTGCCGGACGGCTACGGCAACTCCTACTTCTGGGTCAAACCGCCGCGGATCGTCCCCGTGCACCTCGTCAGGACGGTCGGCGGCCGGCTCGACCACCTCGGCAACGAGGTGCGGCCGTTCTCCGAGGAGCAGGCCGTCGAGGCCGCGCGCTGGCTCAGGTCGAAGGGGATCACCGCGGTCGGCGTGTGCTTCCTGCACTCCTACGCCAACCCCGAGCACGAGCGCCGCATGCGCGAGATCCTCTGGCGCGAGCACCCGGAGGCGGTGATCTCGCTCTCCAGCGACGTGCTGCGCGAGTACCGCGAGTACGAGCGCTCGATCACCACCCTGGTGGACGCCGCGGTCAAGCCCGCCGTGCGCGGCTACATCGCCGGCCTGTCCAACCGGCTCGGCATGCCGTTCTCGGTGATGAAGTCCAACGGCGGCGTGCTGTCGGCGCGCGAGGTCGTCAACCAGCCGATCACCACCGTGCTGTCGGGCCCGGCGGCGGGCGCGCTCGGCGCGGCGCTGATCGCCTCCACGGCCGGGCACCCGTCGGTGATCACCCTCGACGGCGGCGGCACCTCGACCGACGTGGCCGTGGTGATCGACGGCGAGCCGTCCCTGACGACCGAGGGCACGGTCGGCCGTTACCCGTGCAAGATCCCGATGATCGACATCGTCACGGTCGGCGCGGGCGGCGGCTCGGTGGCCTGGATCTCGCCCGAGGGCACGCTGAAGGTCGGCCCCCGCTCGGCCGGCGCCGATCCGGGGCCCCTGTGCTACGGCAAGGGCGGCTCGGAGGTCACGGTCACCGACGCGCACGTGTTCCTCGGCCGCATCCCGCCCCACCTGCTGGGCGGCGAGATCCCGCTCGACGCCGACGCCGCCCGCCAGGGCGTCGAGGCGCTGGCCGACAAGCTCGGGCTCAGCCCCGAGCGCACCGCGACCGGCATCCTGGAGATCAGCGCGTTCAACCAGAGCAACGCGATCCGGCAGCTCACCGTCAAGCGCGGCCTGGACGTACGGGACTTCCCGCTGGTGACGTTCGGCGGGTCGGGGCCGCTGCTGGCCTGCCGCCTGATCGACATCCTGGGCCTGCCCGCCGTCGTCGTCCCGCGCGACCCGGGCAACGTCTCGGCGTTCGGCCTGCTCACCGTCGACGTCAAGAACGACTACGTGCGCACGTACGTCACCCGCGACCTCGCACTCAAGACCGCCGCGCAGATCTTCCAGGAGCTGGAGGGCCAGGCCGCCGAGGCGCTCGACCGCGAGGGCTTCGACGACCCGGTCCACGTGCGCAGCGCCGACCTGCGCTACTACGGGCAGGCGTTCGAGGTGCGCGTCGCGGCCCCGGCGGGCCCGCTCGACGACGACTGGAAGCGCACGGTGATCGACGCCTTCCACGACGCCCACGAGAAGTTGTACGGGTACGCCTACCGCGACGACCCGCGCCACGGCGTCGAATGGGTCAACCTGCGCGTCTCGGGCATCGGTCCCATCACCCGTCCGGCGATCCGGCGGCTCGGCAAGCCGGGGGAGGGGGCCACGTCGGTCCGTCCTGTGCACTTCGAGGAGACCCGCGACACGCCGATCCACCAGCGGGCCGCGCTCGGGCCGGGGGCCACCGTCCAGGGCCCGGCGGTCATCGAGGAGTACGGATCGACGATCCCCGTGCACCCGGGCTTCACCGCGAAGGTGGACGAATACGGAAATGTGGAGATCCGACGTGATTGATCCGATCCTGGTGGAGATCGTCGAGGGCACGCTGGCCTCCGTCGAGCGGGAGGTCGAGACGGCCATCGCCCGCACGGCCCGCTCCCCGATGATCCGCGACGCGCACGACTTCCGCGCCGGCATCCACGACGCCCGGCTGCGCAAGCTCACCGGCCGCTCCTACAGCGCGCTCGTCCAGCCGATCGTGCGCGACTTCCCGATCGAGACGATGAAGCCCGGCGACGTCTACTTCCACAACGACGTCTACCTGTCCGAGGGCGGCATCGGCCACCTGCCCGACCTGTGCGTCACCGTGCCGGTCTTCCACGACGGGGCCGTGGTGGCCTTCGTGCAGGCGTTCGGCCACCACGACGACATCGGCGGCGCGGTGCCCGGCTCGATGCCCTCGCACGCCCGCTCGGTGTACGAGGAGGGCCTGATGATCCCGCCGATCAAGCTGTGGGACCAGGGCGTGCCGAACGAGACCGCGCTGCGCATCATGACCCGCAACTCCCGCATGCCCGACTCCCTGGCCGGCGACCTCGACGCCGAGTGCTCGGCCTGCCTCATGGGCGCCCGCCGCCTCGGCGAGCTGTTCGACCGGTACGGCAGGCAGGCCGTCGAGGAGTGCTTCGACGCGATCGTCTCCAAGACCACCGAGACCTTCCGCAGGGAGCTGCTCGCCAAGATCCCCGAAGGCACGTACGTCTGGGAGGACTACGCCGAGCACGACGGCGTCGACGAGCCCCGCCTGCACGCCCAGCGCATCACGCTCACCGTCGACCACGCCGCCGACGCGCCGCTCACCATCGACTTCACCGGCACCTCGCCCCAGGCCAAGGGCCCGATCAACCACGCGGGCGACTACGCCGACGGCGTCTTCCTGAAGAAGTGGCTGGCGCCGGTGCTGCGCAACCTCGCCGACACGCCCGAGCGCATGGCCGAGCTCGACGTCAACGAGGGCGTCGTGCCGCTGATCAGGATGGTCTTCCCGGAGAAGGGCACGCTGCTCACCCCGGTCTTCCCGGCGCCCACCAACGCCCGCACGTTCGTCATCCTGCGCCTGCTCGGCGTGCTGGCCGGGGTGCTGGCCAAGGCCACCGGCGGACGCATGCCCGCCGACCAGGAGACCATCCGCTACACCGGCGTCTACGGCAGCGACGCCGACGGCACGCCGTACCTGATGCGCGAGGTGCTGGGCGGCGGCTCGGGCGGCCGCTGGTACGCCGACGGCGAGGACACCATCCACATCGTCCCCGACTCGCGCAACATCCCGGTCGAGTTCGCCGAGGCGCGCTGGCCGTTCCGGGTGGAGCGGCTGGGGCTGGCCTGCGACTCGGGCGGCCCCGGCATGTTCCGCGGCGGCCTGGGCTACGACAAGCACATCAGGATGCTCAGGGACGCGTCGTACATGTCGATCGCCGACCGGTCGATCCTGTCGTGCTGGGGCGTCAACGGCGGCCTGGCCGGGCGTCCGTTCCGGGTGGAGATCGCCGGCAAGGAGATGGACGGCCTGGTGGACGACCACCCCGTCCAGGCCGGCGACCTGATCCGCGTCCGCACCACGGGCGGCGGCGGCTGGGGCTCCCCCTACGACCGCGACCCGCGGGCGGTGGCGGCCGACGTCCGCGACGGCAAGGTCTCGATCGCCGGCGCCCTGGGCGACTACGGCGTGGTCCTGGACGGCGACCGCATCGACGAACGCGGCACCGCCGAGCTCCGCGCCCGCCTCCGCCCGCCCACTGACCGCTTCTTCGACCGCGGCCCCGGCTACCCGAGGCTGTCCGGCGGCAGGACGTTCGCGGAGGTGGACGAACTGTAGGGAACCGGCGGGGGCTACTCCTCGTCGAAGCTGGCGAAGTAGGTGGCCACCATGTCCTGGTCGCCGTGCCCCTGCGCCTCGGCGCGGCGCAGGCGCTCGCCGGCCGCCGCCACCATGTCCAGCCGCACCCCGGCCGACTCGCCCGCCTCGGTGATCAGCCGGGTGTCCTTCTCGGCGTTGTGCACGGTGAAGGACGGCTCCAGGTCGCCCTCCAAGATGGCCTTCGACTTGGCCTGGAAGTAGACGTTGTCCAGCGGGCCGCCGGTGATCACCTCGCGCACCAGGCCGGGGTCGACGCCGAGCCCCTTGGCCAGGGCCAGGGCCTCGGCCACGATGCCGGTCATCGAGATGGCGTAGCTGACGGCGGCCATCTTGAGCCTGGTGCCGGTGCCCTGGGCGCCGTCCTCGCCGAGCCACAGGGTGCGCGCGCCGACGGCGTCGAACACCGGGGCGAGCGCCTGCCGGGCCGGCTCGGGGGCGGCCGCCAGGATGAGCAGCGTGCCCTGCTCGGCCGGCTGCCTGGTGCCCTGGACGGGCGCGTCGGCGAAGGTCAGCCCGTGCTCGGCGGCCAGGGCGGCCAGGCGGCCGACCGCCGCCACGCCGACCGTGCTCATCTGCGCCCACACCTGGCCGGGGCGCAGCGCGGGCGCGGCGGCGGTCATCGCGTCGTGCACGGCGTCGCCGTCGCTGAGCATCGTGACGATCACGTCGGCGCCCTCGACCGCCTCGGCGGGGGAGCCGGCGACGACGGCGCCGTCGGCCGCCAGCGGCTCGGCCTTGTCCCGCGTGCGGTTCCACACCCTGACCGGCAGGCCGGCCCTGAGCAGGTTGCGGGCCATGGGAGCGCCCATGAGCCCGGTCCCGAGCAATGCGACTTCAGTCATGAGGATCACCCTACGACGGCCCGCTCCGGCGGCTTCGGCGAGGTACGGCGTCCGGATGCGAGGATGGCGGCCATGGGACCTTCGCGGATCGTCGCCGTACGCCACGGGGAGAGCCAGGCGAACCTGGCGCACGCGCAGGCCGGCGACCGGCCACTGGTCTACGAGCGGGGCGACCACGAGGTGACGCTGACCGATCTCGGCCTGCTGCAGGCGCGGGCGCTCGGCCGGATGCTGGCCGGGCTGCCCGCCGGCGAGGCGCCCGAGGAGGTGTGGTGCTCCCCCTACCTGCGGGCCCTCGACACCTGGAAGGCCGCCCACGAGACCTGGGGCGCCGGCGCGCTGCCGGTCACCGTGGACGAGCGGCTCAGAGACCAGGAGTCGGGCGATTTCGCCCGGTTCAACCTGGCCGCCATCGGCGAGCGGTTCCCCGGCGAGGTGCGGCGGATGCGGGCCGAGGGCCCCTACGCCTACCGCCCGCCCGGCGGCGAGTCGCTGGCCGACGTGGTGGCCCGGCTGAAGGACTTCCTGCACGGGCTGCGCGCGGCGGCGGACGGGCGGCGGGTGCTGATCGTCGCTCACGACTCGGTGGTGCTGGGCCTGCGCCACGTCATGGCCGGGCGGGACGACGCCGACCTGGCCGACGTCCTGCGGTTCGCGCCGGTGCTGAACGCGTCGGTGTCGGTCTGGCGGGCCGCGGGCGGAGGGTTCGAGGTGGTGGCGTTCAACGACGTCACCCACCTAGATCCCGCTTGAGCCGCAGCAGCCGCGCCCGCCGCGCGTGGGCCTGCCCGGTCAGCACGGCGCTCACCGCCACGAACGCCAGCCCGAGCGCCAGCGCGCCGGTGGCCACGGCGGCGACGAGCGCGGTGGTGAGCAGGGCCGCCGCCAGGGCGATCCAGCCGGCGATCACCCGGTCGCGGGCGAACAGCGGCGTTCTGCGCGTGCTCAGCCAGCCGCCGTAGCAGGCCCAGGCCAGGCAGAACGCGGTGAGGGCGGCGAAGGCCAGGTGGGTGCGGCCGGGCAGCGGGCCGGGCTCGGTCCACCACAGGGCGCAGACGAAGACCGTCCCGGCGGCCCCGGCGAGCAGGGCGGTCAGCGCGCGCACGCGCCGCCACGGCGACAGCGACGGTTCGAGGCGCTCGATGATCTGGTCGGCGGTCAGGCGCGGCTCATCGGTCATGGTCGATCTCCTTCAGGTGGTCGCGCAGGAGGCGGCGGGCGCGGCTGAGTCTGGACTTGACGGTTCCGGCGGGGATGCCGCAGATCTGGGCGCACTCCTCGACCGGCAGGTCCTCCAGGTAGTGCAGGACGAGGATCTCCCGCTCGGGAGGGGGCAGGGCGGACAGGGCGGCGAGCAGGCCGGCGCGGTCGACGACGGCCTCGGCGGGGTCCTCGGTCACCGGTTCCGGCTCGGCCGCGCTCTCCGCCCGCGCGTACTCCTCGCGCAGGCGGTCGGTGACCGCCCGGCGGGCGATGGTGAACAGCCAGGGCGCGAACCGTCCGGGCGCGCGCAGCCGGGGCAGGCCGCGCACGACGGTCGCCCAGATCTCCTGGGCGACGTCGTCGGCCCGCTCGGCGTCCAGCATGCGCCGGACGTAGGTCCAGACCGGGGTGTGCCAGCGGCGTACGAGTTCGGCGATCGCCGCGCGCTCGCCCAGCTGGGCGCGTACGACGAGCAGCTCATCTGTCATGTCGTCCTTCCGTCACCCTGCTCAGTCGGGCGGGAGGGCGACCCGGTTCACGTCTCGACGACGAGGTCGGCGCGCTCGCGGGTGCGGTCGGCGGCGAACCAGGCCCGTTCGGCGGCGAACCACTGCCGCCACCGGGGTTCGAGCTCGGGGCCGTCGCGGTCGAGGACGCGCCGCAGCCGCACGGCCTCGGGGGCCTCCACCCAGACGGTGAAGGCCAGCAGGCGGGCGGCCGACCGGCGGGCGGTGCCGACGCCCTCGACGACCAGCACGGGCGCGGCCGGCACGGAGACCTGGTCGGCGTAGCGCTCGCGCACCCAGTCGTACCGGCGGAAACCGGCCGGGCGGCCGTGCCGCAGCGGTTGCAGGACCTGCTCGTCCAGCAGCCGGAACCAGGCGCCGGGGCCGTCGTCCCAGTGGACGGGGAAGTCGTCGCTGTGGATCACCTGGCAGCCGAGCGCCGCGCCGAGCCGGCCGGCGAACGTGGTCTTGCCCGAGCCTGCCGGGCCGTCGACGGCCACCAGGCGGACGGGCCCGCAGGAGGGCGGCAGGGCCTGGATGCGGCGGGCCAGGGATTTCACCGGACCAGGGTAGGCGATGGTGGACGGCCGCCTGAGAGAATATTCTTCCGGCCCAACGCAAGCTGGAGGTTGACCTTGCTCGGACCCCTCGGCGACGTCGTCGTCCTCGATCTGTCCAGGGCCCTGGCGGGGCCGCACGCCGCGCAGATGCTCGGCGACCTGGGCGCCCGGGTGATCAAGGTGGAGCATCCGGACGGGGGTGACGACTCGCGCGGATGGGGGCCGCCCTTCGTGGGGCCCGACCACGACATCTCGACCTACTTCCTGGCGGCCAACCGCAACAAGCAGTCCATCGCGGTCGATCTCAAGTCCGCCGAGGGCAGGCAGCTCATCGAGCGGCTCGTCCGGCAGAGCGACGTGCTGATCGAGAACTTCCGCACCGGCGTGCTCGACCGGCTCGGCTTCCCCGTCGAGCGCCTGCACGAGCTCAACCCGCGCCTGGTCGTCCTGTCGATCACCGGGTTCGGCCACGACGGGCCCGAGGGCGGCCGGCCGGGCTACGACGTGATCGCCCAGGGCGAGGCGGGGCTGATGTCGCTGACCGGTCCCTCGCGCGAGGAGCCGTACCGGGTGGGCGCCTCGATCGCCGACCTGCTGGCCGGCATCCACGGCGCGTACGGCGTGGCGGCGGCCCTGTACGAGCGCGAGCGCACCGGCCGGGGCCGGGTGGTGCGCACGTCCCTGCTGGCCGCGGTCACGGGCGTCCACTCCTACCACGGCACGGCCTGGACGGTCGGCGGCCAGGTCCCCGGCGCCAACGGCAACCACCACGCCTCCATCGCGCCCTACGGCGCCTTCCGCTGCGCCGACGGCATGCTGCAGATCGCCGTGGCGAACGACGGCCAGTGGAAGAAGGTCGCCAAGCTACTCGACATCGACCCTGATGTGGCGAAATATGCGACCAACAGGCAGAGATTCGCACACCGGGACGAGCTGATCGCCGACATGGAGAAGGCCCTGGCCGACCACGACCGCGCCCACTGGCTGGCCAGGCTGGGCGAGGCCGGCGTGCCCGCGGGCGCGATCAGGTCGATCGACGAGGTCTACGCCTGGGAGCAGACCCGCTCCCAGGGCCTCCTGGTCCAGGTGGACCACCCCGTGCTGGGCCCGATCGAGCTTCCCGGGCCGCCGCTGCGCTTCGACGGCCTGCCCGCGGCCGAGCACACCGCGCCCCCCGCGCTCGGCCAGGACGGCGAGGCCGTGCTCGCCTGGCTCGAAGAGCGGGAGGGATGATCGGCAATTCCCGGCTCCGGCATGTACCCTCGTGCGTCACCATGGCATCATCGGTTGATCGTTAGGAGCGATAGTGAGCCGTCCGGACGCGCGCACACTGATCGAAGCGGTCCTCGACAGGGGGTCGTGGAAGTCGTGGGACGCGCCGCCCGCCGATCCGGCGGAGCCCGGCTCCTCCTATGCCGAGGAGCTGGCCGCGGCCCGCGTGAAGTCCGGCTACGACGAGTCGGTGATCACCGGCGAGGGGCTGCTCGACGGCCGCAGAGTCGCCGTCGTGGTCTGCGAGTTCTCCTTCATGGCGGGGTCGGTCGGGGTCGCCGCGGCCACCCGCATCGCGGCCGCGGTCGAGCGCGCCACGCGTGAGCGGCTGCCGCTGCTGGCCGCCCCGGCCTCGGGCGGCACCCGGATGCAGGAGGGGGCGCTGGCGTTCGTCCAGATGGTCCGGATCACCGTCGCGGTGCAGGAGCACCGCGCGGCCGGGCTGCCGTACGTCGTCTACCTGCGCCACCCGACGACGGGCGGCGTGCTGGCCTCCTGGGGCTCGCTCGGGCACGTCACGGCGGCCGAGCCGGGGGCGCTGATCGGGTTCCTCGGGCCGCGGGTGTTCGAGGCGCTGCACGGTTACCCCTTTCCCGAGGGCGTCCAGGTGGCCGAGAACTTCTACGAGCACGGCCTGGTCGACGCCGTCGTGTCGGCCGACGACGCCCGCCGGGTCGCGATCAGGGCCCTTTCCGTGCTGTGCGCCGCGCGTACCGGCGTCGAGGCGGGCGAGCCGCCCGCGGAGGACCTGCGGCCGGTGGAGGCGTGGGAGGCGATCACCCGCTCGCGCCGCGACGACCGTCCGGGCGTGCGCACGCTGCTCAAGCTGGCCGCCACCGACGTGACGCCGCTCAGCGGCAGCGGCGCCGGCGAGAACGAGCCGGGGCTCGTGCTGGCGCTGGCCAGGTTCGGGTCGGCGCCCGCCGTGGTGCTCGGCCAGGACCGGCGAAGACAGCGCCGGCGCTCGCCGCTCGGCCCGGCCGGGCTCAGGGTGGCCAGGCGCGGCATGCGCCTGGCGGCCGAGCTGGGGCTGCCGCTGGTCACCGTGGTCGACACCGCGGGGGCCGACCTGTCGAAGTCGGCCGAGGAGGGCGGGCTGGCCGCCGAGATCGCCCGCTGCCTGGCCGAGCTGGTCACCCTCGACGCGCCGACCGTGTGCCTGCTGCTCGGCGAGGGCGCGGGCGGGGCGGCGCTGGCGCTGCTGCCGGCCGACCGGGTGTTGTGCGCGCAGCACGCCTGGTTGTCGCCGCTGCCGCCGGAGGGCGCCTCGGCCATCCTCTACCGGTCGGTCGACTTCGCCCCCGAGATCGCCCAGGCCCAGCACATCCGGGCCACCGACCTGCGGCGCGACGGCATCGTCGACCGGGTGATCCCCGAGCTGCCGGACGCCGCCTACGAGCCCAGGCAGTTCTGTGAGCGCGTGGGGCGGGCGCTGGAGCACGAGATCGCCAAGCTGCTGGAGGCGCCGCCGGCCGACCGCCTGGCGGCCCGCCTGGCCCGCTACCGCGCCCTGGGCTGACCTCCTACGGCACGGGGATGCGTTCGACGCGGATGGAGAAGACCTCCTCGCGCGGCACGACCACCTCGTACGCGCCGTGGTCGACCATCCAGTAGCCGAGCGCCTCGGCCTTCATGCCGCTGTGGCCGGTGTAGGCGATGTGCAGGCCGTCGTCGTCCTCGTCGAGGACGATGCACGGCTCGCCGCCGAAGGCGCCGACGGTGCGGACGAGCACCAGCCACTCCAGCCGCGACCTGGCCACCACCCGCCGCCAGTAGCCCGAGGCGGGCTCGAAGCCGTCGAGCTCCACCTCGCTGAACAGCACCACCTGGTCGTTGTCGGGGCCGAGCGCGGCCGGCAGCGTACGCTCGCCGAACCGGGCCACGAAGCCGGAGGCGACCGGCGTGATCTCCTCGCTCATGCGGCGGGCCGCCAGGTCAGGCCGTCGTAGCCGGCGAAGGGCCGCTCGCCCTCGTCGGTGACGTGGACGATCTCCGCCCCCGCCGGGATCGGCATCGGGACGGTGTGGAACTGCGGCACCACGTGGTCGGGCGAGGTGGTGAACCCGTTGCCGGCGAACGGCGGCACGTCGCTCCAGTCGCCTCCCATGTGCGGGCCGTAGGGCACCGCGTAGGTGTCGACGTCGCGGGCGTGCCAGCGCATCAGGTAGAGCTCGGGCACCTCGGGGAACAGCTCCGAGCCGTCGAAGGACAGGTCGAGGCCGTAGTAGAGGGCCGCCGGCGTGGTCAGCCTGACGCAGTCCTGGACCCGGTAGACGTAGCCGGAGATCACCGTGCGCTTGCCCGACAGGTACGGCACGAGCAGACGCGGCGGCACGACCTTCTGCATCTGCGTTCCGCTCATGGCTCTACTTTACGGTCGGTTGACCCTTGAGCACCCGGTGATCCAGACACGGGAGCATGGCCCTGGCGGTGGCCGTCCATTCGGTGTCGAGGCGGACGAGCTGGACCCCCGGACCGGTGCCGAGGTCGGCCCGGACCACTCCGAGCGGGTCGACCAGCATGCTGCGCCCCACGCCGAACCCGTCCTTCGACTCCTCCGGGTTGGGCGCCTGGCCGACGGCGGCCGTCCACATCGTGTTCTCCAGGGCCCGTGCGCGGACCAGCGTGACCCAATGGTCCTCCTTCAGCGGGCCCGACCCCCAGGCGGCGATCACCGCGAACAGGTCGGCGCCCTTGTCGACCAGCGCCCTGGTCAGCTCGGGGAAGCGGATGTCGTAGCAGGTGACCAGCCCGACGCGCAGCCCGGCCAGCTCGACCACGGCCGGCTCGGCGCCCGGCGCCACCAGGTCGGACTCCTTGGAGCCGAAGGAGTCGAACAGGTGGATCTTCCGGTAGGCGGCCTTGATCCCGCCGTCGGGGCCGATCGCCACGGCCGTGTTGTGCACCTTCGCGCCGGCCGGGCCCTCGCCCGGCTCGAACACGCCGGCGATCACCGCCAGGCCGTGGGTGCGGGCCGCCTCCGCCAGCCCCGACACGAACGGCCCGTCGAGCGGCTCGGCCAGCTCGGTGACGCGCCTGCCGTAACGGGTGAGCGTGGCCTCGGGGAAGATCGCCAGGTCGGCCCCCTCGGCGCGGGCGAGCGCCTCCCTGGCCCTCTTGAGGTTGGTGGCCGGGTCAGGAGAGACCGGAATCTGGCAGAGGGCGATTGTGGTCACGGCCCGACTCTAACCGGTTGGGCACCAGTCGAAACCAGGTCAGGCACCGCCAGATCCACTCAAGTGGGCCGTACCGAAATCTGGTGAGCCACCAGCCGCTGAACAACGTCTGCGCCACCACGGTCGTCAGCGCCACCGCGAGCACCGGCCAGCGGGTGGCGCCGGTCTTCAGCGGGACCGTGCACAGCGCGATCACCGCCGTGCCGGTGACGTAGTTCGTCAGCGCCATCCGGCCCAGCGGCTCCAGCAGGGCCGACGACCACGGCCGCAGCGCCAGCAGCAGCCCACTGGCGTACGCCGCCGCCCCCGACAGCGCGGCCACGCTGTAGACGGTCCAGTCGCCCGCCCCCGGCGCCTCCGCGACGCCCGCCCAGGTGGCCGTCAGCACCAGGGAGGTCAGCGCCGAGGCCGCGAACACGGGGGCTAGCAGGCTCCGCGGCGGGCGCAGCCGCATCAGCCCCATGCCGACCAGGAACAGCCCGGGGATGAGCGACGGGCCCGCGCCGTGCCATGTGGCCCAGACGGTCGCCACGACGCCGAGCGCCAGCACCGGCAGGCCGCCCGGCAGGAACGAGGCGGGCAGCAGCACCACCAGGCCGTAGAGGGCGTAGTCGGTCAGCACCTCGCCCTCGTAGAAGGTGTGCTGGAGCAGGCCGAAGCAGGCCAGCCAGGCCAGCCGGCGGGCCAACGCCCAGCGGCTTCCCGAACGGTCGAGGAACAGCACGAAGCTGATGCCGAACAGCAGCGAGAAGATCGGGTAGAAGCGGCTCTGGAACAGCGCCTCGATCGTGCGGTCGATGCCGGTGTAGGGCTCGTGGCTCGCGTGCTGCCAGGTGTTGACCAGCATGATGCCGCCCACCGCGAAGCCGCGGAGGGCGTCCAGCTCACGGATGCGCGTCACAGGAACCAGGTGAACCACCATACGAGGAATCCGGCGCCGGTGACCGCCGCCACGATGTGCGGCCACCGCCGTGCGTGGAACAGGGCCGCGACGCTCAGCACGGCCGAGGCCACCGCGATCCACGTGTACAGGCCGCCGACCGAGGCGGGGACGCCGACGGCCAGGGCCGTCTCGTTCCTGCTCGCCATACCGTAGACGGCCTGGCCGGTCAGCCCGGCGGACGCCACGCCGGCCAGCCCCGCGAAGGCGGTCACCGACCTGCCGCGCAGCGCGCCCGCGGCGAGCTGGACGAGCGAGACGAGGGCGAACAGCGCGAAGGGCGCGGCCAGCCAGGGCGCCTGCGAGATCCGGTACGGCGCGCCGGTGACGTGCGTGTCGGCGAGCCGGAGCGTGGGCGGCAAGCCCGGGTCGGGCTCGCACGGCTTCGGCGACACGCCGCCTGGGGACTCGACGAACTCGGCGATGTGCTTCCTGGCGCACGCGCTGCTGAGGAAGACGGCGTGGCTGCCGCGGAACGTCTCGAACCGGGCGCCGGGGATGGCCCTGGCGGCGGGCCCGGCCGTCCTGGCGGGGGTGGTGGGGTCCCGATCGCCGCCGACGACGTAGACAGGGGCCTTGGGGACGGCGTTCACGGGGGCGGATTGGGGAAGTTGCCACGCATCACACACCGCTTTGTCCGCGTTTACCGTGAAAAGTCGGGATTTGGTGGTGAAGGTGTTGAACGGCACCTCGTCCTGGCACTGCACCGCGTGGTACAGCCCGAACTCGTGCGACACCAGCCCCTCGCCCACCGCGTCGGCCAGCGGCCGCAGCAGTTCGTCGTGCCCCTCGGCCAGCCCGCCGACCAGCGCGGGCGCCACGGCCGACACGTCCGCCTCGTGCAGCGCCTCGGCCAGGACGGTGGCCACGTCGTCGCCGGACATCGTCGCCGTGAACGGCCGGCCGAGCAGCGGATCGGTGGTCGGCACCCGGGCGGGGGAGCGGTTGAGCCCGGCCACCACCCGGTCGAAGGCGTCGCCCACGCCGAGCGCGGCCACGGTGTCACTCAGGTTGCGGTCGGCGTCGTCGTACCAGGCCACGGACTCGGGCAGGAACGAGTCCAGCACGACCGAGCGCACGCCCTGCGGGTCGGCCGCGGCGACGTCGGCCATGACGCGGGTGGAGTAGCTGACGCCGAACAGGTTCCAGGAGGGATGGCCGAGCGCCTGGCGCAGGGCGACCACGTCGGCGGCGATCTCCTTGGTGTTGTAGCCGCGCAGGTCGATGCCCTGCTCCTGGAGGCGGGCGCGGCAGCGCCGGGCCGCCGCGCCCACGTCGGCGGGCGGCCTGCGCAGCCGTCCGAGCAGCGCCTCGGCCGTCTCGGGGCAGCCCAGCACCGGACGGGAGTACTTCCCGCCGCGCTGCTCGATCGTCACCACGTCGCGGTCGGGGAACATCTGGCTCAGGAACCCGGTGAGCTGCAACGACGACGACGCCGGCCCGCCGCCCATGTAGACGATCGGATCAGGTTTGCGGCCGGCGGCCGTCGAGGTGTGCACGGCGTACCCGACCTTGATGGTCCGGCCCGGCGTGTCGCGGCGCTCGGGGACCAGCAGGAACCCGCAGACGGTGTGCTCCGGCACGGCGACCGGGCAGGGCGCGGACTCCACGGGAGGAGGCGTGGCAGGCGTGACGAGGGGAACGCTCAGGGCGAGGGCTAGCACGACCCGGATGATCACGAGACGAGACTAATAGTGTGGGGGCGTGACCGAACCACTTGTTTCCAGGATGCGCGCCTTCGGCACGACGATTTTCGCCGAGATGAGCGCGCTCGCCGTGCAGACCGGGTCCATCAACCTCGGACAGGGCTTCCCTGACACCGACGGCCCGGCCGCCATGCTCGACCGCGCCGTGCAGGCGATCACCTCGGGCGCCAACCAGTACCCGCCGGGGCCTGGCGTGCTGGAGCTCCGGCAGGCGGTCTCGGAGCACCGGATGGCCCACTACCGGCTCGACTACGACCCGGCGGGCGAGGTGCTGGTCACCGTGGGCGCCACCGAGGCCATCGCGGCGAGCGTGCTGGCGCTGTGCGAGCCGGGCGACGAGGTGATCGCGTTCGAGCCGTACTACGACTCCTACGCGGCCTCGATCGCGCTGGCCCAGGCCAGGCTCGCGGCGGTGACGCTGCGTCCGGTGGACGGCCGCTTCACCTTCGACCCCGACGAGCTGCGTGCCGCCGTCACGCCGCGTACCCGGGCGATCCTGGTCAACTCACCGCACAACCCGACGGGGACGGTCTTCACCAGGGACGAGCTGACGGTCATCGCCGAGCTGTGCCAGGAGCACGGCCTGATCGCGATCACCGACGAGGTCTACGAGCACCTCACCTTCGACGGCGTCGAGCACGTCCCGCTGGCCACGCTGCCCGGCATGCGCGAGCGCACGGTCATGATCTCCTCGGCGGGCAAGACGTTCTCGGTCACGGGCTGGAAGACCGGCTGGGTGTGCGCGCCGCCCGAGCTGGTGCGGGCGGTCTCGACGGTCAAGCAGTTCCTCACCTTCACCGCGAGCGCGCCCTGGCAGCTCGCGGTGGCGTACGGGCTGCGCACCGAGCTGGAGTGGGTGGCCGCGTTGCGCGCCGGGCTCCAGGACAAGCGCGACCGGCTGATGGACGGGCTGGCGGCGGCGGGCTTCGAGGTGTTCGGGCCGGCGGGCACGTACTTCGTGCAGACCGACATCCGGCCGCTGGGCTTCACCGACGGCCTGGAGCTCACCCGCCGCCTGCCCGAGCTGGCCGGGGTGGTGGCCATCCCCACGCAGGTCTTCTACGAGCACCCCGAACGCGGCCGACACTTCGTCCGCTTCGCGTTCTGCAAGAAGGACGAGGTCATCGACGAGGCGGTGACCCGGCTCAAGCGCCTGTCGCAGGGGTAGCCCGGCGCAGGCCGTCGAACAGCACGGCCAGGGCCCTGGCCCGCAGGTCGTCGCTCCAGTTGTGGTGCTGCGCCGCCAGGCAGGCGGCGCTGAGCAGGGCGAGCAGCTCCGCCATGCCCACGTCCTCGCGCACCGCCCCCGCCCGCTGCGCCCGCTCCAGCAGCGCGCCGATCGCGCCCCTGATGTCGGGCGCGCCCGCCTTGGCGTCGATGCCGGCACTGGCCAGGGCGTCCACCAGGATCTTCTTGACCGTCGAGTAGGCCACGATGCGGTCGAAGAACTCGAAGAAGGCCGCTCCGGCGTCGGCGGCGCCGGCCAGCTCTTCGGCCATCTCGGCCAGCCGCTCCTGCCGGTCGGCCACGATCGCCGCGTACAGAGCCTCCTTGGTGGGGAACTGGCGGTAGATCGTCCCCACGCCCACGCCGGCCAGCGCGGCGATCTCGCGCATCGAGGCGTCGAGCCCGTCGCGGGCCAGCACGACCTCGGCCGCCTCCAGCACACGGGCGCGGTTGCGCCGGGCGTCGGCACGCATGGGCCCTCCTCGCGTCGACATCATCGCGTTGACATCCGGAACCCTTGTTCCGTATCGTTCCCCGCATCCAAGCGGAACAGCCATTCCGATTCTAGGGGTATCTTCGTGCACTTCCAGACCATGGGACGTTCCGGGCTGCGCGTCTCCCGCGCCTGCCTCGGCACCATGAACTTCGGCACCGAGCACGGCCTGGCCGCGGGCGACGCCGCCGAGGCGGGCCGCGTCATCGACGCCTACCTCGACGCGGGCGGCAACTTCATCGACACCGCCGACCTCTACCACCGGGGCGAGACCGAGGAGATCGTCGGCCGGGCGCTGCGCGGCAGGCGCGAGTGGGTCGTGCTGGCCACCAAGGGCGCCATGCCGGTCGGCCCGGAGGGGCGGGGCCTGTCCAGGCGGCACCTCACCCGCGCCCTGGAGGCCAGCCTGCGCCGCCTGGGCACCGACTACATCGACCTCTACCAGTGCCACCAGTGGGACCCGGGCACGCCGATCGAGGAGACGATGGCCACCCTCGACGGCTTCGTCCGTTCGGGCAAGGTGCGCTACCTCGGCTGCTCCAACTTCACCGCCGCGCAGATCGTCGAGGCGCAGTGGGCCGCCGAGCGGGTGGGCGGCACGCCGTTCGTGAGCCTGCAACCGCAGTACTCGCTGCTCCAGCGGGTCGTCGAGGCCGAGATCCTGCCCGCCTGCGCCCGGTTCGGCCTCGGCACGGTGGTGTACGGCGCGCTCGGCGGCGGCGTCCTGACCGGCCGCTACCGGCGCGGCGAGATCCCCGACCCGGACAGCCGCATGGGCCGCCTGCTCGGCGCCGCGATGCCCGGCGCGGCCCGCTGGGCGCAGTCGCTGCTCAACGACCGCAACCTGGCCGTCGCCGAGGGGCTGGCCGAGGTCGCGGCGGAGCTGGGGGCCGACCCGGCCGCGGTCGCCCTGGCCTGGGTCGCCGGACGTCCCGGCGTCACGTCGGTGCTGCTCGGGCCGCGTTCGGTGCGGCAGCTGCGGGAGAACCTGGCCGCCTTCGACCTCACCCTCCCGCCGGAGGCGGCCACCCGCCTGGACGACCTCTCCGACCCCGCCCACACCCCCTCCGACGGCTCCTTCTTCCACCTCGTCCCCCGCTGACCCCGTTCACGAGGTGAGCTTGACCGGGAGGCGGCGTTGGCGGATGGCGGTGCGGACGGCCTTGGCGAGCTGGTCGTACTCGGCCGCGCGGGCCGAGGAGGCGCGGTAGGCCAGGCCGATCGTGCGGCCGGGGGCGGGGGCGGCGAAGCGGCGCAGCGCCAGGCGTACCCGCTTGCCGGTCTCCACCGGCACGGCCGACTCCGGCAGCAGCGTCACGCCGAGGCCGCCCGCCACGAGCTGCACCAGCGTCGGCAGGCTGGTCGCGTACGTGGTCGCGGTGGCCCGCGCGCCCACCTCGCGGCACACGTCTATGGCCTGTTCGCGCAGGCAGTGGCCCTGGTTGAGGAGCACGATGTCCAGGCCCTTGAGCGCGTCGCGGTCGAGCGGCGCGGGGTCCGCGGCCAGGGGGTGGTCGTGGGGGAGGGCCAGCAGGAAGTCCTCGTCGTAGAGCGGCGTCTCCACCAGGCCGCCCACGTCCGTCGGCAGGGCGAGCAGGACCAGGTCGAGCCGTCCCTCGCGGACCTCCTCCAGGATCGTGTCCGTCTTGGCCTCGTGGACGGTCAGCTTGAGCTGCGGGAAGCGCTGGGCGAACATGGGCAGCAGCGCGGGCAGCACGTACGGCGCCACGGTGGGGATCACGCCGAGGTGGGCCGGGCCGCTGAAGGGCTCGCGGTTCTGGGCGGCCTCGCCCATCAGGTCCTCCACGGCGGCCAGCACCCGCCAGGCGTGCTCGGCCACGCGCTCGCCGGCGGAGGTGAGCAGCACCTTGCGGGTGGTCCGCTCCAGCAGCTGTGTGTCCAATATCTCCTCCAATGAGGCGATATTTCCGGAGAGGGTGGGTTGGCTCATCTTCAGTGCCGTCGCCGCCTCCCTGAAGTGGAGATGCTCGGCCACAGCGAGGAAGGAACGCAGCTGAGCGAGGGTGGGCATGGGCTCACTGATAGGAATCACCTCTCAGATTGGTCCAACTACTCGATTTCTCGAATCAATGCTAGGTGCGGCAACGTAGGTGCCCTGACCCGCACTTCCTCCGAAGGAGTAGGAACTTGCTCACCGTCGGTGACCGCTTCCCCGAGTACGAACTCACGGCCTGTGTCGACCTCGACCCCGACAAGGCGTTCGCTGAGATCAACCACAAGACCTACGAGGGCAAGTGGCGCGTGGTGTTCTTCTGGCCGAAGGACTTCACGTTCGTCTGCCCGACCGAGATCGCCGAGTTCGGCCGTCTCAACGGCGAGTTCGCCGACCGTGACGCCCAGGTGCTCGGCGTCTCGATCGACTCCGAGTTCGTGCACCACGCCTGGCGCAAGAACCACGAGGACCTGCGCGACCTGCCCTTCCCGATGCTGAGCGACATCAAGCGCGAGCTGTCGCAGGCCTGCGGCGTGCTCGGCCAGGACGGCGTCGCCCAGCGCGCCACGTTCATCGTCGACCAGAACAACGAGATCCAGTTCTCGATGGTGACCGCCGGTTCCGTGGGCCGCAACGTCAAGGAGGTCCTGCGGGTCCTCGACGCCCTGCAGTCCGACGAGCTGTGCCCGTGCAACTGGAACAAGGGCGAGGCCGGCCTCGACGCCCAGAAGCTGCTGGCCCAGTGAGCGTCGACACCCTGAAGTCGCTCCTGCCCGACTACGCCAAGGACACCAGGCTCAACCTGGGCTCGGTCACGACCACCTCGTCGTTGACCGACCAGCAGCTCTGGGGCGCCGTCCTGGCGTGCGCCCTGGCCACCAGGTCGGCGCGGGTCATCGCCGAGCTCTCGCAGGACGCCGCCGACCACCTGTCGGCCGAGGCGTTCACCGCCGCCAAGGCGGCCGCGTCGATCATGGCGATGAACAACGTCTACTACCGCGCCACCCACCTGATCGGCGACGAGACGTACGCGACGCTGCCGGCCAGGCTCCGGATGACCGTGATCGGGAACCCGGGCGTGGACAAGACGGACTTCGAGCTGTGGTGCCTGGCGGTCTCGGCGATCAACGGCTGCGGCCGCTGCCTGGAGTCGCACGAGCAGGTGCTGCGGGGCGCGGGGATGCCGCGTGAGCAGGTCCAGGAGGCGCTGCGGGTGGCCGCCGTGATCAACGCCACCGCCGCGACCCTGGAGGCCGAGGCCGCGCTCCAGACGGTCTGACCTCCCCGCGGAACCGCGGAACCGCGAAAGCGCGAACCGCGTAACCGCAGGACCGCGAAGGCGGGCGCCCGTACGGGTGCCCGCCTTCGGCGTGCGCGGGGGTGCTAGCTGCTCTGGGGTTCGTCGAGCGGGGTGAGCGCCTGGCTGGCCTGCTCGTGCTCCAGGCCCGTGGCCTGCAACAGGTCCACCGCGATCGACCGCAGCTGCGCGATGATGACGTGCGCCGAGAAGCCCAGCCGCTCGGGCCGTTCCCGGCCGGCCACCGCGAGCAGCGCCTGCCGCGCCAGCAGGGGATCGCGTCCGGCGGCCAGCTCCAGCTGCAGCAGCAGCGCCGCCTCCGAGACCTCCCGCATCGCCTCGGCCAGCGCCGTGGGCGGCGGGCTCGCCTCGCCCAGCGCGGCCAGCGTGCGGCGGACCATCACCCGCGCGTTGCGCAGGGCCAGGTCGACGGGGACGGCGGCGGTCTCGTACCGGGCCAGGGCGGCCCGGCGATGCCAGTGCAGCGGCGAGATCATGGTGATCTCCTTGCTGGTCTCCAGCGCCATCGCGAACTCCTCGACGGCGGCCTGCGTCGTCCGCGCCTCCTCCAGCGCCTCGGCGGCCAGGTCGACGTCCCGCTTCTCGATCGCCTCCGCCGCCTGCTCCAGGACGGTGGACAGCGCGTCCAGCACCCCCGACAGGTGTTTGGCCGCGATCGTGAACGGGCTGGCGGGCATCAGCGCGACCGCCGCGACGCCGATGACGCCCCCGGTGAGGGCGTCGGCCATGCGGTCGAGGCCGCCGGCGTTCTCGCCGGGCAGCAGCGTGGCCACCAGCACCGCCGACGAGCCCGCCTGCGCGACGAACAGCGCCCCGCCGTTGAGCAGCAGCGCGACGGCCATGGCCAGCCCGACGACCAGCGCGAGCTGCCAGGGACCCGAGCCGATCCAGGACACCAGCAGGTCGCCGACGCCGACGCCGAGGCTCACGCCGACCACCAGCTCGGCGACGCGCCGCAGCCGCTGGCCGAGCCCCACGCCGACGCAGATCAGCACGGAGATCGGGGCGAAGAACGGCCGGGCGTGCCCGAGCAGGTCGACGGCGACGATCCAGGCCAGCGCCGCGCCCACCGCGCACTGCACGATCGAGGGCGCCATGAGACCGAACGTGCCCAGTCGTTCCCTTACGTGATCGCTGAGCCTCGTTCGCACCTTTTCACCTTGGCGGATCTTTGTGACATTGAGGTCACGTTTGCCCCGTGACATCCGGCTGAACCACGCCGGGGGCGAGCCGCCTGCGAACGAGCACGATGATCGCGACCACGAGCGGCGTGGCCATCCACAGGAACGTGGAGTCCTCGCCGACGCCGAACGCCAGGACCGCGCTGACCGCCCACAACACCCCGCAGCCCCAGTACACCCAGGCCGAGGTGGCCATGCGCCGCCTGCTCGCGTGGGCGTTGAGCAGCCCCTGCGACAGGGCCAGCGTGAACAGCGCGCCCTGGCAGAACATCAGGAGCGCCTCGGTCCCCGCGAACAGCGCCAGCGCCAGGCCCTTGGACGCCTGGACGTCGATGTCGGCCGCCGACATCTCGCTCCACAGGTTCATCGTGTACGGCAGGAACGCCGAGCACAGCAGCAGCGGCACGTGCAGCAGCAGGACCGGCTGGGAGACCCGGTGGAGCTGGTCGAAGAGCGTGTGGTGGGCCCGCCAGCTGAACCACAACATGAGAAAGGCCAGCGCGAACGCCGCGAACGAGCCCTGGTGATGGCTCAGGAAGCCCGCGAGGTCACGGAAGCCGTCCTCCGCCGGGCGGGGGATCTCCAGGACGAGCAGCGTGATCGCGATCGCGAAGACCGCGTCGCTGAACATCTCGACCCGCTCCGGGGTCATGCCGGGACGGGGGGCCGATGGGGGGCTGGACACAGCGGGTCTCCGTGAATCGTGGGGGGACGACCAGCATAGAGGCCATGGCCTGCCTGGGCTCACCTGTCCAGGAAGGCGTCCACCGCGGCCAGGAAGGCGGCCCGTTCGGTGACGTGGACGAGGTGCCCGGCCTCGATCGTGACCAGCTCGGCGCCGGGGATCAGGCGGGCCAGCCCGGGGGCGTCGAACGGGCTCAGCCGTCCGCCCGACAGCACCAGCGTGGGTGCCGTGATCTTCCCCAGCTCGGCGGCCAGCGCCGGGTCGGGATCGACGATGTACGGCTCGGTCTGGTGCATCATCCGCCAGTCGAAGCCGGTGGAGTCGTCCTCCACGAGCGGCTGCCGTCCTTCGACCGGGTACGGCGCCGTGACGTCCTCCAGCACCAGCCGCTCGACCCGCTCGGGGTGGCGCATGGCCACGTGGTAGGAGACCATGCCGCCGAGCGAGTGCCCGACCAGCCGGACGCGGTCGAGGCCCAGGTGGTCGAGGAGCGCCACGACGTCCTCGGCCATCGTGTCCACCGCGTACTCGCCCGGACGGTCGCTGGCCCCGTGGCCGCGCAGGTCGGGGGCGAGGACGTGGTGACGGGCGGCGAAGTGCTGGGTGATGCCGTTCCAGTCGTTGTGGTTCGCGGTCCTGCCGTGGAGGAGGACCAGCGGCGGAGCGGCGGGGTCGCCCTCCTCGCGGTAGACGAGCTTGATGCCGTTGACGTGGGCTTCGCGAATCACATCCGGGAACACTACCTTCGCTCCTTTTGTGCGCTTCGAGGTTCCGCCGAGAGCTTGACCGGCCAGCGCACCTTGACATCGCCGCGGCCGTTCATGGGCAGACATTGCCCATGAACCCCGCCGGGCCGCTCGGCTAGCGTCGCGACGGTGGGGAAGCCGGTACTGGAGAAGGGGCAACGCATGCCGGACCCGATTGAAGTGCGCAAGGTGCCGATCGAGAGCGTGACCGACGCCTCCGGGCTGTCCCGGCTCATCGAGGACGGGGTGATCGAGGCGCGCCGGGTGCTCGCGGTGATCGGCAAGACCGAGGGCAACGGCGGCGTCAACGACTACACGCGCATCCTGGCAGACCGGGCCTTCCGCGAGGTCCTGGCCGAGCACGGTCACCCGTCCCCCGAGAGCGTGCCGCTGGTGTGGTCGGGCGGCACCGACGGCGTCCTCAGCCCGCACGCCACCGTCTTCGCCACCACGGCGGACGCGCCGATGAGCGACGAGCCGCGCCTTTCGGTGGGCGTGGCGATGAGCGAGGTGATCCTGCCCGAGGACATCGGCCGTCCGGCGATGGTGGAGAAGGTGGCCGCCGGGGTGCGGGAGGCCATGAAGATCGCCGGTATCGACGATCCGCGCGACGTGCACTACGTCCAGACCAAGACGCCGCTGCTCACCCTGGCCACCATCACCGAGGCCAGGAGCCGCGGCCAGGACACCGCCATCGAGGAGACCGGCCCGTCGATGGACCTGTCCAACTCCACCACCGCGCTCGGCATCGCCGTCGCGCTCGGCGAGATCGACATGCCGCGGGCCGACCAGATCCACAAGGACCTGTCGCTGTACTCGTCGGTGGCGTCGTGCTCGTCGGGGGTGGAGCTGGACCGGGCGCAGATCGTGCTGGTGGGGAACGTGCGCGGCATCGGCGGGCGCTACCGCATCGGGCACAGCGTCATGCAGGACGCGCTCGACGCCGACGGCATCTGGGCGGCCATCAGGGACTCCGGGCTGCCGCTGCCGGACCGCCCCCACCCCGCCGACCTCGGCGGGCGGCTGGTCAACGTGTTCATGAAGTGCGAGGCCGACCCGTCGGGGCGGGTGCGCGGGCGGCGCAACATCATGCTGGACGACTCCGACGTGCACTGGCACCGGCAGATCAAGGCGGCCGTCGGCGGGGTGGCGGCCTCGGTCACCGGCGACCCCGCGGTGTTCGTCTCGGTGGCCGCCGTGCACCAGGGGCCGTCGGGCGGCGGACCGGTCGCCGCCATCGCCGACCTCGGCTGACCGGCCGGGCCTCGGCTGACCGGTCAGCCGAGGCGACCGGCAGGCCCTGGCTCGCACCAGGGCAGCACGGTCAGCTCGGGCCAGGCTTCGGCGCAGCGCGCCGCCTTGGCCTCGTAGACCTCGCGCGGCGCCTGCCGGGGGTTGGGACGCAGCACGAGGTTGAAGGCGTCGGCCACGCCATAGGGGGCGTAGACCCGCCACGCCCCCGACGGGGTGAGCCGGACGCCGATCGCGCTCGTGGTGCTGGGGAAGGAGTCGATCGCGGCCTCGGAGCTGTCGTAGGGCGGGCACGGCACGCCGAAGCGGCGCTCGTACCACAGATGGACGCGGGCCTCGTTGCAGATCTCCACCGGCACGTCGCCGAACAGCTCCCGCCCGGCCCTGATCGCGCGGTCCTCCGCCTCCCACGACAGGTCGGACGGATCGTGATAGATCAGGTCGTAGTCTTTGACGCCGTAGCCCGCCGGACGTCCGGTCACGTGGTTCCAGATCGCCTGGACGACCGCGCCCGCCGCCAGCCACCAGCCGGGCAGGCCGAGCGAGCGGGCTCCGCCGAGCACCCGCACCAGCACCGGGTCGGTCTCCAGCACGGCCCGCACAGCCGCAGTCTGCTCGTCGAGGGGGAGCCGAGAGATCCGCACCGCACCTGTCTAGCAGCCCGCCCCGACAGAACCCCGCCGGAACGCCGCCGGAACGCCGCCGGAACCCCGACAGAACACCGCCGAGCATCCCAGGAACGCTGACGAGCGTCGCGGGAACGCCTTCAGGGTGGCTCCAGGAACGGGGGCGGTGGCGCCCGCGGGTAGTCTCGTTCGTTGTGCCGACCATCCCACAGCCACTCGACCCCGACGACGACGGCAGCGCCGCCCCCGCCGTGGCCGCCGCCCTGGCCGCCTACGAGTCGGGCGCGTGCGGCCCCGCCGACGTGCTGACCGCCCTGAGCGGTGCGCGGCTGCTGGTGCCGGTGGTCGCCCTGCTGACCGAGTCCGAGGTCGGTGAGCACGGGCTGCGCCAGGAGAAGGAGAGCGAGATGGCGCTGCCCAAGCTCGTCGGCCAGGACGGCAGGCACGCGGTGCTCGCCTTCACCGGCACCGACGCGCTGACCAGATGGCGCAAGGACGCCCGCCCCATCCAGACCGGCACGCTCCAGGTCTGCCGGGCGGCCGTGCACGAGGAGGCCGCCGCGGTCGTGGTCGACGTGGCCGGGCCGGTGCAGTTCGTGATCGAGGGCGAGGTGCTGAAGGCGCTGGCCGCGGTCGAGTCCGGCACCGTCGACCAGCTCGGCGGCGTCACCGTCGCCAGGATGGAGCCCGCCCCGCCCCGCCGCCGCTGGTTCTCCCGCCGAAGCAGCTGAACATCGCTCCTCCCGCGGAGAAGGCTGAACACCGCTTCTCCCGCGAGCCGAACAAGCCGACGCCCCCGGCCGGTGTCGTCACCGGCCGGGGGCGTTCGCCGGACGTCCTCAGGAGCTGACGTCGTCAGGAGCTGACGTCGTCAGGAGACGGTCAGGTAGAACCCGGTGTCGGCCGCCACGCCGTCGGCGAGCTGGCTGTAGACCGCGACCGCCCGGTAGTGGCCGCCGCAGATCGCCGCCCCGCGCTGCACCGACAGCGAGCGCGGGTAGCTGGACCGGCCCGTCGGCGTCACGTGGATCGCCAGGTCGCCGTCGTAGTCGACGTCGTCGCTGAGGATCACGCAGTACGTCCCGCGGAACATGCGCCTGACCTCCTCGACGTTCTTGCTGGCGGTCACCACGCCGTCCGCCCTGACGGTGGCCGAGGCCTGGGCGTAGGGCGTGTCCGCGTACGCCGCCGCGGGCGTCAGGACGGCCGCCGCGACGAGCGCGACGCCGGCAGCGCGCCGGATGATGTTCATATGGGTGCTCCCTCGGTTCTCGGTCAGGAGATGGTCAGGTCGAAGCCGCCGTCGGCGAGCCGGCCGGTGCTGGTGTCGTAGACGCCGACGGTGATGGTGTTGGACTCGTGGCAGGTCGCCGACGAGTTCCGGTAGGCGATGAACGGCAGGCGGCGGGGCGCCCGCGGGGTGATCTGGATCACCGCGGCGGACGTGGTGACGTGCCTGTCGACCATCACGCAGTAGCGGCCGGTCGAGGCCCGCCACGTCTTGAGGATGTTCTTGCCGTTGTTCAGCTCGCCGTCGGCGTCGACGATCGCCGCGGCCCGCGCGTAAGGGGCCTGCAGGTCGGCGTACGCGGCGGGGCCGGTCATGATGAGGCTTGCGGCGCTCAGCGCGAGGCCGCCGGCCAGGATGCCACGGAACATGGGTCTTCCTCTCGGTCACTCTTCCGGGGGGCCACGACAGAAAGTAAGTTCCTGACCACCCCCGGAGCCGCGTGCCACCCCGTCCCGGACGATCAAAGTTCCTTGGGGGATCGCCCCCGAACCCATGACCGCCGGCGTGCGTCGCGGCCCTCCGTCCGGGGCGCGAAAGCCCGCCGGGACGCGGGTTCGCTCTTGGCGCACGCCATACCCGGGCCGCCCGCCGCGATCCCGGGACGGCCGCCGGGCCGCCGCATTAGGGTCTGCTCGTGGTCGCACTGATGGCGCTGCTCGGTCTGGTCGCCGGACACCAGGTCAGGGCGCTGGCCGACGCCTACGACGACCTCGCGTCCCCGCCGCCGTGGCCGCCGGGCGTGGAACTGCTGACCGCCGCCGTGACGGCGCTGACCGCCTGGCTCGCCGGGCCGCCGTACACGGGTCTCGCGCTGGCCGGCACGGCGCTGGCGGTCATCGACTGGCGTACCACCCTGCTGCCCGACGCGATCACGCTGCCCGCGTACCCGATCATCGCACTGACCCTGCTCCCCACCGGGGAGCTGCCGCGCGCGCTGCTCGGCGCGGCGGCGCTGGCGGCCGTCTACGGCCTGTTGTGGTTCGCCAGGCCGGCCGCGATGGGCCTCGGCGACGTCAAGCTGGCCGGGCTCATCGGCATGGCGGCGGCGGCGATGAGCTGGCAGACGTGGGTGGCCGCCGCGTTCGCCGGGCAGGTGCTCGGCGCGCTGTACGCGGTCGCGCTGCTGCTCACCGGGCGGGGCGACCGGCACACCCAGTTCCCCTTCGGGCCGTTCATGCTGCTCGGTGCTTTCGTGGCGCTCTGTCTCGGCTGGTGAACGACGGACATCCCACCCGGCCGCACGTGGAAGACTTGGAGTCATGTTGCGCTGGTTGACGGCCGGAGAGTCCCACGGCCCCGAACTCGTTGCCATCCTCGAAGGACTGCCCGCCGGGGTCGAGGTGACCACGGCCGCGATCGACGAGGCCCTGCGCCGCCGCAGGCTCGGCTACGGCCGCGGCGCGCGGATGAAGTTCGAGCAGGACCAGGTGACGATCGTCGGCGGCGTGCGCCACGGCCGCACCATGGGCAGCCCGGTCGCCGTCCGCGTGGGCAACACCGAGTGGCCCAAGTGGGAGAAGGTCATGTCGGCCGACCCGGTCGACCCGGCCGAGCTGGAGGGCCTGGCCCGCAACGCGCCGCGGTCCCGCCCCCGCCCCGGCCACGCCGACCTGGCCGGCATGCAGAAGTACGGCTTCGACGACGCCCGCCAGGTGCTCGACCGGGCCAGCGCCCGCGAGACCGCGGCCCGCGTCGCGCTCGGCGAGGTCGCCAGGCGCTTCCTGAAGCAGGCGCTCGGCGTCGACATCGTCAGCCACGTCACCTCCATCGGCGGCGCGCAGACCCCGACCGAGGTGCTGCCCGGCCCCGGCGACCTGGCCAGGATCGACGAAGACCCGGTCCGCTGCTCCGACCCCGAGGGCAGCGCCGCCATGGTCGCCGTGATCGACCAGGCGCACAAAGAGGGCGACACGCTCGGCGGCGTCGTCGAGGTGCTCGCCTACGGCCTGCCGCCCGGCCTGGGCAGCTACACCCACTGGGACCGCAGGCTCGACTCCCGGCTCGCCGCGGCCCTCATGGGCATCCAGGCGATCAAG
Source organism: Nonomuraea sp. NPDC048881 (assembly GCF_040649795.1). Classification (NCBI taxonomy): domain Bacteria; kingdom Bacillati; phylum Actinomycetota; class Actinomycetes; order Streptosporangiales; family Streptosporangiaceae; genus Nonomuraea; species Nonomuraea sp. NPDC048881. Next base: position 619,678 of record NZ_JBEZGC010000002.1, read on the forward strand.
GGCGTCGCGGTCGGCGACGGCTTCGAGACCGCCCGCCGGCCCGGCTCGCGCGCCCACGACGAGATCGAGTACACCGCCGAGAACGGCGTCAAGCGCGTCACCAACCGCGCGGGCGGCGTCGAGGGCGGCATGACCAACGGCGAGGTCCTGCGGGTCAGCGCCGCCATGAAGCCCATCTCCACCGTGCCGAGGGCCCTGGCCACGATCGACGTCAAGACCGGCGAGGCGGCCAAGGCCCACCACGAGCGCTCCGACGTGTGCGCCGTCCCGGCCGCGGGCATCGTGGCCGAGGCCATGGTCGCGCTGGTGCTGGCCGACGCGGCCCTGGAGAAGTTCGGCGGCGACTCGGTGGAGGAGGTCGCCCGCAACCTGTCCGGCTACCTCTCCTCGATGGTGATCAAGTGACGGCCGCGCGGAGCGAACGAGAAGGGGTGAGCGACCAGTGACCAGAGCCGTGCTCATCGGGCCGCCCGGATCAGGCAAGACCACGATCGGGCAGCTGCTGGCCGAGCGGCTCGGCGTCGCCTTCCGCGACACCGACGCCGACGTCGAGGCCGTGGCCGGCAAGCCGGTCTCCGACATCTTCGTCGAGGACGGCGAGGCCCGCTTCCGCGAGCTGGAGCACCAGGCCGTGCGCCGCGCGCTGGCCGAGCACGACGGCGTGCTGTCGCTCGGCGGCGGCGCCGTGCTCAACGAGGACACCCAGGCCCTGCTCGCCGGTCACCACGTGGTCTACCTGCAGGTGGGCCTGGCCGACGCGGTCCAGCGGGTCGGGCTCGGCTCGGCCAGGCCGCTGCTCGTGCTCAACCCGCGCAGCCAGCTCAAGAAGCTGATGGAGGAGCGGCGGCCGGTCTACGAGCGTCTGGCCGTGGTCACGCTCGCCACCGACAAGCGCGACCCCGGCGAGCTCGCCGACGAGATCCTGGAGGGCCTGCCGGCATGACCGCGACGCGGATCCCCGTATCCGGCGACAGCCCGTACGACGTCGTGGTGGGCAGCGGCGTGCAGGCCGAGCTGCCGGGCCTGTTCCGGCCGGGCGTGCGCACGGTTGCCGTCGTCCGCCCGCAGGGCCTGCCCGAGCTGTCCCGCCCGGTCCTCGCGGCGCTGGCCGAGGCCGGTTACGAGGTGGCCGACCTGCCCGTCCCCGACGGCGAGGCGTGCAAGACGCCCGAGGTGGCCGCCGGCCTGTGGTCCGCGCTCGGCCGCCACGGCCTGACCCGCTCCGACGCCGTCGTGGGCGTGGGCGGCGGCGCGACGACCGACCTGGCCGGCTTCGTGGCCGGCACCTGGCTGCGCGGCGTGCAGGTCGTGCTCGTGCCGACGACGCTGCTGGCCATGGTCGACGCCGCCGTCGGCGGCAAGAACGGCATCGACACCCCCGAGGGCAAGAACCTGGTGGGCACGTTCCTGCCGCCCGCCGGGGTGCTCTGCGACCTGGCCGTGCTGCCCGGCATGCCGAAGGCCGACTACGTGGCGGGGCTCGCCGAGATCATCAAGGGCGGCTTCATCGCCGACCCGCAGATCCTCACGCTGGTCGAGTCCGACCCCGAGGGGGCCACCCGGCCCGACGGCCCCCACACCCGCGAGCTGATCGAGCGCAAGATCCGCGTCAAGGCCGACGTCGTGGGCGCCGACCTGCGCGAGCAGGGCCTGCGCGAGATCCTCAACTACGGACACACGCTCGCCCACGCCATCGAGCGCGACGAGCACTACACGATCCGCCACGGCGAGGCGGTCGCCATCGGCATGGTCTACGCCGCCGAGCTGTCCCGGCTGTCCGGCCGCGCCGACCTGACCGCCCGCACCCGCGCGATCCTCACCTCCGTGGGCCTGCCGGTCTCCTACCACGCCGGCGCCTGGCCGCGGCTGCGCGACCACATGCGGCTGGACAAGAAGAACCGGGGCGCCAAGCAGCGCTTCGTCGTCCTCGACGACCTGGCCAGGCCCGGGCGGCTCGAAGACCCCGCCGAAGAGCTGCTCGAAGCCGCCTACAAGGAGATCGCGCGATGATCCTCGTGCTCAACGGCCCCAACCTGAGCCGGCTCGGCACCCGCGAGCCCGACGTCTACGGGGCCGAGACGCTGGAGGACCTCGCCGAGCTGTGCCGCGAGACCGGCCGCAAGCTCGGCGAGCAGGTCGAGGTGCGCCAGACCGACGACGAGGCCGAGCTGATCGGCTGGCTGCACGAGGCCGCCGACGGCCGCATCCCCGTCGTGCTCAACCCGGCCGCCTTCACCCACTACTCCTACGCCGTGCGCGACGCCATCGCCCAGCGCACCGCCCCGCTCGTCGAGGTGCACATCAGCAACCCCGCGGCGAGGGAAGAGTTTCGCCACACCTCGGTCGTCGCCGGGGTGGCGACGGGCACGATCGCCGGATTCGGACTACAGTCCTACGTCCTGGCGCTACACGCTATCGCGGAGATGAACAGCAGCTCATGAGGCAATACAAGTCCTTCGTCGCACTCGGGGACAGTTTCACCGAAGGACTGAACGATCCAGGCCCCGACGGGCACTACCGCGGCTGGGCCGACCGGGTCGCCGAACGGCTCGCCGCCGACGACCCGGCGTTCCGCTACGCGAACCTGGCCGTCCGCGGCAAGCTGCTCGACCAGATCGTCACCGAGCAGGTGCCGCGGGCCATCGAGATGGGTCCCGACCTGGTCAGCTTCTGCGCGGGCGGCAACGACCTGCTGCGGCCGGGCAGCGACCCCGACGTGATGGCCAAGCGCCTGGCCCGCGCGGTGCGCGACCTGCGGGCCGGAGGCGCGGACGTGCTGCTGTTCACCGGGGTCGATCCGCGCGACACGCCGCTGATGCGGCGGCTGCGCGGCCGTTTCGCCATCTTCTACCTGCACATCCGCTCCATCGCCGACCTCTACGGCTGCCGGCTGGTCGACCAGTGGTCGATGCAGGGGCTGCGCGACTGGCGGGCCTGGAGCACCGACCGCCTGCACATGAACGAGGACGGCCACCGGCTGGTGGCGGCCCGCGTGCTCGACGTGCTCGGGGTGCCGTTCGACGACTGGCGCAAGGATTGGCCGGAGCGGCTGGTCGACCCGCGGGCGCGGCGCCGCGAGGACGCCCAGTGGATCCGCGAGCACCTGGTGCCGTGGATGTCCCGCCGCCTGCGCGGCACCTCCTCCGGCGACGGCCTCACCCCGAAGCGCCCCGACCTCACCCCGTTCTAGCCGTTCTCCCCGGGCCATTACCGGATCAGGTCCGCTCGGAGGGCGTTCCCCGCGGCCGACGGGGGCCACGGAGTGGGGCAAGGCGGGCTCGCGTGACGGCGGCCGGCCGGTGAAGGGTCAGCGGGCGTTTCCTGGAAGCCCGCCGGCCCCGTACGGCGGGTGGCCTGACCAGGCGGAGCCGTAAGGAAAAGAAGGAAAAGACTGTCGCCTGAAGGGGCCCGCGACGGTCAGGACTCGGTGGACAGGCGCTTGAGCGCGGCACGGGGGACGGCCGGGTCGGTGGTGCGCCAGAACGGCGGCAACGATCCCAGCAGGAAACCGCTGTACCGGGCCGTCGCCAGGCGCGGGTCGAGGACCGCGATGACGCCCTTGTCGTCCTGCGCGCGCAGCAACCGGCCGGTGCCCTGGGCCAGCAGCAGGGCGGCGTGGTTGGCCGCCACCGCCATGAACCCGTTGCCGCCGCGCGCCGCGACGTGCCGCTGCCGGGCCGAGGTGAGCGGATCGTCGGGACGCGGGAACGGCACCCGGTCGATGATGACCAGCCGCAGCGACGGCCCGGGGACGTCGACCCCCTGCCACAGCGACAACGTGCCGAACAGGCAGGTCGGCTCGTCCTCGGCGAACTGCTTGACCAGCAGCATGGTCGAGTCGTCGCCCTGGCACAGCAGCGGCACGTCGAGCCGCTCGCGCAGCGCCTCCGTGGCGGCCTTGGCGGCGCGCATCGAGGAGAACAGCCCCAGCGTGCGCCCGCCGGCCGCCTCGATGAGCTCGGTGATCTCGTCGAGATACTGCTGCGGCAGCCCGTCGCGGCCCGGCTGGGGAAGGTGCTTGGCGACGTAGAGGATGCCGGCGCGCGGGTGGTCGAACGGCGAGCCGACGTCGATGCCCTGCCAGCGCTTGCTGTCACCCAGGCCCCACTGCGCGGCCAGCCCGTCGAACGTGCCGCCGAGGGCGAGCGTGGCGGAGGTGAGCACCACCGTGCGCTCGCCGAACAGCCGGTCGCGCAGCATGCCGCTCACGCTCAGCGGCGCGACCCGCAACATGGGCGGACGGCGGTCGGTGGCGCCGTCGAGCCAGACCACCTCGGCGCGGTCGGCCTCGGAGGCGTGGCCGTAGGCGTCGAGCATGCGGACGGCGGTGTCGTGCACCTCGTCGAGCGCGGTGAAGGCGGCCTTGCGCTGGCCGGCCTTGTCGGGGTCGTCCTTGTCGGCGTTGCGCGGGCCCATGGCGGTGATGCACCGCCAGGCCGTGTCGCGGATGAGCTGCAAGGTGAGGCCGAGCACCTGCGGCAGCTCGTCGATGCGGCCGGGCGGGGCGGCGGCCAGCAGCGCCTTGAGGTCTTCGCCCGCCTCCATGAGCTGGTCGGCGAGCGGCTGCTCGATCAGCCGGCCGACGCGGCGCACGGCCAGCATCACCGAGGCCTCCGACAGCTCGCTGGTGACCACCGAGGTCACCCGGTCGACCAGCTCGTGGGCCTCGTCGACGACCACGACCTCGTGCTCGGGCAGCACCGGCAGGTCGCCCATGGCGTCGATGGCCAGCAGCGCGTGGTTGGTCACCACGACGTCGACCTCGCCCGCGCGCGCCCTGGCCAGCTCGGCGAAGCACTCGGGGCCGCTCGGGCAGCGGGTGGCGCCCAGGCACTCCTGCGCGCTCACCGAGAACTGCCGCCAGGCCTGCTCGCTGACGCCGGGCACCAGCTCGTCGCGGTCGCCCGTCTCGGTCTCGTCGGCCCACTCCTGGATGCGCTGGACCATGCGGCCGGTCGCGCTCACCTCACGCGGGTCGAAGAGCTGGTCCTGCTCGTCCTCCTCGGGCCAGCCCGCCGTCGCCTTGTAGCGGCACAGGTAGTTGCGCCGGCCCTTGAGAATGGCGAACGTCGGCTCGTGCGGCAGCTCCTTGCCCAGCGCCTCGGCGAGCCGGGGCAGGTCGCGGTCGACGAGCTGGCGCTGCAGCGCGATGGTGGCCGTGGAGATCACGACGGGGGAGTCGCTGTCCATGGCGTGCCGGATCGAGGGCACCAGGTACGCCAGCGACTTGCCGGTGCCCGTGCCCGCCTGGACGGCCAGGTGCTCCTCGTCGTCGATGGCCTTCTGGACGGCCTTGACCATGGTGACCTGGCCCTGCCGTTCGCTCCCTCCGAGAGCGCCGACCGCGATGCTGAGCAGTTCGTCCACTGACGGGAGATGGGAGTCCGGCACGGTCGTCAACGGTACCCGCAATCCCGGGCCGACGCGCCGGGACGCCCTGTGTCCGGTCATGCGCATCCCGGCGTTCGCGGGCTCCCCGCGGGACTCCCGTGGCACACTGTCGAGCGGAACTCCAACTGGTCAGGGAGATCTTGCTGGTGTGATCGATGGGGTTCACGGTCTCGATGGTGAGAGCGGTTAGGTAGGGTTTTCCGGGGTTGAGTGGACGAATAAAGGCTGGTTAAAGCAGTATGTCTGCCATGTCGGAAGTTGTCCCGTTGCCGTCGTTCGGCGAAGTCTTCTTCGATGCACGAGGTCAGGAGCGGTGCCTCCGGGTCACGTGGCATGAGGGCACACTGGTCCTCAGCCTGTGGCGTGGGGAGATGTGCACAGCGAGCTTCCGCATGCCGATGGAGGACGTCGGCAGGCTGCTCGACACGCTCGACGACGGCTACGCCGAGGCCACGGGCGAGCAGCCCGCGGTGCCCGCGGCCGATCCGGGCACCGAGGTCATGCCGGGCACCGGCACGTACCACCGGCCGCCCCAGCACGCCCAGCAGCAGCCTCCGCCGCCCGCGCTCGACGAGCGGCCCACCGCGTCGTTGTCGCCCAACGACGTGCTGGTCGCGCGCGGCCCCGCGCCGCAGGACAAACTGGTGGCCTCCTACAGCGAGACCACCGGCACCCGGGAGACGCCGTCGTACGGCGAGCGCAGCCCCTTCACCGGCCCCCAGTACGTCGAGCAGCCCGCCGCCCAGTACCCCGGCGACCCGCACAGCGGCCCGCAGTACACCGGTGACCCGTTCAGCGGCCCGCAGTACACCGGTGACCCGTTCAGCGGCCCGCAGTACACGGGCGACCCGCTGAGCGGCCCCCAGTACACGGGTGACGCCTTCAGCGGCCCGCAGTACACGGGCGACCCGCTGAGCGGCCCCCAGTACGCCGGCGACCCCTTCACCGGCCCCCAGTACGTCGAGAGCAGCGAGCCCGTCTACCAGCTGCCCGCCGACCAGCGCCGACCGGCGCCGCTGAGCACCGACCCGCTCGGCTTCCCGTCGCAGGCCGGCGACCCCTACCCGCCGGCCCAGCAGTACACCCCGGACTCGTACGGCTCCTACCAGCAGCCGCCGTCCCAGCCCCAGCCCCAGCAGCCTCCGGCGCAGCCGCAGAGCACGGCCGGGCTCGGCACGCCCATGCACGGCATCCCCGGCGCCGGCCGCAGGCACAACCCCGCGCCCGCCCAGGACCCCTACCGCGCGGCCGACGCCTACCAGGGCTACCAGCAGCCCGCGCAGCCCAACCCGGTGGACCCGCTGCTGGCGCTCGGCCGCCAGGAGTACCCGCCGCAGTCGTCCGACCCGAACATGGGCCGTCCGTACGTGACGGACCCCCTGTTCTCGACCGGCGAACGCCTGCGCCCCGACCAGCAGCAGGACTACGGCGACGGGCGCGACCGCCGGGAGTGGTGACACCCTCCTCCCGCCCGCCGGGTACGCTCTCGGCATCCACCCGGGCGAGCTGGAGGAACGTCGTTGAACCCGACCATGGGCCTGCAACTGCTGCTGATGGCCGGTGGCGCGGTCGCGGTCGCGGCGGTGGCACGGCGGCGGGGCTGGCCGGCCCCGCTGTTGCTGGTCGCGGCCGGCCTGCTGGTCTCGCCGCTGGTGCCGGCGGTGCCGTTGCAGCCCGAACTGGTGCTGTTCGTGTTCCTGCCGCCGCTGCTCTACTCGGCCGCGCTCGACAGCTCCTACCTGCGCCTGCGTGACGTCAAGCGGGCCGTGGCGCTGCTGTCGATCGGCCTGGTGCTGTTCACCACGGCCGTGGTGGGGCTGGTCGTCCACCTGCTGCTGCCGCAGCTCCCGCTGGCCGCCGCCTTCGCGCTCGGCGCGATCATCGCGCCGCCCGACGCCGTGGCGGCCGTCGCCGTGGGCCGGCGGCTCGGGCTGCCGCGCAAGTCGCTGACGATCCTCATCGGCGAGAGCCTGTTCAACGACGCCACGGCGCTGACGGCCTACCGGGTGGCCATCGGGGCGGCCGTGGGCGGCAGCATCGACCTGTTCCAGGGCGTGGCGCAGTTCCTGTTCGCGGCGCTCGGCGGGGTGGCGATCGGGCTGGCGCTGGCGTTCGTGTTCGCCTGGGTGTTCCAGCACACCCGCGACTCGCTGGTCGAGAACACGCTGATGCTGCTGATCCCGTTCGCGGCCTATCTCGCGGCCGAGTCCGTGCACGTCTCCGGGCTCGGGCCCGAGCCGGTGCACGCCTCGGGCGTGATCTCCGTCGTGGTCGTCGGCCTCTACCTGGGCAACCGCATGCACCAGCGGGGGTTCGGCACCCGGCTGGTGTCCGACGCGGTGTGGAAGGTCACCGACTTCTTCCTGGAGTCGATCGTCTTCGCGCTCATCGGCCTGCAGCTCGTGACCGTGATCAAGGGCATCACCGGCTACGGCCCCTGGCAGGTCGCCGGCTACGCGCTGGCGGTGCTGGCGGTGACGATCGTGTCCAGGTTCGTGTGGGTGTTCGCGTTCACCCCGCTGGTCAAGCTCGTCCGGCGGGGCCCGGCGCCCAGCCCGCAGCAGACGGTGATCCTGGGCTGGGCCGGCATGCGGGGCGTGGTGTCGCTCGCGGCGGCGTTCTCCATCCCGCCGGAGATCCCGGCCCGCGACCGGGCCATGCTGCTGTTCCTGACGTTCACCACGGTGATCGGCACCCTGCTGATCCAGGGCATGACGTTCCCCGCCCTGATCAGGAAGCTGCGCGTGTCGAGCGAGCAGGAGCGCTACGAGGACACGCTGGCCGAGGCGGCCGCCCAGCAGGCCGCGCTGGAGGCGGGCCTGGCCGAGCTCGAACGCCTGGTCGAGCAGGAGGGCGAGCCCGACGAGATCAAGAAGCAGGTCATCGACCAGCTCAGGGAGAAGTCGTGGCGGCGGTCGCTGACCGCGTGGGAACGTCTGGGCGGCGGCACCGCGCAGGGCGGCGCCGAGACCCCCAGCAGCATCTACCGGCGGCTGCGCCGTGACATGCTCACGGCCGAGCGCGAGGTGTTCGTCCGCCTGCGCGACGAGCGCCGCCTCGACGACGAGGTGCTGCGCGAGGTGATGGCCCAGCTCGACTTCGAGGAGGCCATCCTCGAACGCTGACCCCGACGGGCGCCGCCCGCGCAGGGCAGGTCAGCCGGGCAGTCAGCCCATCTGGTTGTCCACGAAGCACCAGCGCCAGCTCTCGCCCGGTTCGAACGACTGGATCACCGGGTGCGTGGTCGCGTGGAAGTGCTTGGTCGCGTGCTTGTTGGGCGAGGAGTCGCAGCAGCCGATGTGGCCGCACTCCAGGCAGCGCCGCAGGTGCACCCATCGGCTGCCGCTGGCCAGGCACTCCTCGCAGCCCTCAGGGGTCTTCGCCGCCGGGTCGTCGGCCTGGGAAAGATGCTCGCACATTGCCATGGATCCGATCCTAGGACCCGGCCGCCGATGCCTTCCGCGCAGACCTGCTGTCCGGGCCCTGACCTGCGAGAAGGCCGTGCGCGCCGGGCCTTCGGCGAAGGGGGTTCCGCGCGGCCGGCGGGGTGGTCGATCAGACTCTTCTCAGGGGGTCCGCGCTCAGGGGAGTGAGAAGGCATGGCCGATGTGTTCGCGAAGTGTCGTCTGCCCGGGTACCAGCCGGTCAAGGAGCTGGGCGTCTATCCGTACTACCACCCGATCCAGGAGCGGCCGGGCGACGGGGAGGTGGTGGTCGGCGGGCGGGTGCTGGTGCAGGCCGGGTCCAACGACTATCTCGGGCTCTCGGGGGATCCCCGCGTCAAGGAGGCCGCCGTCGCGGCGATCCGGCGGCTCGGGGCGGGCAGCGGCGGTTCGCGGCTGACGAACGGCTCCCTCGCGCTGCACGAGGAGCTGGAGGCGCGGCTCGCGGAGTTCCTCGGGCGTCCGGCGGTCATGGTGACCAGCGCCGGCTACCTGGCCAACCTCGCGCTGGGCGCGCTGCTGGGGCCCGGCGACGTGGTGATCGGCGACCGGCTGGTGCACGCGTGCCTCATCGACGCCGTACGCCTGGGCGGGGCGCGCTTACGCCGCTACCGGCACAACGACATGGACCACCTGGAACGGCTGCTGGCCGCCGGCGACCCGGACGCCGGCCGGGTGATCGTGACTGAGGGCATGTTCTCCACCTCGGGCAACGTGTGCGACCTGCCGGGCATCGCCAAGCTCGCCCGCACGTACGGAGCCCGCGTCGTGATGGACAGCGCCCACGACGCCGGCCTGCTGGGGGACGCCGGTCGCGGCGCCGCCGAGGCGCACGGCCTGGAGGAGGCGGTGGACGTGCAGACCATCACCTTCTCCAAGTCGTTCGGCACGATCGGCGGCGCGGTCGCCGGGCCGGAGGAGATCATCCTCTACCTGCGCCACCACGCGCGGTCCATGGTGTTCACCGCCGCCCTGTCACCGGCCTGCGCCGCCGCCGCGCTGGCCGCCCTGGAGATCGTCGTCGCCGAGCCCGAGCGGCGGCGCCGGTTGCGGACCGCGGCCGGGCGGCTGAGCGGCGAGCTGGCCGGGCTGGGGTACGCCGTCGTGCCGTCGGACCGTCCGGTCATCGCCGTGCCAGTGGGGGAGGACCTGCGCTGTTTCCGGTTGTGGCGGGAGCTGTTCGACGAAGGGGTGTTCACCACGGCCATGATCTCGCCCGGGGTGCCGCCGGGGCAGGCGCTCATCCGGGTCAGCCTCACCGCCACCCACACCGACGCGCAGCTCGACCGGATCGCGGCCGCCTTCGCCGTCGCCGGCCGTCGAGCGGGGCTTCTTCACTGATCGCGCGCGCCGCCACGGGCGCGGGGCGCTGGGTAAGGTCGAGGTATGCGACTCATCAAGAGCCGGTTCGTGCCCCTGGCGCTCTTCGCCGTCTGCGTCCTGGCCGCCGGGTGCGGCGAGGTCAACGACACGATCGACAAGGCCCAGGCGTGCCTGGAGGCGCCGAAGATCGTCACCGACCTGGCCGCCAAGGTCAAGGACCTCACCGACGACCCCAAGGCCATGGAGAAGGCGCTCGACGACGCCGCGGGCAAGCTCAACGACGTGGCCGACAAGGCCGCCAACACCACGCTCAAGCAGGCCAGCGAAGACCTTGCCAAGACTTTGGGCGGGATCAACGTCCAGAACGTGAACGACGCCGTCGACGCGGCCCAGAAGGTGGGCGGCGAGGCGGTCGACTACGCCCAGCAGGTCGCCAAGGCGTGCAGCTGAAATCCCGTCTTCTCTAGGGGAAAAGGGGACGAATTACCATATAAGGCATGGAGCCCGACCCGCGTTTCACCTTGGCCAACGAACGCACCTTCCTCACGTGGCTGAGTACGGCGCTGGCGCTCAGCGCGGGCGGGGTGGCCATGGCGGCGGTGCCCTCCGACGTGTTCGTTCCGTGGGTCCGCACGGTGCTGGCCGTCATGCTGGTGTCGTTGTCCGCGCTGGCCGCGGGCATGGCCTATCCGCGCTGGCGCAACATCCAGCGCGCCCTGCGCAACCAGGCGCCGCTCCCGCCGCCCGCCCTCGCGGCGGTCTTCGGGTACGGCGTCGCCACCGTGGCCGTCGTCGCCCTCGTGCTCATCATCCTGTCGGTGTAGATGTCGCAGGAGATCTGGGACGAGGGCCTGCAGAGCGAGCGCACCCGGCTCGCCTGGGTCCGCACCGCCGTGGCGCTGGCCACGGGCGGGCTCGGCGCCGCCGGGCTCGCGGTGCGCCACGGCCTGCCCGCCGTGGCCGTCGCCGGGTTCGCGCTGGCCGCGCTGTGCGGCGCGGTCCTGCTGATCAGGACGGGGGTGCGCTTCCGCCGGGTCCAGGAGGCCCTGCACGGCGGACGGCCCATCGACGCGGGCCTCGACGCGCTGTTCGCCTGGCTCGGCACCCTCAGCGTCGTGCTCGGCGCGGTCACCTTCGTGCTCACGGTCCGGTGACCCCCGGCTTGCGATGTTCCGGAGGGGAGGCGGACACTCGTAGTGAGGGGGTGACCTCAGTGGAGGAAGAACGCAGGACCCTGCCCTTCGAGTGCCGCGGTTGCTGGCACGTCTGGGAAGAGGACTACCTCGTCCGGCACGTCGACGACGAGCACGGGAACGCCGCCGAGATCTGGCTCAGGGACGGGCTCGTGGTGCCGCCGCCGTCGTACGGGGTGATCTGCCCGCATTGCGGCTGTCAGCAGACCACCACGTTCCCGGCCGGCTATCTCGCCCGTCATCCGGAGCTGTTCCGGTCGGACGAGCCGGTCGTGCCGGACGCCACGCCGCTGCTCAGCCCGGTTCCGCCGCGGCGTCCGTACTGACGGGAGACGCGACGGCGGGCGGGCAAGTGCCGAAAAACGGCGCTAAACCATGACACTTGGTAAGCGTTTCGTAGCTTGAAGTGTCATAAGGTGCGTCTTGCGCAGGCGCGGGGCCAGGCGCAGACTCAGGTCTAGACCACTGAAACCCCAGCCGGGGGTGATCCTCGTGCGCGACGGGTTCGAGACCCGCGAGACCTGGCCCTTCGAGTGCCTGCGCTGTCTGCGTGTCTGGGAGGAGGAATTCGTCGTCCGGCATTTCGCCGACGACCACGGCAATCAGGTCGAGATCTGGCTCAGCTCCGGCGTTGCCGTGCAGCCTCCCTCGTCGGGCACGTGCTGCCCGGGATGCGGCGCCTACCACGTGACGTCGTTCCCGAACGGCTACCTGGCCAGGCACCCCGAGCTGCGGCCGGATCCCGAGGTGCGGCCCGAACTCGTGCCCGAGCTCGGCGTCGTGTCGGGTCCGGTGCTGGAGGAGCCGAAGGCGCCCCTGGCCGGGGCGCCGTTGGCCGGTCGGCTGCTCGTCGCGATCGGGGTGCCCGTCGCCCTGTTCGTCGGGTACGAGCTGTACCGCGGCCTCGTGGCCGCCGCGCCCGTCCACCACTAGCGCGCCGGCCCGCCGCTCGCGCGGTGGGCCGGCGGCGTCGTGGTCACTGGCTCAGGCTCTCCAGCCAGGCCCGGTGCAGCCCGGCGAAGCGGCCCGAGGCGGCGATGAGCCGGTCGGGCGGCCCGTCCTCGACGACCTGGCCGGCCTCCATCACCAGCACCCGGTCGGCGATCTCCACGGTCGAGAGCCGGTGGGCGATGATCAGCGCGGTGCGGTCGGCGAGGATCGTGCGCAGCGCCCGCTGCACCAGCCGCTCGCTCGGCACGTCGAGGCTGGAGGTGGCCTCGTCGAGGATGAGCACCGCGGGGTCGGCGAGGAACGCCCTGGCGAACGCGATGAGCTGTCGCTGGCCCGCCGACATGCGCCCGCCGCGCTTGCCGACCTCGGTGTCGTAACCGTCGGGCAGCCCGGCGACGAACTCGTGCGCGCCGATCGCCTTGGCCGCCTCGCGGACCTGCCGGTCGGTGGCGTCCGGCCGGCCGAACCTGATGTTGTCCGCCACCGTGCCGCTGAACAGGAAGTTCTCCTGCGTCACCATGACGACGGCCTGGCGCAGCGTCGTCTCGTCCAGGTCGCGCAGATCGACCCCGTCGAGCAGCACGCGGCCCGCGGTCGGGTCGTAGAAGCGGGAGATCAGCTTGGCCAGCGTCGTCTTGCCCGCGCCGGTCGCGCCGACCAGCGCCACGCTCTGCCCGCCGGGGATCGTCAGGTCGAGGCCGGGCAGGATCGGCATCTCCTCGACGTAGGCGAAGCGCACGTCCTCGAAGCGGACCATGCCGCGGGCCTGCTGGGGCAGCGGCTCGGGCCGGCGCGGCTCCGGCACGCCCGGCTCCTCCTCCAGCACGCCCGACAGCTTCTCCAGGGCCGCGCCCGCCGACTGCAGCGTGTTGTAGAACTGGCTGAGCTCCTGCATCGGCTCGTAGAACTGCCGTAGGTACAGCAGGAACGCGGCCAGCACGCCGACCGTGACCTCGCCCTGGATCGCCAGGTAGCCGCCGTAGAGCAGCACCCCGCCCACGGTCAGGTTGCCGATCAGCTTGATGCCGAACATGAACTCCGCGCCCAGGACCATGCTGCGCGCGTTGGCGTCCCGGTAGTCGTCGTTGAGCTGGGCGAAGATCTCCTGGTTGCGCGGCTCCCTGCGGAACGCCTGCACCGCGCGGATGCCGGTCATCGACTCCACGAAGTGCACGATCACCAGGGCGACCGTCTCCCGCGTGCGCCGGTAGACGATCACCGACTGCCGCCGGAACCACCGCGTGAACAGCAGCAGCAGCGGCAGCGGGACCAGCGCCACCAGGCCGAGGTGCACGTCGAGGACGAGCAGCAGCGCGGCCGTGCCGAACATCGTCAGCACCGCCTTGACCAGCCCGTCGAAGCCGGACTGGAGCAGCTCGGAGATGGCCTCGATGTCGGAGGTCAGCCGGGAGATGACCCGGCCCGAGGTGTACTTCTCGTGGAAGCTCAGCGACAGCCGCTGGAAGTGGTCGAACACCCGCCTGCGCAGCTCCAGCAGCACGCTCTGGCCGACCTTCCCCGACAGGCGCAGGAACGCCTGCCGGGTGAGCGCCTGCGTGACGGCCGCGACCAGGATCACGCCGACCACGATCAGCAGGATCGACGGCCCCGACCCGCGGGTCATCGGCGGGATGCCGTCGTCGATCCCCACCTTGACCAGGTACGGGATCGCCAGCGCCGCGGCGTTGGAGACGACGATGATCGCGGTGAGCAGCGCGATGGCCTTGCGGTAGGGACGCAGCAGGTCGCCGAGCAGCCTGCGGGAGCGCTCCCGCAGCAGCACCGACACCTTCTCCGGCAGTTCGTCCTGCTCCTCGGAGGCGACGCCGCGCCAGGAGGAGACGGGGGCGGCGGTCATCGCAGGGCTCCTTCCGAGGGGTCGAAGTCGGCGTCCTGGGCCAGCAGCTCGCGGTACTCGGGCACGTCGGCCAGCAGCTCGTGGTGGCGGCCGACGTGGGTGATGGTGCCGTCGCGCAACAGCGCCACCTTGTCGGCCAGCAGCACGGTCGAGGCGCGGTGGGCGACCACGATGCCGGTCGCCTCGCGCAGGACGTGCCGCAGCGCCTCCTCCACCAGCGCCTCGGTCTCCACGTCGAGCGCCGACAGGGTGTCGTCGAGGACGAGCACCCGCGGCCTGCTCAGCACCGCCCGCGCCAGGGCGAGCCGCTGCCGCTGCCCGCCCGACAAGGACAGGCCCTGCTCGCCGATGCGGGTGTCGAGGCCCCAGGGCAGGTCGTACACGAAGCCGGCCTGGGCGGTGGCGATCGCGGCGGCCAGCTCCTCCTCGGTGGCGTCGAGCCGGCCGAGCATGAGGTTCTCGCGCACGCTCATCGAGAACAGCGTCGGCTCCTCGAACGCGGTGGCCACCAGCGAGCGCAGCGTGGTCAGGTCGAGGTCGCGCACGTCCTCGCCGTCGATGGTCACGCGACCCGTGGTGGCGTCGAGCAGCCGGGGCACCAGCGCGGTCAGCGTGGTCTTGCCCGCGCCGGTCGCGCCCACGATCGCGACCGTCTCGCCGGGGTGCACGTCCAGCCAGACGTCGCGCAGCACCGGCTCGTCCGCGCCGGGGAAGGCGAACCCGACGCCCTCGAACCGCAGGTGGCCCCGGGGCAGCTCGATCGTGCGGCTGCCGCTCTCGATCGCCGGGACGGTGTCCATGACCTCCATGACCCGGTCGGCGGAGGTCATCGCCTCCTGGGCCATGGCCAGGATGTAGCCGAGGCTGGCGATCGGCCAGACGAGCTGGAGCATCAGGGTGGTGAAGGCGACCAGCGTGCCCAGCGTCATCGAGCCGGAGCCCACCGCGAGCGCGCCGAGCAGCAGCACCAGGGCGAGGGTGACGTTGGGGATCACTTCGAGGAAGGCGAAGAACCGGGCCGACAGGGTTGCCTTGTCGACCGAGCTGCCGTACACCTTGCGGGCCGCCTCGTCGTAGCGGTCGTAGACGTGGTGGCGGCGGCCGAACGCCTTGATCGTACGGATGCCGATGGCCGACTCCTCGACGAGCGTGGCGAGGTCGCCCTGCTCGTCCTGGACCTGGCGGGAGATCTTGATGTACCGCTTCTCGAACCGCAGGGACGTCCACACGATCGGCACGGCCGAGGCCAGCACCAGCAGCCCGAGCGGCCAGTACTTGTTCAGCAGGAGCACGGTCACCGTGATGAGCTGGAGGACGTTCATCACCAGGAAGAGCATGCCGAAGCCGAGGAAGCGGCGGATCGTGGACAGGTCCGTCGTGGCCCGCGACAGCAGCTGGCCCGACTGCCAGTCGCCGTGGAAGCCCATCGGCAGGCGCTGCAGGTGCTCGTAGAGGTCGTCGCGGATCGCGGTCTCCAGCCCGAGGACGGGTTTGACCTGGGTCCAGCGCCGCAGGAAGATCAGCCCGGCCTCCACGACGCCCACGCCCAGGGCGATGAGACCGAGCGGGAGCAGCCCGTCGGAGTCGCCCCGCGTCACGGGACCGTCGATGACCTTCTCGCTGATCAGGGGGAGCGCGATGCTCGCGGCGATGCTGAGGATCGCGGCCAGCCAGATGAGCACCAGTCTGGCGGCGTACGGGCGGAGGTAGGACTTCATCCGCCACAGAGAGTTGGAGGAGAGCAGGGGACGGCGAGGTGTGTCAGTATCGGGAGGCATCCCATCCACATTAATACGTGGGATCAACCCATTTTTTGCGGTAAATGTGGGGGTTTCTGCAGGTTACGGGCAGAAACGAGACCGTCACGGCGCGTCCGGCGACCCCGCGCCCGCCGCCGTCCGGACGGCCGGGCACACTGCCACCTGCGGCTCGGGCGCGGCCCGGGCTAAGGCGGAGCTGTCCTTTCCGCTCACCATTCTCACCGGACGGAAAGTCGTGATGATCGACGAAAGTGAACTGCCGTACCTGCGGCGCTGTGTCGAGCTGGCCACCGAGGCGCTGGAGTCGGGCGACGAGCCCTTCGGGTCCGTGCTGGTCGCCGCGGACGGCGCCGTGCTGGCCGAGGACCACAACCGGGTGGCCGGGGGCGATCGCACCCGGCATCCGGAGTTCGAGCTGGCGCGGTGGGCGGCGGCCAACCTGACCCCGCAGGAGCGGGCGGCGGCCACCGTCTACACCTCCGGCGAGCACTGCCCGATGTGCGCGGCGGCCCACGCCTGGGTGGGCCTCGGGCGCATCGTGTACGTCGCGTCGTCGGAGCAGCTCGGCGGCTGGCTGGCGGAGCTGGGCGTGCCGGCGCCGCCGGTGAGCACGCTGCCGGTCAACGCCGTCGCGCCGGGCGTCCCGGTGGACGGGCCCGTCCCGGAGCTGGCCGGGCAGGTGCACGAACTGCACCGCCGCTTCCACGGCGGACGCTGAGGACGCCGCCCGGCCGGGCGGGCCGGTCAGGGGGCGGACGTGCCGAGGGCGATCGTGTCGGCGACCTCGGCGTGCCGCTCGGCCTCCTCGGCGGCGAAGCGGGCGGCGTCCAGCTTGTCGGCGATGTCCTCGTCCTGCTTCATGAGGGCGTCGAGCGACTGCCCGGCCATCTCCAGCACGCCCATGTCGGCGTACGCCTGCTGCAGCCGCGGGCTCCACAGCCCGATGTCCTTGACGCACGGCACGATCCTGCTGAACAGCAGCGAGCGGAACAGCCGCAGGTACTCCGACTGGTCGGTGGCCCGCATGACCTCGTCGGTCTCGGCCCTGGACAGGCCCAGGTGCTCCCAGGACTCCGCGCCGCGCAGCCGGTCGCGCATGAGGTAGCAGCCCTCGATGACGAAGTCCTCGCGCTCGCGCAGCTCGGACTCCGACAGGTTCTTGTAGTAGTCGCGCAGCGCCATCCGGCCGAAGGCGACGTGCCGGGCCTCGTCCTGCATCACGTACGCGAGGATCTGCTTGGGCAGCGGCTTGGTGGTGATGTCGCGCATGACGCCGAACGCGGCCAGGGCCAGCCCCTCGATGAGCACCTGCATGCCGAGGTAGGGCATGTCCCAGCGGGAGTCGCTGAGCGTGCTCTCCAGCAGCGCCTTGAGGTGCTCGTTGATCGGGTACGCCAGGCCCACCTTCTCCTGGAGGAAGCGGGCGTAGGTCTCGGCGTGGCGGGCCTCGTCCATGGTCTGGGTGGCGGCGTAGAACTTGGAGTCCAGGTCGGGCACCGACTCCACGATCCGGGCCGAGCAGATCATCGCGCCCTGCTCGCCGTGCAGGAACTGGGAGAACTGCCAGGCCGCGCCGTGCAGCCGCACGTCCTGGCGCTGCTGGGGGCCGAGCCGGTGCCACAGCGGGGTGTCGTGGATGGCGATCGTGTTGTCGGGGATCCCGAGCACGTTGTACGGGTCCACCTCCAGGTCCCAGTCGATGCGCTTGGCCGAGTCCCACTGCTTGTCCTTGCCCTTCTGGTACAAGGCCAGCATGCGGTCGCGGCCCTCGTCGTACTCCCAGGTGAACCGGCTGGCGCCGGCCATGCCGACGTCCCAGGTGGAGAGCTCGGCGGGGAGGGTGTAGAGATCGTGCGTCGACATGGGGGACCTCCGCGAGGGGATTACGTACGGTGTACGTCCACGGCTCGACCCTTGCACGTACGGTGTACGTGCGTCAATAGAATGAGCTATGACCACCGAGCCCCTGTCCAGGCCCCGCATCGTGGCCGCGGCCATCGACCTCATCGAGCGCGAGGGCGCCGACGCGGTCTCCATGCGCCGCATCGCGGCCGAGCTCGGCGTCGGCGTGATGTCCCTCTACAACCACGTGCCGAACAAGGACGCGCTGCTCAACGGCGTGGCCGAGAGCGTGCTGAGCGGCATCGAGTTCACCGACGACCCCGACGCCCACTGGACCGACCGGGTGCGGGCGCAGGCGCGGGCCTTCCGGCAGATCGCCCATCACCATCCGCGCTCGACCATGGTGGTGGTCAGCCGCCAGCTCCACTCCCACGCCGGGCTGCTGCCGGTCGAGCGGGCGCTGGCCACGCTGCGCGGCGCGGGTTTCGACGGGCCCGACGCCGTCCGGATGTTGCGCATGTTCATCGCCTTCATCGTGGGCTCGCTGCTGCGCGAGGTCGGCGTGACGCCCACCTTCGCGCCCGTCCACAGCCGCACGGTCGAGGCAGCCGTCGTCGATCCGGCGTTGTTCCCCGAGGTGAGCGCGCTGGCGCCGCTGCTGGCCGAGTGCGACCACGAGGCGGAGTTCGAGTTCGGGGTCGAACTGCTCATCCAGGCCATCGCGGTGCACGCGGGTCAGTAGGAGGGCACCCGGGCGGGCCCGGATGCCCTCCGGCACGCGAGATCAGTACCAGTTGTGCGATTGCCAGTGCCCCCAGGCGCCGCAGGGCCTGCCGTACCTTCCCTTGATGTAGGCCAGGCCCCAGCGGATCTGCGTCTCGGGGTTGGACCGCCAGTCCTTGCCCGCGCCGCTCATCTTGCCCGCGGGCAGCGCCTGCGGGATCCCGTAGGCGCCCGACGACCGGTTGAGCGCGTGGTGGTTCCAATTGCTCTCCCTGGTCCACAGGTTGTCCAGGCAGCGGAACTCCCGGTAGTTCCACGCGCGCCGGACGACCTGTCCCAGGGCGATCTTCTTGTTTCTTCCGGCGGGCCGTACGGCCGCGATCTTCGGTTGCGCTGACGTTGTCCAGGTCCGCATCTTGATCACCGGAGGCCGGGACTCCGCCCAGGCCGGGCCGGTGCTGACGCCGAACGCGCTGATAGTGAGAAGAGTGCCGCTGAGCACGCGTTTGCTGTCCAAGGCGATCCTTGCTTTCGGGTCGCGTGCGGACGGGCGCCCCCTCGGGGGCGCCCTGCCGGTCCGCGTCCGTGGCTCGGACGCGGAGGGTCCGCGCGGCCTCCCGGGATCCTGTACCGCCCGATCGTGCTGGACGGCCCGGAAGGCGCCACGACGTGTCCTCAAGCACGATTCCTATTACGGGCCGTGACCGCGGGCCGCGATCTCGACACGCGAAGGACAGGTGTTTGCGCGCTCAATTCGGATAAAGGGCGATCTCGCTGGGCCAGGATTGCCCGGCCCGTCGCCCATATGGCATGTCCTTGGGTAAAAACGCGGACGTACCTGGGGTTTGGCTCAGTACCAACTGTGGGATTGGAAGTGCGCCCACGCGCGACACGGCGAGCCGTACCGCTGCTTGATGTAGCCCAGACCCCACCGGATCTGGGTGCGCGGGTTCGTGCGCCAGTCGGCGCCCGAGGAGGCCATCTTGTGGCCCGGGAGCGCCTGCGGGATGCCGTAGGCGCCCGACCGGTTGCCGGCCCTGTGGTTCCAGCCGCTCTCTCTGGCCCAGAGCCTGACCAGGCAGCCGTAGCTCGCGGCGCCCCAGCCGCGCTGGGCGACCAGGGACTTGGCGATGGCTTTGTTCCTGCCACTGCTCTGGGAGCTCTGCGCCTGTGCGGCCGTGGTGCCGGTCACCGTCGCGAGCGTTGCGGCGAGGACCAGGACACCGGTACGGCGGAGCATGGGCATGCGGATTCCCTTTCGAAGGGGACGGGGACCGCGTCACCCTGCCTGACAAACGCCCACATTTCCTAATTGACCATGAAAAATCAGGCGAAATTCCAAGATCGCGACATATTGATATTCAGGGGTTTCGCGGGAAAAATGAGGAATAGGTCACAATCTGCGGCGGGCGTCGTTCTGTAAGCTTCAGATCATGAGCCTTCGCGACATCCCGCTCCGCACCCTCGCCGACGACCCCACCACGCTCGGCGACCTCGCCGGCGACAAGGCCGTGCTGCTGGTCAACGTGGCCTCCCGCTGCGGCCTGACACCGCAGTACGCCGGCCTGGTCCAGCTCCAGCAGGACTTCGGCCCGCGCGGCTTCAGCGTGGTCGGCGTGCCCTGCAACCAGTTCGCCGGCCAGGAGCCCGGCACGGCGGAGGAGATCCAGGAGTTCTGCTCGGCGACCTACGGCGTCGACTTCCCGCTGCTGGCCAAGGCCGACGTCAACGGCCCCGGCCGGCACCCGCTCTACGCCGAGCTCACCGAGACGGCCGACGAGGAGGGCGCGGCGGGCGACGTCCAGTGGAACTTCGAGAAGTTCCTGCTCGACCGCGAGGGCAACGTCGTGGCCCGCTTCCGTCCCCGCACCGCCCCCGACGACCCGGCCGTCGTCGCGGCCATCGAGAAGCTGCTCTAGCGGGGCCGCCGGCGTTCGTAGGCGTGGAAGGCGGCGCAGCACACCAGCAGCGCCGCCGCGAACGCCGGCAGCCAGGCCAGCCGGGCCGCCACCCACCCGAGCTCCTCGGGCGGGGTGTGCAGGCCGGGCAGCGCCCGGCTCTCCGGTAGCGCCCGGCTCGCCAGCAGGCCGAGCTCGGTCACCGCGATCAGCGCGGTCTGGTGCCACAGGAAGATCGTCATCGCGGCCAGGTTCGCCACGGCCACGGGCGCCCAGACGGCGGAGCGGCGCAGCAGCCGGCGCAGCGGGCCGAGCAGCAGCAGCGCCGCGCCGCACTGGGCGAGCCCGAAGCTGACGGCCGCGAGCGAGGGCGGGTCCAGGTTGGAGACCGGGGCGCCCGGCACCCCGACCATGGTCGCCGGGTAGCCGCCCCACACCACCAGCGCCAGGGCCGTGGCCGCGCCGCCGGTCAGCAGCGTCCAGCCGGTGGCCCGGCTCCGCAGCCGCCCGCGGGCCCAGGCCGCGCCCAGGCAGTACGGCACCAGCCAGCCGGCCGCCAGGTTCACCCACCACAACCACTCCGGGCCGCCGGGCCCGAACCGCACCGCGTCGGAGGCCGCCACCGCCGCGAGCGGCCAGGCCGGGTGCAGCCGGGCGGCCAGCGGCGTGGCCGCCGTCAGCGCGGCGAACACCAGCAGGAACCACATCGGCGCCGCCGCCATCCTGACCAGCAGCCGCACGTCCTCCAGCGGCACGCCGGAGGCGAGCATCGCGACCGCCGCCACGGCCCACACCGCCGCGACGACCGCCACCGGGCGGAACAGCCGCCCCAACCGGCCGCGCAGCCACGGGACGTAGCCGATGCCGGCCGCCCGCGCCGACCGGTGGCCCTTCGCCCCGACCAGGCCGCCCACCAGGAAGAAGATCGCCAGCATCTGGAACGCCCACGACATCGGGGCGAGCTGCGGCAGGTACTTGAGCGGGCTGGTGACGCGCAGGCTGCCGCTGTCGCTGACCACGGCGGTCACCAGCCAGTGCCCGGCCACCACCCCGAGGATGGCCAGGGCCCGCAGCGCGTCCAGGGCCCGGTCGCGCTCCGGCGGCGTCCCGGCCTCGACGCGGGCGGCGAGCCCGCGCGGTCCGGAGCGGGTGCGGAGGGAGGAGCCAGACATCGCGGGCGCCTCTCCGGAGACGACGCGGGGGGAGGAGTCAGACATCGCGGGCGGCCTCTCCGGAGACGATGCGGGCGACGGCCCTCAGGGCGGGGGAGCCGGGCCGCAGGTAGTCGCTGTGGCCGCCGTCGCCCGCCGCGAAGACGCGGGCGCCGAACCCGGGCGAGACCGGGTCCGCCCCCAGCCCGACCGTGACGAACGGCAGCTCGACCAGCGCGTGCGGCACGCCGGCGATCCAGTCGGCGGCGCCGCGCCCGGCCCACACGACCGCGCGGGTGCGCATGGCGGCGACGTCGGGGACGCCCGCGCCGGGGCTGCCCATCAGGACGATGTCGGCCACGTCCAGGCCGGGCGCGGCCCGTCCGCACACCACCGAGCCGTAGGAGTGGCACACGAGCGACAGCCGGGCGCCGGGCTTGACCGCGCGCAGCTCACGGACGAACGCGCGCAATCCGGGCACGGCCTCGTCGGCCCGCGCGGGCGTCAGCACGTCCAGGCTGAGCGTGCCGGGCGTGCGGTAGCCGGCCCAGGCGATGACCGCCGAGCCGTCGCCGAGCGCCTCGCGCAGCCGCGTCGCGCCGGCGTGCAGGCGGCCGTACCGGTCGAGGTTCGTGTCGGAGCCGGGCACCAGGACGGCGATCCGCCGGGCCGTCGCCAGGTCGCCGAAGACCTCCACGGTCCGGCCGCCGTCGCGCCCGTCGAAGGACAGGAACGTGCGCGACGGGTCGGCCATGGCCCGCAGCGCCGCCGCCCGCAGGCGATGCCCCCGCGCGGCGGCGGTGCGCTCGGCGGCCAGGACGGCGGCGCGCCCGGCGGCGTACCGCCCGGTCAGCTCGTCGGACAGCGCGGCCGGGGTGGCGGCGCGCAGCGGCGCCACGGCGGCGGGAACGGGCGCGGGCACCCCCGCGGACCCGCCGGCGCCGGACGCGGGCACCGCCACCGAAGCGGTGACGAGCGCGGCGAGCAGGCGGTTCCTCAGCGATGCCATGGCGAATGGTCCCCTTCCGTGCCGGTTCTTCCTTCCGGCACCGAAGGTAGGGATCACGCCTTGTAGTCGGCTTCCCGCTGGGGGATGCACCTTTCGCGTAGCTCTGAGGTACTACGGGGCTGAGGCGGCGTACAGTGGCCGCACTGAGGAGGCGCCATGCTCACGGTGAGATCCGCCGACGGGACCGACGTCCGGGTGGTCGAGGAGGGGCGGGGCCCGGCCGTCCTCGTCCTGCACGCGGGGCTCGACGACGGCACCCAGTGGGGCAAGGTCGCGGTGCTGCTCGCGCCGCGGTTCCGCGTGGTGCGCGTCCGGCGCCGCCAGTACCGGCCGGACCTGGCCGGGCCCGCCACCATGGCACAGGAGGCCGCCGACGCGGTGGCGGTGGCGGCCGCGCTCGGCGGGCCCGTCCTGCTCGTCGGCCATTCCTCCGGCGCGGTGGCCGCGCTGGAGTCCCTGCTCCTCGCGCCGGACGCCTTCGCGGGCGCGGTCCTGTACGAGCCGCCCGTCGCCCTCGGACCCTCGCTCGGCGGCGCGGCCAGCCAGGCGGCCGTGGCCGCGGTGGCGGCGGGCCGGCCGGGCCGGGCGATGCGGATCTTCTTCAGGGACGTGGTGGGCCTGTCGCCGGCGATCTCCTGGCTGACCTCCGTGGCGGTGGCCTGCCATCGGCCGACGCGGTTGCGCGCGCCCCGCCAGATCGACGACCTGCTGGCGATCGACGCCCTGGGCGACCGGCGGGCGGCGTACGCGGCGATCCGCACGCCGGTGGTGCTGCTCGGCGGCGACCGCAGCCCCGCCCATCTCGGCGCGCGGCTCGACGCCCTGCGGGAGACGATCCCCGGCGCCCGGCGCGTCACGCTGCACGGGCAGGGGCACGGCGCGCACCTGAGAGCGCCTGCGGAGGTGGCCCAGGTGATCGAGGCGCACGCGCGGGACGTCCTCGGCGAGAGCTGAGCGCGTGCCGCTCGCCGGTCACCTGCGGGGGCCGCAGCTCCCACGGATGATCAGCTCGGTGGGCAGCACCACCGTGCGCGCCCGCCGGATGCCCTCGCGCAGCACCAGCTCGCAGGCCCGGTATCCCATGTCGCGGCCCGGCTGGGCGATCACGGTCAGCGGCGGGGCGCACAGCTCGGCCCAGGGCACGTCGTCGTACATCACCAGCGACACGTCCTTCGGCACCCGCAGGTCGAGCTCGCGGGCGGCCAGCACGGCCGCCTCACCCAGGACGTTCCCGCCCGCGACGACGGCCGACAGGTCGGGACGGCTCTGGAACAGGCCGGAGGCGGCGGCGTACGCCGAGTCGCGGCTGCCGGTGCCGAACACCACCAGCTCCTCGTCCACCGGCGCGCCCACGGCCTCGCGGAAGGCGGCGGCCCGCCGGTCGTGGCCGGGGCCGCCGAGGAAGGCGATGCGCCGGTGGCCGAGGCCCCGCAGGTAGCGCACGGCCGTACGGATGCCGGCGCGGTCGTCGGCCAGCACGGCGGGCACGTCGAGCGGACGCGCGGCGCCCTCGGGGACGCGCCCGCGCGGGGCCACGCCGTCGAGGAGCATGAGATCGTCGAGGGCGCTCTCGGCGGGGTCGCGGTCGCCGTCGCGCCCGGACTCGGGCGGCAGGCGGTCGGCGAAGACCACCGTCATGCCCGCCCTGAGCGCGGGGGCCCACGTCTCGGCGTCGCCGGAGGGCACCGCGATCACCCGGTCGACGCTCTGTTCGAGCAGCATGCCGATCAGCTCGGCCTCCTGCTCGGGGTCGTCGCCCGTCGAGCCCAGCACGACGGGCTCGCCCGCCGACCGGGCGCAGGCGAGCACGCCCTCGCAGAGCTGCCCGTAGAAGGTGTCGGTGAGGTCGGGCACCAGCAGGCCCAGGCCGCCGGTGCGGCGCTGGCGCAGGTTGCGGCCGAGCGCGCTGGGCCGGTAGTCGAGCTGGGCGGCGACGGCCAGCACCCGCTCCCTGGTGCTGGGGCTGGCCGAGCCGCCCGACAGCACCCGGGACACGGTCGCGACGCCGACGCCCGCCGCCTCGGCCACATCCTTGATCGTCGCCCGCTTCTCCATGGAAACGATTCCATCATGGATTCCAGGTCACCGGAAGACCATCGGTCCTCCAAAGGCTGGTCACGCGGTACCCCTTGACACCGATGTCCGTTTCGGGTGAGATACGTGAAAACGTATCCACGGGAACCGAGAACCAACGTCCGGGCCGATCGCCCTGGAGCGCGAAGGAATGTCATGGCATCCATCGTTCTGACGAACGTCGACAAGATCTACGCCGGTGGCGTGAAGGCCGTGAACGGGCTGAACCTTGAGATCAAGGACGGCGAGTTCATGGTGCTGGTGGGCCCATCGGGTTGCGGCAAGTCGACCGCGCTCCGGATGATCGCCGGCCTTGAGGACATCAGCGGCGGCGAGATCGCCATCGGCGACAAGGTGGTCAACCACCTTCCGCCGAAGGACCGCGACATCGCGATGGTCTTCCAGAACTACGCGCTCTACCCGCACATGACGGTCGAGGAGAACCTCGCCTTCGGCCTCAAGCTCCGCAAGATGCCCAAGCCGGAGATCCAGAAGCGGGTCAACGAGGCCGCCAAGATGCTCGGCCTGGAGACCTACCTCAAGCGCAAGCCGGCCGCTCTGTCCGGTGGTCAGCGCCAGCGTGTCGCCATGGGCCGCGCCATCGTCCGTGAGCCGCAGGCCTTCCTCATGGACGAGCCGCTGTCGAACCTCGACGCCAAGCTCCGCGTCTCCATGCGCGCCTCGCTCAACACCCTGCACGAGCGCCTCGGCGTCACCACCGTGTACGTCACCCACGACCAGGTCGAGGCCATGACCCTCGGCGACCGCGTCTGCGTCCTGCGCGACGGTCTGCTCCAGCAGGTCGACACCCCGCAGAACCTGTTCGACAAGCCGGTCAACCTGTTCGTCGCCGGCTTCATGGGCTCGCCCTCGATGAACTTCGTCACCGCCGAGCTGGCCCGCGACAACGGCGCGGTCGTGCGCTTCGCCGACATCAGCCTGCCGATCCCCGACTCGGCCTTCGCCGACAAGCCGGGCCTCGACCAGTACATCGGCAAGAAGGTCATCCTCGGCATCCGCCCGTCGGACTTCGAGGACGCCAACTCGGCCGGCAACCACGCCAACGGCTGGGCCACCCTGCCCGTCAAGGCGGAGGTCACCGAGGAGCTGGGCTCCGAGATCAACGTGCTGTTCCTGATCGACGCCCCGCCGGTCGAGCACAAGGACACCGTCGCCGCCGCCGACACGGGCGACGACGAGGAGGCGGCGCTGCCGCTCGTGGGCGACAAGTCCCTGTGGACCGCCCGCGTCAACGCCCGCAGCCACGTGCGCCCCGGCCAGCGCATCGACCTGGTGCTGGACACGCACAACCTGCACTTCTTCGACCCGACGAGCGGCCTGGCCATCGGCCACGAGGCCAACCGCTAGCAGAGCCCGCCGGATCTTCCGGTTCCCGGCCGTGAGTCACTCACGGCCGTCCCGGGCCCCCACCGCGACCCCCTCCCGCGGCGGGGGCCCACCTTGTTGTGGTACGCCCCGAGGTCAGCGGCGGCCGAGCCTGGCCGAGACGCGCCCGGCCAGGTTGTGCGGCACCAGCTTGCCGATCGCCACGATGGCCTTGTAGCGCAGGTCGGGCACCGAGACCCGCTTGCCGAGCGCGAGGTCGCGCATGGCGTCCCTGACCACGTTGTCGGCCTTCAGCCACAGGAACCCCGGGATGCCCGAGGTGTCCATGGACGCCCGCTGGTGGAACTCGGTGCGCACGAAACCCGGGCACAGCGCCATGATCTTGATCCGCGGGTTGCGCACGTCGTTGGCCGCCGACTCGCTGAAGTTGACCACCCACGCCTTCGAGGCGCTGTAGGTGCCGCGGGAGAAGAACGCCGCGACCGACGCCACGTTGATCACCGCGCCCCGGTCGCGCTTGCGCATCGCGGGCAGCGCCGCCAGGGTGAGCCGCAGCACGGCCTCGCAGTGGACCTTCAACATGCGCAGCTCGTCCTCGACCGGCACCTTCAGGAAGTCGCCGGGGTGGCCGAAACCGGCGTTGTTCACCAGCAGGTCGACGCCGTCGCGGAGTCTCGACTCGACCCTGGCCAGGCCCTCCTCGGTGGCCAGGTCGGCGGGCAGCACCTCGACGTCCACGCCGTACCTGAGCCTGAGCTGGTCGGCGACCTGGACGAGCCGCTGCTCGTCGCGCGCGACCAGGACGAGCGAGCAGGCGTCGGCGGCCAGGCGGCGGGCGAACGCGGCGCCGATGCCGGCGGTGGCGCCCGTGATCAATGCGGTAGGCATGTCCTGAACCTTAACGTCCCCGGTCGGGCGTGCGAGTATGGACGGCGTGCGCCCCCTCGCGGCCGTGCTCCTCCTGGCCCTCACCGCCTGCTCGGCCGCCTCGTCCCCGCCCGGCCCGGCCACCGTGTCCTCCGCCCCGCCCGCCCCGCCGGCCTCCACCCGGGCTTCTCCGCCGGCGAGCCCCGAGCCGAAGAGCGCTCCCCGGCAGGTGCGCTTCCGCGAGCTCGGCCGGTTCGAACGGCCGGTCGCCCTCGCCGCGCGCAAGGGCGACGCCCGGCTCTACGTCGCCGAGCAGGGCGGCCGGCTGCGCGCCACGGACGGCGACGTCATCGTCGACCTGTCGGGCGAGGTGAGCGGCGGCAACGAGCAGGGCCTGCTCGGCGTGGCCTTCCATCCCTCCGGCCGCTGGCTCTACCTCGACTGGACCGACACCCGCGGCGCCACCCACGTCACCGAATGGGCCTTCGACGGCCGGCGCGCGACCGGCCGGCGCGACGTGCTCACCCAGGAGCAGCCGTACGCCAACCACAACGGCGGCCAGCTCGCCTTCGGCCCCGACGGCCATCTCTACGTCGGGCTCGGCGACGGCGGCAGCGCGGGCGACCCGCAGGGCAACGGCCAGGATCTCGGCACGCTGCTGGGCAAGATCCTGCGCATCGACCCGCGCGGCAGGCCGTACAAGGTGCCGCGGGACAACCCGTTCGCCGGGAAGGACGGCGCGCGGCCCGAGATCTGGGCCTACGGCCTGCGCAACCCCTGGCGGTTCGGCTTCGACCGGCACAGCGGCGACCTGTGGATCGGCGACGTCGGCCAGGACGAGGTGGAGGAGGTCGACCGCCAGCCGGCCGCCTCCAAGGGCGGCGAGAACTACGGCTGGAACCTGCGCGAGGGCGGGCGGCCCTTCCGCGGCGGCACGGGCCGCGGCCTGACCGAGCCGGTCATCACCTACCCCCTGCACAAGGACGGCAGCTGCTCGGTGATCGCCGGGTACGTCTACCGCGGCGCCGCCCTGCCCTGGCTGCGCGGCAGCTTCCTGTACGGGGACTTCTGCGCCGGCTGGGTCAGGGCCGCGCCCGCGGCCGAGCCGTCGAAGGCGGCCGAGATCGGCCGGGTCGAGCAGCTCTCCTCCTTCGGGGAGGGGCTCGACGGCGAGCTCTACGCGCTCAGCCTGCGGGGTCCGCTCTACCGGATCGAGCCTGCCTGACCCGCTCGATCAGCTCCTCGACCTGGTCGTTGAGCCGCGATCCGCGGGTCCAGCCGGCGTAGTGGGTCAGGAAGACCACCACTTCGCGCAGCTCGCTCTCGCTCAGGTCGCCCGCCCGCAGCGCGACGTCGAGCTGCACGGCGGTCAGCTCGTCGAGCCCCTGTCCGACGAGCAGCCCGAGCAGCAGCAGCCGGCGCTCCTTGACCGACAGGGCGGTCCTCGACCACAGGTCGGCGAACTGCCGCTCAGCCGTCATGCCGAAGGAGTCGACGGTCTCCATCGCGGGTTCTTTCATGGTGCGCTCCGAGGCTCGGGATGGGCGTCCTCATATCCTTTGCTACTTCCTGTGGTCTACCAATGGGGGTTGCACGAACGTTGTATCCCGGGCGACCGTAGAGTGTGGCGACCTGGCCCATACCACCTTTTGGTGGTCTGTAACAAGTAAAGCCAATCAATGGCCAAGATTTGGTCAAGATTTCTCATCGTGCATCCGGCCTCATTCCGCATGAAAGCGGGCACAACAACTGCGTTGGTCCGTAAAGCGGAGGTAAGCCCTGGTGAAAAGGACACGGGCTTGGATCGCGCTCATGGTCGCGGTTTTCGTGCTGCCGGCGTGCGGGCAGCCGGAGTTCACCTACGTACGGGACAGGGAAGGCACCACCTATTTCAAGGTGCCCGCCTCGTTCACGCAGCTCAACGCCAATCCGATCGAACTGTATCTGACGGGTGACCGGCCCGGTTCGCTGGCGGCGGCGACACGCGCGCAGCGGGTCTGGTCCACGGCCTTCGACCAGTCGGCCGAGCCGTCGGTCAACCATCTGCTGAGCTCGTCCGACCCGTTCGTGTACGCCACCGTGCACAAGCTCACCGAGCAGCAGCGGGACGCGATCTCGCTCAACCGGCTGCGCGACTTCGTGCTGCCCGTGACGGACCCGATGCGCGAGCTGTACGAGCAGCAGGCCATGACCACCGGCCGGCCGCCCATGTTCGCCAAGTTCGAGCTCCTCAGCGACGACGTCCTCGCCCTGGAGAACGGCGCCAGAGGCGTGCGGGTGCGCTTCAACTACCAGATCGGCGCCGACGTCCAGACGTTCGACCAGACCGCGATCCTCGACGAGAAGGGCGCGACGGTCTCGGTCATGCTCATCGGCTGCCGGGCGACCTGCTACCGCGACCGCGCCGCCGAGTTCGACAAGATCGCGGGTTCGTTCAAGCTGCTCCGGCTGCCCGGATGAGGGGACGTCAGTGACCACCACCGTTCAGCACGAAGGGCTGCGCGCCCCCGGCAGCGGGCCCTCCGACCCCGACTCCGTGACCAGGAAGAAGATGCAGTTCTGGGACCGGAGCAAGTTCCTCGTCGCGCTGGTCCTGGCCTACCTGATCCTCACCTGGAAGGTGATGGCCGACTGGACGGGCGTCGTGACCTTCCCCGAGGCGGCCTGGAAGATCGGCTACGAGTACCAGTGGATCTTCTGGCTGCTCGGCGCCGAGGCCCTGCGGCAACTGCACTTCCTGGTCAGCGAGCACTGGTCGGGCTATCACCGGTTCTGGAGCCAGAAGGTCTTCGGCGGGTTCGAGCGGTGGACGCACCGGCGCTTCGACGACTGGACCAGGTACCGCATCTCCAGAGCCCTGAAGATCGCCTTCTTCGTCACGCTGACCGCGCTGGTGGCGGGGGCGGTGCTGGACGTCAGCCCGTTCGTCGCCCTGTTGCAGGCGCCGACGCTGATCTGGCAGGCGCTGCCGTTCCTGCTGCAGATCGTCTTCCTGTTCTTCTTCGTCATCATCCAGTTCGTCGGCCTGTTCTGGTTCCTGTCCAGGGGCGGCGTGGAGACGTACTTCCCCGACGACATCAAGACCCGCTTCGCCGACGTCTGGGGACAGGACCACGTGGTCGAGCGGGTCCAGGAGAACATCGTCTTCCTGGAGCGGCCCGACGAGATCGAGCGGCGCGGCGGGTACGTGCCCAGCGGCCTGCTGCTGTGGGGCCCGCCCGGCACCGGCAAGACCCTGATGGCCGAGGCCGTGGCCGGCGAGACCGGCAAGCCGTACGTGTTCGTGGATCCGGGAGCCTTCACGAACATGTTCATGGGCGTCGGCATCCTGAAGGTCAAGGGCCTGTTCAGGAAGCTGCGCAAGCTGGCGCTGCGGTACGGCGGCGTGATCGTCTTCTTCGACGAGGCCGACTCGCTCGGCAAGCGCGGCAAGCTGGCCCAGCAGGGTCCGCCCGGGCAGGGCGGCTTCTCGGCGCACACCGGCTTGTCCGCGCACTCCGGCTTCACAGGGCACTCCGGCTTCACTGCGCACTCCGGCTGCCACGGGATGACGTACCTGTCGGAGGAGAGCCGCTCGGTGCTGGCCTTCAGGGGCCGGCGCGCGGCCGCCGACGCCGCCGACCCGCCGGGCAGCTGGCGCGAGCGCTTCTTCGCCGGCGGCGGCATGATGAACAGCGGCGACCCCGGAACCCTCCAGGCGCTGCTCACCGAGCTGTCCGGGCTCAAGAAGCCGCGCGGCTTCTTCAACCGGCTGGTCAGGCGGCTGCTCGGGATGCGGCCCAAGCCGCCGCCCAAATACCGCATCCTCGTCATGATGGCCACCAACCGGCCCGACGCGCTGGACGAGGCGCTGCTGCGGCCGGGCCGCATCGACCGCATCTACAAGGTCGGCTACCCGTCCAAGGCCGGGCGGGTCCGGACGTACCAGGGCTATTTCGACAAGGTCGAGCACGAGCTCACCGGGGAGCAGATCGACAAGCTGGCCACGATCACGCCGTACGCGACCGGGGCCACGATCAAGGACCTGGTCAACGAGTCGCTGATCACCGCCATCCGTGCCGGCCGGGAGGTCATCACCTGGTCGGACGTGCTGCGCGCCAAGCGGCTCAAGCAGCTCGGCCCGCCCGAGGACGTCGAGTACATCGAGCGCGAGCGGCACGCCGTGGCCGTGCACGAGGCGTGCCACGCCGTGGTGGCGTACGTGACCCGGTTCCATCTGGAGATCGACATCGCCACCATCGAGAAGGGCGCCGACTACCTGGGCATGGTCGCCTCGATCAAGCCCGAGGACCAGTTCACCCGCTGGAAGTCCGAGTACGAGGCCGACATCATGGTCTCCCTGGCCTCGCTGGCCGGCGAGCGCATGTTCTTCGGCGAGGACAACTCCTCCGGCGTCTCCGGCGACCTGCACGCGGCCACGTTCCTCACCGCGCTCATGGAGTCGTACTGGGGGATGGGCTCCGGCGTCACGTCGCTGCCCGCGCTCCAGGAGCTGGAGATCCACGGCGGCAAGGCCATGCGCGGCCGGGGCGGCGGGGGCGGCGGCATCGGCATCACCGAGCGCGAGCCGGTGCGCGCCGCGCCCGACCTGACCCCCGACGTGCTGGGCGAGCGCATCGAGTTCAACCTGGTGCGGCTGCTGGAGAAGACCGAGCGGCTGCTGGAGGAGCACCGCAGGCAGGTGCTGTGCCTGGCGCACGCCCTGGAGACGCACAAGACGCTCAACGGCGACGACGTGGTGGCCGTCATCCGCGGCGAGCGCGGACCGCTCGTGGACGGCACGATCTACGCCTCCGACGAGCTCTACGAGCAGCTGGAGGACTACCACCACGACGCGGCCAGGGCGCACAAGGAGCACAGCCGCATCGAGCGCGAGCTGCCCGGCCCGGTGGAGGAGGAGGCCGCGCCGCGGGCGGTCGCCTTCGCCGCCCCGGCCGCGGGCGCCGGCCCGGCCGCGGCGCAGGTGATCACGGCCGAGGTCACCCGGATCGACCCGGGCGTCGGGCAGGGCGTCGAACAGGGTGGTGATCGGCCCGAGTTCGTGCCGTGGGCGCCAGCCCCGCGGGCCGCCGCGGTCCCATCAGCGGGCCCGTCAGCGGTCCCGTCGGTGGTCCAGGCGGTCCCGGAGGGGATTTCGGCCGCCGTCCCGCACGCGGGCTTCGGGCCGGTCCCCGGGGCGGTCGCCGAGGCCGGGCCGCGGCGGCGTGCCGGACGGGCCTGGCTGGTCGTGGCCAGCCTGCTCGGGCTGATCGCGCTGGCCCTGATCGCGGCGCTGGCGGTGACGGGCGCGGTGCCCGGCGCGGGCGCCGACGTCGCGGCGGCTCCCGCGCTCGCCTCGCCGGCCCTGCTGCTCCTGCTGTTCGTCGTGGTCGTCGGGGTGGTCGTGGGCGCCGGGCTCGCGTTCGTGGCGGTCAGGGGCGTACGGACGGCGCAGGCCAAGGCGGAACGCGAGCGCGACGAGGCCCACCGGCGGGCCCAGCTGCTGGCCGCGGCCATGGACCCGGACACCGCCATGCGGCTGCTCGGCTACGACGGCAACGGCAACGGGACCCGGGCCGATGGGTGATCATATGGTCACTTAGAGTAAGGATGTATGAGCAAGGACGGCGTCGTACGCAGCCTGGTCCCCGCCCGCATGGACCGCCTGCCGTGGGCGCCGTTCCACACCCGGCTGGTGATCGCGCTCGGCGTGGCCTGGGTGCTCGACGGGCTGGAGATCACCATCGCCAGCAACGTGGGGGCGTTCCTGCAGCGCCCCGACACGCTCGGCTTCACCTCCGCCGAGGTGGGCCTGTCGGCCACCGTCTACCTGATCGGCCAGGTGGCCGGCGCGCTCTACTTCGGCTGGCTGTCCGACCGGCTCGGCCGCCGGAAGCTGTTCATCCTCACGCTCGGCATCTACCTGGTCGCCAGCGGCCTGACCGCTCTGTCGTGGGACCTGTGGAGCTTCCTGGTGCTGCGGTTCGTGGCCGGGGCGGGCATCGGCGGCGAGTACGCGGCCGTCAACTCCGCCATCGACGAGATGATCCCCTCCCACTACCGGGGCCACGTGGACCTGGCCATCAACGGCACCTACTGGCTGGGGTCGCTGCTGGCCACCTCGGCCACGTTCCTGCTGCTGCACCCGGGCGGGCCGCTGGACCCCGACTGGGCCTGGCGGCTCGGGTTCGCGGTCGGGCCGGTGATCGGCCTGGCCATCTGGGGGCTGCGCCGGCACCTGCCGGAGAGCCCGCGCTGGCTGATGACGCACGGCCGTGAGGAGGAGGCCGAGCTGGTCGTCGCCCGCATCGAGCGGGAGGTCGAGCGGGAGGACCGGGTCAGGCTGGAGCCGGTGCCGCAGGAGCAGGCGCTGGAGATCGTCCCCGAGCATCACGCGCCGCTGTCGCAGGTCGCCAGGACGTTGTTCCGCACGTACCCGGAACGCTCGGTGCTGGGGGCGACGCTGATGATCTGCCAGTCGTTCCTCTACAACGCCGTGTTCTTCACCTACTCGCTGGTGCTGACGCACTTCTACGGCGTCCCGGCGGGCTCGGTGCCGCAGTACATGTTCGCCTTCGCGGCCGGGAACCTGCTCGGGCCGCTGCTGCTCGGCAGGCTGTTCGACACGGTCGGGCGCAGGCAGATGATCTCGGCCACGTACATCACCTCGGGGCTGCTGCTGGCGGTGACCGGGTGGCTGTTCAAGGAGGGGATGCTGACGGCGGTCACGCAGACCGTGCTCTGGTCGGTGATCTTCTTCATCGCCTCGGCGGCGGCCAGCTCGGCGTACCTGACCGTGAGCGAGATCTTCCCGATCGAGCTGCGGGCCCAGGCCATCGCCATCTTCTTCGCGCTCGGGCAGGTCGCGGGCGCGTTCGGGCCGACGGTCTTCGCCTCGCTCATCGGCGACCAGCGCAACCCCGACCCCACCCGGCTGTTCTACGGCTACTGCTTCGGCGCCGGGATGATGGTGGCGGCCGGGCTGGTGGAGATCGTCTTCGGGGTGAAGGCCGAGCGCACGCCGCTGGAGCACATCGCGGCCCCGCTGACCTCCCGCCAGGCCACCCCTACCTAGCCGGGTCCTGCCCGCCCTGGTGCCCGCCCCGGTGCCCGCCCTGGTGCCCGGCCTGGTGCTCGGCGTGCGCCCGCGCCACCAGGGCGGCCAGCCGCTCGTCCCGGGCGACGCCGGCCCGCTGCCGCTCCGGCAGCTCGCCCAGCCGCGCCTCGGCCGCGAGCAGGTCGCGGTAGACCTCCTCGCGCCGCGCCGGGTCCTTCTCCACGTCCAGGTAGTCCTGGGCGTGCCGGCGGACGGCCGACACCACGTTCTGCGCCCGGCCGCGGGGGCTGGCCAGCGAGGCGGCCACGGTGACCAGCAGCACGCCGACGATCACCGACAGGGACAGCCCGGTGCTGATCTCGGTGACGTTCACCGGCTCGCCGTCGTTGATGAACGGCACGTTGTTCTCGTGCAGCGCGTGCAGCCCGAGTTTGACGCCGATGAAGGCCAGGATGACCGCCAGCCCGTAGGCGAGGTAGATGAGCCGGTCGAGCAGGCCGTCGATGAGGAAGTAGAGCTGCCGCAGCCCCAGCAGGGAGAAGGCGGTGGCGGTGAAGACGAGGTAGACGTTCTGGGTGAGGCCGAAGATGGCCGGGATGGAGTCGAGCGCGAACAGCACGTCGGTGCCGGCCAGGGCGATCATGACCAGCAACATCGGCGTCATCACCCGGCGGCCGTCCACCACCGTGAACAGCCGGTCGCCGTCGTAGCTGTCGGTGGCGCGGAACAGCCGGCGGGCCAGGCGGACCATGACGTTGTCGGTGGGGCCCTCGCCGCCCTCGGGCCGCAGCAGGTTGCCCGCCGTGAGCAGCAGGATCAGGCTGAAGACGTAGAACACCCAGGCGAACGTCTCGATCATCGCGGCGCCGAGGAGGATGAACCCGGTCCTGGCGATCAGCGAGAAGACGATGCCGAACAGCAGGGCCTTCTGCTGGTCGGCGCGCGGCACGCGGAAGCTCGCCATGATGACGAGGAAGACGAACAGGTTGTCGACCGACAGCGCCTTCTCCGTCACGTACCCGGCGAAGTACTCCGCGCCCGGCTCGGCGCCGCCGAACGCCCACACGCCCACGCCGAACAGCAGGGCGATCCCGACGTACAGGGCCGACCAGACGGCCGCCTCGCGCAGCGCGGGGACGTGCGCCTGCCGCACGTGGAAGAAGAAGTCGAACAGCAGCAGGCCGGCGATCCCCAGGATCGTCAGCCACCACACGGGCGCGGACACGTCCACGAACGCTCCTCGGGCTGGAGGCCGATCTCCAGGCGGCCGACCGGCTCGGCCAGTTCCGCCTCCTCGTAGGCGAAGTGCGAGGCCAGGGCCTGCGAGAGCCGTTCGACGCCGGCCCGGACCCGGTCGATCCTGGCCGGGTCGGCGATCATCTCCGCGCACGCCCGGTCCAGGCGGTCCAGCAGCTCGGCGATGACCTCGTGCTCCTGTTCCAGCTTCTTGACCACCGGCTCCAGGGCGGGGTCGCGCTCGGTGAGGGCAGGGAAGGTGCTGCCGTGCTCGACGTCGTGGTGCACGGTCAGCAGGCGGCGGAAGGTCGCGCAGAACACGCCGAGCGTCCAGTGGTTCTGGCGCAGCGCGAGCCGGTCCCCGTCCTGGCGCGGGGCCGTGGTCTCGGCGGCGACCTGCTCGACCGCGTCCCTGACCTGGCGGAGCTGGGCGCGGTAGCCGTCGTGCACGTCCACCAGGCGGCGGCCAAGCCGGGCCTGGTCGGGGGTCAGGGCGGCCGGGTCGCCGCCGGCCGTCCTGGGCCGGCCGGGCTCGTCCAGGTCGGGGATCGTCACCGGCCGGCGGACCGGCTCGGGCGCGGGCCGGCCGCGTTCCCTGGCCACGGCCGCCCGTACGGCGGGCGCGACCTCCTCGGCGAACACCCGCAGATCGCGCTCGGCCTCCACCCCCGGGGCCAGCACGAACCCGCTCATGCCCGCCTCGAACACCAGCTCCGTGAGCTGCTCGGCCCACAGGGCGGCGGGCCCGTCGAGGAAGCCCGCGCCGGGCAGCGGCGACAGGCTGCCGCCGAGGTTGTAGACCTTGCGGATCGCCGCCGGGTCGCGCCCGGCGTCCGCGGCGGCCACGTCGAGGATCCTGGCCTGCGCGGTCACCGCCTCGGGCGGGCTGTGGAAGGACGAGGTCAGCCAGCCGTCGCCGGTCCGGCCGGTCAGCTCCAGCATCCGCCGCCCGGTCGCGCCGATCCAGATCCCGATCGGGTGCGGCGGGAAGGGGCCGGGCCGCGCGCCCGCCAGCCGGTGGTGGCCGCCGGAGAAGGTCACCGGGTCGCCCGGCGTCCACAGCGCCCGGATGACGGTGATCGCCTCGGCCAGCGCCTCGATCGACTCGCCGGGGGAGAGCCGGGGGCCGCCCATGGCGGCGATGGCGTCCCACAGCGCGCCCGCGCCGAGCCCCAGCTCCACCCGGCCGCCGCTGAGGATGT
Organism: Nonomuraea sp. NPDC048881; assembly: GCF_040649795.1. Lineage (NCBI taxonomy): Bacteria > Bacillati > Actinomycetota > Actinomycetes > Streptosporangiales > Streptosporangiaceae > Nonomuraea > Nonomuraea sp. NPDC048881. Next base: position 655,981 of record NZ_JBEZGC010000002.1, read on the forward strand.
CCAGCGAGGCGGCGGCCCTGGCCAGCACGGCGGGCGGTCGCAGCGGCACGTTGGCCACGTCGGGCACCAGCCGGACGCGCTCGGTGCGCTGCGCGATGGTGGCCAGCAGGGTCCAGGAGTCGAGGAATCCCGCCTGGTAGGGGTGGTCCTGGACGCCGACCAGGTCCAGGCCGAGCCGGTCGGCGAGCTCGGCGTGCCGCAGGACCCGGTCGCCGTCCGCCGCCTCGGGCGCGAGCAGCGCGCCGAACCAGACATCCTCCATGATCATCATCCCCCGGCCTCGATCGTCGTACGGCCGCCGTCCCCCGGACGGCCGACCTGCCCCAGCTAACCGTCTTTATTGGATTTACCCCCTAATAGGGGGACGGGTGGCGGCACGATTAACACGGCGTTCACATTCGGGCAAAAACCGGGAAATGGCCATCCATAAGACTCGGCGTGGCTGAGAGAAATCCCGAAAGGATCACCGTGAGCTACAAGGCTGAGTACATCTGGATCGACGGCACCGAGCCCACCGCTCTGCTGCGCTCGAAGACGAAGATCCTGGCCGACGGTGCCGAGCCTCCGGTCTGGGGCTTCGACGGCTCCAGCACCAACCAGGCCCAGGGCCACGCCTCCGACCGCGTGCTCCGCCCGGTGTTCACCTGCCCCGACCCGATCCGCGGCGGCGACAACGTGCTCGTGCTGTGCGAGGTCGAGGAGATCGACGGGACGCCCCACTCCAGCAACACCCGCGCCCTGCTGCGCCCGATCGCCGAGCGGTACGCCGACCAGGAGTCCTGGTTCGGCATCGAGCAGGAGTACACCTTCTTCAAGGGCAGCCGCCCGCTCGGCTTCCCCGAGGGCGGCTTCCCCGCCCCGCAGGGCCACTACTACTGCGGCGTGGGCGCCGAGGCCGTGTTCGGCCGCGACATCGTCGAGCTGCACCTCGACCGCTGCCTGACGGCCGGTCTCGCCGTCTCCGGCATCAACGCCGAGGTCATGCCCGGCCAGTGGGAGTTCCAGATCGGCCCGGCCGGCCCCCTTGAGGTCTCGGACCACATGTGGGTCGCCCGCTACCTGCTCTACCGGACGGCCGAGGAGTTCGGCGTCGAGGCCACCCTCGACGCCAAGCCCGCCCGCGGCGACTGGAACGGCGCCGGCGCGCACACCAACTTCTCCACCAAGGCGATGCGCGAGAGCTACGACGCCATCATCACCGCCTGCGAATCGCTCGGCGAGGGCGACAAGCCCATGGAGCACGTCTCCCAGTACGGCGCCGACATCGAGCTGCGCCTGACCGGCCACCACGAGACCGCCCCGTGGAACAAGTACACCTACGGCGTGTCCAACCGCGGCGCGTCCGTGCGCATCCCGTGGCAGGTCGAGGTGGACAAGAAGGGCTACATCGAGGACCGCCGCCCGAACGCCAACGTCGACCCGTACGTGGTCACCCGCCTGCTGGTGAACACCTGCTGCGAGGCCCTGGAGAAGGCCGGCCAGGTCTGATCCGCCCGCACGAATGAGAAGCCGCCTCCGGCCGGGGGCGGCTTCCTGCGTCTCAGATCCGGAACTCCAGGTCCGGGACGATCTCCGCCACGTCCATCTGGGCCTTCTGCAGCCGGCCCGAGAAGTCCCAGTTCATCGCCTGCCAGCGGGTGAACTGGTCGAGCACCCACATGCCCGACTGGCGGCTGCCGTTGCCCGACTTGCCGTTGCCGCCGAAGGGCAGGTGCGCCTCGGCGCCGGAGGTGGAGTTGTTGACGCTGACCATGCCGGCCGAGATGCCCTCGCGGAAGCGGAAGGCGTGCTTGGGGTTGGTCGTGTAGATCGAGCTCGACAGGCCGTAACCGGGGCGGTTGGCCAGCTCGACGGCCTCGTCCAGGGTGGAGAAGGTGGTCACGCCGACGATCGGGCCGAACGTCTCCTCCAGGAACAGCCGGTCGCCGGGCCGCACGCCGTCGACGATGACCGGGTGGTAGTAGAGGCCGCCGTCGCCGTCGAAGTCGCCGCGCGGGTTGTCCTCGGTGATCCTGCCCGTGCTGCCCGAGACGACCTCGTGGTGGGGCTGGATCCAGGTCAGGTATTCCTCGTACCGGTCGGCGAACTTCTGGTCGAGCAGCGGTCCGGCCAGCACGTCCTGCTCGGGGTCGCCGATCCTGGCCGCCGCGGCCGCCCGCGCGAACCGCTCGACGAACTCGTCGTGCACGCTCTCGTGCACGATGACCGTGCCCAGGCTGGTGCAGCGCTGACCGGCGGTGCCGAAGCCGGAGAACAGCGCGCCCTCGACGGCCAGGTCGAGGTCGGCGTCCGGCATGATCACCATCGGGTTCTTGCCGCCGAGCTCCAGGCACGCCGACTGCAGGTGGCGCCCGGCCAGCTCGCCGACCTTCCTGCCGACCTCGCTCGACCCGGTGAAGCCGACCTTGTGCACGCTGCCCTCCTCCAGGGCCAGCTCCAGCCCCGCGAAGGTCTGCGCGCCGTCGGCGAAGACCACGTTGAGCACCCCGTCGGGCAGCCCCGAGGCGGCGAACAGCCGGTACATGGCCTCGGCGGAGGCGGCGGCGTACTCGGCGGGCTTCCACACCACGGCGTTGCCGCACAGCAGCGCGGGCACGAGGTACCAGGACGGCACGGCCACGGGGAAGTTGCCCGCCGTGATCACCGCGGCGACCCCGACCGGGTTGCGGAACGTGAACAGGTTCTTGTCCGGCATCTCCGACGGAACGGTCTGCCCGTAGAGCCGGCGGCCCTCGCCCAGGAAGAAGTCACAGGTGTCGACGATCTCCCGCACCTCGCCCAGCGCCTCGGCGTACGGCTTGCCGATCTCCCGGGTGACCAGGCGGGCCAGGCTCTCGGCGTTGGCCTCGACCAGCCGCCCGATGGAGGCGATCACCCGGCCGCGCACCGGCGGCGGCACCTTGGCCCACTCGCGCTGGGCCTCCTTGGCGGTGCGGCAGGCGGCGGAGAACGCGGCGGCGTCGGCCAGGCCGACCCGGGCCACGACCTCGCCGGGGCGGGCGGGATTGGTCGACTCGTACACGCTCTCGCCGGTGGTGTCCTTCCCACCCACGATTGACACGATCTGACGGCTCACCGGTGGCCTCCTCGTAGTTCCTCCGGACAGACAATCATCTCGCCGGAAAAAACCCAAGAATCCCGTCAGCGTGCGCTTCAGTGTGCGGTTCAGCGCGGGCTGCCGAGCACCTCGCGGATCACGTGCCGGGCGTTGGCCGCCATGGCCGGGTTGGTGTCCTTGTAGTAGGGGAGCTGGATGAGCGCCATGGACAGGGCCCGGCCGCGGCCGCGCGCCCAGGTGGCGTCGTCGGCGCCGAGCGCGGCCCGGAAGACCTCGCGGGCGGCGGGCGGCAGCAGGTTCCAGGCCGGGATCAGGTCGCAGGCCGGGTCGCCCGCGCCGGCCGTGCCCCAGTCGATGACCCCGCTCAGCCGGCCGTCGCGGACCAGCAGGTTGCCCGGCATCAGGTCGGCGTGCACCCAGACGGGCCCGCTCTGCCATTCGGGCGCGCTCAGCGCGTCCTTCCAGGCGGCCGTGGCGGCGGCGGTGTCGATCATGCCGTCGAGCTCGCCGACCGCGGCCCGGGTGGCCTCGTCGAGGCGGGACAGCGGGCCGCCCCGGTAGGCGCCGGGCGCGCCGGCGGGTTCGACCTCGCGCAGCGCGGCGACGAACGCCGCCAGATCGGCGGCCAGCGCCTCCCCGTCCCCGGAGAGCGCCCCGGCCTCCGGGTTGTCGCCGTCCAGCCACCGGCACACCGACCACGGCCAGGGGAATCCCTCGCCCGGCAGGCCCTGGCCGAGCACCGCGGGGATCGGGACGGGCAGCGCGGGGGCCAGCAGCGGCAACCACCGCCCTTCCCTGGCGACGTCGCCGACGCCCTGCTTGACGCGCGGCAGGCGGACGGCCAGGTCGTCGCCGAGCCGGAAGACCGCGTTGACGGTGCCGGAGGAGGGGAAGCGGCGCAGCGGGAGACCGGCCCACCGCGGGAACTGCGCGGCCAGCAGCCGCCGGACGAGGGCCTCGTCGATGTCGGCCTCGTCCGCGTGCATCCTGCCGCCCATGCGCGTCCCCTCCGGTCCGTACGATCCGCGGGGGCCATGTCAGCGGACCGGGGGCGGGTGCGTCAAGTCGATATCGCGGCCCTCACCACGACCTGGTCGGCACCGGGCCGCCGTCGCCGAGCTCGTGCCGGGCGTCGCTGGACAGCCGGCCGGCCAGGTCGGCCAGCGCCCGCGCGACGGCCAGCTCGTCCCCGACCTCGGGCATGGACGGGTCGGCGGGGTTGCGGCGGGCGTGGCCCGACCCTTCGACCCGCGTGCCGTCCGGGACTGTCAGGACCGCCCGCGCCGAGGTGTCGTCGCCGTCCTCGGCGAGACTGATCCGGACCGTCCACTCCTTGGCTTCCATGGCTCGCCTCCTCCCGCGTACGGCTGCCCGGACACACGGCGGTAAACCGCATGACCCGGCTACGGGCGGCGCGGGCGGCGCCACCGGTCGTTGGCGCGGATCCAGGCCGCGTCCCAGTCGGCGTACCTGCGCCGGTCCAGCAGCCAGCGCAGCGCCGCGACGGCCCCCAGCACCAGCAGGAAGGCCAGCACCTGGACGAACGCCGCCATGCCCACGCCACGCAGGACCATGTCGGTGCGACTCGGCGGCGGCGTCGTGGGGTCGCCCTCGCCGTCGATCCACAGGGGGACGGTCTGGCCTGCCCGCGTGCCGGCCGGCACCTGCACCTGCCCGGTCCTGGCCACGCCCGCCGGGGTGGTCCAGCTCGCCGGGACCATGGTGCTCGCCGCCTCGCCGAACGACGGCCGCACGGGCCGCGGCTCCCGCAGCGTCGTCGCGGTCACCTGTTGCCGGATGCCGGGGCCCACGCGGGCCTCGCGCAGGCCGCCCTCGTAGGTGATGCGGCCGGCCAGCACGGCCGGCCAGACGCTCAGCAGGACGAGGAGCACCGCCACCGCCAGCCCGGCGCTCTCCAGCCGGTCGGAGCGGCGGCGCAACGGGTTGCGGTCCGGCCGGTGCCTGCGGATCCGCAACATCGCGGCGTTCATGACGGCCCTCATCGCGCACCTCCCACGGTCACCTTTCCTCCTTCCCGCAGAAACGGCCGGTAGCCCGCCCGCGGGCCGCCGCCGCGCAGGTCAGCTCCAGGGCGCCGTCGGGTACCAGATGAGGTCGCGGCGGGCCAGGATCCGGACGTCCCAGTACAGAAGGGTGAAGACCCCGGCCACGACGAGCGCCGCGCCGGTGATGAGGGCCAGGCGGGTCGGGGTGGCGGTCAGCCAGCGGTGCGCGCGGCCCCCGGTGGCCAGGGCGAGCAGCACGAACAGGACCGACATGACGACGATGTTGCCGGCCGACTGCAGCATGAACGCCAGCGCGCCGTACAGGGGGTTGTGGCTCTCGGCGGCGTCCCTGAAGAGCTGGCGGAACAGCGGGAACGGGCGGCCGATCAGGAAGCCGCCGATGAGCGCGCCCATGACGGCCATGCGGGCCCTCGGGTGACGGGCCAGCGGGTCGGGCAGGTAGCCGAGCGCGGCCAGGCCCAGGTAGAGGAAGGCCAGCCCGATCAGCCCGAACGTGACCATCGCCTGGATCAGGCCGGGGGACAGGGTGCCCGGCGCGGGCCTGGCCGTGGCGAACTGCGGCATGGCGGTGCCCACGATCCCCACCACGACGCCGTACGCGCCGGACACGGCCAGCGCGCCGGCCGCCAGCCAGCCGAGCGGGCGCAGCGTCCCGCGGATCCGTTCGCCGACCGACGGCCTGGCCCCGACCAGGGGCGCGACCGCGCCGAGCGCGGCGATGTTGCAGGCGGTGAACGAGCCCGCCAGGCCGGAGGCGAAGGCGAACACGATGCCGGAGAGCGTCCCGGCGATGGGGGTGGCGTCGGCGTCGCGGCCGAGCATCGTGTCGGCGACCGTCGAGCCGATCGTCTGGTCCACGAACTCGGCCGACCACACCACGGTCAGCAGGAATCCCGCCAGGGCGCTGAGCAGCAGCACGAGTCCGCGGCGGCGGGCGGGGGCGGAGTCGACGGCGGGGGTCGCGGCGAGGGGCAGGGTCATGGTGGTTCCCCTTCTCGTCCAGCGGGAGGCGGCGCCCGCGCACGGGCGGACGCCGGGCGTCCCGGGGGGGTGAACGTGTACACGCCGTGCAAGTTCTGTGACGACGGCCTGGACGTGATCAGGGCAGGGCGCCAGGCCGGACAAGGCCGGTTGGTGGGAACTCCGAACGGGATATTGCCACGTTTAGCACGAAATTCCGGGTAGTTAAAGGCGCCGCCCACCCCTGCCGGGACGTCACACCCTCCTGATCCGCACGCCGTTCCCGTTGACGACCCGCTGCGAGTGCCCGAGCCGGACGGTGAGCCCCGGCATCCCGGCCAGCGGGCTCACGTCGAGGTCGGGGCGCATGAGGAACAGGCTCAGGCTGCGCAGCTGAGGGAGCGCGGTGAGCGGCGACAGATCGGTCACGCCGGGGCACAGGGCCAGGGTCAGGGAGGAGAGCCGCGTCTGCCCGCGCAGCGGGCTGAGATCCGTCAGGGTCGGGCAGTGGCGCAGGCGCAGCCGGGTCAGGGAGAACCGGTCGAGCGGCGCGAGGTCGAGCCCGCCGACCCCGTCGAGGGACACCTCCGTGACGGCCGGGCAGGTCCGGCCGGCGGCGTCGAGGCAGGCGCCGGCCTCCGCGACGCCGTCCAGCCACAACCGCTGCAGCCCCCGCATCCCGGACAGCACCGAGCCGGGCAGCGGCAGGCCCTCGCGCCTGACGTGCAGCGACTCCAGCTCGTCCTGCCGGGCGAGCGGCGCGTGCCAGGACTCCCGATCGTCGTCGAGCAGGTCGATGAGGAGATCGTTCAGGCGGGGCAGCCGGTCGAGGAAGGCCGGATCGTCGAGCTGGACGCCCCACAGCCCCAGGTCGCGCAGATGCCGCAACTTCTCCAGGCAGGCCACGTCGACGGCGTGCGGCTCGTTGTAGAAGTACAGGCCGAGGTGGGTCAGCCGGGGCAGCGACTCCACCCCGTCCAGGGACCGGATCGGGGCGTCCTGCAGGCTCAGCGACTCCGTCTGCGGCATGTCGCGGAGGAACCGCAGGTCGGCGAGGGGAGTGGGCACGGTGACCCGCACGTCTGTCGCCTTCAGCAGGCAGGCGCTGCGCAGATGGCGGGCGCTGGAGAAGGTGACGTCCTCCATGTCGGCCAGGACGCGCCGGGCGTAGACGTCGGCGTCGAAGTACTCCCAGCCCTGGCGGAGCTGCTCCCGTACCTGCCACCGCGGGTCGGCGGCGTAGCCGGCCAGGCGGTCCAGGGCCTCCGGGCCGTTGATCAGGAACGTCGTGCGGACCGTCCACGCCGCGCGCCGCACCGGCAGGGCCGTCAGGTCGCGGGGCAGGCGGCGCAGGATCTCCTCGCCCGCCGCCGCCAGCAGGGTCGCCTCCTCCTCCGTACGCGGCGGGATCACCTCCGCCAGGCACGCCTCCACCCGGTCGCGCAGCCCCGCCGGGATCTCCTGGACGGTCTCCAGGCACGCGGCCACCAGCAGCCGCAGCCGGCGGGCGTGCTTGCCGCCCTGGTCGGCCCGGTCCAGCAGGCCGCGCAGCAGCTCACCGCGCAGCCGGCCGTTCGCGTGCCCGGCGGCCATCACCACGACCTCGCGCCACTGGTCCAGGTGGGCCCGCTCGACCGCGGCCTCGACGTCCTCGTCCTCCACGAGCTGCCCGGCGGCCAGGTACTCCTGCACGGTCCGGTGCGCGAAGTCGATCCGGCCGGGCACCGGCTCACGCAGCACGCCGCTCCTGCGCAGCAGGTGTTCCAGCACGTCGGAGGCGGTGTGTGAGACGCGGGTCATCGAGGCGAGCTTCTGCTCGACCCGGCGCAGCGCGGTCGACTTCGACAGCTCGGAACGGCCCATCGACACCAGCCGCCAGGCCAGGTCGCGCAGGATCCACACCTTCTGGCCGGGGTCGAGGGACACGTCGTCGTCGATCCGCCGCTCGGCGTCGCGGCGTTCCAGCAGCAGGCTGAGCACGGCGTCGTAGAAGCCCATCCGGCTGCGCGGCAGCTGGGTGCGGCGGTCGAGGTTGAGCGCGCACAACATGGCGGCCAGCAGCGGGGTCGAGGCGACCACGCCCAGGTGCGGATTGGACTCCATGCGGGCCAGCAGGGCGACCTCGTAGCCCTCCAGCTCGCCGGGCTCGCACGGCAGGCTCGGGCAGTCGCGCATCGCGACGTGCCACTGGCGGATCAGCTCCCGCTGGTCGTCGGGCGTCATCGGCTCCAGCGTGGACGCCGCGAACCCCTCGTCGGCCAGCCAGCGGGCGTCGGCGGCGGTCGGACGCGAGGTCACCACGACCCGCAGCCCGGGATAGGCCGCCAGCAGCCGCGACAACCACTCCCGCACGGCCGTCCGGTGCCGGACGAGCAGCTCGTCCACCCCGTCGACCAGCAGCAGGCCGCGGCCGGAGTCCAGCACGCGCTCCACCCAGCCGCGCGGCATGCGCCCGGCGACCTCCCGCGCGACGTCGTCGAGGAAGGCGGCGGGCGCGGGCAGCCGTCCCGACGAATGGCTCCTCAGCTTGATCATCAGCGGCACGCAGCCGTTCCAGGCGGCCAGGTCGCCCGAGAAGCCGCCGCGCGCGGCGGTCACCGCGAGCCAGCGCAGCAACGTGCTCTTGCCCGACCCCGCGTCGCCGCGCAGCAGCGTGAGCCGGGCGCGGCCGAGCGCCGACTCGATGCGCTCGGCGCCGCGCTCGGCGGGATGCCCGCCGGTGAGCGCGGCGATCGACAGCCGCTCCGGCGCGCGCCGCCCGCGCTCGCCGGAGGAGACGTTGAGGCTGATGTAGGCCATGCTCAGCGACGTGCGCGGGCGGTAGGACTCCACCCGGACGCCGAACAGCTCGACCTCGTCGAGGGTGCGGCTGGCGAAGCCGAGGTAGAGGCGTTCGAACGCGGCGTCGTCCTGGGTGCCCTCGGGGGCCTCCAGCGTGCGCTGCGGCAGCCTGGCGAGCAGCCGTTCCACGCCCTCGGCCAGGCCGCTCAGCCTGCCCAGCGTCTCGGTGGCGGCGCGCGGCACGTACTGGGGGAGCTGCCGCATCAGGCCGACCAGGCAGTCGACGGACTCGGCGAGCAGGACGGCGTACAGGCGGTCCTCGGCCTCCCCGAGGCGCGGTTCCGGGAGGGCGGCCAGGATGCGCTCGGCGAGCTTGGCCGGGTCGGCGTCGGACTCGAACAGCGCCTCGTCCGACAGGTCGGCGGCGCGCAGCGCGGCCACGGTCTCCAGCAGGACGGCGGCCCGCGCGGACTCGTCCAGCCCGCGGAACTCCTGCTCGATGAGGCGCGACAGCCGCCCCTCGACGGCCAGCGCGATGCCCTGGAGCTGGTTGTCGATCTTGCGTGGCGCCAGCCGGTCGCGAAAGCCGCTCTGGACCAGGTCCTTCAGCTCACTCGTCCGGTCCTTGCGCGCGGCCCGGACGGCCAGCCATTCGCGCATGGCGCGCTCCGCGACGCTCTTCCCAGCGGCGGTCAGGGCCGCCTCGATGCCCGGCATGCCTTCTATATAAGACGATCTTTACGATCACGCGGTAAAATCGGCGAAGTCGAACCCCGGCGACACGACGCAGCTCACCAGCACCGCCTCGTCACCCGCCGGGCGCGCGGACTGCCACACGCCGCCGGGCACGACCGCCTGCGGCACCTGCCCCCGCTCGACCAGCGGGCCCAGGACGACGTCGCGGTCTCCCACGGTCAGGCTCAGCGGGCCGCCCCGGTGCCACAACCACACCTCGTCGGACCTGACGACGTGCGGGACGGACTCCTCGCCCGGCTGGAGCAGGAAGTAGATGCCGGTGGCGCTCGCGCGCGGCCCCGGATAGCCGTCGGGCCGGACCGTGACGGGCGAGCGCCAGGTCTCGCGGTACCAGCCGCCCTCCGGATGGGGGAGCAGGTCGAGCGCGGCGGCCACGGGCGGCCGCTCGGCGAAGGCGACGGGCGCGCCGGTGACGTCGCGCCGCAGGAAACGGGTGCCGTCGAGGACGGCCTGGCCGTCGAGCGCGGCGGCCAGCGCCAGGGCGGCGGCCTCGTCGGCGACCTCGGTGGGCGCGCCGTCGGGATAGATCCTCAGCTCCACATGGCCGATCTTACGAGGGCCCGGGGCGCGCGGGGACCGCGTCCGGCGGACGGGCCGCCCGCCGCGCGAACTGTCGGTCGGCCTGGCTAGTCTGCGGCAGGTGATCGAACGGTGGAGCCTTGATCAGGTGCTCGCCCTCGCCCCCGACGCGTCGTCCAGGAAGGCGGCTCAGGGGGTGGCCGCGGCGGGCAAGTGGTCCTCGCGCGGCACGACGGGCAGCGTCCTGTACGGCGAGTGCGCGGGCAGCGGGTCCAAGCCCTACCTGGCGTGCGTCGACCTGACCGAGCCCGCCTACCGGTGCAGCTGCCCCAGCCGCAAGTTCCCCTGCAAACACGCGCTGGGCCTGCTGCTGCTGTGGTCGGCCGACGGCGTGCCCGCCGAGGAGGCCGCGCCGCAGTGGGTCACCGAGTGGCTCGACGGCCGCGCCGAGCGCGCCGCCAGGTCCGCGGCCCGCGCCGAGACCACTCGCGACGATGCCGCCGCGACCGGAGCTGGCGCTGGGGCCGCGACCGGCGCCGGCGCCGGGGCGGGGAAGGCGGAGTCGGTGCGGCAGGCGCGGGTGGGGGCCGGGCTGGCGGAGCTGGAGCGCTGGCTGGCCGACCAGATCCGCCAGGGCCTCGCGTCCTCCGCCGAGCACGACTGGGACGGCCTGGCCAAGCGCCTCATCGACGCCCAGGCCCCCGGCGTCGCCGGCCTGGTGTCCCGGCTGACCCAGGTGCGCGCGGAGGACGACTGGCCCGGCCGGCTCCTAGAGGAGTACGCGCTGATCAACCTGCTCGCCGTCGCCCACCGCCGCCGCGCCGAGCTGCCCGCGCCCCTGGCCGAGACCGTCCGCATCCGCACCGGTTTCCCGGTCACCCGGGAAGAGGTGCTGGCCGGGCCGGCGGTGCGCGACCACTGGCACGTGCTCGGCCGCCGCGACGACGAGCACGACCGGCTGACCGCCCGCCGCGTCTGGCTCAAGGGCCGCGCCACCGGCCGGGCGGCGCTGATCCTCTCCTTCGCCCCGCCCGGCCAGGCCCTCGACGCCTCGCTGGTCACGGGCACCACGATCGACGCCGACCTCGCCTTCTACCCCGGCGCCGCGCCCCTCCGCGCCCTCGTCGCCGCGCGCCACGACACCGACCCCTTTCCCGGCGAGGGCGCCCTGCCGGCCGGGGTGCCGGCCGGGGTGCCGGCCGGGGAGGCGCTGGAGGAGGTGGCGCGGGTGCTGGCCGACGATCCCTGGACCGAGTCGTGGCCGCTCGTGCTGGCCGGCGTCGTCCCCGGCCGCACGGCGGTCGGCGGGTTGCCGCTGCATCCCCGGGCCCGCGACCCCTGGCGGCTGATCGCCGTCTCGGGCGGCCGCCCCGTCACGCTGGCCGCCGAATGGACGCCTCAGGGCCTGCGCCCGCTCACCACCTACGACGACGACGGAACGGCGGTGCTCCTGTGACCTGGGACGACCTGGCCTCGACGGCCCTGGTGGGCACCGACCGCAGGCCGTACCGGGGAGACCTGCTGGCGGCCGCCGCCGTCGAGACGGCCCGGCGGCGCGCGGGCCGCGGCCCGGTCGAGGCCGCGCCGCCGTCCCCCGCCCCGGCGGAGGAGCTGCCCGCCGTGGGCAGGCGCGCGGCCGAGCGGCTGGTCCGGATCATGGGCGGCGACTACGACCGCCTGCTGCCCGAATGGCTGGCCGCGGCCGCCGCGACCGGCCGCAGGGTGCCCTGCGACGTGCTGCCCGACCTGCTCGAACGGGGCCGGCGCGACCGCTCGATCCGCGCCCACCTGGGCGTGCTGGCCGGGCAGCGCGGCCGCTGGCTGGCCGGCCTCAACCCGGCGTGGGGCTACCTGCTGGAGGAGCCCACCGGCGAGACCTGGGAGCTCGGCGGCCCCGCCGACCGCCGCGCCCACCTGCGCGCCCTGCGCGCCGCCGACCCCGCCGCGGCCAGGGAGCTGCTGGAGAGCACCTGGGAGCGGGAGACGCCCGACGACCGGGCCGAGTTCGTCGAGCTGCTGGCCGACGGGCTCGCCATGGGCGACGAGCCGTTCCTGGAGGCCGCGCTCGACGACCGCCGCCGGGAGGTCCGCCAGGCCGCCGCCAACCTGCTGACCCGGCTGCCCGGCTCCCGCCTGTCCAGGCGCATGGCCGAGCGGGCGCGAGCCTGCGTGTCGATCTCCGGCTCGGCCATCGCCGTCGAGGCGCCCCTGGAGTGCGACCGGGCGATGGAGCGCGACGGCGTGCGTCCCAAGCCGCCGCGCGGCATCGGCGAGCGGGCCTGGTGGCTGCAGCAGATCCTGGCCCGCGCCCCGCTGGGCTTCTGGGGCCGGCCGCCGTCCGCGCTGCTGAAGATGCGCATCCCCGACTGGGACGCCGAGGTGAAGGCCGCCTGGGTCCGGGCCGCGGTGCTGCAGAAGGACCCGGAGTGGGCACGCGCGATGTTCGGCTGGGACCCGATCGCCGACCTGCTCGAAGCGCTCCCGCCCGCCGAGCAGCAGGAGCTCGCCGCGGGCTTCGTCCAGAAGCACGACCTCGACAGCCAGTTGATCATGGTGCTCGGCGGCGTCTCGTCCCATTGGCGGGAGGGCCTGGCCACGGCCGTCCTGCACAAGATCGTCAAGGTGGCGGCCGTCCAGCCGTGGAACCTCGGCGAGCTGGTCAAGCTGGCGGGCGAGCACATCGACCCCGCGCTGTTCCCGCTGGCCGAGAGCTACTCGCCGGTGGCGCCGATCCAGCAGGTCGCCGCCCTCCTGCGTTTCCGTGCCGACATGTACAAGGAGCTCGCATGACCGTCCTGCGTCCCCACGCCGAAGACCAGTACGCCGAGGAACTGGCCTACCTGGCCAAGGACGACGACCGCCCCCGGCCCCCCGGCTGGAAGTTGTCGCCGTGGGCGGTGACCCGCTACATCCTGGGCGACGACGACCGCGTCACCCCCAAATACGTCGGCGCCCGCCGCATCGTCGAGGTCGCCGTGGCCACGCTCGCGACCGATCGCGCGCTGCTGCTGCTCGGCGTGCCCGGCACGGCCAAGACGTGGTTGTCGGAGCATCTGGCCGCCGCCGTCAGCGGCGACTCGACGCTGCTCGTCCAGGGCACCGCGGGCACCGCCGAGGAGGCCGTCCGGTACGGCTGGAACTACGCCAGGCTGCTGGCCGAGGGCCCCTCGTTCGAGGCGCTGACCCCCTCGCCGGTCATGCGGGCCATGGCCGAGGGGCGGGTCGCCCGCGTCGAGGAGCTGACCCGCATGCCGTCCGACGTCCAGGACGCGCTGATCACCGTCCTGTCGGAGAAGACGCTGCCGATCCCCGAGCTCAACCGCGAGGTCCAGGCCGAGCGCGGCTTCAACGTCATCGCCACCGCCAACGACCGCGACCGGGGCGTCAACGAGCTGTCCAGCGCCCTGCGCCGCCGGTTCAACACCGTCGTGCTGCCCATGCCCGCCAGCGCCGAGGAGGAGGTGCACATCGTCGCCCGCCGCGTCACCCAGCTCGGCCGCTCGCTGGAGCTGCCGGAGACCTCCACCGGCCTGGCCGAGATCAGGCGCGTGGTGACCGTCTTCCGCGAGCTGCGCGCCGGCGTCACCGAGGACGGCCGCACCAAGGTCAAGTCGCCGAGCGGCACCCTGTCCACGGCCGAGGCGATCTCGGTGCTCACCAGCGGCATCGCGCTGGCCGCCCACTTCGGCGACGGCGTGCTGCGGCCCTCCGACGTCGCGGCCGGGATCGTCGGCGCGGTGGTGCAGGAGCCGGTCTCCGACCGGGTGGTGTGGCGCGAGTACCTGGAGACCGTGGTGCGCGAGCGTCCCGACTGGCGCGACTTCTACCGCGCCTGCCGCGAGGTGTCATGAGCGCCGTCTCCGTGCTGGGCGTGCGCCACCACGGCCCCGGCTCGGCCCGCGCGCTGCGGCGCGAGCTCGAACGCCTGCGCCCCGACGCGATCCTCGTCGAGGGGCCGCCGGAGGCCGACGCGATCGTGGCGCTCGCCCCCGACCTGGAGCCGCCGGTCGCGCTGCTCGCGCACGTGCCCGGCGCGCCGGCCAGGGCCGCGTTCTGGCCGTTCGCGCAGTTCTCGCCCGAATGGCAGGCGATCCTGTACGGCGTCGCGGCCGGCGTCCCGGTGCGCTTCTGCGACCTGCCCGCCGCCCACTCCCTGGCCGACGACGAGGAGCACGAGGAGCACGACGAGTCCGGCGACGGACTGCGGGCCGACCCGATCGGCGCGCTGGCCGCCGCGGCCGGGCACGACGACCCGGAACGCTGGTGGGAGGACGTCGTCGAGCACCGCGGCGACACCCCCTTCGAGGTGATCGCCGAGGCCATGGCCGCCGTGCGCGAGGGCCATGTGCCGGCCGGCCGGGAGGCCAGGCGCGAGGCGTACATGCGCAAGGCGCTGCGGGCCGCGATCAAGGAGGGGTTCGGCACGATCGCGGTGGTCTGCGGCGCCTGGCACGTGCCCGCGCTCGCCGGGCCGCTGCCCCCGGCCGCCGCCGACAACGCGCTGCTGCGCGGCATGCCGAAGGTGAAGGCCGAGCTGACGTGGGTGCCCTGGACGTACGGGCGGCTGGCCTCCTGGAGCGGCTACGGCGCGGGCATCACCTCGCCGGGCTGGTACCACCACCTGTTCACCGCCCCCGACCGGCCGGTCGAGCGCTGGCTCACCGAGGCCGCCGCCGTGCTGCGCGAGGAGGGGCTGCCGGTCTCCTCCGCGCACGTCATCGAGTCCGTCCGCCTGGCCGACACCCTGGCCGGGCTGCGCGGCAGGCCGCTGGCCGGGCTGGGCGAGGTGACCGAGGCGGCCAGGGCGGTGCTGTGCGAGGGCGACGACCTGGCCGTCGAGCTGATCCAGCGGCGGATGGTCGTCGGCGACCGGCTCGGCCACGTCACCGACGGCACCCCGATGGTCCCGCTCCAGCGCGACCTGCGCGAGCAGCGGCGGCGGCTGAAGCTGCGGCCCGAGGCCCTCGACCGGGAGCTCGACCTCGACCTGCGCAAGCCGCTCGACCTGGAGCGCAGCCACCTGCTGCACCGGCTGCGGCTGCTGGAGGTGGGCTGGGGCACGCCGGGGCAGGCGCGCGGCAAGGGCACGTTCCGCGAGTCCTGGACGTTGCAGTGGCGGCCCGAGCACGACCTCGCGCTCATCGAGCACGCCGCCCTCGGCACCACCGTCGCCGCCGCGGCCGCGCGGCGCGCCCGCGACCTGGCCGGGGCCGCGTCGGCGGCGCTCGCCGACCTGACCGCGCTGGTGGAGCAGTGCCTGCTGGCCGACCTGCCGCAGGCGCTGCCCGGCGTGCTGGCCGCGCTGTCGGCCAAGGCGGCGCTGGACACCGACGTCACCCAGCTGATGGCGGCGCTGCCCGCGATGGTCCGCGCCCACCGGTACGGCGACGTGCGCGGCACCTCGGCCGAGGGGCTGGCGGTGATCGTGCGCTCGATGCTCGACCGGATCTGCGTCGGGCTGCCGGTCGCGGTCACCGCGCTCGACGACGACGCGGCGGCCGAGCTGCTCAAACACGTCGACGCCGTGCACGCCGCCGTCGCCCTGCTCACCGAACCCCCCACCGCCCCGCCGCCGCCCATGGCGGCCGACGCGGCCGGGGCGTACGGCGGCGCTGAGGCGGCGGAGGCGGACGGCGAGGGGCCCGCGGTGGGGACGGACGGCGGCGGCGGCGCGGGGGAGGCGGACGGCGGGGCCGGCGGTTCGCCGCGGGCCCGGTGGCTGGGCACCTTGCGGGGCATCGCCGACCGGCAGGACCTGCACGGGCTCATCGAGGGCCGGCTCACCCGCGTCCTGCTCGACTGCGGCGAGCTCGCCGACGCGGGCGACCGCATGTCCAGGGCCATGTCCCGGGGGCAGACCCCGGTCAGGGCGGCGGCCTGGGTCGAGGGGTTCCTGTCCGGCGGCGGCCTGCTCCTGGTGCACGACCCGCGCCTGCTGGGCCTGGTCGACGCCTGGCTGACCGCGCTGCCCGCCGACCAGTTCACCGACGTGCTGCCGCTGCTGCGCCGCACGTTCGGCGGCTTCGCCGTGCCGGAGCGGCGGGCCGTCGGCGAGCGGGTGAGCGCGGCGGGCCGCGCAGGCGGCACCGGCGGCGCCGGCGACGGGAACGAGCCGGACATCGACGAGCGGCGCGCGGCGGGAGCCGTGGCGACCGTGCTGGCGATCATCGGGAGAGACCGTGGATGAGCGCATGCGCAGGTGGCGGCTGGTGCTCGGGGGCGGCGACGCCGACGGCACCGGCTGCGCCCTGCAGGGTGCCGACGCGCAGATGGACGCGGCCCTGGCCGCCGTCTACGACCACGACGGCCGCGAGGGGCAGAGCCGGCGCGAGGGCGGCCTAGGGGCGTCCGCGCCGCGGGTGGCCCGCTGGCTGGGCGACATCCGCACGTACTTCCCGTCCACGGTCGTCCAGGTCATGCAGAAGGACGCGATCGAGCGGCTGAACCTCACCCGGCTGCTGCTCGAACCGGAGATGCTGGAGGCCGTGGAGCCCGACGTGCACCTGGTCGGCACGCTGCTGGCGCTCAACCGGGTGATGCCCGCGCAGGCCCGCGAGTCGGCCAGGGCGGTGGTGCGCAAGGTCGTCGAAGAGCTCGAACGCCGGCTGGCCGACCGCACCCGGGCGGCGGTGACGGGCGCGCTCGACCGTTCGGCGCGCACCCACCGGCCCAGGCGGGTGGCCGACATCGACTGGGACCGGACGATCCGGGCGAACCTCAAGAACTACCTGCCCGACCGGAACACGGTCGTCCCGTCGCGGCTCGTCGGCTACGCCCGCCGGCAGCGGTCGGTGCAGCGCGAGGTGGTGCTCTGCATCGACCAGAGCGGTTCGATGGCGGCCTCGGTGGTGTATTCGAGCGTGTTCGGGGCGGTCCTGGCCTCGATGCGGTCGCTGAAGACGTCGCTGGTGGTGTTCGACACGGCGGTGGTCGACCTGACCGAGCAGTTGCACGATCCGGTCGAGCTGCTGTTCGGCACCCAGCTCGGCGGCGGCACCGACATCAACCGGGCGATCGCCTACTGCCAGGGCCTCGTCACCCGCCCGGCCGACTCCGTCTTCGTCCTGGTCAGCGACCTGTACGAGGGCGGCGTGCGCGAGGAGATGCTGCGTCGGGTGGCGGCGATGACCCAGGCCGGCGTGCAGGTGATCGTGCTGCTCGCGCTCTCCGACGAGGGCGCGCCCTTCTACGACCACGACAACGCCGCCGCGCTGGCCGCGATGGGCGTGCCCGCGTTCGCCTGCACCCCCGACGCCTTCCCCGACCTGATGGCCGCCGCCATCGAACGCCGCGACATCGCGCGCTGGGCCGAACGCCACGTCGGCACCTGAGCAGGGCACGCGGAAGACGGCGGCTCCGGACGCCGCGTCAGCAGCTGACCCGGGCGCGCGGACGGCCGCGGCTCCACCCCCGCAGGGGAGCCGCGGCCGGGCCGGCGCTCAGTGGCCGGCCTGTTCGGGGCGGGCCTTGCGCGGCATGAGGAACGACAGGGCGAACGTCACGGCCAGCAGCCCGACCTCGACCCAGACGGTCACCTGCATCGCCGAGCCGAAGCTCCACTCCTGCTTGAGCAGGTTGAAGAAGAGCGTGCCGAGCACGGCGGTGCCGAGCGCGCCGCCGAGCTGCTGGACGGCGGTCATCGTGCCCGAGGCCGACCCCGACTCGTGCGGCTCGACGCCGGCCAGCACGATGTCGAAGAACGGCGCCATGGTCAGGCCCATGCCGATGCCGACCAGCGCCAGCCCGGGGGCGAGCTGCCAGACGCCGACGTCGGTGCCGGCCAGCTGGATGGTCACCCCGAGCACGGCGGCGCCGGCGGCCATGACGACCACGCCGATCTGCAGCAGCCCGCGGCCCAGCCTCTCCTGGAGCCCGGACATGGCCAGGCCGAAGCCGAGCACGCCGCCGACCGCCTGGGGAAGGCTGGCCAGGCCCGCCTTGAGCGGGCTGAAGTGCAGGCCGGCCTGCATGTAGATGCTGAAGACCAGGCTGAGGCCGATCATGCCGGAGAAGAACGCCAGACCGGCCACCAGGCCGCCGGAGAAGGCCCGCTTGCGGAACAGGCTGGGCGTGACCAGCGGGTCCTTGCCGGACGCCGCGCGGCGCGACTCGTACCGGCCGAACAGGGCGAAGACGACCAGCGAGGCGGCCATCGAGACGAACGTCCAGGCGGGCCAGTCGAGCTCCCGGCCCTGGATCAGCGGGTAGATCAGCAGGAACCCGGCCACGGAGACCAGGCCGACGCCGACCAGGTCGAGCCTGGTGGCGTTCGAGAGGCGGTACTCGGGCAGGAAGCGGATGCCGGCGACGGCGGCGGCCAGGCCGATCGGCAGGTTGATCAGGAAGATCATGCGCCAGCCGGTGCCGAAGAAGTCGGCGTCGACCAGCCAGCCGGCCAGCACGGGGCCGCCGACCGACGAGATCGTCATGACGGGCCCGAACATGCCGAACGCCTTGCCCATCTCCTGCGGCGGGAACATCTCCTTGATCAGCCCCAGCCCCTGTGGCAACATCACGGCGCCGAACAGGCCCTGCAGCACGCGGCTGGCGATGAGCATCTCGGGGCTGCCCGCCACGCCGCACAGCAGCGAGGCGGCGGTGAAGCCGAAGGCGCCGATGAGGAACATGCGCTTGCGGCCGAACAGGTCGCCGAGCCGCCCGCCGGTGACCAGGCCGACGGCCATGGCCAGTGTGTAACCGGCGCCGAGCCACTGCACGAGGCTGTCGCTGCCGCCCAGGTCGGCGCGGATGGTGGGGGCGGCGATCGTGGTGATCAGCGCGTCGAGCAGGTCCATCACCTCGGCGGCCAGGATCACGAAAAGGGCGGCCCAGCGCCACCGGTAGGGCGCGACGGCCTCCGTGGCCTGCCCCGCATTGGTCACTGTCACAGGAACTCCTTCAGAACGCCGTTCTTAGGTACGAACACTGTTCGTTTACGAACACCGTTTTAGTGGCGAACACCGTTCGTGTCAAGTACAGTGTTCGCCATGGGGAGCAAGGAAGAAGCCGTGCCGGTGCCGCCGTGGCGCAAGTCCCGCAAGCAACCGCAGATCAGGCGGCAGCTCAGCCAGGACCTCATCGTCGAGACCGGGCTGCGCGTCCTCGACGCCGAAGGGCTCGACGCGCTCAGCATGAGACGCGTCGCCCAGGAGCTCGACACCGGCCCCGCCTCGCTGTACGCGCACGTGGCCAACAAGGAGGAGCTGCTCGAACTGGTCTACGACCGGGTGCTCGGCGAGATCCGCCTGCCCGAGCGCGACCCAGGCCAGTGGAAGGACCAGCTCAGGTCGTACGCGCTGGAGGTCTACCGGGTGCTGAACAAGCACGCCGACGTCGCCAGGGCGGCCCTGGCGAACATCCCCTCGGGCGGCAACTCCCTGCGCACCGGCGAGTTCGTCTACGGGCTGCTGCTGGAGGCCGGCATGCCGCCGCGCGAGGCCGCCCTGTGCCTCGACCGCCTGTCCCTCTACCTCATCGGCGACGCCTACGAGGGCTCGGTGCACATCAGCCGGATGCGCGCCGCGGGCGTGGCCTCGCAGGAGGAGTACTTCGCCTCCTTCGCCGGCCAGATCGCCGACTACTACCGGGGACTGCCGCGCGACCGTTTCCCGTACCTGGTCGAGCACATCGACGACCTGATCGACGCCGGCGGCGAGGAACGTTTCCGCTACGGCCTGGAACTGCTGCTCGACGGCATCGAGTCACGCATGCCTTAGGCCCAATTGCCTAGGCCCCGCGCCCGATGTGCCGGTCCCGGCTTCCTCGTAGCTTTACCGTCATGACTACGACTGTTGATCCGATCGAGGACGTCGCCCCGGCCCCGGCCGGGGTGTTGTCCGCGCAGTACCGGGCGCTCAGCGTCGGCCTGGTCGCGCTCGTCATGCTGGTGGCCTTCGAGGCGATGGCGGTGGCGACCGCGATGCCGATCGTGGCCCGCGACCTTGGCGGCATGTCCCTGTACAACCTGGCCTTCAGCGCCACCCTCGCGGCCAGCGTGATCGCGACCGTGCTCGGCGGCAGGTGGAGCGACGTGCGGGGGCCGGTGCAGCCGATCGCCGTCGGCGTGGTCGCCTTCGTGGCCGGGCTGCTGGTCGCCGGGTTCGCGCCCACGATGGAGGTGCTGGTCGCCGGGCGGTTCGTCCAGGGGCTCGGCGCCGGGCTGATCCAGGTCTCCCTGTACGTGCTGGTCGCCCGGGTCTTCCCGGGGGCCATGCATCCCAAGGTGTTCGCGTTGTTCTCGGCCGCCTGGGTGGTGCCCTCCATGATCGGCCCGGCCATCGCCGGGTTCGTCGTGGAGAACGTGAGCTGGCGTTGGATCTTCCTCGGCGTCTCCGCGCTGGTCATCCCCGCGGCTCTGCTGCTGTGGCGCGGCACCGCGGGCCGCTCGGCCGAGCGCGGCTCCGCCGAACCCGCCCCGGGCCTCGGCCGCAAGCTCGTCTGGGCCACGCTGACCGCCGTCGCCGCCGCCCTCATCCAGTACGGCAGCGCCCTGAAGCTGGCCGGCCTGCCGCTGCTCGTGGCCGGCGTCGTCCTGCTGGCCGTGGCCCTGCCCAAGCTGCTGCTGCCCGGCTCGCTGCGCGCCGCCCGCGGCCTGCCGACCGCCCCCGTGCTGCGCGGCCTGGCCTACGGCTCGCTCATGGCCGCCGAGGTGCTCATCCCGCTCATGCTGATGAACGAGCGCGGCCTGACCGCCACCGGCGCGGGCGTCGTCCTCACGGTGGGGGCGCTCGGCTGGTCCACCGGCTCCTGGATCAAGGGCCGCGGCACGATCAGCCACATGGTCGCCATCCGCGGCGGCGCCGCGATGATCGCCGTCGGCATCGCGCTGGTCTCGCTCGTGCTCGTCGACTCCCTGCCCATCGCGGTCGCCTACGTCGCCATGGCCGTCTCCGGCCTCGGCATCGGCGCGCTGCACCCCACGGTGTCCGTGCTGGTGCTGGAGATGTCCAAGGAGGGCGAGGAAGGGCAGAACAGCGCGGCCGTGGGCGTCGGCGAGTCGGTGTTCACCGTCGTGGCCGTCGCCGTCAGCGGCGCCCTGTTCACCGCCACGGGCGAGAACTACGCCGTGGGGCTCGGATTCACCGTCGTGCTCGCCGTCCTGGCCGTCGTGCTGGCCCCCCGTTTTGTGCAGTCCGCCAAGGCAGGCACTATGGAAGGGACCGCGTCATAGTGATGAGAACGTCATAGTGCTGAGAACGCTGCCAAACGCATCGGCGTGGACGGCCTTCACCAGGCGCGACGACTCTCTCGTCATGGCTTAAGGGGGGTTCATGCCGCGAGTGCGGGAGCTGGAGGTCTTCCGGCTGGTCCTGCCGTACGGCGCGAGGTCGGAGAGCCTGCTCGTCAAGCTCACCGACCACGGCGGCATGACCGGCTGGGGCGAGGCCGTCTCGCCGGAGCCCAAGGCCTGGTCGCGGCTGGAGGAGTCGCTGGCCGCGCTGCTGATCGGCGTCGACTGGGAGCACCCCGACGCCGTGCCGAGCGGCGATCCGGCCGTCGACATGGCGTGCTGGGACCTGTGGACCAGGATGCGCGGCGTGCCGCTCGCGCACGCGATCGGCGGCACCCGCACCTCGGTGATGGCCACCGTGCGCCTGGCGCCCGACCCGTCCGTCG
Source organism: Nonomuraea sp. NPDC048881 (assembly GCF_040649795.1). Lineage (NCBI taxonomy): Bacteria > Bacillati > Actinomycetota > Actinomycetes > Streptosporangiales > Streptosporangiaceae > Nonomuraea > Nonomuraea sp. NPDC048881. The sequence continues at coordinate 677,698 of NZ_JBEZGC010000002.1, forward strand.
AGAGCCTGGTCGCCCGCGTCAACCAGCAGGTCTGCGCCGGTTACGGGCACGTCACCCTCGACATCAGGCCCGGCTGGGACGTCGAGCCCGTACGCGCGGTCCGGCGCGCCTACCCCGCCCTGACCCTGGCAGTCGACGGCGGCAACGCCTACACCGACCTCGGCCAGCTCGTCGCCCTCGACTCCTACGGCCTGGAGGTCATCGAGCGGCCCTTCCCGCTCGGCGACGTGCACGCGCACGCCGCGCTCCAGGACGACGTGGCCGCCTCGGTCGCCGTCGAGGTGCGCTCGACCGCCGAGCTGGACGACTACCTGACCCTGCGCGCCGCCAGGGTGCTCCTGCTGCGCCCCACCGCCTTCCCGTCGTTGTCGGAGGCCCGGCGGGCGCACGACCGGGCCGCCGCCGCCGGCTGGGACATCCAGTGCGCGGGCGGCCAGGGAGCCGGCCTGGCCAGGGCGGCCACGGTGGCGGTCGCCAGCCTGCCCGGCTGCACGCTGCCGTGCGACGTCACCCAGCCGCCGAAGCAGAACCAGATCGTCACGCCGCTGGTGGGCGCGAACGCGGGCGTCATCGCCGTCCCGCTCACCCAGCCCGGCCTGGGCCACACCATCGACGAGACCCGCCTCGGCCGCCTGGCCAAGGAGTCCTTCCACGCATGACCGGCCCGCACGACCCGCATGACCGACCCGGAGAGCCGATGACCGAGCGCGACCCCGACGCCGACGCCAGGCGGCTGGCCGCCCGATCGCTGGCCGCCGACGACCCGACCGGCTGGTTCGAGCACCTCTACGCCGAGTCGGCGACCGGCGACGCGATCGTGCCCTGGGACTCGCGCACCCCGCACTTCCTGCTCGTGGAGTGGACCGCCGGACGCGGCCCCGGCGGCGGGCGGGCGCTCGTGGTGGGCGCGGGCCTGGGCGACGACGCCGAGCACGTGGCGGCCCTCGGTCACGCGACGGTCGCCTTCGACGTGAGCGCGTCGGCCGTGCGCCTGGCCCGCGAGCGGTTCCCGGACAGCCCGGTCGACTACGTCACCGCCGACCTGCTCGACCCGCCCGCCGCCTGGCGGCACGCCTTCGACCTGGTGGTGGAGATCATGACCGTGCAGGCCCTCCCGGAGGAGCTGCACGCCCGCGCCACCGAGAGCGTCGCCGGGTTCGTCCGCCCCGGGGGCACACTGCTGGTGATCGCGTCCGGCCGCGAGGACGGCGGGCCGGTCGGCGCCCCGCCGTGGCCGCTGACGGCGTCGGAGATCGCGGCGTTCGCGACCGGCGGGCTGACGGCTGAGCGGATCGAGGACCTGCGCGACGGCGGACGCCACCGCTGGCGCGCCACCTTCCGCCGTCCCCGCTGACCCCCGCTGACCCCGCCGGTCCCCGCTCCCGCTACGCCGCCTCGTACAGCGTCTCCATGGCCAGCCGCTCGCGCACGGCCAGGTCGTACAGCAGCGTCCCCGCCTGGTCGAGCGGCTGTTGCCGGCCGGTCTCCCCGGCCTGGGCCAGCAGGTCGGCCACCTCGCTCCACTTGGGCGCCAGCGCCATGTACGCCTGGCAGGCCGTCTCCAGGGCCTTGCCGGGCGCGATCATCTGGGCCTCGGCCAGGAACTCGGTGTAGAGGTTGCGGAAGAACGCGCCGCCCGTGCCGCCCCGCTCCATGAGGTTGGCCGTACGCGTGAGCTGCGCGGTCGGCCCGCGCTCCAGCCAGGTGGGGATGAGCGCGGCGGCCTGCTCGATGCCCCGGTAGCCGATGTTCCTCATCGCCGGGTTGAGGAAGGCGGCGGCGGTGGACCGGACGGCCGTCCTGACGGACTGCGGCAGGTCGGGCTCGGCGCACGGCCCCAGCGTGTACGACAGGTTGTGCGCCGTCATCGGCCCGGTCGCCGCGCGGGCCCGTTCGAGCGAGTCGAGCGGGACCCGGTTGCGGGTGCCCTGCTGGGCGGTGTCCACGAGGTGGGCGTGGCCCTCGTCGTAGCCGACCATCGCCACGTAGTGGCCGCCGAAGTGGTAGGGCGTCCTGATGTAGTCGAGGTGGAAGCAGTCGAGCCGGATCCCGACGGGGGTGCCCTCGTCGAGGTGCCGGCGGACGTTCGACCAGGCCGTGATGGGGGAGGAGGTCTCCTGCGTGTCCAGCGTGAACCCGAGCGCGGTGGCCAGCTTCTCGGTCAGCGCGTGCGGCTTGACCCGTCCGCCGATCAGCGGGACGTCCAGCGAGCCGCTGTCCCAGTAGATGAAGCTCAGCCCTTCGCCCAGCCCGAACAGCATCGCCTCCGACAGCTCCACGCCCGCGTGCCGCAGCAGCGTGCCGGCGGTGGTCGTCTCACAGTGACGCCCTTCGAAGGGCGGAACGAGATCGATGAGCACAAGCCCAGTGTGCAGGATGACCTGCGGATTCACCTGCCGGGCGGCCCGGCGTGCCACGGAAAACCGGTGGAAGCACCCCGAGGTGCGCACGGGATGATGGGCGCATGAACACCTTGGTCGCACCTCCTGCCCGCACGGGCGCCGAACGGCTGCCCGATGGCCGCCTCCTGGGCTGGGCCGAGTGGGGGCCGCCGGACGGGAGGCCGGTCCTGCTCTCCCCGGGGGCCGCCACCAGCCGCCGGCTCGGCATGGGCGCGGCGGCGCCCGACGACCTCGGCGTGCGCCTGATCTCCCTGGACCGGCCCGGCCTGGGGGCCTCCACCCCCGCGCCGGGCCGCACGTTCGCCGGGTTCGCCGCCGACGTCGAGGTCTTCGCCGGGCTGCGCGGCCTCGGGCGTCCGGCCATGGTGGGCAACTCGCAGGGCGCGCCGTTCGCGCTCGCCTGCGCCGCCGCCGGCGTGACCGGCGCGCTGGCCCTGGTCTCGGCCGCCGACGAGGTGGCCGACGCCCGCTTCGCCGGCGTGCTGCCCGCCGAGCTGCGGCAGCTGACGGAGCTGTCCACGCACGACCCCGAGGCGGCCGAGCGGATCTTCGCGGGCTTCACCCCGCAGGCGATGTGGGACCTGGTGATGGGCGGCAGCCCGGCCTGCGACCTGGCCGTCTACCAGCGGCCCGAGTTCGCCGCCGGATACCGCGAGGCGCTGGCGGAGGCGTTCGCGCAGGGGCCGGCCGGTTACGCCCGCGACACCGTCCTGGCGATGGGCCGCTGGGGCGTCGACCTGTCGTCGATCACGGCGCCGGTCGACGTCTGGTACGGCGAGCACGACGCCACCCACTCGCCCGACCTGGGGGAGGGCCTGACCGCCCGCATCCCGGGAGCCGTGCGGCACGTCGTGCCCGGCGCCGGCGGCGCGCTGCTGTGGACGCACCCCCACCAGGTCCTGCGCGTCCTGCTGGACCGCAGTCCGGCCTCAGCCCACCGGTGAGTCCTGGGCGAAGGTGATCACCATGTACCGGCCGTTGGAGTAGCTGACCACCGGCCGGCCGAGCAGCTCGCCCACCTTGCGGGCGACCCCCTGGAACACCTCCACCAGCTCGGCGCTGTCGGCGCTCACCCTGAACCGGCCGTTCTCGGCCAGCTGCTGGGCCACGAGGGGGACGAACCCGGCCTCGGCCCGCACTCTCTCCTCGGCGTCGAGAGGGGTGCGCCGGACGGCGGGCGAGCTGCCGAGGGGGTGGGACATCGCGAATCTCCTCCAGGTTTGCCGGGTCCCCCAGCATGCCATCCGTGACCGGGGTCGTCAGGGCGTCCGGCTCAACCCGCGCCGCATCCCTCGGTGAGCCCCTTGGTCGGCGGCGCGGAGGGCTTGCCGGACTTCCCGGGGGCGGGTCCGTCCGTGGCGGACGGGCTCGCCGACGGGGTCGCCGAGGCGGCGACGGCGGACGTGGTCGCGGCCGAGTCGCGCACGGCCTTGGCGGTCAGCCGGCGGATCTTGTCCCAGTCGGGGTAACCGGTGCGGATCAGCGGCGGCACGAACTGCAGGCTCGTCACCTTCGCGTTCTTGACCTTGAGCGCCAGCGGCACCAGGTTCGTCAGCATCGAGCGCGGGATGTCGGTCCTGATCAGCTCCTTGGCGGCCAGCGCGATCCGGTTGAACCGGGCCAGCACGGTCGCCGGGTCGGCCTGGTCCAGCAGCGCGCCGAGCACGCAGCGCTGCCGCCGCATCCTGGTGTAGTCGTCGCTGAAGGTGCGGGAGCGGGCGTACCACATCGCGTCGGCGCCCTTGAGCTTCCTGGTGCCGGCCTTGACCAGGCCCTCGTTGTACTTGCCGAACACCACGTCCTGCTCGACGGTGAGCGTGATGCCGCCGATGGCGTCGATGAGCCGGGCGAAGCCCCACATGTTGACCAGGGCGTACCAGTCGATCTTCAGGTCGAGGGTGTAGCCGATGGTGTCCATGAGCACCTGCGGGCCCTGCTGCCGGCGGCCGCCGAAGATCTCCGGGTGGGCGTCGGCGTACTCCCAGACGCTGTTGAGCAGGTCGCTGCGGCCGCCGCCGGGGTCGGGCGGCAGGCGGAAGCCATCGGGGAATCGCTGGGCCATGGGCGTGCCGGGGCGGAAGCGCACGTTCTCCAGGTTGCGCGGCAGGCTGACCAGCACGGTGTTGCCGGACTTCACGTCGATGCTGGCCACGTTCATGCTGTCGGTGCGCACGCCGGTGCGGTTGTCGTCGGCGTCGCCGCCGAGGAGCAGGATGTTGACCCGGTCGCGCCCGGCCCATGGGTCCCGCGGCGGCTCCTGCCCGTCCGGGACGGCGGGTTCGGCCGGCTCGGGGCCGGTGAAGATGTCGCCGAGGGTCTGCTGGGACGTCCACACGTACTGCGCGACCAGCCCGAACGGCACCACCACGGCGACGGCGAGCAGCCCCGCGAGGGTGCCGGCCAGGATCTGGCCGTTCTGCGGCAGCCGCCCGGGACGCAGCACCACGAAGGAGTGCACGATCACCGCGAACCAGGCGACGCCCAGCGCCGCGGCTCCGACGACGATCGCGGTCAGCCACGAGTCCTGGGTCAGCGAGCCCAGCAGGTTGTCGGTCGTCAGCGCGAGTGCCAGCAGCGCCAGCAGGCCGGCGAAGTAGCACGACAGCAGGATCAGGCCGGCCGTGCGCCGGCCGGCACGCAGATGGGCGGCCCCGGGCGCCAGCGCCGAGAGCGCCAGCCAGCCGAGGACCGCTCCCGCGCTCACCGGTTCCTTACCCTGCACGGCATCCCCGTTCCCCGAACTCCACCGTAACCCGCAGGCACGGACAGCGCGGGCAGCCTACGCATTGGATGCGAAATATGTCTTTATCGGAGGGTGAACATCGGTAACCGAATAAGATTCGGGTCATGGCCTTCTCCGAGATCGCGTACCACGTGGCCGATCGCGTCGCCACCATCACACTGTCTCGCCCCGAGCGGCTCAACGCCTTCACCTTGACCATGCGCGCCGAGCTGATCAGCGCGTTCGACCTCGCCGACGCCGACGACGACGTGCGCGCGGTGGTCGTCACGGGAGCCGGGCGGGCCTTCTGCGCTGGGGCCGACCTGGGCGGCGGCGGGGGCACGTTCGGCCACCGGGCGGAGGCCGAGCCGGCCGAGCTGATCGAGGGCGCGCCGCGCGACGGCGGCGGCACGGTCGCGCTGCGGATCGCCGCCTCGCTCAAGCCCGTCATCGCCGCGATCAACGGCCCGGCGGTGGGCGTGGGCGTCACGATGACGCTGCCCATGGACGTCCGGCTGGCCGCCGAGAGCGCCAGGTTCGGGTTCGTGTTCGCCCGGCGCGGCATCGTCACGGAAGCGGCGTCGAGCTGGTTCCTGCCCCGGGTGGTCGGCATCTCCCGGGCCATGGAGTGGGCGGTGACCGGCCGGGTCTTCCCCGCCGCCGAGGCGCTGGAGGGCCGCCTGGTCTCGCGGGTGCTGCCGGACGAGGAGCTGCTGCCCGCCGCGTACGCGCTGGGCCGCGAGATCGCCGACAACACCTCGGCCGTCTCCGTCGCCGCCGTGCGCAGGCTGATGTGGTCGGGCCTGTCGGCCGCCTCGCCGTGGGAGGCGCACGCCGCCGACTCCAGGCTCATGGCCGAACTCGGGGGCGCGGCCGACACGGTGGAGGGGGTGACGGCGTTCCTGGAGAAGCGTCCGGCCGACTTCCCGATGAAGGTGAGCACCGACCTTCCGCCCGGCGTCCCCACATGGCCGGACAATCCATATTCTGTCTGATATGTACGAGATCACCGTTCTCCCCATGCAGCCCGACTTCGAGGGCGAGGTCGTCGCGACCCTGATCTCCAGGAAGACCGGTTCGCGCAGGGCGGTGCTCTACGTCCACGGGTTCACCGACTACTTCTTCCAGGACCATCTGGCCGACCACTACGTCCAGCGCGGCATCGACTTCTACGCCCTCGACCTGCGCAAGTACGGCCGCTCACTGCTCCCGCACCAGACCAGGGGGCTGATCAGGAGCGTCACCGACTACTTCCCCGAGATCGACGAGGCAGTCCGGCTCATCCGCCGCGACCACGACGAGCTGACCGTCAACGCCCACTCCACGGGCGGCCTGATCGCCGCGCTGTGGGCGGACCGGGTCCGCGGCCGGGGCCTGGTGCAGGGGCTCGTGCTCAACAGCCCGTTCCTCGACCTCAACGTGCCGGCCCCGCTCCGGCTGGCCGCCGACCTGCTCAAGACCCCGATGTCCTACGTCCGGCGGCCGCTGCCCCTCGGCATCAGCACCGCCTACGGCCAGAGCCTGCACCGCACCGAACAGGGCGAATGGGACTACGACCTGGACCTCAAGCCGCTGGTCGGGTTCTCCGTGCACGCCATGTGGCTGGCCGCCATCCGGCGGGCCCAGCGGCGGCTGCACCGCGGGCTGGCGGTGGACGTGCCGGTGCTCGTCCTGGCCTCCTCCACGGGCCTGCGGGTACGCGACTTCGTGCCCGAGGCGCGCTCGGCCGACATCGTGCTCGACCCGGAGCACATGGCCCGCTGGGCCACCTCGATCGGCCCCCACGTCACCTGCGTGCGCATCCAGGACGGCGTGCACGACCTGGTGCTGTCGGCCGAGCCCGCGCGCAAGCAGGTCTTCGCCGAGCTCGACCGCTGGATGAACGCCTACCAGGGCACCTCCACCCAGGGCACCTCCACCTCGGGCACTTCCTACCAGGGGAACGAGAACAGGCCGTAGTAGGCCGCCGCCACCAGGAGCAGCCCGGTGCCGCCGAGCACGCCGCCGATCGCCACGTACTGCCACCGCGTGGGCTGCATGCCCTCGCGCAGCGCCGACACGTACGCGGCCACCGCCGTGACCTCCTGGACCAGCATGAGCGCGGCCAGCACGCGGACCACCAGCCAGCCCGCCAGCACGGCCGGCCAGGCGCCCGCCTGGTTCACCGAGAACAGCACCAGCAGCATGATGAACGCCACGACCGAGGCCAGCAGGCCGAGGCCCGTCCACGCCATCCTGCGCAGCCTGCGCCTGATCGGCGGCCACAGCCGGGCGTTGGTCTCGACCGGCTCCCTGCCGTGGCCGCGCAGCCGGACGACCATCGCCGCCACCGGGCCGGCCACGTACCCGACGGCGGCCAGGCAGATGGTCAGCCCGAGCATCGTGCCGCCCGCGTACCAGGGGGCCGCGGGCACGTCGCTGGCCTCGAACCGCTGGACCGGCGTGCTGCCCGCCATGTGCGCCGACGGCCTGGCGGTGCCCGGCAGGCCGGTGATCCAGTTGGCCAGCGTCTCCAGGTAGCCCTTGGTGAACGGGCCGCCGTTGACCCGCATCGCGTGGTCGCCCTTGTCCATGAAACGGATCGTGTACCGGTCGTTGCCCGCCTCGGTGAGCGCCGTGACCAGCGCCTTGGTGGACTCCACGAAGGGGATCGAGGGGTCGGTCGTGCCGTAGAACGCCAGGACCGGCTGCTTGACCTGACGTAAGGCCGGCATCGCGTCGTAACGCAGGAAGGTGAAGCCCACGCCGCCCATCGCCCTGGTCAGCAGGTCGCGGGCGCCGATGGGGGCGTGCAGCCGCAGCAGCTGCTCGTTCAGGGCCCAGGCGACCTGCCGCAGCGGCGAGACGTTCGGCGAGGAGACCAGCACCGCGAAGCCGACCGCCGCGCTCTTCGCCGCCGCGATCGGGACGACCCAGCCGCCCTCGCTGACCCCCCACAGCCCGACGCGCGAGGCGTCCACCTCCGGCCGGGTGCGCAGGTACTCCACCATGCGCAGCGCGTCGTCGGCCAGCAGCCCGAAGTCGCGGTCGCGGAAGTCGTAGCCGACCGTGCGCTTGTCGAACGCGATCGTCGCCACGCCCGCCCTGGCCAGGAACTCCGCCTGCGGCGTGAACTCCGTCCGCGACCCGTTGCCCGACCCCGACACGAACACCATCGCCGGGTGCGGGCCGGGCGAGAGCGGCACGCGTAAGGTGCCCTCCAGGCGCTGGCCTTCGGCCGGCAGCGAGATCTCCTCCCGCCGCACGGGGGCTGCCGCGACCACCGGGCGCAGCTCGTCGGCCGGTTGCGGGGGAATCGCGGCGAACGCCGGATCCGCCTTCAGCGGCGGCGGGTCGAACGCGGGCGGCAACACGTAGCCGACCGACGCGAGAGCCACCAGCACCAGGCCGGCGGCGACGCTCAAGGTGCCACGGCCAGTGCGCATCGGCCTCCCCATGTGCGTTGGTTTGCCCGCTGATCATCCAGCCTACTCCCGGCTTCTGTGACGGGAGGGGCCGCATTTGTCGGTGAGAGATGTTAGCTTCCTGCGACATGCGGATCCTGCACACCTCCGACTGGCACCTCGGGCGCTCCTTCCATCGGGAGAGCCTGCTCGGGGCGCAGGCCGCGTTCGTCGACCACCTGGTCGAGACGGTGCGCGCCGAGCGGGTCGACGTCGTGGCCGTCTCCGGCGACGTCTACGACCGCGCCCTGCCGCCGGTCGACGCGGTGGCCCTGCTCTCCGACGCGCTGGCCCGCCTGCGCGCCGCCGGGGCGCGGGTGGTGCTGATCAGCGGCAACCACGACTCGGCGCTGCGGCTCGGGTTCGGGTCGGCGCTGTTCGAGTCCTCGGGGGTGCACGTCCGCACCGAGCCCGCGCAGTCGTGGGAGCCGGTGCTGGTCGGCGACGTCGCCTTCTACGGCATCCCCTACCTGGAGCCCGAGCTGGTGCGCACCCCCTGGCAGCTGCCCGACCGCGGCCACACCGCCGCGATCTCCCACGCGATGAGCCGCGTCCGGGCCGACGCCGTCCGCCGTCGGGCCGCCGTCGTGCTGGCCCACTGCTTCGTGACCGGTGGCCAGGCCAGCGACAGCGAGCGTGACATCAGCGTGGGCGGCGTGTCCCACGTTCCCCTGTCGGCCTTCGACGGCGTCGACTACGTCGCGCTCGGTCACCTGCACGGGCGGCAGCGCATGTCCGAGACCGTGCGCTACTCCGGCTCCCCGCTGGCCTACTCCTTCTCCGAGACCGGCCACGTCAAGGGCTGCTGGCTGGTCACGCTCGGCTCGGGCGCGGAGTTCGTGCCCGCGCCCGTGCCCCGGCCGGTCGGGCGGCTCCGCGGCGACCTCGACGACCTGCTGACCCTGCCCGCCTTCGCCGCCTACGAAGACCACTGGCTGCAGATCACCCTGACCGACGCCGTCCGGCCCAAGCAGGCCATGGACCGGCTGCGGGCCCGGTTCCCGCACGCCCTCGCCCTGTCCTTCGACCCGGTGGGCGCGGCGCCCGCCGCCGGGCCGGTGCGGGTCAGCGGGCGGCCCGAGGCCGAGGTCGCCCTCGACTTCGTCCGCGAGGTGCGCGGCGAGCCCGCCGCGCCCGAGGAGGAAGAGCTGCTGAGACAGGCGGTCGAGGCGTCGCGGATGAAGGAGACGATGGCGTAGATGCGGCCGCACCTGCTCTCCCTCACGGCCTTCGGGTCCTTCCCCGGCACCGAGACGGTCGACTTCGACACCCTCACCGAGGCGGGCCTGTTCCTCATCCACGGGCCCACCGGGGCGGGCAAGACCACGATCCTCGACGCGCTCTGCTTCGCCCTCTACGGCGTCGTGCCCGGCCAGCGCAACAGCGCCCGCAGCCTGCGCTGCGACCACGCGCCCGCCGGCGCCGGCCCTTCGGTGACGCTGGAGGTCACGATCCGGGGCCGTTCGCTGCGCATCCGGCGGTCGCCGTCGTGGCAGCGTCCCAAGTTGCGCGGCGCCGGGTTCACCGAGGAGAAGGCCAAGGTCGTCGTCGAGGAGCGCCGCGGGGCCGCCTGGCAGGGGCTCACGACCCGGCTCGACGAGGCGGGCGACCTGGTGGGCGGGCTGCTCGGGATGAACGCCGAGCAGTTCTGCCAGGTGGTGATGTTGCCGCAGGGCGACTTCGCCAAGTTCCTGCGCGCCGACGGCGACGACCGCGCCCGGCTGCTGGAGCGGCTGTTCACCGTCAAGGTGTTCACCCAGGCCGAGGCGTGGCTGGCCGAGCGGCGGCGGGCCACGGGGCGGGAGGAGCAGGAGCTGGGGCGCGAGGTCGCCTTCGCCGTCGAACGCCTGGAGGAGGCCGCCGGGCCCCTCCTCGCCTCCGCGCCGGACGGCGGTGCGGGCGCCGGGCCCGTCCTCGCCTCCGCGCCGGACGGCGGTGCCGGCGACGGGGGGTTGCCGTCGGCGGCGGACGATCCGCTCGGATGGGCCGGCGCGTTGCTGGACGCGGCGCGGGCCGTCGTCCACCGGTGCGAGGAGCGGCACGCCGCCGCGGGCGACGCCGTACGCGCGGCGCGGTCGCGCTTCGAGCAGGCCGCCGCCCTCGCCGACCGCCGCCGCCGCCACGCCGAGGCCCTGACCCTGCGCCGCACCCTCGACGAGCGCGCCGACGAACGCGCCGACCTCCAGGCCGTCATCGACGACGCCGCCCGCGCCGACCGCGTGCTCCCGCTCATCACGGCCGCCGGGCAGCGCGCCGAGGCCGCCGCCAAGGCCCGCGCCATGGTCGCCGACGCCCTGGCCCGCGCCCGTCCCCTCCTCACCCGCCGATCCACGCCAGGCGTCGAGGGGCCCGCGAGTGCCGCGGAGCCGTCGGTGGAGGAGCTGGAGGGCCTGGAGCGGGAGCGCCGCGCCGAGCTGGCCCGGCTGTCCGAGCTGCTCACCGAGGAGGCCCGGCTGTCGGTCGTCCGGCGCGACCTGTCGCGGGTGGCGCAGGAGCTGGCCGAGCTGGTCAGCGCCGACGAGACCGCCGCCGCGCGGCTCGCCGTCCTGCCCGGCCTGGTCGCCGACGCCGAGAACAGGCTGGCCGGCGCGCGAGTGGCCGCGGCGCGCATCCCGGCGGCCCAGGCCGTACGCGACGCCGCCGCCGACCTGATCGACGTCGACCGGGAGCTCGCCGCACTGGCCGGTGAGCTGGAGGCGCTGGCCCAGCGCGAGGCCGAGGTGGCGGCGGCCGAGGCCGAGCTGCCCGCCCGGCTGGCCGCGGCGGGCGCCGCCCTGGCCGAGGTGCGCGCCGAGGCGGCGGCCGTGCCGGCCGCCGCCGCCCGTCTCGACGCCGCCCGTGCCGTCCTGGAGGCCGCCCACCGCCGCGACGCCCTGGCCGCCGAGCTGGAGTCGGCCGCCGCCGCCCACCAGGTGCTGGTGGACCGCGCCCAGGAGACCCGCGAACGCTGGCTCGACCTGCGTCAGGCCAGGATCGACGGCATGGCGGCCGAGCTGGCCCGCGACCTGACCGACGGGCGTCCGTGCGCGGTCTGCGGCTCCGAGCACCACCCCGTGCCCGCCGCCGCGGCCCCCAGCGCGCCCTCGCCCGACGACGAGCACGCCGCCGAGACCGCCCACGAGGCGGCCGCCGCCGACCGGGAGGCCGCCGAACGCGCTCTGGCCTCCATCGAGTCCCGGCTCGCCGACGCCTCGGAGGCCACCGAGGGGCTGTCCGCCGACACCGCGGCCGGGCACGTGCTCGCGGCCGAGGAGGAGCTGGCCCGGCTGCGGTCGGTCGCCGACCGGGAGCCCGCCCTCGCCGACGCGCTCGACCGCCTCGAAGGCGACCGCGACCACGTCCGCGACCGGGCCAGGGAGATCGCCGAGGCGCTCGCCGCCCACCACGCCCACCGCACCCGGCTCACCGCCGAACGCACCCGTCTGCACACCCGTCTCGCCCAGACCCTGCACCCCGAGACCCTTCTCTCCGAGCGTCCGCTCACGGCAGACGCCCTTCCTGAGACCCCGGGCGAGGTCGACGGGAGGCGGGTGCTGGCCGCGGCCGAGGAGGAGTTGCGGCGGCTGGCCGCGGTGGCGGCCAAGGAGGCGGGGCTGGCGGCCGAGGTGGCCGCGCTCGGCCGCGAACGTGCCGAGCTGGAGGAGCGCGGACGCCGCATCGCGGCGCGGGTGGCGGCCGGCCGTACCAGACATGAGGAGCTGAGCGCGGACGCCGGGCGGCTGGGGGCGCGGCTCGACGCGGCCCGGGGCGGCGACCCGACCCTGACGGCCCGCCTGTCCAGGCTCCACGACGAGGCCGAGCTGCTGCGCGAGGCGCTGGAGGCCACCAGGGCGGCGGTCGCGGCGGCCGCCGAGCTCGACGCCGCGGCCGAGGCGGCCGGGCGGGCGGCGGCCGAGGCGGGGTTCGCCGACGTGCGGGAGGCCGAGGAGGCGTACCGGAGCCCGGCCGAGCGGGAGGGCAAGGCGGAGCTGCTACGGCGGCTCGACGACCAGCACGCCGCCGTCACCGCCCTGCTCGCCGACCCCGAGCTGATCGCCGCGGCCGCCGAGCCCGCGCCCGATCTGGCGGCCGCCGAGGCCGGCAGAGACGCGGCGGAGGAGGCGCACACCCGGCTGGCGAGCGAGCGCGACCGCGCGGCGGCCAGAGCCGCCCGCCTCGCCGAACTGCGCGAGGAGCTGGCCGCGCGCATCGAGCGGTGGCGTCCCGCGGCCGAGCGGCACCGGCTGGCCGAACGCATGGCGGCGCTGGCCTCGGGCACGTCCGGCGACAACCAGTGGAACATGAGCCTGACGTCGTTCGTGCTGGGGGAGCGGCTCAGGCAGGTGGTCGACGCCGCCAACGAGCGCCTCGACCACATGTCGTCCGGCCGCTACCTGCTCCGGCACGACCTGCGCAAGACCGCCGGATCCCGGGCGCGGTCCGGCGGCGGCCTGGGCCTGAAGGTGGCCGACGCCTGGACCGGGGTCGACCGCGACCCGGCGACCCTGTCGGGCGGCGAGAGCTTCATCACCTCGCTCGCGCTCGCGCTCGGCCTGGCCGACGTGGTCACGGCGGAGGCGGGCGGCGCGGAGGTCGGCACGCTGTTCGTGGACGAGGGCTTCGGCACCCTCGACGAGGACACCCTCGACGACGTGCTCGACATCCTCGACGGGCTGCGCGACGGCGGACGCGCGGTCGGCATCGTCAGCCATGTCGGCGAGTTGCGCACCCGGATCCCCGTGCAGCTCAAGGTGGGCAAGACCCGCAGGGGGTCGACCCTGGTCAGCTAAGCGGTCAGCCCGGCGGTCAGCTGGGCGGTCAGCTGGGCGGCGGCGCGGTCGAGGCCCGCACGATCAGCTCGTACGGGAACAGCCGCCGCTCCGGCCGGGCCGCGGCCCCCGACAGCAGCAGCCGCCCGGCCGCCTCCCCGATCTCCTGCTTGGCCTGCCGGATCGTGGTGAGCCCCGCCTCCTGCGCCGCGCTGTCGGAGAACCCGACGACCGACAGCTCGCCCGGCACGTCGAGGCCCAGGTCGGCGGCGGCGTCGAGGACGCCGAGGGCGAGCACGTCGGTGTTGGTCAGGATCGCCGTGGGCCGGGGGTCCAGCCGCAGCAGCGCGTGGCCGGCCTTCCTGCCCGCCTCCCGCGAGTTCCTGGCGACCTCGTAGAACGGCACGTCGTCCCAGTCGAGGCCGGCCTGCTCGCAAGCCGTCTGGTAACCGCCGCGCCGGGCGCGCATCGCCGCGAACACCGCGCCCTCCTGGCGGGCGCGGTCGGCCCAGCCGGTGTGGCCGTCGTCGTGCAGGCCGACCATCGCCACCGCGACCCGCCGGTGCCCGAGGCCGAGCACGTGCGCGGCGGCGGCGGCTCCGGCGGCGGGCTCGTCGATGCCGACGAAGGGGTGGCCGGGCACGTACGGCTCGTCCACCACCACGACGGGCAGCTTCCTGGCCAGCACCTCGGCCAGCGCCGGATGGCCGTCGGGCAGCGAGACCACGCAGAACGCATCGACCACCGCGTCGCGCACGGTGTCGCTGCGCCGGTCGCCGTGCGGCAGCGGCAGGATGAGCAGGCCCACGCCCGCCTCCTCGGCCGCCGTGGCGAGGCCCTGGAAGAACCCGAGCGCGTACGGGTCGGCGAAGGCGTAGGCCAGCGTCTCGCTGAACAGCAGGCCGAGCGCGCCGGCGCGGCCGAGCCGGAGCGAGCGCGCCGTCGGGTTGGGGCCCGCGTAGCCGAGCTCGTCGGCCACCTCCAGGATGCGCCGCCGCAGCCCGTCGCTGAGCTGGTCGGGCCGGGAGAAGGCGTACGACACGGTGGCGCGGGACACGCCGAGCCTGTCGGCGATCGTCTGCAGGGTGACCCTTGCCATCGTCCAACCGTATCGAACGGCCTTGCCGGTGCGTTCTTAATTGATTAAGGTCTTAATTGATTAAGGAGGAGAGACATGGATGCCATGCAGGTTCTCGCGCACCGGACGGCGATGGGGTTCCGCGACTCGCTCGACGCGGCCCTGCCGGGGGCGCCGCGCAGGCGGGATCCGGAGCGGGTCGCCGTACGGGCGCGGCTCGCACACTCCCTACGCCGCACCGCCGACCGCCTCGACCCCACCTGCCCACCCACCCGCTACGGCGAGCTGTGACCGGTCCCCTTCTCGCGTGCCCCGACGTCCCCCTGCCGGTCGCCCAGATTGGACGCGCCCCGGCCGTTCGGGCTGGACCGTTCGGCCGGTGCGGCGAGGTGTGACCGGTCCTCGTGAGACCCGGCAGCCCCTGTTTCCTCGCCCGCCTCCATTGCCTGGACCCGGCTGCCCGCCCCCTGCCTCCGACGGGGAGGTGGGGCATCAGGTTGGGGGAGTCCGGTGGGGGCGTTGAGGGGGGATGGGTGGGGGCGTAACGAGGCAGAGGGTCGGGTGGGCGCGTCAGGAGGGGCGGTGCATTCCTCCGGGTTTAGGAGGGGGTGCGTCCCTCTGGGCCGGCGGGAGGGGAGCAGTCGGTCAGGGCGGCGTAAGGGGCGGGACTGGTCCGGGGGGCATGGGCAGGGCCGGGTGGCAGGTTGAGGGGCGGGTGTCGGGGTCAGGGGAGGGTGGCTATCAGGTCGGGGATTGTGGTGGGGTCGTGGAAGAGGGTGGCGCCGAGGCCGGACAGTCGCGAGGGGGGCGTCAGGCCGCCCGCGAACGCCAGGCAGCGCATCCCCGCGCTCATCGCCGCCCGCACCCCGAACGGGCTGTCCTCGATCACCACGCACTCCTCCGGCGCGGCCCCCATCGTCGCCGCGGCGTGCAGGAACAGGTCGGGGGCGGGCTTGCCGCGGGCGACGTCCTCGGCGCTGAAGACGCGGCCGTCGAAACGCCGAGCCAGACCGGTGAGCTCCAGGCTGTTACGGACGTTGGCGTGCCGGCCGTTGGAGGCCACGCAGTAGGGGATGTCCAGGCGGTCGAGGGCGGACTCGATGCCCTCGATGGCGCGCAGCTCGGCCTCCATCGCGGCCAGGTACTCCTGGGTGATCTGGTCGTGCCAGCCCGGGGGCGTCTCGCCGACCTGCTCGTCCCAGTACTCGTTGCTGCAGCCGACGAAGCGCTCGGCGTACTCGCTCTCGTCGATCGTCCAGCCCAGGCGGCGCAGGGCGGCGGTGCCCACGCGCACCGAGATGCGCTCGCTGTCGACGAGTACCCCGTCACAGTCGAAGATGACCAGTTCCACGGCCAAGGTGCGGTCCTCTCAAAAGGCGACGTTTGCCGACGAATCTATCGGGCGGCTGTGTGACATTGCGCAGGTGGTAGCGTCGTTGTACCGCTTGACAAGATGTCAGTCCGGATAGTGAGACATGAAGTGAAGACTTCCCCCCGGGTCTCGGCGCCCAGCACGACCAGGATCGCCATGGCCAGCCTCATCGGCACCGCGATCGAGTTCTACGACTTCTACATCTACGGGACCGCCGCCGCGCTGGTGCTCAACACCGCGTTCTTCCCCGGCATGGACCCCGTGGCCGGCCGGCTGGCCGCGTTCTCGACGTTCGCGGTGGCGTTCGTCTCGCGTCCGCTCGGGTCGGCGGTGTTCGGTCACTGGGGCGACCGCGTCGGGCGCAAGTCGATGCTGGTCGTCTCGCTGCTGGTGATGGGCCTGTCCACGGTGGCGATCGGGCTGCTGCCGGGGTACGCGGCCATCGGCGTGGCCGCGCCCGTGCTGCTGGTGCTGCTGCGCTTCACCCAGGGCATCGGCCTCGGCGGCGAGTGGGGCGGCGCGGCGCTGCTGGCCACCGAGCACGCCCCGCCCGGCAGGCGCGGCCTGTACGCGATGTTCCCCCAGCTCGGCCCCGCGGCCGGGTTCATCGTGGCCAACGGGCTGTTCCTGATCCTCGGCGAGACGCTGACCGACGAGCAGTTCGGCGGCTGGGGCTGGCGGCTGCCGTTCGTGGCCAGCCTGCTCCTCGTGGTCGTCGGCCTGTACGTGCGGCTGCGGATCTCCGAGACGCCGGTCTTCCGGGCCGCCCTCGACCAGCGCCGCATCGCCAAGGTGCCGTTCGCCGGGCTGATGCGCCACCAGTGGCGGCGGGTGCTGCTCGCCGCCGGGGCGATGACCGTCGCCTACACGCTCTTCTACACCGCCACCACCTACTGCCTGTCCTACGGCACCGCCACCCTCGGCATCCCGAAGACCACCATGCTGACCCTGACCATGGTCGGCGTGCTGTTCATGGCGGCGGGCACGGTCGTCTCGGCGGTGGTCAGCGACCGGCTGGGCCGCCGCCGCACCCTGCTCACCGGCACGGCCGTCGCCGTCGCGTGGGGGCTGGTGATGTTCCCGCTGATGGAGACCGGGTCGGTCGTCCTGGCCGGGGTGGCGCTGGCCGGCGCGCTCGGGCTGATGGGGCTGATCTTCGGGCCGATGGGGGCGTACCTGCCCGAGTTGTTCAGGACGGAGTTCCGCTACAGCGGCGCCTCGGTCGCCTACAGCCTCGGCGGCGTGCTGGGCGGGGCGGTGCCGCCGCTGGTCGCCACCAGCCTGCAGACCAGCGGCATCGGCGTCATGGGCGTCGGCCTCTACGTCTCGGCGATGGCCCTGCTCAGCCTGCTCTGCCTGCTCGCCCTGCCGGAGACCGGCGACATCTCCCTGCGATGAACCGGCTTCTCCTGTCACATCCGCCGGGGCTGTCCCGTCCTCCTGGTGAAGAACCTGATGAGGAGGAGCGGACGATGAGCAAGCACATTCTGATCGTCGGCGGTGGATATGTCGGGATGTACGCGGCCCGCGGGCTGCGGCGGCTGATCCGGTCGGGCGAGGTGACGGTCACCGTGGTCGACCCGCGGGGGTACATGACGTACCAGCCGTTCCTGGCCGAAGCGGTCGGCGGGACGATCGAGCCCCGCCACGTCGTCGCCCCGCTCAACCGGGTGCTCAAGGGCGCGCGCGTGCTCACCGGCCACGTCACCCGGGTCGACCACGAGGCCCGCACCGCGCGGTTCCAGCCGGTCCAGGGGCCGGCCAGGACGCTCACGTACGACATCCTCGTGATGGCGGCCGGGTCGATCACCCGCGCGCTGCCCATCCCGGGGCTGGCCGAGCACGCGGTCGGGTTCAAGAGCCTCGGCGAGGCCGTGCACCTGCGCAACCACGTCCTGGCCCAGCTCGCCGCGGCCGCCTCGACCGACGACCCGCTGGTACGGCGCAGGGCGCTGACGTTCGTGGTGGTCGGCGGCGGGTTCTCGGGCGTCGAGGCGCTGGCCGAGATGCAGGGGCTGGCCGACGAGGCCCTGCGCTACCACGACGGGATCCAGCCCGCCGACCTGAGCTGGACCCTGGTCGAGGCGACCGGCGGCATCCTGCCCGAACTCCATCCCGGCCTCGGCCGCTGGACCGTGGACGCGCTGCGCGCCCGCGGCGTGGACGTGCGGCTGGAGACCCGGCTGAACTCGGCCGAGGGCGGCGTGGCCCGGCTGTCGTACGGCACGTCGCTGGAGGCAGGGACGCTGGTGTGGGCGGCCGGCGGCCGGCCCAGCCCGCTCGCCGCCGACAGCGGGCTGCCCGTGGACGAGGCCGGACGGCTGCGGGCCACCGAATACCTGACGGTGGCCGGGCTGGCGGACGCGTTCACGGCCGGCGACGGCGCGGCGGTGCCCGACCTGACCCGTCCGGGCCGGTTCACCGCGCCCAACGCCCAGCACGCGGTGCGCCAGGCCAAGCTGCTCGCCCGCAACCTGGCGGCCCACGTCAGGGGTGGACGGCTGAAGGCGTACCGGCACGCGTACCTGGGGTCGGTGGCCGGGCTCGGCCACCACCAGGGCGTGGCCCAGGTGCACGCGATCCGGCTGACCGGGTTCCTGGGGTGGCTGGCGCACCGGGCGTACCACCTGGCTTGGGTGCCGACCTTCAACCACAAGGCGCGGGTGCTGGCGGACTGGGGGCTGTCGATGGTGTTCCGGCGGGAAGCGGTGCAGCTCACGGCCGTCGAGCACGCGGGGGAGGACTTCCGCCGGGCGCTGGCGGCCGACGACCTCGGCCGCGCCGCCTGACCCGCCCTCCCCGCGCCCGCTACACCGGCTGCTCGACCGGCTGGCTGACCGGCTGGCCCCGGTCGACGTACGCGGCCAGCGCGCGCACCCGCTCGGCGTGCTGGTCGTGGCCGACGATCACCGGCGGCTCGTTGTACGGCATCGCGTCCGACGACCGCCGCAGCTTGACGTACTGGCCGCAGGCGTCGATCGCGTACGGCTCCATGTCGTCCTGGAGCGCGCCGATCACCGTGATGCCGTACGTCTCGCCGATCCGCCGGAACAGCGCGACCGCCTCCCTGCGGTGCTCCTTGCCCAGGTTGCGGCCGAGCTCGTCGAGCACCAGGCACAGATGGCCGCCGCCGGAGGACGCGATGGCCGCCGCGCACACCAGCTTGACGGCCTTCTCGTCCATGAGCGCGGTGTTGGCCCGCCGGTTGTACGGCACGAACCCCTGCCCCTCGCCCCGCCGCCACTTCGGCGTCACCCGCCACTGCCAGCGCTGCTCGGGGTCGGCGGGCGCGGGCGGCACCGGGAACTCCAGCGTCGCGCCGTAGCCGCCGTAGGAGGTGTCGAGCTTCTCGAACTCCTCGGCCACCCGCGTCAGCCTCGCCTTGATCGCCGCCGTCAGCGCCGCCCGGTGGACGGCCGTGGACTGCGCCGCCTCCTCCGCGCCCCGGGCCGCCGCCGCCAGGTCGCGCTGCCGGGTGACGACCTGCGCCTCGATCTGCCGCCGCTGGTGCTTCTCGTACTCCTCCTGGCCGCGCAGGTAGGAGGCCAGCGATCCGCACACCGCCGCGAACGTCGCCTGCTCGCGCGCCGTGCTGCCGCCCCGCTCCGACAGCAGGAACGCCAGCTCCTCCGGGATCTCGGCGTCCTCCTCGGGGAAGGTGTCGCGCAGCGCCTGGTCGAAGTGGCGTTCGGCGACGCGCCACCACTCCTCGGCCGCGCGCGGACGCTCCTCCTCCGGCAGCGCCGCGATCCACTCGCGGGCGGTCTCCACCGTGCCGCCCCAGTCGGCGGCCAGCGCGTCGAGCCGCAGCGCCTCGCGTTCGGCGGTGACCTTGGCCTCCTGCTCGCGGGCCTGCGCCCGCTCGCTCTCGTGCCGCTGCCGCCGCCCGTCGAGCCGTTCGATCTCCATGTCGCGGGTACGGGCCCGGAAGTCGAGCGCGCCCGCCTGCCGCTCGGCCTCGGCGACCTTCGGCGCCAGCTCCTCGATCGCCGCGTTGAGCCCGACGAGCCGGTCGCGCCGCTCGGCCAGCCTGGCCTCCAGCTCCGCCAGCCGCACCCCGGCCCGCGCGCCCTCCAGCCGGCGCTGCGCCTCGGCGACGGCCTCCTCGGCCTCGCGCACCACCTCCGCGGCGCTCTCCTGGGCGTCTTCGGCGCGGTTGAGCCGCTGGCCGGCGGCCTTGATGCGGGCCTCCCGCCCGGTCGCCACCCCGTCGAACGCCCCCACCACGCTCACCCCGGCCGCGCTGACCAGCACGGACCCGGGCAGCCCGGCCAGGGCCTGCGCCGCCTCGCCGAGCCGCGCGGCGTCGACGATGACGGCGTGCTCGTGCGGCCAGCCGCGCAGGCGGGCGCCGGGAAGGGCGGCGTCGCGGGCCTGCTCGGCCACGTCAAGGGCGTCGAGCAGGCCGGTCGCCCCGACACCCGCCGCCGACAGCGCGTCGAGCTGGGCCGCGGCCGGGCCGCCCTCGGCGTCGTCGAGCGCCGCCCGCGCCGAGGACACCTCCTGGTCGGCGACGCCGAGCGCCTTGAGCGCCTCGTTGAGCCGGAGCCCGGCCTGCCGCAGCTCGGCCTCGGCGGCGGGCACGTCACGCCCGTCGGCGAACCTGCGGGTCTCCTCCAGCGCCGGGATCGCGGCGCGCAGCTCGTCGGCGGAGTTCTCGGCCACCGCGCGGTCGGCGTCGAGCTTGGTGGTACGGGCCTGCAGGGCGGCCAGCTCCTTGCGGGCCTGGGACACCTGGCGGTCGAGCGTGTCCTCGCGCAGCGTGGCGATCTCGGCCTTGACCAGCGCGATCTCCTCGGCCGCCGACTCGCCCGCGGCGCGGTGGCGGCCGAGGTCGGCGGCCAGCAGCTCGTCCTTGGCGGCGGCGTCGGCGAGCTTGCGCGCCTGCCTGCCGCGCCAGCAGCGCAACGCCTCGGCCAGGCGCACCCGGGCCTGGTCGCGGCGGTCGAACGTGCCGAGCAGCGCCTTGGACTCCACCTCGAACTCGGCCAGCCGGTCGGCCGCCTGCGCCGCCCGAACCCGCTTGGCGTGCTCGTCGCGCCGGGCCTCGCGCTCCTGCTCCAGCTCGGCGTCGAGGCCGGTGAGCGCCGCGATGGCCTCGAAGACGCGCTCGGGGGAGATCTCGTTGAGCGGCTGGGAGAGCAGGTTGGTGGCGACCTTGCTGCGCACGGACGTGGACAGGAACGACACGCACCTGACCCGGTCGCCGTAGAGCACCTTGGTCAGGTCGCGGGCCACGACGTCGCGCTTGCCCGCCGACCTCGGCAGCGACGCCCAGATCTCGTCGGCCCGCGCCACCCGCTCGGCCTCGGACGGCGAGGCGGCCAGATGGACGCCCTCCCGCCAGCGGATCTCCAGGTGCGGAGCCTCCTGGTTGACCTTGAGCCACACGGTGATCGCGCCGCCCGAGGTGTCGGGCACCTCGAACAGCTCCCCGCTGTCCTGCTCGCCCTCCTCGCCCGCCTCGGTCAGGGTGAGGTCGGGCGCGGCGACCGGCTCGGGCGGGGCCGGCGGCGGGGCGAAGGAGTCCATGCCGGGCGGGCCGAAGACGCCCACGATGTAGCCGTGGTCGGCGCTCGCCCACTGGCGGGCGCCCGCGCCGCTGGCCAGCTCGGCGTTGAAGAGCAGCTCGGAGACCGCCTTGGCGCCCGAGGCGAAGCGCCACTGCTCGTCGCCGAGCAGCGCCGTGATCGAGGCGATGAACGACGACTTGCCCGCGCCGTTGGAGTCTTTGGGGCCCGCGCCCGCGACGACGATGAGCGTGCCGGGGACCGTGGGCACCGGATGGGTCGAGAGCCGTGAGATGTTGACCGCCTGCACGGCGATCAGCACCCGGTCTCCGACGACGTTCTCCATCTGCGACACCCGAACCCCCGTAACCCTTCCATCTGTCATGACGTTCACTGCGCCGACCTGCGGGCGCGTACGGCCGCCGCGAGCGGCGTGTGCGGGCCGGCGGCGAGGATCAGCTCCTCCTGCAGCCGCCGCCGGGCCGCCGGCGTGAGCCGGTGGAACTGCGGGCCGGGGACGTAGCCGCCTGCCTCCTCGCCGGCCTTCACCTGGGCCAGCAGGCCGGCGTGGCGCAGCGTGCGCAGCGCCGACTCCAGCTCGCCGATCGGGACCTGGGTGTGGCGGCGCAGCTCCTCGACCGGGGTGGGGTGCGGCGACAGCCAGGAGTCCTCCGGCAGCAGGCCCTCGGCCCGGGGGATCGCGACAGAGTGGACCAGCACCAGCGTCAGCACCGCCCGCTCGCTCACGCCGAGCCCCGCGCCCGCCGCGCCCGCCGGCGGGCGATCCGCCGCCGCGCCCGCAGCCTCCAGGGCCGCCTCCGGCTCGGGGGCGGGGGACGGGGGCTGGGCCAGGGCGGCCGTGTGGGTGTCGTCGTAGCCCGAGGTCCAGCGTTCGCGCAGCTGGATGAGGACGCGGCCGCGGCGGGCCAGCATCTCGCCCAGCGTGTGGCGCAGCGCCGGGTCGCGCAGCGCGGCGAAGCGGCCCTCGGCGACCGGCTCGGCGGCGTGCTCGACCACCATGTACGCGGCCACCAGCTCGGCCCGCCGCCGCTCGTCGTAGGCGCCCAGCAGGTCGTCGAACTCGGACACGCCGAGCTCGGCCCGCCCGCCCGCGCCGGGCAGCGGCAGGACGGCCGCGGCCACGATGTCGGCGTCGCCCACCACCGTGAGCTCCGGCCGCTCGGGCTCGGGCAGGCGGCGGACCAGCTCCTGCAACTGGGCGTGCGACTCCGCCGGCCACAGCGCGCAGCGCGGCCCGAGCGTCACCACCCCGTCGTCGAGGACGATCCACGCCGAGTCGTGCAGCCGCCGCAGCGCGCCGCGCGCCCAGTTGCGCATGAGGTCGTCGGTACGCCCGATCAGCGCCCGGTAGGTGTCGAGCACCAGCTCGACGGGCGCCGGGTCGCCGGGCCACGGATCGACGGAGAGATCGTTCCAGCAGCACTTGAGCGTGGCCGCCAGCACCCGCCGCGTCTCGCCGGCCCGCTCCACCGGGACGGCGGCGATCTGGTACTCCTCCAGCAGCGACGGTGTCACCCCGTCGGGCCACACCGGCAGCGCGTGCCCGGTGGAGTCGGGCCGGGTGAGACGGGTCATCCCGGCGGGCGCGGGCACGCCCGCCCCCAGCCGCAGCGGCCCGCCGGAGCGCGCCCGCGCGTGGGCGAGCGCCTGACCGGCGGACCGGCCGCGCTCGGAGGCCGGAGAACCGGTGGACGTCATGAGGTGCGCTCCAGGTAGCCGTGGGACAGCCAGGCGGGCTCGCCGTCGGGGTCGACGGTCAGGCCGTCGGACCAGGTGAGCCGGTAGGGGAGCTCGGGGCGCAGGTCGGCGGTGGTCAGGTCGGCGAGCAGGCGGCGGGCGGCGGGCCAGTCGGAGCCGATCACGTCGGCCAGCGCGACCCGGGAGGCGGCGCCGAGCAGCGACTCGGCCACCTGCGTGAGCCGCTCGACGGCGGCCCCCGGCGAGGAGTCGAGCGAGCCCTCGGGCCCGGGGTCGGGCAGCGCCGAACGCGGGGGAGTGGGCTGGACGGGAGCCGGCCGCGGCGCCTCGTCGACCGCCCGCGCGACGGCGGCCGGATCGTGCCACGGCGCGGGCGCGTCGAAGACGAACCCGTCGAGCACCGAGGCCAGCCGCTCCTTGGAGGCGGTCTGGGCGAACGTGCGCCACGTCTCGGTGGGCAGCAGCGTCAGGTTGCGGGTCGTGCCCGCCGAGTCGGCCAGGCGGCCGGCGGCGCGGCGCGAGGCGTCGCTGTAGGAGTAGATGGACGCGCGCAGGTCGGTGCAGACCCGGTCGAGCTCGGGCCAGCGGGTCAGGATCGTGCCGTGCAGGCCCTGGGCGCGCCGGGCGATCTCCTCGGTGCCCCAGAGCTTGGGGGCCTGCTCGCGCAGCTCCTCGATGGTGCCCGTGGTCAGCGTGATCAGCTCCAGGGCCCAGAGCCGGAACGCGCGCGCCAGGTTGACCGCGCTCTGCCGGGCCTCCTCGCCGGTGGTGCGGGGGTCGGCGACGTTGAGGTCCTCCAGGGCGAGCAGGCGGTGCATCTCGGACTGGCCGCCGTCGTCCATCATGCGGCGGATGAACATCAGGCCGACGACGCTGGTGAACGAGGCGCGGTAGCGGAGCTGGTTGGGTTTGGGGAACACCTCGCGGATCGCGCCGAGCCCCTTGAGCACCCGCAGCCGGTTGTCGAACTGGTCGCTGGGGTAGGCCCGGCAGGCGAAGCGCATCTGCTCGTGCGTCAGCCACTCCTCGCCCGCCTCGGCGAACGCCGCGAACAGCGTCTCGGCGATGTCGACCAGGGCGGGGTCGTCGACCACCGCGCCGCTGTCGCGGGCCAGCGCGGCGAACATGCGGCGGTAGGTCGACAGCACCGCCTCCTCGGAGAGGGCGGCGTCGAGGGTCAGGGGCTGTTCGGACACGCGCACTAAGGTACGGCTTCACACCGACAGACACGGAACCCGGCGCGGGCTACCAGCCGGTACGGACGCGGATGGGACTCCCGCCCGCTAGGGTGAACCAGGTTAAAGCGGGGCAAACTCTCTGTGATCGCACATACGGGGTGAGTAACGGTTGTCCATCCGTGTGCTCGGCGGGGACCGGGCGACGGCCCTGATGGCCGGTGGGGCGGCCGTGCTCCTGGTGGCCGCGGCGGCGTGGTTCGGCGTGGGCGTCTCCAGCGCCAATCCGGAGCTGGCCGACGTCGGCGCGTGGCTGTGGACCAAGGCCAAGGGCAGGGTCGTGCACGTGAACGGCCTGTCGGGCGAGGTGGACGGCTACCTCGACGACAAGGCCGGCAAGCAGTTGCGCGTCGTCCAGGACGGCACGAACGTGCTGCTCGTCGACGACCGCACCGGCTTCGTCAGCCGGGTCGAGCCCAGCCAGCTCACCGTCACCCAGACCCGCGACCTCGGCGCGGCGGGGACGCAGCTCGCCGTCTCCGGCGGCACGGCCTACGCCGTCGATCCGGCGGCGGGCCGCGTCCAGCGCATCGACCCGGTCACGCTGAACGCCGTGGGCGCGCCCGTCACCCTGCCCGGCCCGCTCGGCGCGGCCAGGATCGACGGCGGCGGCAGGCTGTGGGTGCCGGTGACCGCCAGGGGCGAGGTCGTGCCGGTGTCCGACGGCGTCGCCGCGACCCCCGTCAAGGTGGGCGAACCGGGCGAGGAACTGGCCGTGACCATCGCCGGCGGACTGCCCGTCGTGGTCAACACACGGGCCGCCACCGCCGTCACCGTCGGCGCGGACGGCGGCGTCGGCGAGATCGCCCTGCCCAAGGAGGTCGCGCGGGCGGCCAAGGGCGGCGTGCTCACTCCGGCCTCGACCGAGGGCCCGCTCGTCCCGGTGCTGACGCCGGGCGGCTCGGGGCTGCTCGTCGTGCTCGACACCTCCTCCAACGCCGTGCTCAGCACCAGGTTCGCGACCGGCGACCCCGCCGGGCTCGGGGTGCCGCAGGTGCTCGGGTCCAAGGTGTACGTACCGGACAAGAGCCGTGGCGCGCTGATCGTCTGGGACAGCGCCGCCGGCGGGCGGCCCACCACCCTCCAGGTGGCGGACGGGCCGGGCCCGGTGGACGTGTTCGTCAAGGACGGCCTGCTCTGGGCCAACGACGAGAACGGCGACAAGGCCCTGGTCATCGACCCCGAGGGCCGCAAGCACGACGTGGACAAGGACGACTCCGACGTACCGGGGCCGACCAACACCCCCAAGCCCAAGCAGACCCCGCTCCCCGACCCCACGATCCCCGACCCGCCGCCGGACGATCCGCCCGAGACCAGCGAACCCGACCCGACCAGGACGAAGCAGACCGAGCGGCCCCGCCACCCGGCCAGGACGGCCACGCCGACCCCTGCGACGACCCCGACCCCGACCCCGACGCCGACGCCGACGCCCACCGCCGCCCCCGGCGCGCCCGGCGCGGTGACCGCGCGGTCGGGCCCCGGCCGGGTGACCGTCACCTTCAGCCCGTCCACCGGCGGCAAGGTCGAGCGCTACACGCTCAAGGCGTCCGGCGAGGGACGGCCGGAACCGCAGTCGGTGAACGCCGACGGGCCCTTCCAGTTCGAGTTCACCGGCGGCGACTGCGCCCAGGAGTACACCTTCGTCGTCGTCGCCCACTGGCCGGGCGGGGAGGTGGAGTCGGAGCGGAGCGCGGGGGCCAGGCCCTGCGTGGCGCCCGCGGCGCCGTCGAACTTCGCCGCCAGACCCAGGAACCGGGGCGCCGAGCTGACCTGGAGCGCCCCCGAGAACGGCGACCCGAGCGTGACCTACCAGCTCAGCGGCGCGGTCGCGAACGACGCGATCAAGGGGACGTCGTTCAGCGTGGACGGGCTGAAGAACAACGCGAAGTACGCCTTCAAGCTCAAGGCCACGAACCAGGCGGGGGAGAGCCCGGACGTCGCCTCCGTCGAGGTGGACCTGACCTACCCGAGGCAGCAGTACAAGAACGCCAACAACAACGTGGTGGACACGCTGGTCCGCCCCGCCGCGACGAAGACCGGCGAGGCGGGCCGCATCCCGAAGGGGCAGTACCTCTCGATCACCGTCATCTGCCAGGTCAAGGGCCAGAGCGTCACGGAGGACGAGAGCAAGGAGACCAGCGACGTCTGGAACAGGATCGAGTGGAACGGCGGCGTGGCCTATCTGAGCGAGACGCTCATGACCACGCCCCGCGGCTCGTTCCCGGCGCCGCCGCTCTTCGAGTGCACCGACTGAGGAGGGGGACCGGTTGACCCAGTACAACTACCCGGACCAGATGGCCCAGGCCCAGCAGCCCGCCGCCCTGGCCGGCCAGTTCGCCCAGCGGTTCCAGCTCCTGGCCGGCAACATCGAGCGCGTCGTCCGCGGCAAGCGCGAGGCCGTCGAACTGGCCCTGATCTGCCTGTTCGCGGAGGGCCACCTGCTCGTCGAGGACGTCCCGGGCACCGGCAAGACCACCCTCGCCCGCTCGGTCGCGGCCAGCGTGGACGCCGAGTGGCGGCGCATCCAGTTCACCCCCGACCTGCTGCCGAGCGACATCACCGGCGTGTCGATCTTCAACCAGGCGCACCAGAAGTTCGAGTTCCACCAGGGCCCGGTGTTCGCCAACATCGTGCTCGCCGACGAGATCAACCGGGCCTCGCCCAAGACCCAGTCGGCCCTGCTGGAGGTCATGGAGGAGCGCCGGGTCACCGTGGACGCCGAGCCGCACCCGGTGCCGCGGCCGTTCCTGGTGGTGGCCACGCAGAACCCGGTGGACATGGACGGCACGTACCCGCTGCCCGAGGCCCAGCTCGACCGGTTCCTGATGAAGATCTCCGTCGGCTACCCCGACCACGTCTCGGAGGTCGAGGTGCTCAAGGGCGGGCCGACCGGGCCGCAGGTCGAGCGGCTGCCGGTGGTGGCGCGGGCGACGGACGTGGCCGGGATGATCGACTTCGCCTCCCGGATCCACGTGGCCGACCCGGTCTACGACTACATCGTCGGGCTGTGCGCGGCCACCCGTACCAGCCCGCACCTGCGGTTGGGCGCGAGCCCCCGGGGAAGCCTCGCGCTGCTGCGCGCCGCCCGCGTCAGGGCGGCCGCCGCCGGACGGCACTACGTGGTGCCCGAGGACGTCAAGGCGCTGGCCGTCCCGGTGCTGGCACACCGGCTGATCGTCACGCCTGAGGCCGAGCTGCGCGAGATCGGCGCGGCGTCCGCGCTCGGCGAGATCCTCGCCGGGATGCCGGTGCCGCAGGCGGCGTAGATGCGGCTCACGGCCCTGTTCACCCCGCTCGGGTGGGCCACGCTCGCGGGCTCGGCGGCGCTCTACGCGGCGGGCTTCGCCCTCGGCTACCCCGAGCCGGTCGTGCTGGCCACCGGCGGCGTGCTCGCCCTGGCCGCCGCCCTCGCCTGGACGGCCCCCACGCCCGACCTGGAGGTGCGGCGCGAGGTGACGCCGCTCAAGGTGCCGAGGGGCGAGGCGGCGGTCGCGGTGCTGAACGTGGTCAACCGGGGCCGGCGCGGCCTGTCGGGGCTGCGCGTCCAGGACCGCGTCGGGACGTCGGAGCACCTGATCGGCCTGCCGCGGCTGCCCAGGAACGCCGCGCGCACCGTCTCCTACCCGCTGCCCACCGACGTGCGCGGCGAGATCCCGGTCGGGCCGCTGCTGCTGGTCCGGGCCGACCCGTTCGGCCTCACGCGCCGGGTGCGCCGGTACGGCGACGCCGTCACCCTCCTGGTCCGCCCGCGCACCGTCGCGCTGTCCGTGCCGCCGTCCGGCCGGGCCCACCACCTGGAGGGGCCCACCAGCGACAACGCCCCCAGCGGCACCGTCACCTTCCACACCCTGCGCGAGTACGTCGTGGGCGACGATTTGCGGCACGTCCACTGGCGCTCCAGCGCCAGGACCGGCACGCTGATGGTCCGCCAGCTCATCGACGCGAGCCTGCCCACCACGACCGTCGTCCTGGACACGCGGGAGCTGACCGAACTGGCGGTCGACGCGGCGGCGTCCGTGGCGGTGGCGGCCGCCCGCGCCGGGTTCCCGGTGCGGGTGCTGGCCGGCGAGCGGGCGGCGGCCGACGCCAAGGCCGACGCCGACCCCGACGCGATCCTCGACCGGCTCGCCCTGGCGCGGCCGGGCTCGGCGGGCGTGGGGGAGATCATGCGGGTGGCGCGCGGCGGCGGGTCGCTGGTGCTGGTCACCGGTGACGCGGCCGAGGCGGGACGGGCGGCGGGGGTCCGGCGGCGCTTCGACCGGGTGATCTGCGTGCTGACCGGTCCGGGGCCGGTGAGCGTGCCCGGCGTCACGGTCCTCCCCCTCACCGACCTGGCCGCCCTCCCCTTCGCCTGGACCCCCCGATGACACCCCCAGAACCCCCCACCCCCGCTCCGGTTTCTCCCGCGCCCGCCCCCGCTTCCCCCGCGCCTGTCGCGCCCGCGCCCGCGCCCGCCCCTGTCCCTTCTGCGTCCGCGTTCGGGGTGGGGTGGCGGAGAGGCGTCGGGCTGGTGGTGGTGGCGGCCGTGGCCGGGGTCGCCGGGTGGGGGTTCCACCGGGTCTTCCCCGGCGCGGAGCTCCTGCTCGCGATCGCGCCCGCCGCAGTCGCCCCCGTCCTGGTGGCGGCGCTCACCGCGCGGCGGCCCCTGTGGCTCGCGCTCGCGCTCGACCTCGTCGCCTGGCTCGCCGGGACGATCCCGCTCTACCACGGCCTGGCCCCCGGCGTGCTCGCCGACGTGGCCGACGCCTGGCACGCGCTGCTCACCACACTGCTCCCCGCCCAGCCGGAGCCGCGCCTGCTCGTCCTCGTGCACACGCTCGTCTGGGCCGCCGCCGTCATCGGCGCCGAGACCCTCACCCGCACCCGCACCAGGATCGCCGCCGCCGTCCCCGCCCTGGCCGTGTTCGCCGCCGCGCTGCTGCTCGGCGTGGACGGCGAGGGCTCGAACCTGCCGGTCGCCGCCGCCCTGTTCGTGCTCGTCGCCGCCCTCGCCCTGGTCCGCGACGACCGCTCGCCGCTCTGGCTGCTCGGCGGCCTGCCCGCCGCCGCCGTCCTGGCCGCACTGGCGCTGGTGGTGGGGCCGTTGCTGCCCGTGGCGGCGCAGCCGTACGACCCGAGGCAGGACGCCGATCTGCCGCCGCCCCGGCGGGTGGACAGCGTGAGCCCGCTCGACCGCGTGTCGGGCTGGCTGCAGATCCCCGACAGGGAGCTGTTCACCGTCAAGGCGGACAAGCCGCTCAACTGGCGGCTGGCCGTGCTCGACCGCTACGACGGCGTGCGCTGGACGTCCGGGGCCCGCTTCCGTCCCACGGGCGGCCGGGTCCCGGAGGGGGAGTGGACGGGGGCCGCGCGGGTCGTCCGGCAGCGGGTGACCTTCACCGGGCTGCCGGGGACGTGGCTGCCCGCCGCCGAACGGCCGGTCGAGGTCGACGGCGTCCCCGGGCTGGCCGCCGACCCGCAGAGCGGCGCCCTGCTGGCCGACCCCGCCGCGGGAACCGGCAGGCGTCCCGGCAAGGGCTTCGCCTACGAGGTGACGTCCAGGGTGCCGGAGCCGTCCAAGGAGGACCTGCTGGCGGCCACCCCCGCGCACGACGACACCGCGCTGACCGCGTTCCCGCCCGGGCCGCAGGAGAAGCTGTTCCGCGAGCTCGCGCGGGAGGCGACCAAGGGCGCGGACGCGCCGATCAAGCAGGCGTACCGGCTGCAGAGCTACCTGCGCACCAGCGCCTCCTACGACGTCACCGCGCCGCCCGGCCACTCGCTCAAGGGCCTGGAGTTCTTCCTGCGGACCACGCACCGGGGCACCTCGGAGCAGTTCGCGGCGACGTTCGCGCTCATGGCCAGGACGCTCGGGCTGCCGTCGCGGGTGGTGGTGGGCTTCCGGCCGGGACAGGCGTCCGGGGGCGTCTACCACGTCAGGTCGGGGCACGTCATGGCGTGGGCGGAGATCAAGTTCGAGCGGCTGGGCTGGCGGCCGTTCTACCCCACGCCCGGCCGCAGCGGCGCCAAGGACGACCACGACGTCGTCTCCTCGTCGATCAAGGAGAGCGAGCAGCTGGAGGGCGAGTTCACGCGCGGGGGCGGCGACCGGTCCGGCACGGCCCGCCCGAAGGCCGGGGAACAGGGCGCGCGGCCCGGCGGCGGGCCGTCGCCCTGGGTGCTCGCCGCCGCCGTGGGCGGGGGCCTGCTGGTGGCGTACGCGGTGACGGCCGCCGTGCTGCCCTGGTGGCGCAGGCGGTCCAGGAGACGCGGCGGGGCGCCCGGCGACCGGGTGCTCGGCGCCTGGCGGCAGACCTGCGACGACCTGCGGCTGGGCGGCAGGCGGACGCTGACCGCCGAGGACGTCCTGACCGGCCAGCCACCCGACATCACCACCCATCTCAGGCCGTTGGCAGAAATTTCGAACTTCGTCAGGTATGCCCCCGACGACGTCACCGACGCCGACGCCGCCCGCGCATGGGACAGCAGCGACGCCGTCCGCCGCGCCGCCCGCTCGCGCACCCCCCTCCCCACCCGCCTGCGCGACCGCCTCCTCCTGCGATGATCCCGTCCATGAGAAGCGTCGAGGCCCAGCTCCTGCACCGCCCGCCCGGCCTCACCGCGGCCGACGTCGTCCGGCACCTGACCGCGATCCAGGCCCAGGACGTGCCCTCCGCCCTGCTCGCCTTCCGCGCCCGCTCGGCCACCCTCACACCGTCCGGCATCGAGGCCGCCTGGCGGGCCCGCGAGATCGTCAGGACGTGGGGCCCGCGCGGCACGCTGCACTTCGTGCACGCCGACGACCTCCCCTGGATCCACGCCCTCACCAGCAGCGACACCGCGGCCCTGCGCCGCCTGCGGCAGGAGGGTGTCACGGGAGACGACCTGCTCCCGCTCGCCGTGAACGCGCTCGCCGGCCAGGGCCCGCTGACCAAGGCCGAGCTGACGGAACGCCTCGCCGGACGGGCCCGCGGCCAGGGCGTCGTGCACCTGATGGCGCTGGCCGCCCATCACGGCCTGGCGGTGCTCGGCCCGTCCAGGGCGGGCAAGCCGACGTACGTGCACGCGGGCGACTGGCTCGGCGCGCCCGTCGTGCCCGAGCCCGACCGCGGGAAGGCGCTGAAGGAGCTGGCCGTGCGCTACCGCCGCGCCCACCACCCGGCCACCCCCGAGGACCTGGCCGCCTGGTCCGGCCTGCCGCTCGGCGAGGCCCGCGCCGCCTGGCGGACGAGCGCCGCCCAGGACCAGCCCGAGCCCGGCGAGCCCGTGCTGCGCCTCGCGCCCGCCTTCGACGAGTTCCTGATGGGCTGGCGCGGCCGGGACGGCGTCCTGGCCCCCGAGCACGCCGCCGAGGTGTTCCCCGGCGGCGGCGTCCTGCGCCCGGTCGTGCTGGCCGGGGGGACGGTCGCGGGCGTGTGGTCCAGGAAGGGCGCGCAGGTGAGCGTGCAGCCGTTCGGCGAGCTGCCCGAGGAACCGGTCCGGGCGGAGATCGAGGACGTCCGCCGCTTCCTCAGCGGCCGCTGACCGCGTCCTCGCCGCACTCTTCCTGGCCGAGCCCGTCCTCGCCGGGACTGTCCTGGCCGAGCAGGGCGGCGGCCACGGCGTCGGCACCGCCGGCACCGGGAAGACGGGCACGGACGGCCGGGCCAGGAACGGCAGCCCGCCGCGCGACACCGCCAGCAGCCGGGGCTCGTTCCCGCTCGGCAGGTAACGCAGGCTGGCCGGCCCGCCACACCCGCCCGTCCCCGTGGCCCACCCCGACCAGGGCGATGACCAGCTCCCCCGTGCCATCCGCCTACCCGGAAGAAAGGCATGTGACCGTTGGGAGGGAATGGTCGTGAACGCGATCCGGCACATCGGGTGATAAGAGAAGAACCACTTGACGCACGGAGGCTGGACATGACGGGGGAGACCATCACGACGGCGGTGCCGTGGGCCGCCCGCGCGCCCGGCGAGCGCACGCTCGACGAGCGCTTCGAGGAGGTGTTCGACCGGTACTTCGGCGAGATCCACGCCTACGTCGCCCAGCGGCTCGGCCCCGACCACGCCGAGGACATCGTCGCCGAGACCTTCCTGACCGCCTTCCGCAAGCGCGCGCTCTACGACCCGTCGCGGGCGGGCGTGCGCGCCTGGCTCTACGGCATCGCCACGAACCTCATCGGCAAGCAGCGCCGGCTGGAGGCCCGCACACTGCGGGCGCTCGGACGCTGCGGCCCCGACGGCGACGCGCCCGGCCACGAGGAGGCCGTCGCCCTGCGGGTCAGCGCCCAGAGCCTGCGTCCCAACCTGGCCGCCGCCCTGGCCGAGCTCGACCGGCGCGACCGCGACGTGCTGCTGCTCGTCGCGCTCGCCGGGCTGAGCCACGACGAGATCGCCACCGTCCTCGGCATCCCGTACGGGACCGTGGGGTCGCGGCTCAGCCGGGCCCGCAAGAAGCTGCGCGGCCTGCTCGGCACGCACGTCCTGGAGCCCACCCATGGCTGACCCCCGCCCTCCCGCCTCGGAGCAGCCCGGGCCCGCTGCCGACCCGCGCTCGTCCTCCGTTCCCGAGCAGTCCGGGCCCGCTCCTGACCCGCGCTCGTTCCCTGGCGGTGACGACCTGCGGGTCGTCCGGGACCTGTACGGGCATCCGGCGCCCGCACCCTACGCCCAGGCCAGGGTGTGGCGGCGGGTGGCGGCCGCGCGCCGCCGCCGGCGCTTGACGCGGCTCTCGGCGCTCTCCCTGGCCGCGGCCACCGCCCTCGCCGTGGCCCTCATGCTGGTCAGAGGGACGCCGTCCGCCGTGCCGGGCCGTTCGATCCTGCTCGCGGCGGCCAGTACGGCGGCCTCCGGGCAGCAGGCGACCTACTGGCACATCAGCCGGCTGCACGACGGCGACCGCCTCACCGAGCTCTGGGCCACCAGAGACGGCCGAGCCTGGACCTGCACCTCCACCCCGGCCGCCAACTCCGCCCTCACCATCACCTCCACCCTGGCCCCCACCTCCACCCCTGCGGCTCCCACCTCCACCGCCGCTCCTACGGCTCCCACCTCCACCCCTGCCGCCTCCGCGTCGCACCTGGGCCGCGTCGCCACCCCCGCGCCCCCCTCGGGACCGGCCCATGAGGGAAGCTGTGCGGGGCGTGGGCGGGTCGTCCCGGTGACGGGCCGGGCGCCGTTCACCATGGCGGGCCGCGACCTGACGTTCCGCCAGATCCAGGAGCTGCCCGCCGACCCCGCGGCGCTCAAGGAGCGGGTGGCCGCGATGTTGCCCGCCGGTTCGGCGGGCCTGCTCGCCGACGCGCTCAGCGGCCTGCTGTGGAGCAAGCCGTCGCCTCCCGCCGTACGCGCCGCCGCCTACCGGGCGTTGGCCGACCTGCCCGACGTCCGCTACCTGGGCGGTCGCGCCGACCCCCTGGGCCGTCCCGGGGAGGCGTTCAGCTATCCGCTCCCCACCGGCGTCCGGCGGACGTTGATCATCGATCCGGCCACCTCCCAGGTCCTCGCCGGCACCGACGCGGGCGGGACCGGCGGCTCGCAGATCGTCCTCACGGCAGGCTGGACCGACCAGGCCCCCAACCTGCACTGAGCCGCGTTCCCTCCCACCCCGACCTGCACTGACCCCACCCCGGCAGGCGCGTGACCGCCGCGCGGCGAGTTCAGCGCGCCCCGAAACAGGAGCCGCGACGTGTTCTGGCGTGCCCGCACGACCACCGGCAGGGCCATCTGCCTGAGCGACCAGTTCCCCGCCGCCGACGTCGCGGAGGTGATGGACGGACGGGTCCGCTTCGCCGGCCTGCCGCCCGCCGACCTCGGCACGGAGATCGACTGGACCGCCGACCCGTACGGCAACCGCTCCTGGGCGCTGAACCTGCACACGCTACGCTGGGCGGGCCGGCTGGTCGCCGCGTACGAGCGCACGGGCGAGCGGGCCTGCCTGGAGCGCGCCGCCGACGTGACCGCGCAGTGGATCAGCCGGAACCCGCGCGGCGGCCACGAGCTGAGCCCGTGGGCGTGGGCCGAGCACGCCGTCGCCCTGCGCGCGCCCGTGCTGGTCTGCCTGAGCGAGCACGTGCGCACCCCGCAGCTGTGGGCGAGCCTGGCCGAGCACGGCGAGGTCCTGGCCGACCCCGCGCTCTACCGCGCGGGTCACAACCATGGGCTGGACCAGGACATCGGGCTGCTGCTCATCGGCTGCCGCCTCGGCCGCGCCAAGTGGCGCGACCTGGCCGTACGCAGGATGACCGGGTCCGCCGAACTGGCCGTCGACGCCCAGGGCGTGCTGCACGAACAGGCCCCCCGCTACGGCCTGTACGTGCACCGCCGCCTCGGCGTGGCCCTGCGCGCGATCAGCGAGAGCGGCGCCGAGCCCCCGGCCCGCCTCGCCGCCCGCCGGACCGCCCTGGAGGGCTACATCGCGCACGCCACCCAGCCCGACGGCTGCCTGACCCCCATCGGCGACAGCCCGGCCGACACCCGCGCCCCCGGCTTCCCCCACGAGGGCCCTCTCGTACGCGTCTTCGACGCCGGATACGTCTTCGGCAGGACCGCCTGGGACGACCCGCGCTCGGCCCACTACTCGCTCAGGTTCGGCCCCGGCCGCCGTCTGCACGGCCACGAGGACCACCTCGGCGTCACCTACAGCGCCCAGGGCCGCCGCATCCTGGTCGAGGCCGGGTTCCACTCCTACGAACGGACCGAGTACGCGGCCTGGACCCGTACCCCGCAGGCCCACAACGTGCCCGTCCCGGACGGGGACTTCCGTCCCGGCACGGCCACCCGCCTGGTGCACGCCGACCTCGCCCCCGGACGCCAGGAGTTCGAGCTGGCCGACGACGCCTACGGGGTGACCAGGACCCGCCGCGTGTTGGTCGGGCACGGCGAGGACGTGATGGCCGTACGCGACTCGGTCCCGTCCGGGACGCTGCGCAGCCTGTGGCACTTCGACCCCGCGCTACGGCTGGTCGAACGGCGGACGGACGCCGTGGTCCTCGGCGACGGCGACTGGCGCGTCACACTGCTCCAGCGGCCCGCGACGGGCATGGAGGTGGGGACCACGACGGTCTCCACCGGCTACCTGCGCACGGCGGAGGCGGTGACGGTCACGTCAGGAAGCGCAGCCGAGGTACTGACCATGATCCTCCCCGGCACCGACACCCCAGCCACCACCCACCTCCCCCTGCCATGGACCCCTTCTCCTTGACCCACAACCCGTGCACCTTCTCAGGCACCCAGCCACCGCACCCTCGTCACCACCAGCCCCCACGACCGCCTCGCACACCCCTACGACCCGGCGCAGACCCCCGGACCAGGAACCACGGCGCCGGGCGCGCGATGTCGCCCACCAGACACCGCATCACCGCCCGCACATCGTCACCGGGGAAAGACCAGGCGGCCCTGCCCCACGTACCGACCTGGGACCGGCACCAGGGCTCACCGCCCCGACTGCCCCCGTCCACCGGTACCGCCACGACATCCGCAGGCGGGACGCCACCGCGCGCCTTGCCAGCCACCCCACTCGTCCGCCGGAACCCCCACTGCATCCGCCCACGGGGACCGCCCCTGCGTCCCGTCTCTCGGGCCTCTGCCGAACCCTCGTGCAGTTCGGCAGAGGCCCACGACGGCCGCCGAGCCCCCACGCACCCCGGCAGCACCGAGAGACGGTCGAGGTCGGCTGCCCACATGAAACCGGCGAAGTAGGTCGTCGCGGCATCCAGCGAGACCAGGTCGGGCCGAGGCGGTCCGGGAAGTACGTCGCCCCGGCGTTCAGTGAGGCCGGGTCAGGCCAGGCGGCGAGCCGTGTTCACCAGCTCGCCGACCCCCGCGATCCGGGTGACGACCTTGCTCCCGTCCATCAGATACCGGGGCGGCTTCCGGGCATGGCCCACGCCCCCGGGCGTGCCGGTCGCGATGACGTCGCCCGGCCGCAACGTGAGAATCTGCGACAGGTACGCGATCAGCTCACCCGGCGGGAACACCAGGCCGGCCGTGTCCGCCTGCTGCACGACCTCTCCGTCCACCTCGCACTCCAGGGTCATCGCCCCGCTGATCTCGTCCGGCGTGACGAGGAAGGGCCCGAACGGCGTCGTCCCCTCGAACGTCTTGCCCTGCAACCACTGCGCTGTACGGTTCTGGTAGTCCCTGGCCGTCACGTCGTTGAGCACCGAGTATCCGGCGATGGCCGCCTCGGCCTCCGCACGCGAGGCGTCGCGCACCTCCGCCCCGACGATCACGGCCAGCTCACCCTCCCAGTCCATGGAATCCGACACCGCGGGCAGCTCGATGTCGTCGTACGGCCCGATCAGCGCCTCGGCGAACTTCGCGAACACCGTCGGATACCGCGGCAACTCCCGTCCCATCTCCAGGATGTGATCGCGGTAGTTGAGCCCGACACAGATGATCTTCCCCGGCACCGGCACCACGGGCGCCAAGTCGGCCGTGGACAGCGGATGCCGTGCACCGTCCGCCGCGGCGGCCACCTCCCGCCAGCGCGGGTCGGCCAGCAACATCCCGACGTCGGGCGCCCCGACCTCAACGGCGTGCTCCCCGTCGATCCGGACGGCGGCCGTACGGCGCGGCAGTCGCAGCGTCGCGAGCTTCACGCGAGCTCCTCTCGATACTGGTGCAGGCCCTCAAGAGGGCGTGTCGGAAAACAGAACACTTCGAACCGGCCCGCGCGCCTGAACCAACCGCGCCCCCGGATGCAGCGGTGCTCAGGCAACAGCAGCCCCAGGGCACGGGATGCCCGCCCTGACGGCCGCGGTGACACCCGGCAGACCGTCCAGACCGGAGCGGGCCGGCACGACGGCCCGCCGCTCGCCACCCCCACCCACCGAACCCACCTCACCCGTCCGCTGGACCGCCCGTTGAACCGTCGGATGGAGCGTCTCCCATGCAGCCGCGCCCTGAACCCAGGACGTACGGGCATCAAGTCGCCGACCTGCGCCCAGAACAGGACAGATGCACGACAGCGACGTCCACGTACAACGTCTCATCGGGATTCATGCTGCCCAACGCTAGGGAGTAATTCCGCGTACTGCACTAGCGTTCTGCTGTGAAGAACAAGCCCGCGTACCCCCTGGGCTCGGTCGACAACGCGCTGCTTCTCCTCCACATGCTGCGTGACCAAGGACGTCTCAAGGTCACCGACGTCGCCAAGGAGCTCGGCATCGCCCGCTCGACCGCGCACCGCCTGCTGGCGATGCTGGTCTATCGCGACTTCGCCGTCCAGGACGAGCACCACACCTACCTGCCGGGCCCCTTCCTCGGCCCGGCGGCGGGCGACGGCGGCGGCTCGTCCCTGCGCGAGCTGCGCGCGCACGTCCGGCCCGCCATGGAGGCCCTGTGCGCCCGCGTCCGGGAGACCGTGAACCTCATGGTCAGAATGGGCACCGAAGTACGCTTCCTGGACAGCATCGAGTCCCCGCAGATCCTGTACGTCGGCGACCGCCGCGGCACGATCCTGCCCGCCCACCGCGCCTCCGGCGGCAAGGTCCTGCTGTCCTCGCTGCCCCGCGACCAACTCGCCGACCTCTACCAGGACCTGCCCGAGCAGGAACGCGCATCCCTGCTCCGCGAACTCGACGAGATCCGCCCCCGCGGCTACGCCCTCAACCTCGACGGCACGGAACAGGGCGTCTCGGCGATCGGAGCGGCGCTACGCAACGGCCGCGGCACCCCCGTGGGAGCCCTGTCCATCTCGATCCCCTCGGCCCGCTACACCCCTGACCGCCTCCCGTCCCTCCTGACCGACCTCCGCCAATCCATAACCGAGGCCGAACCCCACCTCACCAACTTCCCCACCTGACCCGCCGGACGCCCTGGACAGCCGCCCACCTGCTCCAACCACCACAAGACAACCCACTATCGAGACGACGTGAGCAACAGCGGCTTGAGCTGCCGAAAAAACTCCACCGCATCCGCCAACGAATCCCTCCCGGGCGCCCCTTCGATGATGTTCACGGTAAGCAGGCGCTTGTAGTCAGACGTCCACCCGTAGACAAACGCAATGCTCTGATCCTGACCATTCTTCCGCCGAGCAGCGAAACCCGGCCCGAGACCATCAGGAAGATCGGTTCCATTGGTGGATCGCCTTGTGTTCTCCAGATCTTCCGCATCATCCGGCGAGGGATCGAATACTTCGATGACGAGACTCAGCTTGCCTTTTGCAGTCAGATCCGTGGCCACGGAGCATGACGCGAACCGGCCCTGGTCCATCTTCGTCCCGACGGCACTGTAGTTCTTCAAGCCTGTGGCGATCTTGATGGCGTCCGCCGAGATCATGTCGCATTCCAGGGGGGCTGCGGTCACGTTACCCAATGGCCGGTTGTCCGACGGCAGCGCAGGGGAGGCCGAACATGCTGACACCACGAGAGCGCTGAGGAAGGCCACCAAGAACGAGATTCTCATGAGTCTCGCTCCTGATAGTTGGCCTCGGACTCCTTGAAACCGAGCACGATGGCCGCGTCCGGGCGGTCGAACACGCGGCCGGTCTCGTTGAGATGCAGCCACTCGTCGTAGGACTCCCGCTGGTCCGCGTTCATCTCGTCCCAAGGTTTGATCTCTCCATTGACCAGGAAGTGCCCGGCAGCCCCCGGCGAGAAGTCCTTGTGACGGTACGGATGCGTCCTGGCCGGTACGGAACCGTCCCCGAACAAGCCGTGGCGCATCATGGTGGCCGCGGTCAGGTCCGAGAACATGTGCTTGGCGGCCCCCAGCGCATCGTCGGCGTTTATGCGGGCCTGTTCCTCCCGGCCGGGCTTGATCTTGCCGAAGAGCTCTCCCTTGGCCGTGTCGACCAGCAGTCCGATGAACTTGCTTGGAGGGCCGGGGGCAAGCCCGACGACCGCCTCCGTCATCTCCCTGAATGCGGAGAAACGGGCGTCTTCCGCCTTAGCCTTCTCGATGCCGGAGAGGTTGGCCGCATCGCTGATCATCCAGGTCGTCACGCTGAGGCCGCGTGCCGCTCGGGCGAACTCCGCGCCTCCGCTCCGGGTCATCCGCTCCTCGAGGATGTCCTGCCGTGCGGCGTCCAGTTGCTGCCGCGTGGCGCCGGGGTGCGACTGGCGCCAGGCCGTGACATCGGCCTCGACCTCCGCTTCGATCTTGGCTGCCAGTTCGTCCAGCATCCGGGCGGCGTACAGGCCGTGCGCGGCGGTCACCTTCCGGAAGGCGTCGTCGTCCTCGAACCCCCAGGCCATGGCCTGCTTCATGTCCTTGGCGTTGAACTTGGCGCCGTAGGGGTCGCCGCCGAGGAGGTTCTTGTCCGCATTGGCGCTTGTCTCCACTCCGGGTCTCTTGTCGGTGAACGACTGGGCGTCGCGGTGCACGTCGCCGATGTACTGGCTGAGGACGGTGCCGAGGTGGGGGCGGGTGGAGGGGAGGTTGGTCTGGACCTTGGGGTCGCTCCAGAAGCGGACCGCCCAGGAGGCGATCAGGGCGGACTTGTAGCCGCGTGACCCGCCCGGTGGCAGGTCGTGGTCGCGGAATTCTGTGGTGGCGGCCTGGATGGCCCAGCCGAGGTCGGCGTCGGCGTCGCCCAGCCAGGGGTGGGTGCGCATCAGGTAGGCGAGGGGTTTGCGGGCGGGGTCGGTGAAGAAGTCCTGGGCCACGGCGGGGTGGTGGGCCAGGGCGATCAGGGCGGTGCCCATGGGGCTGAGGTCGCCGGGGGAGATGTCTCTGGGGCCGGGGAGCGTCCAGGGGTCTCGGGGGAGGGACAGGTCGGGGGGATGGGCGAGGTCCAGGTCGTGCAGCTTGCGGACCAGGGTGAGCAGGAAGGTGTGGTCGAAGTCGCCGTCCTGGAGGAGTCTCTTGACGGCGAACGCGTCCTGGGGGTGGTCGATGTCCTCGATCAGGCGGTCGGCGTAGTCGGCGGTCAGGCGCGTCCGGCCGACGCCGTGGGAGGCGGTGCCGAACAGGGTGCTGAGCATGGTGAGGAACCGGTCCTGGGTGGCCGTGTCGTAGAGGAGGGGGCGGTCGCCAGGCGGGAGGTCGTAGGAGTATGCGCGGGCGATGAGCGATTTGAGTTCACGCGGCGGCATCAGGGTGAGAAAGGCCACGGCGAAGAACGGGTCGTTCTTGTGACGTTCGAGTTCGGCTACGGATTCTGCGTCGAGTGAATGGGATGCGATTTGCGCACGGAGTCGGGCGGCCAGTGCGGTGGCCGCGGCCGCGCCTTCGGAGGGGGATTTCGACAGCCGTGGGGATTCGTCGGCCCAGAGGACGCCGTCTTCGCCGGGGCGCCGGTCTGGGGTGGCGAGGATGAGGTCGAGGCGGCCCTGGAGTGTGGGGATCTGGTCGTGCAGCTGGCGGCCGATGGTCGACAGCTGGGCCGGCCCCCACAGGGCTACGCCGAGGGCGGTGAGGGCTCGTTCGACTTGGAGGCCGATGTCGGGAAGTGTGCTGCTTGCTCGCTTCATGCCGTTGATGAGCTGGGTCATCAGGGCGGGGTCGATGCCCACGGGAGGGGTCATGAGGCAGGCTCGGACGGGTGCAGCGTGTCGAGCAGCCTCAGGGCCCGGGTGAACAGGTCCTTGAAGCCGTGGTCCCAGGTGCGCAGGTCGGCGGCGAGCCTGTCGCCGGCGGGGCCCTTGAGCGCGCCGCCGTCCACCAGGCGGATCAGAGCGGTCAGGTCGTTGGCGTGTTCGTCGCGCAGTCGTTCGATGTGACGCCGGGCGGCGGTTATTTCGTGCTGCGTCGCCATCATCACCCGATTTCGTTGCGCTTTGGGGCGGGGGAGGGGTGGTCGATGGAATATTAGCCCGCCGCGTCGGCGCCGGTGAAACGGAAAAGGAGTCCTCGCGTGATTCGGCTCTGGGCTGATGAATTGGGCGAAGGTTTGTGATGATAAAGAGGCTAAATGCTTTAATTTCGTTGTATTTGGTGAATGGGAGGGAGGGGGAAGAAGCCTTGGGGTGGTGTCAGGTGAGGGGAGATGAGCGCTGGGTGCCGGGGGTGAGGGTGGCTGGAGGTGGCGGCGGGTGGGGGTGTCGGCTGAGGGTCCTACGGACTGAGCTGGGTGTCGGGTGAGGGTGCTACGGGCTGGGTGAGGGGCCAAAAGGCTCAGGTGGGTGGCGGGTGGGGGCCGAAAGACTGGACTGGGGGCGCGTGGAAGGGCTGGTGGTGAGGCTGGGTGGGGGTTGGGGAAGGGCGTTCTTCGGGGAGGAGGGGGGCCCGCCGCTCGTTCAGCCACCAGGCGGCGTGCGGTGCTGCTGGTGAGGCTGGGGAGATGGGGGTGCCGGGGAGGCGGGTCCTCCAGGAGGAACGGACGCACATGGGGTCCGCCAGGACGGGAAGACCTAACGATCATCTCCCGGAAGCGCGCTCCGAGCGGCGGCGACGAGGTCGGCGACGACGTCGGCCGTCAGCCCGATCCCGAACGTCCGGAACTTGATCAACGGGATGCCGAGCGCCAGCCCCACCAGAGGCGAATCTGTCCGGTCGAGGTCGGGCAGCCCCGGGGCCTGCCGGAGCCGTTCCCTCAGCACCCGGCCGCCCACCGGGTGCGCCAGCCACTCGCCCAGCGTCGACATCTCACTCAGCTCGCCCACATATCCGTCGCCGGGCGTGCTCAGCTCCGCGCGCAGCCGGATGTCCCGTGACGACGCGCCCACCTCGACGGTGAACGGCCCGGGGTCGATCCGCCAGCCGCCGCGCGTCGCCGACCACCACGCCAGGTCGCGCGGCCCGAGGGCGAGCCGTACGCGCTCGCTCGCCCCGGGGGCCAGGCCGACCTTGGCGAAGGCGCGCAGCCCGTGCCGCGGCCGCGAGGGGTGTTCGGCCTCGAAGGCGACGTAGAGCTGGGCCACCTCCTGGCCGTGGCGGTCGCCGGTGTTGGCGACGGTGAAGGCGACGTCCCAGGTGTGGGGGCCGGTCTCACGCACGTCCAGGTCGGAGTACTCGAACCGGGTGTAGGTCAGCCCGTGGCCGAAAGGGTAGGCGACCTCGGTGCCCAGCGTGTCGTGGTGCCGGTAGCCGACGTAGCGGCCCTCGCCGTACACGACGTGGCCGTCTGAGCCGGGAAAGTGCAGGTGGGACGGTACGTCGGCGAGGCGCAGCGGGATCGTCTCGGTGAGCCGTCCGGACGGGCTGTGCGTGCCGAGCAGCAGGTCGGCCAGCGCCGCGCCGCCCGCCTGGCCGAGCAGCCAGCCCTCCAGGACGGCCGAGGCGAGGTGCCGCCACCCGGCCACCGACACCACCCCGCCGTTGGACAGCACGACGACCACCCGCGGGCACACCTCGGCCACCCGCCGCAGCAGCTCGACCTGGACGCCGGGCAGGTCGATCGACGTGCGGTCGAAGCCCTCGGACTCGGCGGCCTCGGGCAGGCCGAGGAACACCACCGCCACCTCGGCCGCCGCCGCGCTCTCCACCGCCTCCCGCGCCAGATCGTCGTCGGCCTCGCCGTCGAGCCGGTAGCCGGGGGCGAACGTCAGCCCCTCGACAGCCTGGCCGAGCGCGTCGAGCGCGGTGTCCAGGCGGGTGGGCACCACGTGCGAGCTGCCGTGCCCCTGGTAGCGCGGGGTGCGGGCGAGCTCGCCCAGCACGGCCACGCGCAGGCCGGGGGCCAGCGGCAGCACGCCGTCGTTCTTCAGCAGCACGGCGGAGGCGCGGGCGGCCTCGCGGGCCAGCTCGTGGTGCTCGTCGACGTCCCAGCCGTCGTGCCGCTCGCGGCCGGCGACGCGGTCGGCGAGCCCGGCGACGCGGCCCGCCGCCAGGTCGAGCACGGACTCGGGCAGGCGGCCCGAGCGCACCGCGTCCTCGATCAGGCCGTCGGTGCCGGTGGGCGGCATCTCCAGGTCCAGGCCCGCTTCGAGGGACGCCACCCGGTCGTTGACCGCGCCCCAGTCCGACATCACCAGGCCGTCGAAGCCCCATTCGTCGCGCAGCAGGGTGGTCAGCAGCCAGCGGTGCTGGGAGGCGTACACGCCGTTGACGCGGTTGTAGGAGCACATGATCGCGTACGGGCGGGCCTCCCGGACGATGTGCTCGAAGGCGGGCAGGTAGATCTCGCGCAGCGTGCGCTCGTCGACGTCCGCGCTGATCCGCATGCGGTCGGTCTCCTGGTTGTTGACCGCGAAGTGCTTGACGCAGGCCCCGACGCCGCGGGACTGGACGCCGGTGACCAGCGCCGCCCCTATTACCCCGGTCAGGTACGGATCCTCGGAGAAGTACTCGAAGTTGCGCCCGCACAGCGGCGACCGCTTGATGTTCACCCCCGGGCCCAGCACGACGTCCACCCCCAGCGCGGCGGCCTCCTTGGCCAGCGCCGCGCCCACCCGGCGGGCCAGCGCCGGGTCCCACGAGGAGCCGAGGGCCACGGCGGGCGGGAAGCACGTGGCGGGCTCGCTGCGGGTCAGCCCGAGCGCGTCGCCGGCGTCCGCGCGCTGGCGGCGGATGCCGTGCGGCCCGTCGGACAGCGTGATCGCGGGCACCGCGTCGCGGACGGCCGTGGTGTGCCAGGTGTCGCTCCCGGACGTGAGCGACGCCTTCTCTGCCGTGGTGAGGTCGGGGGGAAGAGCCATGGGACACCTCGTTATCTGGGCTGCAGTCCTAGTTGCTTGAGGAAGGTGATGACGGCGGCCCGCATGTCCACCTGGTCCGGGTCGAGCAGCCATTGCGTCTGCAGGCCGTCGACGAGCGCGATGAGCTGCTGGGCGACGGCGTCGGGATCGTGGTCGAGCGGCGGCGCGGCGCGTTCGAACAGGGCGCCGAGCAGCCACGCGGCCTGCCGGCGCAGCCTGCGGTAGCGCTGGACGAAGTAGTCGTGGGCGGGATGGCCGGGATCGGCGGCCTCGCCGGAGATCTTCACGTACAGCCCGACCAGGCCGGGCGTGCCCATGTTCCTGGCGACCTGCTCGACCGCGCGGTCGAGCAGCTCCTGCGGCGAGAGCCCGTCGTCGGGGCCGCCCATCAGCTCGCCGTCCACCTCGTCGCGGCGGCTGAGCACCTGGATGAGCAGGCTCTCCTTGCCGGGGAAGTGGTGCAGCAGCCCCGCGTGGGTCATGCCCGCGTGCGCGGCGATGTCGCGCAGCGACACCGCGTGGAAGCCCGAGCGGGAGAACAGCTCTGTGGCGGAGTCGAGGATGCGGGCGCGCGTGCGCTCGCCCTTGCGCCCTCGGCGTGGTGTCGGTTCGGTCACCGGCCGG
The DNA here is from genome assembly GCF_040649795.1 of Nonomuraea sp. NPDC048881. NCBI lineage: Bacteria > Bacillati > Actinomycetota > Actinomycetes > Streptosporangiales > Streptosporangiaceae > Nonomuraea > Nonomuraea sp. NPDC048881. The sequence goes on from NZ_JBEZGC010000002.1 coordinate 722,032, forward strand.
CCCTTTCTGGCGGTCTGGGGGCACGCGGGCTGCGCAAACGTGCCGGGGTACGGCGAGATCGGCCGTCCACCGGCTCGTCCAAGAATCTACCACGTGGTTAGTTTCGCGGCCCACGCCCGCGGCGGACGCAGTGGACGCGGCGGACGCGGCGGACCCTAGAGCCAGTCGCGGCGCTTGAAGACCATGTAGAGCACCATGCACACCGCCGCCATCAGCAGGATCGCGAACGGGTAGCCGAACACCCAGTGGGTCTCGGGCATGAAGTCGAAGTTCATCCCGTAGATGGTGCCGACCAGCGTCGGGGCGAACAGGATGGCCGCCCACGCGGAGATCTTCTTGACCTCCTCGCCCTGCTGGATGCTGGCCTCGGTCATGCGGGCCATCTCCGCGTTCTGGGCCTGGGTCACCAGCGTCGAGTTGACCACCAGGATGTTCTGCAACATCTGGCGGAAGGCCGAGATGCGCTCGGTCACCGTGATCGCGTGGTCGGCGACGTCGCGCAGGTAGCTCTGCAGCTCGTCGTTGACGCCGTACTTGGCGGCGCCGGCGATGAAGCCGTGGATCATGCCCACCAGCGGCGCGGTGGCCCGCTGGAACTCGATCACCTCGCCGGACAGCTCGTAGACGCGCCGCGACACCGAGGGGTCGCCGCTGAAGACCTCGACCTCGATCTCCTCGATGTCCTTCTGCAGCCCGGCGACCACCGGCGCGTAGCCGTCGACCACGGCGTCGAGGATCGCGTACAGGACGGCCTGCGGGCCCTGGCGCAGCAGGTCGGGGTCGGACTCCATGCGCTTGCGCACCCCCTGCAGGTCGGGGGCCTCGGCGTGGCGCACAGTGATCACGAAGTTGGGGCCGACGAAGACGTGCAGCTCGCCGAAGGCCACCTCCTCCACGTCGTCGAGGTAGCGGGCGGCGCGCAGCACCACGAACAGCGTGTCGCCGTAGCGGTCGGCCTTGGCCCGCTGGGAGCCGACGATCGCGTCCTCCAGCGCCAGCTCGTGCAGCTCGAACTCCTCGGCGAGCTTGACCAGCTCCCACTCCTTCGGACGGTAGAGGCCGATCCAGGCCATGCTGTCCGGCATCTGCTTGAGGCGTTCGAAGGCGTCGGCGAGCGAGCCGGGGTTGTCGACCCGCTCGCCGTTCTGGTAGACGGCGTTGTCGATCACGGTGGGCCGGTAGGGGTGCTCCTCGGTGGCGCGCGGGTCCATCGAGTGCTCCGGCGCCTCCTCGCGGTGGTCACCGCTGCGCCTGAACCCCTTCACCCTGGCCATGCACCCTCCGATCCGGTTGCCGTTGCTGACTACTGCGAGGACACCAGGCTGTCGAGCTCCTGGGTCGCCCGGTCCCTGATGGTCTTGCGCCACATCGGCGTCCAGCCGAACAGCAGCCCCTGCGGCCTGCCGAGAGCCATTCTGGACCAGCGCCTGAAGTCGAACTCGTCGTGGTGGCGGACGATGAGGTCGTCCTCGAACCTGAACAGCGCGTCGATCTCGTTGACGACCGTGCGGCCGGTGGAGGAGAAGGTGTAGCTGGCCGTCCAGTGGGCCGAGCCGCTGAACTCGTCGGCCTGGACGTCGCGGTAGCCGGATCTCAGTCCGTCGCGCACGCCGAGCTGCAACCGCCACATCGCCATCACCCGGTCGCGGCCCTCGACCTCCTGGAAGATGGGGTCGCCGAAACTGATCTCGGGGTGGTAGCAGCGCTCCATGGCCGCGAAGTCCGCGCGGCCCAGAGCGTCGTAGAAGGCGCTGATGAGCGCCACGTGCCGATCGTTCACCTTGCTATCGAATCATGGCCGCACCATTGTCCCAGCACACCGCCCGCAGCCACTGCTCGCCGAGGTCCAGGCGGGCGAGTGCGTCGAGCTGGTGCGCGTAGGGGTGCGGGATCGTCGGGAAATCGCTGCCGAGCACCACCTTCCCCGAAAGCCCGAGATCACGCAGAACCGGGCGCAATCGGCTGGGAAACGGCATGCCGCGCTCGGAGAAGTCGGTGAAGGCCATGGTGGTGTCCAGGGCGACCCGCTCATGGCGGACGGCCAGCTCGAAGAACGGCTCGTACTCGGGCATGCCCAGATGCGCGATCACCGCCCGCAGCCGCGGATGGGCGGCCAGCACCGCGCCGATCGGCCCCGGCCCCACGTGGCCGCCGGGCACGGGCACCGAGCTGGCGTGCACGACGACGGGCACGCCCGACTCCGCCAGCAGCCCCCAGACCTCGTCCAGCTCGGGCGCGGCCGGGTCGAAGCCGCCGACCTGGAGGTGCACCTTGAAGATCTGGACGCCGTCCGCCAGCGCCGCGCGCACGTAGTCCGCGACGCCGGGCTCGGGGTAGAACGTCGCCGACGGCAGGCAGTCGGGGTTGCGGCGGGCGAAGTCGAGCGTCCAGGCGTTGAGGTCGCGCGCCATGTCCGGCCGGTGCGCGTACGCCAGGGCGGGGAAGCGCCGTACGCCCATCTCACGCAGCCTCGTCAGCCGCTCCTCGACCGGGCGTTCGTACTCGATCTTCCAGCCGGCGCCCATCAAGGGGCCGCCGTGGTTGAAGTGATGCCAGACCCGGCGTTCCATTCGTTCGGGCAGGAAATGCACATGCAGGTCGATCAGGCCCGGCAGCCCGAGGTCGCGCCACCACGCCGGAACGTCCGCGTCAGAATGTAGTTCTGCGGCCACAGCCGAGACTTTACCCGGCTAGTGTTTCTCCTCGATGGACATGCTCTGGGCCCACCTGATCAAGGTTCAGCCTGACCCCGACCCCTGGGTCGTGCTGGTCTCGGCTCTGGCCGCGCTCGCGGTCGTCGCGTTCCGCACCCCCTGGCAGGTGTCCAGGGGCCTGATCACGATCGCCCACGAGGGCGGCCACGCGGTCATGGCGCTGCTCACCCGGCGCAAGCTGGAAGGCATCCGGCTCCACTCCGACACCTCCGGCGTCACGCTGACCAGGGGCCGCCCCAACGGTCCCGGCATGGTGCTGACCGCGCTCGCCGGCTACCTGGCCCCCTCGCTGCTGGGGCTGGCCGCCGCCTGGCTCACCGAGCAGGGCCGCATCACGCTGCTGATCTGGAGCGTGCTGCTCTTCCTGGTGTGCATGCTGCTGCTGATCCGCAACCTCTACGGCGCGCTGATCCTGCTGGTCACCGGCGGCGCGGTGTTCGCCTTGTCCATGTACGCCCCCGCCCAGGTCCAGCAGATCGTGGCCATGGTCGCGACGTGGTTCCTGCTGTTCGGCGGCGTCCGGCCGATCGTCGAGCTGCAGCGCAAGCGGCGCAGGCGGCAGGCCAGAGACTCCGACGCCGACCAGCTCGCCCGGCTGACGTTCCTGCCTGGCGGCTTCTACGTCTTCTTCTTCCTGGTCGTGGCCGCCGTGTCGGTGGTGTTCGGCGCGTACTTGATGAACCCGTTGACCCCCTGAAAGCCGAAATTTCACATTAAACTCACCGGCAACAGGGGGGAGTGCCGTGTTGCCAGCCGAGGACGCGCCCGGCTACCGGGTGCTCGATCAGGCGGGCCAGGGCGGTTTCGCCTTCGTCTACCGCGCCTATCAGGAGCGCCTCGACCGGATCGTGGCGCTGAAGGTCCTGTCGGTCGACCGGGTCGACCAGCGCACCATGCGCCACTTCCAGCGCGAGCTCCGGCTCACCGGCCGCCTGACCGGTCATCCCAACGTCGTGACCGTCTTCGACACCGGCGTGACCCGCTCGGGCAAGCCGTACATCGCGATGGACTTCTTCGAGAACGGCTCGCTGCGCGACAAGGTCCGCAAGGAGGGGCCGCTCGGGGTGCCCGACGTGCTGCGCGCGGGCGTCAAACTGGCCGGCGCGCTGGCCGCCGTGCACGAGGCCGGGGTGCTGCACGGCGACATCAAGCCGCAGAACATCCTCATCTCCCGCTACGGCGAGCCCGCCATCGCCGACTTCGGCGTGGCCAGGGTGGTGGACAACGCGGAGATCTCGGCCACCTCCCAGGCGTTCACCCCGCTGCACGCCGCCCCGGAGGTGCTCACCGGGCAGCCGCACTCGGTCTCCGGTGACATCTACTCCCTGGGCTCCACGCTCTACCATCTGCTGGCCGGGCAGCCCGCCTTCCACAACCCGGCCGACCCGTCGATCGCGCCGCTGATGTACCGGGTGCTGAGCCTCGACCCGCCGCCGATCAACCGGCCGGACGTGCCGCCGGCGGTGTTCGGGACGATCCTTCACGCGATGTCCAAACAGCCCGAGCTGCGGCCCGGGTCGGCCAGGGAGCTGGCGCGGCGGTTGCAGGAGGTGCAGGCCGAGCTGGGGTTGTCGGTGACCGACCTGGTGGGCCAGGATCCGGGGCCGGGGCCGGCGACGTCCACCGTCCCGCGCCGCCCGCGCGGCGGCCCGCAGCCTCCGCCGCACCCCGGCGACTCCTCCCTCCCCGCCACCGGCAGCCGGCTCCCCCACCCTCACCCCCAAGCCCCCGCCCCGCATCAGCCGGGCCTGGCGGGGAACGCGGGCGTGGCGAGGCGGGACGCCCCCACGGCGGGGCACATGGGCGGGGCCCGGCGGGAGGCCGTCACGACGCCGCCCGCCGGGGCCGGAAGCCTCGGGAGGCGTCTGCTGATCGGGGGCTCGGTCGCAGCCGTCGCGATCGGCGGCACCGGCCTGGCCGTCTACCTGTCGCTGCGCCCGCCCGCCGCGGGCCCCGCCGAGCGCCGCCCCGAGGCCGCCACCCCCGCGGCGACCGCCGCCACCACCCCGCCGCCGATCAGCAAGCGGGACGTCGCCGCGCTCGCCCCCCGCAGGCTCAAGGTCACCGCCGACCGCGGCGCCCTGGTGGAGCTGAGCTGGGCGCTCCCGGCCGACGCCCGCCGCTACCCGGTCGTCCTGCAACGCTCGCGGGCGGGCGGGGGCGAGGTGACCGTCGTCGCCCTCGGCACGGGCGCCACCAGCGGCCGCGTCGCCGGGCTCGACCCGGACACCGGCTACTGCTTCCTGGTGGGGGTGCCGCTGCGCATCTCGGCGGCCACCACGGTCGCCTGGTCGAAGCCGGCCTGCGTCAGAGGGGCGCGCTCAGCCCAGTAGCTTGCGCGCCGCCTGCTCGATCTCCTCCTCCGACAGCAGCACGTGGTTGGCCGCGTCGCCCAGCGGGATGAAGCTGTCGGCCGAGGTCACCCGGGCCACCTGCCCCGTGAACCCGGCGTCGATCAGCTCGGCCGTCACGCCCTCGGACACGCCGCCGGAGTGGCGGGTCTCGTCGGCGATCAGCACCTTGCCGGTCAGCTCGGCCGCCCGCAGCAGGTCGTCCACCGGCAGGGGGGCCAGCCAGCGCAGGTCGAGGACGCGGCAGCCGTAGCCCTCCTGGGTGAGCCGGACCGCGGCGCGCAGGCTCATCCGCAGCCCGTTGCCGAACGTCACGATCGTCAGGTCACGGCCCTCGCCGTACGAGCGGGCCCGGCCGACGGGCACGTGCGTCTCGCGCCAGCGCCCCGGCGGCGTGTACGGCGCCAGCCAGCCGCCGTCGCCCTCCTCGAACAGGTCACGCGTGTGGTAGAGCGCGATCGGCTCCAGGAACACGCAGACCGACCCGGCCGTACGGGCGGCGGCCAGGCAGGTGCGCAACATGGCGGCGGCGTCGTCGGGACGCGCGGGCGAGGCGAGGACCAGGCCCGGGATGTCGCGCAGCGCGGCCACCGCGTTGTCGTTGTGGAAGTGGCCGCCGAAGCCCTTCTGGTAGGCGTAGCCGGCGACGCGGACGACCATGCCGTTGGTGTAGGCGCCGCGCGAGAAGAACGACAGGGTGGCGCCCTCGCCGCGGATCTGGTCGAGCGCGTTGTGCAGGTAGGCCAGGTATTGGATCTCCGGCACCGGGAGCTGGTTGGACACCGCCGAGCCGAGCGCGAGGCCGAGGATGGCCTGCTCGTCGAGGAGCGTGTCGAACACCCGCGAGCCGCCGAACCGCTTCTGCAGCCCCCGGGTGACGCCGTAGACGCCGCCCTTCCTGGCGACGTCCTCGCCGAAGACCGTCATCTCGGGGTAGACCACCAGCGCGTCGGCGAGCGTGCGGTTGATGGTCTGCGACAAGGTCAGCGGCTTCTCCGTCTCGGGCAGCGTGCCGGCGAACGCCTTCTCCCTGACCGGGCCCTCGGCCGCGGTCGGGCTGATGTTGGCGATCAGGTCGGGACGGCGCGGCGCGATCGGCTCCATGACCTCCGCGGCCGAGCCGAGCCGCGGGGCGCGGGTGGTCTCCAGGGCGATGCGCAGGATGTGCTCGCGCGCCGACTCGTACGTCTTGAGAAGGTCCTCCGGCGTCTCCAGGCCGGCCTCCACCAGCAGCCGCGCGGTGCGGACGAGCGGGTCGCGCTCCATGTCGGCCCGCAGCTCCCGCTGGGTGCGGTAGGCCGACTCGACGTCGGACCCGGCGTGCCCCATCAGCCGCACGGTGGACAGGTGCAGGAACGCGGGTGAGCGGTTGGCGCGGACGTGCTGGACGGCGAGCGTGGCGGCGTCGTAGGCGTCGGCCAGGTCGCAGCCGTCGGCGGCGAAGTAGGCGATGCCCGGCCGCCGCGCCGCCGCCTCCACCCAGCCCTTGGGGGTGCGGACGCTGATGCCGATGCCGTTGTCCTCGCACACGAACAGGATGGGCAGCGGCTGCCCCTGGAAGGTGGCGTAGGAGGCGGTGTTGAGCCCGGTCAGGGCGCTGGCGTGGTTGATCGAGGCGTCGCCGAAGCTGCACACGGCGATGGCGTCGGGCGGCCAGGCCGACCGGTCGCCGAGCGCGGCGGCCCGTTCGATGGCGAAGGCCACGCCCACGGCGCGCGGCAGATGGCTGGCGATCGTCGAGGTCTGCGGGATGACGGCCAGGTGGGGGTGGCCGAAGACCTTGTGCCGGCCGCCCGCGATCGGCTCGTCGGCCGCCGCGGTGAGGCCCATCAGCACGTCGCGAAGGCCCTGCTCGGGCAGCCGGCCGGCCTGCTCGGACCTGGTCAGGTAGAAGGCGCCGGACCGGTAGTGGAGCAGCGCCGGGTCGCTCGCCCTGGCCGCGGCGGCGACCGCCGCGTTGCCCTCGTGGCCGGCCGACCCGATCGTGTAGAAGCCCTCGTTCTGCTCGCGGAGCCAGCGGGCGGCGATGTCGAGCAGGCGGCTGTCGAGCTGGCGCTGGAACAGGGTCCGGCACCGGTCGCCGGTGAGCGACGTGCCCTCGCGCACCGGGCCGCCGGGATCTCGGGCGGGGCCTGACTTCAGCGCCTCAACGGATTGGATGAAATGTGTCTCAACAGTGTCGCGCGCCACACCCTGATTATGTCCGTCATCGCCGCCGCCGTCTGCCGGAGTGCATGACAGATTGTGGTCCGGTCCGTTTAACCCTGATCCAGGACCGTTTGCAGAGATCTACGGCGTTTCGGGGGGTTTCGTGCCGCGTGAATCGCCGTCGGTCAGTTAGTGATTGTTAACGCTGGCCTCGATCGCGGCGCGGGCCATCGTGTGCAGCAGGGGGCGCATGTCGTGCGGGGGCAGCTCGCCCGCGCTGTGGGGCGTCGAGTTGAGCAGGCCGAAGACCGCGTGCGTGGCCGCGCGCAGCCGGGCCGGCGGGCACGCCGGGTGCAGCTCGGCCAGCACGGTCACCCACTCCTCGACGTAGAGGCGCTGCAGCCGCCTGATCCTGCGCCGCTCCGGCTCGGGCACGTTGCCCAGCTCGCGGTCGTGCACGGTGATCAGCGCCGGCTGGTCGAGCGCGAACGTGATCTGCACGTTGAGCAGCGCGTCGAGCGTCTCGGCCGGGCCGTCCGAGGAGGTCGCCACCGCCACCGCCGACTCCCGAAGCCGCGAGCTGACGTCGAGCAGCATCTCGGCGAGCAGCGCCTCCTTGCCGCTGAAGTGCCGGTAGAGCGCGGGACCCGAGACGCCGACCGCGCCCCCGATGTCCTCGATGGAGACCCCGTGGAAACCGCGGGCGGCGAACAGCCGGGCGGCCGCGGCGAGGATCTCCATGCGCCTTCTGCCGCGCTCGCGGGTAGGTGGGGAGGCAGTGGTCACGTCTCACATGCTAGACGATTACGTTAATGATGACTAACATCTCGGCCATGACGAGAGGGGACTCATGAGCGACTGGCCGGTGCTGAAGTCGGCCGTGGAGCCCGGGAGCGAGGCGTACAAACGCAACGCCGAGCTCAACGAGCGGCTGGCCGCCGAGCTGCTCGAACGGCTGGCCGCGGCGGCGCTCGGCGGTCCCGAGCGGTCGCGGCAGCGCCACGTCGAGCGGGGCAAGCTGCTGCCGCGCGACCGCGTCGACGGGCTGCTCGACCCGGGTTCCCGGTTCCTGGAGCTGTCGCCGCTGGCGGCCGGCGGCCTCTACGACGACCAGGCGCCCGCCGCCGGGATCATCACCGGCGTCGGCAGGGTTGCCGGGCGCGAATGCGTGGTCGTGGCCAACGACGCGACCGTCAAGGGCGGCACGTACTACCCGATGACCGTCAAGAAGCACCTGCGCGCGCAGGAGGTGGCCCTGCACAACCACCTGCCCTGCGTCTACCTGGTCGACTCCGGCGGCGCGTTCCTGCCCAAGCAGGACGAGGTCTTCCCCGACCGGGAGCACTTCGGGCGCATCTTCTACAACCAGGCCACCATGTCGGCCCGCGGCATCCCGCAGATCGCCGCCGTGCTCGGCTCGTGCACCGCCGGCGGCGCGTACGTGCCGGCCATGAGCGACGAGGCGGTCATCGTCCGCGGCCAGGGCACGATCTTCCTGGGCGGTCCGCCCCTGGTGAAGGCGGCCACCGGCGAGGAGGTCACGGCCGAGGAGCTGGGCGGCGGCGACCTGCACTCCCGGGTCAGCGGCGTCACCGACCACCTGGCCGAGGACGACGCCCACGCCCTGGCCATCGTCCGCGACATCGTCTCGACGCTGGCCCCCCGGGCCCCCCGTCCCTGGGACACGGTCGAGCCCGAGGAGCCGCGGCACGACCCGCGCGACCTCTACGGCCTCGTCCCCGCCGACACCCGCCAGCCCTACGACGTGCGCGAGGTCATCGCCCGCCTGGTGGACGGCTCGCGCTTCCTGGAGTTCAAGGCCGAGTACGGCTCCACCCTCGTCACCGGCTTCGCCCACCTGCACGGTCACCCGGTGGGCATCGTGGCCAACAACGGCATCCTGTTCAGCGAGTCGGCGATGAAGGGCGCGCACTTCATCGAGCTGTGCGACCAGCGCCGCATCCCGCTGGTGTTCCTGCAGAACATCAGCGGGTTCATGGTCGGCAAGGCGTACGAGGCGGGCGGCATCGCCAAGCACGGCGCCAAGATGGTCACGGCCGTGTCGTGCGCGCGGGTGCCCAAGTTCACGGTGGTGATCGGCGGCTCGTTCGGGGCGGGCAACTACGCCATGGCCGGACGGGCGTACTCGCCCAGGTTCCTGTGGATGTGGCCCAACGCCCGCATCTCGGTCATGGGCGGCGAGCAGGCGGCGAACGTGCTGACCACGGTCGGCAACGCCGACCCCGACGCCATCCGCGCCCAGTACGAGCACCAGGGCAACCCCTACTACTCCACCGCCCGGCTCTGGGACGACGGCGTGATCGACCCGCTCGACACCCGCACCGTCCTCGGGCTGGCCCTGTCCGCGGCGGCCAACGCGCCGCTCGAACCCGCCGGCTACGGCGTCTTCCGGATGTGATCATGTTCTTCGACCGTGTTCTCATCGCCAACCGGGGCGAGATCGCCGTCCGGGTCATCCGGACGCTGCGCGCGCTCGGCATCGAGTCGGTGGCGGTGTTCACGCCGCCGGACGCGGGCGCCAGGCACGCCCGCGAAGCAGACATCGCCCTCGAAGTCTCGAAATATCTGGACATCGAGGCGATTGTCGAGGCGGCGCTCGCCGCCGGCGCGCAGGCCGTGCATCCCGGCTACGGCTTCCTGGCCGAGAACGCCGCGTTCGCGCGGCGCTGCGCCGAGGCCGGGCTCGTCTTCGTCGGCCCGTCCCCCGAGGCCATCGACGCCATGGGCGACAAGATCCGCGCCAAGGCCACCGTGTCGGCGGCCGGGGTGCCGGTCGTCCCCGGAGGGGCCGAGCCGGGCGACGACCTGGCGCAGTGGGCCGACTTCCCGGCGCTGATCAAGCCGTCCGCGGGCGGCGGCGGCAAGGGCATGGTGCTGGTGCGCTCGGCCGCCGAGCTGCCCGACGCGCTGGAGTCGGCCCGCCGTACGGCGCGGGCGGCGTTCGGCGACGGCACCCTGCTCATCGAGCGCTACGTCGAGAACCCCCGGCACATCGAGATCCAGGTCATGGCCGACGCCCACGGCAACGTCGTGCACCTGGGCGAGCGCGAGTGCAGCCTGCAACGCCGGCACCAGAAGATCATCGAGGAGGCGCCGTCGCCCTTCGTGACCCCCGGCATGCGCGCCGACATGGGCGCCGCGGCCGTCGAGGCCGCCCGCTCGGTCGGGTACGTCGGCGCGGGCACGGTCGAGTTCATCGTCGACGGCACCACCGGCTCCTACCACTTCATGGAGATGAACACCCGGCTCCAGGTCGAGCACCCGGTCACCGAGCTGGTCACCGGCCTGGACCTGGTGGAGCTGCAACTGCGCGTCGCGGCCGGCGAGCCGCTGCCGTTCGGCCAGGAGCAGGTGCGGCTCGACGGCCACGCGGTCGAGGCGCGCGTCTACGCCGAGGACCCGGCGCGCGGCTTCCTGCCCAGCGGCGGGCGCGTGCTGGCCCTGCGCGAGCCCGGCGACGACGGGCCGGGCCGGGTGCGGGTCGACTCCGGCCTGGCCGAGGGCGGGGTCGTCGGCAGCGACTACGACCCCATGCTGTCCAAGGTGATCGCCTGGGCGCCGGACCGAGAGGCGGCGCTCAGAGCGCTCGACCGAGCGCTGGCCCGCACCGCGGTGCTGGGCGTGGTCACCAACGTGCCGTTCCTGCGCGGGCTCGCCCGCCACCCCGCGGTCGTGGCGGGCGAGCTCGACACCGGCCTGGTCGAACGGGTGCTGCCCGGGCTGCTGCCGGAGTCCGGCGTGCCGCGCGAGGTTGCCGCGGCGGCGGCGCTGATCTTCCACACGCTGCCGCAGGGCCCCGACCCCTGGCAGGTCACCGACGGCTGGCGGGTCGGCGCGCCCGCCTGGACGACCTGGCGGCTGGAGTCGCGCGACGGCGTGCACGCGGTGCCCGTCCGCGGCCTGCCCGGCCGGTCGGCCGAGGTGCTGCTCGACGGAGCGGCGGTGCCCGCCCGGATCACGACCGACGGCGGCGCGGCGGCCGTCACGCTCGGCGGCCGGACCGCCCGCTACCTGACCGCCCGTCACGGCGACACGCTCTGGCTCGGCAAGGACGGCGAGTCGTGGGCGTTCACCCGCCACCTCATCGGCGACCCGGGCGACCGGCCCGGCGCCGCGGGGGCGGCCGACGGCGTGGTGCGCAGCCCCATGCCCGGCACCGTCCTGCTGGTCAAGGTGCAGCCCGGCGACCGGGTGAGCGAGGGGCAGCCGCTGGTCGTCGTCGAGGCCATGAAGATGGAGCACACGGTCACCGCCCCCTGTGACGGCGTGGTCGCCGAGCTGCCCGTCCAGCCGGGCAGGCCGGTCGACATGGACGCCGTGCTGGCCGTGGTCACCGGTGAGGAGGCGTGATGCCGTACCGCATGCGAGGGCTTCCCGAGCGGGTCACGGTCTACGAGGTGGGCCCGCGCGACGGCCTGCAGAACGAGTCGGCGATCGTGCCGGTCGAGGTGAAGGCCGAGTTCGTCGACCGGCTGGCCGACGCCGGCCACCAGGTGATCGAGGCGACCAGCTTCGTGCACCCCAAGTGGGTGCCGCAGCTGGCCGACGCCGGTGAGCTGCTCGGCCGCCTCGACCGCAGGCCCGGCGTGCGCTACCCGGTGCTGGTGCCCAACGAGCGCGGGCTAGACCGCGCGCTGGAGCTGGGCGTCACCGAGATCGCGATCTTCGCCAGCGCCACCGAGACGTTCGCCGCCAAGAACCTCAACCGCACGCTGGAGAGCCAGTTCGACATGTTCGAGCCGGTCGTGGCCAGGGCGCTGGAGCACGGGCTGCGGGTGCGCGCGTACGTGTCGATGTGCTTCGGCGACCCCTGGGAGGGGCCCACGCCGGTCGGGCAGGTCGTCGCGGTCGGCGAGCGGCTGCTCGGGCTCGGCTGCTACGAGCTGTCGCTCGGCGACACGATCGGCGTCGGCACGCCCGGCCACGTCACCGAGCTGATCGGCGCGTTCGGCGGCCCCGAGCGGCTCGCCGTGCACTTCCACGACACCTACGGGCAGGCGCTCGGCAACACGCTCGCCGCCCTGCAGGCGGGCGTGACCACCGTCGACGCCTCCACCGGCGGCATCGGCGGCTGCCCGTACGCCGAGTCCGCCACCGGCAACCTGGCCACCGAAGACCTCGTGTGGATGTTGTCGGGGCTCGGCATCGAGACCGGGCTCGACCTGGACAAACTCGTGTCCACCAGCACCTGGCTGGCCGAGCGGCTGGGCCGGCCCAGCCCCTCGCGCGTCGTCCAGGCCCTCGCGAAAGGCTGATCATGCTGAACGACGAATACCAAGAGTTGCGCAAGACCGTCGAGGCGTTCGCCCGCGACGTGGTGGCCCCCGTGATCGGCGACTACTACGAGCGCGAGGAGTTCCCCTACGACATCGTGCGCAAGATGGCCGACATGGGACTGTTCGGCCTGCCGTTCCCGGAGGAGTACGGCGGCATGGGCGGCGACTACTTCGCGCTGTGCCTGGCCCTTGAGGAGCTGGCCCGCGCCGACTCCAGCGTGGCGATCACCCTGGAGGCCGCCGTCTCGCTGGGCGCGATGCCGATCTACCGGTTCGGCACCGACGAGCAGCGCCAGGAGTGGCTGCCCCGGCTGGCCTCCGGCGAGATGCTGGGCGCGTTCGGGCTGACCGAGCCCGGCGGCGGCTCCGACGTGCCGGGCGGCATGCGGACGACCGCCGTGCTCGACGGCGGCGAATGGGTGATCAACGGGACGAAGGCGTTCATCACCAACTCCGGCACCGACATCACCGGCGTGATCGGCGTGGCCGCGCTCACCGGCGAGCGGGAGATCTCCACGATCCTGGTGCCGAGCGGCACGCCGGGGTTCACGGTCTCCAAGAAGTACTCCAAGGTCGGCTGGAACGCCTCCGACACCCGCGAGCTGTCCTTCTCCGACTGCCGGGTGCCCGCCGCCAACCTGCTCGGCCAGCGCGGACGCGGCTACGCGCAGTTCCTGCAGACCCTCGACGAGGGCCGCATCGCCATCGCCGCCCTCAGCGTGGGCCTGGCCCAGGGCTGCGTGGACGAATGCCTCAAGTACGTCAGGGACCGCAAGGCGTTCGGCCACCCGATCGGCCACTACCAGGCCATCCAGTTCAAGATCGCCGACATGGAGGTGCGCGCCCACACCGCCCGGCTGGCCTACTACCACGCGGCCGAGAAGATGCTGGCCGGGGTGCCGTTCAAGAAGGAGGCGGCGATCGCCAAGCTGGTGTCCTCGAACGCGGCCATGGACAACTCCCGCGACGCCACCCAGGTGTTCGGCGGGTACGGCTTCATGAACGAGTTCCCGGTCGGCCGCTTCTACCGCGACGCCAAGATCCTGGAGATCGGCGAGGGCACCAGCGAGGTGCAGCGCATGCTCATCGCCCGCCAGCTCGGCCTCGGCGACCTCTGACCGGAGGCCGTACCGGACGTCACGGCACACTCCCGTGGCACGATGGACGAAAGGGCACAGAGGTTCTAGTGTCGTACCTCATGACGGCGGACGATCTTCTCATCAGGAGGGCGGAGAAGGCGGACGCGGACGAGGTGTTCGCGTTGGCGCGCGAGTTCGGGCTGACCTTCAGGCCGGAGCGCGCGGCCTTCGACGCCGCGCTCCCGCAGCTCCTGCGCAACGAGGACGCCCTGCTGCTCACGGCCGTGGTGGGCGGGCGCGTCCACGGGTACCTGCTGGGGTTCGTGCACCTGACGCTGTTCGCCAACGGGCCGGTCGCCTGGGTCGAGGAGGCGATGGTCCAGTCGGGCTCGCGCCGCCAGGGCATCGGCCGCCGGCTGCTGGAGGAGTTCGAGGCGTGGGCCCGTACCCGTCAGGCCGGGTACGTGGCGATGGCCACCCGGCGGGCGCCGGAGTTCTACCACGCCCTGGGCTACGAGGCGTCGGCCACCTTCTTCCGCAAGGTTTTGCGCTGACAGACGACGGCCCGGAGTTTCGGTCCGTTTTGTCGGTGTTTGATGGCATCCTTGGGGCGTGAGCATTCACACCGTCAGCCCCCTGTTCGTCGGGCGCGCCCGCGAGCTGCACGCTCTGGGCGACGCCCTGGCCAGAGCACGTGCGGGCGCGTCGTCCACCGTGCTCGTGGGCGGCGAGGCGGGGGTCGGCAAGACCCGCCTGATCAGCGAGTTCATCGACCGGGCGGGCGAGGCGCGGGTGCTCGTCGGCGGCTGCCTGGAGCTGGGCACCGAGGGCCTGCCGTTCGCGCCGTTCACGGCCGTGCTGCGCGGGCTCGTGCGCGAGCTGGGGCGCGACGGCGTGGCGGCGCTGGTGCCCGGCGGCACGACGCGCGGGCTGGCCCGGCTGCTGCCCGAGTTCGGCGAGCCGGACAAGGACGGCGCCGAGGCGCGGGCCCGGCTGTTCGAGCAGGTGCTCGGGCTGCTGGAGCGGCTGGCCGAGGAGCGTCCGGTGCTGCTGGTGGTCGAGGACGCCCACTGGGCCGACCGCTCCACCCGTGACCTGCTGTCGTTCCTGGTCCGCTACCAGCGCACGGCGGCCCGGCTGATGATCGTGGTCACCTACCGCACCGACGAGCTGCACCGCACCCATCCGCTCCGGCCGATGCTGGCCGAGCTGGGCCGCATCGAGTGGGTGAGCCGGATCGAGCTGCGCCGCCTCACCCGCAGGGAGGCCGTCGCGCAGGCGGCCAGCATCCTGCGGCGCGAGCCGTCGGCCGCCGCGATGGACCTCATCTACGCCCGCAGCGAGGGCAACCCGCTGTTCGTCGAGGCGCTGCTGAGCGAGGCCGACGGCGGCGACATGCTGCCCGAGTCCCTGCGCGACCTGCTGCTGGCCAGTGTCGAGCGGCTGCCCGACGAGACCCAGGAGCTGCTGCGCGTGGCCAGCGCGGGCGGCCAGCGCATCGAGCACGACCTGCTGAGCGCGGTGGCCGGGCTCGACGACACCGCCCTGTCGCGGGCGCTGCGCCCCGCCGTGGCGGGCAACGTGCTGGTGGTCGACGGCGAGGGCTACGGCTTCCGGCACGCGCTCATCCGCGAGGCGCTCCACGACGACCTGCTGCCCGGCGAGCACACCCGCCTGCACACCCGCTACGCGCAGGCACTCGAACGCGACCTGTCGATCCTGCCCGCCCCGCGCGGCGCGATCGAGCTGGCCCACCACTGGCACTCCGCCCACGACTCCACCTGGGCGCTGGTCAGCGCCTGGCGCGCGGCCGCCGCGGCCCGCAAGTCCACCGCCTACGACGAGCAGCTCAGGATGCTCTCGCGGGTGCTGGAGCTGTGGGACCAGGTGCCCGACGCCGCCGAGCGCATCGGCTGCGGCCGCCTCGACGTGCTCAGGCAGACCTCCACGGTCGCCCACCTCGCCGGCGAGTACGAGCGCAGCCTGGCCCTGGCCGGGGCCGCGCTCGCCGAGGTCGACCTCGACGCCGACCCGATCACCGCGGCCACCCTGCTGCGCCAGCGCGGCCTGACCCGCTACGACCTGGGCCGCGCCGGTTATCTCGACGACCTGCGCCAGGCGGCCGAGCTGGTGCCCGCCGAGCCGCCGAGCAAGCTGCGCGGCCAGGTCCTGGAGACGCTGGCGCGCATGCTGCACCGTCCCGAGGACTGGCCGGAGAAGCTGGCGACGGCGCAGCTCGCCATGGAGATCGGCCACCAGATGGGCGACGCCAACGTCGAGGCCCACGCGCTCATCAGCCTCGCCTGGGCGCGGTCGCGCTTCTCCGACATCGAGGCCCAGCTCGGGCAGTTCGCCGAGGCGCGCCGGGTCGCCCGCGCCCAGGGCGCCTACAACGCGCTGATGCGCTGCGCGATCTCCGAGTCCGACGCGCTGGAGGGCGCCGGACGGCACGAGCGGGCCGCCCAGGTCGCCCGCGAGGGCGTGCAGGAGGCCGGGCACTACGGCCTGGCGCGCACGTCCGGCACCTTCCTGGCGATCAACCTGACCGAGCCGCTGCTCTCGCTGGGCCGCTGGGACGAGGCGCTCCAGGTGGTCGAGCAGGCGCTCGACCTCGCGCCGCCGGCCCCCTACCGGGCCAGTCTCCAGGGGTTCCTGGTGGACATCGCGCTCGCGCGGGGACAGATCGACCGGGCCGACAAGCTGCTGTCGTCCTCCGCCAGCGTGTTCGCGCGCGGCACCTACCGGGACCAGACCGTGCTGCCGCAGCTGCGCAGGCAGGTCCTGCTGCTGCGGGCGCAGGGGCGGCTCGGCGAGGCGCTGGAGGCCGCGTCCCGGGGGCTGGAGAACCAGGACCTGCTGCCCTCGCCGCGTTACGCCTGGCCGCTGCTGGTGACGTTCGCGCAGCTCGCCCGGCCCGCGCTCGGCGAGGGCGGCGCGCCGTGCGCGGGGGTCGCGGCGGCCCTCGTGGCGCGGCTGCGGGAGGTCGCGCGGGAGCTGGCCGTGGACGGCGACCTGCAGGAGGCGCAGCGGCTGACGTTCGCGGCGCTGACCGGGCCGGAGGAGGGGCTCGGCGGGGCGGCCCAGCTCAAGGCGTGGGAGTCGGCGGTGGCGGCCTGGGCGGGGTTGCGGCAGCCGTACGCGGAGGCGCAGTGCCTGGTGGGGGCCGCCCAGGCGGCGCTGGCCGAGGGCGACCGGCGCGCCGCGGCCGGGATGGTGACGCGGGCGCGGGAGCTGGCCGCGCAGCTGGGCGCCACGCCGCTGCTCGAACAGCTCGACGTGTTCGGACGGCGGGCCCGCGTCGGCGGCGCCGACGAGCCCGAGGGGCCGCCGCTGGGGCTGACCGCGCGCGAGCTGGAGGTGCTGCGCGAGGTGAGCAACGGGCGCAGCAACCGGGAGATCGCCGCGGCGCTGTTCATCTCGGTGAAGACGGTCAGCGTGCACGTCTCCAACATCCTGGCCAAACTGGGCGTCGCCACCCGCGGCGAGGCGGCGGCCACGGCCCACCGGCTGGGCCTGTTCGGGTGACCGCGGCGGAGCGTCAGCCGGTGAGCTGGGCCTCCAGGCGGTAGCCGTCCACCGTGACGTAGACCTGGTCGCCGGGGCGGGCGTTCAGGCGCATGAGCACCGGCTGCAGCGAGTCGAAGACCGGCTGGTGGCCCTGCCAGACCAGCACGATCGCGTTGTCGCCCGGGCCGGTCACCGACAGCAGGGTGCCCGGACGCATGCCGAGCTGGGCCGCGTAACCCTCCGGCACCGGCACCGGGCCGCCCCTGAGGTGTTCCGGGGTGACCTCGATGCGCTGCCAGCGGCGCGGGTCCGACGACGGGCTCGGCAGCGGCGGAGGCGGCGTGGACGGCGTTCCGGCCAGGCTGCCGGGCAGCATGCCGGACCGGCCGCCGGACAGCGCCGACAACGTGGCCAGGGCCGCCGAGGGGTCGATCGAGTTCGCGCCCGCCGTCGGGATGGGCTGGCCGCCCCGGTGGTGGTGGCCGTTGGCGCCGGGCGTACGGCGGGGGAGCGGCTGGGCGGGCTGCGGGGAGGCGTCCGCCGGGCCGGGGGCCGACTCCGAGGGCAGGGCGTCGAGCCACGCCTTGGCGGAGTGGGCGCGGATGCCCAGCTCGGCCAGCAGCTCGACGACGTCGGTGTCCGGCGGGGCGGCGGCCAGGAGCTGCCGCGTACGGGCCTGGAGGCCGTGGATGTCGCCGACGACCAGCCAGCCGTCCTGGAGACGGCGGTCGGGCATGAGCGTGACCAGGACCCGCCACAGGGGCGTGCGCAGCGACGGGACCATCGCCGGGTGGGCCGGGTCGGCGCCGATGAGCTGCTCCTCGGTGGCCGCCGCACCGAGCCATTCGGTGAGCCGGAACATGTGGCCGGTGACCGGCGCCGACTCCGACGAGCGCAGCCAGTGCAGGACGCGTTCCTCGGCGGTGCGCTGGGCCTGGGAGAGCACGTCGCGGTCCACCAGCAGCTTGTGCGCCAGGGTGCGCAGGCTGACCGGGTCCTCGGCGAACAGCCGGTGCACGGCGACGGCCAGCTCCAGCTTGTCCAGGCCGCGGAACAGGCCGTCCACGACGCGGACCATCGCGTGGTCGGGGTCGGCGGGCACCGGGCCGGGAGCGGCCGTCCCGCCGGGGACGGGGGCGGTGTACGGGGGGCCGTCGGCGCCGGCCTGCGGGCCGCCGTCCGGACGCCCGGCGGTGGGCCGCTGCGGCAGCCGCGCACCACCCTGCGCCGGGAAGGACCCGGTCTGAGGCCCGCTGGACGGCTGCGCGGGGAAGGACCCGGTCTGAGGTCCGCTGGACGGCTGCGCGGGGAAGGACCCGGTCTGAGGTCCGCTGGACGGCTGCGCGGGGAACGAGCCGGTCTGAGGGCCGTTGGCGGGCTGGGCCGGGAACGAGCCGGTCTGGCGGCCGCCTTCGGACTGCGCCGGGAACGAGCCGGTCTGGCGGGTGGCGTCGGGCTGGGCGGTGAAGGAGCCGGTCTGGTGTCCCTGGGCGTTCTCCGGCGGCGGGGGGAACGAGCCGGGCTGCTGGGCGGCGGGGCGGGCCGCGGCCGGGCGCTGCGGCAGGCCGCCCTCACCGGCCGGGGCCGGGCGCGGGGCGCCCTGGGGCTGGGCCGGGAAGGCGTCGCTGTGCGGGGTGAAGGCGGCGGGCGGGCGCTGGGGGCCGCTGGCGGGCTGGGCGGCGTACGCACCGGCTTCGGCCGCCGGGACGGCCGGGAAGGACCCCGTCGCGCCGCGCGCGAGCGGACGGGTGACGTCCGGCGAGCCGGACTGCTGGGCGGGTACGGCCCCCCGCTGCGCCGGGATGCGCCCGAGCACCTCGCGCAGGACCGAGCCGACCACCACCTCGGGCGTCGCCGACGGAGTGCCGAGATCGCCGGGTGACAGGCGGCGCAGCCGCTGCCAGCCGCCGAGCCCGGTGATCGCCGTACGGGTGGCCTCCGGCCAGCCGGGCAGCGCCGGATCGACCTGATGGACGGCGAGCGCGGGAAGCAGGTCCACCAGCGGCAGATGGTCCCAGCGGGAGGAGATCAGCCGGGCGAGCCGTTCGCAGACCCAGTCGAGACCCGCCGTGCCGAGCGCCCTGGACACCGCGAGCGAGGACCACCACCCCGCCGGCAGCCGCGGATCACCCAGCACCTCGGCCACCTGCTGAGGGCGGCTCCAGCGCAGAGCAGGGACGAGGTCGCTCAGGCAGATCGATGACTCGACTTCCATCGGCGGACCTTATCCTCCCCAGTGGGCCGCGTGGGCAACCCGGTACGCATGTGGCTAATGGTGCAGCCTACGCGGCAAGCTATCAATCAGTGTGAATAGGGTAAAGACGGTTCAGATCCAAACCGTACCGTGGACGGCCGCCCACCTGGGCCACACATTGCGCACCGGCACGGCAACCCGCCTCCAGCGCGAGCGCGGCGTCCGCCCCCTGGAGGGTGGCGGTGAGATACCCGGCCGCGAAGGCGTCACCGGCGCCCGTGGAGTCCACGACCTCGGCGGACACGCCCGCGCACGTCGCCGTGACCTTGCCGTCCACCGCCACCAGCGCGCCCTCGGCGCCCAGTTTCACGACCGCTGTGCCGTACGTCTCACTCAGCAGCACGGCGGCCCGCTCCGGCGCCGGTACGCCGGTCAGGACCAGCGCCTCGTCCAGGTTCGGGATGATCAGGTCGGCCGCGGACGTCTCCCGCATGAAACGTTCGACGCCGAAGTCCCGCAGCGGGCCCGTCGAGGCCGGGTCGATGCTGACCGGCACCCCGGCGGCCACGGCGTCCCGGACGGCGGCCCTGGCCAGGCGGAGACCGGGGGCCGCGAACAGCGTGTAACCCGACAGGTGCAGCCGGCCGACCCCGTCCAGCAGGGACGGGTCCCAGTCGGCGTCGGAGATCAGGCCGCCCGCGCCGCGGTTGGTGAGCATGGAACGTTCGCCGGTCTTGTCCACCATGGCGATGACGACCGCCGTGGGGTGCTCCTGGTCCACCAGCACGTGGGGCCGGACCCCGGTCCTGACCAGCTCGGTCGTGTGCCACTCGCTGCTGTCGTAGCCGAGCTTGGCCAGCAGCCGCGAGTCGGCCCCCAGGTGGGCGGCCCAGGCGGCGGTGTTCGCGCCCGAGCCGCCGGGCCGCAGCACGATCTCCGCGGCGGTGTCGGTGCCCGCCATGACCGGGGAGCCGTGCAGCGCCACCACGTCGGTGACGACATCACCGATCACCAGGAGGCCGGTGTCGCTCACGCCCGCGACCAGGCCACGGCGATCTCGGCGGCCAGGGCGGTGTTCCCGCGCACGGCGGCCAGGTTGGCCTCCAGCGACGCGCCGCCGGTGCCGTTGACGAGGTAGCTGAGCAGGAACGGCGTGATCGCCTGCCCCTTGACGCCCTCCCGCTCGGCGGCGGCCAGCGCCTCGGCCAGCACGCGGTCGTGCAGCGCCGGGTCGAGCTGCTGGTCCCGCGGCACCGGGTTGGCCACGATGAACGCGGTCTCCGGGCCGGCCAGCGCGTCCTGGCCGCGCATGACGGCGGCGGCGTCCTCGGGCGACTCGATCCGCCAGTCGATCGGCTGGCCGGAGGAGTTGAGGTAGAAGCCGGGGAAGGTGTCGGTGCGGTATCCGGCCACGGTCACGCCGCGCGTCTCCAGCCGCTGCAGCGTGGCCGGCACGTCGAGGATCGACTTCACGCCCGCGCAGACGACCGTGATGCGGGTGCGGGCCAGGGTGTCGAGGTCGGCGGACTCGTCCTGGTCCTCGGTCCAGCCGCGGTGCACGCCGCCCAGGCCGCCGGTCGCGAAGATCCGCACGCCGGCGCGGGCGGCCAGGAACGACGTGGCCGACACGGTGGTGGCCCCGCTCGCCTTCAGCGCGGCGGCCAGCGGCAGGTCGCGCTGACCCAGCTTGCGCAGCCCGGACTCGGTGGCGATGCGCTCCAGCTCCAGCTCGTTCAGGCCGATCCTGGCCACGCCGTCGAGGACGGCGATCGTCGCCGGGACCGCGCCCGCCGCGCGGACCACTCCCTCCAGCTCGCGGGCCACCTCCAGGTTGCGCGGCTGCGGCAGGCCGTGGGAGATGATCGTGGACTCCAGGGCCACGACGGGCGCGCCGCCCGCCAGGGCCTCGGCGACCTCGTCGGACGGCTGGAGAAGGGGGTCGGTGGCGCTGCGCATGACGGGTTTCAAGCTCCTTGAGTGGTCCTGGCCGGTTCAGGGAGAACGGCGTGCCTGACGGAATTTGTTCCGAACAGAGCAGCGTACGGTGGCCTGGCCAGGACGTCCACTCGGGCGGCCTCACAGCAGCACGGCGACCCCGGTGAGCGAGACGGCGGCGATGAGCCCGGTGGCGATGGCGCCGAGCAGCACGGCCCGCCCGCCCTTGACGAGTTTGCGCACGTCGATCCCGGTGCCCAGGCCGAACAGGGCGGCGGCCATGAGCACGTTGGTGACCTGCGGGACCGCCCGCGTGACGACGTCCGGGACCCAGCCGGTGCTGCGTACCGCCACCATGACGAGGAACGCCGCCACGAACAGCGGCATGACGGGCGTCCGGCGCCCCTCCCGCCGGTCGGCCGCGGGCGCAGTCACGGAGCGGCGGGCACGGAAGGACGTCAGGGCGACGATGGGGGCCAGCAGGACGACGCGGGCCAGCTTCACCGTCACCGCGGCGGCCAGGACGCCCGACGCCGCGCCGATCGCGGCCACCTGCGCCACCTCGTGCACGGCCGCGCCGGTCCAGACGCCGAGCTGGGCCGGCGACAGCCCGAGCAGCGCCGCCAGCGCCGGGACGGCCACGATGGCCGCGCTGCCGTAGAGCACGACCACGCTCAGCGCGGCGGCCGCGTCGTCGTCGTCGGCGTCCTCCGCGCTCTCGCGCATGGCCGCGACCGCCGCCGCCCCGCAGATCGACACCCCGGTCGCCACCAGCAGCGACGTGCCGGACGACAGGCCCAGGCGGCGGCCGATCAGCGGCGTCACGGTGAACGTCACGCCGGTCGCGGTCACCACGATCACCAGCGTCTGCCAGCCGAGCGCGAGCACCTGCGGCAGCGCGATCTGGAGCCCGAGCAGCGCGATCGCCACCCGCAGCACCCGCCGGGCCACGAACGCCAGCCCCGGCCTGAACCGCTCCCAGACGGCCCCCGCCCCGCCCCATCGCGCGGACGTCGCCGCCCAGGCCGCGAGGTTGGCCAGGACCGCCCCGGACAGCACCGCGATCACCGCAGGGCTGAACGCCGGGGCGAACCGGTTCGCCACCATGGCCACCACCACGGCGGCGGCCGCCAGCCCGATGCCTGGCCACACCGACGCCGCGGGGACGGCCGGCGCCTGGCCGCCTCGGGGGTCGGGGGTCGGCCGGGGCGCGGTGAGCGGGGGTGTCCGCTGGTCGGGGAGAGGCATGATCCCAGTCTTCGG
Organism: Nonomuraea sp. NPDC048881; assembly: GCF_040649795.1. Classification (NCBI taxonomy): domain Bacteria; kingdom Bacillati; phylum Actinomycetota; class Actinomycetes; order Streptosporangiales; family Streptosporangiaceae; genus Nonomuraea; species Nonomuraea sp. NPDC048881. The sequence continues at coordinate 744,520 of NZ_JBEZGC010000002.1, forward strand.
GCCCTTCGTACCGGCCGGTAGACACGCGTTGACTGGGAGGCCATAGCCTGTGGCTATGAGTGCGCTGCCGGATCTCGACTCGCTGAAGCTGCTGGTCGACGTGGGCGAGCTGGGCAGCCTGGGCCAGGCGGCCAAGGCGGCGGGCATGGCCCAGCCGTCGGCCAGCAAGCGGGTGGCCATGCTGGAGCGCCGCCTCGGCGTCCCGCTGCTGGAGCGCACGCCGCGCGGGTCCACGCTCACCGCCGAGGGCCGGATGGTGGCCGGATGGGCGGCCCAGGTGCTGGCCGCGGCCGAGGAGCTGATGCGGGCCGTGGAGGCCGTGCGGCACAGCGAGGCGGCCCACCTGCGGGTGGCCGCCAGCATGACGGTGGCCGAGTACCTGGTGCCGCGCTGGCTCGGCGAGCTGCAGAACCGCGAGCCCGAGGTCCAGGTGGGGCTGGACGTGGTCAACTCCGCCGACGTCGCGGCCAGGGTGCTGGGCGAGGAGGTGGAGCTCGGCTTCGTCGAGGGGCCGACCGTGCCGGAGGGGCTGGACAGCCGGGTGGTGGGCACCGACCGGCTGGTCGTCGTGGTGGCCCCCGGCCATCCCTGGGCACGCCGCCGCACGGCCCTGCGCGGGGCCGAGCTGGCCGCCACGCCGCTGGTGGTACGTGAGCCGGGCTCGGGTACCCGGGAGACGCTGGACGTGGCGTTCAAGAGCCTCCACCGGGCCAGCCCTCGCCTGGAGCTCGGGTCGAACTCGGCGGTCAAGGGGGCGGCGCAGGCCGGGGCCGCGCCCGCGGTGCTCAGCGGCTACGCGGTCGAGGCGGACATCGCGACCGGACGCCTGGTCGAGGTGCCCCTCGCCGGGCTCAACCTGGTCCGGAACCTGCGCGCGGTGTGGCGGCGCGGGCGCTCGCTCACCGCGCCGGCCGCCACGCTCCTGGCCATCGCCAGCCGTCCGTGAGCACGTCCCCGAAGGTGGCCGTTGACGCCGCCTGGAACGCGATCTAGCTTTCCCTTAGGAAAGTTTCCTATAAGTAAGAGCGCGTTCACCCCCCGAACCTCAGGAGACTCCGCATGAGCCTTCGTCGTCCCCTCGCCGCCCTGGCCGGATCGGCGGTGATGTGCCTCGCCGCGGCGGGCCTGGCGCCATCGCCCGCCCTGGCCGCGCCCACCGACTGCACCGCCTGGGTCAGCGGCGGCTACGCCTACAGCAGCTGCACCTCCGGCACCGGCCAGCACGCCGTCGGGGTGGAGCAGTCGCACCCGTACGCCGGGCCGATCGTCCTCACCGGCGGCTGGACGGCCGTCGGCGGGGTCTCCTCGGTACGGCTCACGCCGTGGCCGGTCAAGCGCGTCTGGGTGAACAGGACGGGCTGACGGATCCGGGCCCGGCCGGGAGGGGACCCCGGCCGGGCCCACCCGCGAGTGGCCGCGCCATCTCCGCACGAACCGTTGACTAAGGGCACAGGTCGGGTCATAAGGTGCGGGGATGGGTGCGTATGACGTCGTCGTGGCAGGTGGCGGGCACAACGGGCTGGTCGCGGCCGCCTACCTCGCCGGAGCCGGCCGCCGGGTCCTGGTGCTGGAGCGCCTGGGGCACGTCGGCGGCCTGGCGATCTCCACGCGGGCCTTCCCGGGCGTGGACGTCCGCCTGTCCCGCTACTCCTACCTGGTGAGCCTGCTGCCCACTCAGATCGTCCGCGACCTCGGCCTCGACCTCGACCTGCGCCGCCGCCGGTACGCCTCCTACACCCCCAAGGGCGACACCGGCCTGCTCGTCGACAACGAGGACGAGGCCCGCACCGCCGCCTCCTTCCGCGCCGTCACCGGCGGCGAGCACGACCACCGCGCCTGGCGCGACTTCTACGCCATGACGGCGGACGTGGCCCGCGTCCTGGCCCCCACGCTGCTCGAACCCCTGCGCACGCCCGCCGAGATCGAACGCCTGGTCGGCCCGGCGGCCTGGCGCGACCTGTTCGCCCGGCCCGTCGGCCAGACCGTGGACGAGCGGTTCGCCGACGACACCGTGCGCGGCGTCGTGCTCACCGACGCGCTGATCGGCACGTTCGCCGACACGTCCGCCGACCTGCTGGCCAACAAGTGCTTCCTCTATCACGTGATCGGCGACGGCACCGGCGAGTGGAACGTCCCGGTGGGCGGCATGGGCGCGGTCTCCGGCGCGCTGGAGCGGGCGGCCAGGCGGGCCGGGGCGGAGATCAGGACCGGCGCGGAGATCGTCGGCATCTCGCCGTCGGGCGAGGTCACGTACGTCGCCGAGGACGGCGAGCACACCGTGGACGGCCGCCACGTGCTGGTCAACCTGCCCCCGGCGGTGCTGGAGCGGGTGCTCGGCGGGCCCGCGACCGTGCCGGAGGGCGCGCAGCTCAAAATCAACATGGTGCTGGCCCGGCTGCCCCGGCTGAAGGACCCCTCGGCCGCCCCCCGGGCCGCCTTCAGCGGCACGTTCCACATCAACGAGGGGCGCGACCAGCTCGCGAAGGCGTACGAGCAGGCGGCGCGAGGGGAGATCCCGGAATCGCCGCCCGCGGAGGTCTACTGCCATTCCTTGACGGACCCGTCCATTCTGGGGCCGGAACTGCGGGGGAAGGCCGAGACGATGACCCTGTTCGGCCTCCACATGCCCGCCCGACTTTTCCGGGAAAATCCAGAAAAAGCGCGTGAGGATGCGTTGCGGGCCACGTTCGCCTCCATGAACGCGGTGCTCGCCGAGCCCATCGAGGACTGCCTGCTCCGCGCCCCAGACGGCACCCCGTGCGTCGAGGTCAAAACCCCCGTCGACCTGGAGAGGGACGCGGGACTGCCGGGCGGCCACATCTTCCACGCCGACCTGAGCTGGCCGTACGCGGAGGAGAGGGGATGGGGCGTCGAGACCGGGCACGAACGCATCCTGCTGTGCGGCGCCGCGGCCCGCAGGGGCGGCGGCGTGAGCGGGATCGGCGGCCACAACGCGGCCATGGCGCTGCTGCGGCCCTGAACCGAGCCGGGAGGACCGCCGTTCCCCCGCGGCGATTTCTCAGGGCACATCGATGATCCCGTTCATCGTGCTCTCATAGTGGGCTCATATCTTGTGACACATGAGTGAGCCCGCACGGTTGCTGGTGGTGGACGACGAGCCCGCGTTGCGCGAGGCGCTGCAGTCGAGCCTGGAGTTCGAGGGCTACCGGGTCGGCACCGCCAACGACGGCCAGGCGGCGCTGGAGGCGCTGGCCGGCGAGCCGTACGACGCGGTGCTGCTCGACGTGATGATGCCGCGGCTCGACGGGCTCACCGCCTGCCGGCGGCTGCGGGCCCAGGGCAACCACATCCCCGTGCTCATGCTCACCGCCCGCGACGCCGTCGGCGACCGGGTGTCCGGGCTCGACGCGGGGGCCGACGACTACCTGGTCAAGCCGTTCGAGCTGGACGAGCTGCTGGCCCGGGTGCGCGCGCTGCTGCGCCGCGGCGCGCTCAACGCGGGCTCGGCCGACGGCGGCACGCTGTCCTACGGCGACCTGCGCATGGACCCGGCGACCAGGGAGGTCACCCGCGGCGCCCGCGCGCTCGACCTGACCAGGACCGAGTACCTGCTGATGGAGCTGTTCCTGGCCCACCCCCGTCAGGTCCTGACCCGCGACCAGATCCTCAACGAGGTGTGGGGCTTCGACTTCGAGCCGACCTCCAACTCCCTCGACGTGTACGTCATGTACCTGCGCCGCAAGACCGAGGCCGGGGGAGAGCCCCGGGTGATCCACACGGTCCGCGGGGTGGGGTACGTCCTGCGGGCCACACCGTGATCCGCAACAGCCTGCGCACACGGCTGACGCTGCTGGTCGCGGCCGCCGTCGCGATCGCGATCGCGGTGTGCGCCGGGCTGTCCTGGTTCATCGTGCAGAACCAGGTCATCAGGCAGCTCGACCAGACCATCCTGGAGCCGGAGGGCGAGGGGGACAAGCGGTTCCTCCAGAAGAACTGCACACCGGAGGGCGCCTCCGACTACCACGACATGGCCACGCTGCTGTTCGCCGACGGCAGGACCTGCTCGCTCGGCTCGCCGATCGTGCCGGCGGAGGAGGACAAAAGGGCGACATCCGGTGGCGGTGAGCCGGTCTACCGCTACGGCGTGACGCGGGACGGCAGCGAGGTCCGCGTCGTGGCCGTCAACTTCGCGCCCGGCGTGGCCGTCCTGGAGGCCAGGCCGCTCTATCACATCAAGATCACCCTGCGGAACACCGCGCTCGCGCTCGCCGCCATCGCGGCCGTGGGCGTGATCGGCGCCGCACTGGCGGGACGGGCCATCTCCCGTACGGCCCTGCGTCCCGTGGGCCGGCTGACCAAGGCGGCCGAGCACATCGCCGAGACCGAGGACCTCAACACCCGCATCCCCGTCCAGGGCAACGACGAGATCGCCCGGCTCAGCTCCTCCTTCAACGCCATGACCGCCGCCCTGGCCGGTTCCCGCGAACGCCAGCAGCAGCTCGTCGCCGACGCCGGTCACGAGCTGCGCACCCCGCTCACCACCCTGCGCACCAACATCGACCTGCTGCTGCGCAGCGAGCAGACCGGCAGGCAGCTCGACCCGGGCGCCAAGGAACGCCTGCTGGTCAACGTCAAGGCGCAGTTCGCGGAGCTGTCCACGCTGGTCGGCGACCTGCTCCAGCTCGCCAGGGGCGACACCGACCACGAGCCGCACGTCGAGCTGGCCCTGCACGACGTCGTCACGGCCGCCGCCGAACGCGCCCGGCTGCGCGGCGCCGACGTGCGCACCGACCTGCACCCCTGGTACGTCGTCGGCAGCCCCGCCTCGCTCGAACGCGCCGTGCTCAACCTCATCGACAACGCCCGCAAGTTCAGCCCCGAGGGCCAGGTCGAGGTCTCGCTCAAGGACGGCCGGCTGACGGTCCGCGACCACGGCCCCGGCATCCCCGAAGAGGAGCTGCCGCACGTCTTCGAGCGCTTCTGGCGCTCGCCCTCGGCCCGCGGCCTGCCCGGCTCCGGGCTGGGCCTGGCGATCGTGGCGCAGGCCGTGTCCGAGACCGGCGGCAAGGTACGGCTGTCCAACGCGCCCGGCGGCGGCGCGATCGCGACGATCGATCTTCCCGGAACTCTCACGCGTCACTCACAATCGGATAAGTCCTCTCAAAAACCCGAATCGTGAGCTGGCTGCATGGAGACAACAGCGGTAAGGACGCGCCTGGTAGAGGTGGTCGTCCCGGTCCACAACGAGCAGCGGGCGCTGCGGGAGAGCGTCGCCCGGCTGCACGCCTACCTCGCCACCACGTTCCCCTACGGCTTCCGCATCACCATCGCCGACAACGCCAGCTCAGACGACACCTGGCGGCTGGCCATCGAGCTGGCCCGTGAGCTGCCGCAGGTACGGGCCGTGCACCTCGACGAGAAGGGCCGCGGCCGGGCCCTGCGCCAGGTCTGGTCCACCAGCGAGGCCGACGTCGTCAGCTACATGGACGTCGACCTGTCCACCGACCTGGACGCCTTCCTCCCGCTGGTCGCCCCCCTGCTGTCGGGCCACAGCGACCTGGCCATCGGCACCCGCCTGGCCAGAGCCTCGCGGGTGGAGCGCGGGCCCAAGCGGGAGTTCATCTCCCGCTCGTACAACCTGCTGCTGCGCTCGGTGATGGGTGCCGGGTTCTCCGACGCGCAGTGCGGGTTCAAGGCCGTGCGCACGGAGATCGCGCAGGCGCTGCTGCCCGCCGTCGAGGACGAGCAGTGGTTCTTCGACACCGAGCTGCTGCTGCTGGCCGAGCGGCACGGCCTGCGCATCCACGAGGTCCCCGTCGACTGGGTGGACGACCCCGACAGCCGCGTGGACCTCCTGCGGACCGCCCTGGACGACCTGCGCGGGCTGGCCAGGGTGGCCCGCAGGACCCTGTCGGGGGCGGCGCGCCTGCCGATGCCCGCCCGGGTGCGGCGGGCCGAGCTGCCGAAGGGGATGGCCAGGCAGCTGCCCAGGTTCGCGATCGTGGGCGTGGTGAGCACGCTGGCCTACCTGGCGCTGTTCTCGATGTCGCGGCAGGTCGTCCCGGCGCAGCTCGCCAACGCGGTCGCGCTGCTCGTCACGGCCGTGGCCAACACGGCGGCCAACCGCCGCTTCACGTTCGGGGTCAAGGGCTCGGGCGGGGCGCTGCGCGACCAGTTCGAAGGCCTGATCGCGTTCCTGGTGGGGCTGGCGCTGACGTCGGGGAGCCTCGCGCTGCTGCCGGGCGGGGTCTCGCACGGGGTGGAGCTGGTGGCGGTCATCGCGGCCAACGCGGCGGCCACCCTCGTCCGGTTCCTGCTGCTGCGCGTGTGGGTGTTCAACCCCCGGCGCAGGAGCGGGCGATGACCGCCGTGGCCGCGCCCGCCCGGGTGCGCGCGCTGACCGGCGCCGCGGGCGACCCGCGCTGGTCGCGGCCCGCGATGTGGACGGTGCTGGCCGCCGCCTTCGTCCTGTACGCGTGGGCGCTCGGCGGGAACGCCAACGAGTACTACGCCGCCGCCGTCCTGTCGGGCACGCGGAGCTGGAAGGCGTTCTTCTTCGGCGCGATCGACGCCGGGTCCTTCATCACCGTGGACAAGCCGCCGCTCGCGCTGTGGGTCATGGGGCTGTCGGCGCGGATCTTCGGCCACGGCACGTACAGCATGCTGATGCCGCAGGTCCTCGCCGGAGTGGCGGCCGTCGGGACGGTGTACTCGGCGGTCCGCCGGTCCTTCGGGCGCACCCGTCAGGGGCACGTCGCGGCGCTGGTCGCGGCGGTGGTCATGACGCTCACCCCGATCACGGTGGCCATCAACCGGGACAACAACCCCGACACCGTGCTCGTGCTGCTGCTGGTGCTGGCGGCCTGGTTCTGCCTGGAGTCGCTGCGCACGGCCCGGCTGCGGCCGCTGCTGCTCGCCGCGCTGTTCGTGGGGCTCGGGTTCAACGCCAAGATGTTGCAGGCGTACCTGGTGGTGCCCGCGTTCGGGATGGCGTACCTGGTGTGCGCCCGCCACGGCCTGGCCCGGCGGGTGGGGCACCTGCTGGCCGCCGGGGTCGTGCTGGTCGCGTCCAGCGCCTGGTGGATGGTGGTCGTCGACCTCTGGCCCGCCGCCTCGCGGCCCTACGTCGGCGGCTCGACCGGCAACACCGTCCGGGACCTGGTGATCGGCTACAACGGGCTCGGCCGGATCTTCGGCCAGGATCGGGCCGGCGGCGGGTCCGGCGGCGCGAACTTCGGCGGGCAGGCCGGGGCCGGGCGGCTGTTCAACGACGTCATGGCCGGGCAGATCTCCTGGCTGCTGCCGTTCTGCGCGGTGGCGCTGGCCTTCGCCGTGCTGCTGCGGGCGCGCGGGACCCTCTTCGACGGGGCCGCCTGGCTGCTGTGGGGTGGCTGGCTGGTCGTGCACCACGCCGTGTTCAGCTTCTCCCGTGGAACGTTCCATCCCTACTACACGACCGCGATGGCGCCCGCCGTGGCCGCGCTGACCGGCATGGGGGCGACCGCGATGTGGCAGGCGTACCGCGGGTCGCGGGGCTGGGCGTGGGCGCTGCCCGTGGCGGTCGCGGTGACCGGCGGGTGGGCGTTCGTGGTGCTGCGCCGCACGCCGGAGTGGCTGCCGTGGCTGGCCTGGGTCGTGCTCGGGGCGACCACAGTGGCCGTGGCGGGGTTCGTGACGGTGATCGTGACAGGGCACGTGACAGGGCTCGTGCCGGCGTCCGCGACAGGGGCCGCGACAGGGCTCGTGGCGGGCAGGGGGCGGATGGCGGGCCGGGTGACCGTCGTGGCGCTGGCGGCCGCTGTGGTCGCGGGGCTCGCCGGTCCGGCGGCCTATGCCGTCTCACCGCTGGGGGCGCGGGTGAACGGGACCAATCCCACGGCGGGCCCGTCCACGGGCCGCACGGGCGGCCCCGGCGGCTTCGGCGGCTTCGGCGGCCCGCCACCGGGCGGCGAGCTCCCCGGCGCCCGGACGGACGCCCTCCAGAGCGGCGAGCCACCGCAGGGGGAGCCGGGCGTCCGGGAGCGCGGTTCCATGGGCGGCGGCGTGGCCGACTCGACGGTGCGGTACCTGGTCGCCAACCAGGGCCGGGCGACGTGGCTGGTGGCCGTGGGCAGCGCCCAGCAGGCGTCCTCGATCATCCTGTCCACCGGCCGCCCGGTGATCGCCATGGGCGGCTTCACCGGCTCCGACCCCGCCATGACCGTCCCCCGCCTGCGGGAGCTCGTCTCGTCGGGACGGCTCAGGTACGTGCTGCCCGGCGGCCGGGGCGGCCCCGGCGGCGGCGACACCGCGGTGACCACCTGGGTCACCGCCGACTGCGCGGCCGTGGACGGCCACACCGGCCTGTACGACTGCGCCCCCTGAGGAAGCGACGGCGGCCGCGGGGCCCGTCCCCGCGGCGCGCTATAGGCTGATCGGGTGGCGAGTACGACCCGGGCCGATCAGGCCGACCAGCGCAGAGCAGAGCTCCTTGAGGCCACCCGCAAAGTGGTGCTCGAACGCGGCCTGGCCAACACGCGCATCGCCGACATAGCCAAGTCCATCAACGTCAGCGGCGGCCTGATCCACTACCACTTCGCGACCAAGGACGAGCTGATCACCGCCATGCTGCGGGCCACGCTCGACATCGAGAGCGCCCGGCTCAAGGAACTGGCCGACGGCCCCGGCACGGCGGTGGAGCGCCTCGACCGGGTGCTGCGCTACTACATCCCCGAGTCGCGCTCCGACCAGAGCTGGCTGCTCTGGATCGACGCCTGGAACACCGCGCTGCGCGAGCCGGCGGTCAACGCGATCATGCTGGAGCTGGAGACGGCCTGGCTCGACGCGCTGGCCCAGGTGTTGTCGGTCGGCACCGAGGCGGGGGAGTTCGCCTGCGCCGATCCGGCGGGCGCGGCCGAGCGCATCGACGCCATGCTCGACGGCCTGATCATCCGCTACACCCTGCATCCCAACGTGCTCGACCGGGCGCGGCTGCTGGCCCACGCGCGCACGGCCGCCGCCGGGGAGGCCGGCATCGCGGTGGAGCGGTTCGGCTGAGCCCGGCTCGGGGTGGGCCTGGATCTGACTCGGGTCCGGCCCGAGTCAGGCGGGCAGGGCGGCCAGCAGGAAGGCCAGGCGGGCGGCCGCCGACTCGACGTCCTCGGCGGTGCCGAGGCGGTAGCCCCACGACGTGATGTACGCGCCGTCGTCGGAGCAGGTCACCGTCTCGGCCAGGGTGGCGGAGAACCGGTTGCGCACCGACACGTACGCCGGGTCGCTGGCCAGCGCGACATTCTGCACCGAAAGATCGGCGTGACGGCCCGCGTGCCACGCGAACCGCTCAAGGCAGAGCGCGGTATCAAGCATCATGCGTCACCTCCGCAACGTCTCGCGACAGAATTGCACGATCTTGCTGCGGGTGGCAAGCAATTGCTGAGGTTAATGTGGGGTTTGTTGCAGGTATTCGCGAAGAATACGGATGATGACTTCTCGGCCGGGCTCGCCGAACTCCGCCACCTTGGCGTAGTCGTCGAAGGCCCGCACGTAGAAGGCGATGTCGTCGGGGTCGCGCAGCACGAGGTCCTTGGTCATCGTGGCGACGCCCACCATGGCCTCGTTGTAGATCCAGAACCCGTTGATCGGCGCGGACGGCAGCTCGGTGCCGAAGGGGATCACCCCGAACTCCACGTTGGGCAGCGTGCTGACGGCCAGCAGCCGGTCGAGCTGGCCGCGCATGACGTCGGCCGGGGCCAGCGCGCTGCGCAGCGCCGACTCCGGCACCACGAACCGGAACGTGCGCGTGCGGTCGTAGAGGATCTCCTGGCGTTGCATGCGCACGCGGACGGCCGCGTCGATCTGGTCGGCCGCGCTGTAGAGGCGCTTGACCTTGCGGAACACGTGCCGGGCGTACTCGGAGGTCTGCAGCAGGCCGACGACGATGCCGGGCTCGAAGACGCGGAACAGCTTCGTGCGCGCCTCCAGGTCGCGGATGTCCTCCTGGATGGCGGCCAGGCCGCTGCGGTGCCGCTGCTTCCAGTCGTCGTGCCGCTCCAGCAGCGCGATGGCCTGCCTGATGAGCTCGTCGGTCGTGTCGGGCGCGGCTCCCACGGCCTGCGCCCACACGACCACGTCGTCCTCGGTCGCCGTCTGCCTGGCGTTCTCCAGGCGGGAGACCTTGGACGGCTGCCAGCGCAGCCGCTCGGCCAGGTCTTTGCCCGACAGGTGGGCGGCTTCGCGCAACTGGCGAAGCTGGCCGCCGAGGTCGATGCGCGCCTGCTGATAGGACGTCACGCGGCAAGAGGCTAGCTCCGCGGGCACCGATCATGCCAGGCCCAGCCGCGCAATCGTGATCAAGCGGTTGCCGACGGTGTCCCGTCGCTGGTGGGCCGGGCGGCGGCTGACCCGTCGAGCAGGACCCGGCGGGCGATCTCCGTGATGAGCTCGCGGGGCACCTCGACGGCGGCCTCGCCGTCGAGCACGTCGCGGAGGTCCGCGAGCGCCTCGGGGTCGGTGACGTGAAGCCCCTGGACGACGATGGTGCCGCGATCGGTCTCGTACAGGGTGGGGCAGGCGCCCGCCTCCGAGGTGGAGCCGAGGAACCGCATGCGCATGACGATCCTTTCCCCGAATGCCAGATGCAATTGCGCGCAATTGTACGCATCTGGGCGTCCGGCGTGATCCTTTTCCCGCATCGGGTTCAGCGCAACAAGCCTTCCATGATGTCGTGGGCGCGGCCGAACAGACCGAGGGTGGTCGCGTGCAGCACGTCGCCGATGTCCCGGGGCGCCTTGCCGGCGAACGCCCGCGCGTGCGTGCCCTCCAGCACGATGCCGAGCTTGAAGCAGGCCAGCACCGCGTACCAGTCGATCGCCGACAGGTCGCGCTCCGACAGCGCCGCGTAGTACGCGACCAGCTCCCGCTCCGACGGCAGACCCGGCACGTGCCCGTCGTTCACCGGCCAGGTGGCCAGCAGCCAGCCCAGGTCGAGCAGCGGGTCGCCGATCGTGCACATCTCCCAGTCGACGATCGCCGCCACTCGGGGCCCGTCGAGGGCGAACATCAGGTTGGCGAAGTGGTAGTCGCCGTGCATGATCCCCGGGACGAACGCAGCGGGCCGGTGGCGGGTCAGCCAGTCGGCGGTGGCGTCGAGGCCCGGGATGTCGGGGCCGGGGTAGCCGTCGAGCTCGCCGTAGGAGTCGAGCTCCTTCAGCCAGCGCGGCACCTGCCGGTCGAGGAAGCCCTCTGGACGGCCGAACCCGGGCAGCACCGCCGGATCGACCCGTCCCAGCTCGGCCAGCGCGGCGGCGGCCTCCAGGCCCATCCGGTGCCGGATCGCGGCGTCGGAGGCGTGCGGCTCGGGCAGCCCGGTCGAGGGGTTGAACCCGGCCACCGGCTCCATCAGGTAGAACACCGGCTCCCGGACGGTCTGCGCGGCCACCAGCCGGGGCGCCGGCACCGCCGTGCCGCTCAGCGCCGCCAGCAGCCGCGCCTCGCGCCGCAGCACCTCGTTGCTCCTGGCCCGGGCGTGCAGGGGCGGCCTGCGCAGCACGTACGGCCGGCCGCCGCGTTCGAGGCGGACCATGACGTTCTGGGTGCCGCCGGGGATCGGCGCGACCTCCGTGATCGCCCCGCCCGGCAGCCCCTCGGCGTCCATCCACGCGCCGAGGTCGTCGAGGTCGATGGCGCTGACGTCGATGTGGGTGGAGGTCATGGCCGCCCTCTGGCAGAACGATATTCTGGAGGCTTCAACCTACGAGAGCCCCGACGCCCGGTCAACCCAGTGCCGGCATGAGGGCCGGCATGAACGGCAGGACGGCCCGACGGCTCGCTCTGGCCGCCATCATCCTTCATTGGGACAATATGGGTGGATGACGTGTGTTGTGGCAGTCGATGTGGGCGGGACAACCCTCAAGGGCGGATTGATCGCCCAGGACGGCGGCATCCTCTACCGGGAACGCCGCCCCACCCCCCGCACCGAGGGGCCGGAACGCGTGATCGCGGCGATCTCCGCCTTCGTCGCCGACCTGAGCGCGCCGCGGACCGTCGCCGGCGCCCTGCTGCGCCCGGCGGCCGTGGGTCTGGCCGTGCCGGGCCTGGTCGCGTCCGGGCGGGCGGTCTTCTCGGCCGCGTTCGGCTGGCGGGACGTGCCCGCCGCGGCCTTCGCCGACGGGACGCTCCCCCTCACCCTCGGCCACGACGTGCGCTCGGCCGGCGAGGCGGAGCTGGCCTACGGATCGGCGGCCCCCGACGCGCTGTACCTGCCCATCGGCACCGGCATCGCCGGAGCCGTCGTCCTGACCGGCTCCCTGTACGGCGGCGCCGCCGGCTGGGCCGGGCAGATCGGGCACATCCCGGTGCGTCCCGGCGGGCTCCCGTGCCCGTGCGGGCAACGCGGCTGCCTGTCCGCCTACGCCTCGGCCGCCTCCGTCGCCGCCCGCGCCGGCGAGACCTCCGCCGAGGACGTCGTCCGCCGGGCCGCCGCCGGGGACGAGCCGGCCGCCCGCGTGTGGGCGGAGGCCGTGGAGGCGCTGGCGCTGGCACTGGCCACGTACACGCTGGTGCTGGACCCCGCGGTGATCGTCGTCGGCGGCGGCCTGTCGCTGGCCGGGGACGCCCTGCTGACCCCGCTGCGCGCCCGGCTGGCCGCGCGGCTCGCCTTCCGCCCCGCGCCCGAGGTGCGGGTGTCGGCGCTCGGCGTGGACGCGGGCCTGCTAGGCGCCGGGCTGCTCGGCCTGCGGGCGCTGGGGCAGCAGGGCGGCCGGCACGTCGACCATCTGGGCGCGTAGCTCCTCGCCCAGGGCCTTGGCCTGCGGATCCATGCGCGGGCTGGCCGCCACGCCTCTGCCCAGCAGCCCGTGCACGACGAAGTTGAGCGCCCTGATGTTGGGCAGCTCGTGCCGCTCGACGCGGTGGGCGGCCAGCTCCGGCAGCAGGGACGTGAGCCGGTCGGCGGTGAGGGTGGCCGCCAGCCAGGCGTACTGCTCGTCGGTCGCGACCCAGACGCCGAGGTTGGCGTCGCCGCCCTTGTCGCCGGAGCGCGCCCCCGCCACCCGGCCCAGGGGCACGCGCACGGCAGGCCCGCCGGGGGCTGCGGGAAGCGGCGGCGCGGGCGGCTCGGGGACCGGCCCGCCCTGGGGAACCGCAGGCTCCTCCTGGACGGGCAGCTCCACGCCGTCCAGGAAGACCCGCGGGCGCACCTGCGAGGCCGGCACCAGGACCGGCCAGTACACCCCGTACGGGGAGGCGTCGCCGGGCGGGGTGAGGCCGTGGAAGCCCGGGTAGCTGGACAGGCCCGTCTCCACGACGGCCGAGGAGAAGACCCGGCCCGCCGTGCGCCGGTCGGCGTCCATGACGGTGATCCGCAGCAGGCCCGCGTCCGTCAGCGTCACGTCCACCTGGTCGAAGGTCTCGCGCGGCACCCGCGCCCAGACGGCCTCCTCGGCGACCCGCGCCTTGGCCTCGACGTCCAGGCCGGTCAGGACGAGCGTCATCGTGTTGCGGTAGCCGGCCGGGTAGTTGACGGCGACCTTGAGCGTGTCCGGCGGCGGCTCGCCGCGCGTGCCGGAGATCAGCACCCGGTCGGGGCCGTCGTCGGAGAGCGTGATCGTGTCGAACCTGGCCACCACGTCGGGGCCCGGGTAGCGCGGGCCGCCCAGCTCGTAGACGAGTTGCGCGGTGACCGTGCCGACCGAGACCAGGCCGCCCGTGCCCGGGTGCTTGGTGATCACCGCCGAGCCGTCGGCGCGCAGCTCGGCGATGGGGAAGCCGCAGTGAGCCAGGTCGGGCACGTCCTGGAAGAAGGCGTAGTTGCCGCCTGTGGCCTGGCAGCCGCACTCGATGACGTGGCCCGCGACGACCGAGCCGGCCAGCGGATCGAGGTCGCCGGGGCCCCACCCGTACCGCCAGATGCCGGGGCCGGTGACCAGGGCGGCGTCCGTCACCCGGCCGGTCACCACGACGTCCGCGCCCGCCGACAGCGCGGCGGCGATCGGACGGCCGCCGAGGTAGGCGTTCGCGGTCAGCGGCGCGGCCGGCGCGCGCTCGCCGGTGCCGGCGTGGACCAGGTCGAGCGGGCGGCCCATGAGGTCGTCGCCGGTCACGTGGGCGACCTTGGGGGACAGGCCCAGCCGGGCGGCCAGCTCGTGCACGGCCTCGGCGCACCCGGCCGGGTCGAGGCCGCCCGCGTTCGTCACGATCCGGATGCCGCGGTCGAGGCACGGGCCGAGCACGTCCTCAAGCTGGCGCAGGAACGTCGGGGCGTAGCCGGGACGGCCCTTGAGCCGGTTGCCGGCCAGGATGAGCATGGTCAGCTCGGCCAGCCAGTCGCCGGTGAGCACGTCGATCGGGCCGCCCTCGACCATCTCCCTGGCCGCCGAGAGCCGGTCGCCGTAGAAACCGCTGCAGTTCGCGACGCGCAGCGCCATCACGGCACCCACTTGGGCGGACGCTTGTCCATGAACGCCGCGATGCCCTCCTGCCCCTCCGCCGAGGTGAAGCGCTCGGCCGACAGCTCGCTCATCCGCCGCAGGCCCTCCTCGAACGACACCGCCGGGACCTCCCGCACCAGCCGCTTGGTGATGGCCAGCGCCTCCGGGCCGCCCCTGGCCAGCATCCCCGCGTAGTGGCGCACGGTCGCGTCGAGCTCGTCCTCCGGGACGGCCCTGGTCAGCAGGCCGATGCGGGCCGCCGTGGCGGCGTCGAACACCTCGCCGGTCAGGAAGTACTCGGCCGCCGCCCGCGGGTCGAGCCTGCGCAGCACGGGCACCGAGATCATCGCGGGCACCACCCCGAGCCGCACCTCGGTGAACGCGAACGACGCCGTGTCCGGCGCGATCGCGAAGTCGCACGCGGCGACCAGGCCGAGGCCGCCCGCGCGGGCCGTGCCGTTCAGGCGGCAGATCACCGGCTTCGGGCTCTCCCAGAGCAGCGTCATGATCTCCGGGAAGGACGCCGTCACCGGCGCGTCCGCGTCGCCGCGCTGCTCCTTCAGGTCGGCGCCCGAGCAGAACACCCGGCCCGTGCCGGTCAGCACGATCACCCGGGCCCCCGGCTCGGCCAGCGCCCAGCGCAGGTGCTCGGCCAGCTCGGCCAGCAGCCGCCTGGACAACGCGTTGCGGTTGGCCGGCGAGTCGAGCGTGACGGTGGCCACGCCGTCCGCCAGCTCCCTGTGCACCAGGCTCGTCATGTGGTCTCCTCCTGGATGATCGCCAGCACGGCCCCGGCTTCGACCTGCTGCCCCTTCTCGACGCGTACGTCCGACACCACGCCGCCCGCCGGGGCGGCGATGCGATGCTCCATCTTCATCGCCTCCAGCACCAGCACCGGCTGGCCCCGGGCCACCGTGTCGCCCTCGGCCACCTCGACCCGCAGCACGCTGCCCGGCATGGGCGCGAGCAGCGAGCCCGGGGCGACGTGCTCGACCGGCTCGGGCAGGCGCGGCACCGGCGTCAGCACGGCCGCGCCCATGGAGGAGTCGACGTAGACGCGCTCGTCGCCGTCGTACCGGGCGACCTGGAACGTCCGCCGCAGGCCGTCGCGCTCCAGGACCACCTCCTCCGGCCGCGCGGAGACCACCGTGACGCCCGCGGGCAGCGGGTCGTAGACGACGTCGGCCTCCTCGAACCGGGCACGGGCGGGCTGCGAGCGCACGTTGCGCCAGCCGCCGGGCAGCCCGGCCAGGACGGTGGCCTCGCGCCGGCGCCCGGCGGCCATGGCGAGCGCGGCGGCCAGCGCCGGCAGCCCGCTGTCGCCGGAAGGCGGGGACGACGGCGGCGACGGCGGCGACAGCGGGCCGCCGGGGGAGAGGAAGGCGGTGTTCGTCTCGCCCGCGAGGAAGGCCTGGTCGGTCACGATCTCCAGCAGCAGGTCGCGGTTGGTGGTGAGGCCGTGCAGCCGGGCCCCGCGCAGGGACGCGGCCAGCTTCCGCGCCGCCTCCGCCCGCGTCGCGCCGTACGCGACGATCTTGGCCAGCATCGCGTCGTAGTGCGGCGACACCCGCGACCCGGACTCGACGCCCGAGTCGACCCGGACGTCACCCGGCACCTCGAACCGGCGCAGCACGCCCGTCTGGGGCACGTAGGCGGCGTCCTCGGCGTACAGCCGCGCCTCGATCGCGTGGCCGCGCGGCGCGGGCGGCCCGGACGGCAGCGCCGCGCCCTCGGCCACCTCCAGCTGCAGCCGGACGAGGTCGACGCCGAACACCAGCTCGGTGACCGGATGCTCGACCTGGAGCCGGGTGTTCATCTCCAGGAACGCCACCCGCTCGCCCTTGACCAGGAACTCCACCGTGCCGGCCCCGACGTAGCCGATCCGCCGGGCCGCGCGCACGGCCGCCGCGCACAGCAGCTCGCGGGTGCGCTCCGAGATCCCCGGCGACGGGCACTCCTCGACGACCTTCTGATGCCTGCGCTGGACGCTGCACTCCCGCTCGCCCAACGCCCACACCGTGCCGTGCCCGTCGGCCAGCACCTGCACCTCGACGTGCCGGGCGGCCTCCAGCAGCGGCTCGGCGAACACGGCGCCGTCGCCGAAGGCCGCCTCCGCCTCCCGCCGCGCCGACTCCACCTCGGCGGCCAGCTCGCCGGCGTGCCTGACGATCCGCATCCCGCGCCCGCCCCCGCCCGCGGACGCCTTCACCAGCAGCGGGAACTCGTCCGGGGCGGCCAGGTCGAGCGAGGGCAGCACCGGCACGCCGGCCTCGACCATCAGCCGCTTGGCCGCGATCTTCGAGCCCATCGCCTCGATCGCCTCGGGCGGCGGCCCCACCCACGTGAGCCCGGCGTCCAGCACGGCCCGCGCGAACGCGGCGTTCTCCGACAGGAACCCGTAGCCCGGGTGCACCGCGTCGGCGCCGGAGACCCGGCACGCCTCGATGATCCGGTCCACCGCCAGGTAGGTCTCGGCCGGATGGGCCCCCGGCAGGCGGACGGCGAGGTCGGCCTCGCGGGCGTGCGGCGCGCCGGAGTCGGCGTCGGAGAAGACGGCGACCGTGGAGACGCCGAGCGAGCGGCAGGTGCGGAAGACCCGGCGGGCGATCTCGCCCCGGTTGGCCACGAGCAGACGGGTGATCACGGGCGGAACACCCCGAACCCCGCCGCGGGCGGCACCGGCGCGCTGTTGATCGCCGACAGGCACATCCCCAGCACCGTACGGGTGTCGCGCGGGTCGATCACCCCGTCGTCGTAGAGCCGTCCCGACAGGAAGAACGGCAACGACTCCGCCTCGATCTGGGACTCCACCATGGCACGCATCGCCGCGTCGGCCTCCTCGTCGTAGACCTGCCCCCTGGCCTGCGCCGCGGCCCGGCCGACGATCGACAGCACCCCGGCGAGCTGGGCCGGGCCCATCACCGCCGACTTGGCGCTCGGCCAGCTGAACAGGAAGCGGGGGTCGTAGGCGCGCCCGCACATGCCGTAGTTGCCGGCGCCGTAGGAGGCGCCCATGACGACGGTCAGGTGGGGCACGGTCGAGTTCGACACGGCGTTGATCATCATGGCGCCGTGCTTGATGATGCCGCCCTGCTCGTAGTCCTTGCCCACCATGTAGCCGGTGGTGTTCTGCAGGAACAGCAGCGGCGTGCGCGACTGGTTCGCGAGCTGGATGAACTGGGTGGCCTTCTGCGACTCCTGGCTGAACAGCACCCCGCGCGCGTTGGCCAGCACTCCGATCGGGTAACCGTGGACGCGCGCCCAGCCGGTGACCAGCGAGGGGCCGTACAGGGGCTTGAACTCCTCGAACTCGCTGCCGTCCACCACGCGGGCGATCACCTCGCGCGGGTCGAAGGGGATCTTCAGGTCCTCCGGGACGATCCCCAGCAGCTCGTCGGCCGGGTAGGCGGGCTCGCGGGCGGGCAGCGGCGCCACGCCCTGCTTGCGCCAGTTGAGCGAGCGCACGACGGCGCGGCCGATGCGCAGCGCGTCGTGCTCGTCCTCGGCCAGGTAGTCGGCCAGGCCGCTGGTCCTGGCGTGCATCTCGGCGCCGCCCAGCGACTCGTCGTCGGACTCCTCGCCGGTGGCCATCTTCACCAGCGGCGGCCCGCCCAGGAACACCTTGGCGCGGTCGCGGACCATCACCACGTAGTCGCTCATGCCGGGCACGTACGCGCCGCCGGCCGTGGAGTTGCCGAAGACCAGCGCCACCGTCGGCACGCCCGCCGCTGACAGCCGCGTCAGGTCGCGGAAGATCCGGCCGCCCGGGATGAAGATCTCCTTCTGCGTCGGCAGGTCGGCGCCGCCGCTCTCGACGAGGTTGACGTACGGCAGCCGGTTGGCCAGCGCGATGTCGGCCGCGCGCAGCGACTTGCGCAGCGTCCACGGGTTGGACGCGCCGCCCCTGACCGTGGGGTCGTTCGCGGTGATCAGGCACTCGACGCCCTCGATCACCCCGATGCCGGTCACCATGCCCGCGCCCACCTGGAACTCGCTGCCCCACGCGGCCAGCGGGGACAGCTCCAGGAACGGCGAATCGGGGTCGATCAGCAGCTCGACGCGCTCCCTGGCGAGCAGCTTGCCGCGCCGGCGGTGGCGCTCGACGTACTTCTCGCCGCCGCCGGCCACCGCCTTGGCGTGCTCGGCGTCGAGCTCGGCCAGCTTGGCGAGCATGGCCGCGCGCCGGGCCAGATGTTCGGCGTCGCGCGGGTCGAGCCGGCTCCTGATCACGGGGCCTCCTGTCGCGAAGTCGACGCGGGCGTCAGCCCGATGGCCCGCGCCCACAGCCGGGTCAGGTGGTCGACGGCGTCCTGCTCGCCGGCCCGCTCCCCGAGATCCAGCCACACGTGGGCGAAGTGCTCGACCATGCCGCCCAGCATGACGGCCGTCAGCCGCGGGTCGAGCGCGGGGTCGGCCAGGCCCTGCTCCTGCAGCCGGCGCAGCCCGTCGGCGCCGCGCCGGACGAACGCCTCGCGCAGCTCCAGCACCAGCCGCCCGAAGCGGGCGTCGGCGTCGGCGGCGTGCTCCACCATGCGGACCAGGCGCGAGTTGGCCGCCCAGGCCCGCAGGTAGAGGCGGTTGGCGGCCTCGATGCGGGCGTACGGGTCGCCGGAGGCGGCGTCGCCGACCGCGCTCGCCGCGAACATCTCGCCGACCACCGTCTGCGCCACCTCCCCGAACAGCGACTCCTTGGAGTCGAAGTACGTGTAGAAGGTGCCGTGGGAGACCCCGGCCCGCGCGCACACGTCGTCGATCCGCACGGCGTCAAACCCGTGCTCCTCGAACGCCTCACGCCCGGCCGCGAGCAACGTGGCCCGCGTGCGCTTGCCGCGCAGGGTCAGGGACCTGACGATCACGTCAGTCACCGTAGCGAGCGGGGCGCGCGGAAGGAAGGGGTCCCGCCGCGCGCCGTCACGTCAGGTGCAGTGGCTCCAGCCGGACTTCCAGCTCAGCGACCTCCACGAACCGCCCCAGATCACGCACTTCTTCACGGCCGCCAGCCGGACCGGGCCCGCGTACGCGGTGAACGTGCCCGGGTTGCCGCCGCTCGCGCCGCCCTGGACCTGGAGGGTGGCGTTCATGGAGACCTTGCCGGGATAGACCAGCTTCGACATCGTGACCACGCAGTTCTTGCCCGCGCTGGTGTTGTAGAGCAGGTAGATCGTGGCCGCGGTGCCCAGCGCGTGCTTGTCGATCACCTTGTAGCCGGAGCCGCAGACGGTCACCACGTTGTAGGTGTTCGGCTTGGGCGTGGCGGTCGGCTTGACGGTCGGTTTCACGGTCGGCTTGCTCGTCGTCGGCTTCTTGGCCGGGACCGTCGTCGTGGGGCCGGGGGTCGGCGTGGCGTCCGGCTGGTCCTCGCCGTCGATCAACCCCGTGGGCTTCTTCGTCTTGGTGGGGGTGGGCTTGGGCGTGGGGTGCTTGGTCGCCGGGTGGGCCGTCGCCGTCACGGTCGTCACCGGGTTCGGGACCGCGATGACGGGGTCCTTGGTGTGCTTGACCTTCTTGGGCGGCTCGGCCTCGCCGACGTCCAGCGTGGGGACGGGCTCGCCGGTCTCCGCCGGGAGGATCGGGTCCGGGGTCACCTCGGCGACCGGCGGCTCGGGCTGTCCCGCGCCCTGTCCGTCGCCCGTGGGGTTCTCGGAGGTGCTGCCGGTGGCGGTCACGGCGACCTTGTCGCTGTTGGCCTGCACCACGACGGCGCCCGCCACCACCAGCAGCGCGGCGGCGGCCGCGCCGGAGAGGGCGAGCGTCAGCGTCCGCCGCTGCTTGTCGGGCGCTTTGCCGGACGTCTCGCCCTGCGGACCTCCGGGACCACTGGGACCGCCGACCCTGGTCGCCCCCGCGTTCCCCGCCTGAGGTCCACCGGGGTGCCCCGCCTGGGGTCCACCGGGATGTCCCGGCTGAGGAGCGCCTGGAATGCCGCCGTGCGGGTGCCCGTGCGGCACCGCACCCTGCGCGGCCGGCCCGCCCTGAGCCCCGCCCTGAGGGCCGCCGGGAACGCCGCTCGGCGTGTGCGGGCCGCCGGGGACGCCGGCCTGCGGACCGCCGGGGGCTCCGGCCTGCGGGACGCCCGGGTGGGGGACGCCCTGGGCGGCGCCGGGCATGGCGCCCGCGTGGCCGCCTGGCGCGCCGGGCCCGGCCGGGCCGCCCTGAGGACCGCCCGCCGCACCTTGAGGGCCCGCCGTACCTTGGGGGCCCGTCGCGCCCTGGGGGCCCGCCGGTCCCTGCGGGACGCCGGGGGCGGGGCGGTTGTCGGGGCCGGGCTGCCGGGGCACGGCGTTGGTGCCGGTGGGCTGGGTCCAGGGACCGGGGTAGGCGTCCTGCGCCGCACCGGAGGAGCCGGCCGCAGGGCCATTCGCAGGGCCATTCGCAGGGCTGTTCGCAGGGCTGTTCGCAGGGCCGGCCTGGTGGGGCACGGCCGGGGTGGCGGTCGCGCCGGTGACCGGCTCGATGGCGGCCTTGGGAGCGGGCTGCCCCGTGAGCCGGACGATCAGCTCGTCGGCGCTCGGCCGCTGCGCCGGGTCCTTCGACAGGCACAGGCCCACCAGCGCGCCGAGCTCGCCCTCCATCCCGCCGAGCTGCGGCTCCTCGTTCAGGATGCGGTTCATCACCACGGGGATCGAGTCCGCCCCGAACGCGGGCTTGCCGGTGGCCGCGTACACCATCGTGACGCCCCACGCGAAGACGTCGGCCGCCTCCGACACGGCGGCCCCGCTGAGCTGCTCCGGCGCCAGGTACGACGGCGTCCCCATCGCCATCCCCGTGGCCGTCGCGCCGGGGGAGTCCAGCGCGCGGGCGATGCCGAAGTCGATCACGACCGGCCCCTCGGGGCCCATGAGCACGTTCGCGGGCTTGAAGTCGCGGTGCAGGATCCCGGCCCGGTGGATGGCCGCCAGTGCGGTGGCCGTGCTGATCGCGAGCCGTTCCAGCGCCGCGCCCCGCCGCGGGCCCTCGTTGATGACGAGCTCGCGCAGCGAGGGGCCGGGCACGTACTCGCTCACGATGTACGGGCGGCTCCCGTCGAGATCGGCGTGGAGGACGGGCGCGGTGCAGAACCGGGCGACCCGCTGCGCCACCGCCACCTCGCGCAGGAACCTGGTCCGCGCGTCGGCGTCGGCCACGAGGGCGTTGTGCAGCAGCTTGACGGCGACCTGGTCACCCGAGTCGCTCTTGCCCAGATAGACGACGCCTTGACCACCCTCGCCGAGCCGGGCGACGATGTCGTACGCCCCCAGCCGCCGCGGGTCGTCCGCCGCCAGCGGCTGGAACTGATTCACGTCGGACCCCCATGACAACCAATAGATGGGGCAAAACGCTACCAGCGTGACATGTGGGACGTCTGCCGGACCTGTAAGTAAGTTCCACCTTTTGACGGAACATGTCAGTGTTTCGTCGCAGGTCGTGTCCGCGCCGGAGCCCCAAGGTCACGGCTTGGCAAATTCAGATGGCCTTGCCCGGGTTCATGATGCCCAGCGGGTCGAAGACCGCCTTGATGCCCTGCTGCACCTCGGCCGCCACCGGCCCGGACTCCAGCCCCAGCCAGCGCCGCTTGAGCACGCCCACGCCGTGCTCGCCGGTCAGCGTGCCGCCGAGCGAGAGAGCGTGCCGGAACACCTCGTCGGCCGCGGCCCACACCTGCGGGGGCGGCTCGGTCGTGCCGTGCTCGAAGATGAAGACCGGGTGCAGGTTGCCGTCGCCGGCGTGGGCGACCGTGCAGATCCGCACGCCGTGCCGGGCCGCCGCCGCCTCGATCGCGGTGATCATCTCGGGCAGCGCCGAGCGCGGCACGCACACGTCCTCGACCAGGCACGCCCCCAGCCGCTCCTTGGCCTGGTAGGCCATCCTGCGCAGCCCGACCAGCTCCTCGGTCTCCTGCGGACTGGAGGAGACGGCCACGAACGAGGCGCCGTTGTCCAGGCAGAGCCGTTCCATGCGGGCGGCCACGGCCTGGCCGTCGGTCGCGTCGGACTGGCCGATCAGCATGGCCTGCGTGGCCGGTTCGAGCCCGATGTTGCGCCAGTCGTCGATGGCCTCCAGCGTGGCGCGGTCCAGCAGCTCCATCAGCGAGGGCTGGCAGCCCGCGGCCATGATCGCCGACACGGCCGCGCCCGCCTCGCGCAGCGAGCCGAACTCGGCGGCGAACGTGGCCGGCGGCGCGGCCGGAGCCCGCCGCAGTCGCACGGTGGCCGCGGTGATCACGCCCAGCGTGCCCTCCGAGCCGACGAACAGGCCGGTCAGGTCGTAGCCGGTGACCCCCTTCATCGTGCGCCGGCCGGTGTTCAGGATCCGCCCGTCGGCCAGCACGACCTCAAGGCCGAGCGTGGCGTCCCTGGTGACGCCGTACTTCACGCAGCGCAGGCCGCCGGCGTTGGTGGCCAGGTTCCCGCCGATCGTGGAGATCTCGTACGACGAGGGGTCCGGCGCGTACATGAGCCCGTGCTCGCGGGCGGCGCGGTCGAGGTCGGCGGTGATGACCCCCGGCTCCACCACGGCGATCTCGTCGGCGGGGGAGAGCTCCCTGATGGCCGTCATCCTGGCCAGCGACAACACGATCGTCCCGTCGCCGGCCGTGGCCGCGCCCGCCAGGCCCGTGCCGGCGCCGCGCGGCACGACCGGCACCCGGTGCTCGGTGGCCCACCGCAGGGTCGTCACCACGTCCTCGCGCGAGGCGGCGAGCACCACGCCGAGCGGCTTGCCCGGCTCGACGAACGTGCGGTCGCGGGCGTAGGAGTCGATCACGTCCGGGTCGGTCAGCACGCGAGCTTCGGACAGCGAGTTCACCAGGGCATCAATCGGTCTCACACCTGCACCCTACGGTTTGCGCGGACCGTTCCTTAAGGCCAGACTGCCCTGGGTGGAAGTCAGGTGCCCGGTATGTACGCAGGCTGACCAGCTCGTCTCGGTTCCGGGCGCGGTCGCCGCGGGGACGACATACCGGATCGGAAGGGTCAGGTTGCCCGGCCAGCGCGAGGTCGCCGACCTGCCGACCGCGCCGTCGATGGGCGCGTCGAAGCACGTCATGAGCCGTACGCAGCTCGCGGTGTGGATGTCGTTCCCCAGCCGCCACTACACGCCCTGGGCCAGGAACCAGGGGTGGATCATGCTCGGCGTGGCGGCCCTGGTGCACCTCGTCGTGTCGCTGGTGATCGCGATGGGCAAGGACTCGCAGTGGAGCGAGGTGCTGCTCGCGCCGTTCTGCCTCACCGGGCTGTTCTGGGGGCTCGGGCTGTTCTTCGTGCTCGGCGCGCGCGGCGCCCGCAGGCGCGACCACGCCGAGGCCCCGGCCCGGGAGAAGGCGCTGGCCGTGTGGGAACGGCTGTACTACTGCGCCCGCGACAACGTCGCGTTCGAGCCGGGGGTCGGCGTCTCGTTCCATCCGGGCGAGACGCGCGAGTACATCTTCGGCTTCCGGGGCCGGGCGATCTAGCCGCGCTCCTCCGCCACCAGGCGGACGCAGACGGCCAGGCCGTCGATGGCCTGCTCCAGCTCGTCCAGCTCGGGGAAGGTGGGGGCGATGCGGATCGTGCGGTCCTCCGGGTCCTGGCCGTAGGGGTGGGTGGCGCCGGCCGGGGTGAGCGCGATGCCCGCGGCCTTGGCCCTGGCCACGACCTCGGCGGCGTGCGGCACCTCCAGGCTGATGAAGTAGCCGCCGCGCGGGCTGGTCCAGGTGGCCAGGTCGCCGAGGCGCTCGGTCAGCACCTTGTCGACCAGCTCGAACTTCGGGCCGATCAGCTCGGCGTGCCGCCGCATGTGCGCGGCCACGCCCGCGGCGTCGCGCAGGAACTCCACGTGCCGGAGCTGGTTGAGCTTGTCGGGGCCGATGGACTGCTTGGCGGTGTTGGCGAGGAACCACTCCACGTTCGCCGGCGAGGAGCCGAAGAACGACACGCCCGAGCCCGCGTACGTCACCTTCGAGGTGGAGGCGTAGACGAACACGCGGTCGGCGTTGCCGTGCTCGGCCGCCAGCGCGAGCAGGTCGGCCAGCTCGTCCGGCGTGTCGGTGAGGTGGTGGACGGCGTAGGCGTTGTCCCACATGATCCGGAAGTCGGGGGCGGCCGTCGGCATGGCGGCCAGCCTGCGCACGGTCTCGTCGCTGTAGGTGACGCCGGACGGGTTGCTGTACTTCGGCACGCACCAGATGCCCTTGACCGCCGGGTCCGCGGCGACCAGGCGCTCCACGACGTCCATGTCGGGGCCGTCGGCGTTCATCGGGACGGCCGTCATCTTGATGCCGAGCCGCTCGCAGATGGTGAAATGCCGGTCGTAGCCGGGCACCGGGCACAGGAACGTGATCTCCGGCTCCTCGACCCAGCGGCGCTCGGCCCCCGGCACCTTCGACAGCAGCGCGTGCACGATCGTGTCGTGCATCAGCGTCAGGCTGGAGTTGCCGCCCACGACGAGCTGACCGGCGGGCACTTGCACCAGCGGCGCGAAGAGCTCGCGCAGCTCGGGCAGGCCCTGGAGGTTGCCGTAGTTGCGGCCGTCGGTGCCGTCGGCGGCCTTGACGGAGGTGGGCAGCTTGAGCATGCCGTCGGAGAGATCGAGCTGGCGCGGTGACGGCTTGCCCCGGGTGAGGTCGAGCGAGAGCCCCCGCTGGACGAGGGCGGCGTAGTCACTCTGTGCGGTCACGAGATCTCTCCTCCGAGTCGGTTCGGTCCAAAGGATAGAAGAAGTCCCCAAGGGGTCCGGTAATCGCCCGGCATGTGGGACACCGCTTCAAAGACGTTCTAAAGAAGCGCTTCCCGTCCGGCGATCGCCGGAGTGGAATGGAGGACATCGGGGCAGGCACAACTCCGCGAAGGAGGGAGCAGCCGTGACGACTGTTCGGGACACCTCGATCGAGCAGGTCAGGCGCCGCCGTACCGGGACCGTCATCGCCTCCTGGCTCTCGACGACCGACCACAAGGTCATCGGGTACCTCTACCTGATCACCTCCTTCGGCTTCTTCCTCGTCGCGGGCGTCATGGCCATGCTGATCAGGGCCGAGCTGGCGCGGCCCGGCATGCAGGTGGTCAGCCAGCAGCTGTACAACCAGCTGTTCACCATCCACGGCACGGTGATGCTGCTGCTGTTCGCCACGCCGCTGTTCGCCGGGTTCGCCAACGTGGTCATGCCGCTGCAGATCGGCGCGCCCGACGTGGCCTTCCCCCGGCTGAACGCGGTGGCGTACTGGCTGTTCCTGTTCGGCGGGCTGATGGTGCTGGCGGGCTTCCTCACCCCGGGCGGGGCCGCCGACTTCGGCTGGTTCGCCTACACGCCGCTGTCGTCGGCCATCCACTCGCCGCAGGTCGGCGGCGACCTGTGGATCATGGGCCTGGTGATGTCCGGCCTCGGCACGATCCTCGGCGCGGTCAACTTCATCTCCACGATCATCGGCATGCGGGCCCCCGGCATGACCATGTTCCGCCTGCCGATCTTCACCTGGAACGTGCTGCTGACCAGCATGCTCGTGCTGATGGCCTTCCCCGTGCTGGCCGCCGCGCTGCTGGTGCTGGAGTCGGACCGCAAGCTCGGCACGCACGTCTTCGACGGCGCGAACGGCGGGCCGCTGCTGTGGCAGCACCTGTTCTGGTTCTTCGGCCATCCCGAGGTCTACATCATCGCGTTGCCGTTCTTCGGGATCGTCACCGAGGTGATCCCGGTGTTCAGCCGCAAGCCGATCTTCGGCTACCTGAGCCTGGTCGGGGCCACCATCGCCATCGCCGGGCTGTCGATGACCGTGTGGGCGCACCACATGTTCGCGACCGGGCAGGTGCTGCTGCCGTTCTTCTCGTTCATGACGTTCCTCATCGCGGTGCCGACGGGGGTGAAGTTCTTCAACTGGATCGGCACGATGTGGCGCGGCCATCTGTCGTTCGAGACGCCGATGCTGTTCGCGGTGGGGTTCCTGGTCACGTTCCTGCTCGGCGGGCTGACCGGCGTCATCCTGGCCTCGCCGCCACTGGACTTCCAGATCAGCGACACCTACTTCGTCGTCGCCCACTTCCACTACGTGGTCTTCGGCACGGTGGTGTTCGCCATGTTCGCCGGCTTCTACTTCTGGTGGCCGAAGATGACCGGCAAGATGCTGGACGACCGGCTCGGCAAGGTGCACTTCTGGACGTTGTTCGCCGGCTTCCACACCA
Organism: Nonomuraea sp. NPDC048881; assembly: GCF_040649795.1. Taxonomy (NCBI): domain Bacteria; kingdom Bacillati; phylum Actinomycetota; class Actinomycetes; order Streptosporangiales; family Streptosporangiaceae; genus Nonomuraea; species Nonomuraea sp. NPDC048881. The sequence continues at coordinate 771,014 of NZ_JBEZGC010000002.1, forward strand.
CGTTCCTCGTCCAGCACTGGCTCGGCCAGCTCGGCATGCCGCGCCGGTACGCCGACTACAGCGCGGCCGACGGGTTCACCGCGCTCAACGAGATCTCCTCGGCCGGGGCGTTCCTGCTCGGCGCCTCGACGCTGCCGTTCCTCTACAACGTGTACCGGACGGCCAGGCACGCGCCCAGGGTCACGCTCGACGACCCCTGGGGCTACGGCAACTCGCTGGAGTGGGCGACCTCCTGCCCGCCGCCGCGGCACAACTTCACCGGCATGCCGCCGATCCGCTCGGAGCGGCCCGCGTTCGACCTGCACTACCCGCACGAGGACGCGACGCCCGCCGTGGAGCCGGACCCCGGCCCCGAGCAGCCGCCGCCGGTGCTCGCCGCCGACTAGTACGGCGTTTCAAGATCGCGTCGTTCCGTTTATGCGCGGCGATTGCGGGCGACGCCGCCACGGCAATTCTGTTGGTCAAAATGTCGTAGTTTGATCACGTTTCAACAACGTACTTTACGACCCGTTTATCCACCCTCTAGCGTCCGGCATTGCACACCCTATGGCCATGCGCCCGGCGACCCCGGGCAGAGAGGGTACCTGGTGCCAAGCTCAAAGCGCCTGTTAGTCGTGTTCCCGGCGGTCGCCCTCCTCGGCGCCGCGCTGACCGTCCCGGCGGCCCAGGCCACGTCAGTGGCCAGCTACCAGCCCACGGCGGCGGACTACTACATCAACTACGCTCCCCCGCGGGTCGAGAAGGAGCCGCAGGAACCCGGCCTGAACAAGGGCAAGGCCCGCTCGCTCTCACCGGCGGAGAAGTTCGACAGGAAGTTCGTCAGCGGGAACCCCGCCGCGGCCCGCGTCCTCGCCGCCCGCGAGAACCAGGCGATCAGGACCGGCCGCAACCCGGCTGAATGGATCTTCAAGAACTCCAAGCAGGTCAAGACCGCCAAGCTGCTCACCGTCCTGGTCGAGTTCAACGAGCAGGCGAACGACGACTTCTCCGGCTTCAACCGGCTGCGCACCACCGACAGCCCGCCGGACGACTGCGTGGTCGAGCCGCCGGGCACGCTGAAGAACGGCCCGCTGCACAACAACATCCCCGACCCGGCGACGCTGCCGCAGAAGGACAACAACTCCTTCTGGCTCAAGGACTTCAGCACCGACCACTTCAACAAGATGCTCTACAGCGACGAGGGCATCACCGAGCGCGTGCGCAAGGACCTCAAGGACCCGCGCGACGGCAAGCCCGGCATCGACATCTCCGGCTTCACGATGAAGAAGATGTACGAGGAGCTGTCCAAGGGCGCCTACTCCGTCACCGGCTCGGCCGTCGGCTGGATCAAGGCCCCCCACTCCGAGGCGTACTACGGCGCCGCGGCCTGTGGCGGCCAGCCGCAGGACATGTCGGGGCACCCCAGCAACCCGACCGGCGCGGGCCAGCTCGCCATCGACACGGTCAACGCCCTGGCCGCGGCCCAGCCGAACTTCCCGTGGGCCGACTACGACCAGGAGGACGTGGCCGACTCCGACGGCGACGGCAACTTCAACGAGCCCGACGGCGTCATCGACCACCTGGTGATGGTGCACGCCGGCAAGGACAAGTCCTCCGACGGCGGCGCCGAGGGCACCTACGCCATCTGGGCGCACTCCAGCGCGGTCGCGGGCGGCTACAAGATCCCCGGCAGCGACAAGAAGATCTCCAACTACATCGTGCAGCCCGAGGACTCCGGCGTCGGCGTCTTCGCCCACGAGTACGGCCACGACCTGGGCCTGCCCGACCTGTACGACACCAGCGGCCAGGCCAGCTCCGCGGTGGACTTCTGGGACCTGATGTCCAGCGGCTCCCACTCCGGCCCCATCTTCCAGTCCATGCCCACGCACATGGGCCTGTGGGACAAGTGGGTGCTCGGCTGGGCCAACCCGAAGACGTTCAACCCGGGTGACGCCGCCCAGTCCGTCACGGTCGGGCAGTCCTCGCGCACGCCCAAGTACACCGAGGACGGCGTCCGGGTGAACCTGGCCTCCACGCCGCTGAAGATGATCGACCCGCACAGCGGCACGAAGGCCTGGTGGTCCAACCTCGACCAGGACTGGGCCAACCAGACCCTGACCCGTGACGTCCCGGTGCCCGCCGGCTCCGACGTGCGGTTCTGGATGTGGAACAACTACGAGATCGAGCAGGACTGGGACTTCGGCTTCGTGGAGGTCTCGACCGACGGCGGCCAGACCTGGACCCAGCTCAAGGTCTACGACGAGGCCGGCGCCGAGGTCACCACCCCCGACGGCTACCCCGACCCGAACAAGAACCTCAAGACGTTCGGCAACAAGAAGTACGGGCTCACCGGTGACACCGGCGGCCAGTGGCGGCACGACTACGTCAACCTGACGCCGTACGCCGGGCAGTCGATCAAGCTGCGCCTGACCTACAACACCGACGCCGCCTTCGAGCCGCGCGGCTGGCACGCCGACGACTTCTCGCTCACCAACGGCGGCACCGCCGTCTGGAGCGACGACGTCGAGAACGGCGAGAACGGCTGGAAGGCCACCGGCGGCACGTTCACCAACACCAGCGGCCAGGGCTGGACCGTCAACAACGGCTCGCGCGAGATCTCCCGCTTCTACCTCGCCGAGTGGCGCAACTTCGACGGCTTCGACAAGGGCCTGCAGTACGCCTACGACACCAACTACTCCCGCGACGGGGCGTGGAAGGTCGAGAAGGTCAAGTACAACGCGCCCGGCCTGCTGGTCTGGTACCGCGACTCGACCTTCACCAACAACTCGGTGGCCAACAACCTGACCCTGCCGCCGAGCATCGGCTCCAAGGGCAGCCTGCTGGTCGTGGACTCGCACTACGACCCGCTGCGCCGCACCGGCACCGCCGCCCAGAAGGACCCGACCAGGCACAAGAACCTGGAGGGCCGCACGCAGTCCTCGAACGCGGCCTTCTCCTTCGACCAGACGTACCCGCTGAAGGAGTGCCTGGAGGCGCCGGACGAGCCGTTCAGCGAGTACTGCACCAACATCCCCGCGCTCAGGGGCGTGTCGTCCTTCACCGACGCGAAGACCTGGGTTCCGGGCTTCGAGCTGCAGAACGGCTCGCTCTACTACCGTGACTTCGACGCCTCCGCGGTGGTGCCGAGCAAGGGCGACCAGCCGTACAGCACCCGCGTGGTGCACCTGGACGGCACCCCCGCCACCGAGCTGTACGGGACCGACCTCGGCGACGGCCACGTGGCCGGCTCGGGCAACCCCGGCGACGAGGGCAAGGCGCTGGGCGTGCAGTTCAAGCTGATCAGCCAGCTGCCGGGCAACCTGGGCGCCATCGTCCAGGTCGTCCCGCCCAAGAAGTAGCGTGAGGGGGCCGCCGGGTCTCCGGCGGCCCCCCGATCCAGCACGGAGCGGCGGACACAGCGCCTACGATTGATGACCATGAGCGAACTGCGCACCAAGATCGAGCACACTGAGGCGATCCGGCGGGATCGCCGGGTGGCGGTGGTGGTGAACACTCGCTCACGCCGCGGCCGCCGCCACTACTTCGAGGTCATCGAGCAGCTGCACAACCTGGGGTTCGAGCCGCTGGCCGAGCTGTCGGTCTACAACCCCAAGCGGCTGCGCGACCTGCTCGACACCGCCCTCGCCACCGACCCCGACCTGCTGATCGTGGGCGGCGGCGACGGCACCCTCTCCTCGGCCGTGCGCCACGTCGCCCACCGCGACGTGGCGCTCGGCGTGTTGCCGCTCGGCACCACCAACAACTTCGCCAGGAGCCTCGGCCTGCCGCTCGACCTGGCCGGCGCCATCCGGGTGTTCTCCACCGGCAAGGTCGCCGACATCGACCTCGGCATGGCCGGCGACCGGCCCTTCGCCAACCTGGCCAGCTTCGGCGTCTCGGTCGAGGTGGCCGGCCGGGTCAAGCCGTGGCTCAAGCGCATCGTGGGCCGTCCGGCCTACCCGATGACCGCGCTGACCGTCCTGCCGGGCCACCGGCCCTTCCGGGCCTACATCACCGTCGAGGGCCAGCGCCACGAGCTGCTCACCCACCAGCTCAACATCGCCAACGGCCGCTTCCACGGCGGCTGGCAGGTGGCCAAGGACATCAGCATCGACAACGGCATGCTGGTGGCCTACCAGCTCGGCTCGGGCAAGAAGCTGCGCCTGCTCGGCGAGACGCTGCTGCGCGCGACCACCGGCCGCTGGCGCAGCCTGGCGGGCGGCCCGTTCGTGGTCGGCCGGGAGATGCTGCTGGAGACCGACCCGCCGATGGCCGCCGACGTCGACGGCGAGGTGCGCCTGCGCACCCCGATCACGCTGCGCGTGGTGCCCAACGGCGTGCGCGTGATGGTCCCCGACTCCTTCGAGGACAACTGACCTCAGCCCTCGCCCAGCGCCCGGTAGGCGGGGGCGAGCGCGTCCGCCAGGCCGGCGGGCGGCGGGAAGACCCGCGGCAGCAGGTCGGGGGCGGCCGCGGCGGGGCGGCGTTCCGGGCGGTGCGCGGTGGCGCCGGGGGCGTAGAAGTCGGCCAGCCGGTCGGCGAACGGCACGTCGGCCACCTCCAGCGGGTCGGGCGCGGGCGGGTCGTCGGCCAGCGAGCCGAGCAGCTGCTCGCGGGTGCGCCCGCGCCAGGCCAGCACCAGGAACGGGTCGTCGTCGAACGACTCGGCCAGCAGGTAGAGCACGGCCGACAGGTGCTTGCACGGGAACCTCCAGTCGGGGCACGAGCACTCCATGTCCAGGTCGCGCGGGAACAGGTCGGCGCCATGGGCGGCGAACAGCTCCTCGATCTCGACCGGCATCTCCCCGGCCAGCAGCCTGGCCCGGTGGACGGCCTGCGCCGCGACGGCCTCCTCCAGCCGCGCCCACACGTCCTCGCCGTAGACGTCGATCCTGACCACGACGTCGTACGGCTTCGGCCGCGACCCCTGCACGGACGCCCGGACCAGCCCCGCCGACAGGTCGATCGAGAGCACCTGGCCCTTGCGGGCGTAGGCGCGGCCGCGGGACAGGCGGCCCTTGTCGCAGACGCGTTCCAGGATGTCGACGAAGCGCCTGGACCACCAGGCCGAGCCGATGCTGCCGCGCCGCGACCGGGCCCGCAGGCCGCCCTCGACCTCGATGGGGCCGCCGCCGTCGTACCAGCCGGGCATGGTCAGGACCCTCCCGTGAGGCGGAACACCTCGCGCAGCTCGTCGGTGGACAGGTCGGTCAGCCACTCCTCGCCGGCGCCGACCACCCGCTCGGCCAGCGCCTTCTTGCGCTCGATCATCTGGTCGACGCGCTCTTCGAGGGTGCCCGCGCAGATCAGCTTGCGCACCTGGACGTTCCTGCGCTGGCCGATGCGGAAGGCCCGGTCGGTGGCCTGGTCCTCCACGGCCGGGTTCCACCAGCGGTCGACGTGGACGACGTGGCTCGCCGCCGTCAGGTTGAGCCCGACGCCGGCCGCCTTGAGCGACAGCAGGAACAACATCGGCTCCGGGTCGTGCTGGAAGCGCTCGACCAGACGGTCGCGGGTCTTCTTGGGCAGGCCGCCGTGCAGCCACAGGACCGGGCGACCGAGCCGCTGGGCGAGGTAGGGCTGGAGCATCGTGCCGAACTCGGCGTACTGCGTGAACAGCAGCGCCTTCTCGCCCTCGGCCAGGACCTCCTCGGCCAGCTGCTCCAGCCGGGCCAGCTTGCCCGACCGGCCGGCCAGGCGGGAGCCGTCCTTGAGCAGGTGGGCCGGGTGGTTGCAGACCTGCTTGAGCCTGGCCATGGCCGACAGCACCAGGCCGCGCCGCTCGACGCCCTCGCTGTCGTCGATCCGGGCCAGCATGTCGTCGACGACGGCCTGGTAGAGGGTGGCCTGCTCGGGGGTGAGCGGGCACCACTCCTTGATCTCGATCTTCTCCGGCAGGTCGGAGATGACGGACCGGTCGGTCTTGAGGCGGCGCAGGATGAACGGGCCCGTCGCCCGCTTCAGCGCATCGGCGGCCTGCTCGTCCTGGCGGGCCTCGATGGGCTCCTGGAACCGGGTGCGGAAGCGGGCCCGCGGCCCGAGCAGGCCGGGGTTGGCGAACTCCATGATCGACCAGAGCTCGGCGAGGTGGTTCTCGACGGGCGTGCCGGTCAGGGCCAGGCGGGTGCCGGTGGGGATCGACCGGACGGCGCGGGCCTGGAGGGTGCCGCTGTTCTTGATCGCCTGGGCCTCGTCGCACACCACCCGGCGCCACTCGTGCTCCCGCAGGATCTCCAGGTCGCGGTGGGCGGTGCCGTACGTGGTGATCACCAGGTCGGCCGCCGCGATGCGGGCGGCGTCCCGGCCGGGGCCGTGGTGGACGTACACGCGCAGCCCCGGGGCGAACCTGGCCGCCTCCCGCTGCCAGTTGCCCACCAGCGACATCGGGCAGACCAGCAGCGTGGGCGCGCCGGCCCGCTCGTGGACGAGCAGCGCCAGCGTGGTGACCGTCTTGCCCAGGCCCATGTCGTCGGCGAGCACCCCGCCGAGGCCCAGCTCCGACAGGAAGCTCAGCCACGCCAGCCCACGCTCCTGGTAGGGCCGCAGCACGGCGTCCAGGCCCGGCGGGGTCGCGAGCGGGGTGAGCCGCCGCTCGGCCTGGCCCGACAGCAGGTCGCCGAGCACGCCGTCGGCGTCGACCGCCAGCAACGGCAGCTCGTCGTCGCCCTGGATCACGTGGCGCAGCAGGTCGGCCGCGGCCGCCTCGCCCGCGCGCACCCCCTCCACGGCCCGCAGCGCGGCCTTGAGCTGCCGGTCGTCCAGCTCCACCCACTGGCCGCGGACCCGGACCAGCGGCACCTTGAGCCTGGCCAGCTCGGCCAGCTCCGCCTCGCTGATCGTCTCCTCGCCCACCGCCAGGTCGACGCGGAAGTCGACCAGCTCGCGCAGCCCGAAGCCCTGGCTGACGGCCGCCGTCTGCGGCTTGGTCCTGGTGGTGAGCTTGAGCCCGAGCCGCGTACGGCCCGCCCAGCGCGGCAGCTGCACCCCGAACCCGGCCGCCTGGAGCAGCGGCGCGGCCTGGCGCAGGAAGCCGAACGCGCCCGCCGTGTCGAGGGCCAGCTCGCTCGGCTCCGGCACGCGCAGGGCCCGGTCCAGCTCCGGGTAGAGCCGCACGGCCCGGCCGAGCCCGGCCAGCAGCTCGCGCTCCGGCCGGCCGGGCAGGCCCTTCTCGCCGTCCCAGACGCGGGCGGCCGGGACGTACAGGCTGGGGTCGTCGGCGGCCTGCAGCGCCAGCTCGACCCGCCAGTCGTCGCCGTCGGCCGGTTCGAGCAGGCGGAAGCAGACGCGGGTGGCGCCCTCGGCCGCCGTGACGGCCGCCCGCCAGCGGTCCAGCTCCTCGCGCAGCCCCGGGTCGTCGGGGCAGGCCGGGTCGCCGGTCAGCGCGGCCAGCCACCGTTCCCGCGGCGTCGCCGGGGCGGCGGCGGAGGGGGCGGCCAGGGGAGTGGTGACGGCCTGCCGGACGAGCGCGTCGGTGAACGCCTCCAGCGCCTGGAGCTGCACCCCGGCGGCCGGGCGCTCGGCGGCCCAGGTGCGGCAGGCGGGCGGCATGGCCAGGGCCAGGTCGCGGAAGTAGGCGGCGTCGGCCCCGGTCAGCACGGGCCGCCACAGGGCCAGCGCGGCGCCGTCGGCACCCGGCAAGGCCCCGTCGGCATCGGGCACGGGGACGAGCTGGGGGACGACCCGGCCACGGCCCACCAGGTCGCGGGCGAGCGCGGCGACGGCGGCCCAGTGGCGGACGGTGGCGGTGGCGTCGCCCGGAAGGCCGTCCAGCGCGGCAAGGGCCTCGGCGGGCGGCAGCACGACCGCGGGCACCCGCCACGGCAGCAGCCGCGGCCTGACCACCTCCGTCAGCAGCCCCGTCTCCGGCGAGGGCAGCGGCCCCTTGGCCGCCCCCGGCAGCAGCAGCTCCAGCTCCCTGGACGGCCCGCCCACCCCGAGGCCCGGCGCGCCGGCCAGCTCGGCAGGGGACGCGGCGAACGGATGGGGCCGCGCGCCCGCCCCACGGGACACGGCGGCGGCCCGGCCGGGAACCTCTCCCCAGAAGGCGAGCCCGTCGCCCGCCCACACCCCGTGTACCAGCACCCCGGCAGGTTACCGCCGGCCTGGAGCGACCGGTCCGCGAGTCTTCTGCGGGCCGGGCCGGAGGTCGTACCATCGAAGGATGAACACTCCCGGATCGTGGTGTGAGCGGCCTGAGCCGCAGGCTCCCTCGTGCGAGCTGCCCGCACCGTGGAGCAAGCCGAAGCAGCCCGACAACTGGTGCGAGGCGCCCGAGTCGCCGGTGGCGTCCGTCCTCCGGTTCCTGCTGAAGGCCGCCAAGAGGTAATAACAGGCGGTCAGCTGGGTAGTCGCCTTCCTCAGCGGAGGAGGCGACGTCGTGAACGATACCCACAAGCTGGTCAGTGATCTGTCCGACCAGGTCTCCAGGCTCGTCAAGGACGAGCTGCGCCTGGCCAGGCTGGAGCTTGCGGAGAAGGGCAGGCGCGCCGGGTTCGGCGCGGGGCTGTTCGGCGCGGCCGGGATGGCCGCGTTCTTCGGCGCTGCCGCGCTGGTGACCGCCGTCGTCCTGCTCCTCGCTCTGGTCATGCCCGCGTGGGCGGCCGCCGCGATCGTGGGGGCGGTCCTGCTCATCGCCGCCGCCCTGCTCGGCCTGACCGGAAAGAACCAGGTGAAACAGGCCACGCCGGTCCCCGAGGAGACCATCGCGAGCGTCAAGGCCGATATCGACATGGTCAAGGAGAGGGCACGCCGATGAGCGAGACGGACCCCGGATACAGCGAGCAGCACGCCGGTGACGTGGGCGCCCGCAGGGCGACCGTCGGCACGCCGACCGAACGCGAGTCGATCAACGTGCCTCCGACGAGACCGGGGGCTGCGGAGAACGCGAAACGGGCCGAACTGGCCCGGCAGGAACATGAGACCTTCATCCCCGAGACCCCCATGCCGGACGACCGGACCGAGGCGGTGGAGAGCCGCGCGGTCGAGGAGGAGTCGCTGGGCGGGGGCGGGGGCCGTGGCGAGGACGACGAGGAAGAGGACGACGTGCGAAAAAGCATCAAGGAGACCAGGAACGAACTGGGCGACACGGTCAGCGCCCTGGCCCACAAGGCCGACCTGAAGGGCCGGGCCGCCGAGGCGGCCGGCATGGCCAAGGGCAAGGTCGCCGAGATGACCGGCGTGGCCAAGGGCAAGGCCGCCGAGGTGACCGGCACGGCCAAGGGCATGGCCGGCGAGGTCGCGGGCAAGGTCCGCGAGGCCACCCCCCACCAGGTCAAGGACGCCGCCACCGGGGCGCGCAAGCGTCCGGTGCTGCTGCTGGCCGCGGCGGCGGCGGTGACGGCCCTCGTCGTGCGGCGGCTCAGGAAGCGCAACAGGGCGAAGTAGGCGTGCGTTCCCCCGAAAGACCTGCGGAACTGCCGCGCAGGGCCTGGTGGAGCGTGCTCAAACGCACCGTCGTCGAGTTCCGCAACGACGGCGTCCAGGACCTCGCGGCAGCGCTCACCTACTACGCCGTCCTGTCCATCTTCCCCGCGCTGATCGTGCTGGTGTCGGTGTTCGGCCTGCTCGGCAGGCGCGACACCGCCACCCTGGTCGGCAACCTCGTGGTGCTGGCGCCCGACGAGGTGCGCTCCCTGATCGTCACGGGCGTGCGGTCGGTCCAGGAGAACGCGGCGTCGGCCGGCCTGGTGGCGATCGTCGGCCTGCTGGTCGCGCTCTGGTCGGCGTCGGGCTACATCGGCGCGTTCATCCGGGCCGGCAACACCATCTACGACATCGACGAGGGGCGTCCGTTCTGGAAGGTGACCCCGCTCCGGATCGGGCTCACCGTGCTGGCCACCGTGCTGCTGGCGCTCGGCGCGATCTCCGTCGCGCTGACCGGCGACCTGGCCAGGAGCGTCGGAAAGGCGCTCGGCCTGGGCAGCGCGCTGGTGACGGCCTGGGACATCCTGAAATGGCCGGTGCTCGCGCTCGTCGCGGCCGGGCTGATCATGGTGCTCTACTGGGCCGCGCCGAACGTGCGCCAGCCCGGCGTGCGCTGGATCACCCCCGGCGGGCTGCTCGCGGTGGTGCTCTGGGTCGTGGTCTCCGCCGGCTTCGCCCTGTACGTGGCCCACTTCGGGTCCTACGGCAAGACCTACGGCACGCTGGCCGGCGTCGTGGTGTTCCTGATCTGGCTGTGGTTGTCGAACATGGCCCTGCTGCTGGGCGCCGAGCTGGACGCCGAGCTCATCAGGGAACGCCAGATCGCCGAGGGCGAGCCCGTCGGGCAGGAGCCGTACGTGGAGCCCCGGGACCCGCCGAAGGCGGATAGCCTTCCCGAGTGAAGCGTGGAAAGGCCGTCGTCGCCGCACTCGCCCTGCTGACCTCGGGGCTGACCTCGGGGTTGGTGGCCGGCTGCGGCGACGGCTCGGCGGTCAGCGACTTCGGCACCGTCGTCAGGGGCGCCAAGGGCACGACCGTGCGCGCCGAGCTGCGCCCCGGGCAGCGGTTCTCGCTGGCCGTCCCGGACAACCCCTCGGTGGGCGACGATTGGCGGCTGGCGGCGGTGCCCGACGCCAGGGTGGCCTCCTACATCAGCGAGGAGCGCAAGAGCGCGGGCCAGGGCCCCGGCAGCGGCGGCACCGCCTACTTCGTCTTCAACACCAAGAGCCCGGGCACCGCCCAGATCACGCTGCGCGACTGCTGGCGGTGCGGCCAGAGCTCGACGCCGCCCGACGAGCAGAGCAGGCGGCAGTCGGGCGAGGCGGTCTTCGAGATCACCGTGCGCTGAGCACGGCCCGGCACAACACGTCGAGGGTGGTCGCGGTGATCACCTCGGCCTCGGCGCCTTCGCCGGAGCCGGCGCACGCGGCCAGGCGGCGGCGGCCCTCGCCCAGGATGCTCCACCCCAGGTGGGCCACCAGGTCGGGATGCGGCTCCCCGGCCTCGGCGAGCAGCCCGCGCAGCGGCTCGATCATCGACTCGTGCAGCTGGTCGAGCCGGTGGCGGCACTCGGCGGGCAGGTCGACCGCGGCCACCGCGCGCAGCAGCGCGTGGTCGGGGCTGGTCACGAACGCCAGCGACACGGCGCCGAAGGCGCGCACCCGCTCCTCCAGGCCGCCGTCGCGGGTGGCCGTGACGAGCCGGTCGGCCCAGCGGGGGATCGCGTCCTCCACGAGCTGGGCCAGGATGTCGGCGGTGGAGGAGAAGTAGCGGTAGACGCTGGAGCGGGCCAGCCCGACCCGCGCGCCCACGGCCGCGGGGGTGAGCCCGGCCGGGCCCTCGGCCGCCAGGACCTCCATGGCGGCCGCCAGCAGGGCCGCGTGCTGGCTGGCCCGATGGTCGGCCACCGTCGCCGCGCTGATCCTCGGCACCGGACTCACTCCTCCTCGCGTCGTCTCCTCCCAGTATCGGGCAGCAGGAACGTCGCCCCGACGCCGCCGAACAGCACGAGGCCGGTCACGATCGTGACCCGGCGGGTGGCGTCGGCGCCCGCCGCGACCGCGGCGGCGTGGTCGGCCGGCTCCCTGATCGCCGCGATGGCCGCGCCGGCGCTCTCCCGGACGGCCTGCCCGAGCGCGGGCTCGCCGGGCAGGCGTTCGGCCATCGCCGCGTCCAGGCCGGTGACCAGGACGGCGCCCAGCACCGCGATGCCGACGGCGGCGCCGAGCTGGCGGATCGTGCTCTGGAGCCCGGAGGCCACGCCGGAGCGGCGGGCGGGCACGTCGGCGAGCATCACGTTCGGGAGCTGGGCCGAGGCGAAGCCGACGCCGACGCCGTACAGGACGAGCCACGGCACCAGCGTCCACGGGCCGAGCGAGGGGGAGACGGCCAGGCCGATCGCGATCGCGCCCACGGCCTCCAGGACGAGCCCCAGCCGCACGATGACCCTGGGCGCCAGGTCGAGCCGCGGGACGAGGCCGCCCGCCAGGAACGTGCCCCCGGCCAGCGAGGCGATGATCAGGCCGGTGGCGAACGCGGTGAACCCCATGGCCGCCTGCAGGAACAGCGGCAGCACCAGGATCAGGCCGAACTCGCCGAGACTGATGATCATCGCGGCGGCGCCGCCGTACCTGAAGGAGGGGATGGCGAACAGCGACAGGTCCAGCACGACCGGGCGGCCCGATCGTGCCCGCGAGCGCTCGACCAGCAGCAGCGCGGCCAGCGCGAGCGCCGCGAGCGCGAAGGCGAACGGGATCGGCGAGATGCCGCCGAGCGGCCAGGTCCACCCGAACAGCGTGGCCTCGCCGGTCGGCGTGAACCAGCCGTAGCGCTGGCCCTCGATCAGGCCGAACACCAGCGCGGCCGGGCCGACCACCGACAGCAGCACGCCGGGGACGTCCGAGCCGCCCGCCGCCGCGTCCTTCGACTCGGGCACCCGGGCCGTGCCGAGCAGCACGAGCAGGCCGATCGGCAGGTTCACCCAGAACGCCCAGCGCCAGCCGAAGTCGGTCACCACCCAGCCGCCGAGCAGCGGGCCGAGCGCGGCCATGCCGCCGATGATCGAGCCCCAGACGGCGAAGGCGATCGTCCGGCGCGAGCCCGTGTAGAGGGAGTTGATGATCGCCAGCGTCATCGGGACCACCATGGACGCCCCGACGCCCTGGACGACGCGGGCGGCGATGAGCAGCGCGCCGCTCGGCGCGGAGGCGGCCAGCATGCTCGCGGCCAGGAACACCACCAGGCCGACGGCGAACATCCGGCGCCTGCCGTGCACGTCGCCGGTCCGGCCGAGGGGGATGAGCAGGGAGGCGAAGGCCAGGGAGTAGATGGAGTTGACCCATTCGACGTCCGTGGCCGACAACCCCAGATCGCCCATGATCGCGGGGACGGCGACGTTCACGATCGTCGCGTCGATGATGATCATCGACATCCCGACGCCGAGCACGATCAGCGGGAGCCAGCTCTGCCGGGTCCGCTCATTTAGCGACACCATGTCTCTAAAGATAGCAACATGCTGTCTCGAAACAAGGGGTAAGCTCCGGATCATGGACTTCATCCGGGTGCGTGCCTCGGCCGACGGCGCCGAGACGATCTCCTACTGGACCGGCGACGTCTACGGCTGGCAGGACGACGACGGCCCCCATCACCTGTTCGGCTTCGAGGGGCTGAACGTGGCGCGGGCGCGCCCGGCCGACGGCGGCTGGGAGCTGCTGACCAGGGAGGCGGCGCTCTACCTCGACCCGAGGACCAGGGAACCGATCGACGTGTGGGACAACCCGCTCACCGGGCGGTCCGTCGAGGTGCAGCACGTCTTCAACGACCCGGTCAACCAGCGGCTCGGGGCCTATCCGGTGCCGGTGACGCGGTTGGGGGAGCAGGTCGTCTACAACGCCGACATCCGCCTTTCCTACCCTTCGCCACTACCTGTCGCGAAATATCCGGAAAACTCGGCTCGGGATACGTATCGGGCGTTGGAGCTCTTCCAGTTCTTCGCCTCGGCCGCCGACGTCGAGTCCGGCATGCCCGACGTGCCGGCGGTCTTCTCCTGGTGCCGGGTCTCGCCCTGGCTGCCCTGGATGGCCATGGGACAGCGGCCGGGCGGGCTGGTCTACCACTGCCGGGGGGCCAAGGTCGCCGACGTCCCCGGGCGGCTGCGCGACCGCGTCGGCGAGCGCTTCCTGCACGCCCCCGACGAGTGGACCGCGCCCAACATGACGAGCTGGACGGCCTTCGCCGATAAGGTCGGGCGGTGAGCACCGACCTGTTCTGCGAGATCATCGCCGGCGCGCGTCCCGCCCACGTGGTGAGCGCCGACGAGGTGGCCGTCTCCTTCCTCGACACCCGCCCGGTCTTCAAGGGGCACGTGCTCGTCGTGCCCCGGCTGCACGTCGAGACGCTGGCCGACCTCGCCGACGTCGGGCCGTTCTTCTCCCGGGTGCAGGCCATGGCCGGGGCCGTGGAGGAGGGGCTGGAGGCGGCCGGCACGTTCGTGGCGATGAACAACCGGGTCAGCCAGAGCGTGCCCCACCTGCACGTGCACGTCGTGCCGCGCAACCGCAAGGACGGGCTGCGCGGCTTCTTCTGGCCGCGCACCACCTACGAGTCCGCGCAGGAGGCCGAGACCTACGCGGCGGCCGTCGCCAAGGCGCTGGCGGCCGAGTGAGGGCGGCGGGCGGCACGGGCGGCGGTGGGCGCTAGGCTCGGGGCGCGTGGAGTACCTGGTCGGCGTCGCCGTCGTGGCCGTGCTGGTGGGCGTGCCCGCGATCGTGCTCTGGCGCGTCATGCGAGGCCGCCGCGAGCTGGGCACCAGCCCGGCCGAGCGGGCCACGTTCGAGACCCTGCACACCGCCTCCATGGCCGGGCCGCCGCTGCGGGCCGGGCTGACCCCCGAGGGCGCCGAGCGCGCCTCCCGCCACCTGCGCGCGCTGCTCGGCTCGGCCGCGCTCGCGATCACCGACCGCGAGCGCCTGCTCGTCTACGACGGCGCCGGCGACCACCACGCCGCCCAGGCGTTCGAGCACGCCGCGGCCACCTTGCGGGACGGCCGCACCCAGGTGCTCACCATCGACTGCGAGCTGCTCGAATGCCCGATCCGGCACGCCGTCGTCGTCCCGCTGACCACCGACGACCGCCTGGTCGGCGCGCTGGCCGCCTACGGGCAGAACGCCTCGGCCGGCCTGGTCAGGGCGGCGCAGGAGGTGGCCGGCTGGGTCAACTCGCAGCTGGAGCTGGCCGAGCTCGACCGCTCGCGCACGCTGCTCATGGAGGCCGAGGTCCGGGCCCTGCGCGCGCAGATCTCGCCGCACTTCATCTACAACTCGCTCACCACGATCGCCTCCTTCGTCCGTACGGACCCCGAACGCGCCCGCGAGCTGCTGCTGGAGTTCGCCGACTTCACCCGCTACTCCTTCCGGCGGCACGGCGAGTTCACCACGCTGGCCGAGGAGCTGCACTCGATCGAGCGCTACCTCACCCTGGAACACGCCAGGTTCGGCGACCAGTTGCAGGTCACCCTGCGCATCGCCCCCGAGGTGCTGCCGGTCGCGGTGCCGTTCCTGTGCCTGCAGCCGCTGGTCGAGAACGCCGTCCGGCACGGCCTGGAGAGCCGCAACGGCGTCGGCCGCATCACGATCATCGCCGAGGACGCCGGCGCCGAGTGCCGCATCAGCGTCGAGGACGACGGCCTCGGCATGGACCCCGACCGGCTGCGCCGCATCCTGGCCGGCGAGATCGCCCCCACCGGCGGCGTCGGCCTGGCCAACGTCGACGAACGGCTCCGCCAGGTCTACGGCGACGAGTACGGCCTGGTCGTCGAGACCGGCACGGGCGCGGGCACCAAGGTCAACGTGCGCCTGCCGAAGTACCACCCCGGCGTCTCGGCCCGCTGACCTCCCGCCGACTTCCCACACCTGCCCCCACCTGTGACCCCGCCGTGACGGCCTTGACGTTTGGTGCCGGTTTCATCACTGTCTAATGCATTCGAGGTGTGAGGAGTGACGTGTGACCGGGCTGCGCGTCCTGGCGGTGGACGACGAGCTCCCCGCGCTGGAGGACCTGTCCTACCTGCTCCGCGCCGACGCCCGCATCGGCGAGGTGGTGACGGCGCGCGACGGGGCGGCCGCGCTGCGCCTGCTGGACCGCGGCATCGCCGAGGGCCGCCCGATCGACGCCGTCTTCCTCGACATCCGCATGCGCGGCCTGGACGGCGTCGTGCTCGGACGGCTGCTGTCGCAGTTCGCCAACCCGCCGCGGGTCGTGTTCGTCACCGCGTACGAGGAGCACGCGGTGGACGCCTTCGAGATCAAGGCCGAGGACTACCTGCTCAAACCGGTACGTCCCGAACGGCTCGCCGAGGCCATCAGGCGCGTGGCGGTCTCGGCCGACGTGCCCGCCGAGACCGGCGAGAGCGACACCATCCCCGTCGAGCTGGGCGGCGTGACCCGGTTCGTCTCCAGCGCCGACGTCCTCTACGTGGAGGCCCAGGGCGACTACGCCCGGCTGCACACCGCGAACGGCAGCCACCTCGTCCGCATCCCGCTCGCCACGCTGGAGGAGCGCTGGGCCCCGGCCGGGTTCGTCCGGGTGCACCGCAGCCATCTGGTCGCCGTCAAGCACATCGAGGAACTGCACATCGACTCGGGCCGGTGCAGCGTGCGGGTCGGCGACACCGAGCTCCCGGTGAGCCGGCGGCACACCCGCGAGCTGCGCGACCTGCTGGTCCGCCGCGCCAGGAAGGGCAGGACGGAATGACCTCCGATCCCCGGCCGGGGCGTCCGGCGGGGTCGCCGCGCACCGACCCCGCGGCCCGCCGCACCGACGCCGCCCGCCGCATGGACGCCTTCCGCCGCTCCGAGACGCCGCGCCGGGTCAGCGTCACCAGCCCGCGCACCGCCGCCGCCCGCCGCCCCCGCTACCCGGCCACCAGGGAGATCGACGAGCAGACCCGCCTCGGCGAGGTCTACATGCGCTCGCTCCTGCGCACCCAGTTCCGGCTCGCCCTGTTCGTCTGCACCGTGCTGGCCTGCGTGGTCGGCGGCCTGCCGCTGCTGTTCCTGCTCATCCCCGAACTGCGCGAGGTGGACGTCCTCGGCGTCTCCCTGCCGTGGGCGGTGCTGGCCGGGCTCATCTACCCCGCCTTCGTCATCGGCGCCTGGCTGTACGTCCGCCAGGCAGAGCGCAACGAACGCCACTTCGCCGAGCTGGTGGAACGCCGGTGACCGGCGCGAAGGGCCCCTCGTGAGCCTCACCGCGGTGGTCGTCGTGATGGCGGCGGCCGTGCTCATCGGCGCGTACGGCATCAGGTTCTCCCGCACCACCTCCGACTTCTACGTCGCCTCCCGGACCGTCAGCCCCCTGTGGAACGCCTCCGCCATCGGCGGCGAGTACCTGTCGGCGGCCTCCTTCCTCGGCGTCGCCGGGCTCGTCCTGTCCTACGGCGTGGACATGTTGTGGCTGCCCGTCGGCTGGACCGGCGGCTACCTGGTGCTGCTGGTGCTGGTGTCGGCGCCGCTGCGGCGCTCGGGGGCGTACACGCTGCCCGACTTCGCCGAGGCCAGGCTGGAGTCGATGACCGTGCGCAGGACCGCCAGCGTGCTCGTCGTCCTGATCGGATGGCTGTACCTGATGCCGCAGTTCCAGAGCGCCGGGCTGGTGCTGCGCACGATCACCGGGGCGCCGGTGTGGGCGGGCGGGCTGCTGGTCGCGGGTGTGGTGGCGGTGAACGTGCTGTCCGGCGGCATGCGGTCGATCACGTTCGTGCAGGCGTTCCAGTACTGGCTCAAGCTGACCGCGCTGGCCGTGCCGCTGGTGTTCCTGCTGCTGGCCTGGAAGGGCGACGGCGCGCCCGCCCTCAGCGTCCAGGACGCCACCACCTGGCAGATGCCGCTGGCCGGGGCCAAGGAGTACGGGCTCTACTCGACGTACTCGCTGATCCTGGCCACGTTCCTCGGCACGATGGGCCTGCCGCACGTGCTCGTGCGCTTCTACACCAACCCCGACGGCCGGGCCGCCCGCCGTACGACGCTGGTCGTGCTGACCCTGCTCGGCGCGTTCTACCTGCTGCCCGCCCTGTACGGCTGGCTCGGCCGCCTCTACGCCCCCGACCTCGTGCGCACCGACGCGGTCGTGCTCACCCTGCCCAGCCGCATGATCGGCGGCACGCTCGGCGACCTGCTCACCGCCCTCGTGACGGCCGGGGCGTTCGCGGCCTTCCTGTCCACCTCCTCGGGGCTGACCGTGTCCGTCGCCGGGGTGATCGCGCAGGACCTGCTGAAGGGCGGGGTGCGCTCGTTCCGGATCGCCACGCTCATGGCCGTCGCCGTGCCGCTGGCGCTGGCGCTGTGGGCGCGGGCGCTGCCGGTCGCGGACGTGGTGGGGCTGGCGTTCGCGGTGGCCGCCTCGTCGTTCTGCCCGCTGCTGGTGCTGGGCATCTGGTGGCGGCGGCTCACCACCACCGGGGCGCTGGCGGGGCTGTTCGTGGGGGGCGGGCTCGCCTGCTCGGCCGTGCTCGCCACGATCACCGGGGGGCCGTACGAGGGGCTCACGGGGGCGCTGCTGGCCCAGCCGGCGGCCTGGACGGTGCCGATCGCGTTCACGGTGATGGTGTCGGTGTCGTTCCTGACGCCACACCGCGTGCCGCCCGGCGTGGCCCGCACGATGGTCCGCCTCCACACCCCGGAGAACCTCGACCTGGACCGCGGCGACTGGCACCCCCGCTCCCCATGACCCGCCCCCGGCCCTCCGGTCCCTCGTCCCGCGCCGGTCCCTCGTCCGCCCGTCGGTCCCGTGCCCGGGCCGTCGGTTGCGCGGGCGGCCGACGCGCGGGAGCGTGCCGGTGGGCGTCTGCCCGCCCTTGCGCCCTCCCGCCCTTCACGACCAGCCCGCGGCGACGCCTCCCAAGCGCTCCGACGCCACCCCGTTTCCACTGGCACCCTCGTTGTGCGCCACATCGCCGGCACCCGCCCCGGCTCCGGCACCTCGTCCTCTCCCAGGGCCGCCTTCGGTCCCAGCGCCGCCCACGGCCCCCGCGCCGCCTGCTGCCCTTGATGTGGCTGGGCTTCCCGGGGCGCTCGCGGCTCGGGGCTTGCGGTCGCTTGGCGTGGGGCGCGGGATGCCGCCCTGGTCGTCATGCTGTTCGCTCTGGGGTGGTGGGTCCAGGCCGGGGCGGTACGGGCCGGCGGCGCGTGCGGACGTGCTTCGGCCGGGCCAGGGCTGACTCGCCCCTTCCCTCGCGACGTCCGGCCGGGCCGACCCCTCTGGCTCGGTGTCGGGTGGGGCCGGGGTTCGGCCTGGGCGCGGCTGGGCGGTCCCCTGGGGTGGGACGTGCGAAGGGGTCCACTCCTGCGGCGTGCTGCCGGGATGGGTCGCGGGCCGGCCGGGCTGGTGCTGGGCTGGTGCTTGCGGCGCGTGGGCGGGCTGGGCCGACGCCTGTGACCGAGGGCCGGGTTGGGACGGTATCCGGTGGGCGAGGCCCGGATGGGACGGCTCCTGCGGCGGAGGGTCCAGCCCCGGGCGGTGACCGACGCCGGTGGGCGGTGTCTTGGAACGGCCGGGCCCCGGGTCTCGGCCGCCGGACCGGGCCGCGCGGGAACGACTGCCCGCGGGCGAGGGCAGCTCGTCCGGGAGGGTTCCCTCGTCGGGGGCGAAGTACGGTCTGGTCGGGGGCGTCGGGTGGGAGGCGTCGCTGTGCCGGGCGGCCTGTTCGGTCATGGGTCTGGCGGCCGTGCCGGCGTGGGTCTCGACGTCGAGCACCTCGTGTCCCGGGACGGTGTGCGGGGCCTCCTCGCCGGGGGCCGCGTGGTGGATGGTCCGTCCGGTGGCCGCTCCCAGGTCGCCCGCGTGCTTCCGCTCCGGTCGCCAGGAGGGGGCGCCACCCCTCGGCCACCCCCGACGCACCCCGCCGCCCTCCTCCGGTCGGCCTCCCCGCACCCCGCCTCCCCGCGCCGCCGAGGCAGGCGTCCCCGCAGCGGTCTTCCCCGAGGACAGGGAGTCCCGAAGGGAGGGTGTGGGCGTGGAGGGTGGGGTGGTGGTGGGGAAGGCGTGGCGGGCGGTGCGGGGTGGGGGAGTGGCGGTGGTCGAGGGCAGGTGGTCCAGGAGGCGGGGGGCGGCGTTCAGGAGGTGGTCGATGAGGTGCGCCACGTCGTCCAGCCGCACCCGCAGCGTCGCCCGCGCCTGCGCGCCGCCGCGCCGGGCACCCGGGGCCCGGCCCTCCGGCCCGGCCTCCTCCACCCGCATCTCGGAGATCTCCAGGCAGACCTCAGGGCTCGGACGGGCGGGCGCCGACGCGCCGGAGCCGAGCGCCTGCTCCTCGGGCGTACGGTCATCGCGGTACGGGCTGCTCTCGGCCATGACCTGCGATTACCCCTCCCGTATCCCATCAGGCTCCGACATAAGGGGACTTGGGGGAGGTTTGACCGGAAGGTCAGGCAGGCGGCAACTCCCCGGACCCCCGGACGACCAGCTCCACGGGAACCGTGATCCGCCGCGGCTCGCGGACGGGATCCAGCAGCAGCTCCACCGCGCCGCGCGCCAGCCGGCCGATGTCGTACCGCACCACCGTCACCCCCGGGCTGAACAGGCCGGCCAGCGCGAAGTCGTCGAACCCCACGTACGCCGGCCGCTCGGGACGCTCCCGCAACGCCTCCAGCACGCCGATCGCCGCCCGGTTGTTCGTCGCGAAGAACGCCGTCGGCGGGTCGGGCAGGTCGAGCAGCCGCCCCACCTCGTACGACACCCGCCCGGGATCGAACACCCCCCGCACCACCAGCGCCTCGTCGGCCGCCGCCCCCGCCTCGCGCAGCGCCGCCCGGTAGCCGCGGGCCCGGTCGTGCACCGAGCTCAGTCCGTCGTCGTCGGAGATCAGCGCGATGCGGCGGTGCCCGTGGGCGAGCAGGTGCGCGGTGGCCGTCCGGCCGCCGCGCTCGTCGTCGAGCTTCACCACGTCGGCCCGGTCGAGCCCACGCGGCACGCGGTCGACGAAGACCGTGCGCGGGCCGCCGTGCTCGGCCAGCCAGGAGTGGTCGGCCGGCGAGGGCACGACGATCAGCGCGTCCACGCCCCGCGCGTGCATCGACTCGATCAGCATGCGCTCCTTGTCCGGACGCTCCTCGTACGAACCGAACACCACCAGCGCCTCGTGCTCGGCCGCGGCCGCCTCCACCGCGGCGGCGAGGCGGGCATAGAACTCGTTGGAGATGTTCTCCATCACCAGGCCGAGCGTGAGCATGGTCGCACCGCGGGCCAGCCGGGCGGCGGCCTCGTTGCGGCGGAAGCCGAGCGCGCTGATCGAGTCGTGCACCCGCTGCTGCAGCGAGGCCCGGACGTGCGGCTCCTGGTTGACCACGCGGGACACCGTCTTCAGGCTGACGCCCGCGTGCCGGGCGACGTCCGCCATGGTGGGCTTACGCGTTGTCATAGTCTGCCCCCATGGAGGATGAATGGATCTGCGGCCGGATGGGCGAGGACGAGCCGTGGACACTGGGCGCGGTGAACCCGCCGGTGTTCGAGAACTCGTTGTTCACCTTCGGGACGGCGGCCGAGCTGGGAGCCGCGATCCGGGACGAGGACGAGCGGTACGTCTACGGCCGCGGCACCAACCCGACCGTCGACGTGGCGCAGCGCAAGCTGGCCGCGCTGGAGCGCGGTGAGCGGGCCAAGTGCTTCGGCTCGGGGATGGGCGCCATCTCGGCGACGATCTCCTCGCTCGTCTCCGCCGGCGACCATGTGCTGGTGCTCGGCGCGGTGTACGGGCCGACCACGCAGTTCCTGCGCTACCTGGAGAAGTACGGCGTCACGCATACGCACGTCGACGACCTCGCGGGATGTGACAGCGCTATCAGGGCGAGTACCCGCCTACTCTACTTCGAGTCGCCCTCCTACATGGCGTACGCGATCGTGGACATCGCCGAGGTGGCGGCCTGGGCGCGCGGGCGCGGGCTGGTCACGGTCATGGACAACACCTGGTCCACGCCGCTGTTCCAGAAACCGCTGACGCTGGGCGTGGACCTGGTCGTGCATTCGCTCTCCAAGTACGTCGGCGGGCACAGCGACCTGGTCGGCGGCGTGGTGGTCGGGCCGGCCCGGCTGATCCGGCCGCTGGCGCTGACGGAGTACCAGCTCTACGGCGCGGCCATGTCGCCGCACGACGCGGCCAAGGTGATCAAGGGGCTGCGCACGCTGCCCGTGCGCATGGCCGCCCACCAGGAGCGGGGGCTGGCCGTGGCGGCGTTCCTGGAGGGGCATCCCGCCGTACGGGCGGTGAACCATCCGGGGTTGCCCTCGCATCCGGGCCATGCGACCGCGTTGCGGCAGATGTCCGGCTTCTCCAGCCTGTTCAGCATCGAACTCGCCACGGACGATCGCCAGCAGGCCGCACTTTTCCTCGATAAATTACGACATTTCAGGATCGGGGTGTCCTGGGGAGGCTTCGAGAGCCTGGTCAACGCCCCCGCCCTGACCGTCGAGGAGAGCGTACGGGCCACCATGGGCATCCCCGTCGGCCTGGCCCGCCTGTCGATCGGCCTGGAGCCCGCCGCGACCCTCGTCGAGGACCTGGATCAGGCGCTGAGCGCCCTGCCCGGCCCGCCGCGTCCGATATCGGGGTGAACGGAATACCCGACCGCTCATCGCGCCGAACAGACCTTTCACCGCAGGCCATCCCCAACTAATCGCGGTACGCGAGCGGCTCGCCGAACAGCACCCCCACGGCTCTCCACGACGGGTAGGTTGCGCTCTTACGTTGAGCGTGATCCGCATCACAGTGGAGGTCTCGTGACGACCAGAGAACATGACGCGTCCGTCTATGAACAGGTTCAGGAGAGCAGTGAGTTCCAGGAGTTGAAGCGGCGTTTCCGCCGCTGGACCTTCCCCATGACGGTGGCCTTCCTGGTGTGGTACCTGCTGTACGTGGTGCTGTCCGGCTGGGCCCGCGGCTTCATGGGCATCAAGTTGTTCGGCGACATCAACGTCGGGCTGATCTTCGGGTTGCTGCAGTTCGTCTCGACGTTCCTCATCGCGTGGGCGTACGCCCGGCACGCCGAGAGGAAGCTCGACCCGATCGCCGACAAGCTCCGTCACGAGGTCGAGGAGAAGACGCAGTGAGTTCCACGACGCTGGGAATGATCCTCTTCCTCACCTTCGTCGCCGGCACCCTGGCCATCACGTTCTGGGCCAGCCGCCAGACCAAGACGGCCGCCGACTACTACGCGGGCGGCCGGTCCTTCAGCGGCGTTCAGAACGGCCTGGCGATCGGCGGCGACTACATGTCGGCCGCCTCCTTCCTCGGCATCGCCGGCATCATCGCCGTCTCCGGCTACGACGGGTTCCTGTACTCCATCGGGTTCCTGGTCGCCTGGCTGGTGGCGTTGCTGCTGGTGGCCGAGTTGATGCGGAACTCCGGCAAGTTCACCATGGCCGACGTGCTGGCGTTCCGGATGAGCCCGCGCCCGGTGCGCACGGCGGCGGGCGTGTCCACGATCGTGGTCAGCATCTTCTACCTGCTGGCCCAGATGGTCGGCGCGGGCGCGCTGGTCGGCCTGCTGCTCGGCATCACCACCGAGGCCGGCAAGGTCTGGACGATCATCGGCGTCGGCGCGCTGATGATCGTCTACGTGGTGTTCGGCGGCATGAAGGGCACCACCTGGGTCCAGATCGTCAAGGCCGTGCTGCTGATGACCGGCGCCGCGCTGGTGACGCTGCTGGTGCTGGGCAAGTTCGGCTTCAACCTGTCGTCCCTGCTCGGCCAGGCCGCCGCCACCAGCGGCCCGAAGGCCAACCCCGGCAACTTCCTCATCCCCGGCCTGAAGTACGGCACCGACGCCCAGGGGCTCGCGGGCAAGATCGACCTGATCAGCCTCGGCCTCGCGCTGGTGCTCGGCACGGCGGGCCTGCCGCACATCCTCATCCGCTTCTACACCGTCCCCACCGCCAAGGACGCCCGCAAGTCGGTCCTGTGGGGCATCGGCATCATCGGCGTGTTCTACCTGCTGACCCTGGTGCTCGGCTTCGGCGCGGCGGCCATCGTCGGCAAGACCGACATCCTCAAGGCCGACAAGGCGGCCAACACCGCCGCCCCGCTGCTCGCCGAGCGGATCGGCGCGCAGATCTTCGGCGACGTCGGCGGCACGATCCTGCTCGCGCTCATCGGCGCCGTCGCCTTCGCCACGATCCTGGCCGTCGTCGCCGGCCTGACCCTGGCCTCCTCCTCCAGCTTCGCCCACGACCTGTACGCGCACGTCTTCAAGCGCGGCGGCGCCAGCGAGCGGCAGGAGGTCGTGGTGGCCCGCGTCTCGGCGCTGGTCATCGGCGCCATCGCGATCGGCCTCGGCATCCTCGCCCAGGGCCAGAACGTGGCGTTCCTGGTCGCCCTGGCCTTCGCCATCGCGGCCTCGGGCAACCTGCCGGCGATCCTCTACAGCCTGTTCTGGAAGAGGTTCAACACGGCGGGCGCGGTCGCGGCCATCTACGGCGGACTCGGCTCGGCGCTGATCCTGGTGATCTTCTCGCCGGTGGTCTCGGCCCCGCCGCCGCCCGCGGGCGCCGCGGTGACCGCGCTGATCCACGGCGTGGACTTCCACTGGTTCCCGCTGAGCAACCCGGGCATCGTCTCCATCCCGCTCGGCTTCCTGTTCGGCTGGCTGGGCACGATCCTCAGCAAGGAGTACAACGCCGCCAAGTACGCCGAGATCGAGGTGCGCTCGCTGACCGGCGTGGGCGCCGAGAAGGCCACCGAGCACTGACCTCGCCCTGTGCGTGACGGGGCCCGGCCGCTCACCGGCCGGGCCCCGTCCGCGTGCTCGGTCAGCTTCCGACCGGCTCCGCGCGCAGCCGCGCCGAGTGCTTGACCAGCGTGATCAGCACCTCGCGGCTGGAGTCCCGCTTCCGCGCGTCGCACATCACGATCGGGATCGACGGGTTGAGCTGCAGCGCCAGCCGCACCTCGTCCAGCTCGAACGTCGGCGACCCCTCGAAGCAGTTCACCGCCACCACGAACGGCGTCCCGCGCCGCTCGAAGTAGTCGACCGAGGGGAAGCAGTCGGCCAGGCGGCGGGTGTCGGCCAGGATGACGGCCCCCAGGGAGCCCTCGGCCAGCTCGTCCCACACGAACCAGAAACGTTCCTGCCCGGGGGTGCCGAACAGGTACAGGACGTAGTCGGTGCCCAGGGTGATGCGCCCGAAGTCCATGGCCACCGTGGTGGTGCGCTTGGCCTCCACGGAGGTCAGGTCGTCGACGCCCACGCTGCGGTCGGTCAGCACCTCCTCGGTGCGCAACGGCCGGGTCTCGGACACGGCTCCGACCATCGTCGTCTTGCCCGCCCCGAACCCTCCGGCGATCAGGATCTTGATCGCCGTCGGGAGGCGCGGGCGCTCAGAGCGAGCGAAGACCATCGAGCACCGCCCTGTACATCTTCATGTCATGCATGTCCACCTCGGATTGCGGTTCCTGGGCAGAGACGAGTTCGCGGTCGAACAGGTCGCCGAGCAGCACGCGGATCGTGCCGGCCGGCAGGTTGAGGTGCGCGGCTATCTCGGCGACGGACTTGGGTTCACGGCAGAGCTGGAGAATGCGCAGGTGTTCGGGGTCCAGCCCGGCGTCGGGGCCCGGCGGCGGACCCACCGCCAGCGCCATGGAGATGAGGTCGAACTTGCCGTGCGCGGGCTGGGTCCGCCCGCGCGTGACGACGTAGGGCCGGATGATCTCCGGATCTATCCAGTGTTCGTCCGTGGACTCCTCCGTGGTGCTCACCGGTCGCTCCTGGCGACGGCCTCGGCGTTGCGCGCGCCGGAGGTGAGGTACTGGCCGACCCGCGCCACCAGCATCGCCATCTCGTACGCCACCAGCCCGATGTCGGCGTTCTGGGCGCACAGCACGGCCAGGCAGGCGCGTTCGCCCGCGGTCGTCACGATCAGGAACTGCGACTTCCACTCCACGACCGTCTGCCGCACCGCGCCGCCGGCGATGTGGTCCGCGACGCCCTTGGCCAGGCTCTGCAGGCCGGAGGCGACGGCCGACAGGTGCTCCCCGTCGGTGCGCTGCAGACCGGCGGACGAGGCCATGAGCAGGCCGTCGGAGGACAGCACGATGGCGTGCTCGGCCTCCTTGATCCGGCCGATCAGGTCGTCGAGCAGCCAGTTGAGGTCGGTGCCCGCGGTGGGCGTCATGTCGGGCCTCCCGTCGGGAGCCGGGCCGCGGCGGTCATGCCTCGCCTCCCGGCTGCTCTTCCATCAGCCTGGCCGCCTCGTTGCGGCCAAGACGGGTGCCTGACTGCAGGGATCCCATCATGGCGCGGATCTCCTCGGGCGAGCGCTCGTCATCGTCCTCCTCGAAGTCGGGCTGCGTCGGCGTGTCGTCCCGCAGCGCTGGCGCCAGGTTGGCCTGAGGGACTCGGAACGGCAGGCCGGACGGCGTGAACTCGGTCACAGGCTGCTGCTCCGGTTCCGCGGGCGGTTCTGGTTCAGGTGAAGGCGAGGGTGCTGGTGCTGGGAAGGGGGTGGCCACCGCGTGGAGCGGGGCGGACATGGGGGCGGGACGCGGCGGGGTCAGGGTGCGCACGTTCTCGGCGGGCCGCGCGACCGTCGCCAGCGTGGTCCCGGTGCTCGTCCGGCGCGGCAGGCTCGGCCGGGTGTCGCCCTCGGGGTGCCGCGGCGCGGGGTCGAGCTCGACGAGCTCCTGCGGCAGCAGCACCACGACCGTGGTCCCTCCGTACGGGGAGGGCTTGAGCACGACCTGGATGTCGTGCCGCCGGGCGAGCTGGCTGACCACGTAGAGCCCCAGCCGGGCGGTGCCGGAGATGCGGAACTCCGGCGGGTCGGCGATGCGCTCGTTGGCCGCGTCGAGGTCCTCGGGCTTCATGCCGAGCCCGCGGTCCTCGATCTCGATGACGTACCCGTTGGCCACGAGCTGGCCGCTGACCTGCACGTTCGTGTACGGCGGCGAGAACGACACGGCGTTCTCGATCAGCTCGGCCAGCAGGTGGATGACGTCACCGACGGCCCGGCCGACGAGCACGACCTCGCCCATCGGCATGAGCGTGACGCGGGTGTAGTCCTCGACCTCGGCCAGCGCGCCGCGCACCACGTCCACCATGGGGACGGCCCGCCGCCACGTACGGGCGGGCGACGAACCGGACAGGACGATCAGGTTCTCGGCGTTGCGCCGCATCCGGATGGCCAGGTGGTCCAGGCGGAAGAGCTCCTTCAGCTCCTCGGGGTCGGTCTCCCGGCGCTCCATCACGTCGAGGACGGTCAGCTGCCGGTGCACCAGGCCCTGGGTGCGGCGGGCGAGGCTGAGCAGGATGTCGCGGATGCTGCGGCGCAGCTCGGCCTGCTCGGCCGCGACGCTGACGGCGGTGTGCTGCATGGTGTTGAACGCCTGGCCCACCTGGCCGATCTCGTCGTCGCCGAACTCCAGCGCGGGCGCCTCCTTGGCGACGTCCACCTCCTCGCCGTGGCCGATGCGCTCGACGATGCCGGGCAGGCGCTCGTCGGACAGCTCGTGCGCGGCGTCGCGCAGCTTCTGGAGCTGGGCGAGCAGCTGCCTGGTCGTGGTGATGGACAACACGATCGAGGCGATGACGGCGATCAGGCCGAGACCACCGGCCAGGAGCAGCCGCACGATGACGCCGACGGCGACGGGGACGATCCGGTCGTACAGGCGGTCGCCGCCCGCCAGGGTGGTGGCCTGCATGCCGGCGAGCGTCCCGTCGGCCGCCACGCGCCAGCTCTCGCCGCTCATCGGCAGCGGGCCCATGCCCGGCTGGTGCTGGACGAGCTGCGCCTCCATGGCCTGCAGCCGCACGACGGACTCGCTCTTGAGCCACGCGTCGAACCCGGCCCTGTCCTCGTCGGGCAGCCTGTCCAGCGCCGCGGTCAGCGTGTAGTGGAAGATTCCCGACGTCTTGACGAACTCGGCGTGCTCGTTCTCGGTGAACGCGCCCTTGGCGAAGACACCGGACAGGAGCGCGTCCTCCCGGGCCAGGAACTCCCGCGAGCGGGACATGTCCGACAGCGTACGGCCGATCTTGGCGATCTCCTTGTCGTCGAAGGCGGCCACGGAGTCGTACATGCGGTACATCGCGTCGATGGCGTTGTTGTACTGCCGCGTCGCCTGGGACAGGTCCGCCTTGCCGCTGTCGATCGCCTTCCGTGCCGCCACGAGCTTGTCCAGCTCGACGTTGACCTCGGCGATATGTTCGAGCAGCGGCTCGTCGGCGGCGAGATCGACCACGTTGCCCTGGGCCGTGGAGGTGAACTCCGCGCGCAAAGAGTCGGTCTTGGCCCGCTGGTCGCGCATGCCCTTGTCGACGGCCCGCGAGCCCGCGCCGAGGTGGGCGACGGTCAGCCGGCGCTCACGCTGCAGCTCGACCAGCAGCGGCTCGCTCGGCTCGACGATCCTGCTGTCGACGGTCGCCGCCCAGAGCAGGTTGACGCCCTCTCTCAGCGTGACCCACGCCGCGAACGCCCACAACAGGGTGAGCGACACGATTAGCGCCGTGACTTTGGCCCGCACACTGGCATTACGGAAGCGCATGAAGCCCTCCGGAAGAAAGAACCGCTCGGTCAGCAGGCCATGTCAAGACGGAGAAAGAGGTACTCCAGGATTCCGACACTCGGGTCACCCTAGCAACGCCTGAATACTGCCTCAACACGCTAGAGCACCATAAGGCGTACTATGTCCTATTTTCACACCTGGAATTTCCTTCGGTGTGACATATTGTGACATGCTGAGCGGCGATGACCGCGGCCCGCACGATGGCTGTCGGTGAGTAAAGGTCCTTGTCATGCCACAGTGGTGGATAGTCGGATAAATTGGCCGACCGAATCAGGTACTCATAACCGCGTCGCGCGGCCCGTTCGCATCGTTCGTCCGGCTCGGGACCGGACAGCAGGAGAGCCTGCATCCCGTACGCCGTCTCCTCCGGCCGGCCCGCCCACCGGCCCCAGGATCCGTCGGCCCGCTGGGTCGACAGGATCCACTCCCGGGCCCGGCGCACGGCCTCGGCGTACCGGGGGCCGCCGAACTCGCCCAGCGCCAGCACACAGCTCAGCGTGGCGTAGTACGGCGAGGCGTGCCACCTGTCGCTCCAGCTCCCGTCCGGCCGCTGCCGCTCGGCCAGCCAGCGCGCCACCCGCTCGATCCGCGCCCGGTACGGCCGCGCCGCCGCGGGCCTGGCCCGCGCGTACTGGCCCAGCGCGTCGAGCACGTGAGCGTTGACGCTGACGGAGGAGCCGTCCTCGCCCTGCCAGGTGCAGAAGTGCGCGCCGGCGTCGAAGGCCGCCAGCGACGAGGGCTCGTGCGGCACCCCGAGCAGGGCCAGGGCGTAGAGCGCGACGCTGGTGGTGTCCGCGTCGGCGGGCAGGCCGGCTCCCGCGGGGGTGCCCTCGGGCCCGATGGCGGCCCTCAGGTCGGCGGCCATCTCCGGCGGCACGTCCACCGGCACGCCCGCCCTGAGCAGCCAGCTCAGCACCCAGGCCCGTTCGAAGACGGTGATCGGCAGGCCCACGGGCACCGGGCCGCCGTACCGGAGGGCGACGGCCTCCAGGTGGTGCCTGGCCGGCCCCGCGCCCTCCGCCTCGGGCCGGGCGGACAGCCAGGCGGCCGTCGCGGCCGGCGAGGCGCCGACGGTGCCGATGGGCGTGGGCCGCACCCCGCCCGTCGCGCCCACGACCTCCAGCACGTGCTGGACCTTCTGCGGCGGCTCGCCGCCCGACTCCAGCAGCCGCCTGATCCGGCCGAGCCGCGTGGTGTCCATGCCGGGCGGCAGGGGCAGGGGCGGCCCGTCCACGTGCTCGTTCACGAGCCGGACGAGGGCCGGGACGATCAGCTCGATGGCCGGCGTGTCCGGCAGGTCCGACGCCTCGGCCAGCATCGGACGCAACGCCTCCAGCCCCGCCTTGACCGCCGGGAGCAGCGCGCGGGGGTCGCCCTCGCCGCGCGCGACCGAGCTGAGCAGGGCCTCCGTGGCGCTCAGCGTGGGCACCAGCGCGTAGCCGTCGGGAGGGCCCCACGCGCCGTCGCCGCGCTGCCCGGCCAGCAGGTACGCCACCCGCTCGCGGTGCCCGGCCAGGTCGGGGACGAGCGAGACCAGGCGCCCGGTCTCGTAGACCGACGGCGACACCTGGCCCCACGGCTGCGCCATCAGCTCGCCCACCAGGAGGCCGGCCTGTTCGGAGAGGTTCACGTCGTCGCCCAGAAGTCGGACAGGCCGTAGAAGCCGGCGCTGTAGTCAAGCTGCCATGTCAGGTACGAGGCCGGGCGCGGATGGGCGTCGCGCAGGGGGCCGATCAGCGCGTGCGCCTCGCGGGCCAGCGCGGCCATCCGCCCGGTCACCTCGTCGTGGGTCATGCCGAGGGTGAAGGCGTTGAGGTCGCCGTACGCCTTCTCCCTGTGGTGCGTGGCCAGGTCGTTGAGCAGGCGCAGGTACCGTTGCACCGCCTCTCCGGCCGGGCGCAGGAGCTCCAGGGAGTCGGGCGCGCCCACCTGCCCGGTCGCGATCCAGTGGGAGACGGCCACGAAGTACGCGCCGCAACTGCCGGCGTTCGCCAGGTACTCCTCGACGGCGGGCGGCCGGTCGGCGCGGCTCCACTCCCATTCGCGGGCCATGGCGGTGAGCATGCGGCCGAGCTGGTCGCGCCAGGCGGCTTCGAGCTCCGGCGTGGTGCCCAGCGTCGCCCGCAGGTCGGCGGTGAAGGCCCCGGCGGGGGCGGCGGGGGCCGGCGACAGGCAGTCGGCGACCAGCGCGGCGACCTCCTCGCGCGTACCGGCCTCGTGGTCGATCAGCCGGTCGGCGGCGAACACCAGCAGCGAGGCCCGGTTGATCGCCCGCAGTTCCGCGGCCGTCGCCCAGGGCGAGCCGAACGCGCTCGCCAGCCCGAGCGAGGTGTAGAGCCCGGCGTCGAACGCGGCGGCCGGGAACAGGTCGCCGAAGCGCGCGGCGTGCCGGGCCAGCTCCCGGCCGCCGGACACGGCCAGTGCGCAGGCGCGGCCGGTGTCGAGGGCGTTCACCGCCGTGCCTCCAGCGTCATGGTCAGGCCGCGCGGCGGGCGCAGCGAGGAGGCCAGGCGCGGGACGGGCGGCCGGTCCAGGTGCACGTGGGGGCGGTACCTGCGCAGGATGCCGGCGATGAGCAGCGGCGCCTCCATCGCGAACAGGTGTTGCCCCAGGCACACGTGCGGCCCGGCGGCGAAGGGCCAGTAGGCGTAGCGGTGGCGCGGCGCGGCGCCGTCCGGCGCGAAGCGCTCGGGGTCGAACGTGGTGGGACGGTCCCAGAACTCGGCCAGCCGGTGCGTCAGGTACGGGCTGAGGATCACCGTGGAACCCGCCTCGACGGTGACCCCGCCGATCACGTCGGTCGCGATCGCCGTGCGGGGCAGGATCCAGCCCGAGGGGTAGAGCCGCATCAGCTCGCTGACGAACATCTTCAGGTACGGCATGCGCGGCAGGTGGCCGATGCCGACGGGGTCGTCCCCGACGACGCGGTCCACCTCGTCGTACACCTTGGCGGCGATCTCCGGGTGGGCCTGGAGCACCGGCCAGACCCAGGACAGCGCGGTGGTCGAGGTCTCGGTCGAGGCGCCGTGCATGGCGACGAGGTCGTCCCGGATCCGGCGGTCCACGTCGGCGCCGCCGTCCTGCGTCCGGGCCCTGACCAGGCGCGAGACGACGTCGTCGCCTTCCTGCCGCTGGGCGCGGGCCTCGGCGATGCGGGGGTAGACGACCTCGTCGATGGCCTTGATCGCCTGCCTGAACGCCCGGTCGCCGGGCATCGGGACCTGTTCCGGAACGAACGGCAGCACCAGGCGCAGCGCCTTGGCGGTGACGGCGACGTCGTAGGCGGGCACCAGCCGGTTGATGTCCTCCAGCGAGATCTTCGCCCCGAAGAACAGCCGCACGATCACCGGGTGCACGATGGCCGACATGCCCTTGGCCACGTCGAACGGCTGCCCGGGGACGATGGTCGTGTCGATCAGCTCGTCCATGATCCGTGCCATGTTCTCGGCCATGGCGTTGACGTGCCGGGCGGTGAACAGCGGCTGGAGGATGCGGCGGCTCTCGGCCCAGTTCTCGCCGTCGGACAGGATCCCCTTGCCGAGCAGCGGCGCCAGCGGATCCCAGAACATGCCCTCGCGCAGGTAGTTGGCCTGGTTGGTGGTGAGCACCCGCTCGACGTGGTCGGGGTGGGTGACGAGGTAGGGGCGGAAGGGGCCCATGTTCAGGCGTACGACCCGGCCGCCGGCCTCGGCGCCGGCCGCTTCGAGCGCGTGGACCGGCACCCGGTGTCTGGTGAGCCTGGTGAGGAAAGGGATAGTCCTGGTGGCAGTGGCAGTATCCGCCACGAGTGTGTCTCCCTTGCGCCCGTCTTGCATAACGGACATTTGATGACGAACGTAAAAACCTAGGCTGGAGTATCACATGAGCGTGCATGTAGATTCAAGATCGAACATTGGCAGGAGCATCTCGTGAACCTCAGCCACCCCGGCGCCCGGTTGTCGGACGCCGACGTGATCGCCCGCTGTCGTCGCCTGGTGGAGCCCGCCATGCGAGCCGCGGTCGAGGGTCTGCATCCCTGGGGGGCCGCCATGGTCTCCTACAGCCTGGGCTGGTCGGACGCCACCGGACGGCCGGACGAGGGGACCGGCGGCAAGAGCGTGCGCCCGGCCCTGGCCATCCTCAGCGCCGAGGCCGTCGGCGGCACCGCCGAACAGGCGCTGCCGGGAGCCGTCGCGATCGAGCTCGTGCACGCCTTCTCGCTCGTGCACGACGACATCATCGACCAGGACGAGCAGCGCAGGCACCGGGACGCCCTGTGGAAGGCGTACGGGGTGGGGCCCGCCCTGCTGGCCGGGGACGCGCTGCTGGCCCTGGCCGTCGCCCGGCTCGCCGACCGCCCCGAGGCGATGCGCCACCTGTCGGCGGCCCTCGTCGAGCTGGTCCAGGGCCAGACCGCCGACATGGCTTTCG
Organism: Nonomuraea sp. NPDC048881; assembly: GCF_040649795.1. NCBI lineage: Bacteria > Bacillati > Actinomycetota > Actinomycetes > Streptosporangiales > Streptosporangiaceae > Nonomuraea > Nonomuraea sp. NPDC048881. The sequence continues at coordinate 803,373 of NZ_JBEZGC010000002.1, forward strand.
AGAGCAGGCCGTGGAGCGGGCCGGAGGAGGTGAGCGTGGCCGAGTACACGCAGATGGCGGCGGGCAAGACCGGGTCCCTGCTGGGGGCGGCCACGGCCGCGGGGGTCGCGCTCGGCGGCCGGCCGGATCTGTCCGAGCGCATGTGGCGCATGGGGGTGGAGCTCGGCGTGGCCTTCCAGATCGCCGACGACATGCTGGGGATCTGGGGGGATCCGCAGGTCACCGGGAAACCCGTGCACGGCGACCTGCGGCTGCGGAAGAAGACCGTGCCGGTGCTCGCCGCGCTGGGATCGGGCGAGCCCGCGGCCGGCCGCCTGGCCGACGCGCTGGCCTCGGGCGAGACCGACGACGCGACCCTGACCCTGGCCGCCTGCCTGATCGAGGAGGCGGGCGGCCGGACGATCGCGGACCGCCTGGCCGCCCGGCACCTGAAGGCGGCGCTGGACGTGCTGGACGAGTGCCTCCCCGACGCAGTCGAGCTCAGGGAGCTGTGCGTCTCGCTGGCCGGCCGCGCCCGCTGACCCCGCCGGTTGCCGCTGCCCGTGAGGGGCCGGCACCGGCCGATCAGGGGCGGGAGGCCTCGTCGAGGAGGGCCAGCTCCTCCTCGCTCAGCTCCAGCTCCGCCGCCGCGAGCAGCGGCTTCAGCTGGCGGGGGTCGCGCGCGCTGGCGATCGGCGCGGTGACCGTGGGCTGGGCGGCCAGCCAGGCCAGCGCCACGGAGGCGGGCTCGGCGCCGCGCTCGGCCGCCACCTTCAGCAGCCCTTCGAGCGCCCTGCGCCCGTGCTCGGTGTCCAGGTACTCGGCCGCCTTCCCGGCCCGCGGGCTGTCGACCGTGACGCCCGGCTGGTACTTGCCGGTCAGGAACCCGCGGGCCAGCCCGAAGTACGGCGTGCTCGACAGGCCGGCCGAGGCCACCACGTCCCGCAGCTCGCCCTCGTACCCCCGGTCGACCAGGTTGTACGGCTGCTGGAGCGCGACGTACGCGGCCAGCCCCTCCTCCCGGGAGATCCGCAGGGCCTCCGCCAGCCGGGCCGGCCCGTAGTTGGACGCGCCGATCTGGCGCACCTTGCCCTCCTTGACCAGGGCGTCGAAGGCGGCCAGCGACTCCACCAGGGGCGTGTCGCGGTCGTCCACGTGCGCCCAGTACAGGTCGATGTAGTCGGTGCGCAGGCGGCGCAGCGAGTCCTCGACGGCCGTCCGGATGGTGGCCGGGGCCAGCCCTTCGAGCCCCTCCAGCATGCCGACCTTGGTGGCCACGACCACCGAGTCCCGGTTGCCGCGGTCGGCCATCCACTCGCCGATGATCAGCTCGGACGTGGACTCGCCGGTCACCCAGTGGGGGTAGACGTCGGCCGTGTCGATGAAGTTGCCGCCGCCCTCGACGTAGGCGTCGAGGATCGCGAACGAGGTCTCCTTGTCCGCGGTCCAGCCGAAGACGTTGGTGCCGAGCGATATCGGGAAAACGGACAGGTCCGTCGTGCCTATTGATCTCATACGGCCATTATCCGTGCCCCCCGCGAACAGGCACGGACGGCGCCCCGGTCACGTCCGCGCTGGTGGGAGACGTGCGGTCAGTGCTCCACGGAGGCCAGGTCGAGGGTGCGCGGGGTGAGCAGCCAGACCACCAGCGCGCCGGCCAGCATCAGCGCCGCCCCCGCCCCCGAGGTCAGCGCCAGCGAGTCGGTGAAGGCCGCCCTGGCCGTCTCCACCAGCCGCGCCCCCTGCGCCCCGAGCTCGGCGGCCACGTCGAGCGCGCCGCCCAGCGACTCGCGCGCCGCGCCCGCGCCGGGGCCCGCGTAGTCCAGCCCGTTGCGGTAGACCGCGGCGGCCACGCTGCCCAGCACCGCCACGCCGAGCGCCGCGCCCACCTCGTAGCTGGTCTCCTCGATGGCCGCCGCGCTGCCCGACTTCTCCGGCGGCGAACCGGCCATGATCACCGCCGAGGCGATGGCCAGCGCGCCGTTGCCCGCGCCGATCAGCGCCAGCGCGACGGCGACCGGCCAGTAGCCCAGCGGCTCCGGCGCCAGGCACACCAGCAGGAACCCCAGCCCCGTCACCGCGAGCCCGCCCGCCAGCACCGTCCGGGCGCCGACGCGTTCGGCCAGGACCGGCGCGAGCGGCGAGGCGATCAGCGCGGCCAGCGCGGCCGGCAGCAGCCGCACCCCCGTCTCCAGCGGCGCGTACCCCTGGACGAGCTGCATCCACTGCGCGAGCAGCAGCAGCACGGCGGCCATCGCGATCGACGTGGTCAGCGCCGTCACCACGCCCGCCGAGAACGGCGCGCTGCGGAACAGCCTGATCTCCAGCAGCGGATCGGGCCGGCGCGCGCACCGCACCACGAACCAGCCCAGCGCGACCGCCGCGACGACCGTGGCGGCCAGGGCGGCGGGCGAGGTCAGGCCGTCCTTGCCGAACGTCTTGACCGCGTACAGCAGCGCGGCCATGCCCGCCATCGACAGGACGGTCGCCGGCGCGTCCCACCGGCCCGGCCTGGGGTTGCGCGTCTCGGGCAGCAGGAGCAGCCCGGCGACGACGGCCGCCGCCATGACGGGCACGTTCACCAGGAACGCCGACTGCCAGGAGAAGTGCTCCAGCAGGAACCCGCCCAGGATCGGGCCGAGCGCCGCGCCCATCGCCGCCATCGCCGACCAGACGCCGAGCGCCCTGGCCCGCTCGCCCGGGTCGGTGAACAGGTTCCGGATCATCGACAGCGTGGACGGCATGATCATCGCGCCGCCCACGCCGAGCAGCGCCCGTACGGCGATCACCTCGGCGGCCGAGTCGGCCAGCAGCACCGCCGTCGAGGCCACCCCGAACACGGTGAACCCGGCCAGCAGCATGCGCTTGCGCCCCCACCGGTCGCCGAGCGCGCTCGCCGTGACCAGCAGCCCGGACAGCACCAGCGAGTACGCGTCGACCATCCACAGCAGCTCGACCGAGGTCGGCCGCAGGTCCTCGGTGATCGCGGGCAGGGCGACGTTCAGCACGGTCATGTCCATGACCACGAGCAGCACGCTGGCCGACAGCACGGCCAGACCCGCCCACCGCCGGCGCGCCGACAGGCCGGTGACCGTCATCACGACCACCCCCCGGCGCCCGCGCCGGTCAGGAACGTCTCCCGCAGCAGCCTGGCGACGTCCCGGCGGGCGACGTCGCCGCGTCGCAGGCTCTCCCGGACGGCCACCAGCAGGCCGTAGACCGTGTTGCTGATCCAGCGGGGCGGCAGGTCGGCACGCAGCAGGCCGGCCCGCTGGGCGGCGGCGAAGAGCGCGATCTCGCGCTCCTCCAGCTCCTCGGCGCGGCGCAGCAGCTCCGGGTGCACGGCCATCGCGTAGTCGGTGAGGCCGAATCCGTACTCGTCGGCCACTTCGATCCACCCCTCCAGCAGGATCTCCAGGGACTCGCGGAGCACGCCCGGGTCGTCGGAGGCGGCGGCGGCCGGCACGTCCGCGCGTGCCTGGAGGTCGTGCCACCGGTCGTGCGCGCGGTGGCCGAGCGCCGTCATCAGCTCCTCCCGGCTGCTGAACTGCCGGTGGAGCGTGGCCCTGCTGATCCCCACCGCCTCGGCGAGCTGGGCCATCGAGGCGGCCGGATGCTCGTTGAGGTGCTGGATCGCCGCGGTCATGATCTGCTCCCGGCTCACCACCATGAGACAACTCCGTCAAATATGAGACATTTACGTCTCAATCCTACACGGGGGCCGGAGGGCAGCAGGCTCTCGCCCCGGCGGGATGGCGATGAAGCCGCAGGTGGCGTTAGGGTGCGAGCTGTGTCGATCGGTGACGCGCGCACGCGCATCCTGGACGCGGCCGAGGAACTGTTCGCGGGCAGCGGCTACGAGGCCACTCCGACCGCGGTGATCGCCAGGCTCGCGAGAGTCCCCAAAGGGCTGATCTTCCACTACTTCCCGCGGAAGATCGACGTACTCGTCGCCCTCGTCGACGAGCGCACCCTGGTCGAGGAGGGCCGGGAGGTCGACGCCGTGCCCGGCGACCCGGCCGGCACGCTGGCCCAGCTGGCGCGCGGGCTGCCGCTGCGGGCCTCACCGGCGATGCGGCGCATCCTGTTCCGCGAGGCCGACACGCACGGCTCGGTCAAGGAGCGGCTCGGCCGGCTCAACGGCGAGCTGATCAGCAGGGCCAGGTTCGCGCTGGAGCTGGCGCTGCCCGGCACGCGCGGCGACGCGGCCCGCCTGGAGGTGGCCGCGGCGACGTTCGCCGCCGTGCTGCTCTACCAGGAGAACCTCTGCCAGCTAACCGGTCACCAGATCGACCCCGACGCCGTCGCCGAACTCATCGCCCACGCCCTCGGCTAGCAGCTCGTCGAGGGCGTCGCGCAGGTGGCCGAGCAGGCCCCACACGTCGTCCATACGCTCGGGGCAGGCCACGATGCCGAAGTCGAGCATGCCGTCGTAGGAGAAGCAGGTGATGTTCACGCCACCGGACAGGTCGGTCAGCACCGACAGCGGGTAGTAGGCCAGCACCCGGCCGCCGCACATGTAGAGCGGGAACTGCGGGCCCGGCACGTTGCTGATGATCAGGTTGATCGGCGGGAACGCCGTCCCGGCCAGCCGGAAGATCGCCGGGGTGGCCAGGCTGGTGACCGGCGCGGGCAGCAGCGAGCACAGCTCGCCGAGCCAGCTCGCCGGCGCGACGGCGAAGCGCCGCTTGGCCCTGCTCATGGTCTCGCCGACCGCCCGCAGCCGTTCCCCGGCGTCGGGGACGTTCGTCGGCATCGGCGCCACCATGGCCGAGATCTGGTTCCCGACCACGTCCGTGGCCCCGCCCGTACGCACCGACACCGGCACGGCCACCACCAGCGGCTCGGCGGGCAGCGCGTCCCGTTCGTCCAGCCACGACCGCAGCGCCGAGGCGCACAGCGCCATCACCACGTCGTTGACGCTGATGCCGTTGGCCTTGGCGACCTTCTTGACCTCCTTCAGCGGCACCGACCCGAACGACAGCTCCCGCCGCGCGCTGATCGGCCCGTTGAACGGCGTGCGCGGCGCGGTCAGCCCCGGCAGCTCGGGGCGCTGCTTCTGGTCGCCGGTCACCAGCCGGGCGGCCCTGGCGATCGCCTGCGCGCCGGGCAGCGCGCCGGCCAGCGGGATCGCGTCGAGGTCGCCCGCGGCCCTGACCACCGAGCGGGCGGCGCGCACCGGATGGGTGAGCGAGCGCACGGCGGCCCCGGCCAGCATCTCCACCAGGCCCGGCGGGTCCTGACGCGGCGGCGCCGGGCGCGGCCCGCGCTCCCGCACGCCCTCCGGGCTCAGGTCGAGCAGGGTCGCCAGGGTCTCCGCGCCCGACACGCCGTCGATGGCCGCGTGGTGCACCTTCGTGTAGACCGCGACCCGGCCGCCCGCCAGCCCCTTGATCAGGTGCATCTCCCACAGCGGACGCGACCGGTCGAGCCGGCGCTCGTGGATCGCGGCCACCGCCTCGGCCAGCGCGGCGTCGTCGCCGGGCGCCGGCAGCGTCGTCTCGAACAGGTGGTCGGCCAGGTCGAAGTCCGGGTCGGCGCACCAGTAGGGACGGTCGAGCCCGAACGGCACCTCGACCAGGCGCAGGCTGAGCGCGGGGGAGAGGTGGACGCGGTCCAGCAGCAGCTCGGCCAGCGCGTCCCGGTCCACCGCGCCGCCGGCCGGGTCGAGGACCGCCAGCCCGGCGACGTGCGCCGCGGTGGTCTCGGACTCGACATGGAGGAACTGGGCGTCCAACGGGGTCAGCTGGCGCATCTGCTCTCCCTTCTCCGTTGCGTTCTTCGACGGATGCTTCGATGACTGCTTCGTCTTGTGCGAAAGCCTCGCACGGTGTCATTTCCGTAACGTTTCCGCGAGAGTCTTTCAGATGAAATGCACACCTCCGAACCACTTCCTGATGAACGGCCAGCTCAGCCGCGTTCGTGACACTTATCTATCCGTTGACCACCTGCACCGGATGCCGCACGACCGCGTCGAAGGAGTAGCCGAAGGGGTGCTTGGGCGTGCGCAGCGGCTGGGTGGCGCCGGTCTCGTCGGTGGCCCTGGCCATCAGCACGGCGGGCCCGGTGTGCTTCGGCGCCCACTGGACGTGCCACGGCAACCACGCCCCGACCAGGTGCGGGCCGTGATGCTCGGCCGGGTGCCAGGACTGCCCGCCGTCGAAGCTGACCTCGACCGCGACGATCCGCCCGCGCCCCGACCACGACCGGCCGCGCAGCACGTGCGGCCCCGGACGGCCGCGCCAGGCGTGCGGGCCGCGGATCGGCAGCCGGGCGTCCCAGGGCAGCTCGAAGGCGCTCTTCACCGGCTGCGCCGCGACGTCCCGGTAGAAGACGGTGTTCCACGGCGTGAACAGCTTGCTGGTCGAGACCTCGATGTCGCCCAGCCACTTGATGGAGGCGATCCCCACCCATCCCGGCACCACCAGCCGCACCGGGAACCCGTGGTCGGGCGGCAGCGGGCGGCCGTTCATCTCGTACGCCACGAGCACGTCGCGCACCGCCTTGGCGACGGGCAGCGGGCGGCGGACGTGGCCGTGGTCCTCGAAGGGCGCGTCGAGGCCGGTGGGCAGCACGTCCACGGCCTCGGGACGCAGGCCGGCCTCGGCGAGCAGGTCGCGCAGCGGCACGCCGCGCCACCTCGCCACGCCGACGGCCCCGAGGCCCCACTGCGTGCCGGGCGCGGGGTCGCCCTGCTGGGTGCCGTAGAACGCGCGGCCGTTGCCGGCGCACTCGATGGCCACGTCGTGGGTGCGCGAGGGCATCGACAGCAGCTCGTCGTAGGTGAAGGCGCGCGGCCCGCGCAGCCCGGCGCCGTGCAGGTGGAGCTGCCAGCCGGCGGCGTCGATCAGCGGGGTGGAGGTGTGGTTCCTGACGAAGAAGCGGTCGTTCGGCGTGTGGTAGCCGACCCCGGACATCGCCTCCCACCGCATCTCCGCGTTCCCGTCGTGGACCCGGAACAGGTGGTCGGGCAGCGGTTTGACGATCGTCGCCGCGACTTGCTTCATGGGAGCCACCTCTCGCAAGACGTATTTCCTACCTGGAAACCATTTAATCTCCTCGCGCTGTCTCCGCGTGCGCGTGCTCGCCGAATGCTGTCCCGATCCTGGGACCGTTCCAGCCGTACGAAGACCTACCCAGCGGCACGGGTGCGGCAACCGTGCCTTTCGAGGTGGTTCGTCAGCGCGTCCGGACGAGGGCGGAGAAGGGCTCGCCGGCGTTGAGCCTGGTCACCAGGCCGAGCAGCCCGGCACGGCCGCCGTTCTCACCCAGCCAGCGGCTCACCTGGCAGGCCGACCTGGCGTACGTGGCGGGGTCGGCGCTCGCCGTGCGCAGCCACTCCTCGAGCGTCACCGGCAGCGGCCCGGACGGCGCCACCAGGCAGCGGTCCGGCGCGGACTCCGGAGCCAGGTGGCGCGGGTCGCCCGAGACCACCACCGCCAGCCCCTCGTCGAACCACTGCGGCACCTCGGCGGAGGAGGCGAGCCTGGCGTGCAGCTCGACGTGGGACATCTCGTGGGAGGCGATCACCGGGTCGAGGCCGCGCGGCGAGAGCATGACCGACCGGTTGAGCACCGCGACGCCGCGCTCCTGGCCGCCGCCGATGCGCCGGTAGCACGCCTCGGTCAGGCAGACCAGGAGGCCGGGGGAGCTCAGTCGGCCGCCGTAGAAGGCGGTGACCCGGCGGGCGGCCTGGTCGGCCACCTCGCCGACGCGCTCACGCTGGGCGGGGGTGAGGCCGTCCTCGACGTGCACCCCCGGGCTCAGCTCGGTCAGGCCGTAGCAGCCGGGGCAGGTGGTGGCGGCGAGCGAGGGATAGGCCAGGGCGACCCCGCCGACGGCGGCGACCACCAGCCCGGCCAGCGCGACGACGACGACCTTCCACACTCGCCGCCCCCGGCGCCCCGTCCTGAGGCGCGGCGCGGACGCCCCGGCAGGACCGCCCGGCGCCCCGACGGCGGGACCTTTGCTGGAATCAGGCGCGGCGGCGGGAGGGTTGGCCGGATCGCGGGGTGGCCCGGCGGCGGAGTCGGCGGGCCGGGGCGCGGAGGCCGGGTCCGGGGCTGCGGGGCGCGGGGGCTGGTTGTCCTCCATCGCCGTCCAAGCTAGCGAAGCAGAAGGATCTACGCGCACACCCGCCGACGGCCGGGCGCTGTCCCGCCACCAGCCGGACCCCGTCCCCTTCCGCCGGACGGGTGCCGCGCGGGCTGCCGGACTGGCTTCCTGGCGCACCGACCGCAGGAGGGTTCCTGCGCGCGTCATCTGCCGAGACGACCGTGCGCGCGCCATCTGTCGGCGGGGCCACGCGCACACTTCCTGAGGAACCCCGCATACGCCGCACGCCGGATTGTCAGTACACGGGCTTAGGCTCTTCCCCATGCCGATATCCGCCATCGCCGCATCCCTGTCCTATGCCGATGCCGATGCCCGTCTGGGCGGCGCGTTGTCCGCCGTGTTCGAGGGGGCGGGAGCGTCGCCCGGCTACGACGAGGTGCTGTTCTTCGACGGCGACCTCACCCTCGACGGGGATTTCCTGGACGCCGTCAACGAACTGCGCGGCGGCGACACCGAGGGCAACGTCGAGTTGATCGTGGTCACCGGCGACCTGAAGGTCAACGGCCCGATCGCGCTCTATGAGGACCGGCCCGGCCTGTACGTCGGCGGTCACACCGAGGCGGAGACCCTGGAGGGCGGCGAAGCGGAGATCTACATCCACGACGGCGCCTTCACCCACCTGGTCTACGGCTGGTACAACCACGGCTCTTTGCGGACCGGGATCGTCGACACCCCTTGGGTGATCGACTACGACCACGCCATGGACGTGTACGCCCCCGGCGGGCGCTGGGTGAACAATTACGACGACGATGACGACGACGCCGACTTCGCCGTCGGGGACGGCATCGTCGAGGCGTTCGTGCCCGAGGTCGTCGACGCGGAGGACCGCTGCCTGAACGTCGACGAGTTCCTGGACCGGCTGCGGGCCGGGCTGCCGGTCCTGCGGCCCGGGGTCCGGGGCCCGGACGGCGGCCGAGTCGGCGAGTGACGGCGTCGTCCGGGCGCGCACTGCCTGCGGGTGGGGCTCGTGTGCACGCGGTCCGCGCGGGCGCCAGAAGGTCTGGGTGCGCCGCTCGCGCGGCGGAGCCGTACGCGTGCCGTCCGTCGGAGGGGCCGGCGCGTGCCGCTCGACCGGACGCCGGGTGTGTGCGCCGGCCCGCACTCCAAGGAGCGGCGCCGCTCCAAGGCTACGGCAAATGTCCCGTTTTGGGGTGTTAAGTCCGAATTTGAGAGCAGGAATTCTGGTGGACGCCCGCTCCTGGAGCAGGGCCGCGACCATCCGCGGCGGATGCCCCCGTCGAGGCTCGGGTGCGGCCCGCGCTGGGTGCGGGCCGCACCCGACCGGCGCCTTGATGCGGCCCGCGCAGACCCGCGCGCCAACCAGGGGTGCGGCCCACTCCGAGCCCCGATGCGGGCCGCACCCCCGACAGGCCATGGCGGGCCCTGCCGGACTGGGCATCCCGACGCTGGACGTGCCCGGCCGCCCGCCTCGACCCGGGCGGAGGGTTACCGGCCCAGGAAGGCGAGGAGGCGGTCGAGGGGCCAGGTGTTGATGACGTCGTCGCTCGTCAGCCAGGCCCGCTGCGCGATCCCGACCCCGAACCGCTGGTGGGCCAGGTGGGGGATCGCGTGCGAGTCGCTGTCGATGGAGAACTTCACCCCGTGGTGCTTGGCCAGCCGCACCAGGTCGGCCGGCAGGTCGGAGCGGTCGGGGTAGGAGTCGATCTCCATCGCGGTGCCCGTACGGGCGGCCGCCCGGAAGACGGCGTCCCAGTCGGCGTCGACCGGCGGCCGCTTGCCGATCTTCCGGGTGGTCGGATGGCCGATGATGTCGACGTACGGGTTCTCGCAGGCGGTGATGAACCGGCGGGTCATCTCCTCCCGCGACATGCCGAAGTGCGAGTGGACGGAGGCCACGCACACGTCGAACTCGCGCAGCACCTCGCCCGGCCAGTCGACCGACCCGTCGGGCGCGATGTTGAGCTCCGACCCGTGCAGGATGCGCATGTGCGGATACTTCTTCTGCAGCTCCGCCACCCGCCCGCGCTGCTCCAGCGCCTTGTCCAGGGTCATGCGCTGCATGGCCAGGTCGGGCGCGTGGTCGGTGACCGCGTAGTAGGAGTAGCCGCGCGCGGCGCCGGCGGCCACCATGTCCTCCAGGGAGGCGATGCCGTCGGTGAGGTCGGTGTGGGTGTGCAGGTCGCCCTTGAGGTCGGCCAGCTCCACCGGCACCGGCAGCTCGCCGCGCAGCGCCGCCTTGACCTCGCCGCCGTCCTCCCGCATGGGCGGCGGCACGAACTGCATGCCGAGCGCCTCGTAGATGTCCTCCTCGGACTCCGCGGCGATCACCCGCTCGCCCTCGAACAGCCCGTACTCGGACAGCTTCCAGCCCTTCTTCACCGCCATCTCCCGGATGGCCACGTTGTGCTCCTTGGAGCCGGTGAAGTACTGCATCGCCGCGCCCCACGACCCGGCCGGGATCAGGCGCAGGTCGACCTGGACGCCGGAGGTCGTGCGGATCGAGGTCTTCTTCTCGCCCGCGGCGATCACGTCGGCGACGTAGGGCTGCGCGCGGAAGTCGGCCATGATCGACTCGGGCGCCACCGCCAGGATGTCGATGTCGCCGATCGTGTCCTTCATCCGCCGCAGCGACCCCGCGTACGCGACCCGCTCGGTCTTGAGCGAGCCGATGACCTGCTCGGCCAGCGCCATGGCGACGCCGATGTGCACCCGGCGGCCCGCCTGCTCAAGCTGCTCGATGCCCTTGAGCAGGTTGGCCAGCGTCTTGGGGCCGAGGCCCTTGACGCCGTCGAGCCGGCCGGAGGTGATGGCCTCGCCCAGCGCCACCGTGGAGTCGATGCCGTAGTCCTCGAACAGCATGATGGCCGTCTTGGGGCCGAGCGTGGGCACCCGGGTGAGCCGCCGCACGCCCTCGGGCACGCGGCCCCGCAGGTCGTCGAGCTGCCGGAAGCTGCCGCGCTGGAGGAACTCCTCCATCTTCTTGGCGATGGCCTCCCCGACGCCGGGGACGCCGCGCACGTCGACCTCCGAGATGTCCTCGGGGAACCCGGCGATCGCCTTGGCCGCCTTCTGGTAGCTCCGCACCCGGAAGGCGTCGCCGCCGCTCAGCGCGAACAGCTCCGCGTATTCCTGCAGCGCCGCCGCCGCCTCCTCATTAGCCCGCATGCCCCTACCTTAGGATCTCCGACCGACAATCCCGGTGCTCAGAACTTGACCTCCCGCGGCCGGTACGGCTCGGCCAGGAACGCCAGCTCCTTGTCCGACAGCTCCACCCCGACGGCCGCCACGGCGTCGTCCACGTGCCCGTCCTTGGTGGCCCCGACGATCGGCGCGGTGACGCCCGGCTGGTGCAGCAGCCAGGCCAGGGCGATCTGGGCCGGCGGCAGCTCCCGCTCGGCGGCGAGCTGGGCGACCCGGTCGAGGATGCGCCGGTCGTTGTCGGGGTCGTACAGGAAGTCGATGCGCGCGTCGGAGCCGGTCCTGGCGGTCGCGGAGGCCGCCGGGCCGGCCGCGCCCGCCCTGGCCAGCACGCCGCGCGCGAGCGGGCTCCACGGGATCACGCCCACGCCCTGGTCGGCGCAGAGGGGCAGCATCTCCCGCTCCTCCTCGCGGTAGAGCAGGTTGTAGTGGTTCTGCATCGAGACGAACCGCGTCCAGCCGTTGGCCTCGGCGACGTGCTGGGCCTTGGCGAACTGCCAGGCCCACATCGTGGACGCGCCGATGTAGCGGGCCCGGCCCGACCTGACCACCTCGTGCAGCGCCTCCATGGTCTCCTCGATGGGCGTCTCGTCGTCCCACCGGTGGATCTGGTACAGGTCCACGTAGTCGGTGCCGAGCCGGGCGAGCGAGGCGTCGACGGCCGCGAGGATGTGCTTGCGCGACAGCCCGCCGTCGTTGGCGCCCCTGCCCATCGGGAAGTAGACCTTGGTGGCCAGCACGTAGTCCTCGCGGCGGGGGAAGATCCGGCGCAGCACGGCCCCGGTGACGACCTCGCTCTGGCCGCGGCTGTAGATGTCGGCGGTGTCGAAGAACGTCACGCCCGCGTCGGCGGCCCGCCGGATGATCGGCTCGGCCTGTTCCTCCGGCAATGCCCATTCCTGGCGCGCCGGATCGCCGTAGCTCATCATCCCCAAACAGATGCGAGAAACTTTCATACCCGTGGTGCCAAGTCGCATGTATTCCATACCGACACCCTATGACTGATATGAACTGCCTAACCCCTTGTGGGGTGGGAAGTCAGCGTGTCCGGAAGCGGCCTCGGTCTTTACACAAGGTGGCCGTGTCAGGTCGATTAGAGGAACGAGGGAGCGGTGAGCGCACTCGCCACGCGTACTGTCCCGTCACGTCAACCGCACACCGGGGGTGAGGTGGACGCCACACGCCGTGGCCCGGCGCCTCGATTACGTTCCAAGGCGCACGTCCTGGCGTCGCCCGGCTGGGCCGGCGGGCTCGGCCTGGTGGCCGGCGGCGTCGGGCTGGTGATCCCGGTGCAGGCCGGGCTGGCCGGATCGGGGCTGGTGGTCGAGGGGTCGGTGGCGCTGGCCGTCCTGCTCACGCTGCACGGCAGGTTCGTCCTGGAGGAGCCCGTGCGGCGGGCCGGCTCGTGGTGGCTGGTGGCCGTCCAGGCGTGGCTGACGTACGTGCCGCTCGCGGTGCTCGGGCCGGCCTGGACGCCGGTGTGCGGGCTGCTGGCCGGCGCGCTGCTCGTGGTCGCGTCCCGGGTCAGGTCGCTCGTGCTGGTGGCGCTGGCGCTGTCGTGCGGGCCGGTGCTGCTGGCCGCGCCGGGCTCGTGGCAGGTCGAGCCGGTGTGGGCGCTGGTCACCCCCTTGATCGGCGTCGTGGAGTTCGCGCTGCTGAGCCTGCTGGCCCGGGTGCGCCGGCTGTCCGGGGCCCGTACCGACGTCATGCGCCAGGCCGTGACGCTGGAGCGCCGCCGCTTCACCCGCGACCTGCACGACCTGGTCGGGCACCGGCTGACCGTCCTGACGCTGAAGGCGCAGCTCATCCAGCGGCTGGTGGCCGAGGACGACGAGAAGGCCCGGCAGGAGGTGGGCGAGACGCTCGAACTGCTGCGGGACCTGTCGGCCGACGTCCGGGCCGTCGCGCACGGCCGTCTGCGCAGCTCCTCGCTGGCGGCCGAGCTGGGCGCGGCGCGGGCGCTGCTGGAGTCGGCGCGGGTGCGCTGCCAGATCAGGGTGGCCTGCCGTGACCTGCATCCCGACGTGGAGGAGGCCCTCACGCACGCGCTGCGCGAGGGGGTGACGAACGTGCTGCGGCACGCCGAGGCCGGGCAGTGCTGGATCCAGCTCATGGAACGCGACAATGTGGTCCGCCTGTCCATCAGGAACGACGGCGTGCGCCCGCCGCGCCGGCCGGGAGACGCCGGTCAGGGCCTGCTCAACCTGGCCGAACGCGTCTCGGCGCTGGGCGGCTGGCTGGAGGCGTCCACGTCGCGCAGCGGGGAATTCTCGTTCAGTGTTTATGCCCCGCGCATATAATTACCATTTGTGAAAAACGCATCAAAGCACATTTCATAGCCATATATGGCTCATGTTGCGTGTTACTAGTCCGACCCGGCGCGGGTGCGGCAGGCTCTAAGCACACCGCCTCGGAGGGCCGCGCCAAATGGACAAGTACGAGCTCTACTGCCTTGTGGACCAGTGTTTCTACGACACTCCCGACCACAGCACGGCGGCGGACGTCGACTTCGCCCATCTGCGCCGGCCCGTCCCCGACGGCTGGGCCCACGAGCTCAGCGACACCTGGGCGTACTACATGCCCACCGGTGAGGCGCCCCTGCCGACCCAGGGCTGGAAGATCCACGTGTCGGCCCGCGTCGAGGACGCCGAGAAGGTCGTCGACACCGTGTGGGACTACTGCGTGCCCCGCGGGGTCGCCTTCAAGTTCCTGCGCGGCCCGGCGGTGCTGGTCATGGTCAACTCCAAGGCCGCCTCCCGGGCCTCCAGCGGCAAGCTGGTCACCATCTACCCCCGGGACGAGGGGCAGCTCGAACTCGTGCTCAAGGAGCTCGACGAGCTGCTGCGCGGCGTCGAGGGGCCGTACATCCTGAGCGACCTGCGCTACGGCGACGGGCCGATGTTCGTCCGCTACGGCGGTTTCGCCGAGCGGCACTGCCTGTCCCCGTCCGGGGAGCGGGTGCTGGCCGTCGAGGACGGCCAGGGCAAGCTGATCCCCGACGTGCGCGGCGCGACGTTCTCGGTGCCGCCCTGGACCACGCTGCCCGAGTTCCTCGAACCCCACCTGGCCGCGCGCAACGCGGTGACCATGGAGGGGCTGCCGTACCGGATCGAGAGCGTGCTGCACTTCTCCAACGGCGGCGGCGTCTACCTGGCCCGCGACACCCGCACCGACGAACGGGTGGTGCTCAAGGAGGGCAGGCCGCACGCCGGCCTCGACGTGGCCGGCCGGGACGCGGTCGCCAGGCTCGAACACGAGCGCGACATGCTGCGCCGCCTGGCCGGCCTGCCCGCCGCCCCCGAGCTGCGCGACTACTTCACCATCGGCGGCCACCACTTCCTCGTCCAGGAGTTCGTGGACGGCACCCCGCTCCAGCGGCGGCTGGTGCGCCGCTTCCCGCTGACCAGCGCCACCTGCGACGAGCAGGACCTCGCCGACTACACCGCCTGGGCCACCACGACCCTGGAGAGCGTCGAGGAGGCCGTCGAGTCGCTGCACGGACGCGGCGTCGTCTTCGGCGACCTGCACCCCGACAACATCCTGCTCACCCAGGACGGCCGGGTCGTGCTCATCGACTACGAGGTCGCCACCCTCGCCGCGGACCGGGCCAGGGCCGCGCTGGCCCATCCCGCCTTCGCCGCCCCGCGCGACCGCCACGGCGTCGAGGTCGACCGGTACGCGCTGGCCTGCCTGCGCTTCGCCCTGTTCGCCCCGCAGTGCACGATCATGCTGCCGATCCACCGGCCGAAGATCGTCCAGCTCGCGCGGATCGTCAAGGAGACCTTCCCCGTCCCCGGTGCCTTCATGGACACCGCCGCCGCGACCATCGCGGGTGACCAGGCCGTGGAGACCCCCGTGCCGACGCCGGGGACGGCCACCTGGGCCGAGCTGCGGGAGGCGATGTGCCGGGCCATCCGGGCCGGCGCGACCCCCGGGCGCGACGACCGCCTCTTCCCCGGCGACGTCGCCCAGTTCAAGCCCGGTGGCGGCCTCAACGTGGCGACCGGCGCGGCCGGCGTGCTGCTCGCCCTGTCGGCCACCGGCCTCGGGCCCTTCCCCGAGTACGAGACCTGGCTGCGCGAGCGCGCCCTGCGCCCGGCCCCCGGCTCCGGCATCGGCCTGTACGACGGCCTGCACGGCATCGCCCACGTCCTCGACCGGCTCGGACACCGCCAGGACGCGCTCGACGTCGTCGACATCGCCCTGCGCGAGCAGTGGGACCGCCTGGAGACGGCGCTGTTCTCCGGCCTGCCCGGCATCGGGCTGAACCTCCTGCGCCTCGGCCGGACCGAGCCCGCCCTGACCGGGCACGCCATGCGCGCGGTGGACATCTGCGCCGACCGCCTCGGCGGCCCCGAGGACGTGCCCGAGATCAGCGGCGGCGACAACCCCAGAGCCGGCCTCATGTACGGCTCGTCCGGCTCCGCCCTGCTCTTCCTGCACGCCTACGAGCACACCGGCGACCGGGCGCTGCTCGACCTGGCCGAGATCGCGCTCAGGCAGGACCTGCGGCGCTGCCGGGCCTCGGAGGACGGCTCGCTCCAGGTGAACCAGGGCTGGCGGATGCTGCCCTACCTGGACGAGGGCTCCGTGGGCATCGCCATGGTGCTCGGACGCTATCTCACGCACCGCGACGACGACGAGCTCGCCGCCGAGCTGGACCGGCTCAAACTGGTCGCCCGCGCCGGGTTCTTCGTCCAGCCGGGGCTGTTCACCGGCCGCGCGGGCATCATCGCGGCACTCGCCGGAGATCCGGTGGCCCGCGAGCTGATCAAGGGGTTGAGCTGGCACGCCATGCCGTACGGCGGCGGCCTGGCCTTCCCCGGCGACGGGCTGTTGCGCCTGTCCATGGATTTCGCGACCGGTACGGCCGGCGTGCTGTTCGCCCTCGGGGCGGTGCTGGGAGACCAGCCGGCACGCCTGCCGTTCCTGGAGGCCGCACCAGAGCGGCCTGCGCATGATCAACCGCGGAAGGAGGTGTAAGAACATGGTTCTTCTCGACCTGCAGGGTCTGGAGGCTCCCGCGGCCAGCGACGTGGCCAGCGGCGGCAGCTCGCTCACTGCTCTCACGTGTCACTCGGGTCACCCGAGCAACCTCAGTGTCGCTCTCTGCCACTGATAGCTGACAGGGTCCCCGCGCCGTTTCGTGGTGGCGCGGGGACCTCCCGAGTCTGAAGGAGGCCGGCAGGTGGGACCGGGAGACCGCCTGGTGACGGACGCCGTACGGCGCTGCGGCCCGTGGCCCGCCGTGCTGGCGGTCACCGCCGTCGCCGGCGCGGCCGGTGAGCTGGCCGTCCCGTTCCTCGTCGGCCGCACGCTCGACCTGCTCCTCGCCCGCTCGCCGGACGCCGCCACCGCCCTGGCGCTGTGCGCGGGCGTGGTCGCCGTGGTGGTGCTCTGCGAGAGCCTCGGCGGCTGGGCCAGAGGGGCGAGCAGCGCGTACGCGGCCGCCCGGCTGCGGCTCGGCGTGCTGCGGCACGTGCTCGGCGTCGGCCGGGCCGCCACCCGCCGCTTCCCCGAGGGCGACCTCGTCACCCGGGCCGGGCTGAACGCCGAGGAGGCCGGACGGGCCCCCGAGACGGTCACCGGCGCCCTGGCGCTGCTGGTGCCGACCGTCGGCGCCCTGGTCGCGCTCACCCTCATCCATCCGCTGCTGACCCTCACCCTCGCGGCGGGCATCGTCGTCATCGTGTTCGTCCTGCGGGCCTTCCTGCGCGTCACGACCGTCATCTCCGGCGGCTACCAGGAGATCCAGGGCGAGATCGCGGCCCGCCTCGTGGACGCCCTCGACGGCGCCCGCACCATCGCCGCCGCCGGGACCGCCGACCAGGAGGCCCGCCGGGTGCTCGCGCCCCTGCCCCGGCTGCGCGCGCACGGCATGGCCCTGTGGCGCGCGAACGCCTCCGCCGGGGTCCGGTCGGGGCTGATGATCCCGCTGCTGGAGGTCGCCGTGCTGGCCGCCGGGGGGCTCATGCTGGCCGCCGGGCGGCTCACCGTCGGCGACCTGTACGCCGCCGCCCGCTACGCCGCCCTCGGGGCCGCGCTCAGCACCTCGCTCGGTTACGTCGGCGGCCTGGCCAGGGCGCGGGCCGCCGCCGCCCGCGTCGCCGACGTCCTCACCCTGCCCCCGGTCCGCCACGGCTCGCGCGCGCTGCCGCCCGGCCCCGGCACGGTCGAGTTCCGCGACGTCGCCGCCGACGGGCTCACCGTGGGCGACCTGACGATCCCCGGCGGCACGGTCACCGCCGTGGTGGGACGGTCCGGCTCCGGCAAGTCCCTGCTGGCCGCGCTCGCCGGCCGCCTGGCCGACCCCGAACGCGGGGACGTGCTGCTCGACGGCGTCCCGCTGCGCGAGCTGACCCGCGACGGCCTGCGCTCGGCCATCGGCTACGCCTTCGAGCGGCCGGTGCTGGTCGGCGACACCGTCGGCGAGGCGATCAGCGCCGTCCCCGGCTCCCAGGCGGGACGGGAGGCCGCCCTGGCGGCGCGCGCCGACGGGTTCGTCCGCCGGCTGCCCGCCGGTTACGACACGCCGCTGGCCGAGACGCCCATGTCCGGCGGCGAGCGGCAGCGGCTCGGCCTGGCCAGGGCGTTCGCGCGGGGGGATCGGCTGCTGGTGCTCGACGACGCCACCTCCAGCCTGGACACCGTCACCGAACGCGAGGTCAGCCGGGCGCTCACCGGCGACCCCAGGGGCCGCACCCGCCTGATCACCGCCCACCGCCTGGCCACCGCCGCCCGCGCCGACCAGGTCGTCTGGCTGGAGGAGGGCCGGGTGCGCGCCGCCGGCCCGCACGACGTGCTGTGGCGCGACCCCGCCTACCGGGCAGTCTTCCAGGAGGCCCGCCCATGACCCCCGACTCCGGCGTCCCGGCGGCTCCCGGCGTCCCCGCGGCTCCCGGCGTCCCCGCGGCTCCCGGCGTGCCCGCGGTCCCCGGCGCGGCGGCCGGGTTTCGGCGGGCGCTCGTGCGCGACCCGCGGCGGCTGGTCGCCATCCTGCTCTGGTCGGTGCTGGAGGCCGCGCCCGCCTTCCTGGTCGGGCACGCCGTCGCCCGCGCCATCGAGGACGGCTTCGCCCGCGCCCGGCCGCTGACCGGGCTGGCCTGGCTGGCGGCGCTCGGGCTGGCGTGGCTGGTCTCGGCCGTCGGCGCCCGTCAGGTGGTGCTGGCCGTGGCCGCCGTGGCCGAGCCGTTCCGCGACGACCTCCTGACGCGGGTGGTGCAGGGAGCGCTGCGCCGCCCGCTCGACGAGCGCCCCGACAGCGCGGCCACCGCGCGGGCCGGGCTCCAGGTCGAGCTGGCCAGGGACGCCTTCGCCGCCGTCGTCACCACGGTCAGGGGGTTCGCGTTCACGCTGGTCAGTGTGGTGCTGGGGCTGCTGACGCTGGCGCCGGGCACGCTCGTGCTGGTGCTGCCGCCGTTCGCGGCCGGGCTGGCGTTCTTCCTGGCCTCGCTGCCCGCGCTGGCCCGGCGGCAGCGCGCGTTCCTGCTGGCCGACGAGGAGCTGGCCCGGTCGATGACCGCGACGGCCGCCGGGCTGCGCGACATCGAGGCGTGCGGCCTGCAGGACCGCGAGGACGAGCGGCTGGCCCGCCAGGTCGGCGCGCAGCGCGACGCCGCCCGCGCCCTGGCCAGGGTGACCGCGGTGCGCACCGCCGCGCTGGCCGTCGGCGGCTGGCTGCCCGTCGTCCTGCTGCTGGCCGGCACGCCCTGGCTGCTCGACGGCGGCGCCCGGCCCGGCGTGATCGTCGGCGCGCTGGCCTACGTCACCCAGTCGCTGGCCCCCGCGCTCGGCGGGCTCGTCCAGGGGCTCGGGGTGAGCGGCGTGCGGCTCGTGGCCACGCTGCGCCGGATCGCCGCCGCCGCGCCGCCCCGGCCGCCGTCGCCGCCCAAGGTCCGTCCGTCCGGGGGCGACGTCACGCTGCGGTCGGTCACCTTCGCCTACGGCCCGCACTCGGCGCCGGTCCTGGACCGCCTGGATCTCACCGTCCCCGAGGGCGACCACCTGGCCGTCGTCGGCCCGAGCGGCGCGGGCAAGTCGACGCTCGCCGCCCTGCTCAGCGGCATCCTGCCGCCCGGCGAGGGGGAGGTGCTGGTCGGCGGTGTGCCCGCCGACCGCGCCGACCCCGCCGCCCGCGTGCTCATCCCCCAGGAGGCGTACGTCTTCCGCGGCACGCTGCGCGACAACCTCGCCTACCTCGCGCCCGGGTCCGGCCGCCTGGACGAGGCCGTGGCCGCCCTGGGCGCCACGGACCTGGTCGAGAGCCTGGGCGGGTACGACGCCACGCTGGATCCGGCGGCGCTGTCGGCCGGGCAGCGCCAGCTCCTCGCCCTCGTCCGCGCCCACCTGACCGATGCCCCGCTGGTCATCCTGGACGAGGCCACCTGTCACCTGGACCCCGCCGCCGAAGCCCTGGCCGAGAACGCCTTCGCGGCCAGGGGCGGCACGCTCATCGTGGTCGCGCACCGCCTCACCTCCGCGCTGCGCGCCCGCCGCGTCCTGCTCATGGACGGACCCCGGATCACGATCGGCACGCACGACGAGCTGATCCGGGTCTCGCCCCTGTACGCCGACCTGGCCGGCCACTGGCAACCGGAGCCCGTGTCATGACATTTGCAGACGAGTACCCGCCCGCCGAACGTCAACCGGTCACCGACCGCCTCCACGGGCGCGACATCCCCGACCCGTACCGCTGGCTGGAGGACCCCCTCGACCCGCGGACCGGGGAATGGCTGGCCGCGCAGGACCGGCTGTGGCGGGCGGCCGCCGCGCGCCTGCCGGACCGCGAGCGCTTCCTGGCCAGGCTCACCGAGCTGAGCGTCACCGGCCTGGTCACCCCGCCCGTTTGGCGCGGCGGCCGACGCTTCCACCTGCGGCAGACCGGCTGCCAGGAGCACCCGGTCCTGTACTGCGACGACCGGCCCTTCCTGAACCCGGCCGACCGCGACCCCACCGGCCTGACCACCCTGGACGACTGGCAGCCCGACCCGCAGGGCCGCCTGGTCGCCTACCAGATCTCGCGCAGCGGCGACGAGAAGGCCGACCTGTACGTCGAGGAGGTCGACACCGGCAAGCTCGTGGACGGCCCCATCGGCGGCTGCCGCTACTCGCCGGTCGCCTGGCTGCCCGGCGGCGAGGCCTTCTACTACGTGCGCTTCCACGAGGGCGTGCACCTGCACCGGCTCGGCGTCCCCGACGACGTGCCCGTCCTGACCGGCGGGCCGATCTCGTACGGCGTGCAGCTCAGCGCGGACGGCCGCTGGCTGACGATCTCCGCGGGCGGCACGGCCGGCAACTCGCTCTGGCTGGCGGACCTGTCCGGCGGCGACCCGGCCCGGCCGCGGCTGCGGGTCGTCCAGGAGGGGACGCACGTGCGCACGGCGGGCGCGGTGGCCTCCGACGGCCGCCTGTACCTGCTCACCGACCGCAACGCCCCCCGGCGCCGGCTGTGCGTGGCCGACCCGGCCGAGCCCGAGGTGTGGCGCGAGCTGGTTCCCGAGGACCCCCGGGCGGTGCTCGGCGCGTTCACCCTGCTGGACGGCGACCGCCTGCTGGTCTCCAGGACCCGCCACGCGATCGGCGAGATCGCCGTGCACGACGCCAGGACGGGGGAGCGGCTGGGCGAGGTGCCCCTGCCCGGCAGCGGCTCGATCGCCTCGCTCAGCTCCCGGCCCGAGGGCGGCCACGAGGCCTGGTTCACCTACACCGACGCCGTCACGCCCGCCGAGATCTGGCGCTACGACGCCCGCACCGGCGCCGCCACCCTGTGGGCCGCCCCACCCGGCCGGGTCGCGCTGCCCGACGTGCGGAGCCACCACGTGGAGTACACCTCGGCCGACGGCACCCCCGTGCGCATGGTCGTGGTCGCGCTGTCCTCCGGCTCGGGCCCGCGCCCGGCGATACTCAACGGGTACGGCGGCTTCGGCATCCCCCTCATGCCCGGCTACGCGGCCGACTCGCTGGCCTGGGTGGAGTCGGGCGGCGTGCTGGCCATCGCCAACCTGCGCGGCGGCGGCGAGGAGGGCGAGTCCTGGCACCGCGACGGCATGCTGGAACGCAAGCAGAACGTCTTCGACGACTTCGTCGCCGCGGCCGAGAAACTGGTCGCCGACGGCTGGACGACCCCGGAGCAGCTCGGCATCTGGGGCGAGTCGAACGGCGGCCTGCTCGTCGGCGCGGCCCTCACCCAGCGCCCCGACCTGTTCGCCGCCGCCGTCTGCTCGGCCGGGCTGCTGGACATGGCCCGCTACCACCTCAGCGGCC
This sequence comes from Nonomuraea sp. NPDC048881, assembly GCF_040649795.1. Lineage (NCBI taxonomy): Bacteria > Bacillati > Actinomycetota > Actinomycetes > Streptosporangiales > Streptosporangiaceae > Nonomuraea > Nonomuraea sp. NPDC048881. Next base: position 824,889 of record NZ_JBEZGC010000002.1, read on the forward strand.
TCGGCCCGTCCTGGACCGGCGAGTACGGCGACCCCGCCGACCCCGACCACCTGGCCTGGCTGATGGCCTACTCGCCCTACCACCACGTCCGGCCGGACGCCGGCTACCCGGCGACGCTGTTCACGGTCTCGGCCGCCGACACCCGGGTGGACCCGATGCACGCCCGCAAGATGTGCGCGGCCATGCAGTGGGCCCAGGGGACCAGGGGGGCCGGTTCCCGTCCTGTCCTGCTGCGCCACGAGCGCGACGTCGGCCACGGCGCCCGCGCCGTCAGCCGGTCCATCGCGCTCGCCGCCGACGTCCTGGCCTTCCTGGCCGCCCACACCCGCCCTTGAGCGGGCGGGGGCGGGCCTGGACGGCGGAGGGAGGTCAGATCCAGCCGGACTCGCGGGCGATGCGGATGGCGTCGATGCGGCTGCGCGCGCCCAGTTTGGACGTCGTCCGGCACAGGTAGTTCCGGACCGTTCCCTCGGCCAGGAACAGCGACGCGGCGATCTCCCCGATGGAGGCGCCGTCGGCCGCCGCGCCGATCACGTCCAGCTCGCGGGGGGTGAGCGGCGGCTCCGGCGGGCGCATGGCCGCGATGGCCAGCTCCGAGTCGATGACCCGCTCGCCGTCGGCGACCCGGCGGATGGCGTCGGCCAGCCGCTCCGGCGGCGCGTCCTTGGCCATGAACCCCCGGACGTGCACCTCCAGCGCCTGCTTCAGCAGCCCGGGGGTGCCGACGCCGGTCAGGATCAGCACGCCGCAGCCGGGCAGCTTCTCGTGCAGCTCGCCGGCCGCGGCGAGCCCGTCCATGCCGGGCAGGGCGATGTCCAGCACCGCCACGTCCGGACGGCACGACTGGGCGGCGGCCAGGATGCGGTCGCCCCGCTCGACTTCGGCGACGACCTCGATGTCCTCCTCGTAGGCCAGCAGCGCCACGAGCGCCCCTCGTACCAGGTTCATGTCCTCAGCGAGCAACGTTCGAATCACCATGGGGTCCTTGCGGTCGACCAGGCTTGCAACGTCCTGCGGGCCACTCAATCCTGACGTAAAGCCCGCACTGTGGAAAGTCCTCCTAAGTGACGGTAAAGCCGCCACCGGACAAGTGGACGCTCATTTGGGGAATGCTCATGGCCATGAAGCCTCGAGTGAAGCCCCTGCCTCCTGCGGAATGGGACGACTTTCAGCAGGCGAACCCCCAGAACGTGTTCACGACGCTGGGCCGGCACCCCGCGCTCTACCAGGGCTGGCTGCGCTTCGGCGGCGCGCTGCTCAACGGCACGCTGCCGGCCCGCGACCGCGAGCTGGCCATCCTGCGCACCGCCTTCCACAGCGGCAGCGCCTACGAATGGGCCCATCACGCCCGCATCGCCCGCGAGGTCGGCTTGACCGACGTCGAGATCGAGTCGGTCCGCCAGCTCGACGCCCTCTGGTCGGTCGAGGACCGCCTGGTGTTACAGGTGGCCGACGACCTCCACTACGCGGGCGACCTCACCGACGCCACCTGGGCGGCCCTGTGCGACCGCTACGACGAGGTGCGCAGGATCGAGCTGGTCGTCCTCGTCGCGCACTACGCCATGCTGGCGCTGGTGCTCAGGACGTTCGGCGTGCAACTGGAGGAGTGAGCCCCCCTCACTCGCCCGTACGCGCCCCGGCCCTCACGCGCCCGCCCGCGGCAGGATCATCGTCACGCCCGGGACCGAGCCGATCGAGGCCAGCGCCTTGCCGGCGTCGGCCAGGCCGATCGTCCGGGTGACGAGCTGGTCGGGGTGCAGGATCCCGGCCCTGATCAGCTCCAGCATGGGCGGGTAGGCGTGCGCGGCCATGCCGTGGCTGCCCAGCAGCCGCAGCTCGTGGCCGATCACGCGGTCCATCGGCACCGGCGTCGCGCCGCCCGGCAGCAGGCCGACCTGGACGTGCCGCCCCCGCCTGCGCAGGCTCTCGACCGAGGCCGCGCACGTGCGGGGGCTGCCCAGCGCGTCGAGTGAGACGTGCGCGCCGCCCCTGGTCAGCTCCCTGACCTGGGCCGCCGCGTCGCCGGCCGAGCCGTTGACGAAGTGCGTGGCCCCGGCCAGCTCGGCCAGCTCCAGCGCGTCGGTGCTGATGTCCACGGCCACCACCCGCGCCCCGGACGCCGCCGCGATCATCACGGCCGACAGCCCGACCCCGCCGCAGCCGTGCACGGCCACCCACTCTCCCGGGCGCACCTCGCCCACCTGGACGATCGCCCGGAAGGCGGTGGCGAAGCGGCAGCCGAGCCCGGCGGCGGTGGCGTAGGCCATCTCCTCGGGGATCGGGACGAGGTTGACGTCGGCGTGGTCGACGGCGACGTACTCGGCGAAGGAGCCCCAGTGGGTGAAGCCCGGCTGGGTCTGCCGCTCGCACACCTGCTGCTGGCCCGTGGCGCAGGCCGCGCAGGTGCCGCAGGCGCAGATGAACGGCACGGTGACCCGCGCCCCCGGCAGCCAGCCGCGCACGTCGGGGCCCACGGCCTCGATCACGCCCGCCAGCTCGTGGCCGGGCACGTGGGGAAGGACCTTGATGTCGGGGTCGTGCCCCTGCCAGCCGTGCCAGTCGGAGCGGCACAGCCCGGTCGCCTCGACCCGGATCACCGCCCCGCCGGGCGCGGGAGTGGGATCGGGCAGCTCGCGCACGTCGAGCTCCCCGCCGAAGATGTCAAAGGCAACCGCTCGCATCTCATGAGCTTAGAGTGAGTCGCCGCAGGTCGCGCAAGGCCCGGTGGGAGGGCGAGCCGGGTTCGGTGGTGTAGAGCACCAGCCGCAGGTCGTCGCGGTCGGGCACGGGGAGCACCTGGCAGATGGCGTCGATCGTGCCGACGGCCGGATGGGTGACCTGTTTGCGCTGCTCCCTGCGCACCTCCACCTCGTGCCGGGCCCACAGCTCGGCGAACTCGGGGCTGAGCGCCAGCATCTCGGCCACCAGCGCCTGCAGCGCCCGGTCGTCGGGGTAGCGGCCGGCGGCCACGCGCAGGTCGGCGACCGAGGCGCGGGCGAAGCGGCTCTTCTCCTCGTCCGACAGGTGCTCGGCGATGCCGGGTGACCTGAACACCCAGCGGATCACGTTGCGCCCGTCGGGCGGGAGGGAGTCCAGGTCGCCCATGAGCATGCCGGCGAGGGGGTTCCAGGCGCGCAGGTCGTAGCGGGCGTCCAGGACGTAGGCGGGGACGTCCTCCAGGAAGGCGAGCAGGTGCAGGATGCCCGCGGGCACGTCCTGCCTGATCCGGGGCGTCTCCAGCACCTGGCCGGCCAGCCGGAACAGGTGGGCGCGCTCGTCCTGGTCCAGCATGAGCGCCCGGCCGAGCGCGCCGAGCACCTGCCGCGACGGGTGCGGGCCCCGGCCCTGCTCCAGCCGGATGTAGTAGTCGATCGACATCCCGGCGAGCTGGGCCACCTCCTGGCGGCGCAGGCCGGGCGTGCGCCGGCGTCCGCCGCCAGGAGGTGGCCCACGTCGGACGGGGTGACGCGGGCGCGCCTGCTGCGCAGGAAGCCGGCCAGTTCGTCGCGGTTCATGCCTCCATCCTCCGTCCTGAGGCCAGGTGAGCGGGCGCGCGAAGGTGGTACCGCTGATCCCAGCCTCCGCGGGTCTCTCCCGTCCCCGCAGCGGCCTGGGAGAACGTTGGGCCATGACGACGACTGCCCTGATCACGGGCGCGAACAAGGGGATCGGCCACGAGATCGCGCGGCTGCTTGCGGAGCGGGGGATCACCGCGATCGTGGGGGCCCGCGACGAGGAGCGCGGACGGGCCGCCGCCGGGCGGCTGGGCCTGCCGTACGTGCGGATCGACGTGACCGACGAGGAGAGCGTGGCCGCCGCCGCCAAGTGGATCGAGGCCGAGTACGGCTCGCTGGACATCCTGGTCAACAACGCGGGCGTCGCCGGCGGGCTGGACGGCGGCGCCCCGAGCGCCGTCACCGCGCGGGAGCTGCGGGAGGTCTACGAGACGAACGTGTTCGGCGTGGTCACCGTGACCAACGCCATGCTGCCGCTGCTGCTCGAATCGCCGGCGGGCCGGATCGTGAACATGTCCAGCGAGCTGGGCTCGATCAGCCTGGCGCTCACCCCGGACAGCCCGTTCTGGGACCTCAACTTCGCCGCCTACAACTCCTCCAAGACCGCGCTCAACATGATCACCGTCTGCTACGCCAAGGAGCTGATGGGCACCTCCGTCAAGGTGAACGCCGCCAACCCGGGCTACTGCGCCACCGACCTCAACGCCCACACCGGCTTCCGCACCGCCGAGCAGGGCGCGGCCATCGCCGTACGGCTGGCGACCCTGGACGCCGACGGACCGACCGGCGCCTACCTGGAGGACGACGGACCGATCGGCTGGTGAGGTGTGGACACTTGCGTACTGGACAGAAGGGGGCGATGGGACGAGATCTGGACAAAGAGCGGTTCTCCGAGGCGGAGTACGCGCGCTTCGGAGAACGCATCCGGGAGCAGCTCGGCACTCTTCGCGAGCTGCTCGAAACCCCTGGCTTCGGCCAGGGGCCGGCCACCATCGGGGCCGAGCTGGAGCTGTTCCTCATTGACGAGCAAGGACGGCCGCTGCCGCGCAACGACGAGGTGCGGGACAAGCTCGGCGACCCACGCGTGGTGCTCGAACTGGGCCGCTTCAACATCGAGGTGAACCTCACCCCGATGCCGCTGGCCGGCGCGCCCTTCGAGCGCATGGGGGCCGAGATCCAGGAGACGGTGACCAAGGTGGACGCCGCCGTCGAGGACGGCGGCGCGCTGCCGATCGGCATTCTCCCCACGCTGGCCGCCGAGGACTTCACCATCGGCGCGATGAGCGACCAGAACCGCTACCGGGCCATGAGCAGGGGCATCAGGCGGCTGCGGCTGGAGCCGTTCCTCGTCAAGATCGAGGACCTGGAGCTGTCGGTGGAGGACGTGATCCTGGAAAGCGCCAACACCTCCTGGCAGGTGCACATCCGCACGCCGCCCGACCGCTTCGCCCGGCTGTTCAACGCCGCCCAGCTCGCCATCGGGCCGGTGCTGGCCGCGTGCGGCAACTCGCCGTTCTTCCTGGGCAGGCAGTTGTGGGCGGAGACGCGGATCGCGCTGATGGAGGAGGCGGCCGACGACCGCGACGTGGAGCGGCGCGGGCGCAGGGACGGGCGGGTCACGTTCGGCTCGGACTGGGTGCGGGAGGGCGCGCACGAGCTGTTCGAGCGGTACGTCCAGGACTACGAGCCGATCGTGCCCGACCTGTCCGACGACGCCGAGCCGCACGAGGTGCCCGAGCTGCGGCTGCACCAGGGCACGATCTGGCAGTGGAACCGGCCCGTCTACGACCCGGCCGACGGCGGTCACCTGCGGGTCGAGATGCGCGCGCTGCCCGCCGGGCCCTCGTGCGCGGACATGACCGCGAACACGGCGTTCCTGCTGGGGCTGACGTTGTCGCAGGCCGAGCGGGACCTGACCGGCTACCGGTTCGCCGAGGCGTACCAGAACTTCTACCGCGCCGCCCAGGACGGGCTGGAGGCCAAGCTGACCTGGCCGGGGCTGGACGGCGAGTTCGAGGCCGCCGACCTGGTGCTCAGGCTGCTGCCCGAGGCGCGGGCCGCGCTGCTGGCGGCCGGGGTGACCCCGCACGACGCCGACACCGCGCTGGACGTCATCGCCCAGCGCACCCGGCTGCGGCGCACCGGCGCCGTCTGGCAGCGCGAGGCGCTGGCGCGCTTCGGCGGCGACCGGGAACGGCTCGTGCGCCGCTACCGCGAGCTGGCCCTGTCGGGCCTGCCGGTGCACCTGTGGGACTGAACTGGGACTGAACTGGGACTGAACGCCAACAAATGCCGCCGCGCGTCCGTCAAACTACTCCGAGAGACGGACGAAGTGAGGCAGATATGGCGGCGACGGGGATGGTACCGGCCGACAAGGCGCCCTACGCGTTAACGCGGGCCACGGGGACGCTGGCCACGGGGGCGGCGAAGCTGGCCGGGGAGATCGGCGCGACCGGGGTCGAGGCCCTGCTGGCCCACGCCAACAGGACCGCCGTCCACAAGGGCGCGACGGCGGCGCTGGGCTCGATGCGGCCCAGGCCGGCGGACTGGTACGCCTTCGACGCCAAGGACCAGGACACGGTCGACTGGTACCCGCAGGGCGTGACCTGCGGCGAGGAGTCCGGCAACATCGGCGTGCCGGTGCTGCTGGTGAGCTGGTACTTCAAGCCGGCGGCGGGCGAGCGGGGGATCAGGTTGTCGTTCCTGAGCCCCCGGACGCTGAAGTACCAGCACGCGCTGCTGGTCGAGGCCAGGCCCGACGGCTCGTACGGGCCGATCGACGTGCACGCGGGCGGCCTGGCCTGCCACGGCGACCTGCTCTACGTCGCCGACACCTACAACGGCCTGCGCGTCTTCGACCTGGGCAACCTGCTCGACCTGCGCACCGCCCAGCCCGACCTGGGCGACCCCGCGCGCATCGGGCGCTCCGGCGGCCGGTTCCACGCCTTCGGCTACCGCTACCTGCTCCCGCAGACCGACTGCTGGAAGCTTGCGCGCGGCGGGCCGCACTTCTCGTTCCTGTCGGTCGACCGCAGCGGCGGCACGCCCGCGCTGGTCGCGGGCGAGTACCGGGAGAACGACCCCGGCGGGTGGGTCGCCCGCTGGAACCTGCCGCTGACCGACGGCACGCCCAAGGACGCCTTCGTCATGGGCCACCCCAAGATCCAGGGCGCGGTCTCGTGGGGCGGCAAGTGGTACCTGAGCCAGGCGGCCGACGCCGCCACCAACGGCAGACTGCTCGTCCACAGCGGCGACAAGCTGCTGACCAGGCCGTACCCGATCGGGCCTGAGGACCTGACGGTGCGCGGCGGCAAGGTGTGGAGCGTCACCGAGTTCAGGAACAAGCGCATCGTCTTCGGCGTCGAACTCTGATTCAGGAGGGGGCTCAGCCCTCCATGTGCGCGCGCAGGACCTCGCGGTAGCGGCGGTCGAAGGCGTCGTAGCGGGCCCGCAGGGCGGCTCCCGGCCAGCCGGCGGGCAGCAGCTCGGCGGGCAGCAGCGGGTCGGCCAGCAGGTGGCGCAGCACGGCGGCCGAGACCAGGAAGCCCTCGGCCAGCCCGTCGGCCCGGTCGAGCGCCCGCTCCAGCCGGCCCGCCTCGGCCGCCCAGCCGTCGAGGTCCCACAGCAGCGGGGTGGGGTCGCCGTGCGGGCGGCCGTCGATCAGGGTGCACTGCGCGGTGACGGTCTCGGGCCACTCGCGCACCAGGTTGGCCGGACGCAGCCAGGTGCCCTCGCGCAGCTCGCCCATGCGCAGCGCGGACATCGTGTGCCGGAACGCGGCCCGGTCGGCCGGGGCGCGCCGCTCGGCGGTGACCACCGCCACCTCCCACGTGCCGTCCCACGGCCTGGTGTGCGGGTCGCGGCTCTCGTCCTGCCGGGCCTGGCGCTCGACGAGCCGCTCGGACAGCGTGTAGCGGCCGCCCTGCTGCGTCAGGTCGCCGGCCGCCACCATGCGCGACAGCGCCACCCGGACCGTGCCCTCGGCGATGCCGAACAGCGCGCCGATGCGCACCAGGTGACGGGCGGGCAGCCGGGGCGGGTGGCTGCCGAGCAGCGCGCTCAGCACCGCCGACCGGGCGCTGAGTGAGGTGTTACGGTCTTCCATCGCGTGTTGATTATATGTAACACTCGCGAGTATGGGCCGGTATCTCATCGAACCTTTCGACCACAGCGACCGCTACGCCACCGAGCGCTACCAGGGGGCGGCCGGGCGCAACTGGTGGACCTGCGACCCCACGCTGCGCCTGCTCATGCGGCGCCACCTCGGCGACGGCTTCGCCTGGGCCGAGCCCCACCTCGAACGGCTCGGCGCGCTGATGGGCGGCCTGGTCGCCGAGTGTGCCGAGGAGACCGACCGCAACCCGCCCCGCCTGGAGAAGTACGACAAGTGGGGCAGGGACGTCAGCCGGGTCGTCATGCCGCCGTCCTTCCAGGCCGCGCGCGCGGCGCTCATGGAGGACAACTTCACCTCGCCGTCGTTCGCCGAGGAGGCACGGGCGAACGGGGCGGACCCGTCCGCGCTGGCGGCGGCCTGGACGTACCTGCTCGACCAGGCCGACATCGGGATGGGCTGCGCACTCGGCACCGGCGGGGACATGGTGGTCTCGCTGGCCGAGAAGCACGCGCCGCCGGACGTGCGCGACCGGGTCCGGGAGATCTTCGCCGACGGCTACTACTCCGGCGAGGCCGCCCAGATGTTCACCGAACGCACCGGCGGCTCCGACCTGGCCGCCCTGGAGGCGTGGGCCGAGCCCGACGGCGAGGCGTGGCGGCTGACCGGGTTCAAGTGGTTCGCCTCCAACGCCAACGGCTCGGCGTTCGTGGTGCTCGCCCGCACGCCCGACGGGTCGGTGGCGCCGTTCCTGGCGTTGTGGGAGCGGCGCGACGGCTCGCGCAACGGGGTGCGCATCCGGCGGCTGAAGGACAAGCTGGGCACCCGCTCGGTCGCCTCGGCCGAGGTCGAGTTCACCGACGCCGAGGCGTTCCTGCTGGCCGGCCGGGGCTCCGGCTCCGGGCTCGGCACGATGATGAAGCTCACCAACGCCTCCCGGCTGGGCGTGGCCATGATGGGCGTCGGCGTGGCCAGGCGGGCCCTGGTCGAGTCGGTCTGCTACGCGCGTTCCCGCGAGGCGTTCGGCCGCCCGCTCATCGACCAGCCCCTGATGCGCCGCAAGCTGGCCGAGCTGATCGTCGAGGTCGAGGCCGCCCAGGCGATGGTGTTCGACGGCCTGGTCGGCCCCCGGCTGCGGCTCGGGCCCGCGCTGATCAAGCTGCGCGCCGCCCGGCTCGGCCTGACGGCGGCCAGCGACGCGATCGAGGTGCACGGCGGCAACGGCTACATCGAGCAGTGGCCGGTGGCCAGGCTGCTGCGCGACGCCCAGGTCAACCCGATCTGGGAGGGCGGCGACAACATCCTGTGCCTGGACGTGCGCCGCGCCATGCTCCGCGAGGAGGCCCACGTGCCGTTCCTGGCCCGCCTGCGCGCCCTGGCCACCTCCGACCTGGTGCACGCGCGGATCGACGACCTGTCCAAGGCCGTCGCGGCCTGGCACGGGCTCGACCCGGCGCTCGCCGAGGAGCGCCTCTATCCGCTGGCCCAGTTCATGGCCGACGTCTACGCCGCCGCCCTGCTGGAGGACCAGGCCGGATGGGGCCTCGACGACGGGCGCAAGGCCCTGGTCGCCCGCCTGTACGCCGAGGCGCACCTGGCCGAGCGGGGCCCGCTGCGCGGCATCGACGCCCCGGCCGCCGACCACTTCGACGCGTTGCTGGCCGGGGCCCTCGCCTGAGGGTACGCTCGGCAGGTTTCCCCGAGGCGAAGCCGCACGTTCCCCGGAGGAGGGGCGCATGACCGTACGCGTCGAGCGCGAGGGGCCCGTCACCACCGTCGTGATCAGCAGGCCGGAGGCGCGCAACGCGGTGGACAGGAAGACCGCCGACGCGCTCACGGACGCGTTCGCCGGCTTCGAGCGCTCCGACGCGGCCGTGGCGGTGTTGTGGGGCGAGGGCGGCACGTTCTGCGCCGGAGCCGACCTCAAGGCGCTGGACAACCACGTCGGCGAGGACGGCGACGGCCCCATGGGGCCCACCAGGATGCGCCTGTCCAAGCCGGTGATCGCGGCCGTCGCCGGGCACGCGGTGGCCGGCGGGCTGGAGCTCGCCCTCTGGTGCGACCTGCGGGTGGCCGAGGAGGACGCGGTGTTCGGCGTCTTCTGCCGCCGCTGGGGCGTGCCGCTGATCGACGGCGGCACGGTGCGGCTGCCCCGGCTCGTCGGCGCCTCCCGCGCCATGGACATGATCCTCACCGGCCGCGCGGTGAGCGCCCCGGAGGCCCGTGACATGGGCCTGGTCAACCGCCTGGTGCCCACCGGCACGGCCCGGCGGCACGCCGAGGAGCTGGCCGCGCGGATCGCCGCGTTCCCGCAGACGTGCCTGCGCGGCGACCGCATGTCGCTGCTGGAGCAGCACGGCCTGCCCGAGGACGAGGCCATGCGCAACGAGCTGCGCCACGGCCTGGTCTCGCTGCCGGACGCCGCGGAGGGCGCCGCCAGATTCGCTGCCGGCGCCGGCCGCCACGGCGACCTCGCCTAGCCGGGTGGCTGGTCGGCGGCGGCGATCGCGCGCTGGTAGCGGCTCGTCAGCGTGCGCAGCGCGGCCACCAGCTCCGGCGAGTCCTCGACCGTGAAGTCCGCGTCGAGCAGGCCCAGGTGGAGGGCGAGCGTCTCCGGGTGGTCCGAGCCCGGCTCGAACACGCACCGGTCCTCGCCCAGCGGCTGCACGTCCACCGGGATCGGCAGCCGGTCGCGCACGTGCGAGGCGGGCGCGTGCACGATGACCCGCGCCCGGTAGCGCCAGGTCGCCTCGCCGGCCCCGCGGGCCACCCGCGCCGTGATCTCGTGGTCGGGCGGCAGCTCGCGGGGCGTGAAACGCGGCCCCGCCGGCGTCCGCGGTTCGATCCGGTCGACCCGGAAGGTGCGCCAGGCGTCCCGGTCGACGTCCCAGGCCACCAGGTACCAGCGCCGCCGGTCGTGCACCAGTCGGTACGGCTCCACCGAGCGCCGGCCGGCCGCCCCGGAATGCGCCCGGTAGTCGAACCGCAGCCGCTCATGGTCGCGGCACGCGCTCGCGATCACGGTCAGCACGTCGGGATCCACCTGCGAGCCGCGCGACGGCATCGGCAGCGCGTACGACTGGAAGGCGCTCACCCGGTGACGCAGCCGCGCGGGCAGCACCTGCTGCAGCTTGGCCAGCGCCCGCATCGAGGTCTCCTCGATCCCGGCGATCGAGCCGCTCGCGGCGGTGCGCAGGCCGATCGCGACCGCCACCGCCTCGTCGTCGTCCAGCAGCAGCGGCGGCAGGGCGCCGTCCGAGCCGAGCCGGTAGCCGCCGGCCACGCCCGGCCGCGCGTCGACCGGGTAGCCGAGCGCGCGCAACCGTCCGACGTCGTTGCGGATCGTGCGGGTGGTGACGCCGAGCCGGGCGGCCAGCTCGGTGCTCGTCCAGTCGCGCCGGGCCTGGAAGAGGGACAGCAGGCGCAGCAGCCGCGCCGAGGTTTCCAGCATTCTTCGATCCTGACGACGATCTAGGAACGATCCTTTCCGCGAATGTTCCTAGTGTTCTCCGCATGAGCGCAAGAGCACTCATGGCCGAGCCGTTCACAAGGAGTAGCGCCGTGCGCGACGACATCCAGCCCTTCCGCGTCGAGATCCCCCAGGCCGACGTCGACCACCTGCACGACCGGCTCGCCCACGCCCGCTGGCCCGGCGAGCTGCCCGGCGTCGGATGGACCCGCGGCGTGCCGCTCGGCCACCTGAAGGAGCTCGCCGAGTACTGGCGCACGCAGTACGACTGGCGCGCCCAGGAGGCCCGGCTCAACCGGTACCCGCAGTTCACCACCGAGATCGACGGCCAGCGCATCCACTTCCTGCACGTCAGGTCCGACCGGCCCGACGCCAGGCCGCTGCTGATCACCCACGGCTACCCGAGCTCCGTCGCCGAGTTCCTGCACCTGATCGAGCCGCTGGTCACCCCGGACGAGGGCCCGGCCTTCCACGTCGTCGCGCCGTCGCTGCCCGGCTACGCCTTCTCCACGCCGCTGGGCGGGACCGGCTGGTCGATGGGGCGCACCGCATGCGCCTGGGCCGAGCTGATGGGCCGCCTCGGCTACGAGCGGTACGGCGTGCACGGCGGCGACGTCGGCGCGGGCGTGTCCGGCCTGCTCGCCGGCCTCGACGGCGAGCACGTCGTCGGCGTGCACGTGGTGACCGATCCGTTCACCGCCGCGAACGTCGCCACCTTCATGCCGGGGATCGCCGACCGGCTCGACGCCGACGACCCGGTCGACAAGCTGATCCTGAGCCGGATGGACGCCTTCCGGACGGAGGGCTCCGGCTACCTGGCGATCCAGAACAGCCGGCCGCAGACCATCGGCTACGGCCTGGCCGACTCGCCGCTGCTGCAGCTCGCCTGGATCGCCGAGAAGGTCCACGAATGGACCGACCTGCCGGTCGACCGCGACCAGCTGCTCACCACGGTCAGCCTGTACTGGTTCACCGGCTCCGGCGCCTCCGCCGCGCACACCCTGTACGAGCAGGCCCACTCCGCCGACTGGGGCGCGCCGCCCGCCGTGCCGCAGGGGTTCGCGGTCTTCGGCGCCGACGAGACCGTGCGCCGGCTGGTGCCCGCGCCGGCCGGCGCGCACTGGAGCGAGTTCGAGCGCGGCAGGCACTTCCCCGCGATGGAGGCCCCCGCCCTGCTGGCGGCCGACCTGCGGGCCTTCTTCGGGCCGCTGCGGTGAGCGACGTGCTGAGCCGGCGTCGCCTCAACCGGGCCACGCTGGCCCGCCAGTACCTGCTGGAACACGCGCCGGGCCGGGCGATCGACACGATCGAGCACCTGGGCGGCATGCAGTCCCAGGCGCCGCTGGCCCCGTACGTGGGGTTGTGGACCCGGCTGCGGGGCTTCGCACCGGATGAGCTGTCGGCGCTGACCGAGCAGCGCCAGGTGGTGCGGCTGCACCTGATGCGTGCGCTGCTCGACCAGGCCGGGCGGCTGCTGGCGGAGCGGCCGCGCACCCGCGGCGAGCTCGGCAGGCTGCTCGCGCGGAGCCGGCCGGGCGCCGATCCGAGCGCGCTGGCCTACGCGGTCACGCATCACCTCGCGCTGTGCCAGGTGCCGCCGCGGGGCGTCTGGGGCGGCACCGGCCCCGCCGCGTGGGCGCCGGTGGAGAGCTGGCTGGGCGCGCCGCTGCGCCCGGTGCCGGTGGACGCGCTGGTCCTGCGCTATCTCGGCGCGTTCGGCCCGGCGAGCGTCGCGGACGTGCAGCTGTGGTCCGGGCTGACCCACCTGCGCGAGGTGCTGCTGTCACACAAGGACCGGACCCGGGTGATCCCCGGCAACCGCCCCGTCCCGCTCCCTCCGGGCAACGGCGCGACCACCGGCACCTTCGCGACCACCGGCACCTTCGCGACCACCGGCACCTTTCTGATCGACGGCATGTGGCAGGGCACCTGGCGGATCCGGGACCGGACGCTGCGCATCCGGCCGTTCACCCCGTTGCGCCGCACGGATCGCGACGCCCTGCTGACCGAGGCAGCCGGGTTGTGCGCCTTCCTCGACCCCCGGGCGACGTGCGACCTGGTCCTCGAAGAGCCGTAGGCCGGTCAGCCCAGCACCGGGAAGTTGGACCTGATGACGCTCAGCGGGTCGCGGGCGCGCTTGAGGTCGCGCAGCCGGGCCAGCGTCTCGGGCGAGAACGCCGCCGCCGCCTGCTCCCCGCCGTGCAGCATCGTGAACGGACGCCGCCCGGTGCTGAACGGCACCAGCGACTTGCCGAGCCGCTCCATCCGCTCCGCCACCTCCGGCGACGGCAGGCCCAGCGCGTGCACGAGGTACGGCTCCGCCAGCCGCTCCACCGCGCCCCCGCCCTCGACCGGCCTGGCCACGGCCCCGCCCAGGTGCCGGACCTGCACCGCCAGCAGCGGCTCGATCGGCTCGCCGGCCAGCACGCCGGCGACCTCGTCGTCCAGCCTGGTCAGCAGCTCGGTGTGGCCCACGCCCGGGCTCGGGTCGACCGGCTCGTCGCAGATCGAGGCCAGCTCGGCCACCGGCAGCCGCCGCCTGGTGTCGGCGATCGCCCCGCCCACCGCCTCGAACGGCCGCAGCAGCGCCCCGGGGTCGGCCCCGAGGTAGGTGCAGTCGGCCATGACGAAGCCGGGGGCGCCGGGCGGCGTCAGGAGCTGGAACCACACCGACAGCTCCTCCGGCGCGCCGGCGGTGACCTCGCGGAAGGCCGCCATGACCTGCTCGGCGCGGTCGGCCGGCCAGATGATCCGGCCGCCGTACAGCATGGGCGCGGGGTGCAGGTCGAACTCCAGCGCCGTCACGATCGCGAAGTCGCCGCCGCCGCCGCGCAGGGCCCAGAACAGCTCGGGGTCGTGCTCGGCGGTCACCCGGACCCGGCCGCCGTCGGCGTCCACGGCCTCGACGGCGCGCACGCTGTCGGCGGCGAAGCCGTACTTGCGGCTGAACCAGCTCAGGCCGCCGCCCAGGGTGTAACCGGTCACGCTCACCACCGGCGAGCTGCCCGCCAGGCCGGTCAGCCCGAGCGGGCTCGCGGCCGCCAGCACCTCGCCCCACTTCACGCCCGCGCCGACGCGCGCCACGCCGTCGCGGATCTCCACCCCGCCCAGCCGGCCGGTGCGCAGCAGGATCGTCCCCTCGGTGTCGCCCGACGCGCCGTGGCCGCTCGGCTGCGCGGTGACCGCCAGGCCGTGCAGGCGGGCGTAGCCGATCACGGCGGCCACGTCGTCGGCGTCGGCCGCCTCGACCACCGCGCGCACCGGCTGGTCCACCGCCAGGTTCCAGGGCCGTCGCGCCTGGTCGAAGCCGTCGTCGCCGGGGAGCAGCACCGGGCCGGCCGTCATGTTCCTCAGTTCGTTCATGTGATCGATGATGCGTCGTCCCACTTGCGTGGGAATTGGGGTTGACTTGAGGTCTGTGGAGTTCAGACTTTTCGGGCCGCTTGAGGTGGACGACGCCGACGGCGTCCGGCTCGACCTCGGCACCCGCAAGCAGCGCGCGGTGCTGGCCATGCTGGCGCTGGAACCGGGCCGCATCGTGCCGCTCGACCGGCTGATCGACGAGCTGTGGGCGGGGGAGGCCCCGGCCAGGGCCACCGCCACGCTCCAGGCGTACGTGTCGCACCTGCGGCGGGTGCTCGAACCCGGACGCAGGCCGCGCACGCCGCCCCGGGTGCTGCTCACCCGCGAGCCCGGCTACCTGCTGGACATCGCGCCCGGCCAGACGGACGTCGCCCGCTTCGCCTCCTGGACGGCCGACGGCGCCCGGCTGGTGCGGCGGGGACGGCACGGCGAGGCGGCGCGGGTGCTCGACCGGGCGCTCGGCCTGTGGCGCGGCGAGCCGCTGGCGGAGTTCCCCGGGCTCGCGCCCGAGGTGCCGGCCCGGCTGGAGCAGCTGCGGCTGGCGGCCGAGGAGGACCGGCTGGAGGCGCGGCTGGAGCTGGGCGAGGCCACCGTGCCCGACCTGGAGGCGCTGGCCGAGGCGTACCCGTACCGGGAGCGGGCGTGGCGGCTGCTGGTGCTCGGGCTCTACCGGGCGGGCCGGCAGGCCGACGCGCTGGCCGCCCTGCGCCGGGTGCGCGGCCTGCTGGCCGGACGGCTGGGCATCGAGCCGGGCCCGGAGCTCAGACGCCTGGAACAGGCCGTCTTCGACCAGTCCCCGGCCCTGGACGCCCCCGGCGCGACGACCGCCCGCCCGGCGGCGGACCGGCGACCGGACAAGGACACGGAGGCCGCCCCGGAGCCCGTACCGATGGCGGGCCGGGGCACGGGCGAGCGGCTGGTGGGACGGGAGGCGGAGCTGCGGACCCTGGAGGAGCTGCTGGGCGCGGCGCGGGCTGGGCGCGGCGGGCTGGCGCTGGTCACCGGCGAGCCGGGCATCGGCAAGACCAGCCTGGCCAGGGCCGCCGCCGACCTGGCCGCCGCCCGCGGATTCCGGGTGGAGTGGGGCAGGTGCCTGGACGACGCCAGGGCCCCGGCGTTCTGGCCGTGGACGCGCGCGGGCATGATCCCGCCGTCGCCGCACGCCGAGCTGTTCGACCTCTACGACGCCGTGCTCGACTCGCTGCGCGGCGGCCCGCTGCTGCTGGTGCTGGAGGACCTGCACTGGGCCGACGCCTCCTCGCTGAAGCTGCTCGGCCACGTCGCCGGCGAGCTGGCGGGCACGTCCGCCCTGGTGCTGGCCACGCTCAGGCCCGAGCCGGACGGCCACCCGGCCCAGCTCGGCGAGACCCTGGCCGCCCTGTCCAGGGAGGGCCGCAGGCTGCCGCTCGCGCCGTTCGACGCCGACGGGGTGCGTGACTTCCTGCGCCTGCGCGAGGTGAGCGCCGACCCGGAAGAGCTGCTCGACCGCTCCGGCGGCAACCCGTTCTACCTCACCGAGCTGCTGCGGCTGCCCGAACGCGAACGCCATCTCGTCCCGCCCGGCGCACGCGACGTGATCGACCGCAGGCTCGCCAGGCTGCCCGGGACGACACTGGACCTGCTCAGGGCCGCCGCCGTCGCGGGCCGCGAGGTCGAGCTGGACCTGCTGGCCGCGCTCGTGGAGCAGCCGGTCGAGGACGTCATGACCGGCCTGGAACCGGCCCTGGCCGCCGGGCTGCTGACCGAGGCCGCCGATTACCGCTTCTCGCACGCCCTCGTCCGCCAGGCCCTCGACGCCGGCCTGACCACGCTCGCCCGCGCCCGGCTGCACCTGCGCGCCGGCCTGCACCTGGAGAGCGTGCCCGGCGCCGACCCGGCGCTGCTGGCCGGCCACTTCGCCGCGGCGGCCAGGCTGGGCGGCGCGCCCAAGGCCGTCACGCACGCCTGCGAGGCCGCAGCCCAGGCCGCCGCCCGGCACGGCTACCAGGAGGCCGTCGAGCTGTGGGAGCTGGCGCTCGCCCACCTCCCGCCCGGCGACTCGCCGCGGCGCTGCCGGCTGCTCACCGAGCTGGGCCGGGCCCGCCGCAGCCTGGGCGACGCCGCCGGCGCCCACCGCGACCTGGACGAGGCCGTCGCCCAGGCCCAGCGGCTCGGCGACCGGGACGCGCTGGTGGCCGCCGTCTCGGTGTTCGGCGGGCTGTCGGTGTGGAACTGGCGGCCGTACGGCGTCGTGGACGAGACGATGGTCGCGGTGCTGGAGGACCTGCTCGCCGGCGGCCAGGACCCGGCGTCCAGGGCGGCGCTGCTCGGCACGCTCGGCATCGAGCTGCACTACGGCCCGCGCCGCGCGGAGGGCGAACGGCTGGCGCTGGAGGCCGTCGAGCTGGCCCGCGGCCTGGACGACCCGATGCTGCTGGCCAAGGCGCTGAACAACTACCTGATCGCCGGGTTCGTCCCGGGCCGCAACGACGCGCGGCGCAGGGCGGCCGAGGAGATGCTGGCCGTGCCCGGCCTGCCCAGGGAGGCCCGGCTGGTCGGGCGCGTCCTGCGCATGTCGTGCCTGCTGCGCGCGGGCGACCTGGCCGAGTGGGCCAGGGACCTGGACCGCTGCGAGCAGCTCCTGCACGAGGTCGCCCGGCCCGAGCTGGAGGCCATGGTCCGCGTCTCCCATACCGCCGCGCACACCCTGCACGCCCGCTGGGACGAGGCCGAGGCCCTGCTCGCCCGCTTCCCGGGGCTCGCGTTCGGCGGCAGCCTGTGGGGGATCGAGGCGCGCCGCCTGGGCACCCTCTACACCTGCAGGCGCGGCCGGGGCCGGGGCGCGGAGCTGCTGGAGGAGCTGGTGGCGGCGGGGGAGCGGCCGCTGATGAGCCCGGTGCGGCCGCTGGCCGTGCTCGCGGCGCTGGAGGCCGGGCGGCCGGAGCTGGCCCGGGAGCTGATCGGCCGGTGGGGGGTGGAGCTGCGCGAGGACTGGGCCGCGGACTTCCTGCACCCCGTCTGGGGGCTGGTGGCCGCCCGCCTCGGCACGCCCGACCCCGCCGAGCTGTACGAACGGCTGCTGCCCATCGCCGGCCAGCTCATCGTCATGGGCATGGGCAGCGCCGCCTGGGGCTCGGTGCACGACGTGCTGGCCGAGCTGGCCCGGCGGCTCGGCCGTGGACGGGAGGCGCGCGAGCACAACGAGGCCGCCGTCGAGCTGCACCGGCGGCTCGGGCTGACCTACTGGGAGGCGCGCAGCCGGGGGTGGCGTCCCGGCTGACTGTCGGACCCGCCGCGTATCGTGATCTCATGCCTGACATCGAGGTCGCGGGCCGTTCCGTCCGCGTCACCAGCCCCGACAAGGTGGTCTTCCCGCAGTCCGGCCACACCAAGCTCGACCTGATCCGGTTCTACCAGGCGGTCGGTGAGGCGGCGCTGCGCGGCGTGCACGGGCGGCCGATGGTGCTCAAGCGGTTCGTCCACGGCATCGAGCAGGAGGCGTTCTTCCAGAAGCGCGCGCCGGCCAAGCGGCCCGACTGGATCGAGGTGGCCGAGCTGCGCTACCGGTCCGGGCTGAGCGCCGAAGAGGTGGTCTGCACCGATCTGGCGCAGTTGCTCTGGGTGGTCAACCTCGGCTGCGTCGACCTCAACCCCCATCCGGTCCGCGCCGACGACCTGGCCAGGCCCGACGAGCTGCGCATCGACCTCGACCCCGTCCCGGGCGTCGGGTGGGCCGACGTGCTGGCGACCGCGCAGGTGGCGCGCGAGGTGCTGGCCGACCACGGGCTGGTCGCCTGGCCCAAGACGTCCGGGTCGCGGGGCTTCCACGTCTATGCCCGGATCGACCGGCGGTGGTCGTTCGCCCAGGTGCGCAAGGCGGCCGAGACCGTGGCGCGCGAGGTCGAGCGGCGGGCCCCCGACCTGGCGACCAGCCGGTGGTGGAAGGAGGAGCGCCACGGCGTGTTCGTCGACTTCAACCAGAACGCCTACGACCGCACGGTGGCCTCGGCGTACTCGGTGCGGGCGGTGCCCGACGCCCGCGTGTCCACCCCGCTGAGCTGGGAGGAGGTGCCCGGCTGCCGGCCCGAGGAGTTCACCGTCGACAGCGTGCCGAAGCGGCTGGCCGAGCTCGGCGACCCGTGGGAGGACATGGACCTGCACGCCGGGTCGCTCGACGGCCTGCTGGAGCTGGCCGAGGAGCTGGGGCCCGCGCCCAAGCCGCCCAAGGGCAGCGGGCGCAGGCAGCAGACCATGCCGGTCATCGAGATCGCCAGGGCCCAGCACAAGGAGGAGGCCCTGGCCGGGCTCGACCGCTGGAAGGCCCGCCACCCCGAGGTCGCGGCCCTGCTGGAGCCCGCCGACGTGCTGGTCGACGGCATGCGCGGGCGCAGCAGCGTGTGGTACCGGATCCGGGTCAACCTCCAGCACGTGCCGGAGGGCGAGCGGCCGGCGCAGGAGCCGCTGGAGGTCGACTACGACCCCTGGCAGGGCGCCGGCGGCCCCTGACCTCTCACCGGAGAGTGGAGGTCAGCGGCCCGAGACGAGGTTGCCGAGGCGGGCGTACAGCGAGGTGCCGGTGCCGCGGTCGTTCTCGTGGCGGTCGGCGGCCCGGAACAGCGTGTAGATGAGCTGCACGCCCGCCCACCGCAGCGGCTCCGGCTCCCACTGCCGCACCTGCCGGCCCACCCACGGCAGCGCCGTCAGCTCGGTGTCCCGCCGCAGCACCAGGTCGCGCAGCGTGCGCCCGGCCAGGTTCGTGGTGGTGACGCCGCTGCCGACGTACCCGCCGGCCCAGCCGAGCCCGCTCGCGTGGTCGAGATGCACGGTCGAGCACCAGTCGCGCGGCACGCCGAGCACGCCGCACCACGAGTGCTGCACCCGCGCGTCGGCCGCCGCCGGGAAGAGCTTCACCAGCATCCGCCACAGCAGCGCCACCGTCCGCGCCTGGGTGGCCCCCCGGCGGTCGGTACGCGACCCGAACCGGTACGGCACCCCCCGCCCGCCGATCGCGATCCGGTCGTCGGCCGTGCGCTGGGCGTAGACGTAGGCGTGGGCCTGGTCGCCGAGCAGCTCGTGCCCGGCCCAGCCGATGTGCTTCCACACCTCGGCGGGCAGCGGCTCGGTGACGATCATGGAGCTGTTCATCGGCAGCCACTGCCGGTGCTGCCCGGCCAGTGACGCGGTGAAGCCCTCGGTGGCGCGGATGACGTAGTCGGCCGAGACGATGCCGAGCGGCGTGTGCGCGGTCGCCTTGCCGCCGCCCACGCGCGGCCGGATCTCGGTCACCGTCGTGCCCTCGAAGACGTCCACGCCCAGCGCGGCCACGGCCGAGGCCAGTCCGACGGCGAGCTTGGCCGGCTGCACGCGGGCGCAGTGCGGCGAGTACGCGGCCTCCAGCGTGCCCGCCACCTGGAGGCGCTCGCGCTGCTCGTCGCGGTCCATCAGCCGCATGTCGTCCTCGCCGTAGCCCCAGGAGCGCAGGTCGGCGACCTCCTCGCGGAGCCGCCGCCGCTGGGCCGGGTTGGTCGCCACGTGCACCAGACCGCCCTTGTGCACGTCGGCGTCGATGCCCTCGGCGCGGGTGACGTCGATGACCTCGTCCACCGCGCGGAACATGGCGTGCTGAAGGTCGATCATGGCCTGCCGGCCGCGGGCCTGGGCGTGCCGCTCGCGGGAGCCGGCGAACTCGGCCGACAGCCAGCCGCCGTTGCGCCCGGAGGCGCCGAACCCGGCGAACTCCTTCTCCAGGATCGCGATCCGCAGGTCGGGCTGGGCCTTCTTCAGGTAGTACGCCGTCCACAGGCCGGTGTAGCCGCCGCCGACGATCGCCACGTCGTACTCGCGAGAGCCGGGCAGCGCGGGCCGCCTGGCGGGCAGGCCGATCTGCCGGTACCAGAACGAGACGCCCCCGTTGGCGTAGTCGTCGGTGAGCGGGATGCCTGTCATGACTGTTCTGCCTCCACGGCTGCTACGTGCCCCTCCGCTGATTCCCCATCCGCTCTGTCCCCGGCGGACGGGGTGGGCGGGCTGATCACCCAGAGCACCTCGGCGGTCTCGTCGCCGTCGTTGACCACCCGGTGCGGGACCGATGTGCGGTACTCCACGCTGTCGCCGGGCCCCAGCGGGTGCGCGGCGGCGGACCCGGCGGGGCCCAGCCAGAGCGTGAGGCTGCCGCGCAGCACGAGGAAGATCTCCTGCGAGTCGCCGTGCGTGTACGGCTCGTCGCCGGTGGAGGCGCCGGGGTCGAACTCGCCGGCGTACATCTCCACAGTGCGCAGCGGGCGCTGGGAGATCAGGAACTTGCGGGTGCCCGGCGCGGTGGCCAGCTCGGGACGCTCGGCGCGGCGCACCACGCGGTGGGCGGGCTCGTCGTCCTCGTTGAACAGGTCGGCCACGGTGATGCCGAGCGCGGAGGCGATCCTGCGCAGCATGCCGATGCTCGCGCTGGTCTGCCCGCGTTCGAGCTGGCTGATGAAGCTGGGGCTCGCCTTGGCCTCGCCGGCCAGGGCGCGCACGGTCATGCCGCGCATGCCTCGGTAGACCCGGATGCGGGTGCCCAGGTCCGTCATCGAACCTCTCGATCGGTCAGGCTGAACAAGTTGTTCAGTGACGGTACCGACGGCTGAGAAAGCCCAGCAAGAGGGGGGTGCCTAACGAATCGGTAACCGGTCCCAGCCGCGGGTCGGCGCAGGTCGGCGCGGATCGGCCGCGAATCGGCCGCGAATCGGCCGCGGGTCAGCCGCGGGTCGGCCGCTGGTAGCCCTCGTCGCCGCCGTAGACGCGCACCGACGGGTCCCGCTCGGGCTGCGTGGCCGGGCTGGTCGGCGAGGCGGTGTGCTCCTCGGCGAAGTCGTCCGAGGGCACGGGCGGCGGCGGGAACAGGTAGTCGTGCCAGGTGATCCGGCCCTTGGGGTCGGCCTCGGTGGTGAACGCGCCCGCGCGCTGCGCGGCGGCCAGCCTGCCCGGGATGCGCACCGGCAGGCACAGGCGGCGCAGGCGGCGGGCGTCCAGCCAGGTCCTGGTCAGCTCCTCGGTGCCGAGGACCTGCGGGCCGCCGTACTCGACGACGGCGCAGGCCGGGCCGCCGGCCAGCAGCGCGGCCAGGCGGCCGGCGACGTCGTCCACGTGCACCGGCTGCCACAGCAGCGAGCGGTCCATGGGCAGCACGGGCAGCGCCGCCAGGTCGCGCAGCAGCCGGTCCACCGACTGGTGGAACGGGGTGGCGCGGACGACCGTCCAGGCCATGCCGCTCTCCCTGACCAGCCGTTCGGCCTCCAGCTTGTGCCGGTGGCCGGGCGCGCGGTCCGCGCCGGCGATCGAGGGCAGCAGCACGTGCGAGGCCCCGGCCGCGCGGGCCGCCGCGGTCAGCGTGCGGGTGCCGGCCAGGTCCACCTGGGCGCGGCCCTGCCGGCCGCCGGTGGCCAGGTGCGCGACGGCCTCGACCTGCCGGACGGCCTCGGCGACGCCCTTGCCCGAGGCCAGATCGCCCCACACCCACTCCACGCCCCCGCGGTCCTCGTGCCGGGTACGGCTGAGCGCCCGTACCCGATGTCCCGCCTTGAGCAGGACGGGCACGAGGGCCCTGCCGAGGGTGCCGGTGGCTCCTGTGACCAGAATGCGCATGCCGGGTCCATACCCGCGAATCCCCAGAGATGACAATGATTTTCGTGACGAGGTCTGTGGACGGCGGTGCGGGGTAGAGCCGCCAATATGGCTCGTATCGCATCCGAATCCCTGATCGAACGGCTCGCCGAGTGGGGCGTGGACACCGTCTTCGGCCTGCCGGGCGACGGCATCAACGGCATCATGGAGGGGCTGCGCCGTCATCGTGACCGGGTGCGGTTCGTGCTGGTGCACCACGAGGAGGCCGCCGCCTTCATGGCCACCGGCTACGCCAAGGCCACGGGACGGATCGGCGTCTGCCTGGCCACCTCCGGCCCCGGCGGCATCCACCTGCTCAACGGCCTCTACGACGCCAAGCTCGACCACGTCCCCGTGCTGGCCATCACCGGCATGCAGGAGACCGCCGTGCTCGGCACCGGCTACCAGCAGGAGGTCCACCTCGACAAGCTGTTCGCCGACGTGGCCGAGTACAACATGATGATCACCAACCCGGCCCAGCTGCCCTCGCTGGTGGACCTGGCCGTCCGGACGGCGTACGCGCGGCGCGGCGTCGCCCACCTCACGCTGCCCAACGACATCCAGGTGGCCGACGCGGGGGAGGACCCGTACCGGACGGTCGCGCCGGTGCGCGCGCCGGAGACCGCGCCGATCTACCTGCGGCCCTCGGGGCTGCCGCGCCGGGAGGACCTGGCGCGCGCCGCCGAGGTGCTCAACGCCGCCGAACGGCCCGCCATCCTGGCCGGGCAGGGCGCGCTGCACGCCCGGCAGGAGGTGCTGGCCGTGGCCGAGGCGCTGGGCGCGCCGGTGGTCAAGACGCTGCCCGGCAAGGCGGTCGTCCCGGACGACTCGCCGTACACGACGGGCGGGATCGGGCTGCTCGGCACCAAGCCGAGCGAGGAGCTGATGGACGAGGCCGACGTCCTGTTCATGATCGGCACGAACTTCCCCTACACGAAGTTCCTCCCCGAGCCGGGCAAGGCGCGGGTGGTGCAGTTCGAGGCCGAGCCCACCAGGGCCGGGGCGCGGGTGCCGACCGACGTGCCCGTGGTGTGCGACGCCAAGGAGGGCCTGCGCGAGCTGCTGCCGCTGCTCACCCGGCGCGGCGGCGACGGACACCTGGCCAAGTACCAGAAGCTCATGGCCAAGTGGCGCTCCGACATGGACAGCCTGGAGAACCCCGACAGGGACCCGATCGCCCCCCAGTACGCCATGTCCGTCCTGGACGACCTGGCCGCCGACGACGCCATCCTGACCTGCGACAGCGGCACGATCGCCACCTGGGCCGCCCGCCACTGGACGATCCGCGGCGGGCGCGAGTTCTACCTGTCGGGCACGCTGGCCACGATGGCGCCCGGCCTGCCGTACGCCATCGCCATGCAGCACGCCTTCCCCGGCCGGCAGGTCATCGCCTACGTCGGCGACGGCGGCTTCGCGATGCTGATGGCCGAGTTCCTGACCGCCGCCCAGCACCGGCTGCCGGTCAAGGTCGTCATCAACAACAACAACTCGCTCGGCCAGATCCTGTGGGAGCAGATGGTCCTCGGCTACCCCGAGCACGGCGTGCGCTTCGCCCAGCCGGAGGCCGACTACTCGGTCTGGGCCAGGGCGTGCGGCGGGTTCGGCGCCAAGGTCACCAAATCCGGGGACGTGGCCGCGGCGATCAGGCAGGCGCTCGCCCACGACGGCCCCGCCCTGGTGGACGTGGACGTCAACCCGAACGAGCCGCCGATGCCCGGCAAGGTCTCCTACGACCAGGCCAAGAGCTTCGCCCAGGCGTTCCTGAAGGGGCAGCCGCACAAGGCGGCCATCGCGACCACCCTGTTCAAGGACCGCATCCAGAGGTTCACCGACTGAGCGCCGTCCGGCGGCCGGTCAGGGGGCCCGGCAGGCGGCGGCGATCCGGGCGGCGGTCTCCAGCAGCGGGTCCACCAGCCGGGGCAGCTCGCGGGCGCGCCGCGAGGCCAGCACGATCCCCACGGCGGCCACCGCCCGCCCGTCCACGACGACCGGCGCCGCCGCCGAGCACGAGCCGAGCGTCATCTCCTCGTGCGTCAGCGCGTAGCCCTGCGCCCGCACCGCCGCCAGCTCCCTGGCCAGCCGGCCCGGCTCGGTGACGGTGTGCGGCGTGGGCCGTTCGAGCGCGCGGGCCAGGTACGCCTGCACGAACCACTCCGGCTCGAAGGCCAGCAGCGCCTTGCCCACCCCGGTCGGGTGCATCGGCAGCCGCCCGCCCGTGCGCGAGACGATGGGCACGGCCCGCCTGCCGTACACCTTGTCCACGTACAGGACCTCCAGGCCGTCGCGGACGGCGAGGTGCACGTTCTCGCCGGTGGTGGCGAACAGCTCCTGGAGCCAGGGGTGCGCGCGGCCCTGGAGGCTGCCGGGCGCGAGCTGGCCGAGCTCCCACAGCCGCAGCCCCACCCGCAGCCGCCCGTCGGGGGAGCGGCTGAGCGCCTGCCACTCCTCCAGCTCGGCCACCAGCCGGTGGGCCGTGCTCAGCGGCACCCCGCTCCGCCTGGCCAGGTCGGTCAGCGTGAGCTGCGGATGGGCCGCGTCGAACGCCCCCAGGATGGCCAGCACCTTGGACGTCACCGTCTGCCCCGGACGCAGGGCTCCTCCGGACATGACCACACTCCTGCGCGCATCTTCCACTCAGTGGAAGAGGCTACTCGGCTCCGGGGGCAGGCAGGCAGCAGACTTCCCTCATGCGAACTCAGGTCGGGATCATCGGCGCGGGCCCCGCTGGCCTGCTGCTGTCTCATCTGCTCCACCTGCGCGGCATCTCCTCGGTGGTGCTGGAGAAGCGCAGCCGCGCCTACGTCGAGCGGCGGGTCCGCGCGGGCGTCCTGGAGCAGGGCACGGTGGACACGCTCGTCGAGGCGGGCGTCGGCGCGCGCCTGCTGCGCGAGGGCCTGCCGCACCACGGCATCGAGCTGCGGTACGGCGGCGCGGGCCACCGCATCGCCTTCGACAAGCTCGTCCCCGGCCGGGCCATCACCGTCTACGGCCAGCAGGAGGTCGTCAAGGACCTGATCGCGGCCCGGCTGGCGGCGGGCGGCGACCTGCGGTTCGAGGTCGAGGACGTCGAGGTGCACTCGCCGGAGTCCGAGCCGTACCTCACCTTCGGCGGCGAGCGGCTCGACTGCGACGTGATCGCCGGGTGCGACGGCTTCCACGGCGTCTCGCGGCCGAGCGTCCCGGACGGGGTCCTGGAGGTCTTCGAGCGGGAGTACCCCTTCGCCTGGCTCGGCGTCCTGGCCGAGGTGGCGCCGTCGTCGGAGGAGCTGATCTACGCCAGGACCGAGCGCGGCTTCGCGCTGCACAG
The DNA here is from genome assembly GCF_040649795.1 of Nonomuraea sp. NPDC048881. NCBI lineage: Bacteria > Bacillati > Actinomycetota > Actinomycetes > Streptosporangiales > Streptosporangiaceae > Nonomuraea > Nonomuraea sp. NPDC048881. The sequence goes on from NZ_JBEZGC010000002.1 coordinate 850,274, forward strand.
CATGCGCTCGCCCACGGTCAGCCGCTTCTACCTCCAGGTCCCGGCCGACGCCGACGTGGCGCAGTGGCCCGACGAGCGCGTCTGGGCCGAGCTGAAGGCCCGCCTGGAGACCGTCCCGGGCTTCGAGCTGACCACGGGCGAGATCATCGAGAAGGGCGTCACGCCGATGCGCTCCTTCGTCGCCGAGCCCATGCAGTACGGGCGGCTCTACCTGGCCGGGGACGCCGCCCACATCGTGCCGCCGACCGGCGCCAAGGGGCTGAACCTGGCCGTGGCCGACGTCCGGGTGCTGACCGAGGCGCTGGCGGCGTTCTTCGAGCACGGCTCGCCGGAACGGCTCGACGGCTACTCGGCGGCGTGCCTGAAGCGGGTGTGGCGGGCGCAGCACTTCTCCTGGTGGATGACGACGCTGCTGCACACCTTCGACGAGGACGACCCGTACGGGCGGCGGCTCCAGACCTCCTACCTGGACTACGTCACCTCCTCGGAGGCGGCGGCGACCACGCTGGCGGAGAACTACGTCGGACTGCCCTTCGACCGACCGCACGACTGACCGCACACGGCACCCGCCCCCCAGGCGGGCTGACCTCGGGCGATGCCTTAAAGTTGGCGCGTGGTTTTCGAGGAGGGCTGGGCGCATGCGCCCCTGCGGTGGTTGATGGACACGCTGGGCCATGCCCAGCTCGCCAGGATGGAGTGCGAGCCGGCGCTGGTCGCGGCCGTGGATCAGCACGCGGCGCTGCTGCGTGACGCGATCCCGCTCGACCGCGAGACCCTCGGCGACTATCTGCTGGGCTTCCTCGACGAGCTGCGCCACCGCGGCTGGATCTTCAGCGGCGACCACGACGCGCCCGCGCTGCGGCTGACGGCGGTCTGCTGGCTCGCCCGCGAACAGGGCTTCCTCGCCGAACCCGCCTGACCCCGCGCCGGACGTCCCGCGCTCAGACGGCCACCACCTGGGCATCGGACCCCGCTCCCGGCCGGCCCGCGAGGCTCACGCCCGCTGGCCGGCCGTCCGTGAGGGGTCCGCGTGGCCGGGCGCTTGTCCCGGCCACACGGAGCTCAGCTCTCCGGCGGGAGGTCCGCGCGGGTCGCCCCGCCGGTCGGGCCCATGGTCGGGCCGGTCGGGCCGGTCGTGCCGGGCGCGCCGGGTGTGGTGCGGGCCGGTTCGGCGGGCCGGGCCATCGAGCGGGCGTCCTCACGCCCCCGCTGGTACGCCTCGGCGTGCGCCCTGGCCTGCGGCGCCTCCGCCTCGATCCGGCCGATCCAGCGCTCCCAGCGCTGCTGCATCGGACGGACGAGCCCGCCGCCGAGGCCGATGGCGATGATCGCGCCGATGGTGGCGAGCACGGTGATGAGCACCGGGGTCGTGACGGTCGTGGCGACGCCGATCTGGTTGAGCGCGGCGATGATGCCCAGCGCCCAGATGAAGACGGCCGCCGCGATGCCGAGCCAGCGTCCGTAGGACAGCCCGCCGAGCGCGCCGTCGACGAGGTCCCGGACGGCCCGGGCGATCGCCCCGGCGATCACGATGATCACGATGGCGACCACGGCCTTGGGCAGCCAGCCCACCACCCCGTTGAGCAGCGCCGAGATCGGGTTGGGCCCGAAGACGCTGAAGGCGATCTGCAGGGTGATCAGCAGGATCGCGTAGTAGACGAGCTTGGCGAGCAGCCCGCTGGCGTCGTACCGGCTGCTTTCGAGCCAGCGCTGCACGCCGCTGCGGTGTACCGCCCGTTCGAACCCGACGCGGTCCAGGATCTTGTCCACGAGCTTCTGCAGCGCCTTCGCCACGATCCACCCGATGATCAGGATCACCAGGAACGCGACCAGCCTGGGCACGAACGTCGCGACCTGTCGCCAGGCGTCCGTCAGGCCTTGGCCAATATTGATGTCCACGGTTTCCTCCAGGACGAGGAGCCTATGGAGTCGCGGTACCCGGCCGACCTGGGACTATGCACGTATTGCTACCAAATTTTCGCACAGTGTTACATTTGTACAAGTGTGCGCAGGGGTCAGTAGAGCCGGCGCAGGTCCATCTGGAAGTTCTGGTGCCAGGTCTGGCCGCCGTCCACGGTGGTCTCGCCGATCTCGTGCCAGGTGGTGCCGGTGAACGTCAGCGTGTAGCGGCTGGTGTAGGCGGGCGTCTGGAGGCTCCACTCGAAGGTGTCGTCGCCGACCACCGGCACCACCGTGGTGACGTAGCCGCGCGAGAACGCCTCCCAGCGGTACTGGCCGGTCGCCTCGGAGTAGTTGATCACCGCCAGGGCGCTGTCCACGATCGTGCGCGGGTCCGCCTTGTCGCGGCCCTGCCCCTCGACCGAGATCACCAGGTCGCCCGCCTGCCAGCGCACCCGCTCGGTCTGCAGGAACTCCTGCCGGGTGCCGGAGGGCGTGACGGTCCAGCCCGCCCCCGCCCACGTGCCGATCATGAACGACAGCCGCCGCATGGCCTCCGCCTGCCCGGCGAACGCCTGCCCGCCCGCGGCCGGGGCGGGCGTCCGGGCAGCCGTCGCCGGGGCGGGGGAGAGCAGGGCCGCCAGTAAGGCGAGCGGCAGGAGCAGGCGGACCAGTGACTTCATCAAGGCGTCCTCGTCAGTGAGCGGCTGATGCCGAGCCGGGGGTGAGCGGTCAGGTAGAGGCCGGTGGCGGCGTCGTACAGGTCGTTGGCGTCCATGCGCATGGGGGCCAGGGTGCTGCCGGCGGGCGTGACGTTGCGCAGGGCGCGCAGCCCCGCGTCGTGGGCGGCGGTCACCAGCTCGCTCATCGGCGCGGTGCCGCCGGCGGTGGTGGCGTCGGTCAGGTCGGACAGCCCGGCCGTGATCGCGGCGAACGCGTGGTCGGACGCCCCGCCCCTGATCAGGTGCTGGGCCAGCCAGAAGTAGCTGGCCCGGCCGCGGTACTGCCGGTAGACCGAGGAGACCATGGTCAGCAGCCGCTGGTAGGCGTTGCGGTACAGGGACTCGTAGAAGCCCAGGGCCTCCTGCTCGCTCACCTCGCCGCGTTCGGTGGCCGTGATCGAGGCCGCGGCCAGCAGGGCGCTGTACATGGCCAGGTGCACGCCGGTCGACAGCAGCGGGTCGAGGAAGCAGGCGGCGTCGCCGGCGATGCGGTAGCCGGGGCCGCAGAAGGAGTCGGCCACGTACGAGAAGTCCTGCTCGACGCGCACCGGGCCGGTGAACCTGCCGATCAGCCCCGCCACGGTCGGCGACTCGGCCACCACCGCGTGGAACATCTCCTCCGGCGACCGGTAGTGGGCGCGCCGCTCCAGGAAGCGGGTCTGGTGGGTGACGAAGCCGACGCTGAACACCTCGCCGCGCAGCGGGATCACCCAGTACCACCCTTCCGGTGAGGAGATCACGTTGATGCCGCCGCCCGGCGTGTCGGGAAGGAGTTCGCCGCCCTGGTAGTAGCCCCAGATGGCGACGTTCCTGAAGACGTCGTGCGGGCGTCGGTCACGGAAGTGCTGCGCCGACAGTACCCCGGCGCGTCCGGAGGCGTCGACCAAATGATCGAAGCGCTCCAGGCCGCGGTCCCAATCGGCGGCGCGGGCGCGGCCGTCCTCGAACAGCACCCGCCTGACCCTGGCCCGCTGGATCACCTCGACGCCCTGGGAGGCGGCGTGGTCCAGCAGCACCTGGTCGAAGTCGTCCCGGTCCACCTGCCAGGAGCGCACCTCCGGGCCGAAGGTGGCCGCCCAGTTCACCGTCCAGTCGCGCTCGGCGCCCCAGCGCAGCAGCAGGCCCTCCTTGACGGGATAGCCGCGCTCCTCGATCTTCTCGTGCGCCCCGGCGTAGTCGATGATCGTCCGGCAGGACGGCGAGACGGACTCGCCGATGTGGTAACGCGGGAAACGTTCGCGTTCCAGGAGCCGGACGTCCATTCCGTTGCGGGCCAGCAGCGTCGCGGCGATCGAGCCCGCCGGGCCGCCGCCGATCACTAATACCTTGGTCATCGCGAGCCCTTCCGATAATCGATACGTATTACGCAGTGACGGGCCCGGCGTGCGGGGCCCAATACGTAGGCCGATACGTATATTCCGGCGTTATTCTGGACCGCCGGCCCGGCCTGTTCGATGATGCGTCTGAGTTCCGTTCCGTCTTTCTTCAAGGAGCGCGCATGGGATTGAACCTCCGGCTGGTCGTTCCCCTGGTCTACGCCGCCGCGGTGGTCGTGGCCTTCCTGATCGGCAAGACGGTCGGCTCGGTGGTCGTCATCGCCGGCGCCGTCCTCGTGGCCCTGTTCTTCGTGCTGTCCGGCCGGTCACGTCAGCGCGAATAGGGCCCCCCACGGGTCGCGCACGATCGTCGCCCGGGGATGCCCGGGGGCGGTCGTGGCGCCCAGCCGGGCCGCCGCCGCGGCGGTCGCGGCGCGGTCGGCGGTCGCGAAGAACGTCATCCACTGCGGCCGCGCCCCCGTCCCCTCGCGGACCTCGGGCGCGACGCCGAGCAGGTCCCGGTAGAACCCGGCCCCGGCCGACCACAGCTCGTGGGCGCACCACGTGCCCGGCTCGCCGGCCAGCACGATCCCGGCCGGCCGGTGCCCCTCCCAGAAGCCGACGGCCGCCCCCGCCGGGTCGGTCGCGAACAGCACGCGCCCGTCCTGGCCGGCCGCCATCGGGCCGAAGACGACGCCGCCGCCCAGCTCCTTCACCCGTACGGCCACGGCGTCCGCGTCCGGGGCCGCCAGGTAGGTGTTCCAGGAGGCGGGCAGGCCCGGCGGCACCCGGCCGAAACCGGCCACGACCTGGCCGCCGAGCTCGACGAAGGAGTAGCCGCCCTCCTCGCGGAAGGTCCAGCCGAACAGCTCCCCGTAGAAGGCCCGCGCGCCGGCCGGGTCGAGCGTCCCGTAGTCCACCCAGCACGGCTCGCCCGGCTCATAGTGCTCGTGAATCGGCACGCCCGGCCTCCTTGTCCACATCGTCGCCTTCGTGCGCGTCCAGGGCCGACAGCCGCAGGTGCGCGGCGACGAGCGGCGCCACGACCTCGGGCCGCTCGATCAGGCACAGGTGCCCAGCGCCGGGGACGGTGACCGTGCGGCACCGGGGGACCGACTCGCGCAGCAGCGCCGCGCCGGCCCGGAACGTCGGCATGTCCCGGTCGCCCACGACGACCAGCGTGCGCGCCCGGATGCCGCGCAGGTCCTCCACCGTGTGGACGTGCCTGCTCAGCCCGTGCATCGCGCCGTCGCGCAGCTCCCGCCACGAGTGCCGGGCCACGATCGCCCGCAGACTGGCCCGCAGCTCGGGATGGTCCTCGGTGCCGCGGAAGATGTCCGGCGGCGAGGACATCCACAGGTCGGCGAGCTGCTCGCCGTCCGCGCCCATCCGGGCCAGCCCGGCCAGCGCCCGGTAACGCTCGGCGGTGCCCGGCTCGGGAGGCGCGCCGGCGATGGTCGGGGAGCCGACGATCAGCCCGCGCACGTCATCGGGATGGTCGACGGCCAGCTGCAGCGCGATCATCGAGCCGATCGACTCGGCCACCACCAGCGTGGCCGACTCCGCCCTGGCCAGCCCGGCCAGCTCGGCCGCCAGCGCGGGCAGCGACGTGCCCGGCCGCAGCGGCCCGGACCGCCCGTGTCCCGGCAGGTCCACGCCGACGTGCCGCCAGCCGGGCAGCAGGTTCCACAGCGGCTCCCAGACCGAGGCGTCCATCGTGTAGCCGTGGATCCACAACACGGCCCGGCCCTCGCCGGTCGAGCGCACGTACAGGCTCATGAGGACGCTCCGGCGGAGGCGGAGGCGGAGGCGGGGACGGGGGCGAAGCCCTGGCAGAAGCGGCGGAAGGCGATGACCGGGGTGTCGCCGGCGTCCAGCCGCTGCGGGGCGCCGGTGTCCAGGTGGTCCCAGACGACGCGGTCCTGGTCGAAGGCGTAGCGGGCGCCGTGCACGAGCGCCGGCAGCGAGTCCCGCTGGTCCGGCCGCACGCCGATGGCCACCCGTCCCACGCAGCCCGTCCCGTCCGGCACCGCGCCGGTGACGATCGTGTACGGCGCCGACTCCGTGCCCAGCTCGGTCACCACGAGGTGCGGGCTGTAGGCGCGGGCCACGAACCGGGAGGCGAAGTCGAGCCGCCGCTCCCGCTCCCACGGCGGCGCCTTGGTGCGGAACTCGCCCTCGATGACCAGCTCGTCGTGCCCGCCCATGCTGACCCGCATGCCGCGCACCGAGGGCACCAGGTGGACGGTGCTGAAATGCTGGGCGTCGAAGGCGTTCTCGACGACGTACTCCGCCGGCACCGTCACCGGCTGGTTCACCGCCGCCACGATCACCAGGTCCTCGGCAGCCTGCTTGATCGCCTGCTCGAAGCCGCGGTCGTCGCCGGGGTCGCCGGACAGCCGGGCGAACAGCGCCGCCCCGGCCCGCAGCGTCCGCAGCTCGCCCACCGACCAGCGGCGGCCGGACCCGCCCAGCGAGACGCGCTTGCCGTGGAAGGGGCAGATCACGCAGTCGCCGTCCAGCTTGCCGCCGTAGGCCAGATGGGCGCCCCGGTGGGGGCACGTGGCCTCGAACACCCGGATCCGCTCGCCGTCGCGCACCGCCATCAGGCGCGCGCCGCCCAGCCGCAGCGGGGTGAGCCCCGGGCCGATCTCGTCGTCGAGGGCGAGCAGGAACCACCCGCCGTGGAGCTCCCCGTTTCCGGCCGTCATCTCTCCAGCGCCCCAATCACCTCTGTGGCCGCGCGCTCCCCGCTGGCCATCGCCATGTGCGCCATGGGCGGGCCGGACAGGCCGACGGTGGCCTCCCCGGCGAAGAAGACCGTCCCGCCCAGCGGCTCGGCCCAGGCCGGGGACGCCCACAACGTCCCCACGCCCGGGTAGGTGTACGCGCCGCCCGCCCACGGGTCGGCGCCCCAGTCGGACACCACCACCTCCGGGTTCAGCCCCCGCGTCCACGGCAGGGCGCGGGCCAGCAGCGCGGCCAGGCCGCCCGGCTCGGCCCACGCGCTCCGGGCCGCCGCCGCGGCCCGGCCCTTGGCCGTCACCAGCACCTCGGGCCGCCCGGCGGTCGTGCTGACGAACCCCAGACGGCCGCCGGCGTCGAAGACCACGAGGGACTCGGGGGCGGCCACGGGATAGGCGGCCAGCCCGCACCAGGCGTCGCCGGGCCGCAGCTCGTAGGCCGCCGCCTGCTTGCGCACCGGCAGGTCGTCCAGCACGAGCCGTCCCTCGGCGACCACCGGCGGCGGCACGGTCACCACGGCGGCGGCGGCGCTCTCCACGCGTCCCGCGGCGGTCAGCGCCCGCACCCGGCCCGGCGTCCAGGCCAGGCGGACGACCGCGTCGCCGAGCCGCACCCGCAACCCCTCGGCCAGCCGCGCGGGCAGCCGGTCGAAACCGCCGGGCAGCGCGAACTCGCCCCGCCCGGACCGGTCGGCCCGGCGCAGCGCGGCCAGCGCGGGCGCGCTCAGCGCCTCCGGCTCGGCCGCCCAGTTCTGCCTGAACCACTCCGCCGCCGGCTCCAGGGCCTGCGGGCACTGCGCCGTCTCCTCCTTGAGCCACGTCGCGACCGGCACGTCCCAGGGGCTCGCCCCCGCCAGGCGGCGCAGCGGCTCCCGGGCCGCGCCGGACGTCAGCCGCTCCTCCAGCAGCGGCGGCGTGGGCCGCAGCGCGGTCAGCGGGCGCGGCCCGCCGGGCAGCAGCACCCGGGCCGCGCGCCGCGGCACCGGCACGGGCGCCTCCAGGCCGGGCAGCGCCGCGATCGGGTTGCGGTCGCCGTGGATGACCTGCGCGCCCAGCTCCAGCAGGGTCGGCCGGTGGGTGCGGATCCGGCCGCCCACCCGCTCCCTGGCCTCCAGCACCGTGACCGCCAGCCCGGCGGCGGCCAGCCGCGCGGCCGCCGCCAGCCCGCTCACCCCGGCGCCGATCACGACGACGTCAAGCTCTGCCACCGGCACATCCTCTGTAGTAGTTTGTCCTCGGCCTGATCACGAGGAGACGCCATGACGGCACCCCGCACGCTGCCCGGCCACCTGCCGCACCCGTTCTCTCCTCGCGGGCGGCTCGACCCGTATCCGGCGTACCGCTGGCTGCGCGAGCACGATCCCGTGCACTTCGACGTCACCTCGCGCATGTGGCTGCTGACCGCGCACGCCGACTGCGCGCTCGCGCTGCGCGACCCGCGCTTCTCGGCCGCGCTCGGGCAGCGGGAGCGGGTCAGGGACGACGAGCTGCCGCCGTCGATGCTGACCACCGATCCCCCCGAGCACCAGCGCCTGCGCTCGCCCGGCGCGCTGCTGATGGGCCCGGCCGCGATCCGCGGCATCGCCGGCGACATCGAGGCCGGCATCGGCGCGGTGCTCGACGGGCTGGCCGGCCGGGCGGAGATCGAGGCCACCGCCGACCTCGGCGAGCCGCTGGCCACCGGCGTGCTGGCCAGGCTGTTCGGCCTGCCGGCCGCCGACGTGCCGGCCTTCGCCGGGCTGGCCGCCCGCGTGTCGGTCAACCTCGACCCGCTGGCCGGGCCGCAGGCCGCCGCGGCCGGGCGGGCCGCGATGGGCGAGCTCACCCGCTTCCTCGGCGAGCGCGCCGACGCCGCCGCCCAAGCCGCCGAAGCCGCCGCTGGGAACGGGCCGGGCGGCTCGCCGTTCGGGCGGCTGGCCGCCGACGACCGGCTGACCAGGGCCGAGATGCTCGGCATCGCCGCGCTCACGGTCGTCGGCGGATGGAAGCCGCTGGCCGAGATGGTGGGCAACGCCCTCCACTGGCTGCTGCCGCGCGACGAGGCCGCCGGCCTGATCAGGGACGGCGGCCCGCAGGTGGCCGAGGCGGCCGTCGACGAGCTGCTGCGGCTGGAGTCGCCGATCCCGTTCACCGCCCGGGTGACCACCGAGGCGGTCCCGCTGGACGGCGGCCTGATCCCGGCGGGGGCGAGGGTGCTGGCCCTGGTCGGGGCGGCCAACCGCGATCCGGCGGTGTTCGACCGGCCCGACGAGCTGCTGGTCACCCGGTCGCCCAACCCCCATCTGGCCTTCGGCGCGGGCACCCATCTCTGCCTGGGCGCGCCGCTGGTCAGGCAGGCCGGCGGGCTGCTGCTGAGCGGGCTGCTGGAGCGGTATCCCGGGCTGCGGCGCACGGGGAAGCCGCCCGCCTGGGCGCCGGGCCTGGTGCCCAGGAGGCTGACCGGCTTCACCCTCGCCATCTGAGCCCCTTCCCCGGTCAGCGGACGTTGGCGCCGCGCCAGCGGAAGGTCAGCAGACTCAGCAGCAGCGCCGCCAGGCACCAGCCGCCCAGCACCGCGGCGGTCCTGCCCAGCTCCCACGCGCCGGCGGGCTCCACCACCGCGAAGTCGGCCGGCAGGAACACCGAGCGCAGGCCCTGCGTCATCCACTTCAGCGGGAAGAACGCCGCCAGGCTCTGCATCCACGCCGGCAGCTCGCTGTAGGGGAAGAACACCCCGGAGATGAACTGCAGCACCAGGAACGGCAGCGTGACGATCGCCGCGGCCGAGCGGGCGTTGGGGATGATCGCGCTGAAGGCCACCGCCAGCAGCGAGCAGGACGTCGCCCCGAGCAGCAGCACCCAGGCGAAGGTCAGCCAGTGTCCGGCGTCCGGCGGCAACGGCAGGCGGAACAGCGCGACGCCGACGCCCAGCAGGATCGCCGCCTCCAGCACCCCGGTCACCACCACCCGGACGATCTTGCCGACGAAGTACGCCGTCTTCGGCATCGGCGAGGAGGCCAGGCGGCGGATCATGCCGTTGTCCCGCTCGATCGCGATGTTGATGGCCAGGCCGTTGAAGCTGACGCTCATGATGCCGCAGGCGATGATCCCGGCCACGAACATCTGCTTGAAGTCGGTGTGCGTGCCGGGGACCGTGCCGGAGAAGATCGAGCCGAGCACCAGCAGCAGCACGATCGGCAGCAGCAGCGTGAAGAACAACGACTGCCGGTTGCGGAAGAACGACTTCAGCTCCACCGACGAACGGGCCGCCGACGCCCGCCACAGCCCCGACCCGCCGCCTGATGCGCGCACGGGACGGCCCTGCTCGGCCACGATCGCGTTCGAGCTGGTCATGCCTGGGCCCCCTGGTTCTCGCGGATCAGCTTGAGGTAGACGTCCTCCAGCGTGGGCCGGTGGACGCGCAGGTCGGGCAGCTCGTCGGCGCCCGCGCGGGCGGCCCAGGGCAGCAGCGCGGCCAGGGCCCGCGTGGGCGTGTGGGTGAGCAGCGTGAGCGTGCCGCCGGGCACGCCGGGCGTGCAGGACGGGTCGAGCGCGGTGCCCGCGGGCAGGTCCGGCAGGTCGGCCGCGCTCAGCTCGGGGGTGAGGGTGAAGCTCACCGCGGCGGGCGTGTCGCGCCGTCCGCCCAGCTCGCTCACCGGCCCGGTCTCGACGATCCGGCCGGCCACGATCACGGCCGCGCGCTGCGCCAGCGCCTCCACCTCGTCCAGGTAGTGGGTGGTCAGCACGGTCGTCTTGCCCTGGTCGGCGAAGAAGCGGACCAGGTCCCACGCCTCCATCCGGGCCTCCGGGTCCAGCCCGGTGGTCGGCTCGTCGAGGAAGATCAGGTCGGGGTCGCCGACGACGCCGACGGCCACGTCCAGGCGGCGCAGCTGGCCGCCCGAGAGCGTCTGGGCCTGCTTGCGCTCCTTGGCGCCGAGGCCCACCATGTCGATCACCTGCGCCGCGGGCAGCGGCGCGGGGTAGAAGGCGGCGAAGTGCTCGACGACCTCGCGGACGGTCAGGTCCGCGTAGGCGCCCGTCGTCTGCGGCACGATGCCGAGCCGCGCCCGCCACTGCGGGGCGTCCTCGGCCGGGTCACGGCCGAGGACTCGCACGTCGCCGCCCGAACGCCTGCGCACGCCTTCGAGGATCTCGACCGTGGTCGTCTTGCCCGCGCCGTTGGGCCCGAGTAAGGCGAACACCTCTCCGGGACGAACGTCCAGGTCCACACCCTGCAGGATGAGAGCGGGACCGTACTGCTTGCGCAGCCCCCGTACGTGGATGGGGTTCGCCTGGTCGTCGGACATGATCTCCTCTACCTCCTCTTGGCGTGCGTGGCTCCCGGCGTCAGGTGCAGCAGCAGCAGGGGCAGCAGCAGCAGTTGACGTCGCCGGCCGCGATCGAGTCGAGGTCGCCCTCGCTCAGCTCGGCCATGTCGATCTGCGGCGTCTCGGGGATGTGGAACTCGAACGTCCCCGTCTCCAGCCCGCGCTCCCACAGCGAGACCTGCACGTCGAGGTTCGTGTCGTGGTGGCCGTCGGGAACATTGCGCACGAGGTTGATCTGGGCGCCCGCGGGAACCTCGAGGCCGGCCTCGGCCAGCGCCTCACGAGGGTTGCTGTCCAGCTTCGCCGAGAATTCCTCGCTCGACCACGCGGTGATCAGGACTCGCGTGTAGGCGTTGACGAATTCGGTCCGCTCTCTGGGGTTCAGGGCCATTGCGTCCTCCTGGAGCTTTTCCCCTTCGGCGCGGTGCGCCGTCTCGGAACGGAGTCTTACACAGCCGAATTCGCAGTGCCTAGACTTAATTTCCGGGGCCCTGGATTAAGTATTGAGAGCCCTCTGCTTAAAAGGTACTCTGCAAATACGCCGACCGGAACAATACGAAGCGATATACGTATTCGATGGCCGGAAATGCGTATCGAGAATATTCGTCTGCGTAAGCCATCGGGAGAACCCATGTCCGGGACGTACGTATCCCCCCGGGTGCCGCCGGGACCCGCCGGAACCCAGAGCCTGAGGGCCATGCGCGACGCTCCGCTGGAGTTCGTCACCGCCATGGCGGCCCTCGGCGACGTCACCCGCCACGACGCCGACGGCGAGCCGGTCTACATGCTGAATCGCCCCGACCTGGCCAGGCACGTGCTGAAGGAGAACGGCGCCGCCTACACCAAGGAACGCACGCCGGACGACGACATGCTCCGCCCCCTGCTCGGCAACGGCCTGCTGACCAGCGACGGCGCCGAGTGGGCGGCCCAGCGCAGGATGTGCGCGCCCGCGTTCAGGCCCGCCGAGGTGGGCCGGTTCGACCGGGTCATCGTGGAGGCGGCCGAGAACCTGGTGGCGCACTGGGCCGGCGGCCGGCCCGTACGCGTCGACCACGACCTGACCTCGCTCACCCTCACCGTGATCGTGAAGGCCATGCTGGGCACCGACATCGGCGTCGCGGGCGAGGGCTTCGGCCGCGCCGTGGACGCGGTCAACCGCTTCATCGGCCACTACGTGCCCAGCGACGACCCCGACCCGGCCGACACGGCCGCCCGGCACGCCGGCTTCCTGCGCGCGCGGGCCTTCCTCGACCGGGTCACCAGGCTCATCATCGCCGCCCGCCGGGCCGGCGGCGCGGGCGACGACCTGCTCGGCGCGATGCTGGCCGAGGGGCACGCGATGTCCGACGCCGACCTGCGCGACCAGGTGCTGACCATCGTCATGGCCGGGCACGAGACCACCGCCAAGTCGCTGACCTGGACGCTCTACCTGCTCGACCGCAACCCGGCGGCGGCCGAGGCGGTGCACGCCGAGATCGACGAGGTGCTGGCCGGCCGCTCGCCCAAGGCCGCCGACCTGCCCAGGCTGCGGCGCTGCCGGCAGGCCGTCCAGGAGGCCATGCGGCTCTACCCGCCGGTCTGGCTGATCTCGCGCCGCGGGACGGCCGACGACGTGCTGGACGGCTACGACGTACCGGCCGGGTCGCTGGTGTGCGTCAGCCCGTGGGTGCTGCACCGGGACCCGAGGTACTGGGAGCAGCCGGATGCGTACCGGCCGGAGAGGTTCGACCCCGACCGGGCCGCGCGGCTGCTCAGCCACCAGTACCTGCCCTTCGGCGGCGGCCCGCGCATCTGCGTCGGACGGCACTTCGCGCTGGTCGAGGCCACGCTCGTGCTCGCGGTGATCCTGCGCGGGCTGCGCATGGAGCTGGTGCCGGGCTTCCCCGTCGAGCCGGAGGCGCTGGTCACGCTGCGGCCCCGGCACGGCCTGATGATGACCCCGAGGCCCCGGTGAGCGCCCCGGTGAGTGCCCCGGTGAGCGCCCGGGTGAGTACTCAGGCCTCGACCGGCTCCTACGACGCCGCCAACACCACCTGGGGAGGCGTGGCGGGCGAGCTGGCCCGGCTGGAGGCCCAGGCGGCGCTCTCCTTCGAGGAGGAGCTGCGCATCATGCGCGACCTCGGCCTGACCGGCCAGGGCCCGCTGCTGGAGCTCGGCGCCGGGTCCGGCGCGGTCACCCGCAGGCTGCGCGCCGCCGAGCCGGGGCTGCCGGTCATCGCGCTCGACGTGGACGCCGCCCTGCTGCGCAACGCGGGCGGCTGCGGCGCGCCGCTGGTCACCGCCGACGGCGCCCGGCTGCCGTTGCGTACCGGCAGCGTGGGCGGCGTACTGCTGCGGTACGTACTGCAGCACGTGGGCGATCCGGCGCCGATGCTGGCCGAGGCGCTGCGCGTGCTGCGTCCCGGCGGCCGGATCGCAGTCGTCGAGGTGGACAGCATGTTGTGGGGGCTGGCCGACCCGATGTACCCGGAGCTGGCCTCCGTGCACGCCACCATGGCGCAGGCCCAGCGCGGCGCCGGAGGCGACCGGCAGATCGGCAGGAAGCTCACCCGGCTGCTGCGCCGCGGCGGGTTCGCCGACGTGGTGCTGCGCCCGTTCGCCACCACCAACGACACCCACCCCACCGCGGCCTTCGCCCCGCACCTGGGGCCCGAACGCCTGGCGCCGCTCGTCGCCTCGGGCGCGCTGCCGATGGCGGGGCTGGCCCTGGCCGCCGACCGCTGGCGGCGTTTCCTGGCCGACCCGGACGCCTGGGTCATGCTGCTCGGCTTCGTCGTCGCCGGGACCGCACCGTACGGACCGGCTCAGCACCCATCGGAAGGAAGCACGTCATGAGTCCGTTCTGGAAGATCTTCATCGCGATCTTCAGCTACATCAGCGCGATCGTGGGCCTGGGGCTGGCCGTCGTGAACGCCAGCGAGAAGCCGCCCGCGACCTCGCTGGCCATCGTGTACGGCGCCGCCGGCCTGCTGTTCCTGGCCGTGGGCGTGCTGCTCAGCCGCAGAGCCCGCTACTGAGGGCGGCCCGGGGCCCGGCCCTTCAGGAGGCCGGGTCGCAGGGGCGCACCTCGACGATGTCACCGGGCGCGTAGGGCATCTTGCGCGCCCACGACTCGGCCTCCTCGGCCGACTGGACCTCGATGACCCAGATGCCGCCGATCTGCTCCCGCCCGACCGCGTACGGCCCGTCGACGGCGGGCCCGTCGGGCCTGACCAGCTTGCCCTCCCTGGACCTGGTCAGCCCCGCGCCGTACTTGACCTTGACCCCCGCCATCGCCATCGCCCGGCCGAACTGGCGGTGCGCCTCGGCCATCCGCTCCCGCTCGCTCTCGCTGAAGGCGTCCCAGAGCATCTCGTCGCCGTGGATCAGCAGCACGAAGTCCATGAGTCGTCTACCTCCCTGTGGGTTCTGCCCCAAAGGCGTGGTGGGGCGCGGGCAGAGCCCCGGTTGGCACTATCGTGACATCCTTCCACGGTCGCAGCGCCGTAACTCGACCCGGTCGCCCGGCCCGGACGGCAGGCGCCCGGCCCACTCCAGCGCCGCCTCCTCCGACGGCAGGTCGAGGATCCACATGCCGCCCAGCTCCGGACGGCCGTCCTCGCGCGGCTCCCCCTTCGCCGCGTCCGGGCGGGCCAGCCGCGCGCCGAACAGCACCGTGACGCCGGCCTCCCGCAGCTCCCGCCCGAAGTCGAGGTAGGCGCCGAACAGCGCGGCGCGGTCCTGTTCGGACAGCTCGGCCCAGGCCCGTTCCGGCCCGTGGATCAGCAGCGCGAACTCCATGACGGCTCCTCCCGTGCGCTCACATCTGCCGCCGCGCCAGCCGCGCGAACAGCCCCTGCTCCTCGGCGAGCAGCTCGTCGTAGGTGCCCTGCTGGACGATGCGCCCGCCGTCGAGCACCAGGATCTTGTCGGCGTCCCGGACGGTGGACAGCCGGTGGGCGATGACCACGCGCGTGGCGTTGAGCCGCCGGGTGCTCTCGGCGATGACGTTCTGGGCGGGGTTGTCCAGGGCGCTGGTCGCCTCGTCGAAGAAGACGATGCGGGGCCGCGAGACCAGCGCCCTGGCGATCATGATGCGCTGCCGCTGACCGCCGGAGAGCGTGTTCGTGCCCTCCGACAGGACGGTGTGCATGCCCATCGGCATGGCCGTGATGTCGTCGGCGATGCCGGCCATCGCCGCCGCCTCCCAGGCGTCGTCGATGGTGTGGTTCGTGCTGCCGACGATGTTCTGCCTGATGTCGCCGGCCAGCAGCGCGCCGTTCTGCAGCACCACGCCGCACTGCCGGCGCACCGCGCCGAGGTCCAGCTCGCCCAGGTCCTGGCCGTCGTACAGGACCGAGCCGACGTCGGGCTGCTCGAAGCCGAGCAGCAGGCGCAGGATCGTGGACTTCCCGCTGCCGGTCGGGCCCACGATCGCGACGAACTCGCCGGGCTCGATCGACAGGTCGATGTCGGTGAGCACCGCGGGGCCGTCCGCGCCGTAGCGGAAGGACACCCGCGACAGGCTGACGCGGCCCGACAGGTCGCCGGGGTCGGCCTTGCCCGCGTGGTCCTCCGGCTCGGCCTCCAGCACCGGCGCCAGCTTCTCCAGCATCGGCACGACGCCCATGGCCGTGATGGCCGCCCCGGTGAACTGCAACACCGAGGCGATGAGCAGGCTGAACGCGGCGAAGAAGGCCAGGAACGCGCTGATCGGGAGCTGCCCGCGCAGCGGCCCGGCGGCCACGGCGAAGATCACGACCGAGCAGACCAGCGGGAACCCGGCGTTGAAGGTGGTCACCACGTTCTGCAGCCGCCGGGCCGCGGCCGAGGTGGTCCTGGTGGCCATGAAGTCGCGCGTCCACACGCCGAACGCCTGGTCCTCCGCGGCCGCCACGCGCAGCTTGGGCACCGCCGACAGCAGCTGGAACACCCGCGAGGACAGCCGCTGCTCCTGCTCGTACAGGCGGCGTTGCAGGCGCACCTCGAAGAAGCCGGCGACCGCGCACACCAGCACGCCGGCCAGCACCAGCAGGGTCGCCAGCAGCGCCAGGCCGACGTCGTAGAAGTACACCAGCGTCAGGTTGGCCAGCCCGCCGAACAGCCCGAGCGTCGCCGTCGTCATCACGCCCGACAGCGTCTCCTGCGCCGCGCTCACGCCCAGCACGGTCGTGCCCAGCTCGCCGGTGGAGTACCGGCCGAAGAACGTGACGGGCAGCGACAGCAGCCGGGTCCACGCGCCCGCCTGCACCCGGGCCGACGAACGGCCCTCGACGCGCAGGGCCGCGACGTTCTGCACGATCGACAGCGCCCCCGCCACCAGCGCGCCGCCGATCACCAGCGCCGCGCCCTGCACGATGAGGTCGCGCTCGGCCCGCTGCACGAACGTCCCCAGCACCAGCCCGGTCATCGCGGGCACCAGCAGGCCGATGACCGCCACCAGCGTGCCCAGGGAGGCCAGCACCCACAGGTCGCGGCCGTTGCGGGCCAGGCCGAAGCGCAGCAGCCCGGCCACGGTCCGCACCTCGCGCGGCAGCGGCTGGTACAGCACCTCGGCCTTGCCGCTCAGCGTGGCGGCCACCGCCTTGGTGATCGGCGTGACCCGGCTGTGGCCCGGCTGGGCCACCACGTACCGCGAGCCGATCGGCAGCAGGGCCACCGGCGTCCCGTCGTCGGACCGGTAGCCCACCATGGGCCCGATGTCGTGTTTCCACCAGCCGTCGTCCAGCCGGACCGAGCGCGTGCGCACCCCGGAGGCCAGCGCGACGGCCTGCAGCGGATCGGCCCCCCGGGCCTGGCCGGTCGGCGGCGCGGTCACGGTGAACCCGCCGTGCGAGGCCACCAGCCTGGCCGCCGCCAGCGCCGGCGGGTCGGCGGTGACGTCGGCCAGGCGCACCTTGGCCTCGGTGTCGCGGACCAGCGTGTCGAAGCCGCGGCGGGCCGCCCGGGTCGTGCCGGCCTCGCGTTCCTTGCGCCGCCGCAACGCCTCCAGCTCCTGCGCCCGCCGCCGCTCGACCCGGCGGTCCACGGTGTAGAGGAAGCGGATGGCGTGCTCGACCCAGCGGGCCCAGATCGTCTCGTCGGCCAGCAACTGCCAGGTCGAACGGGCGCGCAGCCGGGCGGGCGCGTCGGCGACCAGCCAGTCCCGCTCGGTCACCGCCAGCTCGGCGCCCGCGGTCAGCACGCCGGCCACCCCGTCGGGCATCTCGACCGCGCCCGCCTCGACGGTCATCCACCGCACGCCGTCCACCGACCGGGCGGCGCGCCCGGCGGGCAGTTCGGTCACCGCGTCGGGCAGCAGCGGGACGAACTCGCGCGGCGGCAGCGCGTCGCGCAGGGCGGTGGCCAGCGCGATCATCCCCGCCTCCAGCCCGCGGACGAACTGCCGGACGGCCAGCCCGTACTCGGCGGTGGACATCGTCGCCGACCGGTTGGTGCCCGACAGCTCGCCCAGCCTGGCCAGCGGCAGACGCGACACGCGGGTGCCGAGCACCGGACGGCCCACGATGCCGTGCCTGGGCCCCTTGGGCGAGCCCGGCAGCAGCGTGCCCTGCCGGACCCGGCACAGGTAGTGCCACCGGCCGACCGGACGGCCGCCCTCCAGCCGCACCGCGAACAGGTCGACCGCGCCCTCCTCCACCAGCAGCACCTCGCGCACGCCCGACACCACGAACAGGTTCTCCGCCGAGTAGTCCACCGGCGTGGCGGCGTCGGTGAAGAACGGGGAGAAACCGGCCACCTTCAGCACTGCGTCATCCTCCGTGTCATCTGCCGTGTCGTCATCCGCCGTCGCCGTTCTTGCGCGAGCTCCTGAGCAGCTCGGCGTAGTGGCCGTCGAGCGCCAGCAGCTCGGCGTGCCTGCCGCGTTCGACCACCTCGCCGCGGTCGAGCACGATGATCTCGTCGGCGTCGCGCACGGTGGACAGCCGGTGCGCGATGATCAGACAGCCGCAGCCGCGACGGCGCAGGTTGTCGGCGATGGTCCGCTCGGTCTCCGGGTCCAGGGCGCTGGTCGCCTCGTCCAGGATCAGCAGCGTGGGCTGGATCGACAGGGCGCGCGCCAGCTCCAGCCGCTGCCGCTGGCCGCCGCTGAGGTTCCTGCCGCCCTCCAGCACCCGGCTGTTGAGGCCGCCGGGCCGGGCCGCGATCAGGTCGAACAGCGCCGCGTCGCGCAGCGCCGAGACCGCCACCTCGTCGGGCACGTCGTCGCTCCACAACGTCAGGTTGTCGCGCACGGTGCCCTCGAACAGGGTGATGTCCTGGTCCACGTAGGCGACGGAGGAGGCCACGACGGCCCGCGGCAGGTCGTCGCGCGGCCGGTCGTCCAGCAGCACCTGGCCGGAGGTCGGCGCGTACAGGCCGGCGGCCAGCTTGCCGGCGGTGGACTTGCCGCTCCCGGAGTTGCCGACGATCGCCACCCGGCGGCCCGGCACCACGGTGAACGACAGGTTCCTGATGACGGGAGCGGCGAGCGCGTTGTAGCCGAAGGTCACGTCGGCGAACTCCAGCCGCCCGTCCAGGCGCCCGCCGGGGTCGGCCTGCTCCCCGCCGGCGACGGCCCGCTCGAACGTCCTGGCCATCGGGTACTTCTCGACGTCGTACAGGCGGCAGATGTCGGCCGAGATGTCCTGCAGCTGGCCGCCCAGGTTGGTGAGCTGGGTGACCGGCCTGGACAGGGCGTTGAGCAGCGTCTGGAACGCCACCAGCATGCCGACGCTGATCACCCCGTCCACCACCCGCAGCCCGCCGATCAGCAGGATCAGCCCGCTGTTGATCCCGGCCAGCAGCGGCGGCACGACGGTCAGCGTCGCCGTGGCCACGCCCAGCCGCTGCTTGGCGGTGACCGCCTTGGCCAGGAACCCGGCCCAGCGCTGGAACGCCGTCGGCTCGGCCCCCGTCGCCTTGACGGTCTCCACGAGCTGCAGCGTGTTGAACGTGGTGGAGGTCAGGTTCCCCAGGTCGGCCCGCAGCGCCGCCACCGCGTCCGTCCGCGCCCGCGACACCTGGCGCAGGACCAGGATGTTCAGCAGCGCCATCGACACCCCGACCAGCCCGAGCAGCACGTCGTAGCGGATGAGCACGGCCGCGTAGAACAGCACCAGGACGAGGTTCACCAGCGTGACGGCCAGATCCCGGGAGAGGATCTCGGCCACGCCGTCGTTGGCCTGCACCCGCTTGGCCACCTCGGCCGGACGGCGCTGGAGGAAGAACTCCACCGGCAGCCGCAGCAGATGGCGGAAGAACCGGGCCGAGCTGACCAGGCCGAGCCGGATCTCCAGCCGCAGCAGGTAGTGCCGCTGCACCGAGGTCAGCACGAACACCACGACCGCGGTGACCCCCATCGCGAACAGCAGCGGCACCAGGTAGCCCGGGTCGCGCCCGGTCAGGATCCGGTCGATGAACACCCGGCTGAACGCCGGCCCGATGATGCCCGGCACGACCAGCAGCAGGCTGGCCAGCAGCACCAGCGGGAGCGCGCGGCCCGACGGCATCCGCCGGGCCAGCAGGGCCTGCCCGACCCGGGTGGGCCGGCCGCCGGGCCGGAAGTCCGGCCCCGGCTCGAACGTCAGGACCACGCCGGTGAAGCCGGAGTCGAAGTCGTCCCAGTCGATCATCCGGGGGCCGCCCGCCGGGTCGTTGACCGCGACGGCCTTCCTGCCGAACCGGCTGCGCACCCCCTCCAGGACCATGAAGTGCTGGAACGCCCAGAACACGATGGCCGGCTCGGTCAGCGAGCGCAGGTCCTCGGCCTCCATCTGGAAGCCCCTGGCGATCAGCCCGTAGCGGCGGGCGGCGGCCACCACGCTGGAGGCCTTGGCGCCGTCGCGGGAGACGCCGCAGGCCGAGCGGAGCTCCTCCAGCGGCACGAACTTGCCGTGGTAGCCGAGGATCATCGCCAGCGAGGCGGCCCCGCACTCCACGGCCTCCATCTGGATCACCGTCGGCGTGCGCCGCCGCCACCTCCACCGCCGCCGCCGTACGGGGGCGGCCGGGGGAGCGGGCGCGGCGGGCTTCCCGGTCTGCCCGGGGGCCTGGTCAGCATGCCCCTGCTCGGGGACGCCGGTGGTGGTCACACGTCCCTCCCGGGGGCGCTGGTCGTGGTCACGCATCCCTCCTTCGGCCGGGCGGCGGGGGCGTTCACGCGGCCCACCTCAGCGCCCGAGCAGCAGGTCGAACAGCGTCTGGCTGCCCAGCCCGATCGCGCCGCTGACGGAGACCTGCGACTGCAGGCCCACCGGCGGCCCCTTCCTGGTCGACCAGGCGTAGCCGGACGGCGTGCCGGCGTCGCGCACCAGGTCCACGATCACCAGCCTGGACGGCGTGTTCCGCAGGTAGCCGCGCGCCGGGTCCTCGCCGCCCACCAGGTCGGCGGCCTGCTCGGTCATCACGGGGTAGGCGCTGACCGACGCGACCCGGCCGCGCAGCAGCCCGTACGCGCCGGGCGGCGCCGAGGAGACCGACAGATCGACCGGCTTGCCCGGCACCACGCCCATCGCCCGGTCGACCGGCACGAACAACATCGCCACCAGCCGGTCGCCCGGCGCGTCCGTACGCTCGATGAGCAGCAGCTCCTCGCCCTCCCTGACCACGTGCCCCGGCACGGCGGAGCCGGCGACCACCCGCCCGCTGAACGGGCTGCGCACCACCTGCTCCGACCCGCCGTCGGCGGCGATGACCGCCACCGCCTGGCCCTGCCGCACCGCCTCGGCCGGCTGGACGAGCATCGAGCGCACCGTCCCGCCGTACGGGCTCTGCAGTCGCGCCGTGCCGCCGGGATGGGTCAGCAGCCCCACCGCGGGCACCGTGACCGGCAGCCGCCCGGCGAAGAACCACACCCCCGCGGCCACCACGATGATCAGCACCACGAACGTGGCGATCCACCCGCGCGGGGAGGCCAGCAGCGTCGGCGAGTCCAGCTCGTCGGGCTCCCGCATGCGCTGCAACGCCTTGAACCGGAACTTCATCACGCCGTCCCCTGGAAGCGGCCGTCGGCCGGCCGTCGTGCCGTCATGTGCCCATCACCCCCGGCTGCCGACGATCAGCTCGCCGACGCTGCCCTCGGTCAGGTAGTCCAGGCCGCTGGCCAGCGCGAAGTCGGCGGCGTCCCCGCCGCCCAGCGCGCACACGGCCAGGTCCATGGCCGTGCCGGCCAGGTAGAGCGTCTGGTAGAGCACGCCCACGTGCTTGAGGACCAGCGAGTAGCCGATCGTCTCGTACTTCCACATCACCCGGCCGAAGCGGGCGGTGACGGTCAGCACCACCTGCGGGTCGCCGCTGAGCTGGGCCGCCGATCTGGCCCGCTCGACCAGCGCCCGCACGGCGGGCGTGGGCGGCGAGACCAGCTCCAGGGCGTGCCCGGCGGTGTCGTAGTGCCACAGCCCCGGCTCGGCCCCCTGGCAGGACACGATCAGCGGATAGACCTCCAGCTCGTGCACCGAGCCGCCGGAGGGGTAGGGCCGGTCGGCCAGCTCCTGGCCGTCCGGCGAGGTGAACACGGCCCGCCGCCGCATCGTCCGGTAGAGCAGCTCGCCGAGCTGGGTCAGCGTGATGGGCGCGGCCGGGTCGTGCTCGCGCAGGGAGCGGCGGCGTTCCAGCGTGTCGGTCAGGCTGGGGTCGGTCTTGGCCAGCAGCTCCAGGTCGGGGCGGGGCAGCTCGATCCGCTCGCCGGTGAACGGCGGGGGATCGGCGGGCACCGGGTCGAAGCGGGGGGTGAAGGCGTACGTGCCGCCGTAGCGGCCGGTCCAGCGCGGGCCGCGGCTGTGGGCGTGCAGCCACAGGTCGCGCGGGTGCCACTGGGCCTGGCGCAGGTCGTCGTCCTCGGGGCCGGTGGCCAGCACGCCCGCCGCCGCCAGGAACCGCAGCACCTGCCCCCACCCCTGGTTCCCCTCCTGGCCGCCGTCCGCCAGGTCCGCCGGGGTCGTCCAGGACGCCAGCGCGCCGAGCAGCCCGCAGGCGGCGGCCGACAGCTCGACCACCGCCGGGCTGCGCGGGGAGCGCACGGTCAGCACGCCCTCCCCGGCGGTGACGACGGCGAAGCGCGACAGCCTGATCGGCGTGTCCGCCGCCGGCGCGGGCGCGGGCTCCACGCTCCCGGCGCCGACCGGGCGCAGCCGGGCCCCCGCCGCGGCGTACTCCAGCAGGCCGGCTCTGGACAGGCGGCGTACCAGCAGGTTCCAGCGCAGCAGCCCGGCCTCGCCCACCGTCGCCGCCAGGGCGGTCTCGCCCGCGTCGCCGCCGGCCAGGATCCGCAGGGCGGCCGTGGTCCCGGCGTCGAGCCCGCGCAGGCCGAGCGAGCCGGCCGGCGCGGAGATGCGCACCTGCCCGTCCGCCTCGGTCAGCTCCGCGTCCCGCCGTAGCCGCAGCTTGGTCTCGTCCATGGCCCGCTCCTCTCCGTCACGCGGGGGCCTCGCGAACCGGTCAGAAGAAGACGCTGGTCGGGTTGAGCTCGTCCTCGGCGCGGGGCTCGGGGATCCAGCCGAGCGAGACCGGCACGTCGTACAGCCGGCCGGGGCCGAGCCGCCGCCAGAAGTGCCGCATGCCGGGCGCGATCACCCGGACCACGCTGAGCTCCAGGTCCGGGCGGCTCTGGTCGAGCGCGATGACCTCGATCCCGGCCGCGGCGGCCCTGGCCACGCAGGTCTGCACGTCGCCGGCCAGGTCGCCGCCGTCCGAGCGGGCGTAGTCGGCCAGGGTGCGGGGACGCGCGGCGCGGTCGGGCACCAGCCACGGCTCCTCGGCCAGCTTGGTCTCCTTCCACCAGGCCAGCGTGGCGACGTCGTCGTCCAGGTAGAGCGTCTCGCCGTGCTCGTCGCGCCGCTCCACCGAGGGCAGGAACTGGTTGACCTCGGTCAGCGTCCTGATGGCGGCGATCCGCGGGTCGAGGTGGGCGCCGAACCCGACGATGACGTCCTCCACCGGGTGCCCCAACCGGTGCGAGACCCCGACGAACGCCGGGATGCCGAGGTCGGTCGTGATGTCCAGCAGCCACAGGTCGCGGTCCATGCCGCGGTAGAACTCGCGCACGGTGTCGACGTACGGGTCGCGCAGCGAGTCCAGGTCGAAGGCCGGCCGCCGGGCCCGGTTGTACCACCACAGGGCCACCGCGTCGCGCTCGACCAGCTCGCAGAAGCCCTGCAGGACGGCCTCCTCGATCGAGTTGCCCGAGGCGTTGCCGTTGGAGTCGCCCACGCAGTAGAAGTGGCGCTCCAGGTCGGGGTGGCCGTACCAGGCGTAGCCGGAGGGCACCAGCCGCTCTCGTTCCTCGGTCAGCGACCAGGCGGGCGACCAGTCGACCGGCAGGTCCGTACGGAACCGCTCGGGCACCAGGTGCAGCCGGTGCGCGGGGTCCTTGTTCCACTCCTCGCGGCCGGCGTACTGGGCGTCGGAGAAGTGCAGCAGCGACTCCGGGTGGACGGCCACCGCCGGGTCGAGGTCGGCGTAGGCGGCCTCGGTGACCGGCTCCTCGCCGCGCCAGACCCCCGAGTAGCGCTCGATGGCCTCGCACAGCGCGCTCACCCTGGCCTGCACCTCGGTCCGGCCCTTGCCGCCGCTCTGCCCCCGCAGGTTGCGCCGCAGCAGGTCCATGTTGTCGCCGATCATGGCGAAGTTGTGGCCGGCGGTGAAGCTGTAGGTGACGCCGTTGTCCTGCTCGGCGAAGGTGTGCAGCCGGGTGACCGCGCCGATCAGCGGGCTGATGTGCTTCTCCAGCCGGGCGTAGGTACGCGCGGGCGGCTCGATGCGGTAGCCGCCGTCGGTGACGTGCCGGGCGCTGCGCGCCGACAGCGCGACCTTGGGGCTGCGCTGGCTGATCAGCGTGGGATCGCCGCAGGCCGGGCACTGCGGCAGCCGGACCAGGGTGTGCTCCATGACGCCGAGCGTGCGCAGGTCGACGGTGGTCATCCGGCCCTCCAGCCGCGAGGAGGCCGCCCCCGCGGCGATCCGCGCCAGCTCCACGGCCAGCAGCCCGCCCGCCACGGCCGGACCGGCGGGCGCCGACTCCCGCGCCGGGTGGAAGGGCGTCCCGCCGCCGCGCTTGCCCGCCAGGTACCGCTCGACCTGCCGGTTCCCGGCCAGCCGCTGCGCCAGGCAGGCCCAGCAGCCGGTACGTCCCGGCTGGAGCACCGGGCCGACCCAGAGCGTGATCCCGCCCGGCTTCACCAGCGCCCACGGGTGCCCGGCGGCCAGGTAGGCGGCGTTGAGCCGGTCGAGCGCCGGGTCGAGGTAGTCGCCGGCCACCACGACCGACATCGTCCCTCCGGGCTCGGCGGCCGCCTCCTCCACACCGGCCGTACGCATACGTAATCCGTGCTCGCGCAGCACCGGGAGCAGCGGCGCGGCGTCGGCCCCCGCGCAGGCCACGACGGTGAATTCGGCGTGGGAGAGCGCGTCGTGGGCGTGGACCGGGTCAATTCCCTGCGCGTCCCAGAATGCCAGCGTGCCGTCCGGCCAATCCGGGCGGCCATTGGCGAGATGGCCGAATGCGGCGAATTTGCGAATGGCGATGAGCGTCTGCGGCAGCGGCACTTCGTCGCTCAGCGCGCTCGCGATCTCCGCGACGGTACGCCGTCCGTCCAGGTAGGGAAGGAGTTTCCCGGCCCCCGCCGACTGGACGAGGTAGTGCTGCCCCTCGGCCAGGAGAAACACCTTCGACCCGTCGATCACCTGGGGTGTGAAGTGCGCCTTGAGACGTGGGCGGTCCATGGCCCTCCCCGTATCGGGTCCATATCGGTTGATCGCAGAGTCGCATCGGGCCGGATCCGGTGTAAAGACGTAATTCCGGCGTACGCATTTCATCGGTACGACGGGGGAAAATACGTATTGGTCCGTCGGGAATGCGCATGCGCCCCGGCGTGGGCCGGCTGTTGAACCTGGTGCCAATAGTCCGGATTAGTCGGATTCGTGCGCCTAGGTATTGACAGCCCGCCCGCCTGAGGCGGCATGATCCTGGTGGACAGTTTCAGGGGGGCCGAACTGTGGGGAGTGGCGATGTCTTCGGGACAGCCGCTGCTACACCGTGACGTCGAGACCGCCACGATGCGGGAGGCGCTGTCGAGGGTCCGTGCCGGCGGTCCCTCCGTCCTGCTGATCCAGGGGTCCCGGGGCATGGGCAAGACGACCTTGCTCAACGCCGCGCTGGCGGCCAGGGGCGAGGTGGGGGCGCTGCTGCTGATGGCCCGGGGGCATCCCACCGAGCACGACCACCCGTTCGGCGTCGTCCGCCAGCTCTTCGAACCGCTCATGACCGCCGGGCGCGCGCCGCCGTCCGGCGGGAGCTCCGTCGTCGGGCCCGACCTGGGCGGCGGCCTCGACCGGGGCCATCCCGTCACCCCCGACCTGCTGCACGGCCTCTACCGGGCCACCCGGTCCTTCACGGGCGACCGGCCGCTGATCATCGCCGTCGACGACGTGCACCACACCGATCCGCAGTCCTCCCAGTGGTGCTCCTACATCGCCCGGCGGCTCGACGGCCTGCCCATCGCGATGGTCCTCACCACCGCCGACACCACCGCCGACTCCGGCGGCCCCGACGACCTGGTCAGAGACCTGGCGGCGCTGCCGTACACGCGGCTGCTGCGGCCCGCGCCCCTGTGCGCCCAATGCGCCGCCCGGCTCATGGAGTCCGTGCTCGGCGGCGGGAAGGAGACCGGGGACGAGATCGGCGAGGAGGTCGCCGCCGCCTGCCACCGGCTCACCCAGGGCAACCCGCTGCTGCTGCGGGAGCTGGCCGGGCGGCTCGGCCGGTCCGGCGTGCGCCCGGTGCGCGCCGAGCTGCCCCGGGTGCTGGAGATCGGCGCGCTGGCGCTGACCGAGACCGCGCTCGGCTGGTTGTCCGGCAGCGGCTCCGGCGTGGACGCCGCGGGCGTCGACCTGCTGCGCAGCCTGGCCATCGTCGCGCCCGAGGACGGCATGGAGGTCGCCTCCATGATCGCCGGGCATGGCCAGGACACCGCCAGGGCGGCGGGGGAGACGCTGCGCCGCGCCGGGCTGGTCACCGGCACGCCGCCCGACCGCTTCGCCCATCCGCGCATCCAGCAGGCCGTGCTGGCCGGGATGGACCCGGGCGAGCGCGACCGGCTGCACCGCCGTACCGCGTCGCTGCTGTACCGGCTGGGCGCGCCGCTGCGCCGCTCGGCCCGCCACCTGATGTCGGCCGGCCCGACCGGCGACCCGCTCACCGTCACCGTGCTGCGCGAAGCCGCCGTCGAGGCCGCCGCCAGGCACTCGTGGGAGGACGCGACCGGCTACCTGCACCGCGCGCTGGCCGAGACCGACGACCAGGACACCGTGCTGGAGGTCACCGCCGAGCTGGGCGCCGTGGAGAAGCACCGCGACCTGCCCGCCTGCCTGCGCCACCTGCGCACCGCCTACGGCCGGGTCAGGATGGCCCCGCACGCCCTGATGTCGCTGGCGCCGTTCGCCGACATCCTGGTCACCGCGAACTCCGCCGAGGCCGCCGAGGTCTTCGCCGGCGCGGCCGAGAGCGCCGCCGCCGCCCCGCAGTTCGGCGGCGCGGACCTGCTGCTCGTGCTCGCCGCCCAGGCGCTGCTGTGGGGCCGCTCGGCCGGACGGCTCGGCCTGCGCCGGCTCGGACGCTCCCTCGGCACGCTGGTCAGCCCGGCGGCCAGGGAGTTCCTCAGCGTGCTGGCCCTGGCCACCGGCGCGCGGGGCCGCAGCCTGCCGCGCACGCTCGCCCAGACCCGGCGCTGCCTCGACGGCCAGGGCCCGGTGCCGGCGGCCGCCGTGCTGCCGCTGGTGTGGGGCGACCGCCTCGACGAGGCCTCCTACTGGGCCGAACGCCTGGTCAGCGAGACCCAGGAGGCCGGCTCCGGCACCGGCCTGGCGCTGGCGCTGCTGACCCGGGCCGAGGTGCGCTACCAGCTCGGCAGCCTGGAGGCCGGGCTGGCCGACGCCGAGGCCGCCGTCGTCAGCGCGCGCGAGTGCCAGGCCGAGGGGTTCCACGTGGCCGCCGCCGCCTGCGCCGCCCGGGTGCTGGTGGAGTTCGGCGACCTGGAGGCCGCGGAGTCGGCGCTGAAGTCCGTCGCCCCGTACGGCGACTGGCACCCGATGATCTCCGGACAGGCCCTCGACGCCCTGGGCCGCCTCCGGCTCGCCCAGGGCCGCCCGCGCGACGGCCTGCTGACCCTGCTGGAGTGCGGCCGCCGCCTGACCGCCGCCGGCATCACCAACCCCGCCTGCGTGCCCTGGGGCACGAACTCGATCCTGGCCTACGTCCTGTCCGGGGAGCGCTCGGCGGCCCGCATGGTGGCCGAACGGGAGCTGGAGCTGGCCCGCGCCTGGGGCGCGCCCACCGTCGTCGCCCGCGCGCTCAGCGCAGGCAGCCTCGCCCACGAGGGACGGGTCCGGCTCGACATGCTGCACGAGGCCGTCGCCCTGCTGGGCAACCGGGGCGCCCGGCTCGAACACGCCAGGGCCCTGCTCCGCCTCGGCATCGCCCAGCGCCAGGCCGGCGACGACGGCAAGGCCCACGAGACGCTGGCCCTGGCGCTGCGGCTGGCCGCCGACTGCGGCGCGGGCCGCCTGGCCGCCCTGGCCGACAAGCACCGCGCCGCCACCGCCCCGGCCCGCGCCGCCGCCCTCGTCCCCGGCCAGGACGACCACGTGCTGACCGTCGGCGAACGCCGGGTCACCGACCTGGTGCTGCGCGGGATGAGCAACCTGGAGGTGGCCACGACGCTGTCGATCAGCAAGCGCACCGTGGACACCCATCTCGCCCGCATCTACCGCAAGCTCGGCATCCACACCCGCGCCGAACTCGCCGTCATCCTCACCGGCCTGTCCGACGACGACCCGCCCGCCGGCGAACCCGTGCCCACCGGCCCCCACGAATACCTGTGACCCGGGCCGTGCTCTTCCAAGAGATCAACCAGCTCGTCACCTACGACGAACGCCAACGGATGGTCCCCCGCGACCGTGGCCGGCTCACCGCACTCGTGGACGCGGCCCGCGCCCAGGACCCCGCCGACCACGGCACGCTGCGCGCGATCGGGATCGGGCTGCTGGTCCTGGGCGAGTACGGCGACGCGATCCGCTGCCTCCGCCGTGCGCTCGACCTGGCGGACACGACCGGCAGGCGGATCGCCGCGTCGCTCAACCTGGCCGACGCCCATCGGTACGCAGGTGACGCGGCAACCTCGGAAACCCTGTGCCGCGCGACGCTCGCCCTTGCCAGGAAGGAAGCACCCGAGATGGTGTGCTTCCCGCTCCAGCATCTCGGCAAGACCCTTGCCGACCTGGGACGCAAGCAGGAGGCCCGCGAGGCGCTGCAGGAAGCCCTGGCCCTGCGCACGGCCGAAGGCGACCCCGAGCTGATCGCCGGCACCCAGGCGGCCCTGCGATCACTCGACGCCGCCGGCACCGGCGAAGACCCGACCCCTGATCGCCGTACGCCACTGGAGCGGCCGGGGGACGCGAGGGTGACGACGATCGAGCAGGAGCCGTCCGACCCCTGGCCGTGATCCGCCCGCTCGGCCTTCCCCCTCAGCCGAGCCGGTACAGCTCACCGCCGCCCTCGTCGGCCCTGCCGCCGTACGCGCTCGCGGGAACCCTCGTGCCGTTCTTCCGCACCCATGAGGCGATGGCGGGGTCGCCGCTCATCGGGCCGCTCTGACCCGCCCCGTTGATCACGATGTGGCGCAGTTCGCCCCTGCCGACGTACTCCTGCAGCCCGGCCACCGTCATCGCCGGGTCCTGCCCGGTGAAGCCGCCCATCGCGATCACCGGCTCGCCGGTCGACAGGATGATCGACGACGCCTGCTGGGCACTGACCACGGCGACCAGCCAGCGCGCACCGCCCCGGTGCTTGAGCAGGTAGCCGACCATGTCGTCGCTCAACTCACCGGCCGGCCCGCCGACCACCAGCATGCCGCCCCGCCCCTGGGGCGGCGCCTGACCGTTCCCGGCCTGACCGTTCCCGGCCTGCGCCGCGTACGGACCCGCCAGCGCGTTGCCGCTGGTGTTGCCGCCGCCGAACGCGGTCACCGCCGCGTACGCCCCCGGACCTGCCAGGGCCGCGACCAGCGTGAACGTCATCGACGCGACGACGAGGCCGTGACCCCGCGCCCACGGCAGCCGCGCGGCCACCAGCGCGAGCACCGCCAGCACGGTCGCCGCCACGATCACCCAGCGCAGCCATGGATTCCAGTCGGGCGTCCGGTTCAGCAGCGCGAACGACCACGCCCCCGTGACCGCGACGCCCACGGGCAGCACCCACGACCACCGGACCGGCCCCCGGTACGCGTCGTACAACAACACCCCGCCCACTCCGGCCAGTACGGCGATCGCGGGGGCCAGCGACGTGGTGTAGTACGGGTGGAACACGCCCTTGGCGAAGCTGAACGCCGCCCAGTACATCGCCAGCCAGCCGCCCCACAGCACCAGCCCGGCCCGGGCCAGGTCGGTGCGCGACCGCTTCCACAGCAGCACGCCCCCCGCGATCAGCGCGAGCATCGCGAACGGCAGCAGCCAGGAGATCTGACCGCCGACCATGTCGTTGAACATCCGTCCCGCGCCTGGGGCGCCGCCGAAGCCCCCGCCGCCCCGGCCGCCGCCGGGCGTCTCCAGGCCGAAGATCCGGCCCAGGCCGTTGAAGCCGATGACGAGGTCACGCACGGTGCCGTCGGTGCTGCCTCCGATGAACGGACGACTTTCGGACGGGATCAGGTCGACCACCACCATCCACCAGGAACTCGACACCACCAGCACCGCACCCGCCGCCAGCAGATGTCCCACCCGGCGCGGCACGCCCGGCCTGGCCGCCACCAGGTAGGCCACCGCCAGCGCCGGGACGACCACGAACGCCTGCAGCATCTTGGTGTTGAACCCGCACCCCACGAACGCGGCCGAGGCCAGCAGCCAGCGCAGGCGTCCCGACTCGATCGCGCGCTGACACGACCACGCGGCCAGCACCAGCCACAGCACCAGCAGCGTGTCGGGATTGTTGTCGCGGTTGATGGCCACCGTGATCGGGGTCAGCGCCAGCACCCCGGCAGCGATCAGCGCCGCCGGAAACCCGGCCGCGCGCCGTACCGTGGCGTGCAGCACCGCGACGGCGGCCACCCCGGCCAGCACCTGCGGCAACATCAGGCTCCACGTCCCGAACCCCAGGACGCGGGCGAGCAGGCCCATCGCCCACAGCGCCATAGGAGGCTTGTCCACGGTGATGAACGACTCGGAGTCCAGGGCCCCGAAGAAGAACGCCTTCCAGCTCCCGGTGCCGCTCTTGACCGCCGCCGAGTAGTAGGAGTTGGCGTAGCCGGCCGACCACAGGTTCCACGCGTACAGCACGAAAGCCGCCGACAGCACGCCCCAGAGCGCCGGACGCGACCAGCGCGGATCTTCAGGCCCGCCCAAGGCCAGCCGGCGCAGCCACCCCGATGCGGCATACGAGCGGGGCCCGTCAGACGGGCCCGGCGGATCGGAGGGCGTCTGTGCACGACGTACGCGGATGGTCATGCGACCTCGTCCTTCCGGGCCGTGCCGACGGTCGGATCGGCCGGGGCCGACCGGCGCCCCAGGCGCCGTGGATGGAAGATCCAGGTGCGCATCAGAAGGAACCGCACCAGCGTCGCGACCCCGTTGGCGGTCACCAGCGCGGCGATCTCGACGGCCCGTGGCGCCTCGGGCGCCAGTGCGTGCAGCAGGGCCAGACAGCCGGTGCTCAGCGCCAGTCCGAGCAGGAACGCCAGACCGCCCTCCAGCTGCTGCCTGAACGCCCGTTCCCGGCCCGTCACCCCGAAGGTGAACCGGCGGTTGGCGGCGGTGTTGCCGACAGTGGTGATCGACAGCGAGACCGCGTTCGCCCACAGCGGCCCCATCACCATGCGCAGCAGCACGAACAGCACCAGCTGAGCGATCGTGCTGAACACCCCGATGATCGCGAAAGTCGGCAGTTGCCGGGCCATCCCCGCCGGCAGCCGCGGCCGCGGCCGGCTCTCCACCGGGGCGTCGAACGCGCCCGTCAGCATGCGCCGCGCCACCCGGGCCATGCCCTTCACGTCATCCAGCGCGGTTCGCAGGACGTCCACCCGGCTGTCGGGGTCGTCGACCCAGTCCACCGGCACCTCGTGGATGCGCAGCCCGTTGCACTCGGCCAGCAGCAGCAACTCGGTGTCGAAGAACCACTTCTCGTCCTGCACCGACGGCAGCAACGCCCTGGCGATCACGGTCCGCGCGGCCTTGAAACCACATTGGGCGTCGGTGAAGCGGGCCGCCAGCGTCGTGCGCAACAACACGTTGTAACCCCGGGAGATCAGCTCCCGTCTCGGGCCGCGCACCACCGCCGACCCGCGCGTCAGCCGGGTCCCGATGGCCAGATCGCTGTGCCCGGAGATCAGCGGCGCCACCAGCGGAAAGAAGGCGTCCAGGTCGGTGGACAGATCCACGTCCATGTAGGCGACCACGTCGGCGTCGCTGTGGCTCCACACATGCCGCAGCGCCCGTCCGCGGCCCTTCTGCTCCAGCCGTACCGCCCGGACCCCGTGCAGTTCGGTCTCCAGCTCCTGCGCGACCTGCCACGTTCCGTCGACGCTGGCGTTGTCGGCGATCGTGATCCGAAACCGGTAGGGGAACGTCTCTTCCAGATAGGCGTGCAGTCTGCGCACGCTGCACGCCAGCACGTGCTGCTCGTTGTAGACCGGAATGGCGATCTCCACCATGCGATCCATGACCCACTCCTCGCTCGCTCGAAAGGCCTCTCAAAGGTGTGGCCGCGGAGTCGATCACCTGGCGGCGACGTCCGCTGCGCCGAGCCGGGACGCACGCGAAGTCAGGGCGGGCAACGCCGTGCCCCTCAGCGTGTCGACCGCCGGACCACCTCAGCCGCCCCCGCCCCCGCCGCCAGGCGTGCCGCCGGTGACAGCCTGTACCTCCCGCTCGGTCACCTCCTGCAGCGTCCCGCCGTCGGTGTTGCTGAGGATGACACCGACCCAGCCGGTGTACGGGTAGATGTTCCAGCTGGCGCCGACACCGGGGTTGGCGCCGGCGCGCCCGTGCACCCACTGACCGCTGACGATGCGGACCGCCATGTGGTAGGCCCCGAACGACTGCGGCCCGTGGGGGGACTTGGCCGCGGTCAGCACCTCGGCGTAGGGCCGTTCCAGCACCGTGCCTTCGCTCAGGGCGTGCGCGAACCGGACCAGATCCGGTGCGGTGGCGAACCCCCCGTCCCCGGGGACGTCGATGAAGCCGCGGCCCGGGTTCTTGCCCGGCGTGGACTGGTTCGAGCTGCTCTTGCCCAGGTTGCGGACGGCGTCCACCACGCTGCCGTCAGCCAGCCTCATGTGAGGGTGCGCGATGTGCGCATCGGTGAGCCACTGCCGCCTGGTGTAGAACGCCGAGCCGGTCATGCCGCAGCGCTTGAAGATGTTCTCCTCGACGTAGTCCCAGTACGTCCTGCCGGTCACCGCCTCCACGATCAGCGCCGGGATGACGACGTCGGCGCCGGCGTGTTCGGTGGGGGTGCCGGGGGCGGCCACCAGCTTCGCCTTCCGGGCCCACCGCTCGTAGAACTCGTGCACCTCCTCCCGGCTCCGGAAGATGCGCTGCGGGTCCTCCTCCGGGGTGTTCAGCCCGGAGGTGCCGGAGAGCAGGTGGTGGACGGTCACCTGGTCGGCGACGTCCTTGGCGTAGCCCGTCAGGTGGGTGCCCACCGTGTCCGACAGCTTCACCTTGCCCTGCTGCACCAGCTGCAGGATGGCCACCGCGCCGAACGGCTTGCCCGCCGAACTGAGGCTGAACGCGATGCCTTCGTGATTGCGGATCCCCTTCTCCTTGTCCGCCATGCCGTAGCTGCGGGACAGCACCGTCCGGCCCCGGTGCGACAGCAGCACCACGCCGGAGAACCTGCCCTCCGCGGCCAGCTTCGCCACGTACCGGTCGTAGGCTCCGCCGGGACGGGTGTCCGGCGGGATGCCAGGGCCGGTCGCGGCCGGACGGTGCTGCCGGTTGCCGGGCCGGCCGCCCACCAGCGGCACGCCGGCCGCCACCACGCCGGCCGCCGCGAGCCCGCTCCACCCGAGCAGCCGCCGCCGGCCGACGCCACCCACAGAGTCCATGATCACGGTCCTTTCCTGACGACGAACCGACCGCTGCAGGTCTGACCGCGACCGCCGTCGGCAGCCGATCACCACCATGTGGTCGGTGCCTCTACTGAAGACGGAGGACTGTTGCGGTGGCGTATGCGCTTTTCGATACGCCCGCGATACACCGAATTCCCGACATCAAGGCACTGACGCAGGCCGCGCGACAGCCCGGGGGAGTATGGCCGGTGGCCCTGGTAGGCCATCGAACATGGCGGGGAGAACTCACCGGCGAAGAATGGTCCCTGATCGACCGCTGGATGAGCGCGGCCCGAGATCGGAGCTGCGGCGGCTGTTCAACGCGGTGAGGTGGCGGTTCCGTACCGGCAGCCTGTGGGACGTGACCTGACCGGACGAGTACGAGCCGCTGGCCAGAACTCCGTACAGGCCCTGGGGCCGCCGGTCCGATGGGCGACCGCCTGAGGATGAGCGTCTGGAGCCGCGGGGCGGGCTTTGCCCGGGAAGGCGGGGGCCGGCCCGCGAAACGAAGAAGCCCCAGTCGTCCGGCGCTTGCCGTTCGCTGGGGCTTGACCGCTGTCCGGACCGGACCGAAACCCGGTCTGACTTCCGAAGAGCGTGGGTGGACGATACTGGGATTGAACCAGTGACCTCTTCCGTGTCAGGGAAGCGCTCTCCCGCTGAGCTAATCGTCCTTGTTGAGTTGTCACTCAGAGCGGAAGACGGGATTCGAACCCGCGACCCTCACCTTGGCAAGGTGATGCTCTACCACTGAGCCACTTCCGCATGGCGCACTTAACTTTACCGGACCCAGGAGAGTCCGTTGTACCACCGAGGTGGAGACGGGATTTGAACCCGTGTAGACGGCTTTGCAGGCCGCTGCCTCGCCTCTCGGCCACTCCACCAGGAGTTTGACTCCGAGCGGAAGACGGGATTCGAACCCGCGACCCTCACCTTGGCAAGGTGATGCTCTACCACTGAGCCACTTCCGCGTGAATCCCCCGCGAACTCGCGGGGCCACGGGAAAACCATATCGTCTTCGCGGAGTGCCCGTGCGCAGCCCGAGCCCCGTGCGGCGAAATTCAGCGGATGACGCGCACATCCTTGGCCTGGACGAACATGACACGATGCCCGAGCTGGATCTGGTGGTACCGGACGGACCCCGTGACCCGCACGTGCCTGGCCGGGTTGAAGGCGCCGGCCGAGTAGAAGGAGCCGGTGACCGTGCCGCCCAGCGAGTACGACTGCCCCGGCCCGATCCGGTACTGCAGCGGCGTCAGCGGCTGCACCCCGCCGCCGTGGTACGCCGACCGCTCCGGGTAGGCGCGGCCGTACACCTTGGTGCCCGCGGCCAGCGGCGTGACCAGCGGGCCCTTCGCCGGGACGGCCGTGGGGGCGGCGGCCGGGTTGAGGAACCAGGCCCGCTGCCCCAGGTACCAGATCGCCGTCCAGTCGCCCTGCCGTCCGGCCACCGCGAACCGCTGCCCGGTCGAGGCGCGGGCGCCGTGGTCGTACACGCTGTACGTGCTCGGCTTGCCGGGGTGCTTGCCGGCGTCGGTGACCAGCGGGGCGCTCTCGCTCGGCCGGGTGTGCAGCCACACGCTGGCCGCGCCGTGCTCCGGGCACCGGCGGCCGGGCTTGGTGCTGGCGCAGCCGGTGTAGTACGGCCGGTTGTCGTCGTAGGACGGCCGGATGATCACCGACGAGCCCGTCCCGTCGCCCTTGAACGGGTGGTTCATCAGCTCGAAGTAGTGGGCCCAGTCCCAGTAGGGGCCGGGGTCCTCGTGCATGCCGGCGACCGCCTGCGCCGTGGCGCCCGGCACGTTGTCGTGGCCGAGGATGTGGGCGCGGTCGAGCGGGATGCCGTACCGGCCGGCGAGGTAGCGCACCAGCCGGGCCGACGAGCGGTACATCGCCTCGGTGTACCAGGAGCCCCTGGCCAGGTAGCCCTCGTGCTCGATGCCGATCGAGCGGGCGTTGAAGTCCCAGTTGCCGGCGTGCCAGGCGATGTCCTTCGTCGGGACGTGCTGGGCGACGTGCCCGTCCCGGGAGCGGATCGTGTAGTGCCAGCTCACGTACTTCGGATTGCCGATCATCGACGGGATGCCCTGGTAGCCGCCCTCGGTGTCGTGGATGACGATGTAGTCGATCTGGCGGCGGCCCTCGACCCGGTCGTGGTTGCCGTAGCCGCGGTCCTTCTTCCTGCCGTACCTCTCGTACGCGGCCGGCATCCACTCGCACCTGAGGCTGCTCGGGCACTCGGCGGACGAACCGGCGGAGGAGTCGGCGGCGGTCAGGGGCAGCTCGTCCTGCGCGGGCACGTCCCAGTCGGACTCGTCGGCCGACTCCGAGTCGTCGTCGCCCTCGGGCTCCATGTCGGAGAAGAAGAACGGGTCGTCGTCCTCGTCGGAGTCGTCGCCGGTCGCGCTGTCGTCGCCGGTCGCGCTCTTCGCCGGGGCCGCGGGCGGGCGCAGGCCGGGCACGGCGTCCAGCCGCACGTCGAAGCCGTCGTCCGTGCGCCGTGCGACGCCCTCGCGCAGCACCGCGAACACCTCGTCGGCGAACGACCGCGCGGCGAGCGGGTCGCGGGCGCCCGAGTAGCGGGCGACGGCCGCGTACCAGTCGGCCGGGTCGGGGCTGGGGTGGCGCTGGTAGGAGGCGAGCAGGGCGGCGCCGCCCCTGATGTTGGCGCGCGGGTCGGCGCGCAGCGCCCGCGGCGCGACCCCGGCCAGCCGCCCGGCCAGCGCGAGCGTCGCGTCCGGCACCGCGTCCGGCACCGCGTCCGGCACCGCGGCAGCCGACGTGCCGGCCCCCGCCATCAACCGCGCCCCCGACGACTGCGAAGCCGACCGCGAGCCCGACCGGGAGCCTGACTGTGAGGCCGACTGCGAGGCCGATCGGGAGGCCGACTGGGGTGACCGGGAGACCGGCTGGCGGACCGGCCGCGTCGCCGACCGGGGCAGTGGGCGGCTGTCGTCGCCCCTGGCGTCGCCCGGCGCGAACCCCTCCGCGGCCGGGCCCGCCTGCCCGGCGGGCACGACGTCCACCAGGTGCATCGGGCCGTACCCGCCCGCCGTGCTGGGACGGCCGCCGTTGGCGTCCCACCGCGACTCCAGGTACGACACCCCGAGCAGCACGCTCACCGGCACCCCGAACTCCGCCGCGGCGGCCGCGAAGTCGGCCTGCCGCCCCTGCTCCCGGACCCCCGTGCCGCCCGTGACGGCGGGCGCGGCCGGGACGGCCGGGCCGCCGACGACGGCGCACACACCGGCGGACAAGCTGGTGGCCAGGACGGCGGCAAGCCGAAGCTGCATGACATCTCCCCACGGAACGGCACTACTCGATCACTGTCCGTAACCATTCCCAGAAAGGGATGTGTCAGACGGGTCGAATGTGACGGATGAGCACCGCGGGATCCGCCGCGCCAGCCTCTCGACGACCCGCAGGAGAGAAGTGATAGCGCTATGGAGTTAAATCCTGCCCGATTCCGGGCAGGATGTTGGCGTGTCTCGCTCCAGATGCGTAATGTCCTCGTCTGTGTCCACGGCGCGGCATCCCTACGAAGACCTCATCGCCCATCTCACCCGGACGAGCGCGCTCGGCCCAGGAGAGGCGGCCCGCGTGGTCGCCGACGTGCTGTCGTACTTCTCCGAGCCGGTCGAGGAGTTCGTACGCCGCCGTCACGGCGAGCTCAAGGCCCGCGGCCTGACCAACGACGAGATCTTCCCTCGGATCGCCGCCGAGTTACCCGCACGCCGGGTAGCGGCACCAGAGCTGTCGCTGCGGCAGCTCCGCAGGATCGTCTACGGATAAGAGGAGACCTCGATGTGCGGAATCGTGGCCTACGTGGGCCCCAAGGACGCGGCGCCCATCCTGTTGGAAGGGCTGCAGCGGCTTGAGTACCGGGGCTACGACTCCGCCGGGGTCGTGGTGTCGAACAAGGGGCTCAAGGTACGCAAGGTCAAGGGCCGGGTCGCCGACCTGGCCAAGGTCGTGCCGGTGCGGTTCAAGGGCAACCACGGCATCGGCCACACCCGCTGGGCCACCCACGGCGTGCCCAGCGACGAGAACGCCCACCCGCACCTGTCGGCCGACCAGCGCATCGCCGTCGTGCACAACGGCATCATCGAGAACGCCGGCGAGCTGCGCGCCAAGCTGGAGGCCGACGGCGTCCAGTTCCTGTCCGAGACCGACACCGAGGTCCTGGCCCACCTGATCGCCCGCGCCGCCGAGGAGAACGACTCCCTGGAGGAGGCGGTCAGGAAGACGCTCAAGAACATCGTCGGCACGTACGGCATCGCGGTGATCGACGCCGAGCGGCCGGGCGAGGTGGTCGTGGCGCGCAACGGCAGCCCGATCGTGCTCGGCATCGGCGAGAAGGAGATGTTCGCCGCCTCCGACGTCGCCGCCCTGGTCCGCTACACCCGCCAGGTCGTGCACCTGGAGGACGGCGAGCTGGCCGTGCTCAAGGCCGACGGTTTCCACACCTTCGCCAGCGACGCCCGCGAGACCGCCAAGGAGCCGCTGACCGTCGACTGGGACGCCGGCCACTACGACACCGGCGGCTACGAGCACTACCTGCTCAAGGAGATCTCCGAGCAGCCCGAGACGATGACCCGCACGATGAGCGGCCGCCTCGACGAGCGCTTCCACGTCGCCCACCTCGGCGGCCTGAACATGGACGCCCGTGAGACGCGCTCGTTCCGCCGGGTGAAGATCATCGGCTGCGGGTCGGCGTACTACTCCGGGCAGATCGGCGCGCAGCTCATCGAGGAGCTGGCGCGCATCCCGGCCGACGCCGAGCCGGCCAGCGAGTTCCGCTACCGCAACCCCGTCGTCGACCCCGACACCCTCTACGTCGCGATCAGCCAGTCGGGCGAGACCTACGACACGCTGGCCGCCGTCCAGGAGCTCAAGCGCAAGGGCGGCCGGGTGATCGGCATCGTCAACGCCGTGGGCAGCGCCATCGCCCGCGAGGTCGACGGCGGCATCTACCTGCACGCCGGGCCCGAGGTCTCGGTCGCCTCGACCAAGGCGTTCACCTCGACCTCGGTCGCCTTCGCGCTGCTCGCGCTGCACCTGGGCCGGGTGCGCGACCTGTCGCCGGCCGACGGGCGGCGCATCGTGGAGGGCCTGCGCCGGCTGCCCGGCCAGATCGAGGAGATCCTCGCCCAGGGCGACAAGATCGCCGAACTGGCGCAGAAGTACGCCAAGCACCCGAGCATGATGTTCGTCGGCCGGGTCAGGGGCTACCCGGTGGCCCGCGAGGGCGCGCAGAAGCTCAAGGAGATCTCGTACGTGCACGCCGAGGCGTACCCGGCCAGCGAGCTCAAGCACGGCCCGCTCGCGCTGATCGGCCCGGACATGCCGACGGTCGCGATCGTCCCCGACGACGAGCTGCTCGACAAGAACCTCACCACGCTCGGCGAGATCCGCGCCCGCGGCGGCCAGGTGCTCATGGTCGGCCACCGCGAGCCCGACGCCAAGCTGGCCGACGACGTGATCGTGATCCCGAAGAACGAGATCGAGCTCGACCCGATGCTGCTGACGATCCCGCTCCAGCTACTGGCCTACCACGCGGCGGTTGCCCTCGGGAGGGACGTGGACAAGCCTCGCAATCTCGCCAAGAGCGTGACTGTGGAATAAATTCAGCCACAATCCTCGCAGGGTAGTGTTATCCGGCTGCGTACCACATAAATTCATTACTGTGCGGCAGTTCGACCCCCACACTCCGAATCTCGCACGCATGTACGACTACATGCTCGGCGGGACGGACAACTTCGCGGTCGACCGCCTGGCGATCGACCAGCTCGCCGAGCTGGTCCCGGAGGCGGTCCCGCTGGCCCGCGCGAACCGGGCCTTCCTCCAGCGTGCCGTGCGCTACGTCGCCGCCGCGGGGATCACCCAGTTCATCGACCTGGGCAGCGGGCTGCCGACGCAGGGCAGCGTGCACGAGGTCGCGCCGGCGGCCAGGGTCGTCTACGTCGACGACGACCCGGTCGTCGCCGCGCACGCCAGGGCCCTGCTCGCCGGGGCGGACAGGGCCGCCTTCCTGGAGGCCGACCTGCTCGACCACGAGGAGGTGCTGGCCCGCGCGGGCCGGTTCCTGGACCTGTCGCGGCCGGTCGCGATCGTGCTGGTGTCGATCCTGCACTTCCTGCCCGACGCGGCCGATCCGCAGGGCGCGGTGGCGGCGCTGCGCGAGGCGGTCGCGCCCGGCAGCCGTCTGGTGATCTCGCACGCCACCTCGATGGGACGCCTGTCGGACCAGGAGAACCCGCGCGGGGGCCGCCGCGGCTCGTCCGGCTCGGGCGGGGCGGACCGCAGCCCGGCCGAGATCCGCGCGTTCTTCGGCGGCTTCGCGCTCGACCCGCCCGGCCTGGTGCAGGCCGTGGACTGGCGGCCGGACCGGCCCAAGCTGGTGGGGGACTGGTCGCTGCCGTCGTCCCTGATGGCCGGGGTGGCCACGAAGCAGGACTGACTCCGGCATACGCCGAAATTTCGGTTAACCGTATCCCGATGTGTAACAGCGAGTGAACTGTCAATAACTTTAGGTAATAGCGGTACTCGCGAAGGTCGGGGGAGGGCGGATGCGTCGTCGGCGGTTCTTGGCATGGACCCTGGGCGCGGCGGCGTGCGCGGCCGGATGCGGGACGGAACACGTCGTCGGCGGCCCCGCCGGCGCGAGGGGGCGGTTCTCGATCGTCGCAGGCGGCGACCGCTGGGCCCGGGTCGGCGAGGCGTTCGCCGCCGCCGCGCGCGCCTCGGGCGTCGGCGCGTCTCCCACCGGCACGCGGATCACCGTGACCGGCCTGCCCGCGCTGGCGGCCTCCGAGCTGAACAACGGGCAGACGCTGCTCGACACCTCGACCCCGCTGTCCAGGCTCACCGGCGACGTCGAGGTCGTCGTCGTGCCCGGCAACTCCCGGTTCGCCGACTTCGACGACTTCGGCGCCCACCTGCGGGCCGACCCGAGCGGGACGATGCTGGCCGGCGGGCCGCAGGGCGAGCCCGACCACCTGCTGTTCGGCCTGATCGCCAAGGGGCTCGGCGCCGACACCAGGCAGATGGACTACACCGGCTACCCCAGCAGCCACGAGGCCGTCTCGGCGCTGCTCGGCGGCAAGGCGGCGGCCGCGGCGGGCCTGCTCGGCGACTGGCGCGCGGCCATCGACGGCGGCCGGGTCAGGGCCCTGGCCGTCTCCTGCGCCCGCCGGGTGCCGGGGCTCGACGTGCCGACCCTGCTGGAGTCCGGCGTACGGGTGGACTTCGCGGACTGGGCCGCGGCCGTCGGGCCCGAGAACATGCCGGAGGACGGCAGGGAGTCGGCCGTGCGCATGTGCGACGAGGTGACCTCCTCGGCCTCGTGGCGGCGGGCGTGCCGGAAGGCGGGGTGGATCTCGATCCCGCTCAGCGGGGACGACTTCCGGCTCTGGCTGACCTCCGAGGTCGAGCGCACCCAGGCCGTGCTGCGCGATCTCGGGCTGCTGGCCAGCACCAGAGCCACGACGTGCTGGGGCAGTTGCGGCAACGGCCACTAGCAGAAACGGCGTGTCCGTGCGTATGGAGTGGCGCTTGAGGGCAATGTGACCTTGAAGCGACGTTCTACGACATAGGGGGCGCGAAGCGTGCAGTCGCCGGCAGCCTGGCCGATCCTCGTCATCTCGGTGGTCGGAGCGGTGCTCCTGGTGGAGGTGGTCCGCCGGGTGCTGATCCGGGTCGGACGAAAATGGGCCCTGGCCCGCCACCTGGTCGAGCACTGCACGTGGCCGGCGTTCTGCGTGGCCGCCACGGTGGCCTGCAACCTGGTCTTCGCCCCCGGCATCTTCGGCGACACGGCCGACGAGCGCGGCCTGGCCCAGTCGGTGGACCGGGTCATCGGCCTGGCCACCATCGGCACGGTGACCTGGCTGATCATCCAGGCGACGTACGCGCTGACGGACGTCGTGCTCGACCGGCTGGTGCTGGTCGAGGGCGAGCGCAACCGCCGGGCGCGGCGGATCAGGACGCAGATCGCGCTGGTGCGCCGCATCGCCGCCGCGGTCATCATCGTCATCGCGCTCGGCGCCATGCTGTTCTCCTTCCCGCAGGTGCGGGCGCTCGGCGCCGGGCTGCTGGCCTCGGCCGGCATCGCCGGCGCCATCGTCGGCATCGCGGCCCAGCCGACCATCGGCAACATGCTGGCCGGGCTGCAACTGGCCTTCAGCGACGCGCTGCGGCTGGACGACGTGGTCGTGGTGGAGGAGGAGTGGGGCAGGATCGAGGAGCTCACGCTCACGTACGTGGTGCTGCGCCTGTGGGACGAGCGGCGGCTGGTGCTGCCCGTCTCCTACTTCACCCAGAACCCGTTCGAGAACTGGACCAGGCACGGCAGCCGGGTGCTCGCCGTGGTGTTCCTGCGGGTCGACTGGGCGGTGCCGGTGCCCAAACTGCGCGACGCCCTGTACGAGTTCCTCCAGGGCAACCCGCTGTGGGACCAGAAGGACTGGACGCTCCAGGTCACCGACGTGCTGCCCAACGGCCTGGTCGAGCTGCGCGCCCTGATGAGCGCCGCCGACTCGCCGTCCTCCTGGGACCTGAAGTGCGACGTCCGCGAATTCCTCGTCAATTTCGTCCGCGACAACTATCCGGACGCCCTTCCCCGGTTTCGCGTCGAGGCCCCTGAAACGCGCGCCGGGGTGGCCTGGACCAACGACCGGGACCGCGACCGGCGATAAATGCGTGGCATTTCCGGCGACCCCCGGCCTACCGTTGATCTCGTTCCGGAACGACATTCACGGAGAACGACGAGAAAGGCGGCGGCCATGTGCGGACCTCGACCCTCCAGGCCGTCCGGCAACCGGCCTGAGCTGCGGCCAAGGCTTTCCCGGTGATTCCACGGAGAATCGACCAGGAAAGCCGTCCCGGGCCTCCGCCGGGGCGGCTTCGTTGATTGTCAGGACCGAGTGTGGGGCAGTTCGGTCAGCCCGCCTGCCTTGGGAGCAGGAGCACCGCAGGTTCGAATCCTGCCACTCGGACGTACGGCCCTGAAAGAAAAGGGCCGTGGGCTTCGGCCTGGCCGACGGGAATGGCGCCCCCCGGCCGGACACGAGCCCCCGCCCCCGGGTCCGGCCTGCGCCGGGCCGGCCCGGGGCCCACCTTTCCTCAGCCGCCCGGTGGGCAGGCCACCCGGAACAGCAGCTCCTCCCGGCCGGGCCGGCAGACGAGCTGCAGCCCGACCGGCAGGCCGTCCACCGAGCCGGCCGGCACGCTCAGCGCGGGCAGGCCGAGCACGTTCCACGGGCTGGTCAGGGCCAGCAGCGCGGCCCGGACGGCGACGGCCCGCCCGTCCAGCTCGGTCTGGCGCTGCTCCAGCGGCGGCGCGACGAGCGGCACGGCCGGCAGCGCCAGCACGTCGTGCTCGTCGAACAGCGACTCCGCCGCGGCGGCCAGCGCGGGCCGCTCGTCCAGGGCCTTGACGTAGGCCCAGGCGGGCAGGTCCATGGCCGCGCGCAGCCGGTCGAGCACCTCGGGGTCGAACAGCTCGGGCGCCCTGGCCATCCGGTCGGCGTGCACGGCGGACGCCTCCGCGCCCTGCACCGTCGCGTACGTCTCCCGCAGCTCCTCGGCCAGCTCCCCGGGCAGCCGGACCTCCTTCAGCCCCGCGCCCGCCGCCGCCCGCACGACCGCCACGACACGCGGATCACAGGGCGACAGGACGGCGGGGTCCAGCCACCCCACCCGCACCGCCGCCGCCTCACCGGCGCTGTCCCGGGCGGGCGGCGGCCCGCCGGTCGCGAGCTGCCGATAGGCGATCAGGCAGTCCAGCGGGCCGGCGGCCAGCACGCCGACGTGGTCGAACGTCCGGGACAAGGGGAACACCCCGGCGGCCGGGATCGCGTCGTAGGCGGGCTTGAACCCGGCGATCCCGCACAGAGCGGCCGGGATGCGCACCGACCCGCCCGTGTCGGTGCCGATCGCGAGGGGCACCATGCCCGCCGCCACGGCCGCCGCGCTGCCGCCGCTCGACCCGCCGGACATGCGCGCGGGGTCGCGCGGGTTGCGCGAGGGACCGTTGGCCGAGCGGTCGCCGGTGGGGCCGTACGCGAACTCGTGCGTCGTGGTCTTGCCGACGATCACCGCCCCGGCCTGGCGCAGCAGCGTCACGCAGGCGGCGTCGGACTCGGCGACGTGGCCGGCGAAGTGCCGCGACCCCATCGTGCAGGGCAGCCCCGCGACGTCGATGAGGTCCTTCACGGCGACCGGCACGCCGTGCAGCGGGCCGCGGTCGGCGCCCGCGGCCAGCTCCTGGTCCGCCCGCCGGGCGGCGGCCGCCGCGCCCACCGGGTCCACGGTGACGAAGGCGCCGAGCGCGGGATCCAGGGTGACGGCCGCGTCGAGCGCCAGCCGGGCCAGCTCGGCGGCGGTGGTCCGGCCGGCGCGCAGGTCACGGGCCAGGTCGGTGACGGAACGGCCGGTGAAGGGGCCGGGCGGTGTGGGCGGCATGAGGTCCTCTCCGGACGGTTCACGGCGACCCCGCCGTGAACGGACGGGCGCCCGGAGCAGACTACGCGTCCCGGCCCGCCGACCGGCGTTCCAGAGGCGCGGCAGCGCTTCCGGAGTGGCCGGGGAAGGCCGGACTTCTGGTGGCGTGGCGGGGTTTCCGGAGTGGCCGGAGAAGGCCGGACTTCGCCGGGGTGGCACCGGAAAGCGCCGAGTCCTTTCCTGGCGTGGCGTTACACGGCGGTACGAAGGCGATTACATACAGTGATCAGCGATGTCACTTCGTGATCCAGGGGGAACCATGAAAGCCAACCTCATCGTGGCCGGCGGCTTCGCCGTCGCCGCGCTGTTCGGCATGGCGGGCACGGCCAGCGCCAACGTCCACCACGAGAAGTGCGACCTGAGCACGTCCGACGACTCGACCGCGCTCCGCATCACGCCGTGGGGCGTGTCCGCCGGACACCGTGACGCCGAAGCCTGCGAGCACCGCAAGGACTACGGGCGTCCCTACGACGGTTACAACTGGGGTTACTGGGGCGGCCGCGGCTACTGGCCCGGCGCCTGGGCGTACGGCGGCCTGGGCGCCGGCGTCGGCATCTGAGGTCGCATCACCTGAGCCCGGGCCGCGCCGCGCGTGGCCCGGGATCCTGCGTTGCCGGGCGCCCGCGGCGCCCGGTCGTTCCCGCACCCCCCGCTGCCGTCCGGCTGAGCCCCGGACCGCCCGCCCGCGCGATGAGCACACTCGCGTGCCGCCGGAGCCGATCCTGGCCGCCGCCGCCCGGCACGCGGCCGGCCCCGGGCGGGGGACCGGCCCGCCCGG
Organism: Nonomuraea sp. NPDC048881; assembly: GCF_040649795.1. Lineage (NCBI taxonomy): Bacteria > Bacillati > Actinomycetota > Actinomycetes > Streptosporangiales > Streptosporangiaceae > Nonomuraea > Nonomuraea sp. NPDC048881. Next base: position 894,598 of record NZ_JBEZGC010000002.1, read on the forward strand.
CCCCTAACGGTCGACGATCTCGTTCTTGCCGATGACCACGACCCCGCCGCGGGTCAGCGCGAAGCGGGTGCGGTCGTAGTCGAGGTCGAAGCCGATGCGCGCGCCGTCGGGGATCACCACGTTCTTGTCGATGATCGCCTTGCGCACGATCGCGCCCCGGCCCACCTTGACGTTCTCCATCAGCACGGAGTCCTCCACCAGCGAGTGCGAGTGGAGCACGACCTTCGGCGACAGGATCGAGCGCATCGCCATGCCGCCCGAGACGATCACGCCGGGGGAGACCAGCGAATCGATCGCCCGGCCCACCCGGTCGCCGTCGTTGTGCACGAACTTGGCCGGGGGCAGCGGGTCGTGCCCGGTGAAGATCGGCCACTTGTCGTTGTACAGGTTGAAGATCGGGTGGGCGGAGATGAGGTCCATGTGGGCCTCGTAGTAGGCGTCGAGGGTCCCCACGTCGCGCCAGTAGCCGCGGTCGCGCTCGCTGGAGCCGGGCACGATGTTGTTCTTGAAGTCGTAGACGTCCGCGCCGCCGGACTTGACCAGCATCGGGATGATGTTGCCGCCGAGGTCGTGCTTGCTGGTCGGGTCGAGCGCGTCCTCGCGCAGCGCGTCGATCATGGCCTGGGTCTTGAAGACGTAGTTGCCCATCGAGGCGTAGACCTCGTCGGGGGAGTCGGCCAGGCCCACGGCGTCCTTCGGCTTCTCCCTGAAGGCCACGATGCGGCGGCCCTCGGGATCGGTCTCGATCACGCCGAACTGGTCGGCCAGCGACAGCGGCTGGCGGATCGCCGCCACCGTCACGTCCGCGCCCGAGTCCTCGTGCTGCTCGACCATCTGCCGCGGATCCATGCGGTAGATGTGGTCGGCGCCGAACACGATCACGTGCTCGGGCATCTCGTCGTAGATCAGGTTCAGGTTCTGGAACAGCGCGTCCGCGGAACCGGAGAACCAGCGCGGCCCGAGCCGCTGCTGGGCGGGCACGGGCGTCACGTAGTTGCCCAGCATCGCCGACAGCCGCCAGGTACGGGAGACGTGCCTGTCGAGGCTGTGGTTCTTGTACTGGGTCAACACCACGATCTTCAGGAAGCCGCCGTTCGCGAGGTTCGACAGCACGAAGTCGATCAGCCGATACATCCCCCCGAACGGCACCGCCGGTTTGGCCCGATCCGCCGTGAGCGGCATGAGCCTCTTGCCCTCTCCACCTGCCAGCACAACCGCAAGCACCCTCCGGGACCTCATGTCCAGGACGCTACCCGTAAATGGCCGATCTATCGACGAAACCGCGCACCGGGCTGTGCCGCCGTGTCCTGACTTATCCGCGTTGAGCAGGGGCCGGACTTACCGACATTGGGCTGTATCGATGTGTTCCCTATGCTTGCGACGGTTCACAAGTGCGGTGCCGGAGTTGATGGTCGGCGCAAAACATGCCGCTCGCTGGAGGGCGCCGGGCCCGGCGCGTCGTAAGGTCGGGGGCATGCGTGTTGATCTGCTCAGCAGGGAGTACCCGCCGGACGTCTACGGCGGCGCCGGGGTGCACATGGAGTACCTGGCCAGGGAGCTGCGCAAGCTGGCCGACGTCCGGGTGCGCTGCTTCGGGGCCGATCGCGAGGAGCCCGGCGTGTCGGCCTACCGGGTGCCCGGCGGCCTGGAGCGGGCCAACGCCGCCCTCCAGGTGCTCGGCGTCGACCTGGAGATGGCCGCCGCCTGCGAGGGCGCGGACGTCGTCCACTCCCATACCTGGTACGCCAACTTCGCCGGGCATGTCGCCAAGATGCTCCACGGCGTGCCGCACGTCGTCACCACCCACAGCCTGGAGCCGCTGCGCCCGTGGAAGGCCGAGCAGCTGGGCGGCGGCTACACGGTCTCGTCGTGGGCCGAGCGCACCGCCCTGGCCGCCGCCGACGCGGTGATCGCGGTCAGCGAGGGCATGCGCCGCGACGTGCTGGCCGCCTACCCCGAGATCCCGCCCGGCCGGGTCACCGTCATCCACAACGGCATCGACACCGCCCAGTACGCCCCCGACCCCGGCCTCGACGTGCTGAAGAAGCACGGCGTCGACCCCGACCGGCCCTACGTGATCTTCGTCGGCCGCATCACCCGGCAGAAGGGCCTGGTGCACCTCCTGCACGCCGCTCGCTCCTTCGACCCGGCGGCCCAGCTCGTCCTGTGCGCGGGCGCGCCGGACACGCCGGAGATCGCCGCCGAGGTGACCGGGCTGGTGCGCGGCCTCGACCGCGACGGCGTGCTGTGGATCTCGGAGATGCTGCCCAAGCCGGAGGTCATCCAGCTCCTCACGCACGCCTCGGTCTTCGTCTGCCCGTCGGTCTACGAGCCGATGGGCATCGTCAACCTGGAGGCCATGGCCTGCGAGACGCCGGTGGTGGCCACCGCGACCGGCGGCATCCCCGAGGTCGTCGCCGACGGCGAGACGGGCCTGCTGGTGCCGATCGACCAGGGCCCCGACGGCACCCCGCACGACCCCGAGGCGTTCGCCGCCGACCTGGCCGAGCGGGTCAACGCGCTGCTGGCCGACCCGGCTCGCGCGGCCGAGATGGGCCGCGCCGGGCGGGCCAGGGCCGTCGAGCAGTTCTCCTGGGAGCGCATCGCCCGGCGCACCCTCGACCTCTACGCCTCGCTGCGCCGGGACTGAACGTATTGAGCTGGGATCTGGAGACCCCCGAGGGCGGACGCCTGAGCGTCAACGCCTGGAACTGGCGTCCGACCCTGGCCCTGCTGGAGGAGGCGCGGGTCCTCGACCCCGAGACCGCGTGCCTGCTCGGCTTCAACGGCTGCATAGAGCTCACCGGAGCCGACGCGAGCCGTATCGCGGCCTTCCTCGACGACTACCTGGGCGGCCTGCCCGAGCACGGGCGGGTCCGGCTCGACGGCGAGGTGACCGAGGAGCCCGACGACCACCGCCTCCACCGCGACGACCTGGCGCTCAACTACTCGGCCACCGCCTCCTGGCTGCGCGACCTGCGCGACTTCTGCCGGGCGGCCCCCAACGGCTTCACCTGCATGTAGGGGTGGCGGCGGGTCAGCGGCTGAGCCAGAGGGCGGGCCTGGTCAGGTCGCCCTCGGGGCCGGTCCAGCCCGCCGCGTACACCTCGGTCGTGCCGGGGCGGCGGGCCAGGGCGGTGACCGTGCCGCGCACGGTCGTCGTCGTCCAGCGGCCGGCCGCGTAGTGGTGCAGCCGGGAGCGGGTCGAGTCGAGCACCCACAGGCCCGCCCGGCCGTCGGGCTCGGCCTCGGTGAAGGCCGCGCCCTCCGGGCCCCAGCGGCACCGCCAGGCCGACCCGTCCCAGTGCAGCGCCAGCGGGCGGCGGCGTTCCAGGGGCTCGCCCTGCTCGTCGTACTCGTCGGGCGGGAACCAGGACACCCCGCCGACCACCCACACGTCGTCCGGCCCGAGCACGGCCACGTCGCCGAGCTCTGTCCGGGCCGGCCGCGCGCCTTCGGGCGCGCCCGGCTCGGGCAGGTGCACCGCCTGCCACGCGACGCCGTTCCAGCGGGCGGCGGGATCGTGCGCGGTCCGGCCGACCGTCCACACGTCCGCGCCCTCGCCGCCGAGGGCCCGCGCCGGGGCGGGCAGCCGGTACGCGCGCCAGGCCGAGCCGTCCCAGCGCAGCGCGTCGCGCCCGGACACGGCCCACGGGCCGCTCGCCGCGGTGCCGTGCAGGCCGATGGCCGAGGCGCGCTCCTTGAGCGGCGTGGAGGCGCTCACGGCGCCGTCCGCGACGCCGGCGACCAGGCCGGGACGTTCGTCGTCGCCGGTCCCGAAGGCCCACGCCCGCTCGCCCGAGACCGCCCCGACCGCGGCGACCGTCATCCGGGACGGCAGCGCGTACGTGCGCCAGCGCGCGCCGTCCCACCGGCTCAGCCCGCCGGACGTCGTCTCCATCCCGGCGGACGTCTCGCGCTGCACGGAACGCACCGCCCACACCGCCCCGTCGGGGGCGACCGCGAGCCGGTCGAGCGTGCCGTGCCCGTCGCCCGCCGGGACCGTCCGCCACGGCGACCGTACGGGCTCGGCGCGCAGGTCGTCGCCGCCGGGCCGGGGGCAGCGGGCCTGGACCGTGAGGCTCACCGCCGGAGCGGACGGGACGTCCCGCCCGGGAGGCCCGGCGCAGGCCGGGAGCGCCAGCAGCACGCCGAGACCGGCCACGCGGGCACGTACGGAACGCCGCACCTCGCCCCCTTCGTGATCATCGGCAGAATACGCTCACCCTGCCCAGGAGACCACGCGTGACGCCGATCAGCCCTGCGAAATGTAGTGGAGGATGACGTTGTGCACGTGGTGGGCCTTGTTGTCGCCGCGGAAGTCCACCTCGTAGGTGTGCGTGCCGACGTGGATGGCGATGGCGCCCGAGGAGAAGAACCCGCCGGCCAGCGACTTGTTGCTCACGACGCTCACCGCCGAGATCTTGGCGTAGGGGATGCTGGTGATCGCGATCCGCTTGCCCACGAACGACTTGTCCTGCACGATCACCCGCCGGTCCGTGAGCCCCAGGAACCCGGTGCCCGCCCCGATCGCGTCGTAGACGGCGATGATCTGCTCGCCGGGGAGCAGGCCGCTCTCGATCTGCTTGAACTGCTCTTTGCGGTCGTAGGGGATGTCAGCCATGCCCGGCCAACGAACGGGACGTGCCCCCGCGTTCCGTGCCGGGCTCAGGGGCCCGCCGGATGGGCCGACGGGTCGTGCGGGAGGTCGAGCAGGCAACCGCACGTGCCGGGCGGCCGTGGCAGCCCGAACAGCGCGCGGACCTGGGCCGGAGCGGGCGGCGCGGGGCGGAGGAGACGGGTCAGAAGACGGCGGATCATGGTGCCCAGCGTCGCGGTGACGCCTGCGCCCGGTCCAACACCGAAATATCGCGATTGACGCGCTTTTGTGGTTAATGTGGCGTCGTGGATCTGCACCCCCGGCTGCTGCGCGTCTTCGTCGCCGTCGCCGAGGAGCTGCACTTCGGGCGCGCCGCCGCCCGGCTCTTCCTGGCCCAGCAGGCGCTCAGCCGGGACGTGCGCACGCTGGAGACCCGGCTCGGGATGCCGCTGTTCGTCCGGTCCACCCGCCGGGTGGAGCTGACCCCCGCCGGCGCCCGGCTGCTGCCCGGGGCGCGACGGCTGCTGGCGCTGCACGACGAGGTCGTCGCCGACGTGCTCGGCGCCGATCGCCCCCTGCTCGTGGACGTCACCATGCAGGGCCCCGACCTGCCCGAGCCGCTGGTCAGAGCCCGGGAACTGGCCCCCGGGACCGAGATGCTGGCCCGTTTCCACGGCGGCCTGGCCGCGGGCGCGGCCGCGATGCTGGACGGACGGCTCGACGTGTCGTTCGGGCGCTTCGCCGGGCTGCCCGCGGACGTGCGCGCCCGGCTGGCCCAGGTCCCGGTGCGCCTGCAGCCCCTGGCCGTGCTCCTGCCGGCGGACCACCCGCTGGCGGAACTGGACGCCGTGCCGCTCGCCGCGCTGGCCGCCTTCCCGCTGGACGTCATGGCAGGGAACGCCGGCACGCGGGAGTGGAGCGACCTGGGGGAGCGGCTGGCCGAGGCGTTCGGGCTGCGGCTGGCCCGGCCGCACGCCGCGCCCGAGGGGGCCGCGGAGATGGGGCACTACCTGCGCCGGCATCGCGAGCCCGTGCTGTCCAGCGTGGGGATCGGCGGGATCCCGGGCGCGGTGAACCGGCCGCTGGCCGAGCCCGTGCCGCTCGGCCTGCAGAACCTGGTGCATCCCAAGGGCCTGCGGCACCCGGGCCTCGCCGCGCTCCTGGCCGCCGTCGCCGAACTCGGACGGGCCCGCCACTGGCTGCGCCGCCCGCCGGGCTCCTGGCTCCCCGAGGCCGACGAGGCCCTTGTGGCGGCCTGACGCCTACGTGGTGCGTTCGAGCGCGACCACCGGGGGCCGATGCCTACGTGGTGCGTTCGAGCACGACCACCGGGATCTGGCGGTCGGTCTTCTCCTGGTATTCGTCGTACTGGGGCCAGGTGCGGGTCATCGTCCGCCACATCTCGGGCTTCTCCTCCTCCGAGGCGGTGCGGGCGCGCGCCTTGAACCTGTCGCCCTTGACCTGCACCTCGACGTCGGGATGGGCCAGCAGGTTCTTGTACCACTGGGGATCTTCGGGGTCGCCGCCCTTGGAGGCGACCACGAGGAAGTCGTCGCCGAACCGCTGGTAGATCAGCGGCGTGGTGTACGGCCTGCCGGAGTTACGCCCCTTGGTGGTCAGGAGGAGGACGGTGGTGTTGTTCCAGTCGTGCCCCTCCGCGCCGTCGGTGGCCTGATAGCGCTGCACGTGTTCCTTGCCATAGAGCATGCCTCTGGACTACCCCGCGCGGGGGTGTCCTCACCGGGCCGCGCCGACCAGCTCGGCGGCCCGCCGGCTGTCGAGCGGGAGGGCCGAGTCGGGGGTGCGCTCGCGCACGTCGCGGTCGCGGATCGCGAACACGGCGGGCGCCGCGCCCACGTCGCCGTAGCGCTCGGTCACCGCCGCGCCGATCGCCCGCCGCACGCCGGCCACCACCTCGCGGACGCCGGGCCCGGACGTGACGAGGTGACCGAGCATCCCGGCGAAGCGCAGCTCGTCGTCGGCGGCGGGCCGCTGCGCCGGCAGCACCGGCCGGTCGAGCCAGAACACCTTGCCGGACAGGACCGCCTCGGAGCCGCCCGGGCCGAGCACCCGCGCCGTGCGGGCCAGCAGCTCACCGAACTCGGCCAGGTCCGCGTGCGGCGGGAGGTCGGTGGTGACGAACAGGGGCACGATCAGCGAGTCAGGCATGCGGCTATCCCTCCGTGAGGAGGCTCATCGTAGGACCTGCCACCGACAATTCCGCGGCGCGCCACTCACCGTCCACCGCCCGGGCCACTCCCCGTTCGCCGCACGGGCCACTCACCGTCCACCCCCGGGCCGCTCGTCGCCGCTAGCGCGCGGTCCATTCGTCCTGGATCGCCGCGTGCACGATGGAGTCGCGCCACCCGTGCGGGGTGTGGACGTGGTGCCGGATCCGTCCCTCCTCGACCATCCCGGCCGTCAGCATGGCGAGCTGGGCGGGCAGGTTGGCCGGCGACCTCGCGCCCCAGACGCGGTGCAGCCCGAGCTGCTTGAAGCCGAACGACAGCAGCAGGCGTACCAGGTCGGTGCCGATGCCGCGGCCCCACTGGTCGGGATGGAGGCCGAAGCCGATCTCGGCGCTGTGGGGCAGGTCGGGGTCGATCTTCAGGCGGGCCACGCCGATCACGTGCCGCCGGTCGGCGTCCACGACCGCCAGCACGTAGAGGCGGCGCGGCTCGGCGGCGGCCGCCTCCATGGCCTGGCCGACCAGGGCGGCGACCTCCTGCACGCTGCGCGGCGCGAACGGCATGTGCTGCGTGGCCGCCGGATCGCCGTAGACGGAGTGCAGCGGGACGACGTCGGCGTCGGTGAGGTCACGAAGTCCGATTCGCTCGCCGATGACCATCACGCGCCGCATGCGCAGAAGGTAACGCGACTGTAGCGATCTTTACAAGGGTGTCAAGTCGCCAGCTGACTGCCGTAAGCCCGCGCGACAAGTTCGGCGACGGCGCTGTGCGCCCCGAGCGGCTCGGCGTGACCGGCCTCGACGGCGGCGGCGGCGCGCTCGACGAGCTCCCCCGGGGCCTCGTGACCGATCAGGCAGGGCGCGATGGCCAGCCGCTCGGCCCCGGCGGCGCGCAGGCGCTGGGCGGCGACGTCCACGCCGGGCTCGCTGTCCAGCGAGGCGGCGACGACCGGCAGCGTGAGCCTGGAGGCCAGCAGCACGGCCGTGGCCTGGACGGCGTGCACCGCGCGCTCGCCGCCCACCGTGCCCAGGATGACGGCGTCGACGGGGCTGGAGACGTTGAGCAGGCGCACCCGGTCGGCCCTGGCCAGGCCGCGCTCGGCCAGCCTGATGTGCAGGGCCTCGGCGAGCAGCGGGTGGGGGCCGAGCGCCTCGGTGGCGACCGCGCCGGAGCCGGCGGCCGCGATGGCCTTGCCGATCTCGGCCATGACGACCGGGTCGTCCCAGGTGAGCAGGGGCACCACGACGGCGTCGCGGCCCGCGGGCAGCGCGTCTGCCAGGTCGGCGACGGCGGTCAGCCGCACCTCGATCTGCGGGTTGTCGACCCGCACCACGGCCGCGATCTCTTCGGCCACGCCGCCGGTGCCGCCGGGGGTGGCCAGCACGAGCATGGGCGCGTCCGGCGGCAGGGACGTGGGCACGGGGCGGCGGTGCCGGCCGCCGCCGGGCCGGGGGGAACGTTCACGTACAGGCAGGCTCACAGGCGCGCAGTTTATGCCTATTCGCGGCTGGTTGTTCTGTGAATCGGGAGCGATTCCGTCACAACGGGAATGCTGTGATCGAGATCACATCGTGACCGCCGCCGCCGTTGACGAACCCCCCTGAGAAGGGCAACTCTGAGGCCACTAGAAACGCGTTCTAGAGCGACCGTCACACACCGTCCCCGGAGGATGGGAATGAAGCCGTTCTATGTCCGCGAGCTGAGCGTGTACCCGGTCGGTCGCCGGCGGATCTTCCTGCTGGCGATAGCCGTGCTGGCGAGCCTGGTGGCCAACTTCGAGACCACGCTCGCCACGATCCTGCCGCTGCTGATGAAGGACCTGGGCATGTCGCTCACGGTCTACGGCCTGCTCGCCGCGGGATCGGTGCTGATCGGCGGCCTGTCGGCGGGCGTCGGCGGCATCCTGTCCGACCGCTGGGGACGGGTCACGCTCCTGGTGCCCACCCTCACCGTCACGGCCGCCTGCAACTTCCTGCTCGCCACCGTGGACACCGTGGCCGGCCTGTTCTGGGTGCGCTGCCTGATGTTGTTCATCGAGGGTGCCGGGATCACCATCACCGCCTCCCTCGTCCGCGACTTCTCTCCGCGGCTCGGCCGCGCCCAGGCGTTCGCGTTCTGGACGTGGGGGCCGGTCGGGGCGTCCTTCCTGGCCTCGTTCATCGCCGGGTTCACGCTGCCGCTGTTCGACAACGCCTGGCAGTCGCAGGCGATCATCATGGGCGTCGTCTCGCTGGCCATGTGCGCGGTCATCGTCTGGAAGATCGCCGAGCCGTCGGCGGCGCTGCGGGCCCAGGTGCTCGACGCCGAGGAGGCCGTCGCGGCGGAGGAGAAGATCGACGCCGGACGGGTGCGCGAGCTGTTCCGCCATCCCCACCTGTGGGCACACGTCCTGGGCAACACCGGCTGGCAGGTGCTCTACTGGACGTTCGCGATCTTCGGGCAGACGATCCTGGTGGAGGCGTTCGGCCTGGAGCCCGCGGGGGCCAACCGGGTGGTGGCGCTCGGCATCGTGCTCAACGCGGTGGCCGTGGTCGTCGTCGGCCGGGTCTCCGACCGGCTGCGGCTGCGCAAGCCGTTCACGGCCGCCGGCACCGCGCTGACCGTCCTCACCCTGGCCTACTTCATCAGCATGGTCGGCCCCGGCATCTCCCCGGGGCACGTAACCGCCGTCTACGCGCTGCTGTTCCTGTTCATGGGCGTCGCGTACGTGCCGTGGATGGCCAACTTCTCCGAGAACGCCGAGGACGTCGAGTCGCGCCTGCAGGGCTCGGCGCTGGGCATCTGGGGCATGGTCGTCCGCGTCATGATCGTGGCGCTGCTGGTCGTCTCGCCCATGGTGGTCTCCGCGGGCGGCTGGGGCGCCTGGCTCGCCGTGGCGCTGGCCGGGCAGGTCGTGTTCCTGGCCTCGATGGCGGCGTTCAAGGGCGACTGGCGCAGGCGCCCGCGGGTCACCGAGCCCGAGACCGCCGTCTGAGCCGTCCCAGAAGTCCTTCTAGCGGCGCGCGTGGGCGGCGGTGGCAGCCGCCGCCCACGCCTTCGCGGCGTTCCCGCCTTCCCCCGCACTCAGGCGAAGGGACCCACCTGGCCGGGCAGCCTCCTGGCGGTGCCGCTCTCGCCGGCGGCGATGTCCAGGTCGCGGGTTTCCGGGGCGATGGCCAAACCTACGGCGGTGACGGCCAGCGCGACAACCACGTACAGGGACACGGCGAGCGTGGTGCCGTACAGGTCGAAGAGCTTGAGCGCGATGATCGGGGCCAGCGCGCCGCCGACGATCCCGGCCACCTGGTAGCCCATGGACGCGCCGCTGTAGCGCAGGCGGGTGCTGAACAGCTCGGCGATGAAGGCGGCCTGCGGGCCGTACATGGCGGCGTGGGCGGCCAGCGCGACCACCGCCGCCAGCACGATCAGCGGGAACGACTTCGTGTCCAGCAGCGGGAAGAACGCGAACACCCACCCGGCCGCCGCCAGCACGCCCGCGAAGTAGACCGGCCGCCGGCCCAGCCGGTCCGACAGCGCGCCGAACAGCGGGATCAGGCCGAGCTGCAGCACCGAGCCGATCAGCACCGCGTACAGCGCCACCGACCGGTCCAGCTTCAGCTGCCCGGTGAGGTAGACGATGATGTACGCGGTGAAGGTGTAGAAGGCCACGTCCACCCCGATGCGCGCGGTGAACGCCGACAGCAGCGCCCGCGGATGCGTGCGCAGCACCTCGACCAGCGGCATCCTGGCCGTGGCGCCGTGCTTCTCGACGCGGGAGAACAGCGGCGACTCGGCGACCCGCGTCCGCACCCACAGCCCGACGAGCACCAGCACGCCCGACAGCAGGAACGGCACCCGCCATCCCCACGCCTGGAAGGCCACGTCCGGCAGGGCGAAGGACAGGATCGCGAGCAGGCCGGTGGCCAGCACGTGCCCGGCGGGTACGCCGACCTGCGGCCAGCTCGCGTTGAAGCCGCGCCGCCTGCTGTCGCCGTGCTCCAGCGACATGATCACCGCGCCGCCCCACTCGCCGCCGAGCCCGAAGCCCTGGACGAAGCGGAGCACGGCCAGCAGGACGGGCGCGGCCACCCCCACGCTCGCGTAGCCGGGGAGCACGCCGATGAGGAACGTCGACAGGCCCATCAGCAGCAGCGTCACGACCAGCACGGTCTTGCGGCCGGCCCGGTCGCCGAAGTGCCCGAACACCACGCCGCCGAGCGGCCTGGCGACGAACGCGACGGCGTTGGTGGTCAGGGCCGCCAGCGTCGCGTTGAGCGGGTCGAGCGACGGGAAGAACAGCTTGCCGAAGACCAGCGTCGCGGCCGTGGTGTAGAGGAAGAAGTCGTACCACTCCAGGGACGTGCCGACGAGGGCGGCGATGATCACCCGGCGGGTCTGGTGCGCGGAGCTTGACATCGAAGGCTCCCAGATGGTCGAGGGGATAGTTTCAACGTAAGGATTGTTGAACAATTCGACAAGAGGTTTGCTCCATGATTCCCTGGCGAACGTGGAAGACGTGGTCGCGGACCTCGCCCGGCACCGGTCGAGACTGAGCCGCAGCAGCACGGCCGAGCGCGTGGCCGACATCCTCCGCGACAACATCATCGAAGGCGCCTTCCCGCCGGGCGCGCGGCTGTCGGAGGAGGCCATCTCCGAAGGGCTCGGCGTCTCGCGCAACACGCTGCGCGAGGCGTTCCGCCTGCTCGGCCACGAACGCCTGCTCGACCACCGGCTCAACCGGGGCGTCTTCGTCCGGCTCCCGTCCGTGGAGGACGTCTCCGACCTCTACACGATGCGGCGGGTGCTGGAAGGGGCCGCCGTCCGGCGCAAGGCGTCGCGGCAGGCGCTGGCGCTCATCGAGGAGGCCGTGCGCGACGCCGAGCGGGCCGCCGCCCAGGGCGACTGGCAGGGCGTCGGCACCGCCAACATCCGCTACCACCAGGCCCTGGTCGGCCTGCACGGCAGCCCCCGCCTCGACGAGGCCATGCGGCAGCTCCTGGCCGAGCTGCGCCTGGTCTTCCACGTGATGGACAACCCGCGCGCCTTCCACGAGCCGTTCATCGACCGCAACCGCGCGCTGCTCGCCCTGCTGGCGGCCGGTCGCGCCGAGGAGGCGGCGGCCTACCTCGACGACTACTTCGACGAGGCCGAGCGGCTTCTCATCCACGCCTACCAGCCGAACGGGTAGCGTTTTCCGCATGGACCGGATCTTCACCCTGGACGAGGCGCGCGCCCTGCTGCCCGGCATCATCGCCGAGGCGCGGGAGATCGTCGCGGGCCGCGCCGACCTGGCCGAGATCGCCTTCGACCGGGAGGCCGCCGGCGGGTCGCGGCTCGGCGGGCTGCCCGAGATCAAGGCGATCGAGGCGCGCATCGAGGAGACGCTGACCCGGTGGAGCGAGCAGGGGATCGAGGTCAAGGGCGTCGCGCCGCTGCTGATCGACTTCCCCTCGGTGCTCGGCGGGGCGTCGGTGCGGCTCTGCTGGATCGAGGGGGAGCCCGAGCTCGCCTGGTACCACCGTACGGATCTGGGCTTCGCGGGGCGGCGCCCGCTGCCCTGAAGCGTGGCCTACATGTGACCAACTCGCCACCGTGCCCATGGGTCTAACCAGGTGAGCGAAAGGATCACCACTCATGAGGCTGTTCTCAGCGGCCGCCGCGCTCCTCGCGCCGGCGGTCGCCGGCGGGCCGGGGCTCCCGGCCGCCGCCGCATCCGCGCACACCGGGCCGCCGCAGGCCCGCGCGGCCTGGGTCACCGCCTGCGAGCTGCCCGTCGAGGGCACGTCCCCGTGCGGCCCCTGGCACCTGCTCCTCCGTGACGGCCGCAAGGTCACCGTCGGCGACTCCGCCGCCCGCGCCAAGGCCCGCGCGACCTCCCTGTTCGCCCTCAGCGGCGACGGCCGGACCATCGTCTACCAGCGGGCCCGCGACCACCGCCTGGTCGCACGCGCGGCGGCCGGCGGCCCGGTCAGGGAACTGCCCAGGTCCCTGCGCCCCGGCGCGGACGACGCCCTCTACCTGTCAACGGCCGGCGACCGGCTCCTCGTCGGCCGCCAAGGCCACGTCGACGTGCTCACCCTGGCCACCGGCAGGATCACCGGCCTGACCGTCAAGGGCGAACCGGCCGGCTTCAGCGGCGACGGGGACGAGGTGCTCACCACCCGCGACCTGAGCGACGGCACCAGATGGCTGTACTCCTACGGGCTCGACGGCCGGGCGCTCAGGAGCCAGGCCCCCCAGTTCGTCGCCAACGCCGTCACCCTCGCGCTGTCCCCCGACGGGCACACCGTCGCCGCGTTCAGCTCCGGCGGCAGCAGTGGCGGCCCGCCCCGGATGCGCACGTACGACCTGGAGACCGCCCGGCTCGCCGACGGCGTGAACCTGCCCCTCGCCGGCGACGCCTCGCCCGACCACGCCCGCTGGACCCCTGACGGACGGCTCGCCGCCTACTCCTACGACAGCAGCACCACGAAGTCGACGGTGGTACGGGTGCTCACCGTCGACCCCGCTTCCGGCCAGGCCCGCCGTACCGACACCTACAAGGTGGGCCCCGACCCTCACACCATCGTGTTCCCGGGGGAGTGACCATCGTGAGAATCGTCCCTTTGCTGACCGCAGCCCTGCTCACCCTCACCGCCGTGCCGGCCGCCGCCCAGGCCGCGCCGCACCACGGCCACGACAGCATCCGGTACGCCTCCGTCAAGGGCTGCCCGGCCAAGGACGGCACGTCCCGGCCCTGCGGGCAGTGGCGGCTGGTCATGCACGACGGCGGGCGCAGGACGCTGCCCGACGCCCAGGTCGTCGCGCTCGACGCCAGGCGCAGGTCCACCGTCACCTCGCCGGCGCCGATCGCGGTCAGCGGCGACGGGCAGCGCGTGGCATACCTCACCAAGGCCGGGCGGCCGGCCGTACGCGTGCTGGGCGGCGGCGTCACGCTGCTGCCCGAGGACGCGCTGCCGCGGGTCGCCCAGAACGAGGTGACGCTGCTGCTCTCCGGCGACGGCGCGCGGCTGGCCGTCGTGGTCCAGAGCGACCGGCCCGCCGCCACGAAGATCTTCGACACCGCGACCGGCGCCCTGCTCGGCACCGTCCCCGCCGACGAGACCCTCCTCGGGTTCAGCGGCGACGGCGACGAGGTGCTGTCCTCGATCGAGTCCGACGACTCCGTCACCGACCTGGTCGTGCGCGACCAGACGGGCGAGCATCTCGTACGCGTCACGCCGCCGCAGGTCGTGGCCGCCAACGGCCCGCAGGCGCTGGCCGGCGACGGGCACACGGCGGCGGTCGTGATCCGCGGCAAGAAGACCGAGCTGCTCACCTACGACCTCGCCACCGACGAGGTCACCGGACGCAGGAAGATCAAGCTGCCGGACGGCGAGCTCAGCATGATCGACTGGACCGGCGACACGCAGGTCACGCTGCACCTGGTGTCCGGCTCGTCCAGGATGACCATCGTCCAGGTCGACACGGGGACGGGGGCCGTACGGGTCAGGGACCGGTACACCGTCCTCAAGGACAGCTTCGTCTTCGCCGCCTGCGGCGGCTGAGCCCACGCCACGGCGGGGCAGGGTCCGCGGCGGGGCAGGGGGAGTCCCGCCGTGGATACGCTTGCCGCGTGGAGGTTCACTCGACCAGGGCGATGGCCGTCAGAGCCGTCGAGCTGTGCGTGGCGCTGCTGCACGAAGAGCCGACGCCCGCCTCGGTGACGGACGTCCTGCGCCGCCACGGCGAGCACGGCGACCTCGGCCTCGACGACTCCGACGTGGCCGCGATGCGGGCGGCGGCGGCCCGGCTGCGCGACGTGCTGGGCGCGCGCGACGCCGAGGAGGCGGCGGGCCTGCTCAACCGCCTGCTCGCCGACACCGCCCGGCCGCCCAGGCTGACCAGCCACCGGGGCACGACGTCCTGGCATCTGCACGTCGACAGCGGCGACGACGCGCCGTGGGCCGAGTGGTTCCTGGCCTCGTCGGCGATGGCCCTGGCCGTGCTGGTCGCCGACCATCAGCGCGTTCCGGGCGGATTGTGCGCGGCCGCGGGGTGCGGACGGCCGTACCTGGACCTGGGCGGCGGCAGCCCCCGCCGCTACTGCGGCACCCGCTGCGCCACCCGCGCCCGCGTCGCCGCCCACCGCGCCCGCCCCCAGCCAACCCCCTGACACCACGCGCCCGCCCCAGCCGGCCTGCGCCTGCTCACCGCCTGCTGGTGCCCGCGTCGCCCGCCGCCGTTCGCCAACCGCGGCGGCGGAGGAGAACGTAGACGGCCACGGCCTGTAAGGCCGCGCCGGTCAGCAGGGCGGCAGTGGCCGACTGGGTGCTCAGCGGGCCTGCCAGCGCCGATCCGACGGCGAACGAGGTGATCTTGAGGCTGGCGCCGGTCGTGAACACCTGACTGCGCAGAACGGCGGGGGCCTCGCGTTGCCGCACCGCGAACAGCGCCGTCAACTGCGGCCCCTCGCCCGCGCCCACCAGCCCCGCCGCGACCACCGCGATCCAATACGCCCCCACCAGGGCCGTTCCTGCCATCGCGGCCAACGTCATGCCTGCGCCGACCAGCGCGGTGGACCAGGTCAGGGTCGCGTCCCACGCCGGTGTCGGGTTCCGGCGACGGGGGCCGCCGCGCCAGGCCAGGAGTCCGTTCGCGGCCAGGCCGGCTGCTGCCGTGACGGCCAGCAGCAGCGTGCCGCGGCTGCTGTCGCCCGTGAGCTCCAGCCCCAGCACCGGCGCCGACACCACGAACATGCCCGCCCCGGCGCACGAGACCATCGACCCGGCGGTGGCCCGTCCCAGCACCCGGTTCCCGAGCACCGCCCGGACCCCGGCCGCCATCTCCCGCGCGACCGCCCCCGCAGCCCGTACGGGCGAGCTGAGGCCGCCGAAGCGCCGCCGCTCACCCTTCGGCCGGTTGTCTGCGGGGAGGTCGCTCGTGGGGTGGGCGTGGCTGGGCGGGTCAAGCGTGGGGTGGTCGAGGGCGGGCCGGTCGTGCGGCCGGGCGCCTGTGGGTGGGGCGCTTGTGGGGTGGGCGTGGGCAGGGCGGTTTTGGGGGGTGCGGGTGGGGAGGGTCCAGGCGGCGGGGAGGGCGGTCAGGAGGAGGGCCGCGGAGACGAGCACCGCCGCCGGACCGCCCGCCACGGCCGCGATCACGCCGACCGCCGCCGGCCCGGCCAGCCCCGCCACGTTGTACGTCATGGCGTCCAGCGCGGTGGCCCGTGCCAGCCGTCCCCGGTCCGGCCCGGAGACGAGGGGGAGCTGTCCCGTCCAGCCGCCGGTGAGCGCGGGGCCCGCCAGCCCGGTCACCACCGCCAGCGCCACCAGTGCCGTCCCGGGCACCCGTCCGACGCCGCCCGCCACCAGCAGCAAGCCGGTCGCGTACCCGAGCAGGCAGCACGCCAGCAACCGGCCCGGACGGCGGGCGCGGTCCAGCAGCACGCCGAGCAGCGGCCCGCCGACGGCCGCCGAGACGGTCAGCCCGGCCAGCAGCGACGCCCCGAGCAGCGGAGAGCCGGTGGCGGCGAGCCCGGCCACCAGGAGGGCGGGTCCGGACATCTCGTCGCCGGTCCGGGCCGCGACCACCCCGGCCATGTAACGCGTCAGCACCAGCAAGACGTTACAGGATCCGCGTTAAGGGACGGTCCGGGCGGGGGAAGGGCTCGGGTGATCGTCCCGCGCGGGCCTCGCGCCCGCCGGCGGCGACCCGCCCGGCCTGTACGGACTGCGTACCGCACAGGCCGGGCGCCTTCCAACCCCCGAGCCGGCCCCGAGTCGAATATGTGTACGAACAATGGCATAGACTCGGCCTCATGAAAGCCGCGTTCCAAGCATCTCTGCTGGGTCTCGACGAGGAGCTCGGCGTCGGGCGGCTGGGCGCCACGGTCCGCCGGACGTACCTCGACCACGGAGCCTGGATCGACCTGCGGCCCGGCTGGCTGACGGGGGCCGACACGCTGTTCGCGCGGCTGGCCGAGACGGTGCCGTGGCGTGCCGAGCGCCGCCGCATGTACGACCGGGTCCTCGACGTCCCGCGCCTGCTCAAGTTCTACGACGAGGGCGAGACGCTGCCCGACCCCGTCCTCGACCAGGCCAGAGCGGCGCTCGACGCCCACTACGGCGAGGAACTGGGCGAACCCTTCCGCACCGCGGGCCTGTGCTTCTACCGCGACGGCCGCGACAGCGTGGCCTGGCACGGCGACACCATCGGCCGGGGCAGCAGCGAGGACACCATGGTCGCGATCGTCTCGGTGGGCAGCCCGCGCCCGCTCCTGCTGCGCCCGCGCGGCGGCGGCCCCTCGATCCGCCGCGACCTCGGGCACGGCGACCTGATCGTCATGGGCGGCAGCTGCCAGCGGACGTGGGAGCACGCCATCCCCAAGACCGCCCGGCCCGCGGGGCCGCGCATCAGCATCCAGTTCAGGCCGCGCGGCGTCCGCTGACCCGGCCCGCCGCGCCCGCCGTGGACCCCCGCGGGTTCCGCGAGCCCCGTGCGCCCCTCGTGCTAGCGGAGGCGGAGACGGGCTATGCGGCCCTGCTCGCCGGAGGCCCAGCAGGACAGGTCCGGGGTGCACGAGACCGTGTCGAACGAGCCGCCGTCGAAGGTCTCCCAGCGGGCCCCGCCGGTGTACGTCACGTCGCTGCCCGTGGGGCCGACCGCGATCGCCGCGAACGGCAGGTGCGGCAGCCACGTCACCCCCGACCGGTACGCGGGCGGCGGGGTCGTGGCGGGCCGCCAGGTGGCGCCGCCGTCCCCGGTGACCGCGGCGGCGTTCGGGGAGGGGAGGCCGGGCTGGTAGTCGCCGCCGACCGCGATCCCGCGGTGCCGGTCGCGGAAGGCCAGCGCGAAGACGCCCTTCGCCGGGTCGGCGGCCGGGATCGGGGTGTCGGAGACGGTCCACGTACGCCCGCGGTCGGCCGAACGGAACACGCGTGACCGCTCGCCGCCGCCGGTGGCGATCCAGGCGTCGCGTCCGCCCGCGGTCACCAGGCACTGGCCGCTCGCCGCGAAACCGGCCTCGCCGGGCAGCGCGTCCGGCATGCCGGTGGACGGGAGCACCTGCCAGCTCCGGCCGCCGTCCTCGGTGGCCAGGAGGCGGAACCTGCCGTTCACCGGGTCGCTCATGGCCAGGCCGTGGCGGCGGTCGAAGAAGGCCATGCAGTCGTAGAAGGCGTTCGGCTCGTCGTTCCTGAAGGACTCGGTCCAGGTGCGGCCGCCGTCCTCGGTGCGGTAGACGCGGCCGTCCGGGCCCGTGCCGATCGACAGGACCAGGGCGCGGCGGGCGTCGAACGCCTCCACGTCGCGGAACTGGAGGGACTCGGTGCCGGGCGGGGAGACGTTCTGCCAGGTGCGTCCGCCGTCCACGGTGCGCAGGACGGTTCCGCCGGTGCCGGCGGCCCACACCACGTCCCTGCTCACGGGTGCGAGACCACGGAAGCGGGCGGTCACGCCGGTCTCCTTCAGCTCCCAGCCGAGGTCCGGGCCGGGGCCGGTGGTGGTGGCGTGGGCGGGGAGCGGGGCGGCGAGCACCAGCGCCGCGGACAACACGCTCATCGCGATGCGAACGTTCATGCCGGGCAAACTAACCCAAGAGATCACGAGCGTCCATCATGCGGACAGCCCGGTCCCCCAGGAGACGACACCTGTCAGGTGGTGGGGGGTGGGGGCTTGGAGGGGGCCGTGAGGTGGTGCGGGGTGGGGGAGGGGCGGGCGGCGGTGCCGCTGGGGGGTGTAGGTGGCGGGCCGCGGTGCGGGTGGAGGTGGGGGAGGTCAGGCGGCGGTGCGGGTGGGGGCCCAGGTGAGGAGGGACTGGGCGGTGTCGAAGCGGCGGCTGGAGACCGACTCGCCCAGGATCACGCCCACCAGCCGGTGCCCGTCCCGCTCACCGGCGAAGGCCAGGCTGTACCCCGCCGCCCGGGTGAACCCCGTCTTCAACCCGATCACCCCCGGCTCGGCGAGCAGGCGGTTGGTGTTGCGCCAGCCGTACGCGCCGTGCTCCTCGGTCGCGGCGACCTCGTGGTACCGGGTCCCGGCCACGCCTTCGATCAGCGGCACCTGAAGGGCCTGGGCGGCCAGCACGGCCTGGTCGCGGGCGGTGGACCAGCCGTCGCCGGCCGGCGTGGGCAGCCCGTCGGCGTTGACGTACCGGGTGTCGTTCATGCCGAGCGAGCGGGCGGTGGCGTTCATCTTGTCGACGAACCCCGGCACGCCCGGCCCGTACGTACGGGCCAGCGCGTGGGCGGCGTCGGCGCCCGAGGGCAGCATGAGCGCGTAGAGCAGCTCGCCCACCGGCAGCCGGTCGCCGGGCCGCAGGTCGGCGGTGGTGCCGCCGCCCTCCTCGGCGTACCGCGCGTCCTGGGGGGCGATCTCCACCATGTCCGTGGGCTTGGCCGACTGCAGGACGACGTACGCCGTCATCGTCTTGGTGAGGCTGGCGATCGGCATGCGGGTGTCGGCGGCCTTGCCGAACAGCGCGGCGCCGGACCGGGCGTCCATCAGGTAGGCGGCCCGGCCGTACACGGCGGGCGCCCCGGCGTCGGCGGCGGAGGCGACGAGGGAAGGGGCCGCGAGGGACGGAGCCGCGAGGGACGGGGTCGCGGCGGACGGGGTCGCGGTCTGCGCGTACGCGGGCACGCCCAGCCCCGTGACCAGGGCGAAGGCGCCTGCGAACGCGGTGAGTCGAGCTTTCCGGTTACGCATGCACCCCAGGCTGCCGCCCGGTTTGGCGTGCGTTTAACGGTTTGCGGCAAAATCTGTGACCAAATCGTTAGAAATCCCGCCGACGCCGAAGGATGCGTCAGGTAGATCTTTCGTGCCGGGCCCCTCAGCGGCCCGTCCAGAGGTTGTCCGCCACCCGTTGCCCCCGCGCCAGCCCGGAGAACAGCTCCTCCCACATCGGCATCACCACCTCCGGCCCGTACGCCCGCGACGTCGCCGCCGCCGCCTCGCCCATCCGCACCCGCAGCTCCCGGTCGCCGATCACCCGGATCAGCGCGGCGGCCAGCGCGTCCACGTCCCTGGGCGGCACCAGGACGCCGTCCACGCCGTCGGTCAGCACGTCCCGCGGCCCGGTGGGGCAGTCGAAGGCGACCACGGGCAGCGCGTGCGTCATGGCCTCGATCATCACCATGGGCAGGCCCTCGAAGCGGGAGCTGAGCGCGTACACCGACGCCTCGGCCAGCTCCTTCTCCAGCCGCTCGGTACGGCCGGGCAGCGTCACGTGCTCCGCCAGCCCGTGCCGCGCGACCAGCCCGGCGAGCTGGCTGCGGCGCGGCCCGGTGCCGAAGACGCGCAGCCGCCACTCCGGATGCACCCGCACGACCTGCGCGAACGCCTCGATGAGCAGGTCGAACCCCTTCTGCGGCACCAGCCGCCCGGCCGCCACCACCACCGGGTTGACCTGCCGGGACGGTTCCCGCTCCACGCGGTGGACGGCGTTCGGGATCACCACCACCGGCGTGTCCGGCAGCAGGCGCTGGTATTCGAGCTTGTTGGTCCTGGTCAGCACGGTGACCGCGGCGAACCTGCCGTAGTGGCGGGCGATCTCCCTGCGGATCGTGTCGGGGTAGGCGGACAGGTTCATGTGCTCCTGCGCGATCCTGACCACGTCGGCGGGGGTGCGGCGGGCGGAGATCAGGTTCAGTGCGGGCCTGGTCGTCACCAGCACGCCGCCGGACAGGCCGGAGACGTAGTCCATCGCGGCCCGTTCCACCCGCTCGGTGAAGTAGTCGGCGGCGAACTCGCCGCGCGGCACGATCTTGCCGCGGATCCGCCGCCACGCCCTGCGGCCGACGGAGTCGGGCTGTCTGCCCCCGCGCTGGTCCACCAGCGTGGTGATGGTGACGCGGGGGTCGATGGCGAACTGCGGGGCCTCGCGCCGTCGTACCAGGCTGACCAGCTCGACGTCGTGCCCGGCCGCGGTCATCGCGTTCGCCTGGTTGACCACCGTGCGGATCGTGCCGCCCATGCCGTAGGCGTGCAGCATCAGGTAGCGGATCTTCACGCGAGGTACCCCCAGGTCCGGGCGATGGGCTTGAGGGGTTCGGGGATCTGGTCGGGGGAGGGCAGCTCCCGGGCGGGCTGGACGGTCCCGGTCCTGATCTTGTCCCGCCAGTCGCCGAGCCCCTTCTCCAGCACCTGCTGCTCGCCGTAGGAGAGCATCCGCGGCTCCCACTCCAGGCCGAGGAACGCGCAGATCTCGCGGGTGACGCGCTCGGGCTCGGCGCTCAGCTCCTCGTATCTGACGGTCAGCCCCGGCAGCGCGGCCCTGGCCCGCTGCACGGCCTTCATGTACCGCAGGGCGTCCAGGGCGGCCTCCTCGGGGGTGCGCCGGTCGGGGGCGGCCTCGTGCCAGGACGTGGCGATGGAGGCGGGGTGGCGCAGCAGGAAGACGAAGCGGGCGTCCGGCCAGCAGGCGGCGATGCGCTGGTGGGCGAAGGCGTTGGCGGGGGTCTTGTCCACGACGTACCGCTTGCCGCTGCGGACCAGCTCGCGGTGCAGCACCCGGTCCCACAGCAGGTGTTCCAGGTCGGCCTGGTTGTGCCCGAGCGCGGCCATCGCCTTGGCGGCCAGCGGAGTGCCGAACTGCACCCGCAACCGGCGTACGTGCAGCTCGTGGGGGGCGTGCAGGTCGGGGTGGGCGTTGAGGATCGCGCGCAGGAGCGTGGAGCCGGACCGTACGGGGGACAGGAGGAAGACGGGGGATTCGAGCAGCCGGTCGGTTAGCGGATCCGCGGGCGGTCTGATCTCGGGAGCGGGCGGGGGAGAGGGCGTGTTCCCGACTCGCTCGATCTGGAATCCGGTGAACCTGACCAGCGCTTTGTTGACGTGCCGCTGCCAGTTCATGGCGAGGCAGACTACCTACCGTTCCTGGCAGTTACCTGGCAGCGTCAGGCCGCCGACCAGGCGTGCCGCGGGTTCGCGGGGGCCGTGCGCGGCTGCCGCGCGGTCGCGCGGGAGCGCCCCGGGCCTGTTAGCGTTACCGCTGACAGGAGGTGGGCGGCGGTGAAAGCGAAGGGCGACAGGCCGGCGGTGCTCATGGACGTGGCCGTGCTCGCCGGGGTCTCGGCCATGACCGTCTCGCGCGTGCTCAACGCGCCCGACCGGGTCCGCGCGGAGACCAGGGCCCGCGTCATGGCCGCGGTGCGCGAGCTCGACTACCGGCCCAACCAGGCCGCCCGCCAGCTCGTCACCGGCAGGTCCGGGGTGCTCGGCGTGGTCAGCATCGACACCACCCTCTACGGCCCGGCCTCCACGCTCTACTGCATCGAGCAGGCGGCCAGACGGGCCGGCTACAACGTCAGCATCGCCAGCCTGCCCTCGCTCAGCCGCAGGTCGATGGAGGAGGGCGTGCAGCGGCTGCGCGCCCAGGCGGTCGACGGCGTGATCATCGTGGCGCCGCACGAGTCGGCCGCCGACGGCCTGCGCCACCTGCCGCCGGAGATGCCGGTGGTGGCCGTCGACGCCGGCGACGACATCCCCGTACCGGTGGCCAAGGTCGACCAGCAGGCGGGCGCCAGGCGGGTCACCCGTCACCTGCTCAGCCTCGGCCACGAGACGGTCTGGCACGTCGCCGGCCCGGCCGACTGGCTCGACGCCAACGGCCGCATCGAGGGCTGGCGCGGCGTGCTGGAGGCCGCCGGCCGGGAGGCGCCCGAGGTGCTGCGCGGCGACTGGAGCGCCCGCTCGGGCTACCAGCTCGGCCGCCGCCTCTGCGAGAACCCCGACGTCACCGCCGTGTTCGTGGCCAACGACCAGATGGCGCTCGGCGTGCTGCGCGCGCTGCGCGAGGCCGGCCGCCGGGTGCCCGAGGACGTCAGCGTGGCCGGGTTCGACGACATCCCCGAGTCGGCCTACTTCTGGCCGCCGCTGACCACCGTGCGCCAGGACTTCGGCGAGGTCGGCAGGCACGCCTTCCACCTGCTGCTCGACTTCATGGCCGGGCACGAGCCCGAGGCGCGGCGGCTGGTCGAGCCCGAGCTCGTGGTCAGGGAGAGCACGGGAGCCAGGCCGTCCCGGGCATGACCGGCATGATCGGCGGGCAGGTGTAGGGCCGTCGCGGAGGTGATCGGCTGGATGATGCTGCTCGAACGTTTCGACGCCTGGGACAAGCGGGCCTTCGACCGGGTCGCGCGCTCCGACCTGCCCGTGCTCGACGCCCTGCTGCCGCATCTGTCGTCGGCGGCCGACAACTCGGTCCTGTGGGGGCTGGTGGCGGGCGTCCTGATGATGACGGGCCGGCCGCGCCTGCAGCGGGCGGGCGTTCGCGGGCTACTGGCGATCTCGCTGGCCAGCCCGCTGACCAGCATGGTCGTCAAGCAGGCGATCCGCAGGCCGCGCCCGCTGACGGACCTCATCCCGGTGATCCGGCGCCGCCGGGTGCCGGCGTCCTCGTCGCTGCCGTCGGGGCACAGCGCGTCCGCGGTCGCCTTCGCGGTGGCGGTCGCCAGGGACGCGCCGCTGCCGGTCGCCACCTCGGTCACGCTGCTCGCCGCCGGCGTGGCCGCCTCCCGCGTGTACGTGGGCGCCCACTACCCGGGCGACGTGCTGGCCGGGGTCGCCGTCGGGGCGGCGGCGGGCTGGAGCGCCCGGGGCTGCGGACGCTGGCTGCGCCGCACGCTGGCCGCCTGCGCCGCGCCGCGGGAGATCAGGCGGGGCCGCTGCTGGCCCGGACGATCAGGGTCGAGCGCAGCAGCTGCAGGGAGTTGACCGGCGGGCGGCCCTCGTCCAGGGCGCGCAGCAGGAGCTCGATGGCCTGCCTGGTCATCTCCCTGCTCGGGACGGCGACCGTGGTGAGGGCGGGATGCGTCACCCGTACCTCGTCGATGTCGTCGTGGCCGACCACCGACAGGTCGCCGGGCACCGAGCGGCCGCCGAGCCGGGCCGCCTCCAGCGCGCCCAGCGCGAGGATGTCGTGCGTGCAGAACAGCGCGGTCACGCCGGGGTCGGCGGTCAGGGCCGCGGTGGCGGCGGTGAAGCCGCCCATCGCCGTCGGCTCCGGCGCGGTGAAGACGGCCGCGGCCGGGACGTCGAGGCCGTCGCGGGCGAACGCGCGCCGGAACCCCTGCACGCGCAGCGCGTGCGGCGCGCTGCTCAGCACCGCGACCCGCTCGTGGCCCAGCTCGCGCAGATGCCGCCCGGCCAGGTAGCCGGCCTGCTCGTAGTCGATCGTGACGACGGGCAGGGTGTCGGGCACCTCGCTCTCCCACGCGCACAGCGCCACGGGGAAACGCGCGTCGGCCAGGAGCGGCAGGTGCTCGGTGAGGCCGTTGTCGCCGGCGATCAGCAGGGCGTCGACCGAGCGGCTGGTCAGGCCGGTGATGTGCCGGCGGGCCCGGTCGCCGTCGAGGCGGGTGGTGCACAGCAGCAGGTGGTAGCCGTGCTCCTCCAGGACGTTCTCCGCCTCCTCGACCACGGCCGAGTAGAACGAGCTGGCCACCGTCGGCACGAACAGGCCGACGGTCATGGTGGTGCCGGTGGCCAGCGAGCGGGCGACCAGGTTGGGGGTGTAGCCGAGCTCGGCGATGGCGGCGCGCACCCTGGCCTCGGTCTCGGGGCGGACGCGTACGCGGCCGGTGACCACGTTGGAGACCGTCTGCTTGGTGACCCCGGCCCGCTCGGCCACGTCCTGCATCGTGACCACGCGGCCTCCTAGGGGTTTGACCGGTCCAATGACGTCGCCCCGAAACGTAGTCGCCCGGCTCGGATCTCGTCAACCATCGTGCGCATTACGTGCCTTTTGACCGGACAAGAGAGCAAGAACGCGAATTCGGGCCTTGTTTGAGCGGTCAAATCTGGCGTATGGTCCGGCCACGCGGTTCCGGCTCGTGGTTCCCCCAAGGGCCCGCCCGATGTGGCGTGCCCGACAGAAAGGAGCACCCGTGTCCCCCCATCGCAACGTGCTCACCGCCGCCGCCGCGGCCCTGACGCTGGTCCTGGGCGGCTCCCTCGCCGTCCCGGCCGCGTCGGCCGCACCGCCCGACGCCACCTACACGATCACCGTCGGCTCCACCGGCCGCTACGCCCATCCCACCGACACCCCGGCGGCCACCTACATCGACAAGGACGGCACCTTCTACTTCCAGCAGTCGGCCGCCCTCTACGGCGCCTCCGACCCCCGCTACTGGGACTTCTTCACCGGCGCCAACTTCGAGACCGCCACCCGCTCGGCCGCGATCAGCGACGCGGTCAACCCGGCCAACTCCGCCGACCGCAACAACGACACGACCTGGCGCTGCAACAACAGCCCGACCGGCGTCGAGGCGACCCCCGCCGGCGCGGGCTCGGGGTACGCCCACAAGAACTACTGCGACCTGGTCGGCGTCTGGGTGGACCCCGACACCGGCGACTGGTACGGCCTGGTGCACAACGAGTTCACCCCCCAGCCCTTCGGCGACGGCCTGCACTACGACTCGCTCGACTACGCCGTCTCCCGCAACCAGGGCCGGGTGTGGACCATCCTCGGCCACGCGATCACCTCGCCGTACAGCACGAAGCGCAACGACGCCGCGGCCTTCCCCCACCAGACCTACGACTACGGCGACGGCGACCCGCGCCTGTTCGCCGACCCGGTCTCGGGCTACTTCTACGTCTACTACGGCTCGCGGATCATCCCCAAGGGCGGCGTGGGCGGCGGCAACGGCGGCCTGGCCCACGTGGCGCGGGCGCCCATGTCGGCCAAGATGGCGACCGGCTCGTGGACCAAGTGGTACGACGGCTCCTGGTCGCAGCCCGGCGTGGGCGGCAAGGAGAGCAACATGGTCCCGGTCACCGCCGCGAACCCCCGGGGCTACACGCCCGTGGGCGGCGACTACGACCCGGCCAACACCGGCACGGTCGACCAGCAGATCGCCGCCGGGGAGCTGCCGCCGAAGTCCGACCTGTTCATCATGAACATCGCCTACGACGCCCACCTCGGCCTCTACCTCGGCGAGCCCGAGGTCGTCTCCGGCCGTCAGCCGCAGCGACTCTACGTCACCGACGACCTGTCGACCCAGCGGTGGCGCCTGATCGGCGACACCGGCAGCTACGTCTCCGGCTCCTGGTACCGCTGGTTCCTCGACGACGTCAGCAGAACCGGCTCGGCCATCGTCGGCAGGACGTTCCGCTCGTACTGCTCGATCGAGTGCGCGACCTCCAGCGGCGAGTACGCGAACCTCACCGTCACCTCCACCGCGCCCGCCCCCGCCCCGGCGGACCCGGCCAGGACCTACCGGATCGGCACCGGCGCGGGCCGCGTCCTGGCCCAGGTCTCCGGCGGCCCGGCGACCACCTCCGCCGCCGCCCCGACCGGCTCGCCCCTGGAGAACTGGACGTTCACCCCCAACGGCGACGGCTCCTACCGCATCGCCAACGCCTCCACCGGCGGGCTGCTCGGCGTGGACGCGGCCACGACGGCCGGCCGCGCCTGGGGGGCCAGACCGGTCGTCACCGCCCCCGGCGCCGGCGGGCCCACCGCGGGCCAGCAGTGGTTCGTGGTGCCGGGCGGGAGCGGCCACCGGCTGGTCAACCGCTACAGCGGCCTCGCCCTCGCCCTGACGGCGGACGCGTCCCGACCGGCCGAGACCACCCCCGTACGCCACTGGAGCGACACCTCCGGCGGGACGGTGGGCGGTCGCCGCACGGCCGCCGAGCAGACCCTGACGCTGACCGACACCGGCGCCTCGGGCGGCGACCTGAGCGGCACCCACACCCTGACCGCCGCCGGCAAGGCCCTGGACGACCCCGACCACTCCACCACCCCGGGCACCCAGCTCATCACCTGGACCCCCAACTCCGGCGCCAACCAGCGCTGGGTCTTCACCCGCCGGCCCGACGGCTCCTACCAGATCGCCAACAGCCTGTCCAAGCTCTGCGCGGACGTCGGCGGCGGCTCGACCGCCGCCGGCGCCCAGATCATCCAGTGGACGTGCACCGGCGCCGCCAACCAGAGCTGGCAGGTCACCCCCGCCCCCGCGGGCGGCTACCGGATCGCCTCGCAGAAGAGCGGGCTGCTGCTCACCACGGCCTCCACCGCCGACGGCGCGCTCGTCACCCAGCAGGCCGACACCGGCTCGGCGCTCCAGCGCTGGACCGTCGGCTGACCCTCCTCCGGCGGGGTCCCGTCCGGGCCCCGCCGGGCCACCCCCCCATCTCACAGGACAGGCGGTGCCGCTCGATGAGCTCATCCCGATCCCACCCCATTCGCCGGACGTTCGCCGGGCTCGCCGCCGGCGCGCTGGCCCTCGGCCTGGTCACCGCCTGTGGCGGCGACGCCCAGGACGCGTCCGGCAAGGAGCTCGTCTACTGGTCGATGTGGAAGCAGGGCGAACCCCAGCAGGTGGCCCTGCAGGCCGCGATCACCCGCTTCACCCGGGCCACCGGCATCGAGGTCAGGGTCGAGTGGGCCGGCCGCGACGTGGTCAAGCAGAAACTGCCCGCCGCGCTCACCACGTCCAAGGTGCCGGACGTGGTCGACCAGTCCGACGACACGATCCGGCCGTTCATGGTGACCCCGGGCGTGGCCCGGGGGCTGGCCAAGGTGTACGAGGCCGACGTGCCCGGCGAGGCGGGCAAGAAGGTCAAGGACGTCATCCCGGCCAAGTACTCGCAGAGCCCGGCGTTGCGGCTGCCGGACGGCCAGCCGTACATGGTGCCCTACAGCGTGGCCGGCATCGGCCTGTTCTACGACGCCGCCACCCTCACCGAGACGCCGCCGAAGGACTGGACGGCGTTCCTGGCGCTGCTCGGCACCCTCAAGGCCGGCGGCCGGACGGCCCCGCTCACCGCCGACGGCGAACAGTACTGGTCCGACTCGTACTGGATGAACTACTACCTCTACCGGACGATCGGCGCGGACGGCCTCAAGGCCATCGCCGAGGACCGCACCGGGCAGTCGTGGAAGAAGCCCGAGGTGCTGGCCGCCGCCCGGCAGATCGAGCGGTTCGCCAAGGAGGGCTACCTGCTCAAGGGGTACGACGCCGGCAAATACCCCGAGCAGCAGAAGAACTGGGCCCAGGGCCGGGCCGCGTTCATGATCATGGGTTCCTGGCTGCCCAGCGAGGTCGGCTCGTACGCCAGGGCCGGGTTCAAGCCCGCCTCCATGCCCTTCCCCGAGGTCGGCGGGCCGGCGAAGGGCGAGGAGGTCGTGCAGTTCGGCTTCGCGATGCCCGCCAAGGCCAGGAACGTCGAGGCTGGCGAGCGGTTCATCGCGTACCTGACGACCAAGGAGTTCGCCGACGACCTGGCCAGGACGGCCTCCGTGCTCTCGCCGCGGGCGGACGCGTTCGTGCCCGAGGCGCTGGCCGGGGTGAAGCGGCAGCTCGACAGCGTGCCCGAGACCTTCCCGTTCGCGGCCGGGCTGAGCGTGCCGGGCTGGACCGACAAGGTCTACTACCCGACGGTGGGCGAGCTGTTCAACGGCAGGCTCACCGCACAGGGGTTCGTGGACAAGATCACCGCGGTCCAGGCCGGCTTCTGGAAGAACCAGGGCAGCTGATGGCGGCCGAACCCGAGACGCGGCCCGGCCCGGCCGTACGGGCCCGGCAGCGGGCCTTCGTCCCCATGGTCGGCCCGGCCCTGGCGCTGCTGGGCGTCTTCGTCCTCGGCCCGGCCTGCTACGCGGTGTGGATCAGCCTCCAGCAGACCGCCGGGTACGGCGACTCGCGCTTCGTCGGCCTGCGCAACTACGCCCGCCTGCTGGGCGACCCGGTCTTCCACACCGCGCTGCTCAACACCCTGAAGCTGCTGGTCGTCGGCGGCGGCGTGACGTTCGCCGCCGGGTTCGCGCTCACGATGGTGCTCAGGGAGATGCGCGGACGGCTGGTCGCGCGCAACATCCTGTTCTTCCCCAACATCGTCAGCGCGCTGGTGCCGGCCATCGTGGCGGGATTCCTGTTCAACCCCGACGGGCTGGTCAACACCGTGCTGAGGGGCGTCTTAGGGGTGAGCGACCCGCCCAAGTGGCTGGCCGTGGACAACACGTTCACGCTCATCATGATCGTGGCGATCTGGGCGGCCGTCGGGTACTACACCACGATCATCATGGCCGCCGTCGACCGCATCCCCGCCTCCTTCTACGAGGACTGCGCGCTGCTCGGGGCCACGTCCTGGCAGCGGCTGCGGCACGTCACGATCCCGCTGACCTGGGACGTGCTCAGCGTCTGCGCGCTGCTGTGGACCATCAGCTCGATCAAGGTGTTCGAGCTGGTGCTGGTGTTCGGCGGCGGCACCGCGGGCACGCCGCCGAGCAGCACCTGGACCGTCGCCCTCTACAGCTACGCGGCCACGTACGGCGGCTCCGGCTCGCCGCCCGAGCTGGGGATGACCGCCGCCAGCGCGCTGTTCAGCCTGCTGATCGCGGCGGCCGTGGTGCTCCTGCTGCGGCGGGCGCTCGACCGTGACGCCGTCCGGTTCTGAAAGGGGGCCGACCATGAGACCGACGAGGCTCGCGCCCATGAAGGCAGTCGTGTGGGCGGTCGTCGCCGCCGACGTGGCGCTGCTGGCGTGGGTGCTGATCACATCGCTGAAGACCACCCGCGACGTGTTCGACCATCCCTGGCGGCTGCCGATCCCGCCGACGCTGGACAACTACCTGACCGCGCTGGAGGTCGGGAACTTCGGCCGGGCCGCGGTCAACAGCGCGGTCGTGGGCGTGCTGTCCTCGGTGCTGGCCGTGGTGGTCGCCGCACCGGCCGCGTACGCGCTGACCCGGACCGCGAACCGCGCGGGACGGCCGCTGACGCTGCTGTTCGCGCTCGGGACCGGCGTGCCCACCCAGGTCATCCTGCTGCCGATCTTCCTCATGCTGAGCAGCCTGGAGCTCACCTCCACCCTGACCGGCCTCACCCTGGCCTACGTCGGCACGGCCATGCCGTTCACCGTCTTCCTGCTGACCGGCTTCTTCCGATCGCTGCCCGGCGAGCTGGAGGAGGCCGCCGCGCTGGACGGCGCCGGGGTGTGGCGGACGTTCCTGCGCATCGTCGTGCCGGTCGCCCGGCCGGGGCTGGTCACCGTGTTCGTGCTGCAGCTCATCGTCTCCTGGAACGAGACCATGCTCGCCCTGGTGCTGATGCAGGACGACGAGAAGGAGACGCTGCCGGTGGCGCTGATCGGCTTCGCCCAGCAGCAGCAGTACACCGGCACCAACTGGGGCGGTATGTTCGCCGGCGTCTGCGTGGTCGTGCTGCCCATGGTGGTCCTGTTCGCCTGGGTGGGACGCCGCGTCACCGAAGGCATCACCCTGGGGATGGGGAAATGACGACGACCGTCCGCCGCATCATGATCACTCTGCCGGTCGCCCTGCCCGGCCCGGACAACCCGCTGCCGCCCCTCGGCGAGGCCGCCGGGCCCGCGGCCACGGTCGCCGGCGCGCCGCCCGACATGGCCTTCCAGCTCTCCTACGGCAGGCTCGCCTCCGTGCTGCCCTGCCGCGTCCAGGACGGCTACGACCGGGCACGCCGGCCCCGCCGGGTCGAGGCGATCCAGCTCGCCAACGACCGGCTGACCGCGACCGTGCTGCCCGGCTGGGGCGGACGGCTGTACTCGCTGGTCCACCGTGACCACGGCGAGCTGCTCTACCGGAACCCGGTGCTGCAACCGGCGAACTTCGGGCTGACCGGCGCCTGGTTCTCCGGCGGCGTGGAGTGGAACTCCGGCTCGACCGGGCACACCACGCTGACCTGCCGCCCGGTCTTCGCCGGGGAGGCCGAGGGGCCCGACGGCACGCCGATGGTCCGGATATGGGAGTGGGAACGCACCCGGGACCTGCCGTACCAGGTCGACTTCTGGCTGCCGCGCGGGTCGGACTTCCTGTACGTGGGCGTGCGCATGCGCAACCCGCACCCGCACGAGGTGCCGGCGTACTGGTGGTCGAACATCGCCGTCCCCGAGACCGGGCGGACGCGCGTGCTCGCCCCGGCCGGCACGGCCTGGCACTTCGGCTACGCCGGGCGGCTCGAACAGGTCCCGATCCCGGTCTGGGACGGCCTGGACCGCAGCTACCCGGCCCGCGCGGACCACGCCGCCGACTACTTCTTCGAGCTCGGCGATCGCCGTCCGTGGATCGCCGCGCTCGACGGCTCCGGCGCGGGCCTCGTGCACACCTCCACCCGGTCGCTGCGCGGGCGCAAGCTCTTCCTGTGGGGACGCGGGCCCGGCGGACGCCGCTGGCAGGACTGGCTCACCGAGCCCGGCACCGGCGGCTACCTGGAGATCCAGGCGGGGCTGGCCCGTACCCAGCTCGAACACGTGCCGCTGCCCGGCGGGGGCGAGTTCTCCTGGCTGGAGGCGTACGGGCCGTTGCGCGCCGACCCCGCCGCCGTGCACGGCGCGGACTGGTCGGAGGCGGTGCGGGCGGCCGAGGAGGAGCTGGCGGCCCGGCTGCCGGCCGCCGAGGTGTCCGCCGCCTGGCGCAAGTGGCGGCCGCACGCCGACCAGGAGCCCGTCCGGATCCTGGCGGAAGGGTCCGGCTGGGGCGCCCTGGAGGTGGCGCGCGCCGGCGTCACCACGCCAGGCACCCCGTTCCCCCGGTCCACCCTCGGCGCCGGCCAGTCGCCCTGGCTGACTCTCCTCACCACCGGCGCCTTCCCCCGTCCCGAGCCCTCTCCCGGCGCGGATCCCGGGCACAGCCTCGTGTCCGCGCCGTGGCGGCGGCTGCTGGAGCGGGCGCCGGAGACCTGGGTGACGGCCTACCACCTGGGCGTGGCCGCCTGGCACGCGCAGGACCATGAGGGGGCGGTACGCGCGTGGCGGCGCTCCGCCGAGCTGCGCCCGAACCCCTGGGCGACCCGCTGCCTGGCCCGCACCACCGCGAACCCGGACGAACGGGCCACCCTGTACCTCACAGCCCTCCGCCGGACGGCCGGACTCGTCCGGGAGCGCCTGGCGGCGGAGGCGGCCGTCGCGCTGCTGGAGGCCGGCCGGGCCGCCGAGTGCCTGGCCGTCCTGGACACGCTGCCCGAGACCGGCCGGGCCGTCCTGCTCCGCGCCCGCGCCCTGCTCGCCGCCGGGGACCGGGACGGCGCCCGCGCGCTGTTCGACGCCGGCTTCGACGTCGAGGACCTGCGGGAGGGCGAGGCCGTCCTGCACGAGACGTGGTCGCGCCTGACCGCCGCCCCGCTGCCCGGACGCTACGACTTCCGCATGCACCCGGACGACGCCTGACCCCTCAGGGGCGGCCGGGCGCCCCGGGAGGGGGGCTCACTCGCCGGTGTCGGTGGTCACCGCGTCGGAGTCGGGCGCCTTGATGGACACCTTGGCGCCCCACCCGGTGAAGCGGCTGTCGATGGTGATCGTGCCGCCCTCGAACTGGTTGGTGTCGAAGATCCCCGTGGCCGCGTACGACGACCGCACCCGGCTCACCAGCCCGGCGGAGTTCAGCGTGAGCGTGTACGAGACCTTCGTGTCGTCGTGCATGCGCAGCGGGATCGAGGCCCCGAACCAGCGCGACGCCTCCTCCAGCTCCTTGAAGGTGATCTTCCCGGTGAGCGTGCTCCCGCGCAGCCGGCCCTTCCTGACCAGCGCCGCCAGCGTGGTCGGCTCGGCGGGGTTGATCACCTGCCCGTGGAAGCCGCTGCCGCCGCCGAGCAGGGCCTTGCTCTTGAGCCACGACTTGCCCTCCGGCATGCGGTCGGCCCACATGCCGCCGGAGGTGTAGCTGACGTTGCCGATGCTGATCGTGCGCTCGCGGGGCCGTCCCACGGGGGTGGCGGTGATGTCGGAGGCGGCCACTCCCTTGGCGTTGAACTGGAAGGTGCCCTTGCGGCTCTGGATCTTGCCCTTGTTCGGGCCCGAGAGCATGGTCGTCTCGGTGAACCGCACGCCGTGCCCGGCGGCGAGCTTGGCCTTGAGGGCGCGTACGGGGTCCTTGGGGGCCGCCTGGGCGGGCGCGGTCGCCGTCAGCACGCAGGCGCAGGCCGCCAGGGCGGTGATCATCGTCTTCTTCACGAGCCGAGATCCTGCCGTAGGATGATCACGACGAGAGCACGGACCTCCTGGGCCCCTCGGCGGTCAGCCCAGCAGCGGGAAGCGGTCGTCGGCCGACGGGACCCGTCCGGTGGCCTCCAGCACGTACGTGGTCAGATCCAGCTGGGACGGGCGGTCCACGCCGAGCAGCCCGTCGAGCGTCTCGCCCGCCAGTTCCAGCGCCTCCCGGGCGGGCGGCCGCGCGGCCCGCAGGTCGAGGTGGTGGACGGCGGCCTCGGTCGCCAGCGTGGCCAGGAAGTCGGGCACGGCGATCACGTGGCCCTGCGTGGCGACGTGCCCCGCCGGGTCGGCCGCGAGCGCCGCCCGCACGGCGGCCGGGGCGGTGTCCTCCCACACCCGCAGCACCCCGGAGGGCCGGGTGAAGGCGGAGGCGGACCTGCGCACCCACCAGGCGTGGGCGTCCGCGCCGCCCCCGGCGCCCTCGGAGGCGTCCGGGACGGGCTGGAAGGAGCTCCAATAGGTGACGTGGTCGACGTCGGGCGGCCCGTCGGCGGGGGTGGCGAACGCGACGAGGGCTCGCTGGGCGTCGCACAGCACGTGAAACAGCAGATCCACCCCCGCCCAACCGGCACACCGGGTGGGGCTCAGCAGATCGGTCTCCTTCACCGCAGCCGTGAACTCCCGATAGCCGGCGTCGAGGGCGGTACGCGCACGTTCGATGTCCATGACCACGATTCTTCTCCCGCCCATGGCGACCATCCCCCCGGCCCGGCGCACACCCCCGCCGCTGCGGGAGGCGGGCCCGCCACTCCGCGCACGTCAGCCACCCGGCCCGTGGCGTCACCGGCGGCCCGGCATCGGCCGTCCGGACGGAGCTCGACACTGTGAGGGCGGCAGGCTGGATCTTGAGTGGGCCGGCACCGCACGCTCGGGGGGCGGGCCTGTCCGCGTGCCGGACCGGTGTTCGGGTCCTGGACAGCAGAAAGGCCAGCCCTGTCGTTCCGGGCTGGCCTTTCTGTGTGGTGGACGATACTGGGATTGAACCAGTGACCTCTTCCGTGTCAGGGAAGCGCTCTCCCGCTGAGCTAATCGTCCTTGGAGGTGGAGACGGGATTTGAACCCGTGTGGACGGCTTTGCAGGCCGCTGCCTCGCCTCTCGGCCACTCCACCGAGTCGAACCACTCCGAGCGGAAGACGGGATTCGAACCCGCGACCCTCACCTTGGCAAGGTGATGCTCTACCACTGAGCCACTTCCGCGCTGTTGCGTGCCTAACTCTAGCGCCTTTTCCGACCAGATGCTTCCCGCTACTTGCGGAGCCGGCGGGCGACGCCGCGTTCGGTGGCCGGCAGGCTCAGGAAGATCTCCAGGATCCGGGTGAGCCGGTGGACCTCGATGCGGTGGAAGGCCGGACCCTCGGAGCGGGCCAGCAGCAACGTCAGGGCGAGCGGCGGGAGCGGGGCGTGGATGGCGTGCACGCCGCCGTCGAGCGTCAGGGCCGCCGGGCGTGGCGGGGCCGGGCTGGGGACGGTCAGGCCCTGCGGGGCGCGCCAGCTCGCGTAGACCACGCCGTGGTCGGCGGCGGTGGCGGCCCAGTCGGCGCTGAACAGCACCGGCAGCGAGTCGACGAGCGTGGTCAGCGCGCGGTCGCCCGCCGTGGTGATGTACTTGAGTATCTCCAGTTCGGGGTAGGTGCCGGCGGTCTCGCGAGTGGTCCAGATGCCTTCCACGCGGACGTCGTCGACGCTCTCCAGGCTCTTGACCAGCACCTCCCGCGGGGTGCTCTCGGGGCAGAAGACGGTGATGTCGTCGACCGCCGAGCCGGCCCCCCGGTCGAGGACGGTGACCTGGGTGATGTCGGCCCCCGCCGTGCCCAGGGCCTTGGTGACCTGGGCCAGAGACCCCGGACGGTCGGGCAGCGCCACGCGCACGCGAAGAAGCATCGATCCCTCCCTGGTGATGCCGTCCACAGCCTATAGGCGAATACCGCTTCCGGCCTGAGCTGCGCTACAACTGACGGAGTGAAGATTGGGCCGATTGGGGCATGGCCGCCCGTGGTGCTGGCGCCCATGGCGGGCATCACGAACGCGCCGTTCCGGGTGTTGTGCCGGGAACAGGGCGCCGGGCTGTTCGTGTGCGAGATGATCACGACGCGGGCGCTGGTCGAGCGCAATCCCAAGACGCTCAGGATGATCAGGTTCGCCGAGTCGGAGCGGCCGAGGAGCCTGCAGCTCTACGGCGTCGACCCCGACATCGTCGGGCGGGCGGTCCGGATGATCGCCGAGGAGGACCTCGCCGACCACGTCGATCTCAACTTCGGCTGCCCGGTGCCCAAGGTGACCAGGCGTGGGGGCGGGTCGGCGCTGCCGTACAAGAGGAACCTGCTGCGGCGGATCCTGCGGGCGGCGGTGGCGAACGCGGGGGCGCTGCCGGTGACGATGAAGATGCGCAAGGGCATCGACGACGACCACCTGACCTACCTCGACGCCGGCCGCATCGCGGCCG
This sequence comes from Nonomuraea sp. NPDC048881, assembly GCF_040649795.1. Taxonomy (NCBI): domain Bacteria; kingdom Bacillati; phylum Actinomycetota; class Actinomycetes; order Streptosporangiales; family Streptosporangiaceae; genus Nonomuraea; species Nonomuraea sp. NPDC048881. Next base: position 929,757 of record NZ_JBEZGC010000002.1, read on the forward strand.
AGGAGGGCGTCGCGGCGATCGCCCTGCACGCCCGCACGGCGAAGCAGCACTACGGCGGCGTGGCCGACTGGGCGGCGATCGCGCGCCTGAAGGAGGCCGTGCCCGAGATCCCGGTGCTGGGCAACGGCGACATCTGGTCGGCCGACGACGCGTTGCGCATGGTGGCGCGCACCGGCTGCGACGGCGTCGTGGTGGGGCGCGGCTGCCTCGGGCGTCCGTGGCTGTTCAAGGACCTGGAGAACGCGTTCAACGGCAGCCCCGAGCGGGTCCGGCCGACGCTCGGCGAGGTGGCCGGGACGATGGAACGCCACGCGGCCGGCCTCACCGAGTGCTTCGACACCGAGCGGTACGCGATCGCGGACTTCCGCAAGCACGTCGGGTGGTACCTCAAGGGGTTCGAGGTCGGGAGCGCGCTGCGGCGGGAGCTGGCCACGGCCGAATCGCTCGACGGGCTCCGGGAGGGGCTGGCCAAGCTCGACCACGACCAGCCGTGGCCGCCGAACACCGACACCCCTCGCGGCAAGTCGGGCGAGCGTCAGAAGGTGCAACTGCCTGACGGGTGGCTCGACGACCCGTGGGACTGCGTGGTCCCGGACGAGGCTGAGTCGGACATATCCGGCGGCTGACGGACCGGTTCCTGGTGGGGCGGTCAGTGGGGGCCGGTGGCCTCGGTGCCGCAGGGGCCGCCGCCGGCCGACGGCTCCAGCAGCACGCGCTCGCCGTCCATCGTCAGCGTCTCGTACCAGGACGAGATGCGCTCGGCCGAGCGGCCGGTGTAGTGGCAGATGAAGCTGCGCCTGAACCGGTCGGCCGTGCTGTTCGGCTCCGACCCGTGCACCAGGCTGCCGTTGAAGAAGAGCACGTCGCCGGGCTGCATGTCCACGGGCACCCGCTCCAGGCCCGGCGGGGGCGGGACGTACTCGCGGGTGAAGGAGAGGTCCTGGTCGGCCTCCTCCGGGCAGAACAGGTCCATCAGATGGGTGCCGGGGACCACCTCCAGGCCGCCGTTGGCGCGGTCGACGCGGTCCAGCGCCACCCAGGCGGCCACGCACGTGCCCGGCTCGACGCGCAGGTAGAAGTTGTCCTGGTGCAGCGCCTGCCCGCGGGCGCCCGGCGGCTTGAAGTAGAACATGCTCTGGGCTGCTATCGGCTCCTCGCCCAGCAGCTCGCGCAGGATCGCGGCGAAGCGGGCGTCGAGCAGGTAGCGCAGGGCGACGTCGTTCACCTGGTGGGGGTGCATGATCCGGGGGTAGTCGCGCAGGGCGTCGTAGGGCGCGCCCGGCTCCTGGGGGACGGGCGAGAAATGCCCGGGTATCGGGCCGGCGGCGTGCAGGGCCATGAACTCCTCGCGCAGCTCGGCCACCTCCTCGGGAGCCAGCAGCGCGGGGACGAGCACGTACCCCCGGTCGTGGAAGTCGTTCAGCCTCATGCCCTTCACCGTAGGGACCCGGCGCGTGGGACGGTATGACCGTGACCGCTGAGAACCTGTCTGTTCCTGCTGCCGAGCTGATGATCGTCGGCCACTACGACAAGCCGGCCGGGTACGGCACCCGCCGCCCCCACGGTTCGCCGAGCTGGCTGCTGCTGTGGACCCAGGCGGGGGAGGGGCGGGTCGAGCAGGCGGGGGCGGCGTTCACCGTGCGGGAGGGGGACCTGGCGGTGCTCGGGCCGGGCTCGGCGCAGCGTTACCGGGTCGCGCCGGGGGCGGGGAGATGGCGGTTCTGGTGGGTGCACTTCCAGCCGCGCCCGTCCTGGACGACCTGGCTCGCGCCGTACGCCCTGGCCACCGGCTGTCACTTGGTCGAGGGGGTGCCCGTCGGGGTGCGCGACCGCGTCGACCGGGCCTTCGACCGCGCGTTCCAGGACGCCCGCTGGATCCCCGGCCACACCGCCCCCGCCGGGCTGCCGCCGTCGCCCGCGCCTGCCGGGCGGCCGTCGCCCGCGCCGGCGGTCGTCATGGCCAGTCCCGCCCGGGAGCTGGTGCTCGGGGCGGTGGAGGAGGTGCTGGTGCTGGCCACGGCCTCGGCGGGGGCCGTTCCCGCCCCGGGGGCCGAGGGCGGGGACGAGCGGGTGCGCCGGGTGCTCGACCTCATCGCCGCCGAGCCCGGGGCCCAGCACTCGGTCGCCTCGCTGGCCCGCGCGGTGGCGTTGTCGCCGTCCAGGTTCGCGCACCTGTTCGCGGCCGAGACCGGCCTGGCCCCGATGGGCGCCGTGCGCCGGGCGCGGGTGCGGCACGCCGCGAGCCTGCTGGAGGTGACCGACCTGGACGTCGGCCAGGTGGCCGCCGCCTCGGGGTTCGTCAGCCCGTTCCACTTCAGCCGCGCCTTCAGGCGCGAGTACGGCCTGCCGCCCCGCGACTACCGCGCCCGCCTGCGCCGCCCCTGACCCCCGTCAGCCCAGCCCGGCTCAGACCTCGACCGGCTCAGACCTCGACCGGGCCGCCGCTGCGCCAGTAGACGTTGCCCTCCCTGGACAGCAGCCCCTCGTCCACCAGGTAGCGGCGCAGCGCCGCGAAGTCGTCGTGGAAGGCCCGCAGAGCCACGTTGACGTCGGCCTCGGGGTAGCGCACGCCCGGCTCGAACACCCGCGAGACGTAACGCAGCACGATCAGCCGCTTGTCGCGGCGCATGCCCATGGTGGTCAGCCGGCCGTCGACCAGGAACGTGCGCAGCACCCGCTCCTCGGCGCTCAGCTCGGCGGGGGGCTCGGCCCGCTCCCGCAGCAGCTCGCGGAAGCGCTCCGGCCGGGCCCGCCACTTGCCGTCGTCGTCGCGTTCGGCCAGGCCGCCGCTGGCCAGGCGGTCGAGCGCCTTGGGGGGCAGGTCGCCGGTGCCACCGAGCACCAGGGACGCGAGTGCGCGCAGGGTGTCGTCCTGGCAGAGCAACCCGAGCACGCGTCTGAGGTCTTCGTCGCTCACCCCTACCATTTTGTCCCATGATCGCAGCACTGTTCGTCGCCGTCGGCCTGGCCATCCCGGGCAACTTCCTGCTGTACGAGAAGGACGCCGCCAAGAAGGACCCCAACCCCGAGCACAGCTGGACGGTGTCGGGCAGGAAGAACGCCCAGCTCGTCGTGAACCCGTGCCAGAAGGCGGGGCTGGGCCAGGCCGGCCGCACGGCGGCCAGGACGATCGTCTACACGTCGGTGCCCGACTACTCCAAGTCCGAGCAGGTGATCCTCTACTCCTCGCCGGAGGCGGCGGGCAAGGCGGTCGGCGACCTCAGGGCGGCCGTACGGGCCTGCGGCACCGCGGCGTACCGGTACGGCGCATCCAAGATCGCGCTCGGCGACGAGGGCCTGCTGGTCACCGGCCAGGCCTACGACCACGGCAAGCCGGCCGTCGGCGGCGAGCGGGCCGTCGTGACCCGTCGCGCCAACGCCCTGATCGTCTACACGGCCGGCGGCGAGTGGGGCAAGCCCGCCCAGGCCGACTTCAGCCGGCAGCGGAAGGACGCGGGCACGATGCTCGCCAAGATCTGCACGCTCGCGGAGTGCTGAATGTCTCGATCTTGAGACGTCGCCATGACCGGACGCCTACTTTCGCCGTCCGACAATGAAGCGACAAGCCGGTGCCGGAACGCCCTTGCCAGTCCGTTCCGGCACACGGCTTGTTCTCTTTCCGCAGCCGCTCAGAGCCGGTTGAGGCCGAGCACGTGCAGCACGGCCCGGCCCTCCTCGTCGGAGGAGGTCAGGTCGACCTGGGCGTCGATGCCCCAGTCGCCGTCGCCGGCCGGGTCCTTGATCGTCTGGCGCACCCGCCACAGGCCGCTCTCCTCCTCGATCCGCAGCAGCGCGGGCCCGCGCGCGTCGGCGTCGGTGAAGATCTCCTCGTGGTCGGCGTAGTACGCGTCGAGCGCCGCGCCCCAGTCGACGTCGGGGGCCAGCTCCTCCAGCTCGTCCTCCTTCTCGATGGCGCACAGCTCGACCAGCCGGAACATGGCGTTGCGCACCAGCACCCGGAAGGCCCGCGGGTTGGCCGTGACCGGCCGCACCTTGGTCTCCAGCTGCGCCTGGCGCTCCAGCGCCTCCTCGGGGTTGGTCAGCTTCTCCCACTCGTCGATCAGCGAGGAGTCGACCTGCCGGACCAGCTCGCCCAGCCACTCGATCAGATCGACCAGGTCCTCGGTCTTCAGGTGCTCGGGGACCGTGCGCGACAGCGTGCGGTAGGCGTCGGCCAGGTAGCGCAGCACCGTGCCCTCGGAGCGGGCCAGCTCGTAGAACTGGATGTACTCGCCGAACGTCATCGCGCGCTCGAACATGTCGCGCACCACCGACTTCGGGCTGACCGTGTAGTCGCCGACCCACGGGTGGCCGCGCCGGTAGGTCTCGTACGCCCCGAGCAGCAGGTCGTCGAGCGGCATCGGGTACATGACCTCGGCGAGCGCCTCCATGCGCTCCTCGTACTCCATGCCGTCGGCCTTCATCTGGGCGACCGCCTCGCCGCGCGCCTTCTTCAGCTGCGCCGACAGGATCTGGCGGGGGTCGTCGAGGATGGACTCGACGATCGAGACCATGTCCAGCGCGTACGAGGGCGACTCGCGGTCGAGCAGGTCGAAGGCGGCCAGCGCGAACGTGGACAGCGCCTGGTTGAGCGCGAAGTCCTCCTGCAGCTCGATCGTCAGCCGGGCCCGCCGGCCCTGCTCGTCGGGCTCGGCGAACTGCTCGACGATGCCGCCGGCCAGCAGCGACCGGTAGATGGCGATGGCCTGGCTGATGTGCCGCCGCTGCCACTTGCGGTCTTCGTGGTTGTCGGTGAGCAGGTGTCTCATCGCCTGGAAGCAGTCGCCCGGCCGGTTGATCACGGCCAGCAGCATCGCGTTGCTCACCTTGAAGCGGGAGTTGAGCGGCTCGGGCTCGGCCTGCTGCAACTTCTCGAACGTCTCCTCGCTCCAGCCGACGAACCCCTCCGGCGGCTTCTTGCGCGCGTAGCCGCGCCGCCGCTTGGGGTCGTCGCCGATCTTGGCAAGGGCCTTGGCGTTCTCGATGTCGTGCTCGGGGGCCTGGCAGGCGACGTAGCCGATGGTGTCGAAGCCCGCCCGCCCGGCCCGCCCGGCGATCTGGTGGAACTCGCGGGCGCGCAGCCGGCGGACCTTGTTGCCGTCGTACTTGGACAGGGCGGTGAACAGGACCGTGCGGATGGGCACGTTGACGCCGACGCCGAGCGTGTCGGTGCCGCAGATGACCTTCAGCAGCCCCGCCTGGGCCAGCCGCTCCACCAGCCGCCGGTATTTGGGCAGCATGCCGGCGTGGTGGACGCCGATGCCGTGCTTGACCAGCCGCGACAGCGCCCGGCCGAACCGGGTGGTGAACCGGAAGCCGCCGATCATCGCGGCGATGGCCTCCTTCTCGGCCTTGGTCGCCATGTTGATCGACATGAGCGCCTGGGCCCGCTCCATGGCCGCGGCCTGCGTGAAGTGCACGACGTAGACGGGGGCCTGCCCGGTGGTGAGCATCTCCTCCAGCGTCTCGTGCAGCGGTGTCATCCGGTAGGAGTACACCAGCGGCACCGGCCGCTCGGCGTGCTTGACCACCGCCGTGGGCCGCCCGGTGCGCCTGGTCAGGTCGCGCTCGAACATCGACACGTCGCCGAGCGTGGCCGACATCAGCACGAACTGCACGTTGGGCAGCTCCAGCAGCGGCACCTGCCAGGCCCACCCGCGGTCGGGCTCGGCGTAGAAGTGGAACTCGTCCATCACGACCTGGCCGATGTCGGCCGCCGCGCCGTCGCGCAGGGCCACGTTGGCCAGGATCTCGGCCGTGCAGCAGATGATGGGCGCGCCCGGGTTGACGCTGGCGTCGCCGGTCATCATGCCGACGTTGGCGGTGCCGAAGACGGCGCACAGGTCGAAGAACTTCTCCGACACCAGCGCCTTGATCGGCGCGGTGTAGAACGTGCGCATGTCACGGGTCAGCGCGGCGAAGTGGGCCCCGGCGGCGACCAGCGACTTGCCCGAGCCGGTCGGCGTGGCCAGGATCAGGTTGCTGCCGGAGACGACCTCGATGAGGGCCTCCTCCTGGGCGGGATAGAGCGTGAGCCCCCGTTCGGCGTTCCAGGCGACGAACGCGTCGAATATGACGTCGGGGTCGGCGTCGATGTCTTCCGGCAGGCGGTCAACGAGAAGGCTCACGTATCTATCCTGCCGAAGTTTGCCGGGTGGTCGAACCCGCGACCCCTACCGGAGGTCGAGTTGCATCAGCACGGTGTCGATCCAGCGGCCGTGCTTGAACCCCACGTTGCTCAGCCGTCCCGCCTCCTGGAACCCGAAGGCGGCGTGCAGCCGCACCGAGGCGGGGGCGCCGCCGTCGGCGATCACCGCGATCAGCGAGCGGGCGTCGGTCGCCGACGCCCGCCGGATCAGCTCGCCCAGCAGCAGGCGGCCGAGCCCGCGGCCGGTGGCGCCGGGCGCCAGGTAGATCGAGACCTCCAGGCTGTGCCGGTAGGCGGGCTTGGGCCGGTACTGGCTGAGGTAGGCGTAGCCGATGACCGGGCCGGTGACCGGGCCGGTGACCGCGCCGTCGTCCGCGGCGTCGTCCTCGGCGACCAGGAACGGCAGCCCCGCCGCCGTGAGCGCCGCCGCCTTGGCCCGCCACTCGCCGGCCCCCGGCGGCGTCTCGTCGAACGTGGCCACGCCGCCGGTCACGTAGTGGGCGTAGATGGCGGTCACGGCGGGCACATCGGCCTCGGTCAGGTCGCGGATCGTCGTCATGCCGCCCGATTGTGGCCGGGACGCGTTTCGCCGATGTTACGCGCGGGTCTTCGGCGCGGTCAGCAGCAGGCCGCCGAGCACCGCGAGCACCGCCAGGAACGGCCCGCCGCCCGGCACGAAGCCGCCCACGGTCAGCGTCAGGATCCCGGCCCCGACCAGCCCCGCCGCCCCCAGCATGACCCCGCGGCCGGCCGTCCCGTACGGCAGCGACGGCGGCGTCTCGAACCTCGCGAACGCCCGCACCAGCCCCCACATGACCAGGCACAACATCCCGAACCACACCGGCCAGCCGGCGAACCAGAACAGGCTGCCCGGCTCCGGCGTCTCCACGCCCAGCAGGACCACGACCACGCCGGTCACGGCGAACAGCGCGGGCATGTGCCACAGGTAGACCGTCATGATGCGCGGGCCGGCCCAGTCCAGGACGCGGCGCAGGGGCAGCCGGACCAGCCAGGGGCGCAGCAGCACGGCCAGGCCGATCTGGCCGATGCCGACGGCCATGATGGCCAGCGTGGGCGGGGCCATGTTGGACACCTCGGCGCCGGGCAGGCCGATCATGCTGCCGGGGTAGGGGCCGAACCCGACCAGCAGCGCCGCCACGCCGAACCCGCCGGCCGCCAGCAACGCGGGCAGCCGCACCCGGCCCTCGGCGTAGAAGAAGCCGATCTGGTGGACGGCCAGCCACACGAAGACGATGTTCACGTACCCGGCCGCCTCCAGGCCGGTCGAGAAGCGCACGACGTCCGTCAGCACCGCCCCGGCCGCCAGCGCGACGGGGACCAGCACGCCGAACCTGCGGTGCAGGCGCAGCGCGTACGGCGTGACCGTGACCGCGATCAGGTACACGGCCAGGAACCACAGCAGCTGCCCGGTCAGCTTGGCGCCCACCGCCAGCGGCTGCTCCGGCACCCCCAGCGTGAGCAGCACGTGGGGCAGCGGGATCCACACCGCCGCCAGCGGCAGCAACGGCCAGGCCAGCCTGCGCAACCGCCCGGCCAGCCACTCCTGGTCGCTCTTGACCGACCGGCCGCGGCTGATCGCGTTGGCCGCGCCGCCGGCGAAGAACACCAGCGGCATGACCTGGCTGAGCCACGTCACCACCCACACCCCCGGCGTGGACAGCGCGTTGCCCGTGGTCAGGCGGCCGCCCTCGTAGGACAGGACGGGGATCGTCCAGTGCTGGAGCACGATGAGCGCCATGCCGAGCACGCGCAGCAGGTCGATGAACGGGTCCCTGGCCGTCGCGCGCGGCGCCCGTACCGGGGCGGGACGATCGAGCAGGACGGTCATGGGGGAGCCTCGTTTCGAGCGGGGGAGCGGATGACTCAAGGCTTCCGTCCCGGACGCCTGAGCACACTGCCGCGGGCCGCCGTCTTCAGGTCAAGATCACACCACCATGGGGGGTAGGGCCAGCCCTACCCCCGGACGCCTGCGTACCTGCTCGTACCGCTGCGCCGGGGGACTTAGCCTTCATTGCATGCGCTCCCTGATGAGGCGTGTCCTTCTCGACACCCGCTACACGCTGGTCGGTTTCCCGACGGCCGTCATCGGCTTCGTGACCATGGTCGCCGGTTTCGCCGCCGGCGTCGGCACCGCGGTCGTGTGGATCGGCGTGCCGCTGCTGGCCGGCACGCTCCTGGTCGCGAGGGGCTTCGCCGACGCCGAGCGCGGCTGGCTCTCCGACGTGCTCAAGCGCCCGCCGGTGCGGCCGCGCTACCGTCCGGCGCCCGAGGGGGCGGGCCGCTTCCGCCGCATCGTCAACCCGCTGACCAACGGCCAGTCGTGGCTCGACCTGCTGCACGGCATCCTGAACTTCCCGTTCGCCATCCTGGCGTTCGTGCTGACCGTGGTGTTCTGGGCGATCCCCGTCCTCGGGCTGACCTATCCGCTCTACGGCCTGGTCACCTCGCGCATCCCCGGCAACGCGGAGCTGCCCGAGCTGCTCGGGCTGGGCTCCGGCTACCTGGTGAACACGATCTTCTACGTCTCGCTCGGCCTGGTCTTCACGTTCGTCATGCCGTTCATGGTGCGCGGGGCCGCGCTGGTCAGGGCCGGGCTCGGCCGGGCGCTGCTGACCGGCGTCGCCGAGTTGCAGGAGCGCATCGACGACCTGGCCGAGGGCCGGGCGGCGGCCGTGTCGGCCGAGGCCAACGCGCTGCGCAAGCTGGAGCGCGACATCCACGACGGCCCGCAGCAGCGCCTGGTCTCCCTGGCCATGGAGCTGTCCAGGGCTCAGCGGCAGCTCGCCAAGGACCCCGAGGCCGCCTCGGCCACGATCAGCTCGGCGATCAGCGCCACCCGCGAGACGCTCGACGAGCTGCGGGCCCTGTCGCGCGGCATCGCGCCGCCCATCCTGTCCGACCGCGGCCTCGCGCCCGCGCTGGCCGCCCTCGCCGGGCGCTGCACGGTGCCGGTCGACCTCGACGTGCAGATCGTGGGCCGCTTCCAGGCGGCGACCGAGAACGCGATCTACTTCGTCTGCGCGGAAACCCTGACCAACGTGGCCAAACACAGCCGCGCGACCATCTGCACGGTTCAGCTGCTCCGCATCGGTGACGTCCTCATGCTCACGATCGGGGATGATGGTGTGGGCGGCGCACACGTCGCCAAGGGACACGGCCTGGCCGGTCTGGCCGACCGGCTCCGGGCCGTCGACGGGGAGCTCACCGTCAGGTCGCCGGACGGCGGGCCGACGGTGATCGTGGCGGAGGTGCCGTGCGCGTAGTCGTGGCCGATGACGCGGTTCTGATCAGGGAGGGCCTGGTCAGGCTGCTGGAGGAGTTCGGCTGCGAGGTGGTCGCCACCGTGGGGGACGGCGACGCCCTCGTGGAGGCGATCGTCGAGCACAGACCCGACGTGTCGGTGGTCGACGTGCGCATGCCGCCGTCGTTCACCGACGAGGGGCTGCGGGCGGCGGTCGAGGCCCGGCGCCGGGTGTCCGGCGCCCCGGTGCTCATCCTGTCGCAGTACGTCGAGGTCTCCTACGCCGACGACCTGCTCGCCGACGCCCGTGGCGCGGTGGGCTACCTGCTCAAGGACCGGGTCGTCGACGTCGACGAGTTCCTGGAGGGCCTGCGGCGGGTGGCGGCGGGAGGCACCGTGTTCGATCCGCAGGTGGTGTCCCAGTTGATGGTCCGCAGACGCAAGGACGACCCGCTGGCGCAGCTCACGCCGCGCGAGCGCGAGGTGCTCGGGCTGATGGCCGAGGGCAAGTCCAACCCGGCCATCGGGCGGCAGCTCGTCATCAGCGACGGCGCCGTGGAGAAGCACATCAGGAGCATCTTCAACAAGCTGGGCCTCTACGCCGACGACAGCGACCAGCATCGCCGCGTGCTCGCCGTGCTGGCCTACCTGAGGTCCTGACCTCAGCCTGACATCGACCGCCTGAGGTTGACCCCTCGGCCGGGCCCGCCGTGGAGCGTGCGCCGCTCTCCGGCCCCTCCTGGCCCTACGAGGGGTCGCCGGCCGGTCCGCGCGACGTGGCGCGCGGACCCGGCCGCCCGGTCCTAGCCGAGCGCGTCGACCAGCTTCTTGCGCTGCTGGGCGCCGAGGCCGCCGAGACGGCGCTTCTCGTCGACGCCGGCCTCCTCCATCAGCGCGGTGGCCTTGGCCGGGCCGACGCCCTTGACGGCGCGCAGGGCCTGGGACACCTTGATCTTCTTGGCGATGTCGTCGTCGCGCTCCAGGAGCTGGGCGAAGGTCAGCTCGCCCGCCTTGACCTTGGCGAGCAGGGCCGTGCGGGCCGCGCGGGCCTCGGCCGCCTTCGCCAGAGCCGCCTGACGCTGCTCGGGGGTGAGAGTGGGAAGTGCCATCTCGTTCTCTCCTCGGGGAGTTGGGTTCGGGAAACTGTTTCCCGTGGTGCAGTGGCTAATCATGGCGGATACCAGCGGTTCGTGTTGCGGAAAGCGCCCGCTCAACGAGTCCGCCACACCAGGGCGGCCGCTTCGGCGCACGCCACGTCCTGGCTGATCGTGCCGCCGCTGACCCCCACGCCGCCGGCCACCCGCTCCCCTTCGCCGTTGTCCGCCCAGAGGGGGATGCCACCCCCGAAACAGACGAATCTGTCACCAGTCAGACCGAAGAGCTCGCCGCCCGGCGCCACCAGCGGAGCGAGGTCCGCGGTGGCCGCGCGAAGGGCCACCGACGTGTACGCCTTGCCCGGCGCGAGCACCGGCCCGGCGATCTCCGCACCCGCCATACGCTGGAAAGACACCAGATGTCCGCCCGCGTCCACGACCGCCACCGAGACCAGCGCGCCCTCCCGGACGGCCTGCTTCAGAGCGGCCTCGGTCATGCGGAGCGCGAGTTCGAGATCCACGCGTTCACACCCCCGTCGATGATCATGAGCGCGCCGGGCCCTTCCATCCGTACAGCGCCGGGGGAGGAGGGCGCAAGATCGCCTGGTCGGGGCTCGTGCCGCCGGAAGTTATTGCAAGATTTTCCTCTTGAGGGTGGAATGCGTCACATTTCGTGATCCGGGCGTGTCGGCGCCCTGGTCGGGGCCCCTTTCGCGCCATCTCTCCAGCCCTTCGGGGGTCAGGAAGGCGTCGAACACCGACTCCATGGCCCCCAGCAGGGCCGCGCGCCAACCCAGCGCGGCGGCCTCGATCCGGGGCGGACGCTCCCGCCGGATGGCCATCAGCGCGGGCCGGCAGGAGTCCGTCAGGGCCTCGCCCGCGCGCTCCAGCAGCGCGACGCCGTGCCCGGAGAGCGTGACGACCTCGGGGTCGTGCGCGTTGACCAGGGCGGCGATGCCCCGGCCGAGCGCGCGGGCCCCGGCCTCGACCGCCTCCGGGCTGCTTGCCAGCACCTCCTCCGCCTGCGCGCGGCCCCGGCCGCCGCCGTGGGCCAGGCCCACGTGGCGCAGCAGCGCGTTCGCGCCCACCTCCTGGCCCCAGCAGCCGGTCGCGCCGCACGCGCACGGCCGGTCGCCGCAGCCCAGCGGCATGTGGCCGAACTCGGCGCCGGGGCCGCTCGCGCCGTCCAGCGGCCGGCCGTCCACGACGAGGACGCCGCCGAGGTCGAAGTCCACGTGCAGGTGCAGGCCCACCCGCACGCCGCGCAGCCGTCCGCGCCGGGCCTCGGCCAGGGCGGCCAGGCCCGTGTCGTTGCCCACCAGGACCGGGTCCGGGCCGGCCGGTCGCCAGGCGAGGCCCAGCAGGCGGGGCACGTCCACCGACCGCCAGCCCAGGTGGGCGATGTCCACCAGCCCGTCGTGCCGGACCGGGCCGGCGAGGGCCACCCCGAGGCCGACCACCCGCCGCGACAGGTGGTCGGCCACCGCCTGGCCGAGCGAGGCCAGGGCGCCCTCCGGGGTGCCGTCGTGCGGCTGGACCTCCAGCACGCTCACCCGTCCGCCCAGCTCGCACGCCGCCAGCTCCCAGGCGTCCTCGCGCACGTCGGCGGCCAGGGCCAGCGGGCCCAGCGGGTGGGGGCCGGGCACCTGGGTGGGCCGTCCCCTGGGGTGCCCGGCGGCCGGCTCGGCGGCGGGCTCCTCGTGCAGCAGGGCGTCCTCGGCCAGGCCGGCGACCAGCACCGACGCCGTGCCCCTGGCCAGGTTGAGGTCGCGGGTGAGCTGCGACCTGGTACGGGTCGCCGCGCAGTCGTGCACCGCGCGCAGCAGCCTGACCCGGTTGTGCGCGCGAAGTTCGCCGCTCGTCGTAGCACTTTTCACAGCTCCCAGCTTATGCTCTAGGCGTGAACAAAAGCCTCATTGATGCCAGACGGGCACGTGTCGGAGTCTTCGGTCTCTTCTCCCTGAGCGGATTCGTGATGGGTCTGTGGGCGGCCGGCCTGCCCTCGTTGAACGACCGCCTCGGCCTCGGCGCCGCCAGGCTGGGCACCGTCCTGTTGCTGATCTCCGGCGGCGCGCTGGTGTCGATGCTGGTGGCCGGGCGGCTGGTGGACAGGTGGTCCAGCCGGCGGGTGTCCTGGATCGGCGGGCCGCTGTCGGCCGTGCTGCTCCTCGGGCCCGCGCTGGCCCCCTCGTACGGGCCGCTGATGGCGCTCGCGCTGGCGTTCGGGATGGGGCTGGGGGTGGTCGAGGTCGCCATCAACGCCCACTCCGTCGAGGTCGAGCGGGTCTACGGCCGGCCCGTCATCTCGGCCTTCCACGGCACGTGGAGCCTGGGCGGGGCGGCCGGGGGCGTGCTGACGTCCCTGGCGCTGCGGGCGTCGGTCGACCCGCAGGCGCTGCTGGTGGCGGGGGCGGTCGTCGTCCCGTTCCTGTACCTGCTGGCCTGCCGCCTGCTGCTGCCCGACGCCGCCCGGCAGGCCGGCGAGCAGGCCGACGGCGGCGAGGGCGCCGGCACGCTGAAGTGGGCGCTGATCGCGCTGCTCGGGGTGGCGGCCTTCGCCGGGCACCTGAGCGAGGGCGCGGCCATCGACTGGGCCGCCCTGCACGCCCGCTGGGTGCTGCACACCGACCCGGCCGACGCGCCGCTGGCCTACACGATCTTCTCGGTCGCGATGACGACCGTCCGCCTGCTCGGCGACCCGATCAGGGCCAGGCTGGGCTCGGTGCGCACGATCCAGCTCGCCGGCGGCTTCGCCACCCTCGGGTACGTCCTGGTGCTCGCCGCCCCGGCGCTCGGCGGGCCGCTGCGCGTGGTGTGCGCGTGGACCGGCTGGGCGCTGGCGGGCGTGGGGCTGGCCACGGTCGTGCCGGTGCTGTTCAGCGCGGTCGGCGCGGCGGGCGGCCCGGTGGGGCGCGCGCTGGCCATGGTGACGGCCTTCGGCTACAGCGGGCTGCTGCTCGGCCCGGCGGTCCTCGGGTACGTGGCCGAGGCCACGGAGTCGCTGCCGGTCGCCCTGATCATCCCGGCCGTCCTGGCCGCCGTCGTCGCGCTCAGCGGCGCCCCCGGGATCCGCCTGCTCACGCGGCAGTCGCCGCCCGCCCCCGTCCCCGCCGAACGCCCCGCGTAGCGGCCGAACGCCCCGCGCGGCCCCGAGCGTCCCGCGTGGCCGCTCGGGCGTTCCCCGCGGCCCTGAGTCGCTCCTGACGCGCCCGCTTCCCCGAACCCGGGGGAGCGGGCGCTCGTCTTTCGCCCATATGCCCGCTGACCTGGCGTTATGGGATCGTGACTTGACCCGGAAGTGAGGGCCCGGTTTCATGTGCGAAACACGGTAAACGTTTACAGACACTTTCCCGTAAACGTTTACCTTCTTGGAAGGACAGCCTTGGCCGACGGACCCACGATCACCACGATCGCCGAGCGCGCCGGTGTCTCGATCGCCTCCGTCTCGCGGGTCCTCAACGGCCTGCCGACCAGGCAGGAGACCGTGCGCAAGGTGATGGCCGCCGCCGACGAGCTGGGCTACGTGCGCAACGCCGTGGCCAGGTCGCTCAAGTCCCGGCGCACCCACCAGGTCGCCTTCGCCATGGCCGACGTCGGCAACCCCGCCTACCTGGCGATGCTGCGCCAGATCCAGCCGGTGCTCAAGGCGGCCGGCTACCGGCTCGTCCTGCACTCGACCGACGCCGTCGTGGCCGACGAGATCGACGTGCTGCACAGTCTGGGCGAGCGGTACGTGGACGGGCTGATCATGAGCCCGCTCCGGGTCACCGACGCCCACCTGCAGATGCTGGCCGCGGCCAGGGCGCCCGTCGTGATCATCGGCACGGTGCCGGAGGGCACGCCGGTGGACAACGTACGGGCCGACTCGCGCACCGGCGTCAAGCTCGCCGTCGACCACCTGCACGCGCTCGGACGCCGGCGCATCGCGCTGGTCAACGGCCCGCCCGACACCTGGCCCGGCGCCTCGCGCGGCGCGGCCTACCGCGAGGCGCTGGAGCAGCTCGGCCTGCCCTACGACGACGACCTGGTCCAGATCGGCGACTTCTACCGCGCGCAAGGGGGCCGCGCGGTGGCCGAGCTGCTGGACCGGGCGCCCGACGTCGACGCGCTGATGTGCGCCAACGACCTGATCGCGCTCGGCGCGCTCGACGTGCTGCGCGCCGCCGGCCGCCGGGTGCCCGAGGACGTGGCGGTGGTCGGCATGGACGACACCGACCTGGCCGCCGCGTCCTGGCCGTCGCTGTCGAGCGTCTCGCTCGGCTCGGCCGAACGCGGCAAGGCCGCCGCGGAGCTGCTGCTCGACCGCCTGAACGGCGACGACGCCGCGCCGCGCGTGATCACCGTTCCGCCGCGCCTGGTGGTGCGGGCCTCGACGGCGGGCGAGACCTACGGACATGAGGGAGGCAGGACGTGACCGCGACCGTGACGACGGCGGCACCGCCCCGGCGCCCGCCTTCCCGGCGGCGTCCCAAGTCGCGCGGGAACCGCGAGATGTGGCTGCTCATGCTGCCCGCGCTGGTGCCCGTCGCGCTGTTCAGCGTCGGCCCGCTGCTGTACGGCATCGGCCTGGCCTTCACCGACGCCCGCAACACGCGCGTCCACGAGACCAGCTTCGTCGGTCTGGAGAACTTCGGCCGGCTGCTCACCGACGACGACTTCTGGGCCTCCTTCCGGATCGGCGCGATCTGGTCGGTCTCGGTGACCGTGCTGCAGTTCCTGGCCGCGCTCGGCCTGGCGGTGCTGCTCAACCAGAACCTGCGCTTCAGGACCCTGGCCCGGGTGCTCGCGGTGGTGCCGTGGGCGATGCCGCCGGTGGTCATCGGCTTGATGTGGAAGCTCGTCTACCACCCCGACGCGGGCATCCTGAACAGCCTGCTCGGCACGCACGTCAACTGGCTGGCCGACTTCTCGCTCGCGCTGCCCGCGATCATCGTGGTGGGCGTCTGGACCGGCATGCCGCAGACCACCGTGGTCCTGCTCGCCGGCCTCCAGGGCATCCCGAAGGAGCTCTACGAGGCCGGTGAGGTGGACGGCGCGGGCCGCTGGCGGCGGTTCTGGAGCATCACGCTCCCGCAGCTGCGGCCGGTGATCGTGTCGATCACCTCGCTCGACTTCGTGTGGAACATCAACCAGTTCGGCCTGGTCTACGTGCTCACCCAGGGCGGGCCCGGCGGCCAGACCCGGCTGCCGATGTTGTTCGCCTACGAGGAGGCGTTCCGCTACCGGATGGCCGGATACGCCTCGATGCTCGGCCTGGCCATGGCGATCGTCGTGCTCACGGTGCTCGGTCTGTACCTGTGGCGCCAGATGAGGGAGACCCGATGAGACGCGCCCCGCAGTACGTCGCGCTGGTCGCGTACATCGTCTTCCTGGCGTTCCCGCTGTTCTGGCTGCTGTCCACGGCGCTGAAGACGCCCCAGGAGATGGCGCTGGCCGACCCGACGTGGATCCCGCGCGAGCCGACCCTGTCCAACTTCTCCGACGCCTTCGGCGAGCAGGACCTGATCGGCGCGGCCGGCCGCAGCCTGGTCGTGGCGCTGTTCAGCAGCGTGATCACCGTGCTGATCTCGCTGCCGGCCTCGTACGCCATGGCCCGCTACCGCAGCCTGCTCAACAAGGTCGCGATCGGGTGGGTGCTGGTCAGCCAGGTCTTCCCGTTCATCCTGATCATCATCCCGCTCTTCATGATCCTGCGGGATCTGGAGCTGGTGAACACCCTGCCTGGGCTCGTCGTCGTGCACGTGACGTTCACGCTGCCGTTCGCGCTGTGGATGCTCCAGGGCTACGTGCGGGCCGTGCCGCGCGAGCTGGAGGAGGCCGCGGCCGTCGACGGCGCGACCCGGCTGCGCTCGATCGCCAGCGTGGTGGCGCCGCTGCTCGCGCCCGGCGTGGTGGCCACGCTGCTGTTCTCTTTCATCTCGTCGTGGAACGAGTTCCTGTTCGCGCTCGTGATCCTCCAGGACCCCGACGTGATGACACTCCCGCTCACGCTGGTGCGGTTCACCGGCCCCGAGGGGGTGGCCAGGCTCGGCCCGCTGGCCGCGGCGTCGCTCATGGCGACGATCCCGAGCCTGATCTTCTTCGCAATCATTCAGCGGCGACTGAAGTCCGGCCTGATGGCCGGCGCCGTGAAGGGCTAGTAGGAGGCTCATATGCGAATCAAGTCCGCATTGGCGGCGGCGGCCGTCGTCGCGTTCGCCGCCGCGTGTGGCGGCAGCGGAGGAGGGGGCGGTGGAGAGGCCGCCTCGTCCGGCGAGCCGGTGAAGCTCAACTTCCTCAGCCTGGCCTGGCAGAAGGAGTCCGTCGCGGCCAACAAGCAGATCGTCGACGAGTGGAACAAGGCCAACCCCAAGACCCAGGTCACCTACGTGCAGGGCAGCTGGGACAACGTCAACGACCAGCTCGTCACCCAGTTCGCCGGCGGCACCGCGCCGGACGTGATCCACAACGACTCGCCGGCGCTGGCCGGGTTCGCCTCCGACGGCTACCTGCTCGACCTGACGAGCAAGCTGCCCGCCGACCTCAAGGGCGACATTCCGCAGTCCGCCTGGGACACCGTCACCTTCAACGGCGGCAAGGGCGAGCAGGGCATCTACGGCGTGCCGTTCCTGCAGGAGTCGCAGGTCATCATCGCCAACAAGAAGCTCCTGGACGCCTCCAAGGTGCGCGTCCCCACCGCGGACAACCCGTGGACCTGGGACGAGTTCTCCGAGGCCGCCAAGAAGATGACCAAGGGCGGCACGTTCGGCGTGGCCTGGCCGATGAAGTCGCCGGTCAACAAGACGCTCAACCTGGCGCTCAACTTCGGCGGCACGTTCTTCCAGACCGCCGACGGCAAGACCACGGTCAAGGTCGGGCCTGAGGAGCGCGAGGTGCTCCAGCGCATCCGCGACCAGCTCTACAAGGACAAGTCCGCCGACCCGGCCGCGCTCGGCCAGGGCACCGCCGACCCGCTGCCCGCCTTCTACAAGGGCAAGTTCGCGCTGCTGCCGGCCGGCGTCTACCTGCGCCAGCAGGTCGCCGAGCAGGCCCCGGACGACTTCGACTGGGTGACCCTGCCCGCGCCGAAGGGCACCAGCGCCCAGCAGGGCGCGGTCTCGCAGACGCTGTCGATCGCCCAGGACAGCAAGCACCCGGACGAGGCCATGAAGTTCATCTCGTTCTTCCTCAACGGCGCCAACCAGGCCAAGCTCGCCAAGGGCGACTGGCTGCTGCCGACCTCGCAGACGGCCGCCGCCGACCCGGCGATGACCACCCAGGACAACGGCTGGGACGTCGCCACCGCCTCCGCCAAGAACCTGGTCGTGGCCCCGTTCCTGAAGGTGAACGGCTTCGACGAGTGGAAGAGCAAGGTCGCCACGCCGGTCCTCCAGGAGTACTTCGCCAATAAGATCACCATCGACGACGCGGCCAAGCGGCTCGTCGAGGACGGCAACCAGGTCTTGGAGCGGTACCAGCAGTGACTCATCGCCTGAGGGCCCGGGGGTGTCTGCTCGGCCTGGCGGCCGGCGACGCCCTCGGCGCCCCCGCCGAGAACCTGTCGCCGTCGGAGATCCGGCGGCGGTGGGGCCGGCTCACCGAGATCGAGGGCGGCGGCACCGACGACACCGAGTACGCCATCTTCGCCGCCTCGCTGCTCGTCCGGCACGGGCACGCCCTGACCGCGGCCGACGTCGCGCGGGCGTACCGGCAGGAGATCATCCCGTCGGTGACCGGGCCGATGCGCGGTGCCGGGTTCTCCGAGCTGGGCACGATCGAAGCGCTCCGCCGGGGGCTGGAGCCGCCGCTGACCGGGCGCGTCCACCAGCATGGCTGGTCCGACGGGCTGGCCATGCGGGCGGCGCCGTACGGGATCTTCTGCCCCGGCGACCCGGCCGAGGCGGCCCGCCTGATCGAACAGGACGGGCTGGTCAGCGGGTCGGGCGAGGGCATACTCGGCGGCCGCGCGGTCGCCGGGGCCGTGGCCGCCGCCATGGCGGGCGGCACGCCCGCCGAGGCCGTGGCCGCCGCGCTGTCGGTGATCCCCGCCGACTCCTGGACGGCCCGCGCGATCGTCAGGGCGCGCGACGTGCTCGCGACGGGCGCGGACGACGACCTGGCCCTGATCGAGGCGCTGCACGAGGCCGTCGTGGTCCGGCACTACCCCTGGACCGACCTCGCGCCCGAGGCCGTCGCGCTGGCGCTGGGCGCCGTCCTGGCGGGCGGCGGCGAGGTGGAGGCCACGGTGACGTTCGGGGTCAGCCTGGGCCGGGACGCCGACACGATCGGCGCCATCGCCGGCGCGGTCGCCGGCGCGATCCAGGGAGAACAGGGCGTGCCCGGACGATGGGCCGCCCGGATCGGCCCGGTGAGCGGCAAATGCCTGCCCGTCGTGGCCGGAAGACACGTGCTGGACGTCGCCGACGAACTGGCGGAAGGACTGTAGATCATCATGTCGGGGGACAGAATCAGGGGGGCCTTCATCGGGCTCGCCGTGGGCGACGCCGCCGGCTGGCCCGCGGCCAGGCACCGCGCCGCCCTGCACGCGCCCTGGAGCCGGCGCCTGCACCGCGAGCTGGACGCCTTCGCCGAGGAGCACCGGGTCACCACGCTGCCGGTGCCGTTCGCGCTCAACCAGCCGATCGCGCCGCTGGCCGTCGGGCCGTCCGACGACGCCGAATGGCTGGCCTGGACGCTGCTGACGATCGACCGGCCGCGGGCCGCGGCGTTCCGGGAGCTGACCGGCGTCCGGGCGCGCATCTCGGTGGCCACCGCGCTGGACAACCTGGCCAGGGGCGTCGAGCCGCCGGCCTCGGGGCACGACAATCCCCACCACTTCGACGACGCCGCCGCCGTACGGGCGGTCGCGTTCGGGGCTCTGGGCAAGGACCCGACCGAGGACGCCCAGGTGACCAACGCCGGCGACGGCCTGCTCGGGGCTCAGGCCATGGCCGCCGCCGTGGCCGCCGCGGTCGCGTCGGGCTCGGTGGGCCAGGCCGTGGAGGCGGCGCTCGCCGTCCTGCCCGGCGACACCGCCATCGGGCACAACGCCCGGGTGGCGCTGGCCGCGGCGCGGAAGGCGGGCGACCCGTTCGGCGCGGTGCCCGCGCTGGACGCCGCGCTGCTCGACCACGTCTACAGCTACGGCGTGGGCGCCGCCCAGACGGTGCCCGTCGCCTTGGCGCTGGCCGAGGCGGCGGGGGGCGACCTGGCCCGCGCCGTCCCGGCCGCCGCCTGCCTGTCGGCGCTCGCCGACTCGGCGCCCGCGCTGACCGGCGCGCTGGCGGGGGCCGCCAGGGGGTACGGCGCGATCCCGGAGGGGTGGCTCGCGCCGGCCCGCACGCTGGCGGGCTGCTGCCTGCCGGAGCTGGCGGGCAAGGATCTGATCGAACTGACGAAGGGAATCGCATGACGCCGCTTGAGGACAGGGCCACTGGCTGCGTGGCGGGGGCGGCGGTCGGTGACGCGCTGGGCGGCGCCACCGAGGGCTGGACTCCCGAACAGATCGTGGAGCGGTACGGGGGCCGCGTCGAGGGCATCGTGCCGCCGTACAACGAGGACTGGCGCAACGCCCGGCCGATCGCGCCGTACCACAAGGGCGACGGGCACATCACCGACGACACCCTGATGACGCACGCCCTGATCCGCGTGTACGAGAAGGTCGGCGGGCACCTGGGCGCGTACGCGATGGCCGACCACTTCGTGCCGGAGCTGATGGGCGAGCGGCGGTGGATCCCCGAGCTGGAGGCCGAGGCGCTGCCGCTGCAGCGGATCTTCCTGGCCGAGAAGTGGATCGTGGCCCGCCTGCACTACGGGCACGTCGACCCGCGCGAGGCCGGCGTCGGCAACATCGTCAACTGCGGCGCGGCCATGTACGTCGCGCCCGTCGGCATCGTCAACGCCGCCGACCCCGACGCCGCCTACGCCGAGGCCGTCGACCTGACCGGGGCCCACCAGTCCAGCTACGGACGCGAGGCCGCCGGCGTGATGGCCGCCGCCGTCGCCGAGGCCATGCGGCCGGGCGCCACGGTCGACTCCGTGGTCGCCGCCTGCCTGCGCCTGGCCAAGGACGGCACCCGCGCCGCCATCGAGGCGGTCTGCGAGGCCGCGGCCGGCGTCGGCCACTGGGACGGCTCCTTCGAGGTGCTGCGCGCGGCCGTACGGCCCTTCGACACGGTCGCCGACACCTACCGCGACCAGGGGCTCGGCGCGCGCCGGCCGAGCCGGGTGCACAGCATCGAGGAGCTGCCGCTGGCGCTGGGCTTCCTGGTCGCGGCCAAGGGCGACTTCCGCGACACCGTGCTCGGCGGCGTGAACTACGGCCGCGACGCCGACTCGATCGCCTCCATGGGCGGAGCGATCGCGGGCGCCCTCGGGGGGCTGTCCGCGGTGCCCGCGCAGTGGGTGGAGCAGGTGGGGGCGGCCAGCCGTACCGACCTGGTCGCGCCCGGCCTGGCGATCGCCGAGGTGGCGCGCCGGGTGCACGCCGACGACCTGGCGCGGCGGCGCGCCCACGAGGCCGCCTTCGCCGAGCTGGACGCTCGATGATCAGGCTCACCTGGGTCCAGCCGGAGGACCTGGTCGGCCACGAGCTGCGCCAGGCCGGCGAGGACGGCAGGGGCGACCTGCCGCAGGTGCGCGAGCTGGCCGGACGGTGGCACGCGGCGGGCGGCCACGACGCCCCGCCGCGCGCCGGCGCCTCCGAGGCCGCCGCGGCCCGGCTGCGTCCCCTGGCCGAGAGCCTGCTGGACGAGCTGGCCGCGATCCCCTCGCCGCTGGCCGAGCCCTCCGACCTGGACGCCATCGTCGCCGCCTGCCCGGACTGGCCCGCGGCCGGGATCGCGGCCCGGACCGCGGCGAAGGCGGACCCGGCGCGGCTGCTGGGCGCCTGGCAGGGACGGGCGGCCGGCTGCGTGCTGGGCAAGCCGGTGGAGAAGATCCCGCGCGCGGGCATCAGGCAGATCGCCGAGGCCACCGGCAACTGGCCGATCACCGGCTGGTTCACCGCCGAGGGCCTGCCGGAGGAGATCGCGCGCAGGTGGCCGTGGAACCGGCGCAGCGCGGTCAACTCGCTGGCCGAGAACATCGACGGCATCCCCGAGGACGACGACCTCAACTACCCGCTGCTGGCGCTGTCCGTCCTGGAGCGCCACGGCCGCGGCTTCACCACCGAGGACGTCGCCAAGCTGTGGCTGGACGAGCTGCCGGCCGGCCGCACGTTCACCGCCGAGCGGGTCGCCTACCGCAACCTGCTCGACGGCTTCGAGCCGCCGGAGACGGCCACCCGCCGCAACCCGTTCCGCGAGTGGATCGGCGCCTTCATCAGGACGGACGTCTACGGCTGGGCCAACCCCGGCGACCCCGCCACGGCCGCCGAACTGGCCTGGCGCGACGCCCGGCTGACCCACACCGCCAACGGGATCTACGGCGCGATGTTCGTCGCGGCCATGTGCGCCGCCTCGCTGGTCGCCGGCTCGGCGCGGGAGGCCGTCGAGGCGGGCCTGTCGGTCGTGCCGCGCGACTCCCGCCTGCACGAGGCGGTCAGCCTGGCCGTCGCCGACGCCGCCCGCGAGCCGGACTTCGAGCGTGTCATCGACCTGCTGCACCAGCGGCATGGCACGCTGCACTGGGTGCACACGATCAACAACGCCGCGCTGGTGGCCGCCACGCTGATCCACGGCGCGGGCGACTTCACCGCCACGGTCGCGGGCGCGGTCGCCGGCGGCTGGGACACCGACTCGGCCGGGGCCACGGCGGGGTCCGTGGCGGGCGCGCTGAACGGCGGCGTGCCGGAGCGCTGGCTCATGCGCGACAGCCTGGCCAGCAGCCTGACCGGCTTCGACGGGGTGGGGCTCGGCGAACTGGCGCGACGTACACAGGAGATGATGGCCCCATGATCTCGGTTTTCGGCAGCGCCAACATGGACCTCGTCGCGTACGTATCCCAGGCCCCCAAACGGGGCGAGACGGTCACCGGTCACCGGTTCCGGACCGTGCCCGGCGGCAAGGGCGCCAACCAGGCCATCGCCGCCGCCCGCGCCGGCGCGCAGGTGGCCTTCCTCGGCGCGGTCGGCGACGACGCCTTCGGGGCCGAGATGCGCTCCACCCTGGCCGAGGCCGGCGTGGACGTCCGCGGCCTGCGCCAGGTGCCCGGCCCCAGCGGCATCGCGCACATCGTGGTCGACGACGCCGGCGGCAACTCGATCATCGTCGTGCCCGGCGCGAACGGCACCGTGACCGGGCCGTCCGGCGGCGACCTGGCCACGATCGCCGGGTCGCGGGCCCTGCTGCTCCAGCTCGAACTGCCCATGGAGGCCGTCGTGGCCGCCGCGGAGGCGGCCCGGGTCTCCGGGGTGCCCGCCGTCCTGACCCCGGCGCCCGCGCAGCCGCTGCCCGACGAACTGCTCGACGCGGTCACCATGATCGTCCCGAACGAGCACGAGGCCGCCGACATCACCGGCCAGGCCGACCCCGACGCCGCCCTCGACGCGCTCCTCGAACGCGTCGAGGAGGCCGTCATCACACTGGGCTCGCGCGGCGCGCTCTACGGCGCGCGCTCGGGCGAGCGGCTGCGGGTGCCCGCGATCGAGGTCAAGGCCGTGGACACCACGGCCGCCGGTGACACGTTCGTCGGCGCGCTGGCGGTCGCGCGGGCCGACGGCCTGGCCCCGGCCGAGGCGCTGCGCTTCGCCTCGGTTGCGGCGGCGCTGTCGGTCCAGCGGGCGGGCGCCAGCACGTCGATGCCGGTCAGGGCCGAGATCGAGGACGCGCTGCGGGAGCTGTCCTAGCCCGTCCCTTGACGTCCGGCCGGGCGTCAAGGGACGCCGTCACGGGCAGGTGGGGGCCATGAACCGAAAGCCCGACGACCTGCCCGCGGCGGTGGGAGGCGTGGAGGGGGAGAGCGACGTGGTCGCCGAGCGGTCCGCCTCCGGATCGCCCAGGACCCGCCGCCCCCTGTCCGCGGACCCGCCCGACGAGCTGGAGGAGCCCGTCCCGGAGGAGCCGCCCGAGGAGGACGACGAAGGCGAGGACGTCATCCGCCCCGACGCCGGCCCCACCGCCTGACCTGCCGCCCGCCGGGACCGCCTGCCCCCGCGGTCGTCAGGCGCCGGGTTGCGTGTGCAGCCGGGCGAGGGTCTGCTCCAGCTCGGCCTGCAGCAGGTCGCCGGCCGCCGCCGCGTCGCCGTCGCGGACCGCCGCCACCAGCGCGGCGTGCGCGTCGTGCCCGGGAGTGCGGTCGTGCCCGCGCAGCTCCAGCAGCCCCACCATGTCGATCAGCCCCTCCCGCAACGCCGGCGCGAACTCGGCGAACAGGTCCGTGAGCACCGGATTGCCCGCCGCCGCCACGACCGCCGCGTGCAGCGCGATGTCGGCGTCGACGAACGCCGCGTCGTCCTCGCCCGCCGCCCGTTCGCGGGCCTGGAGCGCGGCCTCCATCGCCGCGACGTCCTCGTCGGTACGCCGGACCGCCGCCAGCCTGGCCGCCTGGGTCTCGACCATCATGCGGACCTCGTACACGTCGGTGATCGCCGCCCGCCGCAGCCGCGCCGGCCAGTCCTCGGCCGGCTCCGAGGCGATGACGAACACCCCCGAGCCCTGACGCGCCCGCACGAGCCCCGCCCCGGCCAGCGCCCGCAGCGCCTCGCGGACCGTGGACCGGCCCACCCCGAGCGTCTTGGCCAGCGCGTTCTCGCCGGGCAGCCGGGTGCCGACCGGCCAGTGGCCCTCGGTGATCTGCTCGCGCAGGTGCTGGACGGCCTGGTCGACCAGGGGGCTGCGGCGGAGGGCGCCGAGCGGCATATCTACCTCTCAGGTTGTCTGAGGACCTGTGTGGTGGTTAGTGTAGCCGCCATGTCGTCGTACGGTCTCCTTCTTCTCGGCCGCCGCGGCGGGGCCTGACCGGACCGGCACCCCGCCGCGGCGTGCGAGGTGCTGCCGGTCGTCCGACCGCCGAAGAAGGAACGAAGACGTGTACGCATGGAACCGGCAGCGCCCCAGCGCGATGCTCTCTCACCGTTACCGGCCCGCCCACGAGCGGGTCGAGGTGCCCCTGACCGGCGAGCGCGCCTGGCCCTCGCGCCGCATCACCGCCGCCCCCCTCTGGGTCCCGGTCGACCTGCGCGACGGCAACCAGGCTCTGGCCGAGCCGATGGACCCGGCGCGCAAGCGCCGCCTGTTCGACCTTCAGGTGCGCATGGGCTTCAAGGAGATCGAGGTCGGCTACCCGTCGGCCAGCAGGCTCGACTTCGACTTCCTCAGGGAGCTGGCCGAGCCCGGCGCGGTGCCCGACGACGTGACCGTGGTGGCCTTCACCGCCGCCCGGCAGGACCTGATCGAGCGCACCTTCGAGTCGATCCGCGGCCTGCCCGACGTGGTCGTGCACCTCTACACCGCGACCGCGCCCACCTGGCGGAACGTGGTGCTCGGCCACGATCGCGACGCCCTGCGCAAGCTCGTCCTGGACGCGGCCGGCCAGGTCGCCCGCCTGGCCGACGGGCTCCCCGTGCGCTTCGAGTTCTCGCCCGAGGTGTTCAACCTCACCGAGCCCGACTACGTGCTGGAGATCTGCAACGAGCTGACCGCCCTCTGGGACGCCTCCCCGGACCGCCCGGTGATCCACAACCTGCCCGCGACCGTCGAGATCGCCACCCCCAACGTGTACGCCGACCAGATCGAGTACATGCACCGCCACCTCGACCGCCGCGACTCGGTGATCCTGTCGGTGCACCCGCACAACGACCGCGGCACCGGCGTGGCCTGCGCCGAGCTGGCCGTGCTCGCCGGGGCGCAGCGGGTGGAGGGCTGCCTGTTCGGCAACGGCGAGCGCACCGGCAACGTCGACCTGGTGACCCTCGCGCTCAACCTGCACTCCCAGGGCGTCGACCCGATGATCGACTTCTCCGCCATCGACGAGATCCGGCGCGTCGTCGAGCACTGCAACCGCCTGCCCGTGCACGACCGCCACCCCTACGCCGGCGACCTGGTCTACACCGCCTTCTCCGGCACCCACCAGGACGCCATCGGCAAGGGCCTGGCCCACCACGCCGCGCGGGCCGCCGAGCTGGGCGTGCCGCCGGAGCAGGCGCCGTGGGAGGTGCCGTACCTGCCCATCGACCCGGCCGACGTGGGGCGCGGCTACCAGGCGGTCATCCGGGTCAACAGCCAGTCGGGCAAGGGCGGCATCGCGTACCTGCTGGGCGCCCGCCACGGCCTCGACCTGCCGCGCCGTCTGCAGATCGACTTCGCCGCGACGGTGCAGCGGGCCACGGACGACAGCGGCGAGGAGATCACCGCCGACGAGTTGCGGGCGCTCTTCCACGCCACCTACATCGCGCCCGGCGAGCGCTCCGGGTTCGCCTCCTGGCGCACGGCCGAGACCGCGCCGGGCACGCACGAGTTCGAGGGCGTCCTGGAGTCGGGGCGGGTGCTGCGCGGCACCGGCAACGGGCCGCTGTCCGCGCTGACCGCCGCGCTGGCCGGGGACGGCGTCGAGGTCGACGTCCTGCACTACGCCGAGCACGCCGTGGACCCGGGGACGGGCAGCAGCGCCGTCGCGTACGTGGAGGCCCGGGTCGGGGGCGTGATCGGCTGGGGCGCCGGTCAGGACACCTCCGTGCTCACCGCGTCGGTACGGGCGGTGCTGGCCGCCGTCGAACGGCTCAGTACGTCAGGTACATGACGCACTCGTCCCGGTACTGCAGGGTCCTCGACCGCAGCCGGCGCGGGTCGGCCAGCACGGCCCGGGAGACCGACGGCACGACGGAGCCGCGTACCGGGGCGAACAGCCGGGCCACGTCGGCGGGTGAGGCGCCCTGCGCGCCGAGGCCGGGAGCCAGGATCGGGCCGTTGAGGTCGGCCAGGGAGTGGTCGAGCGCGGGCAGCGTGGCGCCCATGACCACTCCCACCGGACCGAACGGCTCGTGACCCGCGTTGGCCGCGGCGGCGCCGGCGATCACCAGGTCGGCCACCCGCTGCTGCAGCCCGGCCGCCGCCGGGTTGGAGGTGCGGGCCAGCACGAAGACGCCGGCGTCGTTGGCCACCGCCGAGGTGATCGCCACCTCCAGCGAGCCGAACCCCAGGTAGGGGCTGAGCGTCACCGCGTCGGCGGCCAGCGGGCTGCCCTGGTCGAGGTAGGCCTCGGCGTAGGCGGCCATGGTGGTGTCTACGTCGCCGCGCTTGACGTCGAGCAGCACCAGCGTGCCGGCCTCGCGCAGGTCGGCGATGGTGCGTTCCAGGACGGCGACGCCGCGGCTGCCCCAGCGCTCGTAGAAGGCCGACTGCGGCTTGACCACGGCGGCCACGTCGCTGACCGTGTCGGCCACCGTGCGGCTGAAGCGCTCAAGGCCGCCCGGTGAGTCGTCGAGGCCCCAGGCGTCGAGCAACGCCGGGCTCGGATCGATGCCCACACAGAGCGGGCCGAATTTGTCCAGCCTGGCACGCAGGCGTGTGCCGAACGACTCGTTCATCTAGGCCCCCTTGCGACCCTAACGCACACTAACCCGCCGCCGCCGGAAGCCGGAACGCATCGGCCCCGGATGATATGGCTCGTGCCGTGGGTCTTCCGGAAGCGGGCGCCTGGGTAGATGATGCGGCATGTACGAGATCGCCCAGCGGGTGCTGGTGCTGGAGACCGTCCCGCCGCGCGAGGTGACCGTCGCCGTCGGCATGCCGTACGAGGAGGCGGGGGAGTGGTCGTGCCCGTACCGGATCGACGGGCTGGCCGGATGGGAGCACGAGCGCCGGGCGACCGGGCGCGACTCGCTGGAGGCGGTCGAGGTGGCGCTGGCCATGGTACGCGCGGCGCTGGCCGGCTCGCACGAGGCCAAGGAGGGCCTGCTCCGGCCGGACGACGCCCCGCCGGACCGCCAGCTCACCCGGACCGTGTACGTCAGCTGGAACAAGGAACAAGACATCGCCTATATCGCGATGAAGCACGAAATCGTGCCAGGTGAGGCGGTACGGCAGACCGTCTCGGAGGACGCCGTCCTCGACTACGGCGCCTCGGGCGACCTGCTCGGCCTGGAGCTGCTCAACGCCGCCACCCGCCTCCCCGCCGAGATGCGCCTCTGAGACCCACCGGACGCGCGGCCGCTCAGCCCGTCAGCAGCCAGCGCCAGCGCGGCAGTTCCAGCACCACGGTGACCACCGCCAGCACCGTGACCACCGCCGCCACGACCGCGTGCCAGGCCACCCACGCCGCCGCCACCGCCACCACGAGCTGCAGGGCGACCAGCCCGACGGTCACGAACCCGGGCACGGCGACCAGCACGCCCCGCTTGTCGCCGGGCGTGGCGAACACCGTCGGCAGCCCGATCAGCACCACGACCGACAACACGGCCTGCCACACCGACCCGGGAAGCAGCGCCCACGGCGCCGCGACCCAGGCGACCAGCTCCGACGCGAACCGGAAGACGGAGGCGACCCGGTCGTCCGGACGCGGTCCGGACCGGGCGAAACGCCCCGATAGGGAAGACACGAGGGCACCCTACTCCTGCCCCCCTCCCGGCCGGGACCTACGGTGGGGACGTGACCTCCGCCACCCCGCCCCGCATCGTGGCCACCGATCTCGACGGCACCCTCCTGACCTCCGCCGGCGTCGTCTCCCCGCGCACCCGGCAGGCCCTGGGCCTGGCCCGCGCCGCCGGAGCGGAGATCGTCTTCGTGACCGCCCGCCCGCCGCGCTCCATCCACGCCATCGCCGGCCAGGCGGGCCTGACGGGCCTCGCGATCTGCAGCAACGGCGCCCTCCTGTACGACCTGGCCGCCGCGCGGATCGTGGCCAGCCGCACGATCGAGCCGCAGGCCGCCAGGAAGGTGGCCGACAGCCTGGCCGCGGCCCTGCCCGGGGCGGCCTTCGCCGTCGAGACGGGCACCGGCGTGCTCACCGAGGCCGGCTACACCAGACGGGTCGAGCACGACGTGGCGCACTACCGGGAGGTGGCCTCGGCGTGCGAGGCGGGCGAGCCGATCGTCAAGCTGCTGGTGCTCTCGCCCGCGCACACCCTCGACGAGATGTCGGCCCTGGCTGCGGCGGCGGTGGGGGAACTGGCCGAGGTCACCCACTCCGGGGTGCCGGGGCTCCTGGAGGTCAGCGCGCTGGGCGTGACCAAGGCGGGCATGCTGGCCGAGCTGTGCCTGGCACGCGGGGTCGCGCCCGCCGAGGTGGTGGCGTTCGGCGACATGCCCAACGACCTGGCCGTGCTGGCCTTCGCCGGGGCCGGTTACGCGATGGCCAACGCCCACCCGCTGGTGCTGGCCACGGCCGGGCACCGCACGTCCTCCAACGACGAGGACGGCGTGGCCGAGGTCCTCGAACGCCTCTACGGCTGACCCGGCCGACGTTCTCGAACGCCTCTATGGCTGACCCGGCCGGGGTCCGGCGCCCGCCCGCCCCCGCGGGCGGGCGCCGGAGATCTCAGGCGTCGTCGTCCGACACCCTGGACGTGCCCTCGCACCCGGTGGGGGCGCCGCTCAGCACCGGCAGCAGGCCGCCGCAGGTGCTCACCGGGAGCGACACCGGCTCGACGATCTCGTCGTTGAAGACGACCACGTCGCCGATGAGCGGTCGCGGCCCCTGGGCAGGCGCCGCGGCCGAGGCGTACGCCGGCGCCGCCGACGCCGCCCAGCCCGCGCCGGCCAGCAGCCCCGCGCCGACCGCCAGTGCGATCGCTAGGCGGCGGCGACCCGCTCCTGCGCGACGCCGCCGGGCTGCTGGTCCCGGTGCGCCTGCTGGACGTGCCGCCCGCCCGCCATGATGCGATCCATCACGGCCAGCGCCAGCGCCGAGACCACGAAGGTGAGATGGATCAATGTCTTCCATACGAGTTCCCTGTCGGTGATGGCCGGCCGGGCGGCGTTGATGAAGATCTGCAGGAGATGCACCCCCGAGATCCCGATGATCGCCATGGCCAGCTTGACTTTGAGGACGTTTGCATTGACATGGGACAACCACTCCGGCTGATCGGGATGGCCGTCGATGCGCAGCCGTGAGACGAAGGTCTCGTAGCCGCCGATGATGACCATGATCAGCAGGTTCGAGACCATCACGACGTCGACGAGCCCGAGGACGATCAGCATGATCGTGGTCTCCGGGGGGTTGCCGCCGAACCCGAGTTCGACCAGGTGGGCGAGTTCGACCATGAACCGCCACACGTAGACGACCTGGGCGACGATCAGCCCGAGGTAGAGCGGCGCCTGTATCCACCGGCTGAGGAACATGACGTAGCCGATGTGCTCCAGCGTGTTCCGCGGCCGGGGAGCGGACCCGGCCTCGGCCACGGTCAACTGTGGTGGCCTCACTACGACGTGAAGATGTTGACCCGGTCGACGATGGCCTGGACATTGATGTTCCCCGGATCGTTTCGGCCCCCTGACCCGAGGGCGATTGGGGGAACGGCGGCCGCCGCCGCCAGAGCGAGGACTGCTGCGCTGGTCAGGATTCGGAACTTCAATGGGGACTCCTCGACTGCTGCTGGTCGGGCACGGGGATTGCGCTGTCGGAGCTGTCGGAGGGGGCAGGGCCGGTGGCGGGGGTGCGGCGTGGCTCGCCGCACCGCCCGCGTGGTGGCCGTCCGGTCAGGGATGCAAGCAGCCCGCCGCGGGGATCTCGGTCGGCGCCTGGGGGGCCGCCGGGTCCACCAGGGCGGCCAGACCCGCGGCGGCCTCGGCCGCGCACGGGACCGCGGTGGCGGGATCGACGACGGCGTACGCGGGCGCCGCGAAGAGGGCGGCGGCGAGGGCCGCGGTCAGCGCGCCTCCGATGACGGCGGCGCGGCGGCGTTGGACGTCAGGCATGAGTACCTCCTGGGGATGGTGGGATCAACCACCGACTTGCTACCCAGAGTAATTACTCAGTAACGCTGCGTTAAAGAATCCTCATGAAGCGGGGGAGTTCGAGTCCGTCCAGCGGTCCTGGGCGTCCATGACGTCCTCGGCGTGGTCGTGGGCCCACACGCCGAACGCCTCGATCGGGCCGAGCAGGGAGCGGCCCAGGTCGGTCAGCGCGTACTCGACGCGGGGCGGGGCCTCGGCGTAGGCGCGGCGGGCGACCAGCCCGTTGAACTCCAGGCGGCGCAGTGTCTCCGTGAGCACCTTGGGGCTGATCCCGCCGATCTCCGCGCGCAGCTCACCTGGACGGCACGGGCCGTGGCGCAGCGACCAGACGACGACCGCGTTCCAGGTGTTGGCGATCAGGTCGAAGGCCAGTCTGGCCTGGCAGTCGGCGAGGAACACGTAACGCCTCCGATAGGCACCGATCGGTGCGTGACGGGATTTCTAGAGTCCTTGTCCTAGTAAAGCCCTTTCGCAGCACGGAGGACGACATGAAGATCGGGATTCTGGGCGCCGGCGGCATGGCCGACGCGCTCGGCACGCAGTGGATCAGGGCCGGGCACGAGGTGACGGTCAGCGGACGCGACCCCGAGCGCGCCCGTGCCCGCGCGGAGAGCATGAACGCCCAGGCCGGCCGCCCTGGAGCGCGGTGGGGGAGCTGGGCGGAGGCGGCCGCGTCCGGCGAGGTGGTGATGGTGGGCGTCCGGGAGGCGGGGCTGGGCGACGTGCTGGCCGCCGCCGGCCCGGCCTTGCGCGGCAAGCCGATCATCGACGTGACGAACGCCGCCGCCCCCGACAGGTACGACGTCACGCGTCCGCTCGCCCGCCGGATCGCCGACCTCACGGGCGGGCACGTGGTGAAGGCGTTCAACCTGTGCCACGTGGACGTGTGGCGGATGACGCCGCCCGTGTTCGGCGGCCGCCCGCTGGCGGTGCCCCTGTGCGGTGACGACGTCCGGGCGCTCGACCTGGTCCGGGGCCTGGTCCGCGACCTGGGCTGCACCCCGCTGGACGGCGGCGGCCTGGACCGGGCCGTGCAGCTGGAGGCGACGGCCGCGTTCGTGATCGGGCTCTGGTTCGGCGGCGCGGACGCCCAGGCGATCCTGCCCCCGCTGGCCTCCTCGGGAGCGCACGACCCGGCGTGAGCGTACAACCCGGCGTGAGCCCGCGCGGGCCTACGGCGGGCGTACGACGCTGGGCGTAGCGAGGATGACGACGGGCGGCGGATGCCCGGCTCCGGCGGCGGCGCGATCCTGGGGCGTCCACCCGAGGTCGAAGGAGAGTCCAGTGGTCACCCAGGTCGTCAAGGGGAGCGGGTATCTGACCGCGTTCAAGGCCCTCGCCACGCTCAGCATGTTGTCGGTGCTCCTGCAGGCCGTCACGGCGGGGCAGCTCATGAGCGGGGCCGGCGCGGGCCTGCACGGGGCCGGGGCGGGCGCCGTCCACCTGCTCGGGCTGCTCCAGCTCGTCGCGGCCGTGCTGCTGTGGCGGCCGGGGCGCGGCGCGGGCTGGCCCGCGCTGGTCAGCCTGGGGGTGCTGCTGCTCGGCTTCCTGCAGTCGATGCTCGGCGGGTCGGGGGCGGTGGCCGCGCACGTGCCGCTGGGCATGACGATCTTCGGGCTCAGCGTGTGGCTCGTCGCCTGGGCCTGGCGCCGCTGACCTACGCCGCTGACCTGCGCCGCTGACCTGCGCCGACTCCGTACGCCGACTCCCTGCCCCGACCCCCTGCGCCGGCCTTCCCGGCGGGGGCGGTCGAGGGTGCGGTCAGGTCCCGGCGGGGTGGCGGGCCAGGTGGTCGGCCTGGCGCACCGGCTCGGGCAGGCGGTAGCGCGGTGTGAGCAGCAGGGTCTGGGACGTGGCGGTGTCCAGGCCGATCCGGTGGCCCTGGGAGACGTAGACCGGTCTGGTGTCCCGCCGCGTGCGCAGCGCCCTGCCCACCGTGACGCCCTCGTGGACGATCGGCGTCCAGTCCCCGCGCTCCCGGCCGGGCGGCTCGTGCTCGCCCACGAACGGCGTCTTGGCCACGCCGAGCGCGGGCAGGCCGGTCAGCACGCCGAGATGGCAGGCCAGGCCGAAACCGCGCGGGTGGGCCAGGCCGTGGCCGTCGCAGACCAGCAGGTCGGGGGTGACGGTGAGCCGTTCGAGCGCCTCCACCAGGGTGGGCAGCTCGCGGAAGGCGAACAGGCCGGGCACGTAAGGGAAGGCGGCCCGGCCGTGGGCCACCGCCCGCTCGACCGGTTCCAGCGTCGCCGCGTCCAGGACGACCACCGCCGCCGTCACCTCGTCGTCGCCGTGGTAGTGCACGTCGAGGCCGGCCACCAGGGGGAAGTCCGTGGGCCCGGCGAGCTCCACGCGGCCGCGCAACCGGTCCTGGACGGCCTCGGCCTCGGCCGCGTCGGCCGGCCAGGCGTGAAGTCTGTCTACCCGCATTCCCCCCACGTTAGGGCCATTCATCCCACGCCCCGGCCACCGCCCGCCCCACCCGCCCCGGTCGCCCCGGCCGTCGGGCACGCCGGGCCGCAGAGCGCCTCCGACTGCGAAGGCGGTAGGTCAGGCGTGGACGATCTTGGCGAAGCGGGTCGCCACCTCGCGCCAGATCGGCGTGGAGACCGGCTCGTCGGCCACCGCGCCCGCGTAGACCTCCGCGGGGTCGAAGCCGTCGGGCGTCCACTCGCGCACGCGCGCGGGCAGCACCTCGGGATGGAACTGCACCCCCCACGCCCGCTCGCCCACCCGGAACGCCTGGTAGGGGCAGGCGCGCGTCTCGGCCAGCCACACCGCGCCGGCGGGCAGCCGGGTGACGGCGTCCTTGTGGTGCTCGATCGCGGGCACCACCGGCGGCAGGCCCTGGAACAGCGGGTCGTCGGCCGCCTCGGGCCGGATCGTGACCGGCAGGCTGCCGTTCTCCGGCGCGCCGGTGTCGCCGGTCACCTCGCCGCCGGCCACCTCGGCCAGCATCTGGCCGCCAAGGCAGATGCCGAACAGCGGCACGCCGTCCGCCAGCGCCTGGCCCACCAGCCGGCGGGCATCGGCCAGCCACGGGGCCCGGTCGTCCTCGGAGGGCAGGTAGCCGCCGCCGAGCATGATCATGGCGTCGTGCCGGTCCAGCCGGTCGGGCAGCGGGGCGCCCTCGTGCGCGAGCACCACGTCGAGCCGCAACCCGGCCTCCTCCAGCCAGTCGCCGAGCCGGCTCGGGCCGCCGCTCCTGCTGTTCTGCACGATCAGGACGTCACCCATCGATGGTCTCCACTCTCGGATGTCGGGGCTCAGGGCAGGTTCGCCGCGCGGGCGGTGTGGCGCAGCAGCAGCGCGGTCGTCACCGGGCCGACGCCGCCGGGCACCGGGGTCAGCGCGCCGGCCACCTCCGCGACCGCCGCGAAGTCGACGTCGCCGGTGAGCCCGCCGTCGTCGGTCGGGTTGGTGCCCACGTCGATGACCACCGCGCCGGGCGCGACGTGCGCGGCGCCGATCAGCCCGGCGCGGCCGACGGCGGCCACCAGCACCTCGGCCCCGGCGGTGACGGCGGCCAGGTCGCGGGTGCGCGAATGGCAGACGGTGACCGTGGCGTGCCGGTCGAGCAGCAGATGGGCCAGCGGCTTGCCGACCACGGTCGAGCGGCCGACGACCACCGCCCGCCGCCCTTCGAGCGGCACCTCGTAGTGGTCGAGCAGGGCCATGACGGCCGCCGCCGTGGCGGGCGGGAACGCGGGCAGCCCGGCGGCCAGGCGGCCGAGCGAGAGCGGGTTCGCGCCGTCGACGTCCTTGCGCGGGTCGATGGCGGCGGCCAGCTCCTGCGCCGAGGCCCCGGCGGGCAGCGGCGTCTGGAGCATGACCCCGTGGACGGCGTCGTCGGCGCTGAGCCCGGCCAGCGTCTCGTGGATCCTCCCGGGGTCGGCGTCGGCGCCGAGGTCGACGATGTCGCAGGCGACGCCGACGCCCGCGGCGGCCTTGGCGATCGAGCGGACGTACCACAGGCTGGCCTCGTCGGCCGTGGCCACCACGACGGCCAGTCTGGGCTGCGGCCCGGCGGCGGCCTCGGCCTGCGTCTGGGCCTTGATCGCGGTGGCCAGGTCGCGGCCGGTCAGCGTCCTCATCGGGCGATCTCCTCGCGTACCCCGGCGGTGATCCGGTCGGCCGTGGCGACGGCCGCCTCGACGCCCGCCAGGCGGGCCGTCAGCTCCTCGCGGACCTGCTCGTCCTTGATGCCCCGCAGGTTGACCTCGACGTTCACCCGGGCGGTGGTGAGCGCGGCGCGGGCGGCCTCGGCCGCGGCGGCGACGTCGGTGACGACGTTGCGGTTGCCGATCGGCAGCAGCAGCTCGCAGAGCTCGACCAGGCGCGTGGCGGCCGCCACCACCAGGGCCGGGGGCTCGGCCGCGCCGGCCAGGGCGCGGGCGATGGAGACGCTGCGCTCCTCGCCCTTGGGCAGCCGGTAGGCGTCGGAGACCGCGGTGAAGGCGGCCGCGTCCTCCTCGGCCAGCCGCAGTGTCCGCGCGCGGAGGGCGTCGGTCTCCTCGATCACCGCGGCGACCGTCTGGGCGTGTTCGGCGTACCGCTCGCCGGTGGTGTAGCGGGCCACCATGCCGAGCAGCGCCGCGGACTGGGCCGCGTGCAGGGCGGCGGTGGCCCCGCCGCCGGGGGCGGGCACCTTGTCGGCCAGCTCGGCCAGGAAGTCGACGATCTTCGAGTCGCGCATGGCCGCATTCTGCCAGGCCCGGCCGGGCTCACTCGCGGTGCATCGGCCTGGTGACGTCGTGCGGCGTGCCCTGCGGCAGGTACGGCGACCCCGCCGAGCCGTACTCGGAGGCGTAGGCCGACGGCCGCGCCGGGGACCGCCACCGCGACGGGAAGGCCGACACGACCAGCAGCGCCACGCCGAGGAACAGCATGACCCCGGTGTAGATCGTGGTCTGCAGGCCCGCTCCCAGGCTGCCGGTGACCAGCCCGTCGGGGAGGACGCGGAACCCGGCGCCCAGCTCCACCGCGGGCACCAGGCCGAGCGCGGTGTAGGCCAGTCCGCCGAGCAGCGAGGCGATCGGTGACAGGCGCGAGCCGGCCAGGAACGCCAGACCGGCCCCGGCCGCCGCGATCACGGCCAGCCCGATCCAGGAGACCCTGAACCGCGTGGCCATGGTCAGGCCGAGCTCGCCGATGCCGTACATGAGGCAGGCGGCGATC
Source organism: Nonomuraea sp. NPDC048881 (assembly GCF_040649795.1). Lineage (NCBI taxonomy): Bacteria > Bacillati > Actinomycetota > Actinomycetes > Streptosporangiales > Streptosporangiaceae > Nonomuraea > Nonomuraea sp. NPDC048881. The sequence continues at coordinate 965,247 of NZ_JBEZGC010000002.1, forward strand.
AGCGGCGGAAGGAGCAGCCCCGCGACCACTCCCAGACCATGACGGGCACCGTTGGACATGATCAACCCCGTTTGTTCGGTTTGTGCACCAACCTACCCTGATCGCCGGATCAGTGCTTGATCGTGTACTTGTCGCCGTACACCTTCCAGGTCAGCGGCGGCCTGAGGTCGAGGTTGCCCTTCCTGAGGAAGACGCGCTGCATGGTGTCGACCCGGGTGGTGTCGTCGTGGGCGTCCTCGGCCTTCATCGCCGCCTTCCTGGCGTCGAGGAACGCGTTGAGGTAGGCGACCTCGTCGCCGCCGCGGGCGGGGGAGGCGGCCTTGGCCAGCGCGGCCTTCCTGATGCCGCCGAAGCTCAGCTTGTCGGAGCCGGGGCCGTGCATGACCATGGCGTCGTAGTAGGCGAACTGGCCGAGCGCCCGCAGGCCGTCCTTCTTGGCCCGGCGGACGGCCGGGTCGAAGTAGACGCGGTCGCGCTCGTGGTCCTGGGCCCGCCGGAAGACGGGGTCGGCCGCGGCCTTCTTCCAGTCCTTGACGAACGGCTTGCCGAGGCCCTTGTGGGAGTCGGTGCCGTTGACCCTGCGCAGCGCGGGCAGGTACTTGGCCAGCACGTTCGAGGGCTTGCGCCTGGTGTAGAGCTCGACCAGCTCCAGCATGTCGCCGGTGCCGGAGCAGAAGCCGATGATGCCCGCGGTGTAGCCGCGTTCGTCCTTGATGTCCTCGATGTAGCCGTACTGGGCCTTCCAGTCCAGCGAGGAGTTCTCCGCGCTGGACACCAGCTGCATGGCGATGTCCTTCTTGTGTGGGTTGTTGAGGTCTGCGGGGGAGACGCAGGTCAAGGCAAGGGACAGCGAGAGGCATGTAGCGGTCAGCACCGCTGCAAACTAGCGCAGTGGGCGCAAAGCCGCGAGTTGCTCCGCGAACGGGACGACTTCGTCGTCAGCCCCGGCCCCGCTTTCTTCCTCAGCCGCGGCCGGGCGGGGAGCGCGGCCCGCCAGCAGGCCGGCCAGCTCGCCGGCGGCCCGGTCGATGCGCTCGCCGAGCCCGTCGGTGAAGGAGTCGCCGCCGCCGCCCCAGTCCTCCGAGGCGGCGTAGACGGCGGTCGGCACGACCACGGCCCGCAGGTAGGCGAACAGCGGGCGCAGCGCGTGCTCCAGCACGAGCGAGTGGCGGGCGGTGCCGCCCGTGGCGGCGATCAGCACGGGCGTGCCCGCCAGGGCCGTGTTGTCCAGGACGTCGAAGAACGACTTGAACAGCCCGCTGTAGGAGCCGCTGAAGGTCGGCGTGACCGCGATGAGCCCGTCGGCCTGCGTCACGGCCTCGACCACCTCGCGCAGCCGGGCGCCGGGGAAGCCGGTCACCAGGTTGTTGGCGATGTCCACGGCCAGGTCGCGCAGCTCGACCACGCGCACCTCGGCAGCGCCGTCCAGCCGCCGCCGGGTGGCCTCGGCCAGCCGGTCGGCGAGCAGGCGGGTGGAGGACGGCTGAGTCAGGCCGGCCGTGACGACGACGAGCTTCATTGGGGGGATCTCCTTCCCTGGAGGGGTCAGACCTCGACGGCCTGGGACGTACGGGCCTGGAGCAGCGAGGCGTGCGCCGGCGCGTCCGGGACGCCGGCCGGGCGGTCCTTGGCCATCTCCTTGCGCAGCACCGGCACGACCTCCTCGCCCAGGATGTCGAGCTGCTCCAGCACGGTCTTCAGCGGCAGGCCGGCGTGGTCCATGAGGAACAGCTGGCGCTGGTAGTCGCCGAAGAACTCGCGGAACTCCAGCGTCCGGTCGATGACCTGCTGCGGGCTGCCCACGGTGAGCGGGGTCTCGGCGGTGAACTCCTCCAGCGACGGCCCGTGGCCGTACACGGGGGCGTTGTCGAAGTAGGGGCGGAACTCGCGGACCGCGTCCTGGGAGTTCTTGCGCATGAACACCTGGCCGCCCAGGCCGACGATCGCCTGCTCGGGCGTGCCGTGCCCGTAGTGGGCGTAGCGCCGGCGGTAGAGGTTGATCAGGCGGATGAAGTGCTCCTTGGGCCAGAAGATGTTGTTGGCGAAGAAGCCGTCACCGTAGTAGGCGGCCTGCTCGGCGATCTCCGGGCTGCGGATCGAGCCGTGCCACACGAACGGCGGCACCCCGTCGAGCGGGCGCGGCGTGCTGGTGAACCCCTGCAGCGGGGTGCGGAAGCGGCCCTCCCAGTCGACGACGTCCTCGCGCCAGAGCTGGTGCAGCAGCGCGTAGTTCTCCACGGCCAGCGGGATGCCCTGGCGGATGTCCTGCCCGAACCACGGGTAGACCGGCCCGGTGTTGCCACGGCCCAGCATGAGGTCCACCCGGCCGTCGGCCAGGTGCTGGAGCATGGCGAAGTCCTCGGCGATCTTGACCGGGTCGTTGGTCGTGATCAACGTCGTGGCGGTGGACAGGATCAGCCGCTCGGTCCTGGCCGCGATGTAGCCGAGCATGGTGGTCGGCGAGGACGGCACGAACGGCGGGTTGTGGTGCTCGCCCGTCGCGAACACGTCGAGGCCGACCTCCTCGGCCTTGAGCGCGATCGCCACCATCGCCTTGATCCGCTCGTGCTCGGTCGGGGTCCTGCCGGTGGTGGGGTCGGTGGTCACGTCGCCCACGCTGAAGATTCCGAACTGCACTTTAGTCACCATCCATGACTGTTGAATCTTTGACAGGTATCGTAGCGTCCCGGCCTCCGCCGTTATTCCATCATCCCGGTCAGGCGCCCGCGCGGGCGCGGAAGGCCGCCGCCTTGGCGCGGTTGCCGCAGCCGCGCATGTCGCACCAGCGGCGGGTGCGGCGGTGGGAGGCGTCGACGTACAGGCGGGTGCAGGGGTCGGCCTCGCACTCGCGGATCAGCTCCGCCTGCGGGCCGCCGAGCAGCTCGATCGCCGCGCGCGCCGTCGTGGACAGCGCGCCGGGCAGGCCGCCGCCGCGCCGCAGGCCGCGCTCTTCGAGCGCGACGTCCGCGGGCGGGCGCCGGGCGGTCTCGTTGAGCAGGTCGCGGTCGGCCCGGTCGTACGGGCTGCCCTCGCGGGCGGCCGTGGCCAGTCGGTAGATCGCCTCGCGCAGGGCCGTCGCCCGCGCCAGGTCGTCGTCGCCGGTCTCGGGCGGCTCGTCGAGGAGCCCGGCGGCGACCGTCCAGCGGGCCAGGTCGGCGGGGGAGGCCAGCAGGTCGATGCGCGCGCCCCGGCGGTGGCCGATGGTGCCGGCGAGGTCGAGGCCGAGGTTGCCGCTGACGAAGGTGAAGTCCACGGCTCCCATCGTAACCGCGTTGACAAGTTACTTCCGGCGCTGCCAAGGTTTCTAACCATTGAATCCGGTTACTTTGGGGGCATCGTGGCGACACTCAGCACCGTCGGCGGCGGGACGCGCCGGTTCGGCGCGCGGCACCGATGGGTCGTGCTGTCCGTGGGCGTCGGCGCCCAGGCCAGCTTCTCGGCCATGTTCTCCGGCATCCCGCTGACCGCGGTCTCCATGCGCTCGGGCTACCACCTGTCGCTGGGCTCGCTCGGCCTGGTCCTGTCCTGCCTGGGGCTGGGCGTGGCCGCCTCCGACATCGCGTGGGGCATGCTCACCGACCGCTGGGGCGACCGCCGCGTGCTGCTGGCCGGGCTGACCGCCACGGGCGCGCTGCTGGCGGTGATGGCCGCCGCCGTCACGCCGGCCGAGCACGCCGGGGTGGCCCTGCTGGCGGCGTGCCTGCTGGCCGCCGGGGCGCTGGGCGGCAGCGTGAACGGCGCCTCCGGGCGGGCCGTCATGACCTGGTTCGCCGACGGCGAGCGGGGGCTGGCCATGAGCGTCCGCCAGACGGCCATCCCCGTCGGCGGCGCGGTTGGGGTCGCCCTGCTGCCCTGGCTCGCCGAGCGGTACGGGTTCCGCGCCGTCTACGCCGTACCGGCGGTGTTCTGCCTGCTGGCGGCGGCGGCCACCTGGCGCTGGCTGCACGAGCCGGCGCCCGCCGCCGCGGCCGTCGCCCCGGAGCCCGGCCCCTCCCCGCTGCGCCGCTGGGACGTGTGGCGGGTGGCGCTGGCCAGCGGGCTGCTCACCGTGCCGCAGTTCGCCGTGCTGTCCTTCACCGCGATCTTCCTGCACGACGTCAAGGGGGCCGGCGCCGGCCTGGCCGCCCTCACCGTGCTCGTCGCCCAGCTCGGCGGCGGCGCGGCGCGCATCTGGACCGGCCGGCGCACCGACCGCCGCGGCGGGCGGCGCACCTGGATCCGCGCCATCGGGACCCTGTCCGGCGTCGTGATGGCCGCCGCCGCCGTGCTCACCTCGGCGCCCACCCCGCTCACCGTCGCGGCCCTGGCGATCGGCGGCCTGCTGGCCAACTCCTGGCACGGCATCGCCTACACCGAGATCGCCGCCATGGCGGGCGCGGCCAGGGCGGGCAGCGCGCTCGGCCTGGAGGGCACCGCCTGCTTCGCCTCGGGCTTCGTGACCCCGCTGCTCGTCCCGGTGGTGCTCGGCCTCGCCTCGTGGGAGGCGGTGTGGGGGCTGGCCGCGCTCGCCTCGCTGCTGGCCGTGCCGCTGATCCCGGGGGCCGTGCGGCCGGTGCCGCGGGCCGCCGTCACAGGGCGTTGATCGCCGCCGGGCCGAGGATCCGCTCGGGCGCGCCGCGCTCGGCCACGGTGATCATCGCCTGGCCGATGCGCTCGGTCGTCGTCACCGACGCCGGGAACAGCCGCCGCAGCAGCGGGTAGAGCGGCGCGGCCACGACGTAGGCCAGTCGGTACCAGCGGGTGCGCGAGGTCACGCCGTGCATCGGCTGGATGTAGCCGGGACGGAACATGTAGGCGTGGAACGGCAGCGCGAGCAGCGCGTTCTCCGTCGCGCCCTTCACCCTGGCCCACATCGCGCGGCCGTGCGCGTCCGTGCCGGCCCCCGAGACGTAGACGAAGGTCGAGGACGGGCTGAGCCGGGCCAGCGTGGTGCCGGCCGCCAGCGTGTAGTCGTAGGTGATCCGCCGGTACTCCTGCTCGCTCATGCCCGCCGCGGACACGCCGAGGCAGAAGAAGCACGCGTCGTAGCCGGCCAGCTCGCCCTCGACGGCCGACAGGTCCGACAGGTCGGCATGGAGCAGCTCGCGCAGCTTGGGATGGACCGTCCCCGTGGGCGACCGGCCGACCGTGAGCACGGCCGTCACGCGCTCGTCGAGCAGGCACTCCCTGAGCACGCCGCGCCCGACCATGCCGGTCGCCCCGAAGATGATCACTCTCATGGTTCAGCCAGATCCCACCCGCCGCGCCGCCGCAGCACTCCCAGATAGTACGCCGCCGACACCACCGCGATCCCGGCGGTGACGTACAGGCTGGGCCGGCCGATCGCCGGGTCCAGCGCGTTGAGGTAGATCACGTACGCCAGCGCGGCCAGCGCCAGCACCGGCGCGAGCGGGAACCACGGCATGCGGTACGCCGCGTGGCCGGTCGTGCCGTTGCGCCGCCCGGCGATCGCGCCCAGGCACAGCGCCGCGTACACGGCCACGATCGAGGTGCCGGTCACCACCAGCAGGAAGCGCTCGTCGATGAAGCAGCAGGCCGCGCTGACCACGCCGGTCAGGACAGTGGCCACCCACGGCGAGCCGTACCGGGCGTGGATCGACGACAGCAGGCGGCTGACCGGCGCGGGCCAGGCGCGGTCCCGTCCGGTGCTGAACAACATGCGCGAGGTGATGAGGATGATGGCCAGCACGGCGTTGAGGATGGCCAGCGCCACGGCCAGGGAGATCACCGTGTTGGTCACGGACCCGGCGCGGGCGGTGACGAAGTACTGCATCATGTTCTCCGCGCCGAACAGGCCCTCCAGCGACGGCGCGCCCACCAGCACCGCCGTCACCGGCACCAGCTCGGCCGCCACGGTGACGCCCAGCGCCCACAGCACGGTCTTGGCGATGCTCTTCGGCGCGTCGTGCACCTCCTCGCCGAAGTAGACCGCCGAGCCGTACCCGTTGTAGGAGAAGATCGCCACTGCGGTCGCCGCGCCGATCAGGCCCAGCGAGGCGGGCACCAGCGCGCCGCCGTCCCCGGCCACCACCGGATGGGTGATCAGCTCGACCGGCGAGCGCTGCGGACTGAACAGGCCGAGCGCCGCCACGACCACCAGCGCGATCATCTCGATGGCCAGGAACACCCCGGTCACCCAGGCGTTCAGCTTGATGTCGAAGACCGCCACGACGGTGGTGAGCAGGCACGTCACGGCCGCCACCAGCGGCCCGTCCAGCCCCGGGAGGACGACCGACAGGTACGCGCCCACGCCCAGCGCGATGACGGCGATGATGAGCAGCTGCGTGATGAGGATCAGCCCGAGCACCACGAAGCCGGGCAGCCGGCCGAGCGTCCGGGCGGTGATGGCGTACTCGCCGCCGGTGAGCGGGAACGCAGAGCCCAGCTCGGCGTAGACGAAGGCCATGAACACGCCCACGACGGCGCCGGCCAGGTAGCTGAGGATCGCGCCGCTGCCGGCCTGGGAGATCACGCCGGGGGCGATGATGAAGACCGAGGACGCGGGGGTGATGGCGGACAGGGTGAGGAGGAGGGTGCCGAGGAGCTTGAGTCCCCGGTGCAGGTGTGGATGGGCGGCCGTTGATGCCACGACGCCTCCTTGGGGGGTTCCTTGAGCGAGTATCAAAGAACTATCGGGGGCGTTCGTCAAGGATGGCTTGCGTTTTTTGAAGCGTCTATGAAGAATCGCGGCCATGGCGCGACCCAGCCGGGCCCGGGAGAAGCGGGCCGAACTCGTCTCCGCCGCCCGCCGGGCGGTGCTCGAACGCGGCATCCTCGACCTGCGGCTGCGCGACGTCGCCGAGGTCGCCGGCATGTCGGCGGGGTCGGTGCTGTACTACTTCCCGAGCATGGCCGGCCTGCTGCAGGAGGTGCAGCGCGAGGCGGTCGACCGGTTCTGCGCCGCCCGCGAGGCCGCCGCCGCCCGCGAGCCCGACCTGCGGCGGCGCCTGGTCATCACCATCGGCAGCGGCCTGCCCGCCGGTCCGGGCGACGAGCTGTGCGTGCTGCTGTACGAGCTGGGGGCGCACGCCCGGCGCGATCCGGCGTACGCGGCCCAGCACATCCGGCTGTACGAGCGGCAGGTGGCCCTGTACGCCGCGATCCTGGAGGCGGGGTCGGCGACCGGCGTCTTCACGCTGACCCGGGACGCCATGACGATCGCCCGGAACCTGGTGGCGCTGGAGGACGGGCTGGGGTTGCACCTGCTGGACGCGGTGCAGCCGTTCGACACGGAGACGGCCCGCGACCTCCTCCTGTCCTACGCCACAGACGCCACCCACTGCCCCCTGACCCGCACGTGACCCCCCTCTGTCCGGTCTGTCCGGGCGCCACACCCCATCCGCCATCCCGCCTCCGGTGCGTCTACCGGCGGCCGCGACGCCGTGCGATCATCGGCCCGTGACGTCCCTCCCTGATCCCGGCACGCGCAAGTACGCCACCCTCGGGCTGAGCGTGCTCTGCGCAGCGGCCCTCACCGGCTACGGACTGGTGGCCTGGAGCATCTGGCGGTTGGACTGGATGCCCACGGAGCTCCTGGCCAAATGCGGCATCGCGGCCGCGGTGCTCCCCGGCGCCGGCCTCGCCCTCGGGTACGCGTTCGCGGCACGGCGGCCCGGGCCCGTACGGCTCTTCGCGGCCTCGGCGGGCGCGGCGATCGGAGCAGTGTGCCTGCTCCTGGCCACTGTCGGTTACATCTGGTTCTCGATGTCGGCGAACGTGTAGCCCCGGCAGCAACCCGAGGGAACATTCGTCCAATCCTCCGGCGCGGGACGGCCGCCACAGTGGCCTCATGACCAGTTCCCACGGCGACACCACCGAGAGCATGATCCTCTCCCTGGACGACGGCGACCTCCACGCCTGCCAGGACGGCCCCCGCGACGCCCCCGCCCTCCTCCTCATCCACGGTTCGGCGTCCTCGGCCCGCTCCTGGGACCAGATGGTCCCCCTGCTCACGGGCTCCCATCGCGTCATCCGGATCGACCTGCTCGGCCACGGCCGCTCCGCCAAACCGGACGACCGCGGCTACACCACCGCCGACCAGGCACGCCGGGTCGGCGAGGCGCTGGACCGGCTCGGCGTGCGGGAGGCCGTGGTCGCGGGCCACTCCAGCGGCGGCGTGGTCGCCACCGCCCTGGCCGAACAGCGTCCCGGCCTGGTGACGGCGCTCGTCCTCATCAACACAGGCCCTGACCTGGACGCCTTCATCGCCCCGGCGTCGGCCGCGTTCGCCCCCTCGCAGTGGCCGCCGACCGACGAGCAGATCCGCCTGTTCGCGAGCCCGGGCTTCAGCCGTCCCGGCTACCAGCCCCCGGACGAGCTGCTGGACGAGGTGCGATGCATGACCCTCCACACGCTCGCCGCGACCATGCAGGGCACCCGCGACTACCTGCACGAACGGCCGCTGCCCGACCGCCTGGCGCCTCTGGGCAAGCCGTTGCTGGTGATCTTCGGCGCGGACGACCGCCGGTGGCGTTCCTCGTCCGCGTCCGGCTACCGCGTCGTGCCGGGGGCCGAGATCGAGCTCCTGCCCGGCCTCGGCCACACCCCCATCCTGGAGGACCCCCAGCAGACCGCCATCCGCCTCCTCGCCTTCACCACAACCCACCCCGAACAGCCACACTGAGCCCGCCGTGCCCGCAAGCGGCCAAACCAGGAAGCTGTCGCGGCCGGGGGGTTCGGGGATGGGGTCACCGGGCTGTGCGCCAGCTCTGTTCCTCCACCAGCTCCTGGCTGCGCCAGCCGCCGGAAGTACGCCGCAGGCGGTGGTGGTACCAGCCGCCGCCGTGCAGGAACCCCTTGGCGTCGGCCGCGGCCATGTCGCGCGTTGGGGCGAGGGTGTCGGTGAACGGCGCGCTGACCCGCGCCTCGTCCCCGGTGAGGACGATCCGCGGGGCCCCGATCAGGTGCAGGCGTCCGGGCCAGTGCGGCAGCACCTCGGCGAGCCAGCTCTTGACCTCCGCCAGCCCGCCCCTGATCCCGCCCGCGGACCGGTAGTCGATGACCGCCCCCGGGCTGAACACCTCGTCGAGCAGGTCCCACTCGCCGGAGTCGACGGCCCGCGAGTACCGGGCCAGCAGGTCGGTGATCTCCAGGCGGTCGGCGATCTCCTGAACGTCCATGCCCCTGATCGAACCAAACGCTTGCTACAAGCGCCAGGCCCCCGCGCCCGGGGAGGAGCCGCGAAAAAGCGTCAGCCAGGCCGGCGACCCGCCGACCTGGCTGATGAGAGATGGTGGACGATACTGGGATTGAACCAGTGACCTCTTCCGTGTCAGGGAAGCGCTCTCCCGCTGAGCTAATCGTCCTTCGTAGAGGTGGCGACGGGATTTGAACCCGTGTGGACGGCTTTGCAGGCCGCTGCCTCGCCTCTCGGCCACGCCACCGAGCCGGAAGCTCCGAGCGGAAGACGGGATTCGAACCCGCGACCCTCACCTTGGCAAGGTGATGCTCTACCACTGAGCCACTTCCGCGTGCGCCCCGCTCGTGCCGGGCGACGAGAGAACTCTAGCGAATCCTCGCCGAGTCCCCAAACCGGAGCGCTTCCGCGCAGGTCGTCCCAGGTGCGGCCCGGCCGCGCCCCGGGGCGGGACCCGGGGCGGAGGCGCAAGGAGGGCACGGCCCGGTCAGCGGCCCAGTTGCATGCCCGCCGGATGCGGCCCCTCCGTCTCAAGCCGGTACTCCCGCCCCGACACCGCCCGGTTGTCGTCGATGACCCGCTCCGACGGCGGCTTCTCCCCGCCCAAGACCGCCTCCTGCATGCGCGTGAAGCGCTCGTGGGCCTCCTGGACGTACCCGGTGCCGAGCGTGGTGCAGTCGATCTGGGTGGCCAGCAGCTCCCGCAGGTACGCCTTGTTCGGCTCGAACGTCACCGGCGGCGGCAGCTCGGGAGCCAGCACCTGGTCGGGATCCCGTCCGTCGAACCGCTTGAACAGCTCGCAGGCCAGCCGCAGATGCTCGATCTCCATGTTCAGGTGCAGCTCCCAGACGGCCTTCACCCTGGGGTCGGACTCGGTCTCCATGAACGAGTGGTAGAGGTAGCACTCGTTGTACTCGTGGTTGAGCAGCATCTCCCACCAGCTCTCGCCCGGGTCGACCAGCGACTCGTAGTGGGTGACGTGCTCCTCCTCCACCATGGCGATCTCCTGGTAGAGCTGCCGGGCGATCGGCTCCATGGCCAGCGGCCCGACGTTCATGTAGAAGTTCATGGTCTGCTGCTCGGCCGCCATGACGGTCAGGGCGTGCAGTTTCGACAGCGGCTCGGTGCGGTGCCGGTCGTACGGCTCGCGCACGTTGTCGACCGGGTCCCGGTGGTGCAGGTACGTCGGCCGCCCCGGCATGACCTCGGTGACCCCGTCCACGATCTTCTCGGCCTTGCGGTGCTCGATCATCTCGTAGAGGTTGGCGTACCGGTAGAGGTGGTCGAAGTCCTCCAGCACCCCGAACTGGTACGCCTGCGTCAGGTACGGGTCCGGCTCCATGCGCGCCACCCACGCCGTCAGGTCCACCGCGACCTGCTCGTAGGCGATGGTGGTCTCCAGCACCGACGCGACGCCGGGCAGCAGCCAGTTGACCGCCTTCTGCTGCTGCGCCTCGATGTGGCGCACCCGGGCGAGCTGCCGCTTCAATTCCAGGTCGGTGCAGTGGCGGGCGAGCTGGTGGCTGAACAGGACCGCCTCGGTCTCGATGCCGTTCATCGTGATGATCCGGCAGCGGGTGTACGGGTCGGCGTGGTCGGGATCGATGGGCGAGACGTTGAGCTCCCGCCAGTCGCGCAGCTGCTCGTCCAGCGGGATGCCCCGCTCCTGAAGTGGGTCGAAGGCCATGTCGCTGCGCCTACCCGCGGCCTGGTGGGGCAACCTCCGCGTTGCGTCGCCGAACGATCCGCGTTCGGTAAGGAGGCGCGTGCCCGACCGGCGCCCGGGTAGGCCGCTGGACGTGGCTGAACACGATGTCATCGACGTGCTGATGGCCCAGCACGGCCAGATCAGGGACCTGTTCGACGAGGTGGAGCAGGCGCCGCCGGAACGGGTGGAGGAGGCGTTCGAGCGGCTGATCCGCCTGCTGGCCGTGCACGAGACCGCCGAGGAGGAGATCGTCCACCCCTACGCGCGCAGGAAGGTGGACGGCGGTCCAGGCGTGGTGGCCGACCGGCTGGCCGAGGAGAACCGGGCCAAGCGGCTGCTCGTCGAGATCGACCGGGCGGGCGTGGACGACCCGGCGTTCTGGGAGAGGCTGGCCGAGCTGCGCACGGCGGTCACCAAGCACGCCCGCAGCGAGGAGCGCTACGAGTTCGCCCAGCTGCGCAACAGCACCTCCGTCGTGGAACGCCGGGCCATGGCGGCGGCGGTGCGGGCGGCCGAGGCGGTCGGGCCGCTGCGGCCGCGTCCAGGCGTGGAGTCGGCGACGAAGAACGTGCTGATCGGCACGCCCCTCGCGCTGATGGACCGGGCCCGCGAGATCATCAGGAAGGCCCTGGGGAGCGGCTGACACTTCGTCACCGGACGAAATGTCGGTGCGTTAGCGTCGTGGGCATGGAGCACACCGCACGTGACGCCGACATCGCGCCCGTCGCCGCGCTCATCGCCGACCCCACCAGGGCCGCCATGCTCACAGCGCTGCTCGGCGGCCGGGCCCTGGCCGCCGGCGAGCTGGCCAGGGTCGCCGGGGTGAGCGCCGCGACCGCCAGCGCCCACCTGGCGCGGCTGCTCGACGGAAGCCTGGTCGACGTCGTCCGGCAGGGCCGCCACCGCTACTACCGGCTGGCCGGGCACGAGATCGCCGAGGTGCTGGAGACCCTGGCCAGGGTGAGCGCCCGCCCGCCGGTGCGCTCCCTGCGGCAGTCCCGGCAGGCGCGCCTGCTGGAGGAGGCCCGCACCTGCTACGACCATCTGGCCGGACGCGCCGGCGTCGCCCTGCTCGACCGGCTCAGGGACGGCGGCTTCTACGACCGCCAGGACCTCACCCCCGACGGCGAACGCCTGCTGACGAGCCTGGGCGTGGACGTCGAGGGCGCCCGCAGGACCAGGCGGCGCTTCGCCCCGGAATGCCTCGACTGGACCGAACGCCGGTCGCATCTCGGCGGAGCACTGGGCGCCGCGATCACCGACGTCCTGCTGGAACGCGGCTGGTACCGGCGCGGATCGGTGCCACGCGCGGTGGTCCTCACCGACGAGGGCAGGGAGGGGCTGGCGGCGATCTTCCCGAGTAAGGAGCTAACATCGGGTACGCCGGTTACCTAAGCGAGAGAGACGATCATGCGCGACAACGGAGTCGTGAACGTCGGCCCCGAGCCTTTGAGCTTCGACGACGTCATCAAGGTGGCCCGCCACGGCGCCGCCGTGCAGCTCACCGACGACGCGGTGGCCGCCATGGCGGCCGCCCGCCAGCGGGTGGACGAACTTGCCGAGAGCCCCGTGCCCGCCTACGGCGTCTCCACCGGGTTCGGCGCCCTGGCCACCCGGCACATCGACCCCGCGCTGCGCGCCCAGCTCCAGCGCTCGCTGGTGCGCTCGCACGCGGCGGGCAGCGGCCCCGAGGTGGAGACCGAGGTGGTGCGCGCGCTCATGCTGCTGCGCCTGCACACCCTGGCCACCGGCCACACCGGCATCAGGCCGGGCACCGCCAAGACCCTGGCCGCGCTGCTCACCGCCGGCATCACGCCGGTCGTGCACGAGTACGGCAGCCTCGGCTGCTCCGGCGACCTCGCGCCGCTGGCCCACGTGGCGCTGACGCTGATGGGCGAGGGCGTCGTCCGCGACGCCGCGGGGGAGCTCCAGCCCGCCGGGGAGGCGCTCAAGCAGGCCGGCATCGAGCCGGTCGAGCTGGCCGCCAAGGAGGGCCTGGCCCTGATCAACGGCACCGACGGCATGCTGGGCATGCTCATCCTGGCCATCTCCGACCTCACCAGGCTGGTCAGGACCGCCGACATCAGCGCGGCGATGAGCGTCGAGGCGCTGCTCGGCACCGACCGCGTCTTCATGCCGGAGCTCCAGGCCCTGCGCCCGCACCCCGGCCTGGCCAGGTCCGCCGCCAACATGACCAAGATCCTGGCCGGCTCCGGCGTCATGGCCAGCCATCGCGACCCTCAGGCGTGCACCCGCGTCCAGGACGCGTACTCGCTGCGCTGCGCCCCGCAGGTCGCCGGCGCCGCCCGTGACACGATCGCGCACGCCGCCACCGTGGCCGGCTGGGAGCTGGCCAGCGCCGTGGACAACCCGGCCGTGCTGGACGACGGCCGGGTGGAGTCCAACGGCAACTTCCACGGCGCGCCCGTGGGCTACGTGCTCGACTTCCTCGCCGTCGTGGCCGCCGACCTGGCCTCGATGTCCGAACGCCGCACCGACCGCTTCCTCGACGTGGCCCGCAACCACGGCCTGCCCGCGTTCCTGGCCGACGACCCCGGCGTCGACTCCGGCCACATGATCGCCCAGTACACCCAGGCCGCGATCGTCTCGGAGCTGAAGCGGCTGGCCGTGCCCGCCAGCGTCGATTCCATCCCCAGCTCGGCCATGCAGGAGGACCACGTCTCCATGGGCTGGTCGGCGGCGCGCAAGCTGCGCAGGTCGATCGACGGGCTGACGCGGGTGCTGGCCGTCGAGGTGCTCACCGCGGCCCGCGCGCTCGACCTGCGCGCCCCCCTGGAGCCCGCGCCGGCGACCGCGGCCGTGGTCAGGGCGCTGCGCGAGAACGTGCCCGCGCCGGGCCCCGACCGCTTCCTCGCGCCGGAGATCGAGTCCGCCGTGCGGCTGGTGGCCGAGGGCGGCGTCGTGGCCGCGGCGGAGTCGGTCACCGGGCCGCTGGACTAACCGGGCCCCTGGACTAACCGGGCCGCTGGACTGGCCGTCGCGTCCCGGCCCGCTCAGCGGGGGAGGGCGACGATCAGGTCCATCTCCATCACCAGCCCCGGCCGGAACAGCTTCGACACCTCGACGGTCGTGCTGGCCGGCGGAGTGCCGGTGACGTACCGGTTGCGCACGTCCCTGAGCTGGAGGATGTCGTCCATGTCCGTCAGGTACGTGCGGATGAAGGCGACGTCCTGCCAGGTCGCGCCCTGGTCGGCCAGGATGCGCGTGGTGACCGCGAAGATGTGCTCGGCCTGGTCCTTGAGCGAGCCGGGGGCGACCACGTGCCCCTGCTCGTCGAAGGCGGCCTGGCCGGAGACGTAGAGCATGTCGCCGACCCGCACGGCGTGCGAGTACGCGCCGTTCGTGGCCGGGATCGTGGACAGGTTCAGCGGCACCGCGCGCGCGGCGGGCGCGGTGCCGGTGCCGGTGTCGGTGCCGGTGTCAGTGCCGCTGCCGCTGCCGCTGCCGCTGTCGGTGGCGGGGGCGCCGCCGACGTGCTCGGCCACCGCCGTCAGGTCGCGTTCGCCCAGCCCGGCCGCCCGCGCCTCCTGCAGGCGTCGCCGGGCGGCGGTGGCCATCGACGCGCCCTCCCACGCCGCCAGCTCCAGGTCCTTGGCGGCCAGGCCGAGCGAGTACCGGGTCTCGGCGGCGGGCGTGCGCAGCCGTTCGGCGACCTGGCCGAGCGGCGTGCCGGCCAGCACGTCGAGCAGCGCGTCCCGGTCCACGCCGTGCGCCGCCCCGTACGCCAGCGTCTCGGCGACCAGCACCTGCGCGGGCACGATCGCGCTCATGACGGCGATCTTCATCGCCGCGCCGGACCCCAGCGGCCCGGTCTCGCGCACGCCGCCGAAGACCGACAACACCTCGCGGCAGACCGACACGTCACCGCCGGCCAGCACCACCAGCGAGCCGTCCGCCGCCGGGCCCACGCTGCCCAGCACCGGCGCGTCCACCAGCGCGACCGACGCGGGCAGCAGCTCACGCAGCTCGCGCACCGCCTCCGGGCCGATCGTGGACATCTCCACCACCGTCGCGCCGGGCCGCAGACCGGGCAGCGCGGCCGTCAGCACCTCGCGCACCGCCGCCGGATCGCTGAGCATGCTGATCACCAGCTCGGCGCCCTCCACCGCCTCGGCGGCCGCCACACCGGTCCCACGCCGCCACGTCGTCACCTTGTGCCCGGCCTCCACGAGTCGCCGAGCCATGGGGACGCCCATGCGTCCCTGTCCGAGAAATGCAATCACGGGAACAGTGAACAGGGATGCGAGGTATTCCACCACCGACTAGATTGCATGGCAGCCATGCATGAGACGAATGCCTTCGACCTCCAAGCCCTCCGCCTCTTCGACGAGGTGGCCAGGAGTGGTTCCTTCACCGCCGCCGCCGAGCTGCTCGGCTACACACAGTCGGCGGTCTCCCGGCGCATCGCCGCGCTGGAACGGGCCGGCGGCGGCCCCCTGTTCGAACGCCTGGCGCGCGGCGTGCGCCTGACCCCCGCCGGCACGGCCCTGCACCGGCACGCCGTCGCCGTGCTCGACCGGCTGGCCCGCGCCGGCGAGGAACTGGCCGCCATCCACGCCGGGCGCGGCGGCACGCTGCGCGTGGGCGCGTTCGCCACCGCCAACGTCGACCTCATGCCCTCCACGCTGAAGCGCTTCCTGGCCGCCCATCCCGGCGTCGAGCTGCGGATGACGGAGGCGCTGACCTCGCGGCTCGTGGAACGCCTGCACGCCGGGGCGCTCGACGTGGCCGTGATCAGCGACTACCCGGCCGGACTGCCCGCCGAGGACGCCCGGCTCGTCCGGCTCTGCCAGGACCGGCTGCTCGTCGCGCTGCCCGCCGGTCACCCGCTGGCCGCCGAGCCCGACGTGGACCTGCGCGACCTGGCCGAGGAGAGCTGGATCGAGGCCGCGCCGCGCGGGCAGCCGACGCCGCTGGTGGCCGCGTGCGCCGCCGCCGGGTTCACGCCGCGCGGCGGGCTGCGGGTGGCCGAATGGTCGGGCAAGTTCGGGTTCGTCGCCGCCGGGTTCGGCGTGACGCTGGTGCCCGAGCTGGCCGCGCGGGCGGTGCCGCCGAATCTGGTGCTCAAGCCGCTGCGCGAGGCCACCCCCGTCCGCACGGTGTACGCGGCCCTTCCCGAGGTTCCCCTGCCCTCCGCGCTGCAACTGGTCGAGATGCTGGGACAATGGGAGATGTGTACGACGGTTTCGCCCACTTAAACGGTCATCTCGCCACCGGACTCCGCGACGTGACGACCGACCTCGCCGCCCTCGACGGCGAGGGCTGGTGGGCCGTCGTCGTCGACTACGAGGGCACGGCGACCTGCGCCCGCTTCGACCGCGTGCGCCCGTCCGCGCTGCCCTCGCCCAGGAGCCCTTGGCACGGTCCACATCCGGGCCAGTGGCATACCTCGCTCGACCGGGCCGCCTACGAACGCGGCGTGCGCGCGATCCGCGACCACATCGAGCGAGGCGAGGTCTACCAGGCCAACCTCTGCCGCGTCCTGTCCGCACCCGTCCCGCCCGGCGCCGATCCGCTGGCGCTGGCCGCGCGGCTGGCCGAGGGCAACCCGGCCCCGTACGCCGCCGTCGTCGACGTGCCCGGGCTGAGCGTGGTGTCGGCCTCGCCGGAGCTCTACCTGTCGCGCGAGGGCGACGTCGTGGAGTCCGGCCCCATCAAGGGCACCGGCGTCACCGCCGCCGACCTGCTGGAGAAGGACTACGCCGAGAACGTCATGATCGTCGACCTGGTCCGCAACGACCTGGGCCGGGTCGCGGCGGTCGGCTCGGTCGAGGTGCCCTCCCTGTGCGCGGTCGAGGAGCATCCGGGTCTGGTCCACCTCGTCTCCACCGTGCGGGCCAGGCTCGCGCCAGGAGCGGGCTGGCCGGAGCTGTTCGCCGCCACTTTCCCGCCCGGGTCTGTCACGGGCGCGCCCAAGTCGTCCGCTCTGCGCATCATCAATGAGCTCGAACCGGTCCCCCGGGGGCCCTACTGTGGTGCCGTGGGCTGGGTCGACGCCGACCGGGGCAGGGCGGCGCTGGCCGTGGGCATCAGAACATTCTGGATCTCAGCAGGCGAGATCCGCTTCGGCACCGGCGCGGGCATCACGTGGGGCAGCGACCCCGCGCGTGAATGGTCCGAGACCGAGCTGAAGGCGTCCAGGCTCATCTCACTGGCATCCTCAGGAGGAAACGCATGAACATCCCTGTCTGGGTCAACGGGGAACTGATCGACCCCGCGCAGGCCACCGTGTCCGTGTTCGACCACGGGCTCATGGTCGGCGACGGCGTCTTCGAGACGATCAAGATCGTCGACGGCGAGTCGTTCGCGCTCACCCGGCACCTCGACCGGCTCACCCTCTCGGCCCAGCGCATGGACCTGCCCGAGCCCGACGTCGAGGCCATCGCCGAAGGCGTCGGCAAGCTGCTGGCGGCCGCCCCCGCCTGGTCGCTCGGCCGCATCCGCATCACCTACACCAGCGGTCCTGGCCCGCTCGGCTCCGACCGGGGCAACCAGGGAACCACCTCGATCGTCATCGTCGACGAGCAGAAGCCGTTCCCCGAGACCGCCGACGTGGCCGTCGTCCCCTGGCCGCGCAACGAGCGCGGCGCGCTGTCCGGCGTCAAGAGCACCTCCTACGGCGACAACGCCAAGGCCCTGCTGCACGCCAAGAACCAGGGCGCCGGGGAGGCGATCTTCGGCAACCTCGCGGGCGACCTGTGCGAGGGCACCGGCTCCAACATCTTCATCGTGCGCGACGGCCGCCTGATCACCCCCACGCTCGCCTCCGGCTGCCTGGCCGGCGTCACCCGCGCGCTGGTGCTCGAATGGTGCGGCGGCGAGGAGACCGACGTCCCGCTGCAGGCCCTGTACGAGGCCGAGGAGGCGTTCCTCACCTCCACCACCCGCGACATCCAGCCGATCAGGCTGGTCGACCGGACCGAGCTGCCCACCGCGCCCGGCCCGATCACCGCCAAGGCCATGCGGATCTTCGCCGAGCGCGCCGCCGCCGACCTCAACCCCTGACCCGCCCTCGACAGGGCCCCGCCTCCGGGGCCCTGTCCCTTCATCCGTCAGTACGACTTCTGCGTCTGGACGTTGAACTCGTCCATCTTCACCTGCTTGGCCGGATCGGTGACCGGGTCGTCGATGCGCAGCACGTCCAGGCCCTCGCGCATGTCGCTGGAGTAGATGTAGCCGTTGTAGTAGTAGGCCGACCACGAGCCGGCGATGCCGCCCTCCGGGTACGGACGCCGCTCGAAGAAGCCGATCTCCTTCGGGTTGGCCGAGTCGGTGAAGTCCCAGATCGACACCCCGCCCTGGTACCACGACTGGACCATGACGTCCTTGCCCTTCACCGGGATCAGCGAGCCGTTGTGGGCCACGCAGTTCTCGTCCTTCTCCTGGTCCCGCGGGATCTTGAAGTAGCCGCGGCGCTCCAGCTTGCCGTTCACCAGGTCGTACACGGCGTCGGCGCCCTTGGTGCGCGGCGTGCCGGCGTCGCAGGTGGCCTGGCTGCCGCCGCCCAGCTCGTCCCCGAAGACGACCTTCGTCGCGTCGTTGTTGAACGTCGCCGAGTGCCAGATCTGGAAGTTCTCGGTGTCGCGGATCTGCTGGATCACCCGTGGGTTGACCGGGTCGGAGATGTCGAGCAGCACGCCGTCGCCGAAGCAGGCCGCCGCGGCGAGCTTCTTCTCCGGGTAGGCGGTGATGTCGTGGCAGCCGGCGAACATCTCGGTGTTCTGCTGCTGGGGGAAGATGTTCGGCTGCGCCACGACCTTGGCGGACCTGGGGTCGTCGAGCGGGATCTCCACGATCTGGATGTTCTGGTGCGGCGCCGGGCACGTCCGCGAGTCCGGCTCCGGGCCGGGGGAGGAGACGTAGACGTAGAGCTTGTCGTCGGTGGGCACCATGGTGTGCGTGTGGGAGCCGCAGTCCGTGCGCACCGCGCCGACGTAGCGCGGGCTCTTCTTGTCGCTGACGTCGAAGAGGCGCAGGCCCTCCCAGTCGCGGGAGTTCTCGCCGGAGTCGCAGCCCTCGCCGTCGCGCGGCTCGTCGATCGACAGGATCAGCAGGTCGCCGTGCACGCTGACGTCGTTCTGCTGCGCCGGGCAGGACACCTGGCTCACCGTCTTCGGCTTGGCCGGGTCACTGATGTCGTAGATCGTGAAACCGGCGAAGTTCCCGACGAATACGTAATCGCCCTGAAAGGCCAGGTCGGTGTTGAAGTTGTCGTCCCCGGCGAACGGGCCGGAGCGCGGGACGTTCGCCACGTGCTTGACGTTAGCGCTGGTCAGCACCTCGCCCGTGCCTGAGGCCGTGCCGGACGCCGTGCCCGACGCCGTGCCGCTCTCCTGCGAGGAGGCCGGCCCCGGATCGCCGGCCGACGGCGGTTCCGCCGCGCACGCCGAGGCCAGCAACAACGCCGCGCACAACACCGCTCCGCGCAACTTGGCGAAGATCAACACGCGTCCCCTTTATCTCTCGTGGCTCACTATGGAAGTTATGCCAGCACGTTGGTGGCCGCGTACGATCTCCATCACAGTTGTGATGACATTTGCGCTTTCGGCCTGTTCTCAGCCGCCTGCCCCGGACATCCCGGTCGTCGGGACGGACGCTCCCGTCCTGGTGCCCGCCAGCCCCGGAGCCCCGGCCCGGACGGCGACCCCCGGGGAACGCGTCGGCCCGAGCCCGGCCCCCACCCTCGCCGCCGACGTGCGCTTCGCCGAGGCGATGATCCCGCACCACCGGCAGGCGCTGGAGATGACCTCCCTGGTCGAGGCCCGTACGACCACCCCGGTCATCCGCGCGCTCGCCCGCTCGATCACCGCCGCCCAGACCCCCGAGATCAGGTCCATGACCGTCTGGCTCGCCGAACTCGGCCGCCCCGCCCCCGCCGGCCATGACCACGGCGCGGCGGCCGGCTACGGCATGGCCACCGAACAGCAGCTGAACGCCCTGCGAGGGGCCAAGGGGGCCGCGTTCGACCAGCTGTTCCTGCGCCTGATGACCCGGCACCACCAGGGCGCGGTGAAGATGGCGGGGGAGGAGCTGGCCGGCGGCCGCGACTACCGCATGCGCCTGCTGGCCAGGGACGTCTACTCCGGCCAGAGCATCGAGATCGAACGCATGCGCCAGGCCGCGACCACGCTCCCGTCCCTCCCGTCCTGACGCCGCACATGCCGAGGCCCCGGCGTCGGGGTGGACGCCGGGGCCTCGGATGGCGATGGTTCAGGACGGCCAGAGCATGTTGGTGAGCTCGGCGTCCAGGTCCATGAAATCGGTCTCGCGCCCCGCGGGCACCTTCTCGTACGTCCGGTGGAGGAACTCCGTGAGGGGGGCGAGCGGCACTTCGAAGAGCGCCTGCCCGAACGGCGAGGTGAGGCTGATGTGCAGGGTGCGCTCGCCATCGGCGCGTGCGGGCCATACCTGCACGTCGCCGTCGCCGACCCGCCGCACGATGCCTACGGTCAGCAGTTCACGAGCAAAGATCCACTCGACCGGCTCGTCGTTCCCTACGTGGAAGGCCATGCGGATGGCATACGGATCGTCGGCTGTGTAGCTCAGTCCGGCGAGCAGGGGGACGGTAGTACGGTCGGGGACCACTAGCCGAAGGCCAAGCTCGGCGGAGACGGTGGTGCTGTTCATCGTCAGCCAAACCTTTTCGTCGTAGGTCCCCTCTTCGGGGCTTTCACTGCTCTGACGGACTTCGTCCTGAGCTATGACGCGGAACGAAGAAACCTGTAGGAAAGATTCCGCCTCAAGGGCCTTCTGTAACGCACATCACAGCTGGACATTTAGGCATCTACCTGGCTAAACGGCATCAATCGGGTCGTATTTGCGAGGGTTTTGCTGTTGTAGAGCCTGCCCCGACAGGCTCGACCAAGAACGTTTCTACCGAAAAGATCGCGATCGGTGTCTTCCGGGACACGTCGATGGTATGACACCGACCCACCACGCCGATGGGCAACCGCCGCCTTTCGCTCGAATCCCTCGCGCCAGGAGCTCCCGAAGATCGCCCCGCGACCGCTCCGTTTCGCCACCACCCCGAGAGTGCGGTATGGTTTTCCCCGTCAGCACCGCAAGGCGCCGACAGGGCGGGCGATTAGCTCAGCGGGAGAGCGCTTCGTTCACACCGAAGAGGTCACTGGTTCGATCCCAGTATCGCCCACTCGTAAGGTGCAGGTGGAGGGGTTTCGGAGATCATCCGAAGCCCCTTCTCTCATGTCTGGGGTCGACGGGAGCCAATCGGGGAGCCATCCCACTCGGATGCTCAACCCTCGGCTTCTCCCGCCTCCGCGGGGCCGACATCTCCACCCAGCCCTCCTCCATGTCCGCCGGGGAAGCATCCCCGCGTCCGCGGGGCCGACGACCCCCGACGCTGACATGGTGTACGTACGCCAGGAACATTCCCGCGTCAACGGGGCCGACCCTGTCGCGTACCAGATCTGCCCTCCGGAGGATTCGGGCCGGAACATCCCCGCGTCCCGCAGGGCCGACCACGCGATGGCTAAGCCGTACGCCAACATCGGGGGATAATCCCCGCGTCCGCGGGGCCGACAGTCGGCACTGCGCCTGGCCTACGAGCTGGTCAGGAACATCCCCGCGTCCGCGGGGCCGACGCTTCCGTGAGCCGGATGCCCGTGCACTACATGGGAACATCCCCGCGTCCGCGGGGCCGACCAGGTGAACCTCGCGAACAGCACGTCGGACGCCTTGCAGCGTCCGCGGGCCCGGCCGCTGCAAGGCGTCCTCCTGTAACCGGTCGGCCGGAACATCCCCGCGTCCGCGGGGTCGACGCGTGGTACGGGAGCGACCCCGACGGCGACGACGGAACATCCCCGCGTCCGCGGGACCGACTAGCTAGAGCGGGCCGATCCCCAGGAACGAGCCCGCCGGAACATCCCCGCGTCCGCGGGGCCGACCAACCGGCGGTCATGGCAGGTGCCGAAGAAACGGGAACATCCCCGCGTCCGCGGGGCCGACGCGTCGCCGAAGTCGCTCATCAGGGCGGCAAGCGGAACATCCCCGCGTCCGCGGGGCCGACCGGCCACGGAGGCTGCAGGTAAGTTCGGTGACGGGAACATCCCCGCGCGGGGATCGTCCGAACGTTCACGCCGCGTTCCTGGCGGTCGAGCAGTCGGCCCCGCACGCGGGGATCGTCCGATGAGCGTCAGCGGCCTGGCGGTGCTCGGCACGTCGGCCCCGCACGCGCGTGGATCGTCCGGGCGGCGGTGGCGAGGTCACCGACCTGGAGCCGTCGGCCCCGCACGCGCGGAGGTCGTCCCCACTGGAACTGTGTCACTCCTGGCGCCTACGGGTCGGCTCCGCAGGGCGGGGTCGTCCGTCTGAGCTTGGCAGGGAGTTCCTGAAGGAATGTCGGTCGGCGACGCAGTGCACATGGAGGGACCGGCCGAACGACGATATGTGTGAGAGAACGCCGATCGGTCCATCCCGCTGGCAGCCGAGAATCGTGCGGTTCCAGACCATCGATGGTGGGAGTGAACATAGGGACTATCTCCATAACGGAGAGGAGCCGCGGGAGCCAATTTGGGGAGCCATCGCCCTTCGATTCCAGCAGGCTTGCCACGTCTTCCTGGGACGTCCTGCCAGGTGAGAGGCGCCCCGATCGACTCACATCGACGTGTTCAGACTGGCCTGCGTTCCTTCACACGGAAGAGGTCGCTGGTTCGATTACGGGATCGCCCGCTCGTAAGGTGCAGGTGGAGGGGTTTTTTAGATCATCGAAACCCCTTCTCTCATTTTGAGGGGCCGATCCGGGAGCAGTCCCGCTTGGATCTCAATCGTCGGCTTCTCGCCGTGGATGGTGATCCGGCCTTGAGCTGCTGGGTGGCCGGGCCTGGCTCTGTTCGTGGAACCCGACGTCGAGGTGAGCGACGACGGGATCGTGCTCGGCTGCACTGTGCCCTGGAGAACCTTGACCGTCCGCTCACCGTCGAGGAGCCGGCCGTCCATGCCGGCACGACTGTCCGCGGTGTCCACCGCGACCTGCGGGCGGCGACGGGCGCGAGCGCCATGAAGTGGCTGCCGCACAGCCCCGCCCCGCCGGGAGCCGGCAGGGCGTCATCCCTGAAGACGAGCTTCGTCGGGCTCTACCCTCCTGGGTTGAGCCGGGAGTCCTTCGCACGTCAGAGGCGGCGGGCGTGCGCGGTTGGCAGCGTGAAGGGGGTGAAACGTGTACTCATCATCACCGTCCTGGCTCTCACGCTGGCCGGCTGCGGGTCCACCCCGCCGCAGCGCCTGATCGTCCCGAAGCCGACGGGCCCGCATCCGGTGGGCACCGTCTCGGTCCACCTGGTGGATCGGTCCCGCCCGGATCCCTGGAACGGCTCCGGCAGGAGGCGGGAGCTGATGGTCAGCCTGTGGTACCCGGCTCGGGACGCGCAGGCCCACCCGGTCGCCCCCTGGATGCCGAGGGCGGCGGCGGACCGGTACCTGAAGATGAACGACCTGGAGCCGGGCTCGGTGCTGCTGGACAGGACCGACGGCCACGAGGGCGCGCCCGCCGACACGAGCCTGGGCGAGCTGCCGGTCGTCCTGTACTCGCCGGGAGCCAACGCCTCGCGCGCGTACGGGACCGGCGTCGTCGAGGAGCTGGCCAGTCGGGGATACGCGGTGGTCACCGTCGATCACCCTTATGACGCGGCGGTGGTGGAGTTCCCCGGCGGCCGGGTGGAGACGGGGGCCGAGGTGACCGATTTCGCCAAGGCGGTCGACGTCCGGGTGGCCGACGTGCGTTTCGTCCTGGACAGCCTGCCTGCCCTGGAGGAGAAGGTGCCCGGCCGTGCCGGGAAGCCGGTCTTCGACCTCGCGCGGATCGGGATGTTCGGGCATTCGCTCGGCGGCGCGGCCACCTCCTCCGCCATGTACGCCGACCCGCGGATCAAGGCCGGGCTCGGCCTGGACGGCGCCGTCTTCAGCAAGGTGGCGAAGTCCGGCCTCGACCGGCCGTACATGGTCGTCGACACCGACGGGAAGGGCGGCATGGCCACCAATCCGACACTGCGTGCCTTCTGGGACAGGTTGCGGGGATGGCGGCTCAACGTGACGCTCAAGGGGGCGGCGCACAACTCCTTCGGCGACGACGTCCTGCTCATCCCCATGTCGGCCGGGCCGCTGGGGCTGCGGAAGGAGCAGTTGGAGGAGGTCGTCGGCACGATCTCGGCCGAGCGGGCGCTGGCCTTCCAGCGCGCCTACCCGCTGGCCTTCTTCGAGCAGACGTTGCGCGGCCGTCCGCAGGCGTTGCTGCGGGGCCCGTCAGCCGCCTTCCCCGAGGTCTCCTACCGCCGCTGACGGCACCCGCCCGCCGGCCGTGACCACGCCGCCCTCGTAGGCGGCGATGACGAGCTGCGCCCGGTCGTGCGCGGCGAGCTTGGCCAGCAGGCTGCGGACATGGGTCTTGACCGTCGCCTCCCCGATGCCGAGCCGCTCGGCGATCCGCGGGTTGGTCAGCCCCCGGGCCACCAGCACCAGCACCTCCCGCTCCCGTCCGGACACCTGGGCCAGCCCCGCCGCCAGCCGGGCCGGGATCGCGGCGGGCTCGCGCCGGGCGAACTCCGCGATCAGCCGCGTGGTCACCGACGGGGCCAGCAGCGCCTGCCCCTCCCCGACGATGCGCAGCGCCTCCAGCAGGTCGCCGGGGCCGGTGTCCTTGAGCAGGAATCCGCTGGCTCCGGCGCGCAACGCCCCGTAGACGTACTCGTCGAGATCGAACGTGGTCAGCATCAGCACCCGTGTCCCGGCGGTCGCCGGGTCGGCCCGGATCAGCTCGGTGGCCCTGATCCCGTCGAGGCCGGGCATGCGGACGTCCATGAGCACCAGGTCGGGTCGCAGGTCGCGGGCCAGTTCCACGGCCTGCTGCCCGGTGCCGGCCTCGCCGGCGGTGGTCAGGCCGGGGGCGGTGTCGATCAGCCTGCGCAGGCCCGCGCGCAGCAACGCCTGGTCGTCGGCCACCAGTACCGTGAACGTGCTCACCTGTCGTCCTCCCCGGACCCGGACCCGGACCCGCTCGGCAAGGGCAGTCTCGCGCGGACGGCGAAGCCGCCGCCGGGCTCCGGCCCGGCCGAGAACGTCCCGCCGTGCAGGGTCACCCGCTCTTCCAGCCCGGCCAGCCCGTGTCCTCCCGTACGCGGCGCACCCCCGCGGCCGTCGTCGACGATCTCGACCACCACTTCGCGCCGCGCCCGGGTGACGACGGTCACCCGGCACCGGGCCGGGCCGGCGTGTCTGAGCACGTTCGTCAGCGACTCCTGCACGAGGCGATGGACGACCAGGGCCGCCTCGCCGCCGAGCGCGAGGCCGGGCTCGACGTCGAGCTCCACCCGCACGTCACCGCCCGGGATCGCCGCGACCAGCTCGCGCAGCGTGTCCATCATGCGCGGCGCGCCGTCGTCCCGATCTTCCGGGAGGTCGCGGAGCAGGCCCAGAAGGCGGCGCAAGTCCGTGAGCGCCTTCCGGCTGGTCTGCTCGATGATCGACAACGCCTCCCCGGCCTCCTCGGGGTGCGTGGCGGCGACGTGGTTGGCGATGCCGGCCCGCATGGAGATCAGGCCCATGCTGTGGGCGACGACGTCGTGCACCTCACGAGCCACCCGCAGCCGTTCCGCCGTCGCCGCGGCCTGCGCCGACCGTGCGACGGCCTGCGCGGCGTACGCGCGCTGCTCCCGTACGGCGAGCCCGATCGTCCACGCCAGAGCGAGCAGCAGCCAGGCGAATCCGCACGCCGAGGCCGCCTCCGTCCAGGAGGGGGCGCCGATCGCGGCGCCGGCGGCGGTCACCGTCAGCGCGGCCACCAGCGCCGTCACCGCCGTCCGGCGCGCCTGCAGCAGCGCCACCGCGTGCAGGGCGACGGCCAAGGGCACGAACGCCTCCTGCCACCCGGCGAACGGCGCGATCACCGCCGCCAGCAGGACCGCCGCGCACACCGGCACGGGCCACCGGCGCCGCACCGCCGTCGGCAGGCAGGCCAGCGCGATCACCGGCACGGCCACGAAGGGCGGCACCCCCGCGGACCCGGGCGCCAGCACCGCCGGCACCGAGAACCCGGCGGTCAGGGCGACGGCCGCGAACACGTCGAGGGCGACCCAGTGTCCCGGCCGCAGCCTGCGCGCGATCAAGGGACGCCGTTCGGCCATGCGCCCACCCTAGACGGGCCGGCCACGGCGGCGGGCGTGATGTGGATCATGAAGCTGGCGCCGCTCCTCGGTGGATGGTGTTCCGCTGCGGGATCTAGGGTGCGGGCATGTCGTACGTGCTCCACGGTGTCGTCGGTGAGTTCGACCGTCTCCGCTCCCTGTCGGGAGAAGTGCCACGGGCTGTGGTGGCGCCTCTCGGGCAACGCCTGGGGTTGCTGCCGGTGACCGACGAGATCTTCGGCGAGCCGGCCGGCGCGCGGCAGGAGAGCGGGCCGTTCACGCTCATGTCCCCGGGGCTCGCCGGAAGGCTGAAGGACTGGTCCCGCGGCGGCCATGTCGCTTACGTGGAAGCGGACTTCTGGGGTGGCAGCGGCAGCCAGGCCGCCGCCCTGTGGGAGAACGGCCGTCGCAGCTGGGGGCCCGAGCACGCCTCGATCCAGGCCGGACCGCCGCGCGACGACTGGCCGATCAACGCCGTGCTCGCGCGCCTCGGAGCGGTCAGAGCAGGTGCGGCGGACCTGTTCGACGCGGTCGGCCTCGGGCGGGAACGCGACATGGAAGGGTGGCGCCGGGCGGCCCTGGACGCCCCCGGTTACGACGCGTGGGAGGCCGCATGCCGCGCCAGGGAGGAGGCCGACGCCCGTGCCGCCGCCGAACGTGACAGGTACGCCAGGCGTGACGACGTCCCCGTCGTGCTCGACGGCAGGACGGTGATGCGGCTGCTCGGCCTCCCGCCCTCCCCGATGGTGGGGGCCGCGATCCGGCATCTCCAGGAGGTACACCTGGAACGCGGTCCCCTCACCCGGGACGAGGCCGCCATCGAGCTTCGCCGCTGGGCCCGGAGCTTCCGCAGCACCCGATGATGCACGCTGCGCCCGGCGGTACTGACGTGCTGGTGGCGTCTGCCCGAGCGCCAGGCCGAGACGGCCGCTCGCGGCGATTTGGCCCATCCAAATGACCGGGAGTTGGCTCTAGGTTGACGCTGATGTCGCCCCCCTAAGATCCACGATCATGAATTCTTTTCCGATGCGTCTCATCGCCGCGGGCGCCTTCGTGGCGATGGCCGCGGCGGCCACACCCGCGTACGCCGCCGCGCCCGCCGGCGACGCCGTGGTGAACGGCTCGCTGGACAACGGGGTCAAGGGCTGGTGGGCGTCCAAGAACACGCCGATCAAGGTGACGGGCGGGCGCCTGTGCGCCCAGGTCCCCGCAGGCGGTGACAACGTGCGGGCCTCGATGGTCGGGCAGAGCGGCATCGCCGTGGAGGCCGGGAAGACGTACCGGCTGAGCTTCAAGGCGTCGGCGACGCGGCCGGTGAAGATCAGGTCGGTGGTCCAGGACAGCGGCTCGAAGCCCGCCGCGATCGTGGACGGCTACCCCGAGGTGGGCACCGGGTCCAGGACCTACTCCTACCAGAACACCGCCAAGACCTCGGACCAGGAGGCCCACGTGTTGTTCCAGGTGGGCGGTGCGGACGCGCCGTACACGCTGTGCCTGGACGACATCCTGCTCATCGACTAGAACGCCGGCGCAGCGGTCCGGCCGTCCTGGCGCGAGCCCGGCGGACCGCTGCGCCGGTGGGGCCGCCGGTCACCGAGGCTCGTCCAGCACGCCGGTGACCGGCACACCGCCCTGCGCCGCCGCGCGTGCCCGCTGCTTCTTCTCGCGGATGACCGCGTGGGCGTCGGCGACGGGGCCGAGGTGCCGGAGCTTGTCGGGGTTGACGATCGAGCGGATGGTCTGGATGCGTCCGTCCAGGATGTCGAGCGTCCAGATGCTGACAATCCGGCCGTCGCGGTCGCGGATGATCGCGCCCGGCTGGCCGTTCACCTCGTGCGCCTCCAGCACCGCGCCGATCCGGGCGAACGGCGCGACGGCGGCGGACAACACGCGCGCCACCTTCGCGAGGCCCAGGACGGGCAGCGTGCCGCCGATCTTGCCGCCGCCGTCGTTGACCAGCCGGACGTCGGCGGCCAGCAGTTCCCGCAGCCCTTCGACGTCCCCCTCCCTGAGCGCGCCGAAGAACCGCCCGGCAAGCCGGTCCCGGGACCGGCGATCGGCCTGGAAGCGGGGGCGGCCCGCGTCCATGTGGCGGCGCGCCTGCACCGCGAGCTGGCGGCAGGCCGCCTCCGACCGCTCCACGGCGGAGGCGATCTCCCGGTGGCTGAAGGCGAACACCTCGCGCAGCACGAAGACCGCGCGCTCCAGCGGGCTCAGCCGCTCCAGCAGGATCAGCGCCGCCATCGACACCGAGTCGGCCAGCTCCGCCGACCGCTCCGGGTCCTGGTAGGGGTCGGTCAGCAGCGGTTCGGGGAACCACGGCCCGACGTAGGCCTCGCGCCGGACGCGGGCCGAGCGCAGCACGTCGATCGAGATCCGGGTCACCGTCGCCGACAGGAAGGCCTTGGGCGAGTCGGGCTGGGATGCGGCGCCCTCGTAGCGCAGCCAGGTCTCCTGGACGGCGTCCTCGGCTTCGCTCACACTGCCCAGGATCCGGTAGGCGATCGCGAACAGCAGCGGCCGTAGCTCCTGGAACTCCTCGGTGCGGGTCACGCCGACCATTGGTACCACCATGGCTGGACAAAGGCGACAAAGTGTCGCAGGTCACACTCGCCCGAGCTCACATCCGTGCGGGGCTGTCTCGTCCAGGGGGTGTAACAGCTGAAAGGAGCGCAGCATGCAGAAGGTCTGGTTCGTCACCGGCTCGTCCCGCGGCCTGGGCCGCAACTTCGTGGCGGCCGCCCTGTCGCGCGGTGACCGCGTCGCCGCCACCGCCCGGAGCACCGCGAGCCTGAAGGAGCTGGTCGACGTCCACGGCGACGCGGTGCTCCCGCTGGAGATGGACGTGACCGACAGAGCCGCGGTCTTCGAGAGCGTGCGGCGAGCGAAGGAGCACTTCGGCCGGCTCGACGTCATCGTGAACAACGCCGGTTACGCCCAGGTCGGCGCGGTCGAGGAGCTGACCGAGCAGGACCTGCGCGACCAGCTGGAGACGAACCTGTTCGGCGCGGTGTGGGTGGTCCAGGCCGCGCTGCCGTACCTGCGCGAGCAGCGCTCGGGGCACATCATCCAGCTGTCCTCGGCCGCCGGGGTCATCGCCATGCCGCTCGGCGGCGCCTACCACGCCTCCAAGTGGGCCCTGGAGGGGCTGAACGAGGCGCTCGCCGGCGAGGTCGCCGAGTTCGGCGTCAAGGTGACCATCGTCGAGCCCGGCGGCTTCGCCACCCGGAACGGCAACAACCCCGACCCGCTCGCCAACGGCCACATGGCCACGACCGACCCGGCCTACGACGGTCTCCGCCAGCGCCTCGGTGCGATGGCGGGGAAGATGCCCGCGGGGGACCCGGCCGCCGCCGCGCAGGCGCTCCTGAAGCTCGTCGACTCCGCCAACCCGCCCATGCGGGTGCTGTTCGGCAAGGGCTTCCACCCGCTGATCCAGCAGGCCTACGCCGACCGGCTCCAGACCTGGGCCGACTGGCAGGACCTGTCGATCGAGGCGCACGGCCCGCTCCGAGCCGGCTGACCGGCCTGCTCGGTCCTGACCCCTGACAAGAACATCGGTCCTGACAAGAACATCGGTCTTGACCCCTGACAAAAGTAAGGGTCCGAGCCTGTCTTTCGGGCATGTGGGGGGTGGTGGCGTCATTTCTACAGTTCTGTGCATGATCAGAACTCGCCGTAACCCCGCCCCCCTCCTCCTCGCCCTGACCCTGGCCCTCCCGGCGGCGGCCGCGGCGGCGGCGCCCGCCGCTGCCGCCTCCACCGCGGGCACCTCCGACGTGCGCGTCGCGATCCCGCACCCCACCGGCCAGTACGAAGTGGGTCGCGACACCCTGCATCTCGTCGACGCCGACCGCCGCGACCCGTGGATGCCGGAAGCCGCACGCGAGCTGATGGTCTCGGTGTACTTCCCGGCGCGCACCGGCGGGAGCGCCGCGCCGTACATGACCGTCGACGAGGCCCGGCTGCTCCTCAAGGGGCAGCGGCTCGACGCCGTCTTCAAGCCCGGGCAACTCGCCGACGTCAGCACCAACGCGCACCTGAACGCCCGTCCCGTCGGCGGCCGGCACCCCTTGGTGGTGCTCTCCCCCGGGTTCACCCTCAACCGGGCCACCCTGACCACGCTCGCCGAGGACCTCGCCTCCAAGGGGTACGTCGTCGCCCTCGTCGATCACGCCTACGAGTCGTTCGGCACGACCTTCCCCGGCGGGCGTACCCTGACCTGCGTCGCGTGCGAGACGGTGGAGAGCGCCCCCTCCGACGAGGCGGAGAAGGAGCTGATGGCCAAGGCCGCGGTCAACCGGGCGGCCGACCTGTCCTTCGTGATCGACCGGCTGACCCGTCCCGCACGGTCCGCGCCCGCCTGGCGGCACTGGCAGATGATCGACCCGCGCCGGATCGGCGCCGCGGGCCACTCGCTCGGCGGCAACGCCGCGGCCGGTGTCATGGCCGCCGACCGGCGGGTCCGCGCCGGGGTGAACCTGGACGGCTCGTTCTTCGCCCCGGTCGCGGTCTCCGGCCTCGGCGGGCGGCCGTTCCTCATGCTCGGCACCAAGGTCCAGCACTCACCCGGCGCCGCCGACACCACCTGGACCCGGGACTGGCCCCGCCTGGACGGCTGGAAGCGCTGGCTCACCGTGGCCGACTCCGGCCACTTCACCTTCATCGACCTGCCCATCCTGGGCGCCCAGGTGGGGATCGTCGACCCTGCCGCGCCCCTGTCGGGCAAGCGGTCAGGGGAGATCACCACGTCGTACGTCGGCGCCTTCTTCGGCCGGCACCTCCGCGGCGAGCAGCAGCCCCTGCTGGACGGCCCGTCCGCCGCCAACCCGGAAGTGGCCTTCCAGAACCCCTGAGGACCGGGCCGGCCGCCTGTGCTCGCCGGCGCGCCCTGTCCGCGGGGCTGCCGAGCGGGCTTCCGCCCCCGGCCTCCAGGTGGTCGCGCAGACTCGTCATGTAGTGCCGCCAGCTGCGGCTGCACATGCCGAAGCACTCCAGGTCCCGGCTCAGGCCCCGGTGGTGGAAGACGAGCTCGGACGTGTCGCCGTCGACCGGGGTGACGGTGAAGGTGGGCCTCGTGCCGATCCAGTCGGGCAGGAAGGGGCAGTCGACGACGGTCCAGCGCACCGACGTCGGCCGGGTCGCCTCCTCGACGTGGATCACGAGGGGCTCGGGGGCGTTCATGAGGAACCGGAGCTCGCCGCCGGTCGTGCCGGACCCGGTCGCCGGGTTCCACCATGCCGCGAGCCCCGTGACGGTGGTGAGCGCGTCGAAGAGGGCGTCGGGAGAGGCTTTCACCCGCATGGTCGTCCGGTAGTCCGCAGTGCTCGTCATGGCCCGGTCCTTTCAGTGGTCGGAGTCCGATGCCGCTGCGGCGATGGGTTCGAGCTCCGCGGCCAGCTCGTCGAGCTCGTCCGGGCTGAGCACGTCGTACGCCGGCGCGGCCAGTTCGTCGGTGAGCGCCTCGATCCGCTGCTTGGTCTCGCGGCCGGCGTCGGTGAACCCGCCGGCGGCGTCCACGAGGCCGCGGTCGCGCAGCCCGTCGACCACGGCGGTCAGCCGGGCCTTGGGCAGGTGGTGGATCCGGCCGAACTCCTCCGCCCGCATGCCGAGGGAGACGGCCATGAGGACGTGGGCCTCGGTGCCGCCGATGCCGTGGGCGACAAGGGCGGCGTTGTGGCCGTCCCCGCGGTGCTCCCGCAGCAGCGTCGCCGCGTGCCAGAGCCTGGCGACCGGCTCCTCGGGCACGTCGAGCGCCCGCAGCCCGGCGTACAGGGGCCGGCCCTCGGTCGGCGCGCTGAGCGCCGCCCGGGTGGCGAGGTCGGCGGCCCGCGCCAGACCGGGCGAGCCGGCGAGCTCTCCGATCAGCTGCCGCAGGGCGGCGGTGCTGCCCTGTTCGCGCACGGTGATCGCCTCCTGCGGGGTGATCTTTCCCCACACCCAGGGGATGTGGCGGGCCACCTCGCCGTCGGCGAAGTTGTAGAAGACCGCGTGGACCACCTCGTCCGGTGCCAGGCCCAGCGGGGCGGCGCGGCCGGCGAAGTAGCCGTCCCAGTAGTTGCGCATGCCGACGGCCAGGAACGCCTCGTTCGCCACCTCGGAGAAGGTGGCGGTGGCGATCGGCTCGATGAGCTCGGACATGCGGTGGATCCTGGCCTGCGGGTGGTGCTGCATCGGTCGGCGTCTCCCTCGGTCGTGCTGGTCGTGACAGCCCCTCGTGGCGACTGTTCACCCTGGCTACGAACGACGCGGCCCGGATCCGACAACTCCGGCCGATAATTTTCCGCCCTGATTGTGATCTACGTTGTAAAGGCGATGGCTTTCGGAGCGGGTTTCCCGACGGGAGGATTCAATGTAGGTTAGCCTAACCTAACTAAGGAGCTCTGTGGTGGTTGATCCTTTTCGTGCCTTCGACGTCCGGGTTCGGGGCCTGCGGCGGCTGAGCCCGTCGTTCCTCCGCGTCACCTTCACCGGGGATGACCTGCACGAGTTCGCGGACAACGGGTACGACCAGCGCGTCAAGCTGGTCCTGCCGACCCCCGGCGCGGGCGTCACGCGCTTCCCGCGCGGAGCCGACTGGTTCAAGCAGTGGTACGCCCAGGGCGACGAGCGCAACCCGCTGCGCACCTACACCGTCCGCGCGGTCCGCCCCGAGGCGGCCGAGGTCGACATCGACGTCGTCCTGCACGACGACTGCGCCGGGCCCGCCGGGCCGGCCGCCCGCTGGATCGCCGCCTGCGAGCCGGGCTCGACGGCGGCGATCTTCGGCCCGAACGGCCTCTACGACGGCTTCCACGGCGGTCTGGAGTTCCGGCCGCCCGCCGGCTTCGGCACCGTGCTGCTCGCCGGTGACGAGACCGCCGTCCCGGCGATCGTCGGCATCCTGGAGCGGCTGCCCGCCCATGTCACCGGTGAGGCCCTGCTGGAGGTGCCGCACGAGGAGGACTTCCTCCTGGTCGCCGGCGCGCCGGGCGTGCGGGTCACCTGGCTCGCCCGCGGAGACGCTCCCTGGGGCGCCTGCCTGGAGCCCGCCGTCGCGGAGGCCGCCGCCAGGCTCCTTCCGTCGGGCGCGGCAGGCGCCGAGCCCGAGGAGATCGACGTCGACGCCGAGATCCTCTGGGAGATCCCCGAGACCGGCGACGGCCCCTGCTACGCCTGGCTGGCCGGCGAGGCGGCCGTGATCAAGCGGCTGCGCCGTCACCTGGTCTCCGAGCGCGGCATGGACCGCAAGGCCGTGGCCTTCATGGGCTACTGGCGTCAGGGCCGCTCCGAGGACGCGTGAGCCCGCCATGACGACCGCCCCCCTTCTCCCGGACCGCTCCGGCCCGGACCGCTCCGGCCCGCCGCTCACCGGCCCCGCGCTCACCGGCCCCGCGCTCACCGGCACTGACCTGTGTCTCGGCTACGCGGGTCGTCCCGTCGTCGACGGCGCCTGCATCAGCCTGGTCACCGGCGCCGTCACCGCCCTGGTCGGCCCGAACGGCAGCGGCAAGTCCACCCTGCTGCGCGCCCTGGCCCGGCTGCACCGCCCCGACTCCGGCGAGGTCCGGCTGGCCGGCGGCGCCGACGCCCTGGCCCTGTCCGCCCGGGACTTCGCCCGCCGGGTGACGCTGCTGGCGCAGAGCCGTCCCACCCCGACCGGCGTGCGCGTCAAGGACGTGGTCGGCTACGGCCGCCACCCCCACCGCGGCCGCTGGCGCGCGGGCGACCCCGGCGGCGAGGCGGCGATCGAGCACGCCATGGAGCTGACCGGCGTGCGCGCCATGGCCGGACGCGCCGTCGACGAGCTGTCCGGCGGCGAGATGCAGCGCGTGTGGCTGGCCACCTGCCTGGCCCAGGACGCCGGCGTGCTCCTGCTCGACGAGCCCACCACCTTCCTCGACCTGCGCTACCAGGTCGAGCTGCTCGAACTCGTGCGCGACCTGGCCGACCGGCACGGTGTGGCCGTCGGCGTCGTCCTGCACGACCTCAACCAGGCCGCCGAGATCGCCGACCGGGTCGTGCTGCTCCAGGGCGGCCGGGTCCGGGCCGACGGCGCGCCGCCTGAGGTGCTCACCGAGGACCTGCTCACCGAGGCCTACGGCATCCGCGTCGAGGCCACGATCGATCCGCTCACCGGACTGGTCCGCACCAGGCCGCTGGGCCGCCACCTGGCGATGAAAGGCTGAAAGATCCCCATGCGTTCCCTCCCGGCGGTCATGGCCGCCATGTTGCTGCTGACCGCCTGCGGCACGACGGAGCCCCCCGCCGCCCCCGCGGCCCGGGAGCCGTCGGCGGGCGCCGCGGCCCCGATCACCGTGACCGACGCCCGGGGCAAGCGGGTCACCCTCGACAGGCCCGCGACCCGCGTCGTCGGCCTGGAATGGGGGGAGGTCGAGATGCTGGTGGCACTCGGGGTCCAGCCGGTCGGCGCGGCCGACGTCAAGGGGTACGGCATCTGGGTCACCGCGGCCCCGCTCGACGCCTCCGTCAAGGACGTCGGCACCCGCCAGGAGCCGAGCGTCGACTCCATCGCCGCCCTCCAGCCGGACCTCGTCGTCATGGAGTCCGACGACTCCGCCCTCATCGGCCAGCTGGAGAAGATCGCCCCGGTCATCGTCGCCAAGGGCAGCGACGCCGCCGCGAACCTCACCCGCATGCGCGACGACCTCACCCTGCTCGCCACCGCCGTCGGCAGGACGGAGCAGGCGACCAAGGTGATGGCCGACTTCGACGCCGCCATGGCCGACGGCAGGGCCAGGATCGCCGCCTCCGGCTCGGCCGGGCAGAAGTTCATGATGGCCGACGGCTGGAAGGACGGCAGCAAGATCTCCATCCGCCCGTTCGGCAAGGGCGCCCTGGTCTCCGACGTGGCCGAGCGGCTCGGCCTCGCCAACGCCTGGACCGGCCAGGTCGACGAGCAGTGGGGCCTCGGCAGCACCGACGTCGAGGGCATGACCGCGGTCAAGGACGAGAACCTGCGCTTCTTCTACAACGCCTCCGACGGCGTGGACGTCTTCGCCGGCCTGGCGGGCAACTCCCTGTGGAAGTCGCTGAGCTTCGTCAAGCGGAACCAGATCACCAAACTGCCCGACGGCATCTGGACCTTCGGCGGCCCCCTGTCGTGCCGGCAGTACGCCGACGCCCTGGTGAAGGCCTACGCCGGGTGATCACCGCAGTCGAGGCCCCCGCGACGCCGCTGCGCAGGCTCGGCGTCGCGGGGGCCTTCCTGGTGGCCCTGGCCGTCATCGCGGCCCTCGCCGCGCTGCACCTGACGCAGGGCACCTCCGACACCGACCTGTTCGCCCTCGACGAGCAGGCGATGAACGTGCTGGTCGCCTCCCGGCTGCCGCGGCTGCTGGCGGCGGTCAGCGTCGGCGTCGCGCTCGGCGCGGCGGGCGCGCTGCTGCAGTCGGTCGCGCGCAACCCGCTGGCCTCGCCCGACACCCTCGCCGTCAGCAACGGCGCGTACCTGGCGGTCGTGCTGGCCGCCACCTTCGGGCTGAGCCTGCCGGCCTTCCTGTCCGGCGGCCTGTCCTTCCTCGGCGGCCTGGCCGCGGCCGCTCTGGTGCTCGCCCTGTCGGCGGGCGGCAGGACCGGCACCACCAGGCTGATCCTGGCCGGCTCCGCGACCGCGCTGGCCCTGCAGTCGGCGACCACCCTGCTCATGATCCTCTTCCAGGAGGAGAACACCGGCCTGTTCGCCTGGGGCAGCGGCTCGCTCGTGCAGAGCGACCTCGGTGGCGTCACCCAGATGGCCCCGGTGATCGTGGTGGCGGTCGGGGCGGCCGTCGCCCTCGGCTCCCGCCTCGACATCCTCGGCCTGGGCGACGACACCGCCTCGGTGCTGGGCGTCGACGTCCGGCGGTTGCGGCTGACCGTCGTCGTGCTCGCCGTCCTGCTCTCGGCCGCCGCGGTCACCGTGGCCGGGCCCGTCGGCTTCGTGGGGCTGTGCGCGCCGGTCGTCGTCCGCCTGCTGGCCCGGCGGCTGCCCGAGCTGGGCCGGCATCGCGTCCTGGTGCCGCTCTCGGCGCTGGCCGGCGTGGTCGTCCTGCTCGCCGCCGACGTCGCGCTGCGGTTCGTGCTCGGCGCGCAGGCCGGGGTGGACGTGCCGCCGGGCGTGGTGACCGCGATGCTGGGCGCGGGCGTGCTCATGTGGCTGGCCCGCCGGCACCGCGACGCCGGTCCGGCCCGGCGGCCGCCGACCGTCCGCACCGCCGACCCCGGCCGCGCCGCCTTCGCGGTGATCCTGCTGTCCGGTACGGCGCTGCTGGTCCTCGCCGTCGTGCTGGGCCTGCTCGGCGGCGACACCTGGTTGTTGCTCGGCGACGTCGCCAACTGGCTGCGGGGCAGGACCGGCAGGGCGCTGACGTACGTGCTCGACCAGCGCTGGCCGCGCGTCGCGGCGGCGGTCCTGGCCGGTGCGGCGCTCGCCGTCTCCGGCGCGGTTTTCCAGGCCGTCTCCCGCAACCCGCTGGCCGAGCCGGGCGTGCTCGGCATCACCGCGGGCGCCGGCGCGGCGGCCGTCGCGACGCTCACGCTCGTGCCCATGGCCGGGATCGCCGTGGTGTCCGGCGCGGCCGGGGTCGGCGCGCTCGCCGCCTTCGCCCTGGTCCATCTGCTGGCCTGGCGCGGCGGGCTCAGCTCCGACCGGCTCGTGCTCATGGGCATCGGCGCGCACGCGCTGTTCAACGCGGTCACCGTGCTGATCATCGTCAAGTCCGACCCGTGGAACACCGCCAAGGCGCTCACCTGGCTCTCCGGTTCCACCTACGGGCGGGTTCCGGCCCAGCTCCTGCCGGTCGCCGTGGCGCTCGCGCTCTTCCTCCCGCTCGCTCTGTGGCTGCGGCGCGACCTCGACCTGCTCGCGCTGGACGAGGACACGCCCCGGGTGCTCGGGGTGCCGCTGGAACCCGTGCGGCTGCTCGCGCTGGGCGGCGCCGTGCTCGTCACCTCCACCGCGGTCTCGGCCGTCGGCGTGGTGGGGTTCGTCGGGCTCGTCGCCCCGCACGCGGCCCGCGCGCTGGTCGGCGGCAGGCATGTGCGGCTCCTGCCCGCGGCGGCGCTTCTCGGGGCGGTGCTGGTGAGCCTGGCCGACACGCTGGGCCGTACCGTGATCGCGCCCGCCCAGGTGCCGGCCGGGCTGGTCACCTCGCTGCTCGGCACGCCGTACTTCGTGTGGCTGCTCTGGCGTTCGCGCGCCGGGGGCCGGGCCGCCGCACAGTGAGGTTCCCAGGCGTGCGGGTTCACGCCCACTCGGCGCCGAGCAGCCGTTCCAGCTCGGCCTGCGTCCGGTCGGGGTCGTAGCCGGGGACGGCCTCGCGCATGAGGTCGTGGGTGCGCCGCTGGACGTCGGCGGCGGCCGCCCGTACCGCCGCGAGCGTCTCCTCGGCCAGGTCGTGGCCGCCCAGCCGCAGGGCGCGCTGGTCGTAGCGGACGTCGAGGACGCGTCCGTCGGCGTCGACGGTCACCCGCACGCGGCCCGACGGCCCTTCGCCGGTGCCGATGACGGCCCGCAAGTCCTCCTGCGCCGACTCCAGCCAGGCCAGCATGCGCTCGCCCCGGCGGGCGGCCTCGTCGAGCTCGCGTTCGCTGATGTTGGCGGGGTCGATCTCCGGCCCGAACACGCTTCGCCTCCTAGTAAAGGTCGTTGAGTGCCTGCTCGACCCGCGCGCGCACGAAGGTCTCGTCCAACGGCGCGGGGACGGCGGCGGTGGCGTCCCGCACCCCGTCGGCGATCTCCCGCGCCTGCCGTGCGGCGTCGTCCTGCGCGGCCCGCAGCACCTCGGCGGTCTTCCTGCCGAGCGCGGCCTCGTCCAGGCGCAGCGCCCGCGGGTCGATGCGCAGGCGGGTGGGGACGCCGTTGCCGTCGGCGAACGCCTCGACCAGCCCGTCGTCGCTCTCCGCGCGGCCCTCCACCCGGCCGATGGACGCCCGCGCGTCGTGCAGCGCCCGGATGGCGCGGCGGCTCTGGGCGACGTACTCGTGCAGGTACTCGGCGTCGTCCTCAGGAGCCGGTGAACGCATGTCGAACCCCCGACAGTCAGTCACGTGAACGTTCAGTGTAGAGGTAAACCTCTGTGCCGGAATTGACTGGATATGCTTTCTGGGCATGACGGGATTTGAGATCGCCGCGGGGGCGGTGGGTCGTGACGGCGCGTACGTCACCGACCATGGGGCGAACTACGACGCCGCGGTCACGCGGCTGCGGCAGCGGGGGAGCGGCGCCCGGACCTTCGGCGGCGAGGGGCTGTTCGCCACCATCATCGCCACCTACAACGAATGCCTGCAGACCTCGCTCGACGCGCTGACGGGGATCGGCGGGCAGATCGCCGAGACCGGCGAGGGGCTGCGCATGGTGGCGAGGAACACCCGGGCGGCGGAGAGCGCCACCGTCGAGAGCTTCGAGAGCCCCGCATGGCGGTGACACTCGACCCGCACGTGGCGGGCTTCCTCAACC
Source organism: Nonomuraea sp. NPDC048881 (assembly GCF_040649795.1). Taxonomy (NCBI): domain Bacteria; kingdom Bacillati; phylum Actinomycetota; class Actinomycetes; order Streptosporangiales; family Streptosporangiaceae; genus Nonomuraea; species Nonomuraea sp. NPDC048881. Next base: position 1,003,685 of record NZ_JBEZGC010000002.1, read on the forward strand.
TCATCGGTTTCCCCTGGCCGAACGACAACGAGGACGAGTGGCGTCTTGAGGCCGACGACTGGCGGGTCGTCCTGGCCGCGTCGTCGGCCCAGGGCGCCGCGGCCGACGAGTCGGTCCGCAACGCGGGGCAGTCCTACCAGGGCGACTCGGCCACGCACCTGGCCGGCCACTGGAACCAGGTCGGCGACGGCGGCGGCCACATCTCCCAGGCCGCCTCGGCGGCGAAGGTCGCGCCGGCCGTCCTCGACGGCACCGCGAACGTGGTCAGCGCGGTCAAGCTGGCCGTGGGCACGCAGGCCGCGTACGGACTGACCGCCGCCACCCAGGCGCTGCTGTTCGGCGGCGCCGCGGGCGGCATGATCGCCCTCGCCCGCATGCAGATGACCCGCCACGCCGTGGGCAAGGTGGCGCTCGAAGGCGCCGAGGGCACCGCCAGGGGGCTGGCCCCGGTGCTGAGCGGCCGGGTGACCGAGACCATGCGCCGCATCATGAAGGAGATGGAGAAGCGGCCGCACGCCCGCGACGGCATGCTCCAGATCCGGCGCAGGCGCGGCGGGGGCGGCGGCGGAGGCAAGGGCGGGAAGGGCGGCGGCTACGACCCGAACGCCTCGGCGAGCTTCGACAACGCCGCGCAGCGGATGCACGGCAGGTTGCCCAACAGCAACGACGTCAGCAAGATGACACCGGAGCAGGCCAGGCAGGCGGCGGCCGAGGTCAAGGACAGCATCCTCACGCGGAAGATGAACGAGGCCCGGCTCGGCAAGGACTCCGGGCACGCCGCCCGGCTGGAGCAGGAGCAGAAGCTCCTGAGCGACCTTGAGCGCAAGGCCAACGAGGGGAAATAGCACCACATGCAGACACAGACGGGCGACGACCTGATGGCGCGCATCCTCGCCCGCCCCGCCGACGACGAGGCCCGCGGCCAGGCCGCCAACGACCTGCTCAACGAGCTGTTCGACGGCTATCCCGTCGAGAACCTGCGCGTCCTGCTGCGCAGCGGCGACGACGACGCCGTGCAGACCGGCGCCTGGCTGCTGTCGGAGCTGGGCGAGCCGGCCGAGCCGCTGCTGGACGAGGTCCCCGCCCTGCTGGCCCACCCGCGGACCCAGGTGCGGTTCTTCGCCGTCGAGTTCGTGCTGCTCGCCGCGGACGAGCGGCACGCCGGCGTCATCGCCCAGACCCTCGCCCTGAGCCGGACGTCCGACACCGCCATCCGGTGGAAGGTCCTGCACTTCCTGGCGATGGCCTCGACCGAACAGCTCATGGCGGGGCTGTCCCGGCTGGCCGACCCCGAGGTCGGACGGCTCGCGGCCGGGCTGGTCGCCGCCGACACCGAGGACCCCGACCCGGGCGAGGTCGTCGCCGCGTTGGAGGGCGACGACCCGGTGGCCCGCCTGTTCGCCGCGGCGATCGCGACGCGCATGGCCGAGGACGACGCGGCGTTGCTGCGGCTCGCCGCCAGGGTGAAGGACGAGGAGGTCAGTTCGTTCGCGCAGTGGCAGCTCATGCGGCTCCAGGGCTAGCGCGCACGCCTCACCGGCCGTCGAGGAGGAGCGGCGGCAGGATCAGCAGCCAGAAGACGGCGACGGCCGCGCAGCTGATCAGGGTGCGGGCGAGGCGTGACGGGGCTCGCCGCCGGCGGATCGGCGTGTCCACGGCCCTGGTCACCGCGGCTCGGACGCGGAGCCCAGGTTCTGCTCCAGCCGTTCGATGCGCTCGATGAGCGGCTGCAACTGCTGCCGCACCGCCACGGCCAGCGCCTGCGCCGGATCGCCGGCGGCCGACGTCTGGGCGCGCAGGTGCACGTAGCCGGCCAGGGCCGCCGTCACGGCCCGGCGGACCAGGCGGGACTCGGCGCCCAGCGCCCGCAGGACCTGGCCGGCGGTGCCGTCGGGCTCGGTGATCAGCCCCAGCAGCAGGTGTTCGCAGCCGACGTAGTTGTGGCCCATCGCGGTCGCCTCGGTGACCGTCAGTTCGAGGGCGCCGGCGGCGGCGTCGCTGAAGTGCACCACCGGGTTCCCGCCGGCCCCGCCTTCCTCGCCGGCCGGCCGCCGGTCCAGGTCGCGCTGGACCTGGGCGGGGTCGATGTCGACCGCTCTGAGCACGTGCAGCGCCAGGTTCTGCCCCTCGGCCAGCATCCCGGCCAGCAGGTGCCCGGTGCCGACGGCCGGCGCCGCGTCGGCGCGGGCCCGGTCGATGGCCAGCTTGACGACCGTGCGGGCGCGGTCGGTGAAGCGCGGCAGCCGTTCGGCCAGGTCGCCGGCGTCCAGTTCGCCGAGGGCGGTCTGGCGGATGGCGGTGATCCTGCGCACCGCCTGCTCCAGCGCGCGCTGGCAGATCGCCGACACCGGGACGCCGGCGGCCTTGACCGCCTCGGCCAGCTCGTCGGGAAGGTACACGTTGATCTTCGGCATGGCGACGCCTTTCCAGCCTTGGGGGTATCGGCGGGTCACCTTCTACCTATACACCCATAGGGGTTAGGTGTTACAGGCTTTATGCCCCCACGGAAATTGCCCTCGGCGGCCTGGCCGTGCGCCGCGCCCTCCGCCGTACCGGCTGACCGGCTGACCGGCCGGTACGAGGCGCACGTCAGCGGACGGGCGGATCCCACCAGGTCAGGTTGGCGGCGGCCTGGGACACCGGTTCGATGATCTCCCACGCCTCGGCGATGCGGCCGCCGTCCAGGCGCCAGATGTCCACGACCACGATCTCCGGGCCGCCGTCCGGCGCCTGGCGGCGCGAGTGCATCACGACGTGGTCGCCGTCGGCCAGCACGTGGTCGATCTCCACGCGCATGCCGGCCAGCGGGACGAGCGCGGCACGCACGGCGCCGAGCCATTCCGTCTTGGTCGAGGCCGCCGAACCGGGCCGGTGGTGGCGGAAGTCGTCGCTCAGCAGGGGCGCGAGCGCGTCGACGTCGCCCGTCCCGATCAGTTCCGTCAGCGCGCGCTGCACGATGGCCTTGTTGTCGTTCGTCATGGGGGACACTCTGGCCGGCCCTGCCGGGGATGTCGATGAAAAGGGATTTCATGGCGGACGTCCAGTAGTCTCGGCGGCCATGCGGACAGTCGGGGACATGTTGCGGCAATGGCGGCACCGCCGGCGGCTCAGCCAGCTCGATCTCGCCAACGCCGCCGGCGTCTCGGCCCGGCACGTGAGCCTGGTGGAGACCGGTAAGTCCAACCCGAGCGCCGAGATGATCCTGCGGCTGGCCGGCCGGCTGGACGTACCGCTGCGGGAGCGCAACCGGCTGCTGCTCGCCGCCGGCTTCGCCCCCCGGTACGCCGAGCAGCCGCTCACCGGGGACGCGCTGTCGACGGCCGGGGAGGCGATCGCGCGGGTGCTGCGCGCCCACGAGCCGTACCCGGCGGTCGTCCTCGACCGCCGGTGGAACATCGTGATGAGCAACCGGGCCATCGACCCGTTCCTCGCGGACGTCGCGCCCCACCTGCTGCGTGCGCCGGTCAACATCGTCCGGCTGGGGCTGGAGCGCGGCGGGCTCGCTCCCCGGATCGTCAACCTGCCCGAGGTGCGTGCGGTGCTCCGGGCCAGGATCTCACGCCAGCTCGCCGTCGCCCCCGACGCCGAGCTGCAGGCGATCTACGAGGAGCTGCTCGCGCCGGGCTTCGAGGAGGCGGGCCGGTCGGCCGGGTCGGAGGTCACCGTCCCGATGATCTTCCGGTTCGGCGACGTCGAACTGCGGCTGTTCTCGACCACCACCACGTTCGGCACCCCGATGGACATCACGCTGGACGAGATCTCGATCGAGTCGTACTACCCGGCCGACGCCGAGACCGCCGCCTATTTCGTGAAGTTCGGCGCGGAGGTGCTGGCGGGGGAGTGACCGCGTGGGCGGGTTCTCCCGGTACGGACCGGGCGCCCCCGATCGGCGATGACGTTCGTCATCGCCGATCGTCCACTTCCGCATCTGCCGGTCGGACGGCGGCGCGGCGGAGACTTTCCGGCGACGGCGACTTCGTGCCCCCTTCGGATCCTCTCGGGGAAGGGGGCCTCGAAGCCTGAGCACTCCGGAAGGGAACACTCCGATGAGCAAGGTCATCTGCGCCCACGCGGTGTCGGTCGACGGCTTCATCACCGGCCGCGACCCCGGCGCCGGGCGCGGCCTCGGCGACGCGTCCATGCTGTTCGACTGGTACTTCGACGGCGACACCCCCAGCCAGGTCTTCGACGGGTTCAAGCTGAGCGCGCCCAGCGCCCGGCTCTTCGACGCCCTGGCCGCCCGCGTCGGCGCGATCGTCGCCGGACGCCGCACCTACGACGACTCCGACCACTTCGGCGGCGGCAGCCCCCACCCGGGCGTCCGGCTGATCGTCCTCAGCCACCGCCCGGCGCCGGAGATCACCGGCCGCCAGACGCTGGTCACCACCGGCGTCCACGACGCGATCGCCGCCGCCCGCGAGGCCGCCGGCGGCAAGGACGTCGGCCTCATGGGCGGCGGCGTGGTCACCGAGGCGCTGCGGGCGGGCCTGGTCGACGAGGTCGTCCTGCACCAGGTGCCCGTCCTGCTCGGCGGCGGCCGGCCGTTCTTCGGTGAGCTGCCGGAGCACGTACGCCTGCGCCTGGTCGAGGCCGTGCCCGCGCCGGGCGTGACCCACCTGCGCTACGAGGTGGCCCGATGATCCTCGTCACCGGAGGGCTCGGCATGATCGGCGCGCACACCGCCCGCGCGCTCGCCGACCTCGGACGCCGGGTCGTCGTCACCGCGCACCGCCGGGCCGAGGTCCCCTCGTTCCTGGCCGGCCGGGTCGCCGTGGAGCCGCTGGACGTCACCGACCGGGACGCCTTCCTGGCCCTGGCCGCCCGCCACGACGTCGGCGACATCGTCCACCTGGCCGGCGGCATCCCCGGCGCGGACCCGGTGGACTTCTTCCGCGCGGACACCACCGGCCTGCTCAACGCGCTGGAGGTGGCGCGGACCAGGGGCGTGCGCAGGTTCGCCGTCGCGAGCAGCCTGGGCGTCTACGCCGGGCGGCCGGAGACCCGGTGGCACGAGGAGCTGCCGCTGCCCGCCGCGGACCTGCCGCACCCGATCGTCGCCCTCAAGAAGGCCGCCGAGCCCCTGACCACGCACGGCCTCCAGGGCAGCGGGGTCCAGCCGGTCGTGCTCAGGATCGGCAGCGTGTGGGGGCCGCTCATGGACCCGGAGTCGCCGTTCAACCACATCCCGCCGTACGTCGGCGCCGCCCTGCGGGGCGAGCGGCCGCCGCCGCTGCACGCCGGCGACGGCGGCGACACCTGCTACGCGCCCGACGCCGGGCGCGCGATCGCCCTGCTGATGACCGCGCGAGCCCTGCCGCACACCGTCTACAACGTCTCCAGCGGCCGGCCGTTCACCAACCGCGACCTGGCCGACGCCGTACGGGCGGCCGTCCCCGGCTCCCGGCCCGGCCTCCTGCCCGGACGATCCGGCCCTGACGGGGACGACCCCTGCCTCGACATCGTCCGGCTCACCCGCGACACCGGCTTCGAGCCGGCCTTCGACCTGGCCGCGGCGGTCGCCGACTACGTCGCCTGGCGCGCCCGCGACCCCCGCTAGCGCGACCGGGCGAGCGGCCCGGGGTCAGACCACCTCGAAGGTGCTCATCATGGCCATGTCCTCGTGTTCGAGGTTGTGGCAGTGCAGGACGTACCGGCCTCGGTAGCCGGTGAAGCGGGTGATGATCTCCACGGTCTGCGCCTCCCGCAGCTCGACGGTGTCCTTCCACTCCGGCGGGCCGTCCGGCCGTTCGCCGCCGACCGAGAGCACCTGGAAGGGCGCCAGGTGCAGGTGCACGGGGTGGGCGACGTCGCTGGTCACCCGCCAGATCTCGACCTGGCCGAGCTTGGGCCGGGCATCGACGCGGCGCACGTCGAAGGGCTTGCCGTTGATCAGCCAGCCGGTGTGGCCGCGCAGGTCGCCGCTGCTGAACTCGAAGTCGCGGGTCACCGCGGCCGCGGCGGGGTCGAGGCGTTCGACGGTGGACAGGACCTTGGGGATCGCCGAGTCGTCGCGGGCGTCGCGCTCGACGGTGAACCGCATCACCCGGGCCTGTGGCCCTTCCCCGAGCAGGTTGCGCAGCTCGACGTGGTCGCCGACCCGGTACGCGGCGAAGTCCACGATCACGTCCGCGCGTTCCCCGGGCGCCAGCCGTATGCGCTGGAGCGGACGCGGCGCCGCCAGCAGGCCGCCGTCGCTGCCGATCTGGGTCAGGGTGCCGCCGGGCGACAGGGCCAGCTCGTACGTGCGGGCGTTGGAGGCGTTGAGCAGCCGCAGCCGGTGGCGGGCGCGGTCCACGCCGAGCCGCGGCCAGGGCGCGCCGTTGACCAGGATGACGTCCCCCAGCACGCCGCCCATGAACGCCTCGCGGGCGCCGGGGCCGTCCTGCCTGCCGGGGTAGGGCATCGTCCCGTCGGCCTGGAAGGCGCGGTCGCAGATCAGCAGCGGCACGTCCCGATCGCCGGACGGGAGCGGCAGCCGGTCCTGCTCGTCGTCGTCCACGATGAAGAAGCCGGCCAGGCCGCGCCAGACCTGCGGCCCGGTGTGGTCCATACGGTGGTCGTGGTACCACAGCGTGGCCGCGCGCTGCTCCAGCGGGAAGACGTGGTCGCGGTGCGCGCCCGGCTGCACCAGGTCGGTGGGGAAGCCGTCGGACTCGGGCGGGGTGTGCCCGCCGTGCAGGTGGGTGACCGTCGGAGCGGGCAGGCGGTTGCCGACGCGCACGACGGTCCGGCGGCCGGAGCGCGCCCGGATGGTGGGGCCGGGGAACTGCCCGTCGTACCCCCAGACCGGGGTGCGCAGGCCCGGCAGGATCTCCACCTCGGCCGGGCGCTGGAGGAGTTCGTAGTAGTCGGCGCCCGCGTCCGTCCTGGCCGGTCTGGCCACGGCGGGCCGCGGGAGCGGCACGGCGTACGGCGCGGGCAGCGGCGCCTGGCTGGTCATCAGCTGGGGCAGCGGCGTGCGGGTCAGCAGCGAGCAGCCCGAGACGCCCGAGACGCCCAGCGCCGCGCCCACGCCGAGCAGCCGCAGCGCCTGCCGCCTGGTCATGCCGGTCATGCCGGTCATGCCGACGTCGTCCGGAGGCGGCCGGCGGACCAGACCCGCGCGGTCTGCACCATGCTGCCGCCGAACATCAGCACGCCGAGCGGCACGTGCACGCCCTTCACGTGCGCCATGCCCAGCGCCATCTGGACCAGCGTCGCCACCAGCATGCCGACGGCGGCCAGGATGGCCGCCCGCTGCTTGGTCATCACCGCGGCGACCAGGTACAGCAGCACGGTGGCCGCGACGGCCAGCGCCGTGGCGCTGTGGGCGGCCCGGCCGCCCGGCGAGCTGAGCAGCAGCCCGGCGGTGACGGCCTGCAGCAGCAGGGCGACGGTCTGCGCGGCGAGCGCGATACGCAGGAACATGACGGTTCTCCTAACGGGACGAGGTCGAGGGACGGGCGGCGACCGCGGCGACGACGACCAGCACGAAGGCGGCCGGCGCGGCGGCGCCGGAAGCCGGCCGGCGCGGCAGGTCGCGACCGGCGAGCGCCAGCCCGAAGGTGGTCAGGATGGCCAGGGGCATCGCGCTCTGCATGACCGGCTCGTTGACCTTCATCATCGTGGTGTGGAAGGTCAGGCGCACATCCAGCGGCACGGCGCCGAACGTGGGCACCACGTTGGCGGCGCCGTATCCGAACGCGCCCGCGAGCAGCCCGGTCGCCGGCAGCGCGGCGCCCTGGAGGTACCTGACTCGGGTTCTCATGTCTGGTAATCGTCGTCCGGCCGGGGCTCCGTGGCGTCCCACCGGCGGACTCATCTGCCGCTACCCCAGCGGGATCAAATGCCGGCCGCGTCTACGACGACGGATGTAGTGCCGCGCTACCGCGCCGTACGGACCGGCGCCGCAAAAGGCCCGTGACCAGGGCGTTGCTGGTCACGGGCCGGGGTGTACGCGGGGCCGTCAGGCGTCGCAGAACCAGCCGTTCTCGACCCAGCCGTTGGCGTTGACGTCGCCGTAGGCGAAGCCGTACACCCATTCCTTGTAGGCGCCGTCGAAGCCCTTGACGGTGAAGGTCTGGCCCCGGTGGAGGGTGCCGACGAAGTCGCGGACCATCAGGTCGTCCGCGCACACCGTCAGCCGGCGGCCGACGTCGTCCGCCCCCGCGTACGGGTACGGTCCGGCGGCCTGGGCCACCCCGCCGCTCACGGCGACCACCGCCGCCAGCGTGCCCGCGCCGACGATGAGCCGTGCGATGTGCTTGCGCGTTTTCATCGAAACCGGTCGTCCTCTCGGTCTTCGGGAATCTCCGTGCGGCAAGCTACCCGGCCAGGCCGAAAAATGGAGGGTTTCCGATATTTCCGGGCGTTAACGAAGGTAGGAGGCGCCGTTGAGGTCGAGGACGGTGCCGCTGGCCCATTCGGCCGCCGGTGAGGCCAGGTAGAGCACGGCGGAGGCGATCTCGTCCGCCTCCCCGACCCGGCCGAACGGGCTCTGCGCGCGGATCGCGTCCCCCGCGGGCGGTTTGAGGTGTTCGGTGGTCATGTCCGTCGCCACGAAGCCGGGGGCCACGGCGGCGACCGCGATGCCGTGCGGGGCGAGGGCGACGGCCAGCGACTGGCTCATCGCGTTCAGGCCCGCCTTGCTGGCCCCGTAACCGGGGGCGTCGGGCTCGCCGCGGAAGGCGCCGCGGGAGCTGACGTTCACGATGCGGCCGCCGGCGCGCATGTGGCGCAGGGCGCACCAGGCCAGGTTGGCCGGGCCCATCAGGTTCACCTCGAACGCCTGGCGCCAGGCGGCCTGCCACTCCTCGTACGACGTCGTGGTGATGGGGTGGAGATGGTAGACGCCCGCGTTGTTGACCAGGACGTCGAGCCGGCCCAGCGCCCCCGCCGCCTCGTCGGCCATGCGCCGCACGCCCTCGGGGTCGGCCAGATCGGCCTGGACGACGACGTGCCCCGAGCCGGCCAGCTCGCCGAGCACGCCCTCGGCCGCCCGCGCCGAGTCGCGATGGTGGACCGCGACCCGGTCACCCTGGGCGGCGAACGCGATCGCCACCGCCCTGCCGATGCCCCTGGACGCTCCCGTGACGAGTACCGCGCGACCGCTCACCCGCCGCACCCTAGCAGCCGCCCGCCGAAGGCTTCCGCGGGCCCCGCAGGCGCCGGGTCAGCCGCCGTGTTCGGCCCAGTCGTGCAGGGCGTCGACGGTGCCGGAGGCGTCGAGGTTGAGCGCCGCCTCGATCAGCGCCAGATGCGTGAACGCCTGCGGGTAGTTCCCCGCCATGTGCCCGTCGCCGGTCATCTCCTCGGCGAACAGCCCGAGCGGCTCGGCCCGCGCGCACAGCGTCTCGAACCGGTCGCGGGCCTCGGCCGTCCGGCCGGCCAGCACCAGCGCCGAGACCATCTCGAACGAGCACATCAGGAACGCCCCCTCCGGCCCGTCCACGCCGTCGCGGGTGGTCTCGGGGTCGTAGCGGTGCACGAGCGCGCCGCCCTCGCCCAGGCGGGCCTGGATGTGGTCGAGGGTGCCGAGCACGCGGGGGTCGTCGCCGTCCAGGAAGCCGAGCAGCGGCAGCCGCAGCAGCGAGCCGTCGGCCTGGTCGGACCCGTAGGACTGGGTGAAGGCGCCGACGTCGGCGTTGTAGCCGCGCTCCAGCAGCTCGGCGCGGACGGCCGCGCGCTCGGCCCGCCACTGCGCCAGGGGCAGGCCGGGCTCGCCGGTCGCCTCCGCCAGCCGGACCGCGCGGTCGAAGCAGACCCAGGCGTACAGCTTGGAGTAGGTCCAGTGACGTTCGCCGCCGCGCACCTCCCAGATGCCGGCGTCCGGCTCCCGCCACCGCTCGCGGGCCCGCTCCACCAGCCGCCACAACACCGGGCCGCCGCTCAGCTCGCCGGTCACGCCGTGGTAGGCCATGGCCGCGTCCAGGATGTGACCGTAACCGTCGAGCTGGTGCTGACCCGCGGCGCCGTTGCCGATGCGCACCGGACGCGAGCCCGCGTACCCCTCCAGATGGCCGAGGACGGTCTCGTCGGCGACCGGCCCGCCGCCGACGCCGAACACCGGCGGCAGATCGCCCTCGTGGATCGCGCACTGGCCGAGCAGGAACGTCAGGTAGCGGCCCGCCTCCTCGCGATGGCCCAGGCGCAGCAGCGCCAGCACCATGAGCGCGGCGTCGCGGTGCCACACGTAGCGGTAGTCCCAGTTGCGCTGCCCGCCGAGCCATTCCGGCAGCGACGTCGTGGGCGCCGCGAGCAGCCCGCCGCTCTCGTCGAACAGCAGCCCGCGCAGCACGACCGCGCTGTGCCGCACCTGCCGCGCCCCCACCCCGTCGTAGGCCGACCGCGACGACCACGACCGCCACGACCGCACGGTGTCGGCCAGCAGCCGCTCCGGATCGCCGACGGGCGCGTGCCCCTGACCCGCGTAGTCGAGCGCGACCGCCCACGACTCGCCCGCGCCGAGCGTGGTCTCGGCCATCGGCCGTGCCGTCGGCCCGTCGGCCACCCCTTCCGTCACCCCTGCCATACCGGTCAGCAGCAGGCCGGACTCCTCGGCCAGCACGCCGTCGCGCGGCGTCCAGCGGGCCTCGCGGGTGGCGTAGTCGGGCCTGGCCAGCACCCGCGAGCGCACGACCGCCCGCCCCCGCTCGCACCGGGCCCACCGCACCAGCAGCCGGACGGGCACCACGCCGCTGCCGCCCGTCCCCGGCGGCGACGTGGCGAAGAAGTCGTGCACCACGACCTCGCAGTCGCGGCCGACCCAGCGGGTGCGCAGCACCAGCGTCTCCTCGACGTAGCCGCGCTCCTCGACCCGCGCGCCGGCCACGTCGAACTCCCACGCCCCGCCGAGCCGCCGGTCGAGGATGCGCGCGAACACGCTCGGGCCGTCGAAGCGCGGCGCGCACATCCACTCCACCGCCCCGCCGGGCGCGACCAGTGCCGCCGTGTGGCAGTCCGACAGGAACGCGTACGCCCCGATCGGTGGAAATCCCCCGGCCATCCGTGCACCCCGTACCTCTTCATCGCGCCCCCCGTGCCGGGTTGCCCGATGTCGCCGCAGGTTAAACGGGGTGCGCGGGCAGCCGCCGGTCGAGCAGGAGCGCGCCGCGGCCCGGCAGCAGGGAGGCGCACCACTCGCGCAGCGCGGCCGGCCGGGGGCCGCCGACGTCGGCGGTGTCGAGCAGGTCGGCCCAGTCGAGCAGCGACTCGGCCAGCATGAGCGGCACGCCGCTGCGTTCGTGCACCTCGGCGGCGGCCTCGAAGTGCTCGCTCGCCCGCGCCGGGTCGCCCATCGTCACGCACAGGTGGGCCAGGTAGTGGTGGCCGCAATGGTGGGCGACCGTGCCGTGGCCGAACGTCTCGCCGTCGGCGGCCAGCGACGCGTACAGCCGTTCGGCCAGCTCGGGACGGCGCAGATGCGCGGCGGCCACGGCCAGGTTGTCCAGGGCGGGCCGGTGGGCCATGTTGCGCGGCGGCACGCCGCCGCGGTCGGCCAGGATGCGGTCGAGCAGCGGCCCGGCCTCCTCGTCGCCCATCTCGCACAGGTAGCGCAGCACGGCGTGCACCGGGTCGACGCGCGGCGCCTGGGCGGCGCGGCGCAGCCGGTCGCGCAGCTCCCACAACCGGCCCTGCAGCCGGCGGATCTCGGAGATCTGCTCGGAGTAGATGGCCACGGCCTCCAGGCGGCGGCCGATCTCGGTGCCGAGCCGCATGGCCGACAGCGCCTCGGTCTCGGCCTGGGCCAGGTCGCCCTGCATGAGCGTCAGGCCCGCCCTGGAGTAGCCGATCAGCCAGTTGAGCTGCGGCTGGGCCAGCCGGCGGGCCAGCTCGTCGGCCTGGTCGAGCAGCGTCGCGGCGCGCGCGGTGTCGCCGCTGTCCAGCACCGGCGGGGTGCGCTGGACGTAGGCGTGGAACAGCGCCAGGTCGTCGCCCGTGCGGCGGGCCGCCTCCAGCATCTCGTCGCCGTCGCGGTGGCGCTGGTGCAGCGGGTCGGCCGGGATGATCGTCAGGCTGCGCATGCCGAGCACGCTGGCCAGCGTGCGCGGGTCGCCCGACTTGCGGGCCAGCGCCACCGCCTCGTCGCTCAGCGCGAAGCGCCGCTCGCCGTCGGGCGCCCAGATCAGCTCGGAGGCGAGCAGGGCGGCCAGCAGCGCCCGGGTGCTGAGGTCGGTCGAGTCGACCAGCTTGCGCGCCTCGGTCAGCAGCGCGATGCGGCGCTGGTCGGGGGCGGCGGAGATGCTGGAGAAGCCGCGGTCGCCGCCGAGCGCGGCCACCACGATCAGGTCGTCGCGCCCGCACTCCCTGGCCAGCTCGGCGGCCTGGTGCAGGGTCTCGCGCGCCTCCGGGTGCCCGGCCAGCCACATCGCCCGGCCGCAGTCCATCAGCAGCTCGGCACGCCGTTCCGGGGAGGCGCCGGGGAAGTCCGCCAGCAGGCCGAGCACCCGCTGGTACCAGGTGACCGCCTCGCGGTGGGCCAGCCCGGCCAGCGCGTGGCGGGCCGCCTGCACGCCCGCCTCGGCGGCCTCGGCCGTCCGGCGCGGGTCGCGGCCGTGCTCGGCGGCGGCCAGCAGATGGGTGGCCACGACGTACGGGCGCGACTCCATGGCCTGCGGGTCGGCCTGGCACAGGGCGTCGGCGACCCGGCCGTGCAGCAGCCCGGCGCGGGGGGCCGACAGCGTGGCGTACAGGGCGGTACGGGTCAGCTCGTGGGAGAACTGGCACTGGCCGCCGTCGGCCATGGTCACCAGGCCCGCGCCCATGGCCTCCTCGACGGCGGCGACGAAGCGCGCCTCGTCCAGGCCGAGGCCCAGGCGCAGCGCGGCCGACTCCATGCGCTCGCCCACGGCCAGCAGGCTGACCAGGTCGCGGGCGTCGGGGTGGAGCTGCGCCAGACGCGCCCGGACCATGCGGGTGACCGAGTCGGGGACGGTCAGCGCGTCGAGGTCGGCGCCCGCCGCCAGCTCCCTGGCCACCTCGGTGACCAGGAACGCGTTCCCGCCGGTGATCCGGTACAGCAGCTCGGGGTCGCCGTCGCTGCGCACCTCCGACAGGGCCCGGCTGACCTCGTCCATGCCGAAGGAGGAGACCTGCACCAGGCGGCCGCCGGCGGTCAGCTTGTGCAGCTCGGGCATCGCCGACTCGACGGGCACCGGGCGCGAGGTGGCCAGGATCAGCAGCGGCAGCGAGTCGGCGTCCCACATCAGGGAGTGCAGCATCTGCAGCGACTCCAGCGTCGCCCACTGCAGGTCGTCGATCACCAGCAGCACCGGCCGCACGGTGGCCAGGCGCTCGATGAGCGTGCGGGCCGCGGCCATCAGGTGGTAACGCTCGGAGACCGGCTCGGTGGCGGGCGGGACGGCCAGCGACAGCGGGGGAGCGGCCAGCGAGGGCGCCAGCCGGACGAGCTGCCCGCACTGCTGGTCGACCCCGGCCCGCAACAACAGCGCCGGCGAGGTGCGGGCCAGCCGCTCGACCGCCCCGGCGATCGGCTCGTACGCCTGCCGCGCCGGATCGGTGCACCGCCCCGCCAGCACGGTGAACTGCCGCTTGAGCGCCCGCCGCGCCACGACCGAGGCCAGCCGGGTCTTGCCGACCCCCGGATCGCCCTGCAGGATCACCAGCCCGCTGCCGAACTCGGCCGCCCCCAGCTCCTCCTCCAGCGCCCGCAGCTCCTCGTCCCGGCCGACGAACGGCAGCACGTGCCCGCTGTCCAGCCAGGGCGCCAGCCCGCCGGCGTGCTGGTTGTCGGCGCTCTGCCAGTGGAGCTCGTAGGTGTGCATCGGCTCCCGCAGGCCCTTGCCCGGCAGCCGGCCCAGGTCTTTGAACTCGTGCCGGCTGCGGCCCTGGGCCAGCCGGCGCACCAGGTCGGTGCAGAGCACCTGGCCGCCCTCGGCCACCGCGACCAGCCGGGCCGCCTCGACCGTGGGCAGCCCGCCGACGTCGTCGGCGCCCCAGCACACGTCGCCCGCCGCCAGCGCGGCCCTGATCGAGATCTTCTCCAGCGCCCGCTCGTTCTCGGCCGCGACGGCCTGCTCGACGGCGATGACCGCGTCGAGCCCGGCCGTGGCCGAGCCGAACACCGCCATCAGCCCGTCGCCCAGGCTCTTGGTGAACGTCGAGCCGCTGGCCGTCACCACCGAGTGCAGGAGCTGGTAGAGCCGGCGGAAGACGACGTTCGCGCGTTCCTCGCCCAGCCTGATCCGCAGGGCTGTGGAGCTGACCACGTCGGTGAACAGGATGGTGGCCGTGGTCAGCGTGCCCGGCTCGTGCGGGGTGCTCACGCGGGTGGTCCCTCCTTCCGCACGGGGGCCCTGGCCGTCTTGCCCACGCCCTTCCGCACGCCCTTGCGGACGCTGTGGCGGAGCCTGCGCGTGCGGCGCGCCGTCTTCGACTGCCGGACGCGCCACTGGGCGGCCAGCTCCTCGGGGATCTGGAAGGCGGCGTGGCCGCCCGAGTAGCGGTCGATCATGGCGATGACGATGTGCTTGCCCGCCCGGCGCACCAGCCAGCGCACCACCGCGTCGACCGGGCCCATCAGGCGGCCGTACCGGTTGCCGGCCCTGGCCGCGGCGAACAGCGCGTTGAACCACCACGCCGGCGGCGGCACGTCGAGCAGCGCCGGGACCTGGGCGGCGTTGTAGCGGGCGTCGCGGAAGACCCAGTGCACCAGGCTGCGCGGCAGCTTGCGCCAGCCCAGGTGCATGAACTCCTCCATCTCCGCCAGCAGCACGGCCATCAGCCTGCGGCCCTCGTCGCTCGACTCGTACAGGCGGCCGAGCCGTTCGCTGACCGGCGGCACGTCGTCGAGGGTGAGCGGCCGGTCGCGGCACGCCTCGACGCCCATGAGGTGGCCGAAGACGCTCCACGTGTACAGGTGGGCGGCCTTGTCGTCGTCGCTGAGGCGCACCCCCATGCTCTCCAGAGCCTCCCACGTGACGACCGAGAAGTCGAAGATGGTGGCCAGCAGCAGTTCCTGGTTGACCGGCGGGCCGAACCTGGCGGTGTCCCAGTCGTCGCCGAAGTGCTCGGTGGCCAGCGCGCGCACGAACGAGTGCAGGATGCGCAGTCCGATCGCCGTCGTGTGCCCGGGACGGCCCGGCCGCAGGCTGTCGGTGGCCTTCAGGCCCATGACGTCCACCAGCATCTGGCCGGTCTCGGCGACCCGGCGGGTGAGGCTGTGCGTCGCCAGGTCGGACACGCCGGCCAGCACCTTGGCGCTGGAGATCTCGACGTAGGCCATGGGCAGGCACTTGCAGAACAGCGCGACCGACTGGTACAGCCCGTAGTCGGAGAAGACGGCCTGGCCGCGGGCCAGCAGCTCGGCGTCCTGGCCCCACTCGGGCAGGTCCTTGTCGAAGTCGATGGCGTCGAAGATGGCCGAGGGGCCGGTCTCGCCCGAGGGCGCCCGCGCCTCCCGCTTGGCCCGGCCGAGCTCCACCACGACCGCGCGCAGCAGGGACAGCGCGTTCTCCCCTTCGGGCCTGGTCTCCAGGTAGCCGGCCACGATCTTGTCGATGTCCGGGTCGGCCTGCTGCCGTAACTGCCGGAACCGTTCCGCCGGCCAGCGCTCGGCGGGGGCGTTGTCGTGCTCGTTCATGTTCGGCGTACTCCAGATCCGGTCAGAGACCTCCGCGTTTGCGCAGCGCCTCGACGTCCAGCAACGTGATGGTCCGCCCCTTCATGGCGATGAGGCCGCGGGCGGCGAGCGACTGCAGGGCCCGGTTGACCGCCGGGCGGGACGCGCCGATCAGCGCGGCGAGGTCCGACTGGGTCAGCCCCGGCATGTCCACGACCGGGCCCTGGGTCTGGCCGCGCTTGACCGACAGTTGCAGCAGCAGCTTGGCCAGGCGCCCGCCCAGGTCGAGGAAGGCCAGGTCGGCGGCCTGCCCGGTGAGCCTGCGCACCATCTGCCCGAGCATGCGCAGGAACTCGTCGGCGAGCCCGGGATGCTCCCGCATCAGCTCCAGCAGCCGCGCCCTGGGCAGCGCGAAGATCCAGCAGGGGCGCACGGCGATGATCGACGCCGACCGCGGCGAGTCGTCCAGCAGCGCCATCTCGCCGAAGGTCTCCGCCCGGCCCAGCATGTTGAGCACGATCTCGTCGCCGTGCTCGGTGGTGAAGACGACCTTCACCAGGCCGTCGAGCAGCACGTACAGGGATTCGCCCGGATCGCCCTGGTGCAGGATGATCTGCCCGTTGCGGTATCTGCGCGCCACCCCGGCGCGCACGGTGCCGGTGATCCCGGCCGGTCCGAGCACACGGAACAGCGGGACCTCCGCCAGCACGGCGGCGACCGCCTGGACGTCGTGTGGAACCGCCCCGCTGCTGGCGCTCATGGAAGAACTTTAGGACGCGAACGCCGATCGGGCAGTAAGTGGTAAGCGATCTCCCGAATGTGACGAGCGCCACACCCGCACTGTGTCGTCCGCGACAGTGCGCGAAGGCCGCCGGGAGCACCGTTGGGGGGCCGGTCGAACGAGGTTGACCCCCGAGGACCCCGGCCGGCGGGGAGACGATGATGCAGTTGGATACGTTGGAGCGCCGCGACACCGCCACCCTCGTGTCGGACGCCCAGGAGGGCGACGCCCAGGCGTGGGAGCGGCTGGTCGAGGAGTTCACGCCGATGCTGCGGTCGAGGATCCGGCGCTTCCGGCTCGGCCACGAGGACGCCCAGGACGTGCTCCAGACCACCTGGTTGCTGGCCTGGCAGAACCTCAAGAGCGTCGAGGACCCCCAGCGCATGCCCGGCTGGCTGGCCACGATCGCCTTCCGCGAGTGCCTGAAGCTGACCAGGCGCACCCGGGAGATCTGCACGCCCGACCTCGACACGCTCGGCAGCACGGACGACGTGGACAGGGAACTGGCCAGGATCTGGCTGGCCGGCACGCTGGAGGAGCTGGTCGAGGAGCTGCCCGCGGCCCAGCGCGTGCTGTTTCGAGCACTCACGGAAACCTCCGAGCCGCACTACGTGGACGTCGCCCGCCGGCTGGGCCGGCCGGTCGGCAGCATCGGCCCCACCCGCGCCCGCTGCTTCGCCAGGCTGCGCGGGCTGCTGCAGGACCGCGAGATCACCAGGGACTTCCTGGACTGAGTCCTAGTTTCCTGACCGGTCAAGAGGGATCGCCTCCAGGAAGGGCTCGAAGTCGAAGCGCGCCATCTCGTAGGCGTCGGGATCGGTCTCCTCGGGGAAGGCGTACATCTTGCGCCGCGTCCCGGGGAGCAGCCGGTCGGCCCGCGGAGCCTCGGGGACCGGCTCCGGCAGCGTGCCGCGGGCCGTCTCCGCCTCCAGGGCCGCGGTGAGCTCCGGCCCGAACGGCGGGTCGTAGAGCGCGCCCACCCGCTGGTAGGTGCGGAAGTAGCCGACGATGAAGCGCATGCGGTCGGGGTAGGACACCCAGTCGGTCACCCCGGCCGTGGCCTGCTCGACGTCGTCCGGGATGAACTCCTCGGCGAGCTTGCGCACCTTCTCGTTCCTGATCGGCCGCCAGGCGAGCGCCATGTCCACGCCCGGCGGCGGGGCCAGCGGCCGGCCGACCCTGACGTCGCTGAGCGGCGTGCGCACGGCGAACAGGTGACGGGTGTACAGCGAGGACCACTTGGCCTCCAGCACGCGCGTCAGCCACGGCTGGTCCTCGTGCCGGGCGCTGAACAGCGGGAAGCGCGGGTAGGGCCGCCGGGTCACCAGCGAGCGCAGCGACCGCCACGACATCCGGGTCAGCCACCGCACCGGCCGGTACAGCACCAGCTCCAGAGCCTTCTGCGCGCGCTTCTGCTCGTACGCCGACAGCGCCACACTGGCCCCGAACATCAGCTCGGCCCGCTCGTCGGGGTCGGTGGCCGCGTGCGCCTGCCGCAGCAGCAGGGCGGCGTCCCGCAGGTAGCGCTCGTCGGCCTCCTCCAGCAGCCCGGACAGGAACTCCGGCGGCATCGGCGTGTTCTCCGACTGCGGGCTCACCTTGACGTAGCAGTCGGGCGTGCCGTTCCACAGGTTGGCCGCCAGGCTGGCGGTCTCCAGGAAGATCGCCCGGTTGGCCAGCGCCAGCCCGAGCTGGTAGCTGGGGCCGAGCAGGGTCAGCAACATGGCGCGGAACAGACGGCGCAGGCGCGCGGGCACGTGCAGCCGGTCGCCGAAACCGGTCAGGAAGGGCGAGCCCGGAGTCAGGTCGAGGCTCTCGGCGACCGCCTTGGAGGTCCATTTGGCGTAGCAGTACCAGTTGGTCGCGTCCTGGCCCAGGTGCTGGGCGAGGTCCCCGGCGACACGGTGGTAGCCATGGGCGATGACCATGGCCTCAAGCGCAGGGTTCCTGTCCTTGCAGGCGGCGATGCGCAGCACGTCGTCCGCCGTCATCGGAGCGCCTGGCGCAAGCGCTTGTTCCACTTCGGACATGAGGTCTCCCGTCAGTGGTCCCCCCTGGGACCGTCGATCCTCACCGGGTCAGAGCGCGTCCGGTGACGTGAGATACAGGGCGGCGGTCCCGCTTTCCCCGTGACCGCCGCCCGGAGCGTAGGGCGGGTGACTTGCGGTGCGGTTGCAGGGCGATCCGAGCCCTCGCCGGAGCGCCCGCCGCCCCGGGAGGGGCCCGGGGCGGCGGCCGGCTACTCCTGCACCGATATCTTGCTGATCACGACGAAGCCGCCGAGCGCCCCCGCGGAGCCGGCGGCTGTCGTCGTGGTGAGGTTGACCACCAGGTCATAGGTGCCCGGGCCGAGCTGGCCGCGCATCGGGACCGACGCGGTGTACCGTCCCGAGCCAGGGGTGAACGTCATCTCCACGGGAGGCGAGGGATGACGGGTCTCACCACCTCCCAGCAGGTCGGCGATGATCTCCACATGCCACCGCCCCGCCAGCCAGTCGACCAGCTCGCCGGCGACCTCCCAGCTCACGTCAACGGTCCAGCCCTCGCCGCATCTCACGACGTTCGTGGGCTGGGCGCCCGGGTCCACAACCTGACCGTGCAGCACGCCGCTCAACTGCTCGGCCGGAACCTTCATCACCTGGAACTCACCGGTCGCCATGTCGCTGTCTCCTTTCCGGGGGGAACCAGGTCCCCGTACGGAGAGGCAGAGCGGTGGGACAGCCGGGTAAATACCGGGTGTATTCAAGGACACAAAGCCGGGACGCACCGCCCCGGCCACTACGGTGGAGGCATGATCGACGACAGCCCGGACCCCGCGTCGAAGGCCCGGCTCGCCGCCGGGTGGCTCGCGCTCGCGGGCGGCTCCCCGGCCGCGCGGGCCGCCGGCGCCGAGCTGATCGCCCGCTGGGCCGAGCCCCACCGCCGCTACCACACCCTCGCCCATCTCGCCGCCGTGCTGGCCGCCGTCGACGACCTGGCCGGGGAGGCCGCCGACCTCGCCGCCGTGCGCCTGGCCGCCTGGTTCCACGACGCCGTCTACGACGGCAGGCCCGGCTGGGACGAGGAGCGCAGCGCCCAGCTCGCCCAGGCGCGCCTGCCCCGCTGCGGGGTGCCGCCCGGCCGGATCGCCGCGACCGCCCGGCTGGTCCGCCTGACCGCCGCCCACGACACGGTGGCCGCCGGCGACCGCGACGGGGCCGTGCTGTGCGACGCCGACCTGGCCGTGCTGGGCCGTCCCGGCTACGACGCCTACGCCGCCGACATCCGCCGCGAGTACGCGCACGTGCCCGACGACCTGTTCCGGCGGGGCCGCGCGCAGGTGCTGCGCAGGCTGCTGGCCGCGCCGCGGCTCTACCGCACGGACCGGGCCCGCGAGCTGTGGGAGGAACCCGCCCGCGCCAACATGACCGCCGAGCTGGCCCGCCTCGCGGGAGACTAGGGCGCGCCGGCGTCGTGGCGCTTGCGGCGGCGCAGACCGGCGGCGATCAGGCGGCGCAGCAGCTCGCGCGAGCTGACCGGCTCGGCGCCCAGCGACACCGCCCGCGCGTGCACGGTCTCCGGGACGTCGTAGTGGTCCCGGTCGAAGGCCCGGCCCGGCACCCCGAGCCGGGCCGCGAACGCGTGAAGCTCCTCCAGCGAGCTGTCGCTCACCAGGTGCGACCACATCAGGCCGCGCGGCCCCGGCCAGTCGGGGGGATCGATCAGAACCGTCACGCCCTCAAGGGTAGGACCCTGCCGCGCACGCCCAGCTCGCCCAGATCGGGCACCACGACGTGCGCGCCGTGCCCGGCCAGCGCGGCGACGTCGCCCGGACCGTCCCGGGTGACCGCCACGACCAGCCCGAATCCGCCCTTGCCGCCCGCCTGGACGCCCGGCAGCGCCGCGTCCACCACGGCGGCCCGTCCGGCGGGCAGCGCCAGGCGGCGCACGGCCTCCAGGAACAGGGCGGGGTCCGGCTTGCCCGGCAGGTTCATCAGGGCCGCGTCGCCGCCGTCCACGACCAGGTCGAACAGGTGCGCCACGCCCGCGGCGGTGACCAGCCGGCGGCCGTGCAGGCTGGCCGAGACGGCGGCCGTGCGGGCGCCCCGGTGGCGCAGCTCGTGCAGCAGGGCCACGGTGGCGGGGAAGGCGGCCACGCCGTACTTGTCCACCTGCGCGAGGAAGATCTGGTCCTTGGCCAGGCCGAGCCCGTGCACGGTGGGCGCGCCCGGCTCGTCGTCGGGACCGCCTTCGGGCACGGTTTCTGGCACGGTGAGGCCGCGCGCGGCGAGGAAGGTGCGCACGCCGTCGAGCCGCGGCCGGCCGTCGACGTGCCGGAGGTAGTCGTCACGGACGTCGAACGGGTCGCAGCGGCCGCGCAGGAAGGCGTCGAAGACGTGTTTCCAGGCGGCCGCGTGCACCCGGGCGGTGTCGGTGACCACGCCGTCGATGTCGAACACCACGGCGCGGATCGAGGCCAGATCGATGACGGGCTCGTTCACACTGTGAACGTAACCGCTCTACCAGGCGACGGGTAGCTCCTTGACCCCGTACACGATGGCCAGCTCCCTGAACGGCACCTCGCCCGAGACGTGCAGGTCCGGGAAGCGGCGCAGCAGGGCGGGGAAGGCGATGCGCATCTCCATCTGGGCGAGCGGCGCGCCGATGCAGCGGTGGATGCCGTGGCCGAAGGCCAGGTGCGAGCGGGCGGTCTCGCGGCCCGGACGCACCTCGTCCATGTCGGGGCCCAGCGAGGGGTCGCGGTTGGCGCCGGTCAGCGAGCACAGCACCATCTCACCCTTCTTGATCGGCACGCCGTGCAGCTCCAGGTCCTCGCGGGCGAAGCGCGGGAAGGCCACCTGCACGACCGTCATGTAGCGCAGCAGCTCCTCGACGACGTCGTTGACGTAGCCGTCCACTTCGCGCACCTTGGCGGCCTGCTCGGGGTGGCGCATGAGCCAGAGCGCGCCGAGGGCGAGCATGCTGGTGCTGGTGTCGTGGCCGCCGGTGAGCAGGCCGTCGGACATGCTGGCCAGCGTGCGGTCGTCGAGGTCGTCGCCGTGCTCGCGCAGGAGCTGGCCGAGCAGGCCCTCGCCGGGGTCGCGCCGCTCGCGGGCGACCAGGTCCACCAGGTACGCCATCGCGTCGTTGATCGCCTGCAGGGACGCCTCGGGGCCGGCCGACAGGTCGAACCGGTCCTTGCTGATCCTGACGAAGTCGGCGCGCTCCTCGTACGGGACGCCGAGCAGCTCGCACACCACCAGCGACGGGATCGGCAGCGCGAAGTCCTCGACCAGGTCCGCGGGCGGGCCCTTGGCCTCGATGCGGTCCAGGTGCTCCTCGACCATCGCCTCGATGCGCGGCTCCAGCCGGCGCAGGCGGCGCATGGTGAACTCGGGGGTCAGGTACTTGCGCAGCCGCGTGTGCTCGGGCGGGTCCCGGAAGCCGAGGCCGCCGGGGTCCTCCTGGTTGGAGCCCAGGCCGGAGATGCCGGCGAAGTCGTTGCTGAACCGCTCGTGGTCGCCGAGCACACCGCGTACGTCCTCCCAGCGCGTGACCAGGTGCACGGTCTGGTCGCCGGGGATCTTCATGGGGAAGACGGCGTGCTCGGCCCGGATGCGGCCGAGCTCGGCGACCGGGTCGAAGTCCTCGCGCATGAACTGGACGAAGGGGAACTCTGAGTCAGACATGGATATCCGTCCTGCTGGGATACATCGCACTATGTTGGGATAAATCCCTCGGTAGATGGTCCCATCCGGACAGGCGGCTGTTGCCCTCCGAAAGGACGAAATTGCCGCTCACTCTCACGTCCCACCTGGCCACCCGCCCGATCGTCCATCTGGCCGCGCGTCCGGCCGCCCGCCGCGTGATCCCGTGCGGGAGGCCGTGCGGGAGGCCGTGCGGGAGGCCGGGGTGCGCCTCATTGTGCGCCGGGTCGCGGGCCGCCGACTAGCCACAACCCCCTTCTGGTACGGCGTGTGTCACAGGAACCGGTGGGAGACAGGGGAAATCGGTGGCGTTTGGCGTACAAGGGGGCGACAGTCTGCGATGATCTCGTCCCAAGACAAGCTGGAGTTGAGCCTCGCGGATAGTGACTGATGCCGACTTTTGAGGAAATAGCAGCCTTCGTCGCCGAGAAGCCGTTCGCCACCGCCGTCATCGCCCTGCTGGGCCTGGCCGGGCTCGTGCTGGCGTTCCTGGTGCTCCGGATGGCCTGGCGCGCGGGCACCTGGTTATTCGCCCGCTACGTCGCCCCCCGTCCCGTCGAGGACGTGCTCACCGTCGTCGCCGCCTCCATCGCCACCGGCGTGTCCGCCCAGGGCATGTGGCGCTTCTCCGGGGACGTGCTGGGCCTGGACGGACCGCTCCGGCTGCTGCTGTTCGCCTTCATCGAGGTCGCCATCATCACCTCGGCCGTCCGCGCCCGCCGCAACATGCGGGAGAACTTCTCCGCCGGCATCGACGGCATCGCGGTCTGGGCGCTGACCTGCCTGACCGCCGTCCTGTCCAGCATGGACGCCCGCAGCCTCCCCGAGGCCGTCTTCCGCCTGGCCGCCCCGCTGGTCGCCGCCTGGCTCTGGGAACGCGGCATGGCCATCGAACGCCACCGCATCCGCGGCACCGGCCGCATCAACTGGCGCCTGACCCCCGAACGCCTGCTCGTCCGCATGGGCCTGGCCGAGGTCAGCGACCGCACCGCCTCCGAGGTCGACGCCCACCGCCGGCTCACCCGCGTCGCCCTGGCCGCCAAGCGCGCCAAGGCGCTGCGCGACAGCGGCGCCTCCGAGCGCAAGATGCGCGGCGCGCTGGCCAGGCTCGACAAGGCCATGGACCAGGCCGTCGAGCACACCGGGCTGGCCGTCGACCAGCAGCGTCAGGAGGCGCTGCTGGCCCAGATCGCCGCCCTGTACAACACCACCGCGCTCATCGACGCCGACCCGCGCGTGCCGTGGGAGCCGGAGGCCGACCACCGTCCCGTGCCCGCCCGCCCGGCGCTGCCGCCCGCGCTGGCCCAGCTCGTCGAGGACGAGGACGAGGACGTCGAGGTGTTCGACGCCACCCCCCAGGTCGTCGACACCGCCCAGCGCGCCGCCCAGATCAGGGCCGCCCGCGAGTTCTGGGACCGGCAGATCGCCAAGCGCATCGTGCCGCGCTCGGTGGACATCGCCCAGGAGATCGGCGTCCCGCTGGCCACCGCGCGCGAGTATCGTGCCCTGTGGAAGCTGGAGCCGCAGGCGCACGCCCTGATCGAGGCTCTGTACCAGCAGCACGGCATCGTCGACACCGGCGCCTTCCCGGCCATCGCCGACGACGGGCGGGTGCTGGCCAAGTAGGGGGAGCTCGGGGTTGCGGGAGCGCACGCTCGAACGCGTCAGGAAACTCCTGGCCAAGGCCGAACGCACGGACAACGAGCACGAGCGGGCCACCTTCCTGGCGGCCGCCTCCGCCCTGATGGCCAAGTACGGCATCGACACCCTCCCGCCGCCCGGCGCCCGCCAGACCCCCGGCGACCGGATCGTCACCCTGCCCGCCCCGTGGGCCAGGGAGAAGGCCCGCCTGGTCAGCCTGGTGGCCGAGGCCGTCCGCTGCCGCCCGCTGCTGATCGGCCGCGGCGACGGCGGCCAGCGGGTGCACGTGTTCGGCTTCGCCGCCGACCTCGAACGCGCCGACGTGCTGGCCACGTCGCTGCTGCTGCAGATGGCCTCCGGCCTGGCCCGCGTACGGCCGCCGGGCGAGCTCGCCGCCGCGCGGGCCTACCGGCGCTCGTGGCTGCTGGGGTTCACCGACGAGGTGTACCGGCTGCTGCGCGAGGCCGAGTCGCGCGCCGCGACCGAGGCCGAGGCCGCCGGGGCCGGCACCGCGCTGATGCTGGCCGACCGCCGGGCCGAGGTCGACCTGGCGGTGGCCGCCCACTATCCGCGCATCCGCATGTCCGTCCCGACGACCAGCGGCACGGGCTACCGCGCGGGCGTGCTGGCGGGCCGGCACGCCGACCTCGGGCGCACCGGCATGCCCACCGCCACCGCCCGCGAACTGCCCCGCTGAGCCGCCCAGCCGCTCAGCCGCTCAGCCGCCCAGCCGCTCAGCCGCCCAGCCGCTCAGTCGCTCAGTCGCCCAGCCGCTCAGCCCAGCGCGGCCGAGACCAGCGAACGGGCCTCCTCCTGCACCTTGGCCAGGTGGTCGGGGCCCTTGAAGGACTCGGCGTAGATCTTGTAGACGTCCTCGGTGCCCGACGGGCGGGCGGCGAACCAGGCGTTCTCGGTCGAGACCTTCACGCCGCCGAGCGCCGCGCCGTTGCCGGGGGCCGCGGTCTGCACCGCCGTGATCGGCTCGCCGGCCAGCGACGACGCCGTCACCTGGTCGGCCGACAGCTTGGCCAGCACCGCCTTCTCCTCGCGGGTGGCGGGCGCGTCGACCCGGGCGTAGGCGGGCTCGCCGAACCGCTCGGTCAGGCGGCGGTAGTGCGCGCTCGGCGACTCGCCGGTCACGGCCAGGATCTCCGAGGCCAGCAGGGCGAGGATGAGACCGTCCTTGTCGGTGGACCAGGGGGAGCCGTCGCGCCGCAGGAACGAGGCCCCGGCGCTCTCCTCGCCGCCGAACCCGAGGGAGCCGTCGAGCAGCCCGGGGACGAACCACTTGAAACCGACGGGCACCTCATAGAGGCGCCGGTCGAGCGAGGCGGCGACCCGGTCGATGACGCCGCTGCTCACCATCGTCTTGCCGACCCCCGCCGCGGCGGGCCAGCCTTCGCGGTGGGCGTACAGGTAGGAGATGGCGACGGCCAGGTAGTGGTTGGGGTTCATCAGGCCGTCGGGGGTGACGACGCCGTGGCGGTCGGCGTCGGCGTCGTTGCCGGTGGCGATGTCGTACCTGTCGCGCTGGGCGATCAGCGACGCCATCGCGTACGGCGACGAGCAGTCCATGCGGATCTTGCCGTCCCAGTCGAGCGTCATGAACCGCCAGGTGGGGTCGACCAGCGGGTTGACCACGGTCAGGTCGAGGCGGTGGCGCTCGGCGATCTCGCCCCAGTAGGCCACGCTCGCCCCGCCCAGCGGGTCGGCCCCGATGCGCACCCCGGCCGACCTGATCGCGTCGAGGTCCACCACGGACGGCAGGTCGTCGACGTACGCGCCGAGGAAGTCGTAGCGGCCGGCCGCGTCGAGGGCCTTGGCGTAGGAGATCCTGGACACGCCCTTCATGCCGTCGGCCAGCAGCTGGTTGGCGCGGTCCTGGATCCAGGAGGTGGCGTCGGTGTCGGCGGGGCCGCCGTGCGGCGGGTTGTACTTGAAGCCGCCGTCGGAGGGCGGGTTGTGCGACGGCGTCACCACCACGCCGTCGGCGAGCCCGGACGTGCGGCCCCGGTTGTGCCGCAGGACGGCGTGCGAGACGGCGGGGGTCGGCGTGTAGCCGTCGCGGGAGTCGATCAGCACCTCGACCCCGTTGGCCGCGAGCACCTCCAGCGCCGACACGCGGGCGGGCTCGGACAGCGCGTGCGTGTCGATGCCCAGGAACAGCGGCCCGTCGGTGCCCTGGGAGGCGCGGTATTCGCAGATGGCCTGGCTGGTGGCCAGGATGTGGTCCTCGTTGAAGGCCGTCCGCAGCGAGGACCCGCGGTGGCCCGACGTGCCGAACGCCACCCGCTGCGCCACCTCGGCGGGGTCGGGGTGCAGGGCGTAGTAGGAGGTCACCAGCCGGGCGACGTCGACCAGGTCGGCGGGCTGGGCGGGCTGTCCTGCGCGATCGTGCGTCATGAGGCCACTTTACAAATCCGCCCCCTTCGTACGGGTGAGCGCGCCCGGCGGCGTGGGAAGATACAGGCGCGTCTGCCTCCAGAACGGAGTTCTGTTTCCATGCGTTTCGGATATTTCCTGAATGAACGGCAAGGGCCCGACCCGCTCGGCGCGCTCCGCGACGAGATCGCCCAGGCGGCCGAGGACGGCTTCGCCTCCGCCTGGCTGTCCCACATCTTCGGCCTCGACGCCCTCACCGCGCTGGCCGTGGCCGGCTCCCAGGTGCCCGGCATCGAGCTCGGCACCTCCGTCGTGCCCACCTACCCGCGGCACCCGGCGGCCCTGGCCCAGCAGGCGATGACGGCCAACGCCGCGCTCGGCGGCCGGCTGGCCCTCGGCATCGGCCTGTCGCACCAGGTCGTCATCGAGCACATGTTCGGTCTCAGCTTCGAGCGCCCCTACCGCCACATGAAGGAGTACCTCGACGTGCTGCTCCCGGCCAGCCGGGGCGAGCAGGTCAAGGCGGCGGGCGAGACGATCAGGGCCGACGTGCGGCTCACCACGCCGGGCGCGGGCTTCCCGGTGCTCATCGCCGCCCTCGGCCCGCGCATGCTGAAGCTGGCCGGTACGGTGGCCGACGGCACGGTGCTGTGGATGACCGGCCCGAAGACGGTGGCCGAGCACGTCGCCCCGACCATCACCGCCGCCGCCGCGGAGGCGGGCCGCCCGGCGCCGCGGATCGTCTGCGCGCTGCCCGTCTGCGTCACCGACGACTCCGCCGCGGCCGTCGAGCGCGCCAACGAGATCTTCGCCGTCTACGGCACGCTGCCCTCCTACCGGGCCATGCTCGACCGCGAGGGCGCCGCCGGGCCCGGGAACGTCGCGGTGGTCGGCGACGAGGAGTCCGTGCTCGCCCAGCTCGAACGGCTGCGCCAGGCCGGGGTGACCGACTTCGTCGGCGCGACGTTCGCCGAGCGGGAACGCACCCGTGAGCTGCTCATCGGCGCGTCGAAGGGTTCATAGGGGGGCATCTCAATAAACTCCGGCAAGGTGAAGCGCTTGCTGCATGGCATAGACGTGTCGAACTGGCAGGGCTCCGTCGACTGGGCCGGTCACGCCGAGGCCGGAGTCTCCTTCGCCTTCGCCAAGGCCACCGAGGGCGGCGACTGGACCGACCGGTGGTTCGCCCGCAACTGGTCAGGAATGCGCGAGAGCTGGCTGGTGTGCGGGGCGTACCACTTCGCCCGGCCCAAGGGCGACCCGATCGAGCACGCCCGGCACTTCTTGGCGGTGCTCAGATCGGCCGGCGGCCTGCGCAGGGGCGACCTGGTGGCGCTCGACCTGGAGACCGGCGACGGGCAGCGCCCCGAGCAGGTCGCCAGGTACGCGCGCCGCTGGTGCCACCACGTCGAGCGGCACGCCGGCCTGCGGCCCTTCATCTACACCTTCCACTGGTTCGCCCGCTCGGGGAACTGCGCCGGCCTGGCCGACTACCCGCTGTGGATCGCCTCCCCCGAGAGGCCGCGCGGCGAACCCCTCGTGCCGCCGCCGTGGCGCGACTGGACAATCCACCAATATGCCAGCAGTCCGCTCGACCGGAACATCTTCCATGGCACCCGCCAGGACCTGACAAGGCTGGGGTTTCACCCGCGATAGCATCGGTGTTCACCATCGAACCAGCCTCGGTGCCGCACATCGAGCGCGATCCAAGGGAGACACCGTGTCAGCCGAGCTACGCATCACCCTCGCCGGAGCCGAGCGTGTGGTCGCGGCCGGCACGACGGCCGGTGAGGCGCTGGAGGCCGACGGCCGCACCGTCATCGCGGCCCGGGTCAACGGCGAGCCGCGCGACCTCGCCCACCCGCTGGCCCAGGACGACGTGGTCGAGCCGATCGAGGTCTCCAGCGAAGACGGCCGGGCCATCGTCCGCCACTCCACCGCGCACGTCATGGCGCAGGCGGTGCAGGAGCTGTTCCCCGAGGCCAAGCTGGGCATCGGCCCGCCCGTGGAGAACGGCTTCTACTACGACTTCGACGTCAAGCAGGCGTTCAACCCCGACGACCTCAAGCGCGTCGAGAAGCGCATGCGGGAGATCGTCAAGCAGGGGCAGCTGTTCTCCCGCCGGGCCGTCAGCGACGACGAGGCGCGCGAGGAGCTGGCCGGCGAGCCGTACAAGCTGGAGCTGATCGGGCTCAAGGGCGGCGCGGCCGACGAGGAGAGCGTCGAGGTCGGGGCCGGGCAGCTCACGATCTACGACAACCTCGACGCCAAGACCGGCGAGCTGTGCTGGAAGGACCTGTGCCGGGGGCCGCACGTGCCCTCCACCCGGTCGATCCCGGCGTTCAAGCTCATGCGCTCCGGCGGTGCCTACTGGCGCGGCAGCGAGAAGAACCCGCAGCTCCAGCGCATCTACGGCACCGCCTGGGAGTCCCGCGACAAGCAGGACGAATACCTGAAGATGCTGGAGGAGGCCGAGCGGCGCGATCACCGCAGGCTCGGCGCCGAGCTCGACCTGTTCTCCTTCCCCGACGAGCTGGGCTCGGGCCTGGCGGTCTTCCACCCCAAGGGCGGCGTGATCCGCAAGGTGATGGAGGACTACTCGCGGCGCAGGCACGAGGAGGCCGGCTACGAGTTCGTCAACACCCCGCACATCACCAAGGAGAACCTCTACCAGGTCTCGGGCCACCTCGACTGGTACAAGGACGGGATGTTCCCGCCCATGGAGCTGGAGGGTGCCCGCTACTACCTCAAGCCGATGAACTGCCCGATGCACAACCTGATCTTCAGGGCGCGCGGGCGGTCCTACCGCGAGCTGCCGCTGCGGCTGTTCGAGTTCGGCACGGTCTACCGCTACGAGAAGTCCGGCGTGGTCCACGGCCTGACCCGGGTGCGCGGCCTGACCCAGGACGACGCCCACATCTACTGCAGCCGCGAGCAGATGCGCGACGAGCTGACCTCGCTGCTGCGCTTCGTCCTCGACCTGCTGCGCGACTACGGCCTGGAGGACTTCTACCTCGAACTGTCCACCAAGGACCCGGAGAAGTTCGTCGGCTCCGACGAGGTGTGGGAGGAGGCCACCACCACCCTGCGCGAGGTGGCCGAGGCCGAGAACCTCCACCTGGTGATGGACCCGGGTGGCGCGGCCTTCTACGGGCCGAAGATCTCCGTCCAGGTGCGCGACGCCATCGGCCGCACCTGGCAGATGTCCACCATCCAGCTCGACTTCAACCTGCCCGAGCTGTTCGACCTGCAGTACCAGGCGGCCGACGGCTCCCGGCAGCAGCCGGTCATGATCCACCGGGCGCTGTTCGGCTCGGTCGAGCGTTTCTTCGGCGTCCTGGTCGAGCACTACGCCGGGGCGTTCCCCGCGTGGCTGGCGCCGGTGCAGGTGGTCGGCATCCCGATCGCCGACGCCCACGTGCCCTACCTCCAGGACGTCGCCAAGCGGCTGCGCGAGCGGGGCATCAGGGTCGAGGTCGACGCGGCCGACGACCGCATGCAGAAGAAGATCCGCAACGCCCAGAAGGCGAAGGTCCCGTACATGCTGCTGGCCGGTGACGACGACATCGCCAACGGCGCGGTGTCCTTCCGTTACCGCAACGGCGAGCAGAAGAACGGCGTGCCCGTCGAGGAGGCCATCGCCGAGATCGTCAACGCCGTGGAACGCCGCGTCCAGGTCTGACCCGCCGCTCCAGGCCCGGCGAGCCTTCCCGGCCTGCCGGGCCTGAGCCGTTCTCCGGGCGGCCCAGGCCCCGGCCGGGTGTCAGCGCCGGCCGGAGGTCAGCGTCGGCCGGGTGTCAGCGTCGGCCGGGTGTCAGCGGGGGAACAGGCGGAAGGCGACCGCCGGGCGGCCGTCGAAGCGTTCGGCGGCCTCCCGCGCGGAGCCCTCGATCAGCTCGCGGGCGTAGACCTCCGGGGCCTGGTCGGTCAGGGCCTCGATGTAGGCGCGGTGCTCCAGCAGCGAGCGCACGCCCCGCTCCAGCCCGTCGGTGACGTCCACGGCGTGGGTGGGGGAGTTGGAGCCGGCGACGGCGACCCAGCGCACGCCGTTCCAGGGGGCGGCGTCGGTGTCGGGAAATATCCAGCGATTTCCGGCGTCTCCGGCGGCGTCCAGCACGGCCCGGCCCACCGCCCGGTGGTCGGGCGTGTTCCAGTACGTGCCGCCCCACGTGTCGTCGGGGTTGAGGGTGATCACCAGCTCCGGACGGTGCCTGCGGATGGCGGCGGCGATGTCCCTCCTGAGCGCCGTCCCGTACTCGACGACCCCGTCGGCGTGGTCGAGGAACTCCACGGTGGTCACCCCCACCACGGCGGCGCTGGCCCGCTCCTCGCGCTCGCGCACCGGCCCGCACGCGGCGGGGTCGAGCGTGTCGATGCCCGCCTCGCCGCGGGTGGCGATCAGGTAGGAGACCTCGCGCCCGGCGTCGGTCCAGGTGGCGACGGCGGAGGCGCAGCCGTACTCCAGGTCGTCGGGGTGGGCCACGACGGCCAGGGCGCGCTGCCAGTCGGCGGGCATGGGGTCGAGTCGCTGTGCCATGCCCTCACCTTAGGCCCGTCGCGGAGGGCGGCGGATCACGCCGGAAGAGCGGCCCCTCGGCGCGGGGTCCTATGCTGCTTGGTATGCACGATCAGGCAGGAGCCGGGGAGCCCGACAACTTCCAGCGGCTGTGGACCCCGCATCGCATGGCCTACATCAAGGGCGAGAACAAGCCGACGGGCACCGGGCCGGGCGACGGCTGCCCGTTCGACGAGATCCCCCGGATGAGCGACGAGGACGGCCTGATCGTGGCCAGGGGAGAGGTCGTCTACGCCGTCCTCAACCTCTACCCCTACAACTCCGGCCACCTGATGGTCGTGCCCTTCCGGCACGTGTCCGGCTACGACGAGCTGACCCAGGCCGAGGTCGCCGAGCTGGGCGAGTTCACCCAGCGGTCGCTGCGCGCGCTGCGCAAGGCCAGCGGCGCGCAGGGCTTCAACGTGGGCATGAACCTGGGCCAGGTCGCGGGCGCCGGCATCGCCGCCCACCTGCACCAGCACGTCGTGCCGAGGTGGGGCGGCGACACGAACTTCATGCCGGTCGTGGCCCAGACGAAGGTGCTGCCCCAGCTCCTGCACGACACCCGGCAACTCCTGGCCGACGCCTGGGCGGACTGACGACACCGGTCGCGGCGCCGGCCTGAGGCGCCGGTCGGCGGCGTCGATCCCGGGCCCGCCGCCCGAGGCGTCAGTCGCCGGCGTGGGCCAGGTGGGCAGGGGCGGCGGCCTCGGCCGGGTGTTCGCGGCCGAGCGCGCCGATGCCCGCCGCGAGCAGCAGCGGCACGGCCAGCGCCAGAGCCATCGACAACACCGCGGCGCCCGAGTCGTTGACCAGCATCCCGATCACCCCGCTGACCAGAGTGCCGATCAGCCCGGCCCGCAGGGCGGGGGAGTGGCGGAACGCCGCGGGCACCACGCCCGCGCTGGCCTGCTCGGGCCGCAGGATCGCGTAGACGAGGAAGGCCACGGCCGCGATCACGATGGGCATGAGGTTGGGGCTGAGCAGCGTGGCCAGCATGGCCTGGAGCTTACGGAAGATCACCTCGAACGCCTCGCCGCTGAGCACCTGGCCCACGAACCTGCCCAGGTGCGTCTGCTCGTCGGGCGGACGCAGGTAGTTGAGCACGGCGAACGTCATCACGATCACCGCCCCGGCCACGCAGAACGCACCCAGCTTCACGATCGACACCCGCTTGCCGGCCACCAGCAGCGCGGTCACCGCGATGCCCGGCACGAACGCGATCACGCCGCCGAAGTCGCTGCCCATGCCCGAGCCGCCCAGCACCATCGCGAACGCCCCGAGCACCACGATCGCGGCCACCCCCGGCCGCCCCGGCCAGCGGTGGGCGATCACGGTGGTGGCCAGCAGCGTGCCGGTGGCCAGCAGCGCGAACGGGATGTTGCCCAGGCCGTAGTAGCGGGCCCCGACCTCGGCGCTGTAGCCCATGACGCTGTTGAGCTGCAACGTCGTGCCCGTCAGCAGGTCGCCGGCGAGTGTGAGCGCGGTGATGCCGGCCACCACGGCGAGCGGGCCGAGCGGACGGCGCCGCCAGGGCCCGCCGAAGGCCAGCGCGGTGACCACGACGACCCAGCCCAGCACCCCGGCGACCAGTTGCGGCAGGGTGGACCAGGGCAGCAGGTTGACCAGGTAGCTGGAGACCGGCAGGGCGGCCAGCGCGACCGCGGCCAGGCGCACCGGCGACAGGCCCTTGCGCCGCCGCAGCAGCAGGAACGCGACCACATAGAACAGCACCTGCAACACCGCCACGACGGTGAAGTAGACGCCCTTGACCGACCGGATGGCCTGCGCCGTCGCGTCGGCCCGGCGCAGCCGGTCGATCGTCGCACCGGCGTCGCCGAGCTGCAGCGGCACCCCGACGACCGTGGCCGGCGCCGGCACGCCGAGCCGGGCCAGCACGGTCGCGGTCAGGTCGGGCAGGATCGAGATGTCGGCGCGGCGGGTGGAGGCCGCGCCCAGCAACCGACCCTGCGCCCCCGGCTCACGCAGCGCGGCCACCCGCAGGTGCGGCACGGAACCGTGGTCGGACAGGCCGGCGAGCAGCACGGTGGTGCCGGGCGGCAGGATCGACAGCAGCGCGCCGGCCTTGGCGTCGGCCAGGCGCAGCGCGTCGCGGCGCTCCTTCGGGCCGAGCTGCTCGGGCACCTTGGGCAGCTTGCCGCCGGCCAGGTAGGGGTGGACGAGGTCGTCGACGTCCATGGCGATCAGCGGGCACTGCTCCAGGTCGGCCGTGCGGACCTGGAGCGGGGAGGCGTGGTAGCGCTGCACCGCGCCCTGCCGGTCGGCCAGCGCGAGCGCGGCGCCGGGGCCGATCGCGATCGAGCACCGGCCCGCGGCCTTCAGCGCCTCGCCCAGCGTGCCGGCGTTGCGCTGCCCGGCCACGTCGATGAGGTAGCGGTAGTCGGGGATGACCGCGCCCGCGCCCCGGGTCTCGGGGGCGGGAGGCGCGCCGCAGGCGTATCCGGCGGCCGACCTGGTGCCGGCCGACACCGTGAGCCAGCCGTCGTAGGGGCAGGTGATGTTGCTGACCGTGCGCACCGACAGCGAGCCGATCGCGCTGCCGCGCGTCAGCTCCCACAGGTTGGGGGCGTCGGCCTGGTTGACGTCGTCCCAGCTGAGGGCGGAGACGCCGATGAGCGCCACCCTGCCCGCGCCGGGAGCCGAGCCGCCGGCCGTGGCCGTGCCCTGCAGGCCGAGCAGTACGGAACCGGCCAGAACGGCCAGCACCACGAGCGCGCGCCTCACCCCGACGACCTCCCGCGATCGATGACGTCCGTGGCACGCTAGAGCACGTCGCGATCCGGCGCCACCGATTCCCCTACCTTCTCACGGGCGGCGGCGGGCGCGGTCCGTCAGCCGCGCACGGGGGTGAGCCAGTGGCGGTAGCGGTCGTCGCGCCCGTGCACGGCGGCCTCGTAGGCGTCGGCCAGCTTGCCGGTGACCGGTCCGGGGCCGCCGAACTCGCAGTGATCGATCGCGCTGACGTGCACGATCCCGGCCGCCGTGCCGCAGACGAACATCTCGTCGGCCGTGTACAGGTCGGTGCGCAGCAGATCCTCCCTGGTGACCGTCAGCCCCAGGTCGGCGGCCAGCCGCGCGACGGTGTCCTGCGTGATGCCCTCCAGCGCGCCGGCGTGCGGCGGAGGCGTGGTCAGCACGCCGTCGCGCACCACGAAGACGTTGGCGCCGGTGCACTCGCTGACGTTGCCGGCCGCGTTCAGCAGCACCGCCTCGTCGAAGCCCGCCTGCATGGCCTCGGACTTGGCCATCACCGAGTTCAGGTAGGGGCCGGTGGCCTTGGCCGCGGTCGGCGTCACCCGGTGGTCGTTGCGCTGCCACGAGCTGGTCATCAGCCGCACGCCCGCCTCCAGCAGCGCGCCCCACTCCCAGGACGCGATCGAGACCACCGTCGGGCAGCCGCGCGCCGCCACGCCCATCTCGCCGTAGCCGCGGTGGGCCAGGTGGCGGATGTAGCACGAGGACTGGCCGTTGGCCGCGACCGTGGCCAGCGTGGCCGCGCGCAGCTCCTCCAAGGTGTACGGCAGCGGCATCCCGATGATCCGCGCGCTGCGCGCCAGCCGCCGCAGATGCTCCTCCAACCGGAACACCGCCGGGCCCTCCGGCGTGTCGAAGGCCCTGGTGCCCTCCAGCACGGCGGTGCCGTAGTGCAGGGCGTGCGTCAGGACGTGCACCCGGGCCTCGCCCCAGGGCACCAGCTCGCCGTCCATCCAGATGTGCTCGGCCTCGCGCATCGTGCCGCTCCTCTCCGTAAATGGCCGCCAACAGTCACAAGATGTAGGCCAATTCATTGATAAGTGGCACAGTAACCGGATAATAGTGGCGTGGGAAGAGAAGAAAACCTTGTCACCCTGGTCCGCGACCGGCTCCGGCTCCACGAGGGCACGGCCAGCCGGCGGCTCGCGGGCGCGCTGACCGACCTGGCCCAGACCGGCGCCATCGCCCCGGGCACCCGCCTGCCCTCCGAGCGCGACCTGGCCCAGGCGGTCGGGCTCAGCCGCGGGACGGTCGCCGCCGCCTTCAACGCCCTGTGCGAGGAGGGCCTGTGCGAACGCCGGCACGGCAGCGGCACGTACGTGCTGGGCGTCCCGACGTTCGGCGGCCTGCTCCAGGGCGGCGCGGTGCTGGCCGACCTGTCGACCTCGGTCGTCCCCGACCCCTCGCACCTGGCGGTGCCCCCGCTGGACGCCGCCGCCCTGATGCGCGCGCCGAGCGGCCACGGCTACGACGCCATGGGCGACTCGCGGCTGCGCGCCGTCCTGGCCGCCCTGGACGCCGGGCCGCACCGCGAGATCCTGGTGACCTCGGGCGCCCAGCAGGGCATCGACCTGGCGGCCCGGGTGCTGCTGCGGCCCGGCGACCGCGTGCTGGTCGGCGACCCGGCCTACGGAGGCGCGCTCAGCGTGTTCCGGCGCGCCGGGGCCCACGCCGTCCCCGTGGACCTCACCGACCCGGCCGCCGTGCGCGACGCCCTGGCCCGCCACCGCCCGGCCGCCGTGTACGCGCTGCCGGTGGACAACCCGACCGGCCGCGTGGCCGACCTGCGGCACGTGGCCGAGCTGGCCGCGGCGGCGGACGTCCCGCTGGTGGAGGACCGGACCCTCGCGCCCGTGGTGTTCGACGGCCGGACGCCTCCGGAGCCGCTGGCCCTGGCCCATCCGCACGGCACGGTGACGGTGGGCTCGTTGTCGAAGGTGTTGTGGGGCGGCCTGCGGGTGGGCTGGCTCACCGCCCCCGAGCCGCTGCTGGCCCGGCTGCTGGAGGCCAAGCTCGACGCCGACCTGGCCACCAGCGCCGTCTCCCAGCGGCTGGCCGCCGACCTGCTCGACGGCGACCCCGTGCCGGCCTGGCTGGCCGAGCTTGCCCGCCGCCGCGACCACTTCACCGCCGCGCTGTCCGCGCGCCTGCCGTCGTGGACCTGGTCACGCCCCCAGGGCGGCCTGTCGGCGTGGGTGCGGCTGCCGGGCGCCGACACCGACAGGTTCGCCGCCGTCGCCCGCGAGCAGGGCGTGGCCGTCGCCCCCGGCTCACTGTTCTCCCCCGACGGCCGCCACCGCGACCGCCTGCGCCTCAGCTTCGCCCTGCCGCCCGCCCTCCTCGACCAGGCGGTCGCCGCCCTGGCCCGCGCCTGGGAGCAGACCGGCCGCTGAGCTCCCCGCCCGGAACACGGCGACGCCACGCCGGGGATCCGGCGTGGCGTCGGCGGACGAACGTGGCGGGACGGGCCTCGGCTCAGCCCACCTTGACCTTCACCGGCTTGCTCTCGTGGTGCTGCCGGTCGAGCGAGGTGATCAGGTACGTGCCCGGCTTGGCCGAGTACGACGCCGTCGTCACCACGGCCGCCAGGTTGCGGGCGTCGGTGGTGTGGCAGTCCTTGCCCGACTCCGGCACCCGGTACACCGCGTAGGCCCGCGCCCCCTCGGACGGCGTCCAGGACACGGTGGAGCCGCTCGCCTTGACGCCGGCCGGCTTGCCGGGGGCCTCGCCGCCGCGGTCCTCCATGATCGGCAGCAGCGCCGGACGGCTGTAGTGCTCCTTGGCCACCCGGTCGATCGCGCCGAGCGGGTTGGTCAGGAGCTGCTTGGCGCTGAAGTAGATGTCGCCGTCGACCTGCTCGTAGCGCCGGTTCACCGTCAGGTGCGCCGACAGCTCGCCCGGGTTGGCCCAGGCGGCGTTGGTCCTGGTGCCGACCTGGTAGAGCGCCTGGCCGATGTAGAGCTGGACGTCGGTGCCCTTGACCGCGCCCGCCCACCAGGCCGTCAGCGTCTTGTAGTCGGCCGCCTTGAAGCCGCGCGGCCAGTAGAGCTGCGGGGCGACGTAGTCGACCGTGCCGTCCTCGATCCAGGAGCGGGCGTCGGCGTAGATCGAGTCGTAGGCGGACATGCCGGCCGTGGCCGACCCGTCGGGGTCGTTGGACTTGTTGCGCCAGATGCCGAACGGGCTGATGCCGAACTTCACGTGGTTCTTGGTGTCGTGGACGGCCGCGTCGACCTTGGCCACCAGCTTGTTCACGTTGTGGCGGCGCCAGTCGGCCAGCTTCCGGCCCTTGCCGTACTTGGCGAAGGCGGCCTTGTCGTCGAACGTGCCGCCGCCGCCCGGATAGGGGTAGAAGTAGTCGTCGAAGTGCACGCCGTCGACGTCGTAGCGGCTGACCACGTCGGTGATGACCTTGGTGACGTGCTCGCGCACCTGCGGCAGGCCGGGGTTGTAGTAGAGGCCGCCGCCGTACGTGACCGTCCAGTCGCGGTGCTGCTTGGCCGGGTGGTTCGCCGGGAGCTTGGACAGGTCGGCGGTCTCGGCCGCGCGGTAGGGGTTGAACCAGGCGTGGAACTCCAGGTTGCGCTTGTGGGCCTCGTCGATGAGGAACGGGAGCGGGTCCCAGCCCGGGTCCTTGCCCGCGGTGCCCGTCAGGTACTGCGACCAGGGCTCCAGCGAGGAGCGGTAGAGCGCGTCGGAGGCGGGCCGGACCTGGACGAAGACGGCGTTGAGATTGCGCTTGACCGCGCTGTCGAGGATCTTGACGTACTCGGCCTTCTGGCGGGCCTGGCCGAGGCCGGCGCGCGAGGGCCAGTCGATGTTCTTGACCGTCGCGATCCACACCCCGCGCAGCTGGCGCTTGGGGTAGCGGGGGTCGGGCTTGCAGGCCGCCGTCGCCTCGGCGGTGGCGGGGGCGGTGGTCGTCGTCTTCTTGGTCGCTGCGGGGCTCTCGGTCGCGCCGGGGCCGAACACGTAGGCGGCGCTGGTGGTCACGACCGCGAGGGCTGCAGCGGCTAGGAGTGGGCGTCCAGTTCGCATAGTGCAAACCAGTCTGGCAGCTGCTCCCGCGTGATCGGACCTGAAAAAAGAAATGCAGTCGTGATGCTTCTGTTACGAAACGGTAGATGTGGTGATCAAACGTGCGGGCCGGGAGGGACATGCCGCCCTCCCGGCTCGGCGCCGCTCACCCCGTCCCTTCACTCGGTGGCCGCCACCTTGCTCGCCAGGTTCGGCGGCAGCGGCTCGTAGCGCAGGAACGTGCGCGTGAACGTCCCGGTGCCGTGCGACATCGAGCGCAGGTCGATGGCGTAGCGGGTGATCTCCAGCTCGGGCACCTCGGCCTTGACCAGCGTGCGCCCGGTGCCCACCGGCTCGGTGCCGAGCACGCGCCCGCGCCGCGAGGACAGGTCGGACATCACCGAGCCCACGTGGTCGTCGGCCACCAGCACCGACAGCTCGTCCACCGGCTCCAGCAGCAGGGTCGGGACCTTCGAGGCCGCCTCCTTCAGCGCCAGCTGGCCCGCGATCTGGAAGGCCATGTCGGAGGAGTCGACCGAGTGGGCCTTGCCGTCGTAGAGCGTGACGCGCACGTCCACCATGGGGTAGCCGGCCACCACGCCGCGCTCCATCTGGGCCCGCACACCCTTCTCCACCGACGGGATGAACTGCCGGGGCACCACCCCGCCGACGATCTTGTCCACGAACTCGAACCCGCCGCCCGAGGGCAGGGGCTCGACCTCCAGGTGGCAGATCGCGTACTGGCCGTGGCCGCCGGTCTGCTTGACGTTGCGGCCCATCGCCTGGCACCGGCCGCCGAACGTCTCGCGCAGCGGCACCCGCAGCTCGATCCGCTCGACCTCGACGCCGTGCCGGTTGGCCAGACGGTCGAGCAGCACGTCGGTGTGCGCCTCGCCCATGCACCACAGCACGAGCTGCCGGGTCTCGGCGTTGTTCTCCAGGCGCAGCGTCGGGTCCTCGGCCACCAGCCGGCCGAGCGCCTGGGCCAGTTTGTCCTCGTCGGCCTTCGACTTCGCCCTGATCGCCACCGGCAGCAGCGGATCGGGCATCTGCCAGGACGTCATCAGCAGCGGACGGTCCACCTCCGACAACGTGTCGCCGGTCTCGGCCCGCGACAGCTTGGCCACGGCCACGATGTCCCCGGCCGAGCCCTTGGCCGCCGGGCGCTGGGTCTTGCCCAGCGGGCTGGTCAGCGTGCCGATGCGCTCGTCGACGTCGTGGTCCTCGTGCCCGCGGTCGGCCAGGCCGTGGCCGGAGACGTGCACGGTCATGTCGGGGCGCAGCGTGCCGGAGAAGACGCGGACGAGGCTGATGCGGCCCACGTACGGGTCGCTGGTGGTCTTGACGACCTCGGCCACGAGCGGGCCGTCGGGGTCGCACGCGATGCCGCCGACCGGCTTGCCGGACAGGTCGGTGATCTCGGGCATCGGGTGTTCCAGCGGCGAGGGGAAGCCCTGGGTCACCAGCTCCAGCAGCTCGGTCATGCCCACCGCGTGGCCGTCGCCGAGCCCGCTGCACAGCACCGGGAAGAAGCTGCCGCGGGCGACCGCCTTCTCCAGGTCGTCCACCAGGACCTTGGTGTCGATGGGCTCGCCCGCCAGGTAGCGGTCCATGAGCGACTCGTCCTCGCTCTCCTGGATGATGCCCTCGATCAGCTCGCCGCGCCGCTCGTCGATCTGCGCCTCGTACTCGGCTCCCGGCTCCTTCTCGGTGCGGGCGCCGGTCGCGTAGTTGTAGAACTTCTGCGACAGCAGCCCGATCAGGCCGTTGACGTGGCCGTTGGTGATCACCGGCAGGTAGAGCGGCGCGACGCCGTCGCCGAAGACGTCCTGGCAGGTGGCCAGCACCTCGTCGAAGTCGGCGCGCTGGTGGTCGATCTTGGTGATCACGACCGCCCTGGGCATGGCGACCTGGGCGCACTCCTCCCAGAGCATCTGCGTGAGCCCGTCGATCCCCTCGGAGGCCGACACGACGAACAGGGCGGCGTCGGCGGCGCGCAGCCCGGCGCGCAGGTCGCCGACGAAGTCGGCGTAACCCGGGGTGTCGAGCAGGTTGATCTTGATGCCGTTGTGCACGAGCGGCGCCAGCGCCAGGTTGACCGACCGCTGCTGGCGCACCTCGACCTCGTCGAAGTCGGTGACCGTGTTGCCGTCCTCCACCCGGCCCGGCCGCTGGACGGTGCCCGTCGCCGCGAGCAGCTGCTCGACCAGGGTGGTCTTGCCCGCTCCCGAGTGGCCGACCAGCACGACGTTGCGTATCGCGTCCGCCCTGTCGGCCGTGGGTGCCCTGCCCGCGGCTCCCATGGCCCCGCCGGAGTTCCTTTCCGCCACTTCGCCTCCCACGTCGTCGGTGCATCCAACGCCGCGCCCGCGCGGAGGGTGTCAGGAACCGCGTGGACGCGGTGTGTTCACCAAATACCCCTGTGGCGAATATCACAAGGGGTGCGGGGCAAAGAAAGTGGCCGCTCACGTGATGGCCTACGATCGGACCGCGATGCTCAAACTCCTGCGACCGGCCATGACCCGGATACTCA
This sequence comes from Nonomuraea sp. NPDC048881, assembly GCF_040649795.1. Lineage (NCBI taxonomy): Bacteria > Bacillati > Actinomycetota > Actinomycetes > Streptosporangiales > Streptosporangiaceae > Nonomuraea > Nonomuraea sp. NPDC048881. The sequence goes on from NZ_JBEZGC010000002.1 coordinate 1,043,615, forward strand.
CCCCGCTGGGCAGGGCTCTCGTCGGCCGCGGGATCGGCCCGAACGCCGTCACGGCGATCGGCACCCTCGGCACGGTGATCTCGGCCCTGCTCCTGTTCCCGCTGGGCCAGCTGGCCTGGGGGGCGCTGCTCATCACCGTCTTCGTGCTGTTCGACCTGCTCGACGGCGTCGTGGCCCGGCTGGGCGGCAAGGGGGGCACCGTCTGGGGCGCCTTCCTCGACTCCACGCTCGACCGGGTGGCCGACGCCGCCATCTTCGCCGGCCTGATCCTGTACTTCGTCGCCGGGGGCGACACGCTGATGGCCGGCGTGACGCTGGCCTGCCTCGTCGCCGGGTCCCTGGTCTCCTACGCCAAGGCCAGGGCCGAGGGCCTCGGGCTCACGGCGGACGTGGGGCTGGCCGAGCGTCCCGAGCGGCTGGTCGTGGCCCTGGTCGCGACCTTCTTCTCGGGGGTCGGGGTGCCGTACGTGCTGCCGCTCGGGATGTGGCTGCTGGCGGCGGCCTCCACCATCACCGTCGTGCAGCGGGTCGTGCACGTCCACCGGCAGACGAGGGAGCGATGAGCGAGAAGACCTCCATCGGCGACCGCATCGTGGCGGCGGGCTTCGCGGCGGGCTGGAAACTGGTCCCGCTGCTGCCCCAGCGCCCCACGGCGGCGGTCTTCCGCCTCCTGGCCGACCGGGTGTGGCGCAAGCGCGGCAAGTCCGTGCGCCGCCTGGAGTCCAACCTGGCCAAGGTCACCGGCATCGACGCCGGCAGCGCGGAGCTGCGCGAGCTGAGCAGGGCCGGCATGCGCTCCTACTTCCGCTACTTCCACGAGGTCTTCCGCCTGCCCTCGATCCCGCGGCCGGAGATCGTCCGGCGCACCCACGTCATCGGGGCCGAGCACATCCACGACACCCTGGCCACGGGCCGGGGCGTGGTGCTGGCCCTGCCGCACATGGGCAACTGGGACGCGGCGGGCGCCTGGCTGGTCGGCGTCGGCCACCCGTTCACCACGGTCGCCGAACGGCTGAAGCCCGAGTCGCTGTTCCGCCGCTACGTCGCCTTCCGCGAGGGGCTCGGCATGGAGGTGCTGCCGCTCACCGGCGGCGACGGCCACAACTTCGGCACCCTCGCCGGCCGCGTGCGCAAGGGCGGCGTGGTCTGCCTGCCCGCCGAGCGCGACCTGACCAAGAGCGGCATCGAGGTGCGCTTCTTCGGCGCCGCCACCAAGGTGCCCGCAGGCCCGCCGCTGCTGGCCGTCCAGACCGGCGCCGCGCTGCTGCCGGCCACCGTCTACTTCGTGGGCGACGACTGGGGCATCCACATCCACGAGGAGATCCCGGTGCCCGCCGAGGGCACCCGGCAGGAGAAGGTGGCGGCCGTCGCCCAGGCCATGACGGACGTCTTCGAGAAGGGCATCGCCGAGCACCCGGAGGACTGGCACATGTTGCAGCGGCTCTGGCTGGAGGACCTGCCGAAATGAAGGTCGGCATCGTCTGCCCCTATTCCTGGGACATGCCGGGCGGGGTCAAGCAGCACATCGACGACCTGGCCCAGGCGCTGATGGCGCAGGGGCACGAGGTCTCGGTCATCGCGCCCGCCGCCGACGACGACGAGCTGCCCCCGTACGTGACGGGCGCCGGCCGGGCGGTGCCGGTGCCCTACAACGGGTCGGTGGCCCGGATGTCGTTCGGGTTCCTGTCGGCCGCGCGGGTGCGGCGCTGGGTGCGTACGGGCGACTTCGACGTGCTGCACATCCACGAGCCGCTGATCCCGAGCCTCGGCGTGCTGGCCTGCTGGGCGGCCAAGGGGCCGATCGTGGCCACCTTCCACGCCTCCTTCACCCGCTCGCGCGCCATCGCGGTGGCCGAACCGCTGCTGCGCAGCGCGCTGGAGAAGCTGAGCGGCCGCATCGCGGTCTCCGACGCGGCGCGCAAGAGCCTGGTCGAGCAGTTCGGCGGCGACACCGTGCTGATCCCCAACGGGGTGACCGTGGCCCGCTACACCGAGGCCGAGCCGCTGCCCGGCTGGGGCCCCGACGGCGCCACCATCGGCTTCCTCGGCCGCATGGACGAAGAGCGCAAGGGCCTGCCGATCCTGCTCGACGCCTTCAACGCCCTGGCCGCCGAGCGTCCCGGCCTGAAGCTGCTCATCGCCGGGCCCGGCGACGCCAAGGACGTCTACGACAAGGTGCCCAAGCCCTTCCACGAGCGGGTCACCGTGCTCGGCATGGTGAGCGAGGCCGACAAGATCCGCGCCTACCACTCGGTCGACGTGTTCTGCGCCCCCAACACCCGGGGCGAGAGCTTCGGCATCGTGCTGGCCGAGGCCATGGCCTCGGGGGCGACGGTGCTGGCCAGCGACATCCCGGCCTTCCGCAAGGTGCTGGGCGAGGGGCAGGCCGGCGCGCTGTTCGCCAACGGCGACGCCGCCTCGCTCGCCCGCGAGGCCGCCGCGCTGCTCGACGCGCCCGAGCGGCGCGCCAAACTGGCCGCCGAGGCGCTGGTGGCGGTCAGGAAGTACGACTGGTCCACGGTCGCCCGCGACGTGGTGCGCGTCTACGAGACGGTGACCACCAGCGGCGCGGGCCGGGTGGAGGAAGACCTGTGACCGCCTGCCGAGAGCTCCTGTAGGGAACCGCTGTGACATCCACCATGATCGTGCTGATCGTGGGCATCGTCGTCGTGCTCACGGCCGTCTACATCTCCTGGCGCGCGGGCCGGCTCGACCGCCTGCACATCCGGCTCGAACTGGCCCGCGAGGCGCTGGACGCCGCGCTCATGCGGCGCCGGGCCGTGGTGCTCGAACTGGCCGGCTCGCGCCTGCTCGACCCGGCGACCTCGCTGGTGCTGGCCGCCGCCGCCCACGAGGCCAGGATCGCCGGGCCCGAGGAGCGCGAGCACGCCGAGAGCGACCTGTCGCGGGCCCTGCGGGCCGCGGCCGACCAGGAGCGTTTCAGGGAGAAGCTGGCCGAGGCGCCCGGCGGCGGCGACCTGCTGGAGGAGCTCGACGCGGCGGTGGCCAAGGTCGTCTATTCGCGCCGGTTCTACAACAACGCGGTCGGGGTCACCCGTACGGCGCAGCGGCGCTGGCTGGCCAGGACGCTGCGATTGGCTGGTCACACCGAGTTCCCGGAATTCTTCGAGATTGATGACAATCCGCCCGCAACTATGTCGCCTGAATGACCAATTGTGGGGAGGCCGGTAAGCTTCTCCCGATTTCTGGGCAAAGGCGAGGAGTTGTTGCAAGGTGCGGCTATCCCGGATGATCTCGGTGACTCTGGCAGGGGCGGCCGTGCTGGGGCCCGTCGCGGCCTGCTCGTCCGACGAGCCTCCCGCGTCCGGCAAGGCGCCGCAGGCGGCCACCGCCGCCCCCTCCGAGGAGCCCACCGAGCAGGCCGAGGGGCACCCGTTCACCGGGCAGCCCTTCGAGGAGCTCAAGCCGGTGCTCGCGGTGAAGATCGAGAACACCGCCGCGGGCAAGCCCCAGCTCGGGCTCAAGAGCGCGGACGTCGTCTACGTCGAGCAGGTCGAGGCCGGCCTGACCCGGCTCATGGCGATCTTCTCCTCGAAGATCCCGGCCAAGGTGGGCCCGGTGCGCAGCGCCCGCATCTCCGACCTGCACATCGTCCCGCAGTTCGGCAAGCCGGCGTTCGCCTACTCCGGCGCGCAGACCAAGATGTTGCCGTTCATCGCCAAGGCCCCGCTGTACGACGTGGGCGACACCCGCAACCCCGGCGCCTACTTCCGCCAGCCGGGCCGCTACGCCCCCTACAACCTGTTCGCCAACACCAGGAAGCTGCTGTCGGGCGCCCCCAAGGCCACCGAGGCCAAGGACATCGGCTTCACCTTCGGCGACGCGCCCGCCGAGGGCGGCGTGGACAAGAAGTCGTACACCGTCAGGTGGCCCGCGGCGCGCTTCACCTTCGCCTGGTCGGAGGCCAAGAAGCAGTGGCTGATCTGGCAGGACGGCAAGAAGGACATGGCGGCCGAGGGCGGCCAGCTCGGCGCGCCCACGATCGTCGTGCAGTACACCAAGACCGAGCGCTCGCAGTTCCACGACTTCCACCAGAGCTACACCCCGCTCGTGCACACCACCGGCAAGGGCAAGGCCGTCGTGCTGCGCGACGGCAAAGCCTACGCGGCCAACTGGGAACGGGAATCGGAGGAGACCGGTACGACGTTCACCACTGAGAGCGGCGAGCCGATGAACTTCGCCCCCGGCCAGGTCTGGATCGCGCTCGCCAGCCGCAAGCCCGTCACCCCTTAGATGACCGTTCTGTATAACTTGAGCGGCAAATCCTGACATCGTGGCATGTCGGGGGAGGGGTCCATCAGGACCTACGATGGGTTTGATAACTTACCGTCCGCCCTGAGAGCCCGTGAGGAAGACCGTGTCCAGCACGCCTGAAAGCACCCCCGTCACCGGAACGGCCCGCGTCAAGCGCGGCATGGCCGAGATGCTCAAGGGTGGCGTCATCATGGACGTCGTCACCCCCGAGCAGGCCAAGATCGCTGAGGATGCCGGCGCCGTCGCCGTCATGGCCCTTGAGCGTGTGCCCGCCGACATCCGCGCCCAGGGCGGCGTGTCCAGGATGAGCGACCCCGACATGATCGACGGCATCATCGCCGCCGTGTCGATCCCCGTCATGGCCAAGGCCCGCATCGGCCACTTCGTCGAGGCCAAGGTCCTGCAGTCGCTCGGCGTCGACTACGTCGACGAGTCCGAGGTGCTCACCCCGGCCGACTACGCCAACCACATCGACAAGTGGCAGTTCACCGTGCCCTTCGTCTGTGGCGCCACCAACCTGGGCGAGGCCCTGCGCCGCATCACCGAGGGCGCGGCCATGATCCGCTCCAAGGGCGAGGCCGGCACTGGCGACGTCTCCAACGCCGTCACCCACATGCGCACCATCCGCGCCGAGATCAAGCGCCTCACCACGCTGGCCGAGGACGAGCTCTACGTGGCCGCCAAGGAGCTGCAGGCCCCCTACGAGCTGGTCGCCGAGGTCGCCAGGAGCGGCAAGCTGCCGGTCGTGCTGTTCACCGCGGGCGGCATCGCCACCCCGGCCGACGCCGCCATGATGATGCAGCTCGGCGCCGAAGGCGTGTTCGTCGGCTCGGGCATCTTCAAGTCGGGCGACCCGGCCAAGCGCGCCGCGGCCATCGTCAAGGCCACCACGTTCTACGACGACGCCGACGTCGTCGCCAAGGTCTCGCGCGGTCTCGGCGAGGCCATGGTCGGCATCAACGTCGACGAGATCCCGCAGCCGCACCGGCTGGCCGAGCGCGGCTGGTGAACCGGCGCGTCGTCGCAGGCCGGCGGCACGCCGTAGGTCCATGATCGTCATGTGACGATGAAAAGCTTCGTAAGAGGCGGCATTCGCGAAGGATGTCGCCTCTTTCGTGTTGTCCGCGGTTCACCGGCCTGTCATGAGACTCGGTCAGGCTACGGGCGTCCCTCACCCTTGATCGTCCCGAGGAGCGCACCGTGTCCCAGCTGAACCGACGGCACTTCCTGGTCACCGGCCTGGCGGCGGGCGCCGCCGCCGCGATCCCCGCCACGGCGGCGAGCGCCGAGCCGGACCCCGCCGCAGAGACCGCCACTGAGACCGCCACTGAGACCGCGCAGGCACTGGCCTCGCGCGGGCTGTCCACCGACCCGTTCACGCTCGGCGTGGCCTGCGGCGACCCCGACCACGAGGGGTTCGTGCTGTGGACCAGGCTGGCGCAGAACCCGCTGGCCGAGGACGGCTTCGGCGGCATGCCGCAGCGCCCGTTCCCGGTGCAGTGGCAGGTCTACGCCGACGAGCGCGGGCGCCGCGTCGTCCGGTCGGGGGTGGCCGTCGCCGTGCCGGAGTGGGGGCACAGCGTGCACGTCGAGGTCGACCGGCTGAGCTCGGACCGGGACTACTGGTACCGCTTCCGCGTCGGCCCGTACGTCTCGCCCATGGGACGGGCGCGCACGGCCCCGCACCCGCTGTCCTACGGCGGCGCGCTGTCGATGGCCTTCGTCTCCTGCGCCCAGTACGAGCACGGCTGGTTCACCTCCTACCGCAGGCTGGCCGAGGAGCACCCGGACCTGATCCTGCACCTGGGCGACTACCAGTACGAGTACACCAAGGACACCTACACCATCCCGGGCGGCAACGTCCGCGACCACGAGGGCCCCGAGACCGAGACCCTGGCGGGCTACCGCCAGCGGCACGCCCAGTACAAAGCCGACCCCGACCTGCAGGCCGCGCACGCCGCCGCGCCCTGGCTCGTCGTCTGGGACGACCACGAGCTGGACAACAACTGGGCCGACGAGGTGCCGGAGAAGCCGGAGGTGCCCCAGCCGGACTTCCTGGCCCGCCGCGCCGCCGCCTTCCGCGCCTACTACGAGAACATGCCGCTGCGCCGCACGTCGATCCCGCGCGGCATCGACATGCAGCTCTACCGGCGGATCCGGTGGGGCAGGATGGCCACCTTCCACATGATGGACACCCGCCAGTACCGCGACGACCAGGGCTGCGGCGACGGCTACCGCGACTGCCCGGCCGCCGTGGACCCGGCGCGCTCGATCACCGGCGCGGCGCAGGAGCAATGGCTGATCGACGGCTTCCACCGCTCGCGGGCCCAGTGGGACATCCTGGGCCAGCAGGTGTTCTTCGCCCAGCGCGACAACAACGCCGGCCCCGCCAAGATCACCTCGATGGACGCCTGGGACGGCTACGTCGCCTCCCGCCGGCGCATCACCCAGGGCTGGGTGGACGCCGAGGTGCGCAACCCGGTGGTGCTGACCGGCGACGTGCACGCCCACTGGGCCAGCGACCTCAAGCTCGACTACGACGACCCGACCGGGCCCACCGTGGGCTCGGAACTCGTGGCCACCTCCATCACCACGGGCGGCGACGGCGCGGACTCCGACCCCGCGACGCATCCGTACCTGACGATCAACCCGCATCTGAAGTTCTACAACAACCAGCGCGGATACGTGCTGACGAAGATCGAGCGCGACCTGCTCACGGCCGACTTCAAGGTCGTGCCGCAGGTGCGCGAGCCTGGGGCGCAGGCGTACACGCGGGCGACGTTCGTGGTGGAGGACCGGGTGCCGGGGGTGCGGCAGACGTACCTGCGGCCGCTGGACCCGGCGATCGGCGCCAGGAAGCAGGTGACGGTGGAGGACACCGTCCGGCTGGAGACCGAACGCCCGTAGCCCTGAGGCAGGCGGCGTCCCCGGGGGCTGGGACGCCGCCTTTTCTTCGCCCGGAATATTAGCCAGGCTAAGTTAGTTGGGCTAAGTATGAGGGACGATCCCACCCAGATGGCCGAGCAGGTCTCCAAGGTGCTGCGCCACCTGGTCCTGCTGCTGCGGCGCTCCAGCGCCGGCCAGCCCGTCACCACCCAGCAGTACGCCGTGCTCGGCTCGCTCGAACACGGCCCACGCCGGATGACCGAGCTGGCCGAGGAGCACGCCGTCCAGCTGCCGACCATGACCGTGCAGATCAACCGGCTGGAGTACGCGGGCCTGGTGGCGCGCGGCTCCGACCCGGCCGACGCCCGCGTCAGGACGGTCGAGCTCACCGGCGAGGGCCGCGACCGGCTGCACGCCGTGCGCCGGGCCAGGATCGCCCGCCTCGCCCAGGACCTGGCCGCGCTCACCGACGACGAACGCGACGTGCTCGCGGCGGCCCTGCCCGTCCTGGCCAAGCTCGGCATCGACAGAACCACCCAGTAAGGGGACAACATGCAAACCGGCGGCGGAATCCTGCGCCAGCCGATGTCCGTCTGGGCCACCGCGTTCGCCGCGGTCGTGGCCTTCATGGGCATCGGCCTCGTCGACCCCATCCTGCCCTCCATCGCCCAAGGGCTGCACGCCACGCCCAGCCAGGTGTCCCTGCTGTTCACCAGCTACTTCCTGGTCACCGCCGTGGCCATGCTGATCACCGGCTGGGTCTCCAGCCGCATCGGCGGCAAGCGCACGCTGCTGGCCGGGCTGGCGCTGGTCGTGGTGTTCGCCGCGCTGGCCGGCACCTCCGGCAGCGTCGCCGAGCTCGTCGGCTTCCGCGCCGGCTGGGGTCTCGGCAACGCCCTGTTCGTGGCCACCGCGCTGGCCGTCATCGTCGGCGCGGCCAGCGGCGGCGCGGAGTCGGCCATCATCCTGTACGAGGCCGCGCTCGGTCTCGGCATCTCCGCCGGCCCGCTGGTCGGCGCGCTGCTCGGCGACTGGAACTGGCGGGCGCCGTTCTTCGGCACCGCCACGCTGATGGCCGCCGGCTTCGTGCTGATCGCCACCCTGCTCAGGACGGGCCCCAAGCCCGCGGTCAAGACCAGGCTCAGCGCCCCCATCCGGGCCCTGGCCCACGGCGGGCTGTCCACGACCGCCTTCACCGCCCTGTTCTACAACTTCGCCTTCTTCACGATCCTCGCCTTCACCCCGTTCATCCTGCACATGTCGCCGTACGGCATCGGCGCGGTGTTCTTCGGCTGGGGCGTCTGCGTGGCGCTGGCCTCGGTGTTCGGCGCGCCGCCGCTGCAGCGCAGGATCGGCTCGGTGAACGTGCTGCACCTGGCCCTGGGCCTGCTCGCGCTCTTCCAGGTCGGCATCGCCGTGTCGGGGACGGCCGGGGCGCACGCCGGGATCATCGTGTTCACCGTCCTGTCCGGCATCCCGATCGGGCTGAACAACACCGTCTTCACCGAGTCGGCCATGGAGGTCTCCGACGCCCCGAGGCCCGTCGCCTCGGCCGGGTACAACTTCGTGCGCTGGATGGGCGGCGCGCTGGCGCCGTTCGTCGCGACCAAGCTCGGCGAGGAGATCGGCATCGCCGTCCCCTACGTCGTCGGGGCCGCCTGCTGCGCGATCGGCATGGCCTTCCTGTACGCCCGCCGCCACCACCTGAGCGCCCTGGCCCGCGTGGACGCCGTCCAGGCCGCCGCCTGACCCCGCTTTACGCCAGAGTGCTCTGGTAGGAAGATGCCGGGCCATCATGGTGTTGAATTGTCGGAAACCGGACCTTGACGGAAGGATCGCTGTGCCCACGATCGGTGTACTCGCTCTCCAGGGAGACGTGCGCGAGCATGCGCGCATGCTCCAGGAGGCCGGCGCGTCGGCCGTCGCCGTGCGCCGCCCGGCCGAGCTCGACGCGGTCGACGGCCTGGTGATCCCCGGCGGCGAGTCGACCACCATGTGGAAGCTCGCCGACACCTTCGACATGCTGGAACCGCTGCGGATGCGGATCAAGGAGGGCCTGCCCGCCTACGGCTCGTGCGCCGGCATGATCATGCTGGCCGACCGCATCGAGGACGGCATCGAGGGCCAGCAGACCATCGGCGGCATCGACATGGTGGTCAGGCGCAACGCCTTCGGCCGCCAGGTGGACTCGTTCGAGTCGGACCTGGACTTCGCGGGCGAACGCGTCCACGCTGTGTTCATCCGTGCTCCGTGGGTGGAATCGATCGGCACTGACGTTCAGGTGCTGGGCACGGCCGAGCCTGGGGATAGGATCGTCGCGGTCCGTCAAGGGCCGTTGCTCGCGACCTCGTTCCACCCCGAGCTGACCGGGGACACGCGCGTGCACCGTTACTTCGTAGACATGGTGAGGGAGCTCTAGGTAATGTCCGGCCACTCCAAATGGGCGACGACGAAGCACAAGAAGGCCGCGCTCGACGCCAAGCGCGGCAAGCTGTTCGCGAAGCTCATCAAGAACATCGAGGTGGCGGCACGGACCGGTGGCCCTGACCCGGACGCCAACCCCACCCTCTTCGACGCCATCTTCAAGGCCAAGAAGAACTCCGTGCCCAACGACAACATCGAGCGGGCGCGCAAGCGCGGCGGCGGCCTGGAGGCCGGCGGCGCCGACTGGCAGACCATCATGTACGAGGGCTACGCGCCCGGCGGCGTCGCGGTGCTCATCGAGTGCCTCACCGACAACCGCAACCGCGCCGCCTCCGAGGTCCGCGTCGCGCTGACCCGCAACGGCGGCTCGCTGGCCGACCCGGGCTCGGTGTCGTACATGTTCAACCGCAAGGGCGTCGTGATCGTGCCCAAGAACGGCCTCGACGAGGACACCGTCCTGATGGCCGTGCTCGACGCGGGCGCCGAAGAGGTCAACGACATGGGCGACTCCTTCGAGGTCGTCTCCGAGGCCGGCGACCTCGTGCCGGTCCGCAAGGCGCTCCAGGAGGCCGGCATCGACTACGACTCGGCCGAGTCGAGCTTCCTGCCGACGATGAGCGTGCCGCTCGACGAGGAGGGCGCCAAGAAGGTGTTCCGCCTGATCGACGCGCTGGAGGACAGCGACGACGTCCAGAACGTCTACGCCAACTTCGACGTCTCCGACGACGTCCTGGCCGCCCTCGACTGATCCCGCGCCACCGAGGGCCCGGGGGCGACCCCCGGGCCCTCACTCTTTCCCAGGGCCGGTTTCCGCCCTTGACCTGGCACTTGCCGGGCCTGCGGGTGTTCGACACCAAATGCCCACCCGGCCGTTACGCGTGCGCCCGCGCCCTGACGCGGCTAGGGTCGGGCGACGTGAATTCCCCCATCCCACCGACTCCTGTCCCCGTGCCCCCGGCCGCCCGGCCGCCGGCGTCCTACCGCGCGCTGGGCTGGCTGCTGGCCGTGCCCGCGCTGCTCGGCACCCTGATCACGCTGGTCCTGCCGACGGTCCAGACGATCGTGCTCAGCCTGCACAGCGGCGGCGTGCTGCAGCCGAGCAGGTTCGTGGGCCTGGACAACTACGGCAAGGTGCTGGGCGGCGAGGAGTTCTGGCGGGCGCTCGGCTTCACGCTCTCGCTGACCGTGGGGCCGCTGCTGGTGGCCGTGGTCGTGGGGCCGCTGCTCGCCCTGGCGCTCGACCGGGGCGGCGCCCTGCCGCGGCGCGCGGGCCTGGTCGTGTCGTCGCTGGCGATCGTCACGTTCTCGCCGATCGGCGTGGCGGCGGCCTGGCTGCGGGGGACGTCGCCCGACGGTCCGGGCATCGCCACGCTGGCCGAGGGCCTGCGCGACCCCGCCACGGCCCCGGGGACGCTGCGGCTCGTCGTCGTGGCCGCCACCTTCGGGGTGGTGTGCGCGCTGGCGCTGACGGCGTTCCTGCCCGCGCTGCGCGGCGGCACCGCCGGGCGCGCCACGGTCGTGGTGGCGGTGCTGGTGGCGCTGGCGACCGTCGCCGTGGGGGCGCAGGCGTTCTCGATCGGCATGGCGCTCACCCGGGGAGGCCCTGAGCGCGCCACACAGACCCTCGCGGGCCTCCAGTACGACTTCGCCTTCAGAATGGCCCAGTTCGGCCCTGGGGCGGCCGTCGCGGCCCTGACGGGCGTGCTTCTCGGCGTGCTCGGCATCGTCGCGGTGGTCGTCGCGGTGGCCGCCCGCCTCCGTGTCACCGTGCTCCCCGAGCGGGATCGGCGTGGAGCGTTCCCCGGCTCGGATCCCGGGCGGTCGCGGGCCGGCGGCGGCGGCGTCGTCGCCGGGGCCGTCGCGCTGGTGCTGGTGGTGGCCGTCGGGCTGGTCTGCGCCTGGCCGTGGATCTCCGGCGTGCTCGCGGGCGGCGACGGCGCCGTGTCCGGCGGGCTGCGCGCGCAGGTCAACACCTGGGTCCCCGCGGTGGCCGGCGCGCTGGTGTCGGTCGGCGTGGCCTACCTGGCCGCCCTCGGCATCGGCGGCCTGCGTCCCCTGGGCGCGCGCAGCGAGTGGCTGCTGCTGCCGTTCGCCCCGTGGCTGTTCGTCGGCACCGGCCCCCTCGGCGTGGCCGACTGGCAGAACATGCGCAACCTGCGCCTCGTGGACACCTTCTTCGCCCTGTTCCCGCCGCTGCTGGTCAGCGTCCCGGCGCTGCTGGTGCTGACGCTGCTGTGCAAGGGCCTGGCCGAGCGCAACGACCGGGACTTCTTCGGCGGCGTCCTGCTGCCGTCCCTGCCGATGGCGGGCGTGCTGGCCGGCGCCGTCACGCTGGTCAACGCCCAGGACGTGCTCTGGCCGCTGCTGGTGGCCCAGAGCCCGGAGCTGTTCACCGTGCCCGTCACGCAGATGGGCCGGCTCGGCGGCTTCCACGGCGTCCCCGACGTCGGCGCGAGCACCCCGCTGGTCGTCGTCGTGGTCGCGCTGGCCGCCGTCGTGGCCGCCCAGCTGCGATACCTGGACAGGCTCGCCGTCAGCGTAAACGGATCGCGACCCGCCCGTACCAGCCCGTAGGTTGAGTGGTTGTGGAAATTCGCGATCTCACCCCCGACGACCTCGACGACGTTCTCGACCTGCGTAAACGTTCCTTCGGCCCGATCTCCGGCGCGGAGGCCGAGCGGTGGCGCCACACCGTGACGCCCACGCTCGGCGAGGGCCGCTACCTGGGCGCGTTCGAGGGCGGCAGGCTCGCCGCCGCGGCCCGGCTGCGCGGCTTCACCCAATGGTGGTACGGCCGTCCGCAGCCCATGGCCGGCGTCGCGGGGGTCACCGTCAACCCGGAGGACCGCGGCCACGGCGTCGGCACCGCCATCATGCGCGCCGTCATCGACCGCGCCGCCGCCCACGGCGACGCCGTCTCGGCGCTCTACCCGGCCACCACGCCCCTGTACCGCTCGCTCGGCTACGAGCACGCCGGAGCCCGGCACATGATCACGCTGCCCGCCGAGTCGCTGCGCCGCATCAGGCCGTCCGGCGAGGTCAAGCTGCGCAGGATGGGCCCCGCCGACGCCGCCGAGGTCGTCTCCCTGCTCCACCGCACGCACGAGGCGGCCCGCTCCAGCGGCCCCGTCGCCTGGGACGAGAACGCCTGGCGCGTCTGGCTGTCCAACGAGGACGACTTCCTCTACCTGGCCCCCGACGGCTACCTCGTCTACCGCTGGAACGGCGACGACATGCACGTCGAGAACCTGGTCGCCGGGTCGGGGGAGACGGCCAGGGCGCTGTGGTCGATGGTGGGCAGCTCGTCGTCCATCGCCAGGAAGGTCACCGCGCCGGTCGCCCCCGACGACCCGGTGCTGTGGCTGCTCGGCGAGCGCTCCACCGACCGCGTCACGCAGGTGCGCTGGATGTTCAGGGTGCTCGACGTGGCCGCGGCCGTGGCGCGCAGGGGCTTCCCCGCCGCCGTCACGGGCGGGGCCGTGGTCTCCGTGGACGACCCGCTGCGCGGCGGCGGCTCCTTCCGGCTGGAGTTCTCCGGCGGCTCCGGCACGGCCGTCCCGGCCGCCCCGGCCGACGGCGGGGGCGCGGCGCTGAGCGTGGGCGGCTTCTCCGCCCTGTACGCGGGCGTGCCCACCGCGACGCTGCGCAGGACCGGCCTGATGTCCGGCGACGACCGTCACGACGAGCTGCTCGACACGGCCTTCGCCGCCAAGCCGTACATGCTCGACTACTTCTGACGGGCCCGCCCGCCGTTCGCGGCGGGCGATTCACGGTGCGCGGCCAGCTCAGCCGGGGTAGAGTCTCGTGCCGAACAGATGTTCGGCGGCGCGGGAGGCAAGCCGGTGCGGGTGATGGGCGTCGATCCGGGGCTGACCCGGTGCGGCCTGGGCGCGGTCGAGGGCCGGCCGGGCGCGCCGCTGTCGCTGGTGGCCGTCGGGGTGGTGCGCACGGGTTCCGACGAGGAGCTCGGCACCCGGCTGGTCGGCATCGAGGCCGGCATCGAGCGGTGGCTCGACGAGGTCCGTCCCGACGCCGTGGCCGTGGAGCGCGTCTTCGCCCAGCACAACGTCCGCACCGTCATGGGCACCGCGCAGGCGGCCGGGATCGCCGTGCTGTGCGCGGCCCGGCGCGGGCTGCCGGTCGCGCTGCACACGCCCTCGGAGGTCAAGGCCGCCGTCACCGGCAGCGGCACGGCCGACAAGAAGCAGGTCGGCACGATGATCACCCGGCTGCTGCGGCTGGCCGAGATGCCCAAGCCGGCCGACGCCGCCGACGCGCTGGCCCTGGCCATCTGCCACATCTGGCGCGGCGGCGCCCAGCACCGGCTGGCCGAGGCCATGGCCCGCGCCGGCAAGGGGCGCTGACCCGTGCGGCGAGCGCGGGCCGGCCGGTTCGTGGAGTTCGTGGAGAAGGAGATCGAGTCGTGATCGCGTCGGTGGCGGGCAGGGTGGCGTCGGTCGCGCCCGACGGAGCCGTGATCGAGGTCGGGGGCGTCGGCATCCTCGCCCACTGCACCCCCGGCACGCTGGCCACGCTGCGCGTGGGCGAGCAGGCCAGGCTGGCCACCTCGCTGGTGGTGCGCGAGGAGTCGCTGACCCTCTACGGCTTCGCCGGCGACGACGAGCGGGCCGTCTTCGAGATGCTCCAGACGGCCAGCGGCGTCGGCCCCAAGCTGGCGCTGGCGATGCTCGCCGTCCACACGCCCAACGCGCTGCGGGTGGCCGTGGCCGCCGCCGACCTCAAGGCGCTCACACGGGTGCCGGGCATCGGGCAGAAGGGCGCCCAGCGCATCGTCCTGGAGCTGAAGGACCGGCTCGGCACCCCCGAGGAGGCCGTCAACGCGGCGATCGGCGGGGAGCGGCGCGCCGCCCTGTGGCGCGAGCAGGTGCACTCCGGCCTGGTGGGCCTGGGCTATTCGAGCAAAGACGCCGACGAGGCCGTGGCCGGGGTCGCGCCAGAGGCCGAGGCCGACCTCGCCGCCGGGCGCCAGCCGCAGGTGGCCGCGCTGCTGAAGGCCGCGCTCCGGTCGCTCAGCGTACGATGATCATGAAGTCCGAGACGACGCCCCGGCGCGCGGGAAGGAGCGGTGGCCATGGACTATGAGCGCGAGCTGGTCTCCGCCGACGCCGGCGGCGACGAGCTGCAGATCGAGGCGGCGCTGCGGCCCAAGCGGCTGGGCGAGTTCATCGGCCAGGGCCGGGTGCGCGAGCAGCTGTCCCTGGTGCTGGAGAGCGCCATGCGCCGGCAGCGTCCGCCCGACCACGTGCTGATGAGCGGGTCGCCCGGCCTGGGCAAGACCACCCTGGCCATGATCATCGCGGCCGAGCTCAACATGCCGCTCCGCATCACCTCCGGCCCCGCCCTGGAGCGGGCCGGCGACCTGGCCGCCATCCTGTCCACGCTGACGGAGGGCGAGGTGCTGTTCATCGACGAGATCCACCGCATGGCCAGGCCCGCCGAGGAGATGCTCTACCTGGCGATGGAGGACTTCCGGGTCGACATCGTCGTGGGCAAGGGGCCGGGCGCGACCGCGATCCCGCTCGACATCGCGCCGTTCACGCTGGTCGGCGCCACCACGCGGGCCGGCCTGCTGCCGGCGCCGCTGCGCGACCGGTTCGGGTTCACCGCCCACATGGACTTCTACGAGGTCGGCGAGCTGGAGCAGGTGCTCCACCGGTCGGCGCGGCTGCTCGGCGTCGTCCTGCCCGAGGAGGGCGCCCACGAGATCGCCCGGCGGTCGCGCGGCACGCCCCGCATCGCCAACCGGCTGCTGCGCCGCGTCCGCGACTTCGCCGACGTGCGCGCCGACGGAGTGATCGATCGAGACATTGCCTCGGCCGCGCTCAATCTTTACGAAGTCGACGCCGAAGGGCTCGACCGGCTCGACCGGGCGGTGCTCGGGGTGCTGCTGCGCAAGTTCGGCGGCGGTCCCGTCGGTCTCTCCACGCTCGCGGTGGCCGTGGGGGAGGAGCCCGAGACCGTCGAAGTGGTGGCCGAGCCGTTCCTCGTGCGGCAGGGGCTGCTGGCCAGGACCCCGCGCGGCCGGGTCGCGACCGCTTCCGCCTGGACACACCTGGGTATGACACCACCGCCGGACGCTTTCGGGGCCGCCGTTTCACCGTGATCACGAAACGGTTGCAACCATTTCAAATCGGGAACTTCCCCGCGCGCCGAATCGCTGCCTCGTTGCCGCGTTTCATAACAACCGCCTACACTCCGTGCCTTGGCTGGCTGTGTAGGCTGACGGGCTGAGCGGCGCGGCCCGAGAGCTACGCAACGGAATTTCCGGCGCGAGGCCGGTGTCAAATTCTTGAACGACTATGGAAGGTCGCCCCTATGGACATGGGACAACTCGGAAGCATCCTGCCGCTGATCCTTCTGGTGGTGGTGTTCTACTTCCTGCTGATCCGTCCGCAGCGCAAGCGCCAGCAGGAAGCGCAGCAGATGCAGAACTCCTTGACCCCGGGCGCCCGCGTCATGACCACGACCGGCCTGTTCGCCACGGTCGTCGCGGTGGACAACGAGGACGTCGTGCTGGAGGTCGCGCCCGGCATCGAGACGCGCTGGGTCAAGGCCGCCATCGGCCGTGTGGTCCAGCCCGGTGACGCTCCGGTGGTGGCCGACGAGCCGGTCGTGACCGACCTGGCCGACGGTGACGCCAAGGAGTCCGACACGACCGTCGAGCCCAACGGCGATCAGGGCTCCAGCAGCAAGCAGTCCTGACTAAGCTCTGCGACAAACCCCTATCTGAGAGAATCGACGACCAGTGGCCCGACCGACCAGCCGCCACAGCCGACCAGGGCGCACGCTCTTGGTGCTGCTGGCGCTCATCCTCGCCCTGGGCGGGACGATGTTCCTGCAGAAGGCGTTCACGCCGAAGCTGGGACTCGACCTCGCCGGCGGAACGACGGTGACGTTGTCACCCGTGACCCAGTCCGGTCAGTCTCCGCCTGAAGAGATCCTCGACCGCGCGGTCAACATCATCCGCGACCGGGTCAACGGCACCGGCATCTCCGACGCGGAGGTCGCCAAGTCCGGCGACAACATCATCATCTCCATCCCGGGCGTCGGACAGAGCGAGGCCATCAAGCTGGTCGCCACCACGGCGGAGCTGCGCTTCCGCCAGGTGCTCGCCATGGAGGCCACGCAGGTCCCGCAGAACCTGACCACCGAGGCGCCCACACCGGGCGCCTCGCCGTCTGCCAAGCCGTCCTCGACCGCCAAGCCGTCGGGCAAGCCGTCCGGCACGCAGTCGGCGACCACGCCGAGCGCGTCCCCGACGGGCAAGGCGCTGTCGTCCGCGCTGACCGCGCCGACGCCGGGCGCCACGCCCGAGGCCACGCAGACCGGCCGCGACCAGACGGCCCAGAACCAGACGGGTCAGAAGCAGAACACCAAGGGCAGGAACGCCACGCCGACGCCGTCGCCGAGCACGCCGCCCACGCAGCCGAACCAGGACCCCAACGCCGGCATCAACACGCAGGGCATCGACCCCGCGGTGCTGCAGCAGTTCCACAAGCTCGACTGCTCCGACCCCAAGAACCGCGGCCAGGGCGTCCAGGACGACCCGAACAAGCAGTACGCGGCCTGCGAGACCGACGGCAGCTACAAGTACGTCCTCGACGTCGCCAAGGTCGTCGGCACCGACATCGACACCGCCTCGGCCGGCGTGCGCCAGGGCACCGTGGAGTGGATCGTCCAGCTCGACTTCAAGAGCAAGGGCGCGGGCGAGTGGAGCAAGCTCACCACCACCGCCTACAACGCCCAGGAGCCGCGCAACAAGGTGGCGGTCGTCCTCGACGGCGTGGTCATCACGGCCCCCAACATCATCAGCCCGATCCCCGGCGGTCGCGCCGAGATCACCGGCGGCTTCGACCAGGTCAGCGCCACCAACCTGGCCGACCAGCTCAAGTACGGCGCCCTCCCGCTGAAGTTCCAGCGCAGCTCGATCGACACCGTGTCCTCGACGCTCGGCGCCGACCAGCTCGAAGGCGGCCTGATCGCCGGCATCATCGGCCTCGGCCTGGTGGTCGTCTACTCGCTGCTGTACTACCGCGGCCTCGGCATCGTCGCGGTGCTGAGCCTCGTCGTGGCCTCGATCCTGACGTACACGGCGGTGGTCGTGCTCGGCCACAACGCCGGCTTCCGGCTCTCGCTGCCGCACATCATCGGCCTGGTGGTCTCGATCGGCATCACCGCCGACTCCTTCATCGTGTACTTCGAACGCATACGTGATGAGATGAAGGAAGGTCGGCGGACGCTTCGCGCGGCCGTCGAGGTGGCCTGGGTCCGTGCCCGGCGCACGATCCTGATCGCCGACGCCGTCATGTTCATCGCCGCCATCGTGCTGTACTTCCTGGCGGTGGGCGGTGTGGCCGGGTTCGCCTTCGCGATGGGCCTGACCACGCTGATCGACATCGTGGTGGTGTTCCTGTTCACCAAGCCGTTCATCGCCCTGCTGGCGAGGCTGAAGTTCTTCGCCAAGGGGCACCCGCTGTCCGGCCTCGACGCAGAGCGCATGAGCACCGAGCCGGCCGCCACGACCACTCCGCAGGAGGCCTGAGATGGGACTGGGGCGTCGCCTCTACCGCGGCGAGATCGATGTCGACTTCGTCGGCAAGTGGAGGCTCTGGTACAGCCTGTCCGGCCTGCTGCTGGCCGTCTCCCTGGCCGGCATCCTGTTCAACGGGCTCAACCTGGGCGTCGAGTTCAAGGGCGGAACGGTCTTCACGTTCCCGGCCACCAGCGGCACCGTCGAGGAGGTCCGCGAGGACTTCCGCACGCAGGGCGCCCACCAGGTGATCGTGCAGCGGGCCCGCGACAACTGGCGGGTCACCACCGAGACCCTGACGGAGTCGACGCTCAACCAGATGCAGACCACGATCGCCAAGGAGTACAAGGTCCCGGTCAAGGACGTCAGCGTCCAGTCGATCGGCGCCTCCTGGGGCGGTGAGGTCTCCCAGAAGGCCTGGATCGGCCTGGGCGTCTTCATGCTGGCGATCATCCTGTACCTGTCGATGGCGTTCGAGCCGAAGATGGCGTTGTCGGCGATCGTCGCGCTCGTCCACGACCTCGTCATCACCGCCGGCGTCTACGCCTGGTCGGGCTTCGAGGTCACGCCGGCGACGCTGCTGGGCTTCCTGACCATCCTCGGTTACTCGCTCTACGACGCGGTCGTGGTGTTCGACATGATCAAGGAGGTCACGGCCAAGCTGGGCACGACCTCCAAGATGACCTACTCCATGGCGGCCAACAACGCGCTCAACCACACGCTGATCCGGTCGCTGAACACCTCGCTGGTCGCGATCCTGCCGGTGGCGGCCATCCTGTTCATCGGCACCACGCTGCTCGGCGCGGGCACGCTGAAGGACCTGTCGCTGGCCCTGTTCGTCGGCATGATCGTCGGCACCTACTCGTCCCTGTGCGTGGCCACGCCGATGCTGGTGACGCTCAAGGAGCGGGAGCCGAAGTACCAGGCCATCGCGCGCCGGCTCGCCTCCACCACCGGCAAGGGGGCGAAGGGTTCCAAAAGCGCAGCCGTAGCGAAGGGCTGAGCCCCGTCCGTGGCTCGTCCCGGCGCCCCCGTCCGTCAGGGCGGGGGCGCCGTCGCGTTCAGGGGGGCCTTGCGGCGCCCGGAGGGGGCCATGGGCGCTGGGGCCTGGGCTCGTCCCCGGCGGGCGTCTGAGGCCCGTCACAGGCCGTCCGGGACGTCGCGCGGTCCGAGGAGGGGCCGGAGTAGGCCATCATGGAGCGCGGCACCCACGAGGAAGGCGATGGAAGCACGATGAGCGAGCTCAGCCAGTTGATCCTGGACCGGATCAGGGACGTCCCCGACTATCCCAAGCCCGGCGTGCTGTTCAAGGACATCACCCCGCTGCTCGGCGACCCCGTCGCGATGGCGGCCGTGGTGGAGGAGCTGGCCGGCCTCACCGAGGTGGACAAGATCGTCGGCATCGAGGCCAGGGGCTTCATCCTGGCGGCGCCGGTGGCCTACCGGGCGGCGGCCGGGTTCGTCCCGGTGCGCAAGAAGGGCAAGCTGCCGGCCGCGACGCTGGAGGAGTCCTACGACCTGGAGTACGGCTCGGCCACCATCGAGGTGCACCGCGACGCCTTCGCGCCCGGCGACCGGGTGCTCATCGTCGACGACGTGCTGGCGACCGGCGGCACGGCCAAGGCCACCATCGAGCTCGTCGAGCGGGCGGGCGCGCACGTCGTCGGCATCGCGGTGCTGATGGAGCTGGCTTTTCTCAAGGGGCGCGAGCGTCTGCCGGCCGTCGACCTGCACTCCCTGGTGATCGTCTGAGACGGCCCGAGCGAGTCCGGGTTCCCAGCCTGGATACACTGGGGGGATCTGGACTCGAACGTGAGGAGTCTGAGTGCCCCGTGATGTGGTCGCGCCCGACGTAACCGACGCAGGTAATGCCGACGCGCCCGGCGTTCCTGCGGTGCGTCGACGGCGGTTTGGGGGTGGGGCCATGAATCCGGTGCTGGAGCCGCTGTTCCGCACGGTCCGGGCCACCCATCCCAAGGCCGATCTGCGCCTGATCGAACGCGCCTACGACATGGCCGCCTACCACCACCGCGACCAGAAGCGGAAGTCGGGCGACCCGTACATCACCCACCCGCTCGCCGTGGCGACGATCCTGGCCGAGCTGGGCACCGACGACGAGACGTTGTGCGCCGCGCTGCTGCACGACACCGTCGAGGACACCGCCTACAGCCTCGACGAGCTGCGCGCCGACTTCGGCGACACGATCGGCTCGCTGGTCGACGGCGTCACCAAGCTCGACAAGGTCAAGTTCGGCGACGCGGCGCAGGCCGAGACCGTGCGCAAGATGGTCGTGGCGATGTCGCGCGACATCCGCGTGCTGATCATCAAGCTCGCCGACCGGCTCCACAACATGCGCACCATGCGCTACCTGCCCGAGCACAAGCGCCACCAGAAGTCCCGCGAGACGCTGGAGATCTTCGCGCCGCTGGCCCACCGGCTCGGCATGAACACGATCAAGTGGGAGCTGGAGGACCTCGCGTTCGCCATGCTCTACCCCAAGCGCTACGACGAGATCGCGCGCATGGTGTCCGAGCGCGCGCCGCGGCGCGACCTGTTCCTGCAGGAGGTCATCGAGAAGGTCTCCGGCGACCTGCGCGAGGCCAAGATCCGCGCGGTGGTCAAGGGCCGGCCCAAGCACTACTACTCCGTCTACCAGAAGATGATCGCCCGCGACGTCGCCTTCGACGACATCTACGACCTGGTGGGTATCCGGGTCCTGGTCGACAGCGTGCGCGACTGCTACGCGGCGCTGGGCACGATCCACGCGCGCTGGAACCCGGTCCCCGGCCGGTTCAAGGACTACATCGCGATGCCCAAGTTCAACATGTACCAGTCGCTGCACACCACGGTGATCGGTCCCGAGGGCAAGCCGGTCGAGCTGCAGATCCGCACCCACGCGATGCACCACAGGGCCGAGTACGGCGTGGCCGCCCACTGGAAGTACAAGGAGGAGGTCGGCGCGCCGGGGCCCACCGGCAAGGTCAAGCCGGGCAGCGACATGGCCTGGCTGCGCCAGCTCCTCGACTGGCAGAAGGAGACCTCCGACCCGGGCGAGTTCCTGGAGTCGCTGCGCTTCGACCTGTCGGTATCCGAGGTCTACGTGTTCACCCCGAAGGGCCAGGTCATCGCCCTGCCCGAGGGCGGCACGCCGGTCGACTTCGCCTACGCCGTCCACACCGAGGTCGGCCATCGCTGCATCGGCGCGCGCGTCAACGGGCGGCTGGTGCCGCTGGAGTCGCGGCTCGGCAACGGCGACACGGTCGAGATCTTCACCTCCAAGTCGCCCGACGCCGGGCCGTCGCGCGACTGGCTGAAGTTCGTCAAGTCCGGCCGGGCCCGCAACAAGATCCGGCAGTGGTTCTCCAAGGAGCGCCGCGAGACCGCCATCGAGGCGGGCAAGGAGGCCATCGGCCGCGCCATGCGCAAGCAGGGCCTGCCGCTGCAGCGCCTGATGTCCGGTGAGGCGCTGCTGGCGCTCGCCCGCGACCTGCGCTACCCCGACGTCTCGGCGCTCTACGCGGCCGTGGGGGAGGGGCACATCGCCGCGCAGGCGGTCGTGCAGAAGCTCGTGGCCTCGATCGGCGGCGTGGAGAGCGCCGAGGAGGACATCGCCGAGACGTCCCTGCCGACCCGGCTGCGCGGCCGTCCGCGCGGCGGCGGCGCGGGCGTGGTCGTGGCGGGCGACGCCGACGTGTGGGTGCGCCTGTCCAAGTGCTGCACGCCGGTGCCCGGCGACGAGATCGTCGGTTTCGTCACCCGCGGCCACGGCGTGTCCGTGCACCGCGCCGACTGCACCAACGTCCAGCAGCTCAGGGAGCAGCCCGACCGGCTGGTCGAGGTGAGCTGGTCGCCCGGCGACGACAGCGTGTTCCTGGTGGCCATCCAGGTCGAGGCCCTCGACCGGCCGCGCCTGCTGTCCGACGTCACGCGCACCCTGTCCGACCAGCACGTCAACATCCTCAGCGCGTCCGTGACGACCTCGCGCGACCGGGTGGCGATCAGCAAGTTCACCTTCGAGATGGGCGACCCGAAACACCTGGGCCACGTGCTCAAGGCCGTGCGCAGCATCCAGGGCGTCTTCGACGTCTACCGGGTGAGCGGCGCCGGCAGCTGAGCGGCCGCGGGTCAGCCCTTCAGGTCCGGCAGGTTGACCACGATGGCCTCCTGCGTGCTGCGCGCGATCACCACGACGGCCTCCCGCTCGGGGTCGGGGTTCTCCTCGCGGTGCGGGGTGTAGGGCGGCACGTAGACGTAGTCGCCGGGGGCCGCCTCGATGCGCCGCTCGCGGCCGTCCTGGAGGAAGACGAAGCGCGGCGTGCCGCTGACGACGTAGATGGCGGTCTCGGAGGCGCCGTGGTGGTGGTCGGAGGAGCGGGTGGCGGGCGCGACGTGCGTCTGGCCCATCCACAGGGCCGAGGAGCCGGCCGTGGCCCCGCTGACGGCGGCCAGCCTGCGCATCCCGGCGCTCTGCGCCGTGTCGCCCGACAGCGCGTCTGAGGCGATGTGACGCAGCGGGAGGTGGAAGGGGTCGCCCTCGGCCCGGTAGCCCTCCCACAGGCGCCCTCCGGCCCGTTCCAGGACGCCTGAGGCCACAGAGGTCAGCAGCTCCGGGTCGGCATGGGCCGCCAGCAGCTCGTCGGCCAGCGCCGGGTCGTGCCCGCGCAGCTCGCGCAGCAGCCACTTGCCGTTGCCCCGCCACCTGCCGCCCACGTCGAGGGCCAGCCTGGCGGTCTCCTGGACCACCTGCCAGCGGATGAACAGCTGCTCGCCGGGGTCGGTCGCGCCGGCCAGGTCGTCGAGCAGGTCGGACAGGGCGTACCGGGCCTGGTCGGCGCGGGCGGCGGCCAGGCCGCCGGGACCGGCGGCCAGCCGGTCGCCGAGCGCCGCCTGAAGGTCGCTGGCCCGGCCGCCGGTGCGGTCGACCAGCACCGCGCCGTCGGCGCACATGCGGGCCACGCCCGGCTTGCGCTCGGCCAGGTCGCGGTCGACGTAGGCGTCGAGGCTGGTCTCGCTGTGGACGTACAGCTCGACGGGCCAGCCGTGCCAGCGCAGGGACTCGCGGTAGGGCACGGCCAGCCCGTCGAGCACCACCACGACGTCGAGGTCGGAGGTGCTGGTGCGGCGCTCGGTGAGCACGCTGCCGCCGACGAAGGCGTACAGGGCGCCGGGGAACAGCTCGTCGACGAGGGCGCGCGCGACGCTGACGGGGTCCATGCCGTCAGCGTAGGACCCCGGCCGCCTTCCGAAGATCGGTTCAGCTGAACTCGGTCAGCGTGCGCTCGGCCTCCTCCAGCCACGAACGGCGGGCGACCAGCGCCTCCTCGGCCTCCTTGACGTCCTTGGCCCGGCCGGCGGCCTGCGCCTTGGACAGCCGCTTCTCCAGCTGCTCGATGGAGGCGCGCAGCTGGTCGACCGTGCTCTGGGCGCGGGCCCTGGCCTCGGGGTTGGACCGCTTCCACTCGGCGTCCTCGGCCTTGCGCACGGCCTCGTCGACCTTGCGCAGCCCGCCTTCGAGCCGGTCGCGCTGCTCGCGCGGCACCGGTCCGGCGGCCTCCCAGCGCTCCAGGACGTGCCGCAGCGCCGCCCTGGCCGTGCGCGCGTCGGTGACCGGGAGGATCTTCTCGGCCTCGGCCAGCAGCTCCTCCTTGACCTCGGCGTTGGCCGCCAGCGAGGCGTCGCGCTCGGCGAATACCGCCGAACGGGCCTGGAAGAACTGGTCCTGGGCGGCCTTGAAGCGGCCCCACAGCTCGTCCTCGGCCTCGCGCGAGGCGCGCCCGGCGGTCTTCCACTGCTGCATCAGCTCGCGGTAGATCGCCGCGGTCGTGCCCCAGTCGGTGGAGCCGGCCAGGGCCTCGGCCTCGGCGACGATGCGCTCCTTGGCCGAGCGGACGCCCTCACGCTGCTCGTCCAGGCCCGCGAAGTACTGCTTGCGGCGCTTGGCGAAGGCGGTGCGGGCGGCCGACAGCCGCTTCCACAGCGCGGCCTCGGTGACCCGGTCGATCCGGTCGGCGGCCTTCCACTCCTCCACGAGCTGGCGCAGCCGTTCGCCGCCCGACTTCCAGTGGGTGGTCTCGTCGGCGATGCGCTCGGCCTCGGCGACGATGCGCTCCTTGACCGCCCTGGCCTCGGCGCGCGCCTGGTCGCGGGCGGCCTTGACCTCCTCGCGGCGATGGCCGACCAGCTCGGTCAGCCCGTCGAGGCGGGCCGTCAGCGCCGCCAGGTCGCCCACGGCGTGGGCGTCGGCGACGGCCTCGCGCAGCTTGGCGATGCTCGCCTCGGCCTGCGCGGGCGCCAGGTCGGTGCCCTTGACCCGCTGTTCGAGGAGCTGCACCTGGCCGGACAGCTCGTCGTACTTGCGATGGAAGTAGGCCAGTGCCTCTTCGGGTTCACCGGCCTGCCAGGAGCCGACGGCCCGCTCTCCCTCAGCCGTACGCACGTAGACGGTGCCGTCGTCGTCTACCCGGCCCCACGGGTCGGTGCTCACCGTGTCCTCCCGCACTATCCATCAGACCCTTCGGGACTACTTCGTCCCTAGTTTGTATTACGTCAGCTCTTGCCGGCGATTGTCACGTCTTTGATTTCGAGGGTTTGCTTCGGTGCTCCGGTCCCATCTCCCATGTCAGCGATGACGCCCGCTTTGTTCACCTTGTCCAGGATGTCGAGCCCCTTGGTGATCGTACCCACCGGCGTGTAATCCGGGGTGAGTCCGAGATCGCCGTAAACGAGGAAGAACTGGCTCCCCGTGCTGCCCGGCGCCGAGGTCTTCGCCATCGCCACCGTGCCGCGCTTGTACGTGGCCCCCTGGAGGTTCTCCTCGGCCATCACGTAGCCGGGGCCGCCCGCGCCGTCCTGGCTCTTGCCGTCGGCCTTGGCCGTCGGGTCGCCGCACTGCAGCATGGGGAACTTGTCGCTGCCGAGCCGGTGGCACTTGCTGCCGTCGTAGAACTTCTTGCTCGCCAGGAAGGCCAGCGAGTTGGTCGTGCACGGCGCCTTGGCGTTGTCGAGCTCGACCACGATGTCGCCCAGGTTCGTGGCGAGCGTCATCGTCTTCTTGGCCGGCTCGGTCTTGACCTTGGCCGGCGGCATGCCGACGTCCTTGACCTGGCCGCTGGCGGCCTCCTTGACGTAGTCGCAGGTGCCGGTCGCCGCGTTGTACGGCTTCGGCCCCGTGCTGGCCGCGGCCGACGCGGTGTCCTGCGGGGCCGAGGCCGAGGGCGAGGCGGACGCCTCGGTCGTCGAGTCGCCGCCGCCGAGCAGCGCGACCGCGGCCACGATGCCGCCCACCACGACCACCACGCCGACCGTGGAGCCGATGATCGCGGTGCGCTTGGCCTTCTGCTCGCGCTCGATGCGGCGCTGCATCTGCCGCTCGTAGTGCTCACGTGCCAGCTGCTTCTGCCGGTCCTTGCCCGTGGCCACCGCTTTGCCTCCCATAGTCAATCAACTGAGGTGGGCGAATCGTATCGGCCAATGGGTAATGATTCGCAGCCCGGCGACCCGCACCGGTACCCTTCGGTTACATTCCCATTGGCTTTTCGACGAGATCACCTGAGGCAGATGCTCATCGCAGGCTTCCCCGCAGGGGCCCTCCAGACCAATTGTTACGTCGTCGCGCCCGCGGCCGGCGAGGAGTGCGTGATCGTCGATCCGGGCCAGGACGCGGCCGAAGGCGTCGACGAGCTGCTGCGCGAGCACCGGCTCAAGCCGGTCGCGGTGCTGCTCACGCACGGCCACCTCGACCACGTGTGGTCGGTCGCCCCCGTCTGCGGCGCGCGCGACGTCCCCGCGTGGATCCACCCCGACGACCGCCACCTGCTGAGCGACCCCTCGGCCGGCTGGGGCGGCGGCGTCTCGCTGTTCGGCGACATCAGGCTGAGCGAGCCCGACGACGTGCGCGAGCTGTCCGACGGTGCCGCGCTCAGCCTGGCGGGCCTCGATCTCGTGGTCGACCACACCCCGGGCCATACCAAGGGGTCGGTGAGCTTCCGGCTGCCCGGCGACGAGATCATGTTCTCGGGCGACCTGCTGTTCGCCGGCTCCATCGGCCGCACCGATCTTCCCGGCGGCGACTACGCGACCATCCTGAGCAGCCTGGCCACCAAGTGCCTGCCGCTGCCTGACGATACGGTCGTCCTGCCGGGCCACGGACCACAGACCACGATCGGCCGCGAGCGCGCCACCAACCCTTACCTGAAGGAAGCGGCGCCGCAGGCCGGTCCCACACGAGGGATCTAATGAGCTTCCAAGCACCCAAAGGCACCTTCGACTGGCTGCCGCCCAGCTCCGAGGCCATCCTGGCCGTGCGCGAGGCACTGGCCGCGCCGCTGCGGCAGGCGGGCTACGGCTACGTCGAGACCCCGGTCTTCGAGGACACCGAGCTGTTCAAGCGCGGCGTGGGCGAGTCCACCGACGTGGTGTCGAAGGAGATGTACACCTTCCCCGACAAGGCGGGCAGGTCGCTGACCCTGCGCCCCGAGGGCACCGCCTCGGTCGTGCGCGCCGTGCTCCAGCACAACCTGCACAACGGCCAGCTCCCGGTCAAGCTGTGGTACTCCGGCAGCCAGTTCCGCTACGAGCGTGCCCAGAAGGGCCGCTACCGCCACTTCTGGCAGGTCGGGGCCGAGGCCCTCGGCTCGGAGGACCCGGCGCTCGACGCCGAGCTGATCCTGCTCGGCGCGCGCGGCTTCGCCTCGCTCGGCCTGCGCCAGGTCAGGCTGCTGCTCAACTCGCTCGGCGACCGCAACTGCCGCCCCGCCTACCGGGCCGCGCTCCAGGACTTCCTGCGCGGGCTCGACCTCGACGAGGAGACCAGGGCCCGCATCGACATCAACCCGCTGCGGGTGCTCGACGACAAGCGGCCCGAGGTGCAGGCCCAGCTCACCGGCGCGCCGCTGGTCGTCGACCACCTGTGCGCGGCCTGCAAGGCCTACCACGAGGAGGTCCGCTCGCTGCTGACCGCCTCGGGCGTGGCCTTCGAGGACGACCCCCGGCTGGTGCGCGGGCTCGACTACTACACGCGCACCACGTTCGAGTTCGTGCACGGCGGGCTCGGCTCCCAGTCGGCCGTCGGCGGCGGCGGCCGTTACGACGGGCTCAGCGAGATGCTGGGCGGCCCGCCGCTGCCCAGTGTCGGCTGGGCGCTCGGCGCCGACCGCACGTACCTGGCCATGGAGTCCGAGGGTCTGCTCGGCGAGGCCGCGCCGGGCCGCGTCCAGGTGTACGGTGTCCCGCTGGGCGACGACGCGCGCCGCCGCATGTTCCTGCTCGTCTCCGAGCTGCGCGAGGCGGGCGTCAGCGCCGACATGGCCTTCGGCGGCAAGGGGCTCAAGGGAGCGATGAAGGGCGCCGACAGATCCGGCGCCCGCTTCGCGCTGATCCTGGGCGAGCGAGACCTCGCGGCCGAGGCCGTGCAACTGAAGGACCTGACCACCGCAGAACAGACCCAGGTGCCGCTGGCCCAGGTCGCCGACGTTTTGAAAGGGAAAGTGCAGTGATCCGCACGCATACGGCCGGGTCGCTCCGTGAGGAGCACGCCGGGCAGCAGGTGACGCTCGCAGGATGGGTGGCCCGCCGCCGTGACCACGGCGGCGTTGTCTTCATCGACCTGCGCGACGCCTCCGGCTCGGCGCAGGTGGTCTTCCGCGAGGAGGACCACGCCCACGACCTGCGCGCCGAGTACTGCGTGCAGGTGGTCGGCCAGGTCAGGGTGCGCCCGGAGGGCAACGAGAACCCCGAGCTGCCCACCGGCGCGATCGAGGTCGTGGCCGAGCGGGTCGAGGTGCTGAGCGAGTCCGCGCCGCTGCCGTTCCCCATCGAGGGCAACGTCGGCGTGTCGGAGGAGGCCCGGCTCAAGTACCGCTACCTCGACATCCGCCGCCAGCAGGTCGCCGCCGCCATGCGCACCCGCTCCAAGGCCACCTACCTGGCCAACGAGGTGATGCACGAGCTCGGCTTCGTCTACGTCGAGACCCCGACGCTGACCCGCTCGACCCCCGAGGGCGCGCGCGACTTCCTGGTGCCGGTCCGCCTGCAGCCCGGCAACTGGTACGCCCTGCCGCAGTCGCCCCAGCTGTTCAAGCAGCTCCTCCAGGTCGCCGGCCTGGAGCGCTACTACCAGCTCGCCAAGTGCTACCGCGACGAAGACCTGCGGGCCGACCGCCAGCCCGAGTTCACCCAGATCGACGTCGAGATGTCCTTCGTCGACCAGGAGGACGTCATCGAGGTCGGCGAGAAGCTGGTCGGCCGCCTGTGGCGGGAGATCCTCGGCTACGAGATCCCCATGCCGCTGCCGCGCATGACCTACGCCGACGCCATGGCCCGCTACGGCTCCGACAAGCCCGACTTGCGCTTCGGCCAGGAGCTCGTCGAGATGACCGACTACTTCTCGGCCACCTCCTTCCGCGTCTTCCAGGCCGACTACGTCGGCGCGGTGGTCATGCCGGGCGGCGCCTCGCAGACCCGCAAGGAGCTCGACGGCTGGCAGGAGTGGGCCCGCAGCCGCGGCGCCAAGGGCCTGGCCTACGTGCTGGTCCAGGAGGACGGCACGCTCGGCGGCCCGGTCGCCAAGAACCTGTCGGAGCAGGAGCTGTCCGGCCTGGCCGCCAAGGTCGGCGCCGCCCCCGGTGACGCGATCTTCTTCGCCGCCGGCGCCCGCTCGGCCTCCCGCGACCTGCTGGGCGCGGCCCGCCTGGAGATCGGCCGCCGCTGCGGCCTGATCGACGAGTCGCAGTGGTCGTTCCTGTGGGTGGTCGACGCCCCCATGTTCGAGGAGGACGGCGAGGGCGGCTGGACGGCCGTGCACCACCCGTTCACCGGCCCCAAGCCGGAATGGGCCGACAACTTCCAGGACCACCCGGGCGAGGCCCTGGCCTACGCCTACGACATGGTCTGCAACGGCATGGAGATCGGCGGCGGCTCGATCCGTATCCACCGGGCCGAGATGCAGCAGCGGGTCTTCGACGTGCTCGGCATCTCCAAGGAGGAGGCCGAGAGCAAGTTCGGCTTCCTGCTTGAGGCGTTCAAGTACGGCCCGCCCCCGCACGGCGGCATCGCCTACGGCTGGGACCGGATCTGCATGCTGCTGTCCGGCGGCGACTCGATCCGCGACGTGATCGCGTTCCCGAAGACCGCCTCCGGCTTCGACCCGCTGACCGGCGCGCCGACGCCGATCACGGCCGACCAGCGCAAGGAGGCGGGCGTCGACGCCCAGCCCAAGTCCGAGGCCTGACACGACGACGGCGGGCGCCCCCCTTTCGCAGGGGGGCGCCCGCCGTCGTGTTGCGCGTGCTACCGCACGGTGACGCGCTTGATGATGATCGGGTTCTTCGGCGCGGTCGAGCCGCCGTCGCCCACGATGTCGTCGCCGTTGACGATGACGCCGTCCTTGGCGACCTTCTCGATGATCTCCAGGCCCGAGCGGACCATGCCGAGCACCGAGTACTGCGGCTCCAGCTGGCCGTTCTCGTCCGACAGCGAGATGGCGAACTGGCTGCTGTTCTGCCCCGACGCGCCGTCGGGCTGGGTCAGGAACACCACGCCCTTGGTGTAGGGCATGCCGACGGCCTCGTCGGCGTACACGTAGCCGGCCGTGCCCTGCCCGTCGGTCGGGTTCCTGCCGTCGGCCTTGGCCTGCGGGTCGCCGCACTGCAGCAGGAACAGGCCGGCCGTCTCCGGCGTCACCAGCCGGTGGCACTTGGTGTTGTTGTAGAAGCCCTTCCTGGCCAGGAACGCCATCGAGTTGACCGAGCACGGGGTCGCGTTCGCGTCGACGTCGATCACGATGTCGCCGTGGTTGGTGCTCACGGTCATCGTCTTGAGCTTGAGGTTGGGCCGCTTGCCCGGCAGGCCGACGAACTTGTTGGGCGCGGACTCGTCCCGCTTGTAGGTGCACGACACCTTGCCCGCCTGCTTCGGCGGCGTGGTGCTGGGCAGCGACGTCGGCGCGGGGATGCTGGTGCTGGCGGAGGGCGAGGGCGTGCTCGCCGCCGCGGCCGTCTTCTGGTCGTCGCCCATCAGGGTGGTCGCGGCGAAGATGCCGCCCGCCACCACGACGACGGCCACGCCCGCGCCGATGAAGGTGTTCCGCCTGGCTTTGGCGGTCTGCTCGGCCGCGCGCCTCGCCTGCCGCTCCTTGTGCTCCCGGGCCAGCTCGCTCTGGCGGTCGTCGCCGCTCACCGGTTGTCTCCTTCATCTTTGCCGACACATGACCAAACAACTCCGCGAATGCTACCGGCCTCCGATATGTGCCGGGCGTAAGTGGCGGAAGCCGCAGAGTGGGGCAAGTGAGGAGAGAACCATTTCGCAGGCAGATACGTAGTCCAGGCGAGCCCTCCAAGGAGTGACCGTGTTCGACCAGATCCTCGGCCTGCCGGCCCATCCCCTGATCGTGCACCTCGCCGTGGTGCTGACGCCGCTGCTCGCCCTCGTGGGCGGGGCGTACGCGCTGGCGCCTCGCGTGCGGGCCGTGACGGCGTGGGCGGTGGTGCTGCTGGCCGTGGCCGCCCCCGTGGCGGTCCTGGCGGCCAAGGAGAGCGGGGAGAGCCTCAAGCGGGCCCGCTTCACCGGCGTGGAGGGCCCGCTCGGCGCGCGGGTCGCCGTCCACGAGGGCTTCGCGACCCCGCTGCTGCTGTCGGCGGCCGGGCTCGCCGCCGCCTGCCTGGCCCTGGTGTACGCCACCACCCCCGCGCGCGGCTCGCTCACCCGCGACCGGTTCGGCAGGCCCGTCACGCTGGCGCTGTCGGCGCTGACGGTCGTCCTGGCCGCCGTGGCGGGCTACTTCTGCTTCCGGGCGGGCGACTCCGGGGCCAGGGCCGTGTGGGCCGCGGCGGGTCTGACCGGCGTGTAATCTCGCGTTGTGGATAGCCTGTTCGATTCGGCGGCTGAGGAGGCCACCCCGCAACCCCTCGCGGTGCGGATGCGCCCGCGCACCCTCGACGAGGTGATCGGCCAGCGGCATCTGCTGGGCTCCGGCACCCCGCTGCGGCGGCTGGTCGAGAGCGAGGCCCCCATGTCGCTGTTCCTGTGGGGCCCGCCCGGCACCGGCAAGACGACCCTGGCCTACGTCGTCTCCAACGTCACCGAGCGCCGCTTCGTCGAGATCTCAGCCGTCTCGGCCGGCGTCAAGGACGTCCGCGCCGCCATCGACAACGCCCGCCGCGAGCTGGGCATGAGCGGCCGGCAGACCGTGCTGTTCGTCGACGAGGTCCACCGCTTCAACAAGGCCCAGCAGGACGCGCTGCTGCCGGCGGTGGAGAACCGCTGGGTCACCTTCATCGGCGCCACCACCGAGAACCCGTACTTCTCGGTCATCTCGCCGCTGTTGTCCCGCTCGCTGCTGCTCACGCTGGAGTCGCTGTCCGACGACGACGTGCGCGCGGTCCTGGAGCGCGCGGTGGCCGAGCCGCGCGGCCTGGGCGGGCGGGCCCGGCTCGCGCCCGAGGCCCTCGACCACCTGGTGCGCCTGGCCGGCGGCGACGCGCGCAGGTCGCTGACCTACCTGGAGGCCGCCGCCCTGCTGGCCGACGACATCACCGTCGAGGTGGTGGAGAAGGCCGCCGACAAGGCGGCCGTGCGCTACGACCGCCAGGGCGACCAGCACTACGACGTCATCAGCGCGTTCATCAAGTCGATGCGCGGCTCCGACGCCGACGCGGCCCTCCACTACCTGGCCCGCATGATCGAGGCCGGCGAGGACCCGCGCTTCATCGCCCGCCGCATCGTCATCTTCGCCTCCGAGGACGTCGGCATGGCCGACCCCACCTGCCTGCAGACGGCGGTGGCCGTGGCCCAGGCCGTGCAGCTCATCGGGCTGCCCGAGGGGCAGATCAACCTGGCGCACGCCGTCATCCACTGCGCCATGGCGCCCAAGTCCAACGCGGTCGTGAAAGCCATCGGCGCGGCGGTCGGCGACGTCCGCAAGGGGCTGATCGGCCAGGTCCCCGGCCACCTGCGCGACGCCCACTACCCCGGCGCGGCCAAGCTCGGCCACGGCGGCGGCTACAAGTACCCCCACGACTTCGACCACGGCCTGGTGCGCCAGGACTACGCGCCCGAGCAGGTGCGCGACCGCCGCTACTACGAGCCCACCAGGCACGGCGCCGAGGCCCCGGTGGCCGACCGCTGGGCCCGGATCCGCGACTTCCTGCGCGGCTCCTGAGCCCTGCCCGCCGCGCTAGATTGAGCGCCATCATGACCGACCACCGCGCGAGCTTCGACGCCCGCATCACCTTCGGCAACGGCGGCGACCTCGCCGTCCACGGCTTCCGCGTCGACCTGCCCGGCCCCGACGCCGCCGAGGACGAGATCGCCGCGCTGTTCGTGGCCTCGCTCGGCCTGCTGATGACCGACGGCGTCGAGCTGGACAACGTCGAGATCTTCGCCGAGCCGCACAAGGGCACCAGGGGAGGGCCCTCCGACCGCGCCGCGCAGGCCGCGCCGGCGGCCGGGGGAGCGCTGGTCGAGCTGGCCCGCCCGCCCGCCGACGGCGGCACGTACCTGGTGGCGCCCGGCGGCGACCTGACCGGACTGCCTCTGGCCCGCACCGCCGAACTGCCCGCCGTGGTGGTGCGCGTGGCGGGCGCCGAGGCGCGGGAGATCGGCGTGGGCGCGCTGGCCGCCTTCGACGTGCGCGGCAGGGCGGTGCTGCTGCACACCGGCGCGCCCGGCGGGGGGCGGCTCACCCCGGAGGCCGCCTCATGGCTGGCCGGGCGCGGCGCGTCCCTGGTCGGCACCGACGCCGACGGTCTCGACGGTCTCGACGGTCTCGACGGTCTCGACGGCGTCGGGGGGTCGGCGGCTCTGGACGTGCTGCTGGCGGCGGGCGTGCCGGTCGTGGAGCGGCTGGCCGGGCTCGACCGGCTGCCGCCCACCGGCGCTCTGTTCACGGCCGCGCCGCCGCTCCTGGAGGGCGTCGGGCGGGTTCACGTACGCGCCTTCGCCCGCGTCCCCGAGGCGTGACAGGAGGCGTGACAGGAGGCGGGCCGGGTGGCGGAACGCCTGGTCGGAGCGGCATGTGATCGGTCACGGAAGTGTCCACAGGTGGCCTCGCCGCCGGATCCGGCCCGTTTTCCTCACTAACCTTGTCGCCGGGACGCGATAGGGTTCATGCCGTTCCGGCCCAGCGTACGAGGGAGATGAGCGGATGCTTACCGCTGGAGAGGTCGCCGGGCTGATCGCGGCCACGGGCTGGATTGTCCTGGTCTGCGTTCTCGCCATGGTGCTCGTCAAGCTCGCCAGGCTGCTCACCGAGACCACCAAGGCGGTCTCCGACCTGAACAACCGCCTGGTGCCGCTGCTCGACGACGTGAGCGTCACGGTCAACGAGACCAACAGGCAACTCGTCGCCGTCGAGGCCATCGCCCAGGACGTCAAGCAGGTCAGCGCGCACGCCGCCAAGCTCAGCGCGGTGACGCAGACCATCTTCACCGGCCCGTTGATCAAGGTGTCGTCGCTCGGCTACGGCGTGCGGCGCGCCATCGAGGCCCGCAGGCCCGCCCGGGTGAGGCGGTCCCGGTGATCAGACGGCTGTTCTACCTCTCGCTCGGCGCGTTCCTCGCCTTCTGGGTGATGCGCAGGCTGCAGGCGCTGCACCCGACCCACGTCGTGCGGCGCACCGCCGACGGCGCGGCGGGGATGCTCGCGCGGGTGAGAGACTTTACCTCTGACGCGCTAGGCGAGGCCGCCGAGCGCGAAACCCAGTTGCGGGCGCGCTTCGGGCTCGACAACGCTGAAATCGACAACTGACTACCAGCAAAGGATGGCCACAATGGAGTCGGCAGAGATAGCCCGCCGCTTCCTGCGCTTCTTCGAGGAGCGTGGGCACAAGGTCGTGCCCTCGGCCAGCCTGATCGCTGAGGACCCCACGCTACTCCTGGTTCCTGCCGGTATGGTGCCGTTCAAGCCGTACTTCCTGGGGCAGCGCAAGCCTCCGGCGTCACGGCTGGCCACCGCGCAGAAGTGTGTGCGCACCCCCGACATCGAAGAGGTCGGCAAGACCACCCGGCACGCCACCTTCTTCCAGATGCTCGGCAACTTCTCCTTCGGCGACTACTTCAAGTCCGAAGTGATCCCGTTCGCGTGGGAGCTGCTCACCAGGTCCGAGTCCGACGGCGGCTTCGGCTTCCCCGAGGAGCGGCTGTGGGCCACCGTCTACCTTGAGGACGACGAGGCCTACGACATCTGGCGCAACAAGGTCGGCGTGCCCGAGAGCCGCATCCAGCGCCGCGGCCTGGAGGACAACTACTGGCACATGGGCGTGCCCGGCCCCGGCGGCCCCTGCTCGGAGATCTACTACGACCGCGGCCCCGAGTACGGCAAGGAGGGCGGCCCCGTCGCCGACGAGGACCGCTACCTCGAGGTCTGGAACCTCGTCTTCATGCAGTACCAGCTCAGCCAGGTCCGCACCAAGGTCGACTTCGACATCTCCGGCGAGTTGCCGGCCAAGAACATCGACACCGGCATGGGCCTGGAGCGCATGGCGACGATCCTGCAGGGCGTCGACAACCTCTACGAGATCGACACCACCTACAAGATCCTCGACAAGGCGGCCGAGCTCACCAAGACCCGCTACGGCCGCGACCACCGCGCCGACGTGAGCCTGCGCGTGATCGCCGACCATGTGCGCACCGGCACCATGCTGGTCGCCGACGGCGTCATGCCCGGCAACGAGGGCCGCGGCTACGTGCTGCGCCGCATCCTGCGCCGCTCGGTGCGCAACCTGCGCCTGCTCGGCTCCGGCGACGAGCGCTACATGCACGAGCTGACCGACGTCGCGATCAACGTGATGGGCGAGCAGTACCCCGAGCTCAAGGTCGACGCGCCGCAGATCCACGCGGTCATCGACGCCGAGGAGACGTCCTTCCTCGGCACCCTCCGCACCGGCACCGCGATCTTCGACGTGGCCGTCGAGGAGACCAAGCGCAAGTCCGGCTCGACGCTCTCGGGCGACCAGGCCTTCCAGCTCCACGACACCTACGGCTTCCCCATCGACCTCACCCTGGAGATGGCGGCCGAGCAGGGCCTGAAGGTCGACGAAGAGGGCTTCCGCCGCCTGATGAAGGAGCAGCGGCAGCGGGCCAAGGCCGACGCGGCGGCCAAGAAGACCGGCAACGCCGACATCTCGGTCTTCGGCCACCTGCTGGAGAAGGCCGGCAAGATCGACTTCCTGGGCTACGACGAGACCGAGGCCGAGACCACCGTCGTCGGCATCCTGGTCGACGGCGTCAGCGTGCCGGCGGCCGGCGCGGGCACGACCGTCGAGATCGTGCTCGGCCGCACCCCGTTCTACGCCGAGGGCGGCGGCCAGCTCGCCGACCAGGGCGTCATCCGCACGGCGGGCGCCGAGGTCGAGATCCTCGACGTGCAGTCGCCGCTCAAGGGCCTGATCGTCCACCGCGGCAAGGTCCGCAGCGGTGAGCTGAAGGCGGGCGACGAGGCGCAGGCCGAGATCGACGTCGAGCGCCGCCGGGCCATCTCGCGCAGCCACAGCGCCACCCACCTGGTCCACCGCGGCTTCAAGAACGCGCTGGGCGAGACGGCCGCGCAGGCGGGCTCGGAGAACTCCCCGGGCCGCTTCCGCTTCGACTTCACCGCGGCGGGCGCCGTCCCGGCCAGCGTGCTGCGCGACGTCGAGGACGAGGTCAACGCGGTGCTGATCAACGACCTCAAGGTCAACGCGTTCTACACCTCCCAGGCCGAGGCCAGGGCGATGGGCGCGCTGGCGATGTTCGGCGAGAAGTACGGCGACGAGGTCCGCGTGGTCGAGATCGGCGACTACTCGCGCGAGCTGTGCGGCGGCACGCACGTCCACAGCTCCGGGCAGCTCGGCCTGGTCAAGGTGCTGGGCGAGCAGTCGGTCGGCGCGGGCGTGCGCCGGGTCGAGGCGCTGGTCGGCATCGACGCCTTCCGCTTCCTGGCCCGCGAGAGCGTGCTGGTGGCCCAGCTGTCCGAGCAGCTCAAGGCGCGCCGCGAGGAGCTGCCCGAGCGCATCGAGGGCATCGTCACCCGCCTGCGCACCGCCGAGAAGGAGCTGGAGAAGCTCCGCTCGGCGCAGGTGCTCCAGGTGGCCGGCGAGCTGGCGTCCCAGGCCCGTGACCTGCACGGAGTCTCCGTGGTGACACACCGCGCGCCTGATGGCACCGGCGCCGACGACCTGCGTAAGCTCGCGCTTGATGTGCGTGGCAGATTCCCGGCCGACCGGCCGGCGGTCGTGGTGATCGCCGGCGCCCCCTCCGACCGGCCCGTGGTGGTCGCCGCGGTCAACGAGGCGGGGCGCGAGCGGGGGCTCAAGGCCGGAAGGCTGGTCGGCGTCGCCGCCAAGGCTCTTGGGGGTGGCGGTGGCGGCAAGGACGATGTCGCGCAGGGCGGCGGTACGCGGCCCGAGGCGATCGGCGACGCGCTCGGCCTGGTCGAACAGGCCATCGGCGAGCAGATCGGATGACATGAGGTTCGGTTCGCGGATCGGCGTCGACGTCGGTTCCGTCCGCATCGGCGTGGCGCGCAGCGATCCCAGCGGGACGCTGGCCACGCCGGTCGAGACCGTACGCCGGGGCAAGGGCGACCTCGACCGCCTCGCCGAGATCGTCGCCGAGCACGAGGCGATCGAGGTGATCGTGGGGTTGCCCACGTCGCTGTCCGGGCGTGAGGGGCAGGCGGCCGGGCTGGCCCGCGCGTTCGCCGCCGAGCTGGCCGGCCGGCTGGCGCCCACGCCCGTGCGGCTGTTCGACGAGCGGCTCACCACGGTCGCGGCCCAGCACGGGCTGCGGGCCAGCGGCGTACGCGCCAAGAAGCAGCGCGGGGTCGTCGACCAGGCGGCCGCCGTCGTGCTGCTCCAGGACGCCCTCGACTCCGAACGCGCCACCGACAGACCACCAGGCAGGCCCGTCGAACCGCCCCCCGCGGCGGCCGACGGACCTGCCTCATGACCGGGCGGCACCACGAGGCCCGTCACGAGGGCATGGTCTGTGCGCAGGCCCCGATGTCGCCCGGCGGGCGTCCGACCGGCGAGGTGGCCGCGTGAACACCACCCCCGACGACGACGGCGGCGAGGTGATCCCGTTCCTGCGGGCGGACTCCCAGCAGGAGACGCCCCCGGCGACCGAGGAGCACCCTGGAAACAGCCCGCGGCCCGCGGGCGAGAACCCTGCCGGGAGCGGCTCGCGGCCGGCGGGTGGAGACTCTGCCAGGAGCATGCCACACCCGCTGGGTGAGGGGGCT
Organism: Nonomuraea sp. NPDC048881; assembly: GCF_040649795.1. Classification (NCBI taxonomy): domain Bacteria; kingdom Bacillati; phylum Actinomycetota; class Actinomycetes; order Streptosporangiales; family Streptosporangiaceae; genus Nonomuraea; species Nonomuraea sp. NPDC048881. Next base: position 1,080,963 of record NZ_JBEZGC010000002.1, read on the forward strand.
GCCGGCAGCGGCCCGCACCCGGTGGGCGAGGAGGCTGCCGGGAGCATGCCTCACCTGGCAGGTGAGGCGTCTGCGGGGAGCGGCTCGCGCCCGGCGGCTGAGGAGGCTGCCGGGAGCAGTCGGTCGTCGCGCCGTGGCCGGGCCCTGGGCAAGGCGGGGCTGGTCTCCGCCGCGCTGGTCGCCGCCCTGGTGGCGGCGGGCGCGGGCGTGCTCACGGTGGTCAGGCCGTACCTGAGCCCCGAGGACTTCGAGGGCATCGGCAGCGGGACGGTCACCGTCCGCATCCCGCCCGGGGCGAACGCCGAGGAGATCGGCACGGCGCTGGCCGACGCCGGCGTCGTGGCGAGCTCGCGTTCGTTCGTGAACGCGGCCCAGGAGCGGGCCGTGGCCAACCGGCTGCGTCCCGGCCACTACCGGCTGCGCAAGGGCATGGCCGCGGGCGCGGCGCTCGACCTGTTGCTCGCGCCCGCCTCCCGGCTCGTCAGGCGGGTGGCGGTGCCGGAGGGGCTGCGCGCGGGCGAGGTGCTGCGGCGCGTCGCCCAGCTGGCCGCGCTGCCGCTGAAGGAGCTGCAGAGCGTGGACAAGAGCCTGCTCGGGCTGCCCTCGTACGCGCCCGGGATCGAGGGTTTCCTGTTCCCCGCCACGTACGACGTCGAGCCCGGCGACAAGGCGGTGGACGTCCTGGCCTCCATGGTGGAGCGGTGGGGCGTGGCCGCCCGGCAGATCCACCTGGCGGAGGGGGCCCGGCGGCTCGGCCTGACCCCGCTGGAGGCGCTCACGGTCGCCAGCCTGGTGCAGGCGGAGGGCGGCACCGATGCCGATTACCCCAAGATCGCCAGAGTGATCTACAACAGACTCAAGAGCAACACCCCGCTGGAGCTGGACACCACGGTCCTGTACGCGCAGAACCGCCGGTCACTGAAGGTCACCGAGAGCGACACCAAGGTGAACTCGCCCTACAACACCTACCACCGCCGCGGGCTGCCGCCCGGGCCCATCGCCAATCCGGGGGAGAAGGCGCTGCTGGCGGCCCTGAACCCGGCTGCGGGTGATTGGCACTGGTTTGTGACGACGGATCCGGCGCATAGAATCACCAAATTCACCAACAAAGAGAGCGAGTTCGTGAGATACCGGGAAGAGTTGAACAAGAACCTCGGGACGGACTGATGTTCGGCGGGACCCCCCCTGTGCCCGCGCAAAAGCCCCATACCGGGTCATGCGCCCTCTTCCCATCCCCTAGCATGGCTACCCAGAGTGATCTCCGCTGGTCGTGGGAGCATGCCCGGCGGATCCCCCCGTTTCGCCCGGTGAGCTCCGCCGGTTCGGCACAACCGCTTGACGCCGAACGGGCCGTACCGGGAGATTGGCCAGCGCAGCTATGAGCGATCTCGACCTGAACTCCCTGCTCGGCACCGAGGACGACGAGGGCCGGTCCCGGCGCCGTGCCCGCGGCTCCGGCAAGCGCGGCGGCAACCGCCGGCGGCGCAGACGTCGTAACCGCGGCGGCTTCATCGCGCCGTTGCTCGCCTTCGTCGTGCTGGCGGGCATCATCGGCGGCGGCGGCTACTACGGCTACCTGTGGGTCAGCGACGCCCTCGTGCCCGACGACTACACCGGCCAGGGCACCGGCGAGGTGATCGTCGAGATCAAGGACGGCCAGAGCGCGTCGGAGGTCGCCGAGGAGCTGGTGCGCCTCGGCGTCGTGGCCAGCGCCAGGGCGTTCAGCACCGCCATCGGCAACGCCGGCAAGAGCGGGTCGCTGCAGCCCGGCCAGTACAAGATGCGCAAGAAGATGGCGGCGGCCGACGCGGTGGCGATGCTGAGCCCCGAGAACAAGCTGCTGGCCAAGGTGGGCGTCAAGGAGGGCCTGCGGCTGTCCGACACGCTGACCACGCTGGCCAAGGCGACGGGCAAGCCGGCCAAGGGCTTCGCGGCCGCGGCCAAGGACACCGCCGACCTCGACCTGCCGTCGTACGCCAAGGGCAAGCTGGAGGGCTACGCCTTCCCGGCCACCTACGAGTTCCCGCCCAACGCCACCCCGGCCCAGATCCTGGGCGCGATGGTCAAGCGGTTCAACCAGACGGCCGACGAGGTCGACCTCGAAGGCGGCGCCAAGGCCCTGGGCCGCAAGCCCCAGGACATCGTGGTCATCGCCAGCATCATCCAGGCCGAGGCCGGCCGGTTCGAGGACATGCCCAAGATCGCCCGCGTCATCTACAACCGGCTCGACCGCGACCCGGAGATGAAGCTGGAGATGGACAGCACGGTCATGTACGCACTCAACAAGTACCGCACCGCCGCCACCATCGCCGAGACGAAGACCAAGAGCCGGTACAACACGTACATGTACCTCGGCCTGCCGCCGGGCCCTATCTCGAACCCGGGCCAGCACGCCATCGAGGCGGCGCTCAACCCGGCCAAGGGCGACTGGCTCTACTTCGTCGCCACCGACCCCAACAGCCGCGTCACCAAGTTCGCCACCACCGAGGCCGAACGCCAGGCGCTGCTGGCCGAGTACAAGCGGAACGGCGGCTGACCTCCGCCGCGGGAGCCGTCCGACGACCGGCGGCCCCGCGGCGTGGTAGGAGTAGGGACCGTGTTTCCGGAAGGAGTGTCGATGCGGGCTGCGGTCATGGGCTCGCCGATCGGGCATTCGCTCTCGCCCCACCTGCACAGGGCCGCCTACGCGGCGATGGGGCTCGACGGGTGGAGCTACGAGGCGATCGAGTGCGACGAGGCGCGGCTGCCCGGCCTGCTCGCCGGGCTGACCCCCGTGCGCGGGCAGCGCGACGGTGAGCAGGGCGCAGTGCAGGGGGCCGGCGAGCGCGTCTGGGCGGGGCTGTCGCTGACGATGCCGCTCAAGCGCGCCGTGCTGCCGCTCCTCGACACCGTCTCCGACCTGGCCGTCGAGGTGGGCGGGGCCAACACCGTGGTCTTCGCCGACGGCCTGCGCCACGGGCACAACACCGACGTCCACGGCATCGAGCAGGCGCTGGCCGAGGCGGGGGTGCCCGCGCCGCGATCGGCGACCGTGCTGGGCGGCGGCGCCACGGCCGCCTCCGCGCTGGCGGCCCTGCGCAACCTGGGGCTGTTCGCGGCCACGCTGCTGGTCCGCGACCCGGCCAGGGCGGGGGAGACCGCCGAGGTGGCCGAACGACTGGGCGTGGCGCTGGCGGTGGAGACGTTCGACAAGCTCGATGCGTACACCGGGGTGGACCTGGTGGTCTCCACGCTGCCCGCGGGGGCCGCCGACGCCTTCGCCGGACGGCTGGCCCGCGTGCCGGCGCTGTTCGACGTGGTCTACGCCCCCTGGCCCACCAGGGCGGCCACGGCCGTCCGCGACGCGGGCGGCACGGTGGTCGGCGGCTTCGCGATGCTGCTGCACCAGGCGGCGCGCCAGGTGGAGCTGATGACCGGCCGCCCGGACGTGCCGGTCGAGGCCATGCGCGCGGCGGGCGAGGCCGAGATCGCCCGGCGGGCCGCGGCCCGTCCGCAGTGATCTTCCCGGCGATTACCCGCGCCGGCGGGATGATTCGAGGCGCGTGCGTGGTTGTGGTAATGTAGCTCTCTGATCGGTCCGGCATGCCTTGCTGGACGCGCAAGCGGAGGTCTCCCTCCCACCCGAGTCGCCGAAAGGTGGCCGGGTCCAGGATCACGCCGGACTCTCCGGGGAGCTCGAGGCCACGAAGCCACAGAGCTCAGTGGCCCCGCATGCGCGACGTGCGGGGCTTTTCGCGTCTTCGGCGCGGAAGGCCCCCGCCACGACGAGCACGTAGGGATCGCAAACCTAGGAGGCCCCATCAGCACTGAGCCCCGCATCAACGAGCGTATCCGAGTTCCCGAGGTTCGCCTCGTGGGCCCGAACGGCGAGCAGGTCGGCATCGTCAGCATTCATGACGCGCTGAAGCTCGCCCAGGAGGCCGACCTCGACCTCGTCGAGGTCGCGGCCACGGCTCGACCGCCCGTGTGCAAGCTCATGGACTACGGCAAGTTCAAGTACGAGTCCGCGATGAAGGCGCGCGAGGCGCGCAAGAATCAGGCGCACACGATCATCAAGGAGATCAAGCTCCGGCCGAAGATCGACCCGCACGACTACGAGACCAAGAAGGGTCACGTGGTGCGGTTCCTCAAGGCGGGGGACAAGGTCAAAGTCACGATCATGTTCCGCGGACGTGAGCAGTCCCGGCCGGAGCTCGGCTTCCGGTTGCTGCAGCGGCTGGCGGAGGACGTCCAGGAGCTCGGGTTCGTGGAGTCCCAGCCCAAGCAGGACGGCCGTAACATGATCATGGTGATCGGTCCGCACAAGAAGAAGGCCGAGGCCAAGGCCGAAAAGGCTGCCGCCAAGGCGCAGCGTGGCGAGGAGCCTTCCGCGTCGGAAGAGGAGTCTTCCGTACAGGAAGCGGAACCTTCCGTACAGGAAGCGTGACCTGCGGCTGGGGTTAGCCTTACACCACGCGCCCCGGCAGCCACCGGCAGACGAACAAGCCGCGACCGGGCCGGCCAGCACCGGCCCGGCCACCGGCACGACCGAATTGAGGAGAGACGGCGACATGCCGAAGATGAAGACGCACAGCGGTGCGAAGAAGCGGTTCCGGCTCACCGGCACCGGCAAGCTCAAGCGCCGCCGCGCCAGCCGCGCGCACTACAACGAGTGGAAGTCGTCCACGCTGACGCGTCGTCTCAAGGGTGAAGTCGTCGTTTCGCCGGCAGACACCAAGAAGATCAAGAAGCTGCTCGCCAAGTAGCGCGAACCCCCGGGGAGAAGAAACATGGCACGCGTGAAGCGGGCGCTCAACGCCAAGAAGAAGCGCAAGGTCGTCCTCGACAGGGCGAGCGGTTACCGTGGCCAGCGGTCGCGGCTGTACCGCAAGGCCAAGGAGCAGATGCTCCACTCGATGACGTACGCCTACCGGGACCGCAAGGACCGTAAGGGTGCGTTCCGCCGTCTGTGGATCCAGCGGATCAACGCCGCTGCCCGCGCCAACGGCATCACCTACAACCGCCTGATCCAGGGCCTGCGCCTGGCCAACATCGAGGTCGACCGCAAGATCCTCGCTGACCTCGCGGTCAACGACGGCGCGACCTTCGCCACGCTCGTCGAGGCCGCCAAGAAGGCGCTCCCGGCGAACGTGAACGCTCCGGCCACCGCGAGCTGAGGTCGCCTTCAGACACAGAGGGCCCACCGTCACGGTGGGCCCTTTTGCTGTATCCACGCACGATCAGGGGGAGAGCATGGCCGGGTCCGAGCTGACCAACGTGAAGTCGCCGAGGGTGAAGGCCGCACGCAGGCTCACCAAGCGCGCCTTCAGGGAGCAGGACCGCAGGTTCCTGGCCGAAGGGCCGCAGGCGGTGCGCGAGGCGCTCAAGCTCGACGGGGTGACGCTGGAGCTGTTCACCACCGCCGAGGCCGAGCTGCGGCACGCCGAGCTCATCACCCAGGCCACGCTGCAGGGGGTGCCCGTCCACCGGGCCAGCGGCGAGGTCATGTCGGAGCTGTCCCAGACGGTGACCCCGCAGGGGCTGCTGGCGGTGTGCCGGCTGGTGCACGTGCCGCTGGAGGAGGCGCTGGCCGGGGAGCCGAAGCTGGTCGCGATGCTGGCGCACGTACGCGACCCGGGCAACGCCGGCACCGTCATGCGGGCGGCCGACGCCGCCGGGGCGGACGCGGTGATCTTCACCGACGCCTCCGTCGACCCCTACAACGGCAAGTGCGTACGCGCCAGCGCGGGGAGCCTGTTTCATCTGCCGGTCGTCATCGGTGCACCGGTCGCCGCCGCCGTGCGTCAACTGAGGGAGCGGGGCATGCGCGTGCTGGCGGCCGACGGCGCGGGCAAGCACACGCTCGACGACGTGGATCTTTCCGGACCGACTGTGTGGATCTTCGGGAACGAGGCCTGGGGACTGCCGGAGGAGATACGCGCCGAGGCGGACGATGTGGTCAGAGTGCCCATCTACGGACAGGCTGAAAGTCTCAACCTGGCCACCGCCGCGGCGGTGTGCCTTTACTCCTCCGCCAGGGCTCAGCGAGTGCCCTAGGCGGCCGGAAACCCGCTATTGTCGGCGTTGTAGGCGGAGGAGGCGAGGTCGTGCACGGCGCAGAAACCGACGGGCGAGTCGTGGCCGCCGCGTGCACGATCTCCATCGACGACCTCCCCGACGGTCTTATCGTGACCGACCGATATGGGTGCGTGCTGGCCGTCAACCGGGCCGCCGCCCGGCTCACCCGGGTCGCCATGGAGCGCGCCGTGGGCCGGGAGATGAACGAGGTCTTCCCCTTCCGCGACCACGACGGGCGCGAGTGGTGGAAGGCGCTCGACCCCGAGGGCGGGCTGCGTACCAGGACCAGGGTGCCCGAGCGGCCGCTGCACCTGCCGGGCGGCCAGGAGCTCTACGTCGCGGCAAGGCTGGTGCGCGAGCCCGAGCGCGGCGGCGAGGTCGAGCGCGTCACGATCACCCTGCGCGACGGCGGAGCCCGCGCCCGGCTGGAGCGCAGCCGCGCCGACCTGGTCTCCACCGTGGCCCACGAGCTGCGCTCGCCGCTGACCAGCGTCAAGGGCTTCACCGCCACCCTGCTGGCCAAGTGGACGCGCTTCACCGACGAGCAGAAGCGCGTCATGCTGGAGACCGTCAACAACGACGCCGACCGCGTCACCCGGCTCATCACCGAGCTGCTCGACGTCTCGCGCATCGAGTCCGGGCGGCTGGAGGTGCGCCGCCAGGTCGTCGACGTGCCGGCCAGGGCGCGCCGGCTGGTCGCCGGCCGGGTCGCGGCGGGCGACTCGGAAGACCGCTACCGCCTGATCGTCGGCGACCGTTTGCCGGAGATGTGGCTCGACCAGGACAAGATCGACCAGATTCTGGGTAATCTGGTGGAGAACGCGGTGCGCCACGGGCGTGGCACCGTGACGATCGAGATCGAGTCCGTCGGATGGGGAGTGGCCGTGTCGGTGCGCGACGAGGGCGAGGGCATCGAGCCCGAGCTGGCTCCGCGCGTCTTCCGGCAGTTCTGGCGGGGCGGCAACAGCCGCCGGCGCGGCGGCACCGGGCTCGGCCTGTTCATCGTGAAGGGCCTGGTCGAGGCGCACGGTGGCACGATCACCGTGCAGCGTGCGCCCGAGGGCGGCGCGGAGTTCCGATTTACCGTGCCCACCGGCACACCCGACTTCGCCACGGTCTGAAGCCCCGAGCGGCTCGACACCCGTCGAAGTCGGTCCGGTGGGCGGGCCCCACTAGACTCATTTCCGCTCAAGCCCTGGATACGGAGCTCACTCTTGTCTGACTACGACCCCGTCGAGGTGACGCCGTTGCATGCCGACGAGCTGTCCCGCATGGAGGCCGACGCCCTCACGGCGATCAAGGCGGCCGACAGCCTCGACGCACTCAAGCAGGCCAGGCTGGCGCACGCGGGCGACCGCTCGCCCATCGCCCTGGCCAACCGCGAGATCGGCGCCCTGCCGCCGGCCGCCCGCGCCGAGGCCGGCAAGCGCGTCGGCGGCGCCCGCAGAGCGATCAACGAGGCGCTGGCCGCCCGCCAGGCCGAGCTGGAGGCCGAGCGCGACGCCCGGGTGCTCGTCGAGGAGACCGTCGACGTCACCCTGCCGTGGGACCGGCGGCCGCGCGGCGCCCGTCACCCGCTGACCACGCTGCAGGAGCGCGTCGCCGACGCGTTCGTCGCCATGGGCTACGAGGTGGCCGAGGGCCCCGAGCTCGAAGGCGAGTGGTTCAACTTCGACGCGCTCAACATCGCCACCGACCACCCGGCCCGCTCCGAGCACGACACGTTCTTCGTGGACTCCACCGAGTCGGGCATGGTGCTGCGCACCCAGACCTCGCCGGTGCAGATCCGCGCGCTGCTCCAGCGCGAGCTGCCGGTCTACGTCATCTCGCCGGGCAAGACGTTCCGCACCGACGAGCTCGACGCCACCCACACCCCGGTCTTCCACCAGACCGAGGGGCTGGCCGTCGACGAGGGCCTGACCATGGCCCACCTCAAGGGCACGCTCGACAGGTTCGCCGAGGTCATGTTCGGCGAGGGCATCACCACCCGGTTCCGGCCGAACTACTTCCCCTTCACCGAGCCGTCCGCCGAGATGGACCTGAAGTGCTTCGTCTGCCGCGGCGCCTCGGCGATCCCCGGCAACCCGCCGTGCCGCACCTGCAAGTCCGAGGGCTGGATCGAGTGGGGCGGCTGCGGCATGGTCAACCCGCGGGTGCTCATCGCCTGCGGCGTCGACCCCTCGCGCTACTCCGGGTTCGCGTTCGGCATGGGGATCGAGCGCACGCTGATGTTCCGCCACAACGCCGAAGACATGCGAGACATGATCGAGGGGGACGTGCGCTTCACGCTCCCGTTCGGAATGGAGATCTGATGAAGGTCCCGCTCTCCTGGCTGCGGGAGTACGTCGATCTCCCGGCGGCCACCGCGCACGAGGTGGCCGACAGGCTCACCATGGCCGGGCTCAAGCTGGAGGCCATCACCTCCTACGGCCACGACGTCAAGAACGTCGTCGTCGGCGAGGTGCTGGAGATCGAGGAGCTCACCGGCTTCAAGAAGCCGATCAGGCACTGCAAGGTCGAGGTGGGCGAGGCGACGCCGCGCGAGATCGTCTGCGGCGCCACGAACTTCGTCGCCGGCGACCGCGTCCCCGTCGTGCTGCCCGGCGGCGTGCTGCCGGGCGGGTTCGAGGTGGGCGCGCGCAAGACGTACGGGCGCATGTCCGAGGGCATGATCTGCTCCGAGCGCGAGCTGGGCCTCGGCGACGACCACAACGGCATCATGGTGCTGCCCGCCGGCACGCCCATCGGCACCGACGTGGTCGAGCTGCTCGGCCTGCGCGACGACGTGATCGAGCTGGAGATCACGCCCGACATCGGCTACGCGCTGTCCGTCCGCGGCGTGGCCCGCGAGGTGGCCACCGCGTTCGGCGTGGCCTTCCGCGACCCGGCCGACGTCGAGGTGCCCGCCGAGAGCGAGCCGTCCTGGCCGGCTTCCATCGGCGACCCGACGGCCTGCGACCGGTTCGTGCTGCGCGAGGTGCGCGGCTTCGACCCGGCCGCCCAGAGCCCGCTGTGGATGCGGGTGCGGCTGAGCCGGTCCGGCATGCGCCGGGTGTCGCTGGCCGTCGACATCACCAACTACCTGATGCTGGAGCTGGGCCAGCCGCTGCACGCCTTCGACCGGTCGAAGCTGACCGGCGAGATCGTCGTCCGGCGGGCCCGGGAGGGCGAGCGGCTGGAGACGCTCGACCACGTCGTGCGCGAGCTCGACCCCGACGACATCCTCATCACCGACCAGTCGGGCCCGATCTCCATGGCGGGCACGATGGGCGGCCTGGAGACCGAGATCTCCGACGGCTCGACCGACATCGTCATCGAGGCCGCCCACTTCTCGGCCACCGGCATCTCGCGCGAGTCGCGCCGGCACGGGCTGGTCTCGGAGGCGTCCAAGCGGTTCGAGCGCGGCGTCGACCGCGAGCTGCCGCTGGTCGCCTCGTGGCGGGCGGTGCGCATGCTGGCCGAGCTGGGCGGCGCGACCGTGCAGCCCGGCGTGACGCACGCCGAGGTCGACGTCACGCCGGCGCGTATCGCGATCCCGGCCGGTCATCCGTCGGCCGTGGCGGGCGTCCCGTACTCCAAGGAGGTCGTCGTCGGCCGCCTGGAGCAGGTGGGCTGCCTCGTGACCGACGGCGACGACCCGGCCGTGCGCGAGGGCGGCGTCGACCCGACCGGCGTCGTGACCGGCGGCGAGCTGGCCGCCAGGCTGGCCGTCACCGGCCCCGACATGATCACGGTCACCCCGCCGTCGTGGCGGCCCGACCTCACCGACCCCAACGACCTGGCCGAAGAGGTCATCCGGCTCGAAGGCTACGACCGGCTGCCGTCGGTGCTGCCCAGCGCCCCGGCGGGCGCCGGGCTGACCGAGGGGCAGCGGCTGCGCCGGCGGGTCGGCCGGGCGCTGGCCGAGGGCGGCTACGTCGAGGTGCTGAGCTACCCGTTCATCGGGGCCGACGACTTCGACCGGCTGCAGCTGCCCGCCGACGACGCGCGACGCCGGGCCATGCGCCTGGCCAACCCGCTGTCGGAGGACGAGCCGCTGATGCGCACGACGCTGCTGCCCGGCCTGCTCAAGACGCTGGTCCGCAACGTCGGGCGCGGCTTCGGCGACGTGGCGCTGTTCGAGACGGGCGCGGTCTACCGGCCCCGGGAGAACGCACCCGCCGCCGCTCCGGTGCTCGGCGTCTCGCGCCGTCCCACCGAGGAGGAGCTGGCCTCGATCGAGGCGGCGCTGCCCGACCAGCCGCTGCGGGTCGCGGTCGTGCTGGCCGGGGAGTTCGAGCGGTCCGGCTGGTGGGGCTCCGGCCGGCAGGCTTCGTGGGCCGACGCCGTGCAGGCAGCCCGGCTGATCGCCGCCGAGTCGCGGGTCGAGCTGTCCATCAGCGCCGACCAGCACGAGCCGTGGCACCCGGGCCGGTGCGCCGCCCTTTACGTGGGCGACACACTGGTGGGGCACGCCGGTGAGCTGCACCCGCGGGTCATCGAGGCGTACGGGCTGCCGCCGCGCACCGCGGCCATGGAGCTGGAGCTGTCGCGGATGGAGTCGGCCATGCCGGGGCCGGTGCAGGCGCCGCCGGTGTCCCCGTACCCGGTGGCGACCCAGGACGTGGCGCTGATCGTGCCCGACTTCACGCCGGTGGCCGACGTGGAAGCGGCGTTGCGCGACGGGGCCGGCGAGCTGCTGGAGTCGGTGCGGCTGTTCGACGTCTACGCGGGTGAGCAGGTGGGCGAGGGGAACAAGTCGCTCGCCTACACGATGCGGTTCCGGGCGGCGGGCCGTACGTTGACGGTCGAGGAGACGACGGCGGCCAGGGACGCGGCGGTGGCGATGGCGGCCGACCGCGTGGGAGCCCAGCTCCGCAGCGCCTGAGCCGATCAGAGGGGGCCGGTACGGATTGTCGTACCGGCCCCCTTGTCATGTGGTGTAAAGCGTCGTGAGGTCGATGTCGATGTCGAACGGCGCGGTCAGCTTGAGCCGGTCATGGTGGATGCCGGTGTTGGCATAGCTGTTGGTGGCCGGGTCGATTTCGTAGACGTAGACCACCGGCAGGCCCGAGGCTTCTTCGATGCGCCAGAAGTGGGGGATGCCTGCCTCGGCGTAGAGAGTGGGTTTGCGCTTCCTGTCGCGGACCACCGAGTCAGGGGAGACGACCTCGACGGCGAGAAGGACGTCTTTGGCGTCGAAGTAGGTGACGTCTTGCTGGATGACGGCGTTGGGGCCTAGGACAATGAGATCCGGTTCAGGCCGTTGTTTGGGCCCCAGCTTCACGCTCATCTCCTGGCGAAGACGGTAGCCCTCGGGGGCCGCCTCTCGCAGGTGGAGATGGAGCTGGAAGATTACTGTGTGATGGAAGTCGCGCTGGGGGCTCACGAAGACCAAGCTTCCATCAATCAACTCTGTGTGCGCAGGCAAATCCGGAATGTGATCGAGATCTTCGGCGACGTAGCCCTGCGGCGGGGGGAAGGCCCAGTCGGGGAGTGAAGAAGAGGACTCCATCTTGAGAATCACCGCTTCGGCAGTCATGGTCCAACGCTAACCAATGTATTCCGTGCACGCTCGGTGAACGAACGTACACGCGTTCAACTCGCGGGAGAATGTGGGGCATGAGGGAGTTGTTGGTGTTCGGCGAGCGTGGGGATGCCGAGGAGGTCGCCGAGACGCTGGGGGAGTGGTTCCCAGGGCTCGGGGTGCCGCGGGTGGTGCGGGAGACGCTCGCCGGTGAGGACGACGCCGAGGACGCCCAATGGCTCGTCGTCGTGGAGGGGCTCGACGAGCAGGCCCTCGGCCAGGTCGATGAGCTGGTGGAGCGGTACGACGGCTGGCGGGAGCGGGAGTAGGGCGGCCCCGGCAAGTGGAGCCGCCCCGGCCGGTGGAACGGCCGGGCGGGGTGGGCCGGGCAGGTCGGTGGAATGGCCGCCCGGGGTGGCTGGTCAGGTCGGTGAAACGGCTGCCGATGGCGGCCCGGTCAGGCCGGGGTGGGGTGGTCGGATGACTGCTCGACGCGGCGGGCGCGTTCGGCGATCGCGTGTTCGTCGGTTCTGGCGTCGTAGCGGCGGAATCCGGGCAGGGCGGCGGCCAGGCCCAGGACGGCGCCCACGCACAGCAGGCCGCCCGCGCCGAGCGAGAAGCGGGTGCCGCCGAAGTTGGCCATCAGGCTCGCGCGCGCGTTGCCCAGCATCGGGCCGCTGGCGTACGACAGCAGCTCGATGCCCGCCAGCCGCCCGCGCAGTTCCTGCGGGATGGTCTGGTTCCACATCGTCGTGCGGAAGATGCCGCTGATCATGTCGGCCGCGCCGGCCAGCGCGATGCACAGGAAGACCAGCCACACGCTGGGAGCCAGCGCGGTCAACGTCATCGCCACGCCCCACAGCGCCGCCGCGACGATCACGCCGAGGCCCTGCCGCTGGACGCGGGCCGTCCAGCGGCCGGTCACCGAGGCGGCCAGTGCGCCCACGGCGGCGGCGGAGTACAGCAGGCCGAGCGACTCGGGCGAGCCCAGCTCGTCGGCCAGGAACGGGAACAGCGCGTTGGACATGGCGAACACCATGGCCGCGATGTCCACCAGGTACGTGCCCATGAGGTCGCCGCGGCCGGTGGCGTACCGCACGCCCTCGACCAGAGAGCTGAGCGAGGCGGGCGCGGCGTCCTCGACGGGCGGCAGCGACCTGATGCGCCACAGCAGCGCCAGGGAGAGCACGAAGGTCGCCGTGTCGATGGCGTAGGCGACGTGCGTGCCGAGGTGCACCAGCAACAGGCCGCCCAGCGCCGGGGCGACGATCGCGCCGACGTTCCAGCGCAGGCTGTTCAGCACCGCCGCCGCGGCCTGCTGATCGTGCCGGACCACCTGCTGCATCACCGCCTCCAGGCTCGGACGCTGCAGGCAGGCGATGCCGGTGGACAGGGCGCCCATCACGTACAGGACCCAGACCTGCGGGTGGGGGAGCATCGCGTTGACCACGAGGGCGGCGGTGGTGACCAGCAGGCCCAGCTCGCTCAGCACAATGATCCGGCGGCGGTCGAGCGCGTCGGCGATCGCGCCGCCCCACAGCCCGCACACCACCATCGGCACGAACTCGGCCAGGCTCATCATCCCGACCGCGACGTAGGAACCGGTCAGCTCCTTCATCTGGTACGGCAGCGCCACCATGGTGATCATCGTGCCGAACATGGTGACGACGCCCGCGCCGAACAGCAGGCGGTAGTCGCGGGAGTCGCGCAGCGGGCTCAGGTCGGGGGAGAGATGACGGAGCAGGCGCATGAGTGGTGCGGGCACGAAGTCTGATTGTCCGACCACGTCCGCGACGAGGGCAAATCATTTAGGCACGGCGAAGGCCCCCGGGGGAACCGGGGGCCTTCGCGGGAGGGGTGTCAGGCGGCGGGCACCTTGTCGAGGAAGCCGAGGACCCTGCGGATCCGGCCGTCCTCGGCCAGCTCGACCACGTCGAAGCCGACGGCCAGGGGCTCCTCGCCGGCCGGGCCGAGGTGCCAGGTGAAGCGGGCGATGTGGTGGTGGGCGTCGAACACCTCGCCCGGCGTGAACACCAGGCCGGGGAACATGCCTTGCGCGCCCTCGATCACGGCGGCGATCCCGGCGTGCCCGGCCACGTCGGCCATCGGGTCGGTGTAGGTCGCGTCCTCGGTCCACAGCTCGGCGACGGCCTTGGCGCGGGCGTCGGCGTCGGTCTCGTTCCAGGCGGCGATGTAGCGCTCGACGAGTTCGGCGGTCATGATGATCTCACTTTCTTCAGAAGTTCTTTCAACGGTTCTCAGGAGACGGTTCTCAGGAGACGGTTCTCAGGAGAGGCGTCAGCGGCGGGCCTTGCGCAGGCCGGTGATCTGCAGCTCGGCGAACAGCCCCACGACCAGGGCCTGGGCGATGGCCCAGACCGCGCCGAGCGTGCTGAACTCGAGCGCGCCGGTCACGACGGCGGCCACGCTGCCCAGGGTCCAGGCGATGTTCAGGCCGATGACGGCCTTGACGGCGGCCGGGCTGATCGCGGGGCGGGAGGCCAGCAGGCCGACGGCGGCGCCGTACACGAGCAGGAAGATCCCGATCTCGCGCAGCAGGCCCGCGCCCGGCCCGAGCAGGTCGCTCGCGGGGCCGGCCAGGGCCAGGTAGACCAGCCCGTTGACGCCGGTGACGACGGCGTCCGCAACAAGAGCGAGGCGCAGGAACCTGGTCCGGTCGGCGGTGACGGTGAGGGCGGTCATCTTGGCTCCTTCAAGTGCTGGTTGCGACACTTGAACGATGTCAGCCGGGGCGTAGGGGCCGCGATTACGCGCCAGGTAATGAAGTCCGCGAACCGGCCGCCGACCTGCGGGTTCTCCGGAGAAAAAGAACGGGGCGCCCCCTTGCGGAGGCGCCCCGGAGGGGTTTCGGGAGAGTGCGGGGCCCGGGAGTGGCGTTCCGGTTGTGCGGGGTCTGCCGAGGGGTCAGGAGCCGAGGACCTCGCGGCGCAGGTGGGTCTTGAGGATCTTGCCGCCGGGGTTGCGGGGCAGCTCGCCCTCGCGGAACCACACGTGCGCCGGGATCTTGAACTTGGCGATCCGGTCCGCCAGGAACGAGCGCAGCTCCTCGGCCGTGACCGATTGGCCCGCCGCCGGCCGGATCACCGCGCCGACCTCCTCGCCCAGCTCGTCGTGCGGGACGCCGATCACCGCCACGTCGTCCACCGCCGGGTGCTCGAACAGGGCGGCCTCGACCTCGGCGCAGTAGACGTTCTCGCCGCCCCTGATCACCATGTCCTTGGCGCGGTCCACGATGTAGACGAAGCCCTCCTCGTCGATCCTGGCCAGGTCGCCGGTGTGCAGCCAGCCGTCCACGAACGTCTGCGCCGTGGCCTCGGGCTGGTTCCAGTAGCCCATGATCACGTTCGGGCCGCGCACGCACAGCTCGCCCACCTCGCCGGCGGGCAGCTCGGCGCCCATGGGGTCCACGACGCGCACGTCCACGACGGCCGAGGGCATGCCGATGCTGTCGGGCCTGGCGTGGTACTCGGCGCCGCCGTTGCCGATGGCCAGGGCGGTCGTCTCGGTCATGCCGTAGCCGTTGGAGGGGGCGCGGTCGGGCAGGTTCGTGGTGATGCGCTCCAGCAGCTTGGGCGGGGCGGGGGCGCCGCCGTAGCCGAGGGTGGTCAGCGACGACAGGTCGTACTTGCCGAAGTCGGGGTGCGACATGAGCTGCCAGGCGTTGGTCGGCACGCCGATCATCGTGGTGACGCGTTCCCGCTCGATCAGCCGCAGCGCCTGCTCGGGGTCCCACTTGTACATGAGCACCACGCCGCCGCCGGTGAACATCGAGGTGATCATGGCGGAGAAGCAGCCGGTGACGTGGAACAGCGGCACGGTCAGCAGCGTCACCCGGCGCACGCTCGCCGCCTCGCCCGCGTCCTTGCCGGCCATGGTGACCGAGCGGACGAGGCCGTAGGCCACGGTCATGGGGGACTGGCCGAGGTTGCGGTGGCTGCCCAGCGCGCCCTTGGGCCGGCCGGTGGTGCCGGAGGTGTAGAAGATCGTCGCCGGGTCCTCGGGGGACAGCTCGACGTCGGGCAGCCGCACGTCCGCCGTGACCTCGCCCAGCACGTCGCCGAACGACCGCGCGCCCTCGGGCGCCTCGCCCCTGGTCACGATCATCGGCACGCCCGTGGAGGCCAGCCTGACGGCCCGCTCGCCGTCGGCGATCAGCACCTTGGCCCCCGAGTCGTGCACGCCGTAGGCCAGCTCGGCCTCCGTCCACCAGGCGTTCAGCGGTACGGCGATGGCTCCGGCGGCCAGCGCGGCCGAGAACGAGACCACCCATTCCGGGTAGTTGCGCATGGCGATGGCGACGCGGTCGCCCTTGGTGACGCCGTACTCCTCGACCAGGCGGCGGGCGAGGGTGGCGGCGCGGCGGAAGTGCTCCTCGAAGGTGACGTGCTCGTCCTCGTAGGCCAGGAAGACCTGCTCGCCGTGGAACCTGCTGGTCTCCAGCAGGGCGCGGAAGTGTGCCGGCGCGTGCTTCCACGTGCGTACCCCGGTGTCGCCGATCTCCTCGGTCTCGAAAAGCTGGCCGGGGCCGGTGAGCTGGGCTTGGACCTGGGCGTGCGAAAGGGACATGCGCAGAACTCCCGCATCAGACGATTCTTCTGGACTTTCACAGTACCGACCGGTAGGTACGTCGCGCTAGAGCAGCCAAAACCCTGGGGACAGGTGTCCGTGAAAGTTTCATGTGGAGGCCGATATTTTTCGCTCGTCAACTGCTCTTTTGGCGGCGGCGCGCGATCGGCATTGACCGTTCTCCTGCATGTCAATACCGTCTGCGATGCGATCCGCTGGGGATCGAAAGGTTTCGGAACCGAGTGCCTGCCTCCGGAGGTAGATGCCCGTGCTCTCGTCCCTGTCCGTCAGAGTCCTCGCGCTGCTGGGCATTCTCGCAGCATTCCTCCTCCCCGCCACCGCGGCCGACGCCTCGGCGCCCCTGCGCGCGCACGCGTCCGCCAAGGGCAAGTTCATCGGCACGGCGCTCGCCACCACCCCGCTGTCCGGCGAGACCTCCTACCGCACCATCGCGGCGACCGAGTTCAGCCAGGTCACCCCCGAGAACGCGATGAAGTGGGACGCCACCGAGCCCAGCCAGGGCCAGTTCACCTACTCCGGCGCCGACGCGATCGTCGCCTTCGCCGCCCAGAACGACCAGCAGGTGCACGGCCACACCCTCGTGTGGCACAACCAGACGCCGGGCTGGGTGCAGGGCCTGAGCGCGACCGCGATGCGCGCGGCCATGCAGAACCACATCGCCAACGTCGTCGGCCACTTCGCCGACAACCCGACCGTCGTCTCCTGGGACGTGGTCAACGAGGTCTTCGAGGACAACGGCAACCTGCGCACGTCGTTCTGGTACAACACGCTGGGCTCGGGTTACATCGCCGACGCCTTCCGCGCCGCGCGCGCCGCCGACCCCGACGCCAAGCTGTGCATCAACGACTACAACACCGAGGGCATCAACGCCAAGAGCACGGCGATCTACAACCTGGTCTCCTCGCTGCGCCAGCAGGGCGTGCCGATCGACTGCGTCGGCTTCCAGTCCCACCTGGCCATCCAGTACGGCTTCCCCAGCGACTTCCAGCAGAACCTGCAGCGCTTCGCCGCCCTCGGCGTCCAGGTCCGGATCACCGAGCTGGACGTGCGCATGCAGACCCCCAGGGACGCCACCAAGGACGCCACCCAGGCCACCTACTACCGCAACGTCGTCAACGCCTGCCTCGCGGTGACCGCCTGCCAGGGCGTGACGATCTGGGGCTTCACCGACAAGTACTCCTGGGTGCCCGACACCTTTCCCGGCCAGGGCGCCGCGCTGATCTACAACGAGAGCTACCAGCAGAAGCCGTCATACACCGCCGTGCACGACGCCCTGGCTGGCGGCGCCGGCGCCGACACCACCCCGCCCAGCACGCCGGGCACCCCCACGGCGGGCAACGTCACCGCGAGCTCGGCCACCCTCACCTGGGCCGCCTCCACCGACACCGGCGGCAGCGGCCTGGCCGGCTACGACGTCTACCGCGAGCAGGGCAGCACCGACACCCGGCTCGGCCAGTCCACCGGCAACAGCATCAACCTGACCGGCCTGACCGCGGGCACCCAGTACCAGGTCTACGTGCGGGCGCGCGACGGCGCGGGCAACCTGTCCGGCGAGTCCCCGTCGGCCACCTTCACCACCCTCACCGGGGGCGGCGGAGGCGGCTGCACCGCCGCGGGCACCGTGCAGACCCAGTGGAGCGGCGGGTACGTCATCCAGCCCGTGACCGTCACCAACACCGGCACGTCCCAGATCAACGGCTGGACGGTCACCTTCACCCTGCCCGCCGGGCACACCCTGACCGGCTCCTGGAACGCCGCCGTCACCGTCAGCGGGCAGAGCGTCACGGCCAGGAACGCCGGGTACAACGGCACGCTGGCGCCCGGCGCGAGCACCAGTTTCGGGTTCCAGGTCAGCAGGCCGGGCGGCGACACCGCGACGCCGTCCGCCTACACCTGCGCCTGACCCGCGCAACCTCCCCGGGCGGACATGGCCACCGCCCGGGGACCCGCGCGGCGGGGGCACGGGCGGGGGCACGGGCGGGGGCACGGGCGGTGGCACGGGAGGGGGCACGGGAGGGTGCCCGAACGGGGCCCTTGGTGGGGCCTGCGCGCGGTGGTACACAGTGCACATGGCAGAGATCATCCTGTTGCACTCCGCACAGGGCCTGCGACCGGGGGTAATAGGGGCCGCGGAGGCGCTTCGCGCGGGCGGGCACGTCGTGCGCACGCCCGACTACTACGACGGCGAGGTCTTCGACGACCTCGAATCCGGACTGCGCAAACGGGACGCGATCGGCTTCGACGAGCTCGCGCGCCGCTGGCGGGAGATCGCCGCGCAGGTGCGCGGACCGGTCGTGTTCGCCGGGTTCTCGCTGGGCGGGTTCGGGGCCCAGCTCCTGGCCGCCACGCACCCGCTGGCCCGGGGGCTGCTGCTCTACCACGGCTGCGCGGCCGTGGCCGAGGTGAGCGCGGAGGGGTGGCCGGTCTCGGTGCCGGTGCAGCTCCACTACGCGGAGGGCGACCCGTGGGTGGACGCCGGTGACGTCCGCAGCCTGCGGACGGAGCTCGGGCCGTTATTCGAGTGCTTCATTTATCCGGGAAATGTGCACTTGTTCGCCGATCCCGATCTTCCCGGATACTCCGAAGAGTCGGCGGCGCTTATGTGGAAACGATCCCGCGACTTTATTGCGCGGATATAAGACGATTTCGCGGATATTTCGTACTTGGGTCTATCAAAAGGGGCGATCTTTACTTTATGATCTCATCGGCCCATCAAGATCGACGGAAGGATCGCTCATGACGATCGAGATCAAGAAGGTCGAAGAAGTCGAGACCACCGGAAACAGCAACAGCTGCTGACCTCTTCGGGCCTCCCGCGACGCGGCCCGACCCCGCGGGAGGCCCTCACTCGCCCGGGAGCCGCCTTCATGCCCAGGATTCAGGTGAATCCGGTCTTCCCCCTGTTCATCGACGACGCCCGCGGGCGCGTACGGCTCGGCGACTTCCCCCCGACCGGCCAGATCCTCGACCCGGCGCCGCCACCCCTGCGCCGCCTGCTGCGCCTGTGCGCCGAGACCCCCGTCGAGCAGTCGGACCTGTACGACCTCCTCGACGACCTCACCCCCGCCGAGATCGACTCGGCCGTCGAACAGTTGCGCGCGGCCCGCTTCCTGGTCACCGACACGGAGCTCGTCACACTCGCCGCCGATGCCAGGCTGTCCAGGTTCGCGCTGTTCATGGCCATGTTCCAGCCGGCCGACCGGGCCGTGGCCGCGCTCGGCGACCTCGCCGGCCGGCACGTGGCGGTGCTCGGCGCCGGCGCGATCGGCGGTCAGGTCGCCCTGCACCTCGCCACCTCCGGCGTCGGCCGCCTGACCCTGCTCGACGACGACCGCGTCGAGATCGGCAACCTGCACCGCCAGCACCTCTACACCGTCCGCGACCTCGGCCAGCCCAAGACGGCCGCGGCCGCCCGCAGGCTGCGCGAGCACTGCCCGGACGTCCGCGTCACCCGCGTCGAGCGGCGCATCGCCGGACCCTCCGACGTCGTCACCGACGCCGACCTCGTGGTCAACACCGTCGACACCCCGCAGCCGCACATCCGCCGCTGGGTGAACGAGGCCTGCGTGCGGGCCGGCACGCCGTTCGTCACCGGCGGCTTCAACCAGCACGTCGGCCTGCTCGGCCCGCTGGTCGTGCCCGGCAAGACCGGCTGCCTGGCCTGCCAGGAGGCCGCCTTGGCCGCGCGGTACGGCGCCACCGTCCTGCCGGCCAACGACAACCCCGGACGGGCCATCCCGTCGTTCGGGCCGTTGTGCGGGATCGTGTCGGGCATGCTCGCGTCCGAGGTGATCCGCTTCCTGACCGGCACCGGCGACCCCGCCGTCGAGGGCCGCAGCCTCTGGCTCGACCTGCTCACGCTGACCACCACGGCCTACGACTTCGACCGCCGCGACGGCTGCGAGGTGTGCGGGTGAAGGCCGAGCCGCTGACGGACCTGTCGTTCCTCAGCGTGGTGGCCGACGGCCCGGACGACTACGTCATCGGCAACGGCGAGACGTTCGTCAACGTGCCCGGCGTGGCGGCGGCCGTGGTCGAGGCGCTCGACGGCACCAGGACGGCTGCCGAGGCCCGCGCCCTGGTGCTGGCCGAACGCGGTCTGGACGTGGACGTCGCCGAGTTCGTGACCGGGCTCGGCGCGGCCGGGCTGCTCAACCGGCCCCAGCGTCCGCCCAACCTGTGGGACCGGATCAGGCCCGGCCACGTGGCCTGGCTGTTCTCCCGCCCGGCGCACGCCGTGCTGGCCGCGCTGACCGTGTGCGCCCTGGCCGCGGCGGTCGCCAGGCCCGGCGTGCTGCCGTCGTTCTCCTCGCTGGTCTGGTCGGACAGCCTCACCTTCACCGTCGCCTTCGCCGCCGGCTCCTGGCTGCTGGTGCTGGTCCACGAGCTCGGCCACATCGCCGCGGCCCGGTCGCTCGGCGTGCGGGCCGAGCTGTCGCTCGGCACCCGCCTGCAGTTCCTCGTCGTGCAGACCAGGATCACCGGCATCTGGGGCGTGCCCAGGCGCGCCCGCTACCGCGCCCACCTGGCGGGCATGCGGGTGGACTGGTTCCTCGCCTGCGCCGGGACCTGCGTCCTGTACGCCGCCGACCTGCCCGTGGTGCGGCTGGTCGTGGTCATCTGCCTGTCGCAGATCGCCTGGCAGTTCCTGTTCTTCATGCGCACCGACGTCTACTACGCCATCGCCAACGCCGGCGGCAACAAGAACCTCATGGCCGACGCGCAGGCGTACCTGCGGGCGCGGCGCACCCGTACGGCGCCGCGCGGCGTCCGGGTGTACGCCTGGTTCCTCGTGGCAGGGCGGGTGCTCGGGCTGGCCTTCTTCGCGCTCTACACGATCCCGGTGACGGTCGCCGTGTGCCGCCGGGCCGTCGAGGAGCTGCCGGGCTGGCAGCCGGTCGCCGCCCTGGCCGTGGTCGGCGCCGGCTGGGCGCTCTACCTGGCCGTCCTGGGCCGCCGCCTGCTCGCCTCCACCCGCGGTATGGCTCGCTCGTCCTCCTGAGACGGCTGACGTAGGGCGCGGTCCCGGCCGCCCCCTCCGCGGCCGGGACCGTGCCGATCAGGCGCCCCCGCGGCTCCTGGCGACGACCTCCTCCGTGGTGAGCGGCGCCTTCGGGTGGTGCGTCAGGCACATGGGCACGCGCGCCTTGGCGAACCCGCCACCCTCGCCGGCCACGTAGAACTCGCCCGCGCCCAGCCGGGAGATGTCCGGCACGTCGCCGCCGCCCTTGAACTGGGCCATCTCCCTGGCCGCGCTGATCTGGATCGGCGCGTTCAGCAGGCCGAAGAACTGCGTGGCGCAGTTGCCGGGGATCTGGTTGTGCAGTCCCTTGGGCGCCTGCGTGGCGAAGACCAGGCCCAGGCCGTACTTGCGGGCCTGGGAGGCGAGCAGCACCGTGCTGCGGGTGGAGACCGACGCGCCTCCCGCCGCGGGGGCGAACGTCTGCGCCTCGTCCATGACGAACAGCGCGCCCAGCGGACGGTCCTGGGCGGGGTGCCGCTTGAACCAGACGAACAGCTCCATCTGCAGCCGGCTGACGAAGCTCTGCCGCTGCTCCAGGCCCGGCAGCCCGGCCAGGCTGATCACCGAGACGCGGGCCCGCCGGCCCGGCGGCGGCGTCACCAGCAACCCGGGATCGACCGGCTCGCCGGCCCCGCCGAACAGCGGGTCGTTGTCCATCGCCGCGGTCAGCGACTGGGACAGGTCGGCCGCGATGCGCCGGGCGCTTGCCAGCTCGCTCACCCCGTCGGGCAGGTCGGCCAGGTACGCCGCGAACCCTCTCAGACTGGTCGCGCCGCCGCCTCCGTAGGCGGCCAGGGCCCGCCTGAGCACGGCCTGCCCGCGCAGCGCCTTTTCGGTGTTGGCGTCCAGCCTGACCCGCGGCACGATGAACGCGACCGCGGCCTCGACCGCCTCGGCGAACTCGTCGGGGTCGCCGGCCAGGCTCGCCAGGTCGGGCAGCGGCTGGAAGCTCAGCGGGCGTCCGCCCGTCCGTCCCGGCGTCCAGACGGTGACCTCGGTGGCCGCCAGGTACTCCTCGGCGCGGCGGGCGTCGCCCTCCGCCCACGTGCGCGGCGGCTCGGGCCACGGCTCGTCCAGCCGGGCCAGGTCGTTGTTCGGGTCCAGCACGATCGAGGAGACGCCGCGCAGCGCGCACTCCTCGACCAGCCGCCTGATCAGCACGGTCTTGCCCGAGCCGGAACCGGCGAAGATCGCGGTGTGCTTGCGCAGCGCCTCCAGCGCGATCCGCACCGGCTCGCCGTCCGCGATCCGCCGCCCGATCGTCAGGGAGCGGTCCTGGTCGCCGCCGTCCTGGCTCCGCGCCGCGACGGGGATCTCGGGGGCCGGTACGGCGGGAACGCTCCACGCGTCGGCCAATGCCTCGGTGAGGAAGCCGATCCCGGACGTCGGCCGCCGCGCGGCGAGCCAGGCGGCCAGGTCCGGCGGGCTCTCCGCGACCAGGGCGCGCAGCGCGGCGAGGACCAGCAGGTCCTGGCGGCTCATCCGCAGCGTCCTGCCGCCCGCCCGATCGAACGCCGCGATCGCCTCCCGCGTCGCCGGCCCTGGCGACCACGGGGTGTCGCGCAGCAGGAACAACCGCCGTTTGGGCACCTCCGCGTCGAGCCCGGCCGCCACGCACGCCTTGCGGAGGCGGTTCAGCGCCGCGTTGCCGTGCGTCGCGCTGACCGCGCGGAAGGCCCAGTGGACCTCGTCCTCCCTGCTCTCGTCGAGCGTGCGGCGCAGCCGGGCGTGCAGCGGGGGCTTGGCGCTCGGCGGCGGGTCCAGGCTGAAGGCCCGGCCGGCGTCACCCTGCTCGGCGATCCACGCGGACAGCCCGGCGGCCAGCAGCGCGGGCATCGTGGTGTCCTCACTGGCCTGGTCGATCACCGGAGCCTGCGCGGTCGCCAACAGCTCGGCGAAGCGGGCGTCGAGCGCGGCGAGATCGGCGGCGCCGGCCGCCGCGACAGGGCCGGCGTGGTCGGCGGGACGCGGCGCCGTCTCCGCCGCGAACCCGGTCAGCTCCCTGACCTCGCCGTCCAGGAGGCAGGCGCGGACGTGCCGGTCGATCCGGACGAGCAGCTCGCGCGGGGTGAACCCGGGCGCCTGCTCGAACGCCTCCGGCCGGACCGGCCATGTCGGGTACGGCGGCTTGACGCCCGCCTCGCCGTACTGCACCTCGAAGCGCGTGGCGACCAGCGTGCGCGCGGTGGCCGCGTCGGGGATGGTCATGAGCGGGACCGCCTGGCGGAAGCGGTCGCGGACGGTGTCGACCGCCACCTGCTCGATGAGCGCCCACGTGGCCGGGATGCAGGTCACCACCGTCAACGTCCGGCGGGTGACCTCGCGCAGCGCCATCAGGCCGCCCGCGATGCGCTCGATCATGAGCTGCTCGGCCGGGTCGTGCCCGGCGCGGCCGGAGGTGGTGACCCGGGACTGGGCGACGAGCGGGTCGATCTGGTCCACCGCGACGATCGTGGGGCCGGTGAGCGCCATCAGCCGCGAGAGGTCCCTGACGATCTCCTGCGGCGTGCGCCCGAGCTGCCGGATGCCCCAGCGGGCCCGCTCGCCCGGCTCGCCCTCGGGCGCCGACGACAGGTACGACTCCCCGAGGTCCTGCAGCCCGGGATCGTCGCCGGCCAGCAGGACCAGGGCGCGCGCGGCGTCCTGGCTGTCGCGGCCGACCTGGCCCTCGACGCGGCGGAACGCGGTGACGAAGGCGTCCAGTTCGTCCCGGGTGAGGCCGCGCTTGCCGGTGATCGAGCGGCGGGCCATGCGGGACAACCCCGCCATGATGGCCAGGCGGTCCAGGAGCACGGTGAGCTGTGTCTGCCCGTCGTGGCGGGGCCGGGAGAGGCTGTCCAGCAGGGAGACCACGATGCTCTCCCAGAACCCCTTGGCGTCCAGCAGGCCGACCAGGACGAAGTAGCCGTCCTCGCGCTGGGCGCGTTCGCGCAGCCAGCCGAGCAGGTGGGTCTTGCCGGTGCCGCGCTGGCCCTGCACGACCACGCCGATGGGGCTGCTCTCGGGCCGGTGGGCGGCCTCGGCCAGCCCGTCGAGGAGGATCTTCGTCGACGCGCCGTGCAGGCCGTCGACGTGGAAGGGGGAGCGGCGCCACACGTCGTCGGCGCCCTCGGTGTAGTTGAACGTCAGCGCGGCCAGGTCCGCGATGCCGCCGCCGCTCACAGCTCGCCGATCCACAGCAGATGCTTGTCCTGCCCGCCTATGATCACCGCCGCTTCGCGGTCCTCGGGCGTGAGCGTCTTCTGGTTCGACTCCGGGACCAGGTTCACGTCCGGGAGGCGTTCCATCAGGACGAGCGTCTCGTCCACCTCGTGCTTCGGCACGGCGGGGAGCAGCCGCCGGAGCGGGGTCAGGCTCACCCACGAGCCGGGCGCGGCGGCCAGCTCGGCGTACGCGGCCCGGATGCGGGACTCCAGACCGGCGGGAACGACGTCCGGCTCCGGCTGGAAGATCTCCGACAGCCGCTGGTCGGTGCGCCGCATGAACCGGGGCAGCCATTCGAGCAGGGCCCGCGCGATGGCCCCCGACGAGCCGGTCTGCGGCGGGATCGCCCCCGCCCGCAGGTCCTCGGCCAGCCTGGCCCACCCGGAGTCGGTGAGCACGTGCACGAAGGCGCGGCCGCGCCTGGGCCGGTGGCTCTCCACCAGCTTCAGCTCGTTGAGCTTCAGCCGCCGCTGACCGTCGATGGTCAGCTTGTAGCGCTCCTTGAGCTCGCTGTTGGAGACCTCGCGGGCTTCGACGGCCAGCACCAGCAGGGCAGTGAACTCGGGCAGGGTCAGCCCTTTGTCCGGCATATCTCATCCTTCCGCTCTGCGGCGGTTCCGCAGAAACTGGCCGATCTGACGGACGACGGTGTCCATGTCAGTCATCACCTGAGCATCGGGAAAGCGCAGCACGGCGTAACCGTCGAGTTGCAGGAGCACGTCCCGCTGCCGGTCCGCGGCGAACTTGGCCGGCGCCCGGTGGTCGGGGCCGTTGATCTCCACGACGCACCGCTCCCGCTCCCAGAGCAGGTCCACCCGGATCGGCACGGCCAGCGGCCCCGGCCGGTACGTCTGGTTCCAGGCCCGGCCCCCGGCCCACGCCCGCGCGGACAAGGCGGCCTCCAGCGCCCGCTCGCTCGCGCTGCCCGGATGCGGCCTGCCCGCCACCGGCGGATATGCGACGGCGGGCGCCCGATCGGCGGTCCCGGGAACCGGGACGGCTTCGCGGGCGCCAACTGCAGCTGCCGGGAGCGGGTTCGCGGGGAGCGGGGTGGCGATCGTCCGCACGCGGTCGTCGTGCAGGGGCGCGCCCGCCAGCCAGACGCCGGCCCGGCCCCGGTGCGCCAGCCACTCGCACCCGGCGACCAGCACTTCCCGGGCCGCCGCGCCGAGCCCGTCCGGCACCCGCACCAGGACCGCCAGCCGGGCCCGGCCGAAGCTGTCGGCCAGCACTCTGACCAGCCCCGCCGCCCGGACCTCCGGCGCCAGAGCGCTGGGTGCGCCCGTCAACGCCCGCCGGGCCAGCTCGGCGAGGAACGGCCCGAAGTGGCCGGTCACCGAGGCCCTGCGCAGGGCCAGCGCCTGGACCGCGGCCACGTTCACCCCGGACGGGCCCTCGATGCCCTCGGCCCCCGGTAACCAGGCCGGGAACAGCGCGATGGCCGCCTTGTCCAGCTCGCGCAGGACGGAGGCGGCCAGGTCGGCGACGGAACGTTCCCCGGCGGCGAAGTAGGTGACGACGGCCGGGGCGTCGTCCGGCAGGGGATCGAGGGCCAGCGCCACGGCGTCGGGGTCGGCGTCGAGCCGAACCACCTGGCCGATCGGCAGCTCTGCCCACGACGGCACGGCTTCCCTGCCCTCACAAGATCGGAAACGTCGGCACTTGGGAGGGTAGCCCCGTCCCTAGCGGGCTGTCACCCAGACCGGGGAGGCGCCCTCCACGGACGGGACGTGGGCGGGGGTCAGCAGGGCCTGGGACACGCTCGCCTTCACCAGGGCCGCCGTCCGCACCACCGGGACGAGCGTGAGCGCGAACAGCAGGCCCACCGCCGTGTTGAACACCACGAACGGCACGGTTCCGGTGCCGAGGCCGAGCAGGGCGGGCAGGCCGCCGTCCACGCCGGGGATCGCGGCGATCGCCCAGCCGTAGACCGGGAAGGTCAGGCCGAGCAGCGCGCCCGCCCACCACACCGCGCTCACGACGGCGGCGGCCAGCGAGACAGGGAAGGTGATGATCGCGTGCAGCAGGTCCATCGCCGCCTGGCCGGAGGCCAGCGGGTTCATCATGCGGCGGAAGGAACCCGCCCCCGCGGGGGTCTGCGCGTAGCGGGGGCGGGCGATCGGGTGGCCGAGCACTCCGGGGAGCGCGGCGCGCTCCAGGTCGGCGAAGTGGCGGGCCATGGCGGCGGTGGCGGCCAGGACGGGCAGCCCGACGAACACGACCGCCGAGCCGAGACCGGCCGAGACTCCGGCGACGGCGAGGGTGAAGGAGGCGGCGGCCGCGGGGAAGCCGAGCAGGGTGTAACGGGTGTCGGTGGCGACGCGGTGCCGGAGGGTTGTCATGGTTACGACGCTACGGGCCCGGCGGGGGAGCGCTCGATCCTGGCGGCGGGCCATTGCGTGGTAGGGCAGGCCCTACCACGACCCCCGGCGGACCCTGGGAAGACGGTCGCGCTACTGCGGTCGGTCCATCAGGACGGCCGTTCCGCTACCGCGGCTGGTCAACCCGGATCACGGTCAGCTCCTGTGGACGCACCGGCTCCCGGCAGTGCGCGCACACCGTGAGCGGCTCCAGGGGCTCGCCGCACGAGTGGCGCCACACGGTGGGCGGCTCGCCCTCGGTGACGTACCGGTCGCCCCAGTCCATCAGGGCGAGCAGGACCGTGTGCAGGGCCTGGCCCGACTCGGTGAGGACGTACTCGTGGCGCGGCGGGTGCCGCTCGTACGGCACCCGCTCCAGCAGGCCCACCTCGACCAGCTTGCGCAGCCGGGCGGTGAGGATGTCGCGGCTGGCGCCGGTGTTGCGGGCGATCTGGTCGAAGCGGCGCACCCCGAGCATGATCTCGCGCATCGCCAGCAGGCTCCACCGCTCGCCCACGACGGCCAGCGCGTTGGCGATCGAGCACTCTCTCGGGCGGGACAAGGCCCCTCCGCTCAGGTAGGTCCGGATTTCCAACTTACCATCAGGCGGCCCGTCCAGGGATGGCGGCGAGCAGCTCGCGGGTGTAGTCGGCGCGCGGCGAGCCGAAGATCTCGGCCGCCGTGCCGCTCTCCACGATCCGGCCCGCCTGCATCACGTGCACCCGGTGCGAGATCATCCGGACGACGGCCAGGTCGTGGCTGATGAACAGGTAACTGAGCCCGAGGTCGCGCTGCAGGTCGGCGAGCAGCTCCAGGATCTGGGCCTGGACCAGCACGTCCAGCGCGGAGACGGCCTCGTCGAGCACGACCAGCTCGGGGGAGAGCGCCAGCGCCCGCGCGATCGCCACCCGCTGCCGCTGGCCGCCGGACAGCTCGTGCGGCAGCCGCTCGGCCACCGACGCCGGCAGCGACACCTTCTCCAGCAGCTCGGCGACGGTCCGCGCGCGCTCGGCCGGGGTGCCCACGCGGTGCACGCGCAGCGGCTCGGCGATCGACTTCTCGACCGTGTAGCGGGGGTCGAGCGAGGCGTACGGGTTCTGGAAGACCGGCTGCACCCGGCGGCGGAAGGCGAACAGCTCCCGGCGGCCGAGCGAGGTCAGGTCGGTGCCGTCGAACAGGATCCGGCCGGAGGTGATGCCGTCCAGGCCGAGCAGCAGGTTGGCGGTGGTCGACTTGCCCGAGCCCGACTCGCCCACGACCGAGACGGTACGTCCGCGCGGGATCGTGAAGGAGACCCCGTCCACCGCGGTGAACTCCCCGGCGCCGCCCCGCAGCGGGAACACCTTGCGCAGGTCCTCCACCACGACCAGGTCCTCGGCGCTCTGCTCGGGGCCGGGCTCGGCCACCCGCACCGACGACAGGCTCGGCACGGCCTTCAGCAGCCGCCGGGTGTACTCGTGCCGCGGGTCGGCCAGCAGCTCGGCCGCCGGGCCGGTCTCCACGATCTCGCCCCGGTACATGACGGCCACCACGTCAGCCCGCTCGGCGGCCAGCGCCAGGTCGTGCGTGATGAGGAAGACGGCGGTGCCCATCTCGGCGGTGAGCTGCCCGAGCTGGTCGAGGATGCGCCGCTGCACCGTCACGTCGAGGGCCGAGGTCGGCTCGTCGGCGATGAGCAGCTTGGGCCGGCAGGCCAGGCCCATGGCGATGAGCGCCCGCTGCCGCATGCCGCCGGAGAACTCGTGCGGGTACTGCCCGGCCCGCCGGTCCGGCTCGGGGATGCCGACCATCTCCAGCAGCTCGGTCACGCGCCCGCGCGCCGCCCTGCCCGCGGCCAGGCCGTGCACCTCCAGGGCCTCGGCGATCTGGTCGCCGATGCGCATGAGCGGGTTGAGGTTGGACATCGGGTCCTGGGGCACCAGGCCGATGCCCGCGCCCCGGACGGCGGTCATCTCGCGCTCGCTCACCCCGGCCAGGTCGCGGCCGTCGAACAGCACCTGGCCGGTGGTGATGCGGCCGCCCGCGGGCAGCAGCCGGTTGACCGCGGCGGCCGTGGTGGACTTGCCCGAACCCGACTCGCCCACCACGGCCACGGTCTGTCCCGGCAGGATCTCCATCGAGACGTTCTTGACGACGGTGACGTCCTGCTTGCGGGTGCGGAAGGCGACGGAGAGGTCGCGGATCTCCAGGAGCGGGGTCATGCGGTCCTCGATCGGTGGGTGATGGCCTGCAGCAGGCCGGTCCAGAGGGCGTCGGTGGGCGTCGGCGCGGCCGTCGTCAGCAGGCGGTTGCTCGCCAGCGCGATCGCGACGTCCCGGCCGGGGACGAACCCGACGGCGCACCCGACGTAGCCGGGGTGGCCGAGCACCGTGACGGTCTCCTCCCGCAGGTCGAGCCGGTAGGTGCGGAAGCCGAGCGCCTGGCCGGGGTCGGGGCCGGGGGTGAAGAACTCGCGGGCGACCTCGGGCCGCCACAGCCGGTCGTGCTCCTCGTAGCGGGACAGCGCGGTGGCGTACCGCAGCAGGTCCGGGACGGTGGAGAACAGCCCGGCATGGCCCGCCACGCCGGCGAAGGCGTGGTAGGCGTTGCCGTCGGCGACCTGGCCGAGCACGGGCTCGTGCCGCCAGCCGGCGAAGTCCGCGCTGCGGAAGGGCACCGGGTACGGCTCGGAGGTGTCGAGCATGCGCATCTCGACCCGGTCGTCCAGGGCGCTCATGGCCGCATCGGGTCCGGCAGGCCGCGCGTACGTGGTGTCGGCCAGCCCGAGCGGCCCGGTGACCAGCTCGGCCACCGCCCGGTCCAGCGACGTGCCGGTGACGCTCTCGACCACCCGGCCGAGCAGGATGAAGCCCAGGTCGGAGTAGTGCCGTTCGCGGCCGGGCGCGTAGCGCGGGGCGGGCATCCGCGCATCGAGGTACATCGGCCACCACTCCCACAGCCCGGCCCGGTGCAGCAGCAGGTCCCGCACGGTGACCTGGTCGGGGCAGCCCTCCGGCAGGTACGCGGCCGCCCGCTCGTCCAGGTCCACCAGGCGGTCGGAGACCAGGCGGACGAGGGCCGTCGTGGTGGCGACGACCTTGGTGACCGAGGCCAGGTCGTGGTACGTGCCGAGGGTCATGGGGGCCTCGCCGGCCAGCGCGCCGCCGTCCGCCCGGCGCACGGTGCGGTGGCCGGTGCACTCGGTCAGGTCGAACCACGGCGTGCGGGCCGCCCGGACCAGGCCCGCGGGCGGACCGGGCTCGGGGCTCGCCGGCTCGGGGCCGGGCGGCGCGGCGGGAGCCCGGGTCATCGGCGCAGCACCAGCGAGCGCGGCGGCGTGGGCAGCGGGGCGGGCAGCACGAGCGGGCCCGCGCCCGGCGTCAGCGTGCCGAGCACCCGGGCGGCCTTCGCGCCCGTGCCGCCGGGGACGGTGCCCGGCAGACCGTGGGCGGTCAGCCAGCCGATGAGCGCGAAGGCGATGGCCTCCTTGTCGTCGGCCGGGGCGCCGAGCTCGTCGGACAGCGACACCCGCACGCCGGGCAGGGCGGCGCGCAGGCCGTCCATGATGATCGGGTTGCGGCAGCCGCCGCCGGAGACGACCAGCACGTCCACGCCCGCCGCGGCGACGTCGGCCGCCACCGTGCGGACCGTCAGCTCGGTCAGCGTCGCCACCAGGTCGGGGCCGGACGGCTCGCGGCCCGCCCTGGCGATCGCCGCCTCGACGTAGGCCAGGTGGAACAGCTCCTTGCCGGTGCTCTTCGGCGCGGCCAGCCGGTAGTACGGCTCGTCGAGCAGCACGTCGAGCAGGCGTTCGTCCACCTGGCCGGAGGCGGCGATCCGGCCGTCCTCGTCGTAGCCGCGCGGGTTCAGGCCGCGGCCGGACACCACGGCGTCGACGAGGGCGTTGGCCGGGCCGATGTCATAGGCGCTCAGGCCGCCGTCGCGCACGACGGTCATGTTGGAGATGCCGCCCAGGTTGAGCGCCGCCGCGCCGCCCGTGCCGCCCGTGCCGCCCGTGCGTCCGTCCGACAGCAGGCCGCCGAGCAGCAGGTCGTCGAGCACGGAGACCAGCGGGGCGCCGTGCCCGCCCGCGGTGATGTCGCGGATGCGCACGTCCGACAGCACGGGCGCGCCGGTGCGCTCGGCGATCCAGGCGGGCTGGCCGATCTGCAGGGTGCCGCGCGCGTGCGCGCCCTCCACCCAGTGGAAGACCGTCTGGCCGTGGGAGACGATCAGGTCGGCCGGACCGGCCTGCTCGGCCGCGGCCGCGGCGGCCTCGGCGAAGCACTGGCCGATCAGCGTGTCGAGCACGCATACCTCGGCCAGTGTGACGGGCGCGGGCGGCAGCGCGGCCACCAGCCGGGCGCGCAGCTCGTCCGGATAGGGGGTGCTCGCGGTGTGCAGCACGCGGCCGGTCAGCACGTCGCCATCGAGGCCGAAGTCGACCAGGGCCACGTCGATGCCGTCGTGCGAGGTGCCGGAGATCATGCCGAGGATCTTCATGCCGGCTCTCCCAGCGCCACGCGCAGCCGTCCCTCGCTGCGGTCCAGCAGCGCCGCCGCCTCCTGCGGCCCGAGCCCGAGCCGGGCGCCGAGCACCGCCTGCTTGACGTTGAAACCGTGCTGGTCGAGCACCCGTTCCGCCTCCTCGCGGTCCACACCGGCGATCGTGCGCACGATCCTGATCGCCCGTTCCCGTAGCTTGCCGTTGCTGGCCTTGACGTCGACCATCAGGCTCCCGTACGTCTTGCCGAGCCGGACCATGACGATGGTCGAGAACATGTTGAGCACGAGCTTCTGCGCCGTGCCCGCCTTGAGCCGGGTCGAGCCGCTGACCACCTCGGGCCCGACCAGCACCTCGATCGCGTGCTCGGCCTCGCCGCTGAGCGGGGTGCCCGGGTTGCAGGACAGGCCGACGGTCAGCGCGCCGCGCTCGCGGGCCCGCCGCACCGCGCCCAGCACGTACGGCGTGCGCCCGCTGGAGGCGATGCCCACCACCGTGTCCAGCGGCCCGACGCCGGCCGCGTCGATCGCCGCCGCGCCGGCCCCCGCGTCGTCCTCGGCGCCCTCGCACGGGTGCACGATCGCCCGCTCGCCGCCGGCGATGACGGCGAAGACCTGCTCGGGCGGGGTGCTGAAGGTGGGCGGGCATTCGGAGGCGTCCAGGACGCCGAGCCGGCCCGGCGTGCCCGCGCCCACGTAGACCAGCCGGCCGCCGGCCCGTACCAGCTCGGCGGCGGCCTCGATGGCCGGGGTGATCTGCGGCAGCGCCGCGGCGACCGCGGCGGGGACGGTGGCGTCGGCCGCGTTCATGGTCGCGGCGAGCTCGGCCACGCTCATGGTGTCGATGCCCGCGAAGCGCGGGTCGGCCGATTCCGTGGTCAGTTCTGAGAGGTTCACCGCTTGCCTCGGGTTCTGGGGTCGAGAGTGTCACGCAGGCCGTCGCCGAGCAGGTTCAGGCCCACCACCAGCAGCACGACGACCGCGCCCGGCGCGATCAGCGTCCAGGGGGCGACGAACACCAGGCTGCGCGCCTCGAAGATCATCGAGCCCAGCGAGGGGGCGGGCGGCGGCGTGCCCAGGCCGAGGAAGCTCAGCGACGCCTCGGTCAGCACCGCCCACGACAACGACAGCGCCACCTGGATGACGATGATCGAGGTGATGTTGGGCAGCACGTGCCTGAGCATGATCTGCCAGCGGCTCTGGCCGGTGGAGACCGCGGCCTTGACGTACTCGATCTCCCGGAGGGAGAGCACGGGGCCGCGCGTGACACGGATGAAGATGGGGACGTACACGATCGCGATGGCGACGGCGACGGTGAACCAGTTGCGGTCCAGCACCGAGGCCAGCGAGAGCGCGAGCAGCAGCGGCGGGAACGCGAACAGCACGTTCGTCACGCCGCCGATGGCGCCGTCGGCGAGGCCGCGGTAGAACCCGGACACCAGGCCGCCCAGCGTGCCGACCACGGTGGCGAAGGCCACCGCGACCACCGCGATGAGCGCCGAGTTGCCGACCCCGGCCGCCACCCGGGAGAAGACGTCCCGGCCGAACTGGTCGGTGCCGAACAGGTGCGTCCCGGACGGCGACAGGAACCGCTCGGGCGGGTTCTGGGCGATCGGGTCGTAGGGGAGCAGCCCGGCGTACGACAGCGCCGCCACCACGGCCAGCACGAGCAGCACGATCGTGCCCGCCAGCATGGCGGGGCTCCTGCGCAGCGCGGTCACGACGCCCTCACCCGCGGGTCGATGATCCGGTACAGCCCGTCGGTCAGCAGGTTGACCAGCACGAACGCCAGCGCGATGACCAGGACCGTGCTCTGCACGACCGCGTACTCCTTCTGCTGGATGCCGAGCAGCACCTGCCGGCCCACGCCGGGCACGGAGAAGATCTGCTCGACCACGACCGCGCCGCCGAGCAGGTAGCCGAACTGCAGCCCGGTCATCGTCACGATCGGCACCAGCGCGTTGCCCAGCACGTGCCGGACCTGCAGGCGGCGCGGCGGCACGCCCTTGGCGCGGGCGGTGCGCACGAAGTCCTCCGAGCGCACCTCCAGCACCGCCGTACGGGTGGTGCGCAGGATCGGCGCGGCGATGCCGAAGCCGAGCACGAGCGCGGGCAGGAACATCTGCTGCAGGTTGAGCAGCGGGTCCTCGGCGAGCGTGGCGAAGCCCTGGCCGTTGGGGTTGAAGCCGAACGACGCCGCGAAGATCGACAGCAGCGTCGTGGCCAGCAGGAACGCCGGGACCGACAGCCCGGCCAGGCTCACGACCTGGCCGAAGGCGTCCCGCGGCGAGTTCGTCCTGGACGCCGACAACATGCCGAGCGGCACGCCCAGCAGCAGCGCCAGCACGATCGAGAACACCGCCAGCTCGAACGTCACCGGCAGCGAGTGCAGCGTCATCTCCAGCACGCCCTGCTGCGAGCGGGCCGAGTAGCCGAAGTTGCCGGTGAGCATGTTGCCCAGCCAGGAGAAGAACTGCGTGACCGGCGACTGGTCCAGCCCGTAGTACTGCTCCAGGGCCACGCGCTGCGCCGGGGTGAGGGCAGCCGCCTCCGTGCCGAGCCCCGCGGTGATCTGGTCGCCCGGGATCGCCCGGAGCATGACGAAGACGAACACGGCCACCCCGAACAGGGTGCCGATCGTCGAGGCCACGCGCCGGACGGCCCGGCTTGCGAGGATCCGGCGCATCAGGCGACGGACGTCGTGCGCAGGTACTGCAGCGACCCGCTGACCATCGGTACGAACCCGGACACGTTGGAGGTGGTGCCGGTGTAGGTGTAGCTGGTGAACAGCCAGATCCAGGGCGCGTTGGCCTCCAGCTCGGCCGAGACCTTCTCGTAGATCGCCTTGCGGGCGGCCGGGTCGGTCGTGGCCTTGCCCTCGGCGAACAGCTTGTCCAGCTCCGGCGAGCTGTACCCGGCGACCTTGTTCAGGTTGCCCTTGCTGGTGAAGTAGCGGCCGTAGGAGCCGTCGGGGTCCGGGCGCCCGCCGTTGAGCGCGACGGCCGCGTCGAAGTCGGCCGCCACCCAGCGGTCCACGAACGCGCCGGACTCCAGCACCTCCAGGTCCAGGGTGATCTTCGCCTCGGCGAGCTGCGCCTTGAGGTTCTGGGCCTCGTTCACGGAGGTGGCGTACTCGCCCTGGGAGACGATGGCCTTGACCGTCACGCCGCCGGACTTGCCCGCCTTGCCGAGGTACTCGGCGGCCTTGGCCAGGTCGCGGGCCGGGCAGGGACGCTTGGCCGGGTCGGACTTGAAGGCCGGGGCGGTGATCGGCCCGGTCACCTCGCCCTCGCCGAGCGCGGCGGTGTCGAGCACCTGCTTGCGGTCGATCGCGCACTGGATCGCCAGGCGCACGTTGACGTCCTTGAGGTCGCCGCGCTGGGCGTTGAGCTGGAGGGCGTGGTAGCTGAGCTGCGGCGTCTTGGTGACGGTGATCGTGCCGCCGCCCTGCGCGGTCTGGGCGACCAGCGGGTCGTTGAAGACCGCGAGCTGCACGTTGCCCGACTGCATGGCCGAGACGATGGACGACTCGTCCGGGATCACCCGGAACTCGACGCTGCCCACCTTCGGCTTCTCGGCGCCCCAGTACTTGTCGTTCCTGGCCAGCGTCAGCGACTGGCTCGGGACGCGCTTGCCCAGCGTGAACGGGCCGGTGCCGTTGGGGGTGGCGTTGAGCTTCTCCTCGGTGTCGTCGGAGGAGAGCATCGCCATGTTGACGGTGGCCAGGTTCGCCGGGAGCGCGGCGTCGGGGCCGGTCAGCTCCAGCACCACCGTGCTCTCGTCGGGGGCCTCGACCGACTTCACCGACGCCAGCGACGCCCGCGCCACGGCCGCCGTCTTCTCGTCCATGATCTTCTCCAGGGACGCCTTGACGTCCTTGGAGTCGAAGGCGCTGCCGTCGCCGAAGGTCACGCCCTTGCGCAGGGTGAGGGTCAGCTTCTTGCCGTCCTCGGACGCCTGCCACGACTCGGCCAGGCCCGGCACGACGTTCAGGTCCTTGTCGAACTCGGTGAGGGTGCCGTAGATGTTCTGCAACACGTTCACGGCCGTGAACTGGGTGGCCTTCCAGGGGAAGAGCGTGTCGGGGTCGGAGGTCACGCCGACGACCAGGGCGCCGCCGGACTTGCCCGTGGCGCCGGTGCTGGTCGCGGGCCCGGAAGATGATGAACAGGAGGTCAGGGCGATGGACAGCACTGCGGCGGCGCCGATCGCGGAGAGCGCGCCACGGGGCATGTGGTCTCCTCAGGGGCAGTAGGTCATAAAATTACGCAGACCCTACCACTGGTGTACTAAATTTCCTCAACAGGGATGGATGACGAATGGTCGAGGACGACGGAAGCCTGCTGATCCGCATCCGTGCGGCCATGCCCGCATTACGGCCGTCGGAGCGGCGCATCGCCGAGACGTTCACCGGCGACCCGGCCGCCGCCGCGAACCTGTCCATCGCCGAGCTGGCCGCCCGCTGCGCCACCTCGACGACCTCGGTCGTGCGCTTCTACCAGCGCATGGGATACGCCCACTTCAAGGACTTCCGGATCGACCTGACCAGGGCCGCCGCCCGGGAGGAGCTGACCACGTCGAGCCTGCCGGAGGTGTCGGGCGACATCGACCGCCACGACAGCCTGGAGGGCATCGTCTCCAAGGTCGCCACCAACGAGACGCTGTCCATCGCCGACACGGCCCGTTCCCTGGACATGCGGGCCCTGGGCCGGGCGGTCGCCCTGCTGCTGGCCGCGCGCCGGATCGACACCTTCGGTGTGGGCGCGAGCGCGCTGGTCGGCCTCGACCTGCAGCAGAAGCTCTCGCGCATCGGGCGTACCGCGATCAACTGGCACGACGCCCACTCGGCCTGGACGTCGGCGGCCACGCTCGACGCCGGCTGCGTGGCCGTCGCGGTCTCGCACGCCGGCGCGACCGTGGACACGGTCGAGTTCCTGGCCATCGCCCGCCGGTCGGGCGCGGCCACGGTGGCGATCACGAACTTCCGCGACTCGCCGCTGGCCGCCACCGCCGACGTGACGCTGACGACGGCCGCCCGCGAGACCCAGTTCCGCTCCGGCGCGCTCGGCAGCCGCATCGCCCAGCTCATGGTCGTCGACTGCCTGTTCACCGGCGTGGCCGCGGCCAGTTACGACGAGTCGATGGCGGCCCTGCGCAACACGTACGCGGTCGTCCACGACCGGACGGTGCACAAGCGGGGGTGAACCGGCCTGACCAGCATGGAAGTCTTTCTTTGGCGGCACGTGAATCTAGTGACAAAAAGTGATGACGCGGCTACTTTAAGTTGACATTCTGGTGGCGAGGCATCGTCTACCAGGAGAGACACCACATGCAGCTGATCACCCGTGCCGACTGGCACGCCAAGAAGCCCACCACCAGTTACACCCGGCTGGCGTCCACCAGAGGCGTCAAGATCCACTACACCGGCGGGAAGGTGCCCTCCGACCTGCCGGACGCCGACAACCACGACAAGTGCGTCGACCTGGTCAGGGACATCCAGCGCATGCACATGTCCGGCGGGCGCGGCGAGACCTACATCGACCTCGGCTACAACATGGTGTGCTGCCCGCACCGGCGCACCTTCATGGGCCGGGGTCCGCACGTCCTGCCCGCCGCCAACGGCCCGGGGCTCAACTCCGGCCACTACGCCGTGCTCGCCCTGCTCGGCAACACCGGGTTCACCGAACCGAACGACGACCTGCTCAACGCCCTCGTCGACGCCATCGAGTACCTGCGCGAGCACGGCGACGCCGGCGACGAGGTCAAGGGCCACCGGGACGGCTACGACACCGACTGCCCCGGCGACCCGCTCTACCACTGGGTGCGAGGGGGCGCCGAACGCCCCTGAGCCGCATGCGTCCCGAGGGACACCCCGCGAGCGGCGGCCGCCATGGACGTCCATGGCGGCCTCAACGGCCACGGGGTGCGCGACGAGTTCTCCCCCATGCCAGGCCGGGGGCCAGGGCGGGGCGCTAGACCAGGCGGCCCACGTGGGCCAGTGCCTGCTTGAGCAGCACGCCCTGGCCGCCGGTCATCTCCTGCTGCACGGCCGGCGAGGACGCCTCCTCCGGGGTGAACCAGACCAGGTCCAGGGCGTCCTGCCGGGGCCGGCAGTCACCGGCGACGGGCACGATGTAGGCCAGCGACACCGCGTGCTGGCGCGGGTCGTGGTACGGCGTGACGCCCGGCGTCGGGAAGTACTCCGCGACGGTGAAGGGCTGCGGCGAGACGGGGATGCGGGGAAGGGCCACCGGCCCGAGGTCCTTCTCCAGGTGGCGCAGCAGCGCGTCGCGGATGCGCTCGTGGTGCAGCACCCGCCCCGAGACCAGCGCCCGGCTGACCGTGCCGTCCGCCGCGATCCGCAGCAGCAGGCCCACGCGGGTCACCACGCCGGTCTCGTCGACGCGTACCGGCACGGCGTCGATGTAGAGGATCGGCAACTGGCCGCGCACCGACTCGAGCTCTTCGGGTGCCAGCCATCCAGGCGCGGTTTCGGTCTTTTCGGTCATCTGCCGATCGTATGCCCCGCGCCGCCACTGACGGCGTAAGCCCCACCGACCGATCCCCGGACGGGGTCAGGCCCGCCTGGCCGGCCTGCTCCTGC
Source organism: Nonomuraea sp. NPDC048881 (assembly GCF_040649795.1). Taxonomy (NCBI): domain Bacteria; kingdom Bacillati; phylum Actinomycetota; class Actinomycetes; order Streptosporangiales; family Streptosporangiaceae; genus Nonomuraea; species Nonomuraea sp. NPDC048881. The sequence goes on from NZ_JBEZGC010000002.1 coordinate 1,118,806, forward strand.
CCGCGATCCAGGACGCCGTGCAGACGACCAGCACGATGCCCATGAACGGCAGGTACTCGGCGACTCTTCTCATGACAGATCACGCTCCGCTCTCGACTTGGCGAGCCGCCGGCGTTGCGGCTCGACGGTGTACCGGGGGTCGCACGCCGAGGCCGTCCCGGCGTGGAAGATCCCGAACCGGGTGCACACCGACCCGGCCAGCAGGGCCGCCCCCGCGGCCACCGCCGCGACCCTGCTGCGCGCGCCCAGGCCCTGACCGAGCAGGGCGCCCGCGACCGACAGCGCCTGGCCCGCCCTGAGCAGGCGGCTGCGCCGCAGCGGCTCGGCGGTCAGGCCCATCCGGCGTTCCATGCGGACGGCCGCCGCGCACTCCAGGGCCGCCCCCAGCAGCGCCGCCCGCCGGGCCGGGGCCGCCTGCGCGACCGGCGCGGCCAGCATGCCGAGCCCGCCCGCCGACGCGGCGGCCGAGCCCGCGAACAGGAACGGCATCTCCCTGAACCCGTCGTGCCAGGCCGGGACGGCGGTGTCGCAGATCAGCGCGGCGGTGTAGGTGGCCAGCGCCGGCCCGGTCAGCCCGGCCCCCACCGTGGCCGCCCGGCCCAGCCGGGGGAACCGCCCGGTCACCCCGGTGAGCGCGGCCAGCCCGGCCTGCGGCCCGTACGCGGTCAGGATCCAGGTGCCGACGCTCATCGGCGAGGTCACCTTGAACACCCGCAACATGTTCAGGAAGCGCGACGGCTTGCCCAGGTCGTGGATCAGCACGTACAGCGAGCCGCCGACCGCGCCCAGGGCGGCCACCTTGGCGGCGCGGGCCAGCGCCGGGCGTCCGGTCAGCTCGGCGGCGGCGGCCAGCGTGGAGGAGGCGCCGGCCAGGCCGCCGAGGAACAGGTAACCGGCGATGTCGTGGTCGCTCCAGGGCGTGCTGTTCAGCACCGGCAGGCCGTAGTAGGAATCCGCCTCCGGCTCGGGCGGCCGCAGGGAGCGGCTGCCGCGGCCCGCCGAGCCGGGCGTGGCCTCGCGCTCGGTGCGCAGGCCGGGCGCGTCGTCCAGGCGCACGTCGGTCTGGTTGCTCATCCGCCCCTCCTCCAGGCCGCCGCGGCGGCCATCCCGGCCAGCAGGACCAGCGCCGCCGCGCCGGCGTGCCGCCACATCGACGGCAGGTCCGCGGTGGTCACCACGGGGTCCGGCGGCAGGCCGTACACCTGGGGCTCGTCCAGCAGCAGGAAGAAGGCGCCGGTGCCGCCCACCCCGTCGGCCGGGTCGTGGCCGTACAGGCGGGCCGAGGACACGCCCGCCGCCCGCACCTGCTCCAGACGGCGGTCGGCGCGCTCGCGCAGCTCGTCCAGCTCGCCGAACTGGATGGAGTCCGTCGGGCACGTCTTGGCGCAGGCCGGCTCCTGGCCGACCTCCAGCCGGTCGTAGCACATCGTGCACTTGGCGGCCGTGCCGGTCTCCGCGCGCCGGCCGATCACCCCGAACGGGCAGGCGGGCACGCAGTAGCCGCACCCGTTGCAGACGTCCTCCTGGACGACGACCGTGCCGTACTCGGTGCGGAACAGCGAGCCGGTCGGGCAGACGTCCAGGCAGGCCGCGTGCGTGCAGTGCTTGCACACGTCGGAGGCCATCAGCCAGCGGAAGTCCAGGTCACGGGCGCCGGTCTCCTGGTGGCCCAGCGGCTTGCGCTGCTCGACGAACGCCACGTGCCGCCAGGTGTCGGCGCCGAGCCCGACGGAGTTGTCGTAGGACATGCCGGTGAACAGCAGCCCGTCCTCCGGCACCGCGTTCCACTCCTTGCAGGCCACCTCGCACGCCTTGCACCCGATGCAGACGCTGGTGTCGGTGAAGAAGCCCATGCGCCTGGGCGGGTCGTCGTAGCCGGCGTCGAGCGGCGCCCGGTCGAGGTCGAAGGCCACGGCTCACACCTCCGTTCCGGTGTGCTCGGTCACGCCCGCCCGCCGCCGATAGGCCAGCACCAGCTCCGGCAGCGCCGGGCCGCGCGGCCTGCGCCCGGGACGGATGTCCGCCGACAGGGCCTTGACCTCCTGGATGTGGGAGTTGGGGTCGAGCGAGACGGCCGACAGCTCGTTGGCCGCGTCGCCGGTGGCCAGGCCGTTGGGGCCGAAGTGGAAGGGCAGCCCGATCTGGTGCAGGACCTTGCCGTCCAGGTGCAGCGGCGCCATCCGGTCGGTGACCAGCACGCGGGCCTCGATGGCGCTGCGCGCGGTGATGATCGTGGCCCACTCGCCGTGCACGAGCCCGCGCTCGGCGGCCAGCTCGGGCGAGACCTCGCAGAACATCTCCGGCTGCAGCTCGGCCAGGTACGGCGTGTGCCGGCTCATGCCCCCCGCCGTGAAATGCTCGGTCAGCCGGTACGTGGTCACCACGTACGGGTAGACCGACGCGCCCGGCTCGGCCCCGCTCGGCTGGTAACGGTTGTCCTCGTGCCGGTAGAGCTTGCGGGCCGGGTTGCGCTGCCGCCCGTAGAGCGGGTTGGCGACCGGCGAGTCCTGGGGCTCGTAGTGGCTGGGCAGCGGGCCGTCCACCACGCCCGAGGGGGCGAACAGCCAGCCCTTGCCGTCGGCCTGCATGATGAACGGGTCGATGCCCGACAACGCCGCCGGTCCCTGCGCCCCCGGCTCGGGCCGGTAGGACGGCGGTTTGCGCTCCTCGAAGTCCGGCACGTCGAGCCCGGTCCAACGGCCGGCGCCCGCGTCCCACCAGACGAGCTTCTTGCGCTCGCTCCACGGACGGCCGTCCGGCGCGGCCGAGGCCCGGTTGTAGAGCACCCGCCGGTTGGCCGGCCACGCCCACGCCCACTCGGCGGCCACCCAGTCCTGCTCGGCGGCCGGCTTGCGGCGGGCGGCCCGGTTGACGCCGCCGGCGTACACGCCGCAGTAGATCCAGCAGCCGCACACCGTCGAGCCGTCGTCCTTGAGCTGGCTGTAGCCGTCGAGCGGCCGGCCCTCGGCGTCCCAGCCGTTGATCTCGGCGAGCACCGCCTCGGCGACCGGCTCGGCCGTCTCGCCCTCGACGGGGTAGTCCCAGGTGAGGTCGAGCAGGGGCCGGTCCATCGGGTCGGCGGAACCGGCCAGCTTCTGCCGGATGATCCGCCCGAGGTGGTACATGAACCACAGGTCGCTGCGCGCGTCGCCGGCCGGCTCGACGGCCCGGTGGTGCCACTGCAACCAGCGGTTGGTGTTGGTGAAGCTGCCGCTCTTCTCGGTGTGGGCCGCGGCGGGGAAGAAGAACACCTCGGTGCCGATCCTGGACGTGGCCAGCTCGCCCGTCTCGATCTCGGGGCCGTCCTTCCACCAGGTGGCGCTCTCGATCAGGTTGAGGTCGCGCACCACCAGCCAGTCGAGCTCGGCCATGCCCAGACGTTGCATCCGGGAGTTGGCCGAGCCCACCGCCGGGTTCTCGCCGAGCAGCAGGTAGCCCTTGCAGGTGCCGTCTAGCTGCGCGAGCACCGTGTCGTACGTGCTGTGCGAGCCGGTCAGGCGCGGCAGGTAGTCGAAGCGGAAGTCGTTGTCGCGCGTGGCCGCCGGGCCCCACCACGCCTTGAGCAGGCTCACCAGGTAGGCGGGCATGTTCGCCCAGAAACCGCGGCAGGAGGCGTCGGCGTGCAGGAAGTCGCGCATCTTCTCGTGCTCGTGGGCGTGCGGCATCGGGATGTAGCCGGGCAGCAGGTTGAACAGCGTCGGGATGTCGCTGGAGCCCTGGATGCTGGCGTGCCCGCGCAGCGCCTGGATGCCGCCGCCGGGACGGCCGATGTTGCCCAGCAGGAGCTGCAGGATGCTGGCGGTGCGGATGAACTGGGCGCCGTCGCTGTGCTGCGTCCAGCCCACCGCGTAGACGAACTCGGCGGTCCGCTCCGGCCCCGAGTTCTCCGTCAGGTGGCGGCAGACCTGGGCGAACAGCTCCGGCGGCACCCCGCACACCTGCTGGACCATCTCCGGCGTGTAGCGGGCGAAGTGGCGGCGCAGCACCTGCAGCACGCAGCGCGGGTGCCGCAGCGTCTCGTCCCGCCGCATCTCGCCGCCCAGCGGGACGCCGGTGCCGCCCTGCACCTCGGCGCGGCCGGCCGGGAGGCTGCCCGCCGGGCGGTCGTAGTCCTCGTCCCGCTCGCCGGAGGCCGCGACGGTGTGCATGCCCTCGTACTGCCAGGTGTCGTCCTCGTAGCAGCGGTTCTCGGCGTCGAAGCCGGAGAACAGGCCGTCGAGGTCCTCGGCGTCGCGGTAGTCCTCGCGCAGGATGGTCGCCGCGTTGGTGTAGTGCAGGACGTAGTCGCGGAAGAACAGCTCGTTCTCCAGCACGTGGTTGACGATCGCGCCGAGGAAGGCCACGTCCGAGCCCGCCCTGATCGGCACGTGCAGGTCGGCCAGCGCGCTGGTGCGGGTGAACCGCGGATCCACGTGGATGACCACCGCGCCGCGGGCCTTGGCCTCCATCACCCACTGGAACCCGACCGGATGCGCCTCGGCGAAGTTCGACCCCTGGATCAGCACGCAGTCGGAGTGCTGCAGGTCCTGCAGGAACGTCGTGGCCCCGCCGCGCCCGAACGACGTGCCGAGCCCCACCACGGTCGAGCTGTGGCACACCCGCGCCTGGTTCTCGATCTGCACCACGCCGAGCGCGGTGAGCAGCTTCTTGATGAGGTAGTTCTCCTCGTTGTCCAGCGTCGCGCCGCCCAGGCTGGCGATGCCCATCGTGCGGGCCACCCGGCGGCCCTTGTTCTCCCACTCCCAGGTCGCCCGGCGGGTGGCGATGATCCGGTCGGCCACCATGTCCATGGCGGTCTCCAGGTCGAGCTCCTGCCAGTCGGCGGCGTACGGCGGGCGGTACAGGACCTTGCTCAGCCGTCCGGAGCCGGTGGTGAGCTGGAGGCTGGAGGCGCCCTTCGGGCACAGCCGGCCCCGGCTGATCGGGGAGTCGGGGTCGCCCTCGATGTGCACGACCTTCTCATCACGGACGTAGACGTTCTGGGCGCAGCCCACCGCGCAGTACGGGCACACCGACTTGACCACGCGGTCGGCGGCGGCCGTCCGGGCCGGGTGCGCGCCCGTGCGCGGCGACTTCACCGCGGCCGCCCGGCCGAGCTTGTCCTTGCCGGTGAGCTGCCGCAGCAGCGGCCAGGAGAACCCCATGCCGCTCACGCGCCCGTCTGGCGCATGCGCCGGTCGCTCCAGGCCCGCTCGCGCATCCAGGCGCGCACGTCGCCGCGCTCTACCGGCCCGACCTCGCGCGGGTTGACCAGGTGCTGGGTACGCCCGGCGAGCAGGCCCGGCCGTCCGCGCCGGCGTGCCGCCGCGTCGCTCCCGTCGGCCGGCACGCCCGTCGCGATCAGGTACGCGCGCCCCGCGGGCACGCCCAGCAACCTGGCGATCTCGGCGTAGTCCAGCCCCTGCGACAGCAGCCGCAGCACCCGCTCCTTGCTCGGCATCGTTCCCCCCGGCGCCCGTGCCCCCCGGTTCCGGTCCTCCCCTTCGCAGGCAGGAGGAAACCCGAAGTCCCAGGTCAAAGGCGTACTTGGGGGACAGTTGGCGTCAGGCCAGGCGGGCGGCGGCCTCCGTCCAGGCGGCGGCGTCGCCGGAGGGCTCGTACCGGCGCAACTCCTGCGTGTCGGCCACCAGCGCGCGCATCCCGGCCAGGTCGGCGACCAGCCCGGCCGTGCGCGCCTGCACCAGGACGTTGCCGAGCGCGGTCGCCTCGGCCGGCCCGGCCACGACCGGCAGCCCGCAGGCGTCGGCGGTGAACCGGCACAGCAGCTCGTTGCGCGAGCCGCCGCCCACCAGGTGCACGACCTCCACCTCGCGGCCGGACAGCTCCATCGCCTGCCGGATCGCGTTGCGGTGCCCGAGCGCCAGACTCTCCAGCACGCAGCGGACGATGCCCGCCGGCGTCGAGGGGGGCCGCTGCCCGGTGCGGCGGCACTCGGCGGCGATCCGCGCGGGCATGTCGCCCGGCGGCAGGAACACCGGCAGGTCGGGGTCCACCACGGCGGCGAACGGACGTTCGCGCGCCGCCGCCGCCAGCAGGTCCTCCAGCGAGGAGCCGGGCCAGGCCCGCAGGCACTCCTGCAACAGCCACAGCCCCATGACGTTGCGCAGGTAGCGGACGGTGCCGTCGATCCCGGCCTCGTTGGTGAAGTTGGCCGCCCGGCCCGCCTCGGTGAGCACGGGGGCGGGCAGCTCCACCCCGGCCAGCGACCAGGTGCCGCACGAGACGTAGGCGAACGCGGGCCCGGCGGCCGGCACGGCGGCCACGGCCGAGGCGGTGTCGTGCGAGGCCACCGCCCGCACCGGCGCCGAGAAGCCGATCTCCGCCGCGACGTCGCGGCGCACCCCGCCGATCGGCTCGCCCGGCTGCCGCAACCGGGGGAAGATCCCCTCCGGCAGGCCCAGCCGGTCGATCAGCGGCACCGCCCAGGACCGGGTGCGCACGTCGAGCAGGCCGGTGGTCGAGGCGTTGGTCACCTCGGCGCCGATCTCGCCGGTCAGCCAGTAGCCGATCAGGTCGGGGACGAGCAACATCGTCGCGGCCCCGTCCAGCCGGTCGGCCAGGAGCTGGTAGATCGTGTTGAACGGGAGCACCTGCAGCCCGGACACCGCGTACAGCGCCTCGGCCCCGATCAGCTCGGCCACCTGCCCGGCCACCCCCCGCGTACGGTCGTCGCGGTAGTGGACCGGGTTGCCGAGCAGCGCGCCGGTCTCGTCCAGCAGGCCGTAGTCGACGGCCCAGGAGTCGACCCCGATCGAGGTGACCGGCCCGGCCGCGCGCAGACCGGCCAGGATCTCGCGGTAGAGGCCCAGGACGTCCCAGTGGAGGCGGCCGGTCAGGCGGACCGGGCCGTTGGGGAAGCGGTGGACCACGGACGTGGCGAGCCCGTCCGACAGGTCGGCGACCAGCACCCGGCCGCTGGAGGCGCCCAGGTCCACGGCTGCGAATCGGCTCATTGGGTGGACTCCCTCGCGACCAGTTCGGGCTGGAACATGATGTGCTGGTGGGCGTGCTCGGCCGGGTTGTCGCACTCGTCCAGCAGCAGCTCGGTGGCGATGCGGCCGAGCTGGTACGTCGGCTGCCGCATCGAGCTCAGCGACACGGCCGAGGCGGCGGCGAACTCGATGTCGTCGTAGCCCATCAGCGCCACGTCGTCGGGCACCCGCACCCCGGCGCGCAGCAGGGCCCGCAGCACGCCCAGCGCGAGCAGGTCGTTGGCGCAGAACACGGCCTCGGGCAGGCCGTCCGCCATCAGGTCGGCGGCGGCCTGCTCGCCCGCGCGGGCGGTCATCGCGGCCGCCCCGACCACCCGCAGCGAGGCGGGGTCGAGCCCGGCCGCGGCCAGCGCCTGCGCCGCGCCCCGCCGCCGCTCGGCGCACTGCCGGATGGTCAGCGGCCCGGTCACGTACGCGACGTTGTTCCCGCCCCTGGCCAGCAGATGCCGCACCGCGGCCCGGCCGCCCGCGACGTCGTCCACCGCGACCGCGCACTGGTCGGGCCGGTGGGCCGGGTGGTCGACGAGCACGACGCTGATGCCGCGCTCGCGCAGCCGGTCCAGCCGGGCCGGCTCCTCGCCGGACGGGGTGATCAGCACGCCGCGCACCCGCTGCTCGGCCAGCACGCCGAGGTTGCGCTCCTCCTTGTCCGGGGAGCCGGCCGAGTTGCCGAGGATCACCGCGTAGCCCAGCTCGCTGGCGACGTCCTCGACCCCGGCGGCGACCTCGGTGAAGAACGGGTTGCCGATGTCGATGACGCTCAGGCCGATCGTCCTGCTGTGGCCGGCGCGCAGGGTCGAGGCCGAGCCGTGCCGGACGAACCCGAGCTCCCGGATCGCGGCCTCCACCCGTTCGCGGGTCGCCGGGGCGACCTTCGCCGGTCTGTTCAGGACGTTGGAGACCGTCCCGGGGGAGACGCCGGCGCGGGCGGCGACGTCCTTGATGCTGACCATGGCCATGGCGCCACATTAAAACGTACCAACGGTGAAGTTGGCCAGTGCCGCCGATCTGACCGGGCGACGCATTGACAGCGCCCCCGTGTGATCGTAGTTTCCTCCGCGACAGATTAAAACGTTTTGAAGAGGGGTGACCGTGCGACGCGTCTGCTTCCTGCTCAAGGTCCGTCCCGAGCGGCTGGCGGAGTACCGCGAACGCCATCGGGCCGTCTGGCCGGACATGCTCGACGCGCTGCGCCGCGCCGGCTGGCACAACTACTCGCTCTTCCTGCGCGGCGACGGCCTGCTGGTCGGCTACCTGGAGACCGCCGACTTCGAGGCCGCCAGGAAGGCGATGGAGGCCGCCGAGGTCAACGCCCGCTGGCAGGCCGAGATGGCGCCCTTCTTCGAAGACCTCGACGGCCGGCCCGACGAGGGCATGCGGCCGCTGGACGAAGTGTTCCACCTGGACTGATCGGGAAGTCATGACCACTGACATCAAGGCCGCCCTGCGCGCGCTGCACATCGAGACGCCCTCGTGGGCGTACGGCAACAGCGGCACCCGGTTCAAGGTGTTCGCGCAGCGGGGCGTGCCGCGCGACCCGTACGAGAAACTGGCCGACGCCGCCCAGGTGCACGCCCACACCGGCGTCGCGCCCACGGTCGCCCTGCACATCCCCTGGGACAAGGTGGCCGACTACGGCCACCTGGCCGCCCACGCCCGCGAGCTCGGCGTCGGCATCGGCGCGATCAACTCCAACGTCTTCCAGGACGACGCCTACATGCTCGGCAGCGTCACCAACCCCGACCCGGCGATCCGCCGCAAGGCGCTGGCGCACCTGCTGGAGTGCGTGGACATCATGGACGCCACCGGCTCGGACACCCTCAAGCTCTGGTTCTCCGACGGCACCAACTACCCCGGCCAGGACGACATCCGCGCCCGCCAGGACCGCCTGGCCGAGGCCCTGTCCGCGGTGTACGCCCGGCTCGGCGAGGGACAGCGCTTCCTGCTGGAGTACAAGCTGTTCGAGCCCGCCTTCTACACCACCGACGTGCCCGACTGGGGCACCGCCTACGCCCACTGCCTCAGGCTCGGCCCCAAGGCGCAGGTCGTCGTGGACACCGGCCACCACGCGCCGGGCGTCAACATCGAGTTCATCGTGGCGTTCCTGCTGCGCGAGGGGAAGCTCGGCGGCTTCGACTTCAACTCCCGCTTCTACGCCGACGACGACCTCATGGTGGGCGCGGCCGACCCGTTCCAGCTCTTCCGCATCATGTACGAGGTCGTGCGCGGAGGCGGTCTGGCGGCGGGCGTGGCGTTCATGCTCGACCAGTGCCACAACATCGAGCCCAAGATCCCCGGCCAGATCCGCTCGGTCATGAACGTCCAGGAGGCCACGGCCAAGGCGCTGCTCGTCGACCGGGACGCGCTGGCCGCCGCCCAGGCCGGGGGAGACGTGCTGGGCGCGAACGCCGTGCTCATGGACGCCTACAACACCGACGTGCGGCCGCTGCTCGCCGAACTGCGCGAGGAGACGGGCCTCGCGCCCGACCCGATGGCCGCGTACGCCAAGTCCGGATATTTCGAGAAAATCGCTGCCGAGCGCGTCGGCGGCACGCAGGCCGGCTGGGGGGCCTGACCATCATGGACGTCATCAACGAGCTCCTGGACCGCTCCCACCGCCTGGGCGCCGACCCGCGCAACACCAACTTCGCCGGCGGCAACACCTCCGCCAAGGGCCGCGCCGCCGACCCGGTCACCGGCCAGGACGTCGACCTGCTCTGGGTCAAGGGCTCCGGCGGCGACCTCGGCACGCTCAAGGAGGCGGGGCTTGCCGTCCTGCGCCTGGACCGCCTGCGCGCGCTGGCCGCCGTCTACCCCGGCGTCGAGCGCGAGGACGAGATGGTCGCCGCCTTCGACTACTGCCTGCACGGCAGGGGCGGCGCCGCCCCCTCGATCGACACCGCCATGCACGGCCTGGTCGAGGCCGCCCACGTGGACCACCTGCACCCCGACGCCGGGATCGCCCTGGCCACCGCCCGCGACGGCGAGGAGCTGACCCGGCGCGTCTTCGGCGACCGCGTGGTGTGGGTGCCGTGGCGGCGGCCCGGCTTCCAGCTCGGCCTGGACATCGCCGCCGTCCAGGAGGCCAACCCGCAGGCCATCGGCTGCGTGCTCGGCGGCCACGGCATCACCGCCTGGGGCGCCACCTCGCAGGAGTGCGAGGCCCGCTCCCTGGAGATCATCCGCACCGCCGAGGAGTACCTGGCCGCGAACGGCCGTCCCGACCCCTTCGGGCCGGTGCTCCACGAGCCGCTGCCCGAGGACGAACGGCACGCGCGGGCCGCCGCGCTGTTCCCGGTCGTGCGCGGGCTGGCCTCCTCCGACGCGCGGCAGGTCGGCCACTACACCGGCACCCCGGAGGTGCTGGACTTCCTCTCCCGCGCCGAGCACCCGCGCCTGGCCGCGCTCGGCACGTCCTGCCCCGACCACTTCCTGCGCACCAAGGTCGCCCCGCTGGTCCTGGACCTGCCGCCGGACGCGCCCCTGGACCAGGCGGTCGCCCGGCTGCGCGAGCTGCACGCCGCCTACCGCGCCGACTACACCGCCTACTACGAGCGCCACGCCACCCCGGACTCGCCGCCGATGCGCGGCGCGGACCCGGCGATCGTGCTGGTGCCCGGCGTCGGCATGTTCTCCTTCGGCAAGGACAAGCAGACCGCCCGCGTGGCCGGCGAGTTCTACGTCAACGCGATCAACGTCATGCGCGGCGCCGAGTCCGTCTCCGCCTACGCGCCCATCCCGGAGTCGGAGAAGTTCCGGATCGAGTACTGGGAGCTGGAGGAGGCCAAGCTGCGCCGGATGCCGAAGCCGAAGCCGCTGGCCGGGCGGGTGGCGCTGGTCACCGGCGCGGGCTCGGGCATCGGCGCGGCGACCGCGCGGCGGCTGGCCGCCGAGGGCGCGTGCGTGGTGCTCGCCGACCGCGACCAGGCCGCCGCAGGGAAGGTCGCCGCCGAGATCGGGGCCGGGGCGTACCGGGCGTCCGACGTCGCGGTGGCCGTGGAGGTGGACGTCACCTCCGAGGAGCAGGTCGTGGCCGCCGTACGGGCCGCCGTGCTCGCCTTCGGCGGCGTGGACCTGGTGGTGAACAACGCCGGCCTGTCGTTGTCGCGCTCCTTGCTGGAGACCAGCCTGGACGACTGGGACCTGCAGCACGACGTGATGGCGCGGGGCTCGTTCCTGGTCTCCCGCGAATGCGCCCGGGTGCTGATCGATCAGGCGATGGGCGGGGACATCGTCTACATCTCCTCCAAGAACGCCGTCTTCGCCGGGCCGAACAACGTCGCCTACGGCGCGGCCAAGGCCGACCAGGCGCACCAGGTCCGCCTGCTGGCCGCCGAGCTGGGCGAGCACGGCGTCCGCGTCAACGGCGTCAACCCCGACGGCGTGGTGCGCGGCTCGGGCATCTTCGCCTCCGGCTGGGGCGCCAACCGCGCGGCGGTGTACGGCGTGGAGGAGGAGCGCCTGGGCGAGTTCTACGCCCGGCGCACCCTGCTCAAGCGCGAGGTCCTGCCCGAGCACGTGGCCGCCGCGGTCTACGCGCTCACCGGCTCCGACCTGACCCACACCACGGGCCTGCACGTCCCGGTGGACGCGGGCGTCGCCGCCGCCTTCCTCAGGTGAGCCCGGGTGGCGGCCTCACGAGTAGGCCGCCACCACCCCCACCACCATCAGCAGCGCCCCGGCGGCGGTGACCACGCTTCCCGCCGCCACGGCCGCCCGCCTGGCCCGCCGCCCCGCCCCGGCCCAGTAGAGCAGCACGTAGGGCAGGAACCCGATCCCGCCCAGCCCCACCGCGGGCAGGGCCATCGCGGCCAGCACGCCCCTGGTCCCGGCCGGCGCCGCCCGGTCGCCCTCGGGCGTGAGCTGCGCCCGCGTCACGTCGCCCGCCGCGGAGTCGGGGGAGGCGTCCACCGGGACGGACGGGCCGCCGGAGTCGGGCGTGAACCGCCCCTTGCAGTCGTAACGCCCCTGGCCCAGGTCGGCGCAGGAGAGCACGGTCAGCGTCCCCGGCGTGCCGGTCCGCCCGGTGGCCAGCCGGAAGTCCTGGACCGACAGCACCGCCGGCAGCACGCAGATCCCCACCCACAGCAGCACGATGACGACGCGCCCGAACGGTCCGGGACCGGGCCCGCGCGACGGGGTGACGAAGGTGAGATCGGGCAGGAAGTCGCTCATGCCCGGCAGCATCCCGCCCGCCACTTGGGATTGGCCTGGAAAGGACTGGGACATGGACCCGTCACCGGCGCGGGCCGTCCCGGCTTGCATAATCATCCTCTTGAGTGCATCATCTTCACAAGCAAGGTCATGAGACAGGGTGCATAGTTATGCAGGAGGGCCGGATGAGAGCAGCGATCGCGGGAGCCAGCGGCTACGCCGGAGGTGAGCTGCTCCGCCTCCTGCTCGGCCATCCCGAGTTCGAGATCGGCGCGCTCACCGCGGCCTCCAACGCCGGCAGCCTGCTCGGCGCCCACCAGCCGCACCTGCCGCAGCTCGCCGACCGCGTCCTGGAGGAGACCACGCCGGGCGTGCTCGCCGGGCACGACGTGGTCTTCCTCGCGCTGCCGCACGGCCACTCGGCCGCCGTCGCCGCCGAGCTCGGCGAGGACACGATCGTGGTCGACTGCGGCGCCGACCACCGGCTCGCCGACCCCGCGGCCTGGCAGGAGTTCTACGGCGGCGACCACGCCGGCACCTGGCCCTACGGCCTGCCCGAGCTGCCCGGCCGGCGCGAGGTGCTGCGCACGGCCCGGCGCGTCGCCGTCCCCGGCTGCTACCCGACCTCGGTGCTGCTGGCCCTGTGGCCCGCCTTCGCCGCGGGCCTGGCCGGTCCCGACGTCGTCGTGGTGGCCGCCAGCGGCACCAGCGGCGCGGGCAAGGCGGCCAAGGCCCACCTGCTGGGCAGCGAGGTCATGGGGTCGGTCAGCGCGTACGGCGTGGGCGGCGTCCACCGCCACACCCCCGAGATGGAGCAGGGGCTGTCCGCCGTCGCCGGCGCCCCCGTACGCGTCTCCTTCACCCCCACCCTGGCCCCCATGAGCCGCGGCATCCTGGCCACCTGCACCGCCCCCGCCGCCCCCGGCCTCACCCGCGAGTCGCTGCGCACCGCCTACGAGGTCGCGCTCAAGGCCGAGCCGTTCGTCCGGCTCCTGCCCGAGGGCGTCTGGCCGGCCACCTCCATGACGTACGGCGCCAACACCGCCGCCCTCCAGGTGACGCTCGACGAGCGCGCCGGCCGCGTGGTCGCCGTCATCGCCATCGACAACCTCACCAAGGGCACGGCCGGAGGCGCCGTCCAGAGCGTCAACCTCGCCCTCGGCCTGCCGGAAGAGCTCGGCCTTCCCCTGACAGGAGTTGCTCCATGAGTGTCACCGCCCCACTGGGCTTCCGGGCCGCGGGCATCGCCGCCGGCATCAAGTCCGGCGACGCCCGCGACCTGGCCCTCGTCGTCAACGACGGGCCCAGCCGCGCCGCCGCGGGCGTCTTCACCGCCAACCGCGTCAAGGCCGCTCCCGTGCTCTGGTCGCAGCAGGTCCTGGCGGGCGGGCGGCTGCGCGCGGTGGTGCTCAACTCCGGCGGCGCCAACGCCTGCACCGGCCCCGAGGGCTTCCAGGACACCCACGCCACCGCCGAGAAGGTCGCCGAGGTCATCGGCGACAGCGCCGGCGAGATCGCGGTCTGCTCCACCGGCCTGATCGGCGAGCGGCTGCCCATGGAGGCCCTGCTGACCGGCGTCCAGACCGCCGCGGGCCAGCTCTCCCGCGACGGCGGCCTGGCCGCCGCCGACGCCATCCGCACCACCGACACCGTCTCCAAGATCTCCTTCAAGCGGGCCGACGGCTACATGGTCGGCGGCATGGCCAAGGGCGCCGGCATGCTCGCCCCCGCCCTGGCCACCATGCTCTGCGTGATCACCACCGACGCCGACCTGACCAGCGAGGAGCTCGACACGGCGTTGCGCGCCGCCACGGCGACGACCTTCGACCGGCTCGACTCCGACGGCTGCATGTCCACCAACGACACCGTGCTGCTGCTGGCCAGCGGCGCCGCCGGGGTCAGGCCCGACCTGGCCGAGTTCGGGCAGAAGGTGCAGGAGGTCTGCGCCGACCTGGCCAGGCAGCTGCTCGTGGACGCCGAGGGCGCCTCCAAGGCGATCGCCGTCGAGGTCGTCGGCGCCGCCTCCGAGGACGACGCCGTCGAGGTGGGCCGCACCGTCGCCCGGTCCAACCTGCTCAAGTGCGCCATCCACGGCGAGGACCCCAACTGGGGCCGCGTCCTGGCCGCCGTCGGCACGACGAAGGCCGCCTTCGAGCCCGACCGCGTCAACGTCGCCATCAACGGCATCTGGATCTGCCGCGACGGCTCCGTCGGCGACGACCGCTCCAAGGTCGACATGCGCCCCCGGGACGTGACGATCACCATCGACCTGTCGGCCGGCCGCCACAGCGCCACGATCCACACCACGGACCTGACCGCCGAGTACGTCCACGAGAACTCGGCGTACTCCTCGTGAGGGCCGTCACCGCGGCCACCAAGGCCGAGGCGCTGATCGAGGCGCTGCCCTGGCTGACCCGCTTCCACGGCGCGACCGTCGTCATCAAGTACGGCGGCAACGCCATGACCGAGGAGTCCCTCAAGGAGGGCTTCGCCGAGGACGTCGTGTTCCTGCACCACGCCGGCCTGCGCCCGGTCGTCGTCCACGGCGGCGGCCCGCAGATCAGCAGCGCCCTCGACAGACACGGCATCGAGTCCACCTTCACCGCCGGCCTGCGCGTCACCACGCCCGAGGCCATGCAGGTCGTCAGGATGGTCCTGGTCGGGCAGGTGGGCCGCGACATCGTCGGCCTGGTCAACCGGCACGGCCCGTTCGCCGTCGGCATGTCCGGCGAGGACGCCTGCCTGTTCACCGCCGAGCGCAAGCCCGCGCTTGTCGACGGCGAGCCGGTGGACATCGGCCAGGTCGGCGAGATCGTCAAGGTCGATCCCGGCGCGGTGCGCGCGCTGATCGACGACGGCCGCATCCCGGTCGTCTCCAGCGTCGCCGCCGGCGTCGACGGAGAGATCTACAACGTGAACGCGGACACCGCGGCCGCCGCGCTGGCCGTGGCGCTCGGCGCGCAGAAGCTGATCGTCCTCACCGACGTCGAGGGCCTGTACGCCAACTGGCCCGACGACACCGACGTGATCGACCAGCTCGACGCCGACGAGCTGGAGAAGCTGCTGCCCACGCTGTCCAGCGGCATGGTCCCCAAGATGGAGGCGTGCCTGACCGCCGTGCGCGGGGGAGTGCCCCAGGCGCACGTCCTCGACGGCCGCGTGCCCCACTCGATGCTGCTGGAAATCTTCACCAACGAAGGAATCGGAACCATGGTGATGCCCTCATGAGCCTCCACGAGCGGTTCGAGCAGGCGTTCATGCCCAACTACGGCGTTCCCCCGATCGCCCTGGCCCGCGGCGAGGGCACCCGCGTCTGGGACGTCGACGGCAAGGAGTACCTCGACTTCATCGGCGGCATCGCGGTCAGCTCGCTCGGCCACGCCCACCCCGCCCTGGTCGAGGCCGTCTCCAAGCAGGTCGCCACGCTCGCCCACACCAGCAACCTGTTCCTGCACGAGCCCGAGGTGCTGCTCGCCGAGCGGCTGCTCGGCCTGCTCGACGCGCCCGCCCGGATCTTCTTCGCCAACTCCGGCACCGAGGCCAACGAGGCCGCCTACAAGCTCGCCCTCAAGTACGGCAAGCGCGAGGGCCGCTCCTACTTCGTGGCCGCCGAGAACGGCTTCCACGGCCGGACCATCGGCGCCCTGTCGCTGACCGGCAAGAAGGCCATCCGCGACCAGTTCGGCCCGTTCCCCGTCGACGTGCGCTTCGTCCCCTACGGCGACGCCGACGCGCTCAAGGAGGCGGTGACCGGCGACTGCATCGCGGTGTTCCTGGAGCCGACGCAGGGCGAGGCCGGCGTCGTCCCGCCGCCCGAGGGCTACTTCGAGGCCGCCCGCGAGATCTGCGACGCCACCGGCGCGCTGCTGGTCGCCGACGAGATCCAGTCGGCGATCGGCCGTACCGGCCACTGGTTCGCCCACCAGGCCGACGGCGTCACCCCCGACATCCTGACCCTGGCCAAGGGCCTCGGCGGCGGCCTGCCGATCGGCGCGTGCGTCGGGTTCGGCGAGGCCGGCCGGCTGTTCGACAAGGGCGACCACGGCTCGACGTTCGGCGGCAACCCCGTCTCGTGCGCCGCGGCGCTGGCTGTGCTGGACAACCTCGACCTCGACCACGTCACGTCGGTCGCCGCCGGGCTGCGCGGCGGCCTGGAGGCCCTCCGCCACCCGCTGCTGAAGGGCGTGCGCGGGCGCGGGCTGTGGCTGGCCGCCGTCCTGAAGGAGGAGCGGTCCGCGCGGGTGCAGCAGGCCGCCGCCGAGGCGGGCTTCCTGGTCAACGCCCTCCAGCCGGACGCGGTCCGCCTCGCGCCGCCGCTCGTGGTCACCCACGAGGAGGTGACCGCCTTCGTCGAGGCGTTCCCCGCGATCCTTGAGGAGGCGTCGGCGTGACCAGGCACTTCCTGAGGGATGACGACCTGACGCCGGAGGAGCAGGCGGAGGTCCTCGACCTGGCCGCCGCGATGAAGAAGGACCGGTTCGGCTACCGGCCGTTCGAGGGCCCGAAGACCGTCGCCGTCCTGTTCGACAAACCCTCGGCCCGCACCCGCGTCTCCTTCCACACCGGCATCGGCGAGCTCGGCGGCCTGCCGCTCGTCGTGGACAACGTCGCGGTGCTGATGGGCAGGGGCGAGCCGACCGCCGACATCGCCCGCGTGCTCGACCGCCAGGTGGCCGCCATCGTGTGGCGCACCACCGGGCAGCGACTCGTCGAGGAGATGGCCGCCGCCTCGGCGGTGCCCGTCGTCAACGCGCTCACCGACGACTTCCACCCCTGCCAGATCCTCGCCGACCTGCAGACCGTCCGCGAGCGGCTGGGCGGCACGGCCGGGCTGACGCTGACCTACGTCGGCGACGGCGCCAACAACATGGCCCACTCCTACCTGCTAGGCGGCGCCACGGCCGGCATGCACGTCCGGATCGCCGCCCCGGCCGGCTACCAGCCCGACGCCGTGATCCTCGGCCAGGCCGCCGCCGTCGCGGCCAGGACCGGCGGATCGGTGGTCGCGCTGACCGACCCGGCCGCCGCCGTCCAGGGCACGCACGTGATCGCCACCGACACGTGGGTGTCCATGGGGCAGAGCGGCGAGCAGGAGCGGGCGGCGGCGTTCGCGCCGTACCAGGTGAACGCCGGGCTGCTGGAGCACGCCGCGCCCGAGGCGATCGTCCTGCACTGCCTGCCCGCCTACCGCGGCAAGGAGATCACCGCCGACGTCCTCGACGGGCCGGCCAGCGTCGTGTGGGACCAGGCGGAGAACCGGCTGCACGCCCAGAAGGCCCTGCTCCACTGGCTGGTGACCCGCGGATGACCATCCCGATGACCAAGGCCGCGCGGCAGGCGAAGATCACCGACCTGCTGCAGCGCAAGGCCGTGCGCTCCCAGCCGGAGCTGGCCAAGCTGCTGGCCGAGAGCGGCGTCGAGGTCACCCAGGCCACCCTCTCCCGCGACCTGGACGAGCTCGGCGCGCTCAAGCTGCGCGCCGACGACGGCTCCCTGGTGTACGCGCTGCCCGGCGAGGGCGGCGACCGCATCCCGCTCACCAGGACCGGCGGCGGCGGCGAGACCCCGGCGGCGCGGCTGCACCGCATCGCCGAGGAGCTGCTGGTGGCCGCCGAGGCCTCGGCCAACCTGGTCATGGTCCGCACCCCGCCGGGCGCCGCCCAGTTCCTCGCCTCCGCCATCGACCACGCCGACTGGGAGTCGATCCTCGGCACCGTGGCGGGCGACGACACGATCCTCGTCATCAGCCGGGATCCGGCGGGCGGCCAGGCCGTCGCCGAGGCGCTGCTGCGCGTGGCGGACCGGCGTGGCTGAACCGGTCGCCGGGATCGCGGCCGCCCCTGACGCAAAGAAGGGCTGAGTTGCACTATGGTCGCGTGGGAAATGGAGGAGATGACGGTGAGTGATGGCAAGCCGATGCGGCTGTGGGGCGGGCGCTTCGAGAGCGGTCCGTCCGACGCGCTGGCCCGGCTGTCGGTGAGCGTGCACTTCGACTGGCGGCTGGTGCCGTACGACCTGGCGGCGTCCAGGGCGCACGCCCGCGTGCTGCACAGGGCGGGGCTGCTGAGCGACGAGGAGCTCGAGCGCATGATCGGCGCGCTCGACGACCTGGAGGCCGCCTGCAAGGCGGGCGAGTTCCGCCCGACCGTGGCCGACGAGGACGTGCACACCGCGCTGGAGCGCGGCCTGCTGGAGCGGCTCGGCTCGCTCGGCGGCAAGCTGCGCGCGGGTCGCAGCCGCAACGACCAGATCGCCACCGACCTGCGCCTCTACCTCCGCGACCACGTGCGCAGCATCGTCTCCCGCCTGGTCGAGCTGGAGACCGCGCTGATGGCCCAGGCCGAGCAGCACGCCGAGACCGCCGCGCCGGGCATGACGCACCTGCAGCACGCCCAGCCCGTCTCCTTCGGCCACCAGCTCCTGGCCCACGTCCACGCCTTCACCCGCGACATCGACCGCCTCACCGACTGGGACAAGCGCGCCGCGGTCTCCCCGCTCGGCTCCGGCGCCCTGGCGGGCTCCTCGCTGCCGCTCGACCCGCAGGCCGTGGCCGAGGAGCTCGGCTTCTCCGCCGCCGCGCCCAACTCCATGGACGCCGTCGCCGACCGCGACTTCGCCGCCGAGTTCCTGTTCGACGCGGCGA
Organism: Nonomuraea sp. NPDC048881; assembly: GCF_040649795.1. NCBI lineage: Bacteria > Bacillati > Actinomycetota > Actinomycetes > Streptosporangiales > Streptosporangiaceae > Nonomuraea > Nonomuraea sp. NPDC048881. The sequence continues at coordinate 1,137,595 of NZ_JBEZGC010000002.1, forward strand.
TGATCGGCGTGCACCTGTCGCGGCTGGGCGAGGAGATCGTCCTGTGGGCCTCGCAGGAGTTCCGCTGGATCGAGATGGACGACGCCTACTCCACCGGCTCGTCGATCATGCCCCAGAAGAAGAACCCCGACGTCGCCGAGCTGGCCCGCGGCAAGTCCGGCCGCCTGATCGGCAACCTCATGTCGATGCTCACCACGCTCAAGGGCCTGCCGCTGACCTACAACCGCGACCTGCAGGAGGACAAGGAGCCGGTGTTCGACTCGGTCGACACGCTGCTGCTCGTCCTGCCCGCGATGGCCGGGCTGGTCGCGACCATGCGCGTCAACACCGCCCGCATGGAGGCCTCGGCCCCCGACGGCTTCGCCCTGGCCACCGACCTGGCCGAGCTGCTGGTGCGGCGCGGCGTGCCGTTCCGCGACGCGCACGAGGCCGTCGGCCACCTGGTGGTCTGGTGCCAGGTCAACGACAAGGACCTCGGCGACCTGAGCGACGACGAGCTGGCCAAGGTCTCGCCGCACCTGACGCCCGACGTCCGCGACGTGCTCAACGTGCCCGGCGCGCTGGCGGCCCGCAAGGCCCACGGCGGCACCGCGCCCGACCGCGTACGCGACCAGCTCGTCGCCCTGCGCGAGGCGGTCGACGCGCAGGCGGCATGGGCCTCGGGCAACTGAGCGCCGCGCCGCTGCCGCGGAGTTTCTTCGACCGGCCTTCGCACGAGGTCGCGCCCGACCTGCTCGGACGCGTCCTCGTGCACGGCCCGGTCGCCGTCCGGCTCACCGAGGTCGAGGCGTACGGCGGCCCCGGCGAGGACCCGGCGGCCCACACCTACCGCGGCAGAACCCCCCGCAACGCCGTCATGTTCGGCCCGCCCGGCCACCTGTACGTGTACTTCACCTACGGCATGCACTTCTGCGCGAACCTCGTCTGCCTGCCCGAGGGCCACGGCTCGGCCGTGCTGGTCCGCGCCGGCGAGATCGTCGCCGGCCTGAACGAGGCCCGCACCCGCCGCACCCCCACCGGCGGCCGGGGCGGGCGGGTCCCGGACCGTGACCTCGCCCGCGGCCCCGCCCGGCTGGCCGTCGCGCTGGGCCTGCTGCGCGAGCACAACGGCCTCGACGCGATCTGGGAAGGCGCACCCGCCGCCCTCGATCCCCTCACCGGGCACTCCGGGCGTTTTGGTCACGGGCCGGAGCACGCGACCTGGCTCACTGGCCTGCCCCACGGGTCGGCCGCCGTGCTCGAAGGCCGGCCCGCCGACCCCGGCACGATCAGGTCAGGCCCGCGCACCGGCGTCTCGACCGCCAAGGAGACCCCGTGGCGGTTCTGGATCGACGGCGACCCTACCGTCTCGCCGTACCGGGCTCACGTGCCGCGCCGGCGCAGCTCCGCGGCCACCTCCGTGGGGGAGACGCCCAGCTCGTGAGCGCTGAAGACGTGCAGGTGGTCGCCGGTGTCGATCTCCAGCATCTCGCTGCGCAGCCCGAACCGCCTGCGCACGTCCACCGTGACGTCCTCGATCGCCGCCCACGGCACGTGCCGCCGGCCGGCGAACCCGTGCACCACCGTGATCCCGTTCGCGTCGGCCGACAGCCGCACCGGCACCAGCACGTCGCGCAGCCCCATCCCGCCCACCAGCACGGCCGCCGGCACCGCCAGGATCACCCCGCGCACGTCCCCGGCCACCCACCAGAAGACGGCGAGCCCGGCGCACGCCAGAGCCCCTAAGATCTTGAAAACGGCCAGCTCGCGACGGACCCTCCACATGGACACCGAGCGTATCCAAGTGGCGCGCCAGCACACCGATCGGGCAGGCTAAAGGCACCGACTCCGACTCAGGGAAGCCACATCACCGTGACCGACATCATCGACGACCTCGCGTGGCGAGGATTGATCGCCCAGTCCACCGACCTCGACGCCCTGCGCGCGTCCATGGCCAAGGCACCGATCACGGTCTATTCCGGTTTCGACCCCACAGCGCCGTCCCTGCACATCGGCCACTTCGTGCCGCTGCTCACGCTGCGCCGCCTGCAGCTCGCCGGGCACAACCCGATCGGCCTGGTCGGCGGCGCCACCGGCCTGATCGGCGACCCGAGCGGCCGCAACACCGAGCGCTCGCTCAACTCCAGCGAGATCGTCGCCGAGTGGGTGGAGCGCCTGCGCGGCCAGGTCGGCAAGTTCCTCGACTTCGACGCGGAGTCCAACCCGGCCCGCCTGGTCAGCAACCTCGACTGGACCGGTGAGCTCAGCGCCATCGACTTCCTGCGCGACATCGGCAAGCACTTCCCGGTCAACCGCATGCTCGCCAGGGAGTCGGTCTCGGCCAGGCTCGCGGGGGAGGGGCTCAGCTACACCGAGTTCAGCTACCAGATCCTGCAGTCCAACGACTACCTGGAGCTGTTCCGCCGCTACAACTGCACCCTGCAGATCGGCGGCAGCGACCAGTGGGGCAACATCACGGCGGGCGCCGACCTGATCCGCCGCATCGAGGGCGGCCACGTGCACGTCCTGACCCAGCCGCTGATCACCAAGGCCGACGGCACCAAGTTCGGCAAGACGGCGGGCGGCGCGCTCTGGCTCGACCCCGAGATGACCTCCCCCTACGCCTTCTACCAGTACTTCCTCAACTCCGACGACCGGGACGTGATCCACTACCTGAAGGTGTTCACGTTCCGCAGCCGCGAGGAGATCGAAGAGCTGGAGAAGGCGGTCGCCGAGCGTCCCTTCGCCCGCGAGGCCCAGCGCACGCTGGCCGAAGACCTCACCGAGCTGCTCCACGGCCGCGCCGAGCTGGAAGCGGTCATGGCCGCGTCGAAGGCGCTGTTCGGACAGGGGTCGCTGGAGGACCTGCCCGGCGCCACGCTGGAGGCCGCCCTCGCGGAGGTCCCCAAGGCCACCGTCGCCGAGCTCGGGGCGTCCTTCGTCGACCTGCTGGCCGACAGCGGGCTGGTCGAGTCGAAGTCGGCGGCCAGGCGCGCGGTCAAGGAGGGCGGCGCCTACCTGAACAACGTCAAGATCACCGACGAGGCGTACGTGCCCGAGGCGTCCGACCTGCTGGCGGGCCGGTTCATGGTCCTGCGCCGCGGCAAGAAGTCGATCGGCGGCGTCGAGGTCGGCTGATCCCCACCGGCGAGGCGGGCCCTGCGGGGCCCGCCTTCGTACGGCCGGGCGGGTCTTGCGGGGCCCGCTGTCCATGGCGAGGCGGCCCCCCGGGAGGCCCGCTGCCGCATGCGAGGCGACGCCCCCGGAGGCCCGTCCGTTCTATTTCCGCGCTGACGTCCGTGTGGGCGTCCGCGTCGGCGTCCGTGCTGGTTTCCGTTCTGGCTTCCGTTCGAACAGGGCCACCGTCAGCCCCGGCAGATCCGCCGAGTGCTTGACCGACACGGGCTCGAACCCCGCCTGCCTCACCTGCGCCACCCGCGGCACGGAGTTGCCCTGCAACCCCGCCTGCTTGGTGCCCCGCCACACCACCCAGACCCGGTCGCGCCCCTTCAACGCCGCCGCGACCTCCGACCTTTCGGGGTAGCCGAACCCGTCGGCGTCCGGCACGTCCCCTGTCTTCAGTACGTCGTCCGGCATCGCCGCGTCCGCGTAGTAGTCGAACCCGGCCCGGAGCTGGCTCTGCCCGTACACGATCGCGTCCTCCGGCTCCGCCTTGACCACTCGCAACGCCCACGGGATGTTCTCGAACCGCCCGTTCTCCTCGCGTACCGTCACATGCTCGGAAGCCGCGAGCACACCCCCCACCAGCACGAGGGCCATCCCCGCCGACACCGGGAACCGCGGCACCCCCGCCACGGCCACCCCCGCCAGCAGCGCGAGCGCCGGTGCCGTCACGAACAGGTACCGGTCCACGTACGCCGGCGTCACCAGCTGCGAGACCGCGAGCAGCAGCAGCGGCGGCAACACCAGCCACCCCACCCCCGCAACAGCCCACCGACCACCTTCCCCGGCCACCGGATCAAGCCCCGCGAAACCGCCACCTTCCCCCCGCACCCGCTCAGCCCCCGCGGAACCGTCACCCTGTCCCCAAGCCTGACGAGCCCCCGCCGACCGGATCCCGTCCTCGCGCACCTGATCACGGCCCGCCGTCGACTTCCAGAGCACCACCGCACCGGCCAGCGCGACCGCGAACAGCAGCACCCCGGCCCCGGTCGAGCCCGCCGCCATCTTCGGGAACTTGAGCCAAACCTCCGGCCCCCGCTGCGGGATCCAGCTGATCGCGTGCCGCTCCCCGAACCCGACCAGTCCCAACACGACCGCGGGCAGACCTCCGATCCCCAGCGCCACCGCCATCCGCACCAGGACCCCACGCCGCGCCAGTGCGAGGTGCGCGGGCAGTGCCAGCACCGCGAACAGATGCGTGCAGCACACCAGCGCCACCGCCACCCCGTACGTCACCCACCGCCGCCCGCTCGGCCGCTCCACCGCCCGGCGCAGCGCCCAGAACGAGAACACCACCGCGGCCGCCGCGAACGCGTAGGACCTGGCGAAAGCCCCGTAATAGGAGACGGACGGCAGGATCGCGAACAGCGCCGCCCCGATCACGCCCGCCCGCACACTGTGCAGCCGCCTTCCGAGGTCGGCGAGGAACCAGGCCGCCACCCCGATCGCCACCGCCGACGGCAGCCGCAACCACAGCTCAGCCATGCCGGCCTTGATCCAGAAGTGCATGAACAGGTAGTACGGCAGGAAGTGCCCGTCGATGTTCCGGGCCAACTCCCACAACCCCGCCAGTGACCGGGAAGCCGCGCTGATGGTGGCCAGCTCGTCACCGTTCAGGGTGGCCGCCCCCGTCCCCGAGAACGCCACCGCCCCCGCGACCAAAGCCATCCACCAAGGGGCAGAGGAACGCAGACGGGTCGCAGGTCGAACCGAGGGGGCAATTGTGGCGGCAGTGGTCACCGGGGCAGAATACGCGCCCCTCCGAACCCCCGCCCTGCACTCTGAACCCGACAACCGTCCGAGCGACCTGACCTCACCACCGCCCCCAGACGCCAGTCACTGCCTTCGTCGCGAACGCGCTGGAGCACCGGCCACAGAACACAACCCCGCACCTCAGAGCAGCAAGTACTGCAGTCGCTCCCGCTCCCTGCCCGCAGAGCCCGAACGAGCCACCCCACCCCACTGCCTCCGCCACCTCGAGCCGACCCCACTCTCACCCCGTGCCGGCCTTCCCCAATCCCTTTCGAACCCGCTGATCACTCCCTCTCACCGCCAATCGCCACCCACCCCGCCGCGAGCCCGCCTTCGCCGACGGTGGGCTCGCGCAGCACGCGGTGACGAGCACACTCATCCCGCGTTCCGCCATGCTCCCGTTCGTCGATTTGACGTGTCGTGGATCGCGACCTAATCTTTCACTTCGTCCCGGGAGCGAGCCGGACGCCGATCAGGCGGACGGGCCCCAGGACAAGCCCCTTGAGATGACAAGCCACCTCGGTCGAGGCGCTTCAACGCGCTTTGGCATGGGTTGTCCCCTGGCGCCCGAAGCACGCCGAATAATCGGTTGATTCGACAAGTGCCGGATGACACGGTAAGTTACGAGGGTTGCCTCGGAAGCGGGGCATCCAATCCTAGACAGGTTTGGTCCGGTTTGTTCAAGTCTCCGGATTTGACACGAAATCGGCGGGCCTGCTAAGATTGAGAACACGAAATGAACGCCTCTGAGCGGGGATCCGGGAACGGGTTCTGGTGAGGAAGTACGCGTCCGTTTCTTGAGAACTCAACAGTGTGTTAAAAGCCA